>NZ_FUXL01000004.1 GCF_900167365.1 Consotaella salsifontis | reverse complement strand
TCGCAATTATGCGGAGCAGAACCCCGCCGAAACCGGTGTCAACACAGACCTCACAGGCCAGTGCTCCGCATAATCCCGCTCTCCGCATAATCGGTGTTATGTGGTGCACCACATAACGCCGAATTCGGCGCGGCCTGGAAGAAGACCGCTCGCGAGACGCAGCGCGAATACCTCTCCGTCAAGCTGGACGATCCGAGCTTCCCGGCGCCGATCTACGCCAGCCTGGTCGAAGCTGAGGACGGCAGCGGCCACAACCTCATCTGGTCCCGCCGCATCGGCGACTGAGGCCGGCACCCAAGAAGCCCCGCTCACCCGAGCGGGGCTTGTTCATGCTCATGCAGCCGCTTGTCAGGAAATAAGGAGATCGGGATATACGGTTTTCCGGTTCTCCGGTTTTGCGATCCCGATCAGATCTTGTCACCCGTCCTCCGGTCCCCTCCGGTCGGGCCGGTTGCTTGGGGGCCTGCCCCCTGGCGCGGCGCAAGGGAGCCGAGACGGTTTCCCCAGCCTTCCTCCACGTCGTTCCTCCGTTCCGTGCAGGCCGGGTGATCCCCCTCCGTCGCGTCTCCCTTGCGCCTTGCACCCCCCGGTCTCGGCGACGGCCAGGGTTGCAGCGCAGCGCTGCGCTCCAACCCAAGCCAAAGGATCAAGACCATGACCTATCATCACCTTGCCACCCGGTTCGGCCGCAACTCGCACCAGATCAGCGGGCGGGAGCCGCTGGACAACGAGGCACTTTATCGGCACGTCCCGTCCATCTTCGCCCGCGAGGCGCATGACAGCCGCTCAGAGCGTTACGTCTATGTCCCCACCATCGACATCGTGGAGGGGTTGCGGCGGGAGGGATGGTTCCCGTTCTTCGCTGTCCAGTCGGTCCCGCGCGATGGCAGCCGCCACGGCCACGCCAAGCACATGCTGCGCCTGCGCCGGGATGACGGCATCGGCAAGCCCGAGGCGGCGGAGGTTATCGTCGTCAATTCGCATGACGGAACCAGCAGCTACCAGATGTTTGCCGGCATGCTGCGTTTCGTCTGCACCAACAGTCTGGTTGCGGGCGAGCGCTTCGAAGAAGTTCGCGTGCCGCACAAGGGCAATATCCAGCATGACATCATCGAAGGGGTTTACACCGTCGCCGAGGACTTCCCGCGCCTGATCGACGCCAGCGAAACCATGAAGGAAATCACCCTGTCGGCGGATGAGCGCCACGTTCTGGCCGAGGCGAGCCTTGTCGCGCGCTATAGCGAGGACGAAAGCCCCGTCCGCCCCGAGCAGATCATCCAGCCCCGCCGCCGCGAAGATATGGGGCAAAGCCTCTGGATGACCTTCAACGCCATTCAGGAGAATATCATTCGTGGCGGCTTGTACGGCAGCAAGCGCAACGCCGAAGGCCGCATTCGCCGCAGCCAAACCCGCGCTATCAACGGCATCGACCAGAATGTAACGCTCAACCGCGCGCTCTGGACGCTGGCCGAAGGCATGCAGCGCCTGAAGACGCGATGACCGCAATGCCGTAGAGCCGGGAAACCGGCTCTACGGTTTCCCGCCTTTCAGACTTTCCGGTTTTGTCGATTTTCCGCCGATCCGGCATGGCGGATCGGCGGCGCGGCCGTGCGCGAAGCACGCGACCGCCGCTCGCCGGGCTCCGCCCGGCTCGCGAATCAACACAAGCATTGTTAAGAACAAAATAACCAAGAAATTGATCGAGTTAGCCGAACAAGCTATCTCATTAGCACAGCTACAACTACAGCCTTATTTCGCGGAAGCTCTCTATTCGGGCGCAGCCTAGCTCGCCCGTCATAGGGAGGTGACGCCATGCTGAGCATCGACTGGCGCGCACCGGCGGCTTACAAGCACACCAAGCACATTCCCGCCGCCGGTTTCGCCTGGGAGTATCTTCGTCGCAACGAAGACTATCGCCGCGAATATCATATCCTGGCTGCGACGCAGCGGCCGGAAGCCCATCATTTGGAGAGGTTCTCCCAACGATGGGGGTTGCGATTTCGCCGGAGACCCCGACGCGCCGGCTGATCGGCAGTCCTTGTTTTGGACGCCCGATCTTCAGCCCCAGGCCGTCATGCTCTCATCCGTCGAGCCCAAGGACGACGAGACCGAGTCCATTGTTACGTTGGCGCATCTCGACGGTCTCGACCTGCGCCGTGCGTCCGACGGTTGGCACGGTCTCTGGCAGGTCGACGGGATCGCGCATCGGTTCTGGCTACCCGAAGCGGTGCCCGATGCAGCCGCGCTTTACGCGGTCACGCTGCCGATGGACGGTTTTCTGGAGCTTCGTCTTCATGCCGCGCGAAGACTCTGGCGATCCCTGACACGCCGTTCACCGGGACCGCCTCCCGGCGTTCTGCCCGGCCAGCTTCGGCAATGGCATATCCTGTCCTTGCGGGCGCTGGACGCCCGGTTGCTTGGCGAGAGCTATCGCACCATCGCCGAAGTGCTGCTCGGCTTTCGCGGGACGAAAGAGGATTTCGAGAACGATCCGCGAAAGAACAAGGCTCGCCGCCTTGTCGCTCACGGGATCAGGATGATGCGGGGCGGCTATCGCCTGCTGCTGCATTATCCGGTGAAGACAGGATCTGGCGATAGTTAAGCGGAACACCATGAGCCCATGGCGGCCATGATCATGGCAATCTACACTACGATCATGCTCGCATGTTCCGGGAGATAATACTTGGCAGCCGCATCACCTGTTTGCACCCTGCGCCCGCTGTCTGAACTCGATTATCATGACAGCAGGTCGATTAAGCTACCTGCGGAGATCACCCCTATCAGGGCATGGAACCTCATGACGGCCGAGCCGGGACCGTTCATGCGCATCGCTTTCCGGACGAGGGATGCAATATCCTCGTTGTTCGGCGTGAAACGGATCGGCGGGTTCTCCGGCAAGCGGCGTGAGGCCGTTCAGGCGGGTGATCGCCTGGATTTCTTTCTTGTGGAACATAGCGCTCCGGACATGCTGGTCCTGACCGAACGAGATCGGCACCTTGATGTCATGATCTGCCTTTCGATTGCCGATCACCTGCTCACGATCACGGCATCCGTTGTCACACATAACGCCTTCGGGCGCATGTATATGGTGCCGGTCGGGCTGGCACATAAGTTGATCGTCAGCCGCGATCTCAGACGCCTCAAGCGTAGGTTGGCGGAAATTGTATCCGCCCCATCCAGTGAGCGGATATCCGACGCTTGAGCGGAGAAAACCGTGCTGCGTCTGTCGGATGCGATAGTCCGCAAAGTCCCGCTTAGCGGCCGTTGCTCTTCTTATGATTTGTTGGCCGCCGCCTGTTCCAGTATCCGCTTGTAGCCCTCGCGCGACAGCCACTGCGCGCGTTCGAGATGGCTTTGCCAGCACCGATAGGTGCGCATCTCCTCGGCCACGGGATCGCGGTGCAGCACGATTCGCGCCACTTCCTTCCAGTCCGCATCCTCGGCCTTGGCATCTAGGAGCCGGAGATAGGTTACAAAATGGCGCTCGTCATAGGCGGTGATGAAGCCGCCTGTCGGCGCTTCATCGTCCACATCGGGATCGAGTTCGACGGGGGTTCGCATTGTCATTCCCCTTCTTTCCGGAAGGGCCTGGCTTGCGGTGCGCCCCCGCAAATGGCCCCTCTGACCTGGTGATCGGGGAGTTAGTAACCGTGACTAGACGGCCCCATGGCCTTTAGCTCGGAAAGCCTGTTGTATACGCCACAGGCTCCCCGACCATAGGGTCAAGGAGTGCGTTGCCGTAACGGCCGGCAACAACCGCTAGTCAGGGGTTACTAAGCCCCAGAGCAGCGCGTCTGCTCTGTCAGCACTCTTAGTCGAGCTGCGCGGCGATGTCTTCGCCAAATCGATGCGGCAGGCAAAAACCCGCTGAAATCCCGGTTTTTTCGCCCGTTTAAGGGGTGCCGCCAGCGCATAGGCGCGAATGCGGCACGCTACGCGCCGCCAGTCCCTCGCCATGGTTCGCCACAGCCCGCTGTCGGCACCGACAGCCGCCTGTCTGACGAACCGGAGGTGATTTCCATGGCCACCCGCAACGCGGACCTGCCGCCGCGTCTTCTACGCACCAAGGAAGCGGCGCGCTTCCTCGGCATTTCACTCCGCACCCTCGAGAAACATCGCACCTACGGCACCGGCCCCGTCTACCGCAAGATCGGCGGCCGCGTCCTCTACGCCGTGCGCGATCTGGAAGCCTGGTCCGAGATCGGCGCCCGCAAATCCACCCGCGACAAGGACGCCGGCACGGTCTTTCCCGCGCGCCCGCTGACGCCCGACGAGCGGAGCAAGCTCTAGGATGCTGCGCGACGACGACCATAGCTCCGCGCAGCTCCAGAGCGACAGCGAACGCAGTCGCCTCGACCCCTTTGTGGTCGCAACCGGCGATGCTGCACCGCGCGACCAGCGCGATTTGATGGAACGGCCCTTCTTCTCGCTGGCGAAGAAGCCGCGCACCAAACCGATCCTTTACCGGGCCGCCGATGTCGAGGTGCAGGTGTTCGCGATGCCTGAGCACGGCATGGCGACCATATGGGACGCCGACGTGCTGATCTGGGCTGCCTCACAAATCGTCGCGGCCGAGAACAACGGCTTCGCCACGTCGCGCTTCTTCCGCTTCATGCCCTATCAGCTCCTGCGTTCCATCGGGCGAGCCACCGGCAATCGCGACTATCTGCTGCTCAAGGCCGCGCTCGCGCGCCTGCAATCGACCGTCATCGCCACCACCATCCGCAACGGCCGGCATTGGCGGCGGCGGCAATTCTCGTGGATCAACGAATGGGAAGAGATGACGACGCGCGCCGGCCGCGCCGAGGGCATGGAGTTCGTCCTGCCTGAATGGTTCTACAACAGCGTCGTCGACCGCTCGCTGGTGCTCACCATCGATCCGGCCTATTTCCTGCTCACCGGCGGCATCGAGCGATGGCTTTACCGCGTCGCCCGCAAGCACGCCGGACGCCAGCCTGAGGGCTGGGCCTTCGAGATTTCCCATCTTCACCAGAAGTCCGGCAGCCTGGCGCGGCCGTCCGATTTCGCGCTGGATCTTCGCCGCATCGCGGCCCGCCAGTCGCTGCCCGGTTACGGCCTCCAGATCGAATGGGACGACGGGCGCGAACTGCTGCGTTTCCTGCCCGAAAATCTGTCCACAGTGCCTGTGGAAACCCCTGTGAATCCTATCGGGACATTAGGCGCAGGCAGTATCGGGACATTAGGCGCAAATCGCGCGCCGGACTCTATAGAAGAATCTAACAGAGAATCTAACTCTTCTTCTTTGACGCGCGCGCATGCGAGGCATGGTGCCGGTGCCACCCGGCGAGGTGCGCCATGATCGTCGCGCTCCTCAACCAGAAAGGCGGCGTCGGCAAGACAACGCTGGCGCTGCATCTCGCCGGAGCCTGGGCGCAGCGCGGTCAGCGCATCACCCTGATCGACGCTGACCCGCAAGGCTCGGCGCTCGACTGGTCGCAGCGGCGCGGCCATGAGGGCCTGCCGCGCGCCTTCGGCGTCGTCGGTCTTGCACGCGATACGCTACACCGCGAGGCCCCGGAGCTGGCCCGCGATGCCGATCATGTCGTCATCGACGGGCCGCCGCGTGTCGCCGGCCTCATGCGCTCCGCGCTGCTCGCCGCCGACCTGGTGCTGATCCCCGTGCAACCTTCGCCGTTCGACGGCTGGGCCTCAGCCGAGATGCTGGCGCTTCTCAGGGAGGCGCGCATCTACCGGCCCGAGTTGGCCGCTCGCTTCGTCCTCAACCGCTGCGGCGCGCGCACCGTCATCGCCCGCGAGACAGCCGAGACGCTCGCCGACCACGATCCGCCTGTGCTCGGCGCGACCATTGGCCAGCGCGTCGTCTTCGCCGACGCCGCGCAGTCCGGTCGGCTCGCCTCCGAAATCGACGGCGACAGCCCTGCCGCGCGCGAGATCGCGGCCCTGGCCGACGAGATCGACCGTCTCGGTATTGGGAGAGCACTATGACTGGACGCGCCCGCAAGCCCGGTTTCGCGTCCAGACCGGGCAATCCCGAAAGCTGGATCAGGGCGGCCGATACGCCGCCGGACGGCAAGGCCGCCGGCGAAGCGTTCACCGCCCGCCTGACCATCGACATCACGCCCGACCTGCGTGGGCGCATCAAGGTCGTCGCCTTCCGGCGCGGGATCACCGTCGCCGACATGCTGCGCGATCTGCTCGCCCGCGAATTTCCACTCATTGAGGGAGACCCGACATGACCGGCAAGGCGGCACGCCGCATGCATGGCCGTCTGCTGCCGGACGGGCCAGCGCCCTTCACCACATTGGTCGAACTGACCTTTGAGAAACGCAAGGTCGAGCACTGGATACGGTTCGGACGCAAGAGCTACGAACAGATCCTCGACCGCCGCCGCAGCGTGGTCGGATTCGCGCCGAACAGCGTGTTCGCATTCGTCCGCTGGGCGTCCGGCGAACACGGCACGATCATTTCGCGCATCGACATCGTGCGCGCCATCGGCCGCGGCGAACCGTTCCAGACGCTGCCCTTCGTGCGCCCCGGCGGCGACATCCTGCTGCGTCTCGATAGCTGGCCGAAGGTGCAGCGCGTGCTTGCCGCCATCGACGCGGTGGAAGCGCTCGGCCTCGATCCGGCCGATGCGTCACCCGATCACTGGCGGCACGTCCACAACCGGCTGACCGCCAATCTCGAGCCGCACGCCTATACGCCCGAGCGGCACGCCGCCTGGCTGCATCGCCGGAGGATCGAGCCATGACCCGCCGCCGCACGCTCGCGGTGACGGCGCTCGCCGTGCTCACCATCGCCGCCACCAGCGCGTTCGACGTGCCGACCAAACTGATCTGGAACGCCACGGCGAGCGCGCCGATCGGCTTTTACACCGTCGAGCCGGTCGAGCGGATCGACGTGCCCGAGCTGGTCGCCGTCGTGCCGCCCGAACCGCTCGCCACCTTCATGGTCGAGCGCGGCTATGTCGGGCGCGGCGTGCCGCTCCTGAAGCGTATCTTGGGCCTGCCCGGACAGCGCGTTTGCCGCGCCGGCCGCGCCATCACCGTCGATGGCGTGGAGATGGGCGAGGCCCTGCAACGCGACCGGATCGGCCGCGATCTGCCCGTCTGGCAGGGCTGCCGCGTCATCGGCGACGGCGAAATCTTCCTCATGAATTGGGAGGTCCGCGACAGCCTCGACGGCCGTTACTTTGGACCCATCCCCGCAAGTTCCGTCATCGGCCGGGCGCTGCCGCTCTGGACCGATGAGGAAGGCCACGGCCGCTACGAATGGCGCGCGCCGACACACTGACCCCCCCAAATCCACAACCGCAGGAGACTACCCATGCCCCAGATCGGTCAATTCACGCGCGACGAAACCGGCTTCACCGGCCGCGTCCACACGCTCACGCTCTACCGCGAACTCACCATCGTTCCCGCCGAGCACACCGACGCGGAGAATGCGCCGGACTATCGCGTTCATCATGGCGCGGACGACGGGCCGGAGATCGGCGCGGCCTGGAAACGCACCGGCGAGAAAGCCGGCGAATATCTTTCCGTGCTGCTCGACGATCCCGCCTTGCCGCAGCCGATCCGCGCCAACCTGTTCCGTGACGACGATGCGGGCACGTCGTGGTCGCTGCACTGGAGCCGTCCGAAACCGCGCGATGAGCGGGACTGAACGCCATGCGTTCTCGCGCCATCCTCGCGCTCAAAGTCCTTATTCCTTTGTTCGCGGATAAGCCGTCTCATTCCTTCGTCCCGCTCGACCGCAGGACGGCCGGCGCGCGCAGTGAAGGTCAGGGGCGGCCATCGGCCGGCGCCTCGCGCGCACCCTTGACCGCAGCGAGCACGCTGGCAGGCTGGCGGCATAGCGGAGACAGGTTCGTACCTCGTTATGCTGTTCTCATGCTTGTCGGCGTGTTCACGCTCTGCGCGGGACCGACCGCTACGGTCGCTCAGTCCGCACCGGTCGCGCGCAGCGTCACCGCCGATCCCTATGGCGCTCATATCGCCGAGGCGTCGCAGCGCTTCGGCGTTCCCGAGCGGTGGATTCGCGCCGTGCTGCGCGCCGAAAGCGCGGGCGACGTCCGTGTGATCTCGTCAGCGGGCGCGATGGGATTGATGCAGGTCATGCCCGACACCTGGGCAGGCTTGCGCGTTCGCTATCGTCTTGGTCGCGATCCCTACGAACCGCGCGACAACATCATGGCGGGCACGGCCTATCTGCGCGAAATGTGGGACCGTTACGGCAATGTCGCCGCGATGCTCGCGGCCTACAATGCCGGTCCCGGCCGCTATGACGAATATCTCGCGACCGGTCGCGTTCTACCCGCCGAGACTCGCGCCTATGTCGCCGCGTTGGTGCCGGTTCTCGGCGGCGCGGCTGCATCCGAGATGGCGACGCCTGCACCACCAACGCCGCCGGATTGGCGCGCCGCTCCGCTGTTCGTCGCGCGCTCGGGCGACCGTCGACCGACCGCCGCGCCGTCATCCGAGCCGCAATCCGGCGACGCTCGCGCGACCGGTCCGGTAGGCGATCTCGCCGATACGGAGCCGCAGGAAGGCAGCATTTTCGTGGCCCGCGCGAGCGATGGAGGAGCGCCATGAGGACGGCGTTCCCGCATTCGGCGGTGCTCATGTCGGTGTGCAAGCAGGCAGGTTTGCGCTTGGCTGGATTCAGGGCAGGAAGGGCGGAAAGGGCAGAAAAGGCGGAGGGCAAGATAAAGGAAACCGGCACTAGGTCGGCCGGATTTCTGAAATTGTTGTTGTCTGCACACTGGTTAGGTGGGCCGCGAGCGGCACCATGCTTTTTGCTTCCGCGTGCCGCGATCTTGTGCAAAGCCCTGGCTTTGCGGGGTTTCGACCGGCACCATGGCCGCCGAACGCCCGATTTCCTTGAGTTCTGGCCGGAGGCGCATCCTTGAGCGCCGACGACGAAAACCGCTTCCGGCCGAAGCCCGGCCGCATCCGATCCGACGCACGGCCGGGGAAGACCAATAGCTTTTTCAGCCAGGCCAAGAAGATCGCCCGGCAGCATAGCGCCAGCCCGTCCAGATCGTCGCCGCGTTCAGCACAGCGCCCAGGCAAAAGCCCGACCGGCAAGAGCGGCAAAGCCTCGCGTTTGACCAAGGGGCCGGGCCTGCAACGCGGGCGCGGTGCGGCCTTTGTTCGCGCGCGCACCTTGTCGGGCGGCTGGCGGCACAACGCGCCCGGAATGCGCCGCGTCGTCGTCAAGAGCCGCTATGTCCAGAATGCCGGCCGGAACGGTAAGTCCGCCGCCCATCTGCGCTATATCCAGCGCGATGGCACATCGCGCGACGGCGAGCGCGGCCAGCTCTATTCCGCGACCGAGGACCGTGCCGATGGCGACGCCTCCGTTGAGCGCGGCAAGGAGGATCGGCATCAGTTCCGGTTCATCGTCTCGCCGGAGGACGGCGCGGACCTGACCGACCTGACCGCGCACACTCGCGACCTCATGCAGCAGATCGAGGCCGACCTTGGAACGAAACTCGATTGGGTCGCGGTCAACCACTACAACACGGGCCATCCCCATGTGCATGTCATCGTCCGGGGCAAGGACGACCTGGGCGAGAATCTTGTCATCAACGGCGACTATCTCGCCAACGGCATCCGCGAGCGGGCGGGCGAGCTAACGACGCTGGAGCTTGGACCCGTGACCGAGATCGAGCAGAGCCGCAAGCTGTCGGCCGAGATCGACCAGGACCGTTTCACCCGCATCGACAGGGCCATGACGGAGGAAGCCGACGAACGGTTCCTCGACCTTCGCCATGAGCCGGACGACCATAGGCGGCAATTCAATCGCACGCTGCGCCTGCGTCGGCTGGCGAAGCTGGAGAAAATGGGACTGGCGACCGAGCACGCGCCGGGCGTTTGGGAGTTGGGCGAGCGGATGGAGCCGACCTTGCGCGAGCTGGGCGAGCGCGGCGACATCATCCGCAACATGCACAAGGCGCTAAAGGCCGATGGCCTGGAGCGCGATCCCATGACCTTCCATATCCACGACGGGCCGCCCGAAACGCCTATCGTCGGCCGCGTCGTCGATAAGTATCTGTCCGACGAGCTGGGCGAGAACCTGACCGTCGTGGTGGATGGCATCGACGGCCGGACCCATCACGTCGCCGGGATCGAGCCGGCCCGCGTCGAGGATGCGCGGATCGGCAGCGTCGTCGAGATCGGCCCGGCCGATACGACACAGCGACCATCCGACCGGACCATTGCCGCCATCGCCGAGGATGGCGTCTATCGGCCGAGCCGCCATCTGGAACGAGCGAAGTTCGAGGGCCGCGTTCCGGGCGGCGACTACGAGGGTTATGTCGATGCCCATGTGCGCCGGCTGGAGGCGCTACGCCGCGCCGGGATCGTCGAGCGGATCGACGCGGACCAATGGCGCATCCCCGACGATTTCGAGAGCCGCGCCACCGCTTACGATGCCGGCCGGAATCGGCAGGCAAGCGTTCGCGTGCTTTCGGTGCTCGACCTTGAAAAGCAGATCGGCGCGGATGGCGCGACCTGGCTGGACCGGCGCTTGGTGTCGCCCGACGCATCCGACCTAGCGTCGGCCGGCTTCGGCCAGCAGGTGCGCGAGGCGATGGACCAGCGGCGGGAACATCATATCGACCAGGGCGACGCCAGCCGCAGCCGAGACGGCCGAACCTTCTACCGGCGCAATCTTCTCGCCACCCTGCGCGAGCGCGAGGTTGCCAGCGTCGGCGCGGAGATCGCCGCGAGCAAGGCGCTGCCGTTCCGCGCCGCGACAGACGGAGAAATCGTCAGCGGCAAGTTCACCGGGACCGTGCAGCTATCGAGCGGCAAGTTTGCCGTGGTTGAGCAGAGTCACGAGTTCACGCTTGTCCCATGGCGACCCGTCATCGACCGCCAGCTCGGCCGCGAGGTTATGGGCGTTGTGCAAGGCGGTTCGGTGTCGTGGCAGTTGGGGCGGGTGAGAGGCTTGGGCATCTGACGGTCGATAATTAGGCTGGCGATTTATTCTCACTTTTGCGCTCGATTAAGATGCGACGCAGCATCTTGATTTCGCCTTAATCGCATAAATAGATACGCTCCTGCATCTTATATCTGGAGCCGATCACGTGAGGAAATCTGTCGCCTTAAAACCAGCGCCCACAAACCTGCAACAACCTGCTCAACATCTCCGTCTATTCAACGGCTCCGCAATGCTCACCTCTTTTCCGAGGGTGGCCTCTCTGCCACTCATCCTCACGGTGGCCGGATGCGCATCGATGCCTGCAAAAACGTCTGGCACGCTGGCAACTTACCAGAATCTTGGTGAGCAGAAGGGGATGCTCTCCAAGTCGAGGAACTACATTGATCCCAATGCTCTATTGTCAGTGAAAACGGTGCGGATCGCTCCAGTGGCATTTGCCGAGGATGCCTTGTATCGCGTAAAGAAGGACGAGGATCGCGCGCTGATCGCCACCGCGCTCAATCGTGAGATTTGCGTTACACTAAGCGACAAGTTTCAAGTTGTCCCGCTAATCGAAGCTGCTGACCTGACCATACGGACCGTTGTCACCGATGTTATGCCGACAGACATGACAGCTGCCGGAGTATCCACCGCAGTGACATTGGGCACTGGCGCGGTACTGCCGATCGGCGTCCCGCGCCTTCCTGTGGGCCTGGGTGGTCTCGCCGTTGAGGCGGAAGCCATAGACCAGGCCGGTATTCAGCGCGCCGCAATGGTATGGGCGCGGGCCGCGAACTCGATCACGGACAAACCGCGCGTCTCCGAAGTCGGCGACGCCTACAGCCTAGCAACTAATTTCGGCAATGACTTCTCCCGGATGCTCGTTACGGGCAAGGAGCCACAGGCGCTGGACCTCTCGCTGCCATCCGGTCAACGGGTCCAGTCTTGGTTAGGTGGCGCACCGAAATATACGGCATGCGACGATTTCGGCCGCTCTCCTGGCCTTGTGGGAGTCGTTGCTGGCAAGTTCGGAGCACCGCCGGAGTGGACCGACAAGCCTCAGCAACGTGCCGAATAGGCACGGGTAAGTTATCATTGCCAAGTTGAAACGAAGCCGAACTATTGCTTGACGATCTTCCGACAAGTTGACCGGCTGGTTGAACACGCGTCAACCATCGCGCGGCGATCGGTGAGACTTGAGCAGCCTGCCGTCAATGACAAGCAGGCTCACGCCGATGATGACCATACCAGCGATCGCGGCTGCACTCGGCCGCTCGCCGAAGATCAGCACGCCAAGGGCGAGCGCCGTAACCGGCATGAGCAACGTGACGAGAAACAGATTAGTTGGACCTGCCGCGAAGAGAATACGGTAATAGAGAATGTATGCAGGAGCCGTGGAGATCAGCGCAATCCCTAACAGAGCGCCGATTGCATCAATCGAAGGCATGGCGATCGTCCACGGATGCTCAACAGCTAGCGCGAGAGGAAGCGAGATCAGCGTTGCAGCCGCGAGCTGGACGGTCGCAACCTGAATTGGAGCAAGATCGTGGAACCGTTGGCCATAAACGCCGGCGAGAGCGTAGCTAAAAGCCGCGAGCAGAACCGCGAGAATGCCGAGAATTTCCTGCCCGCTACCGGTTCGGAGGGCAGAGATGCCAATCAGCACGGCAACGCCGATAAGCCCGAGCGCAAGGCCGAGCACTTTGTTCCAGGTAATGACCTCACGGCCTGCCGCCCAAGCGACGACGATCGTGAAGCTAGGCGTCGTTGCATTCAAGATCGAGGCGAGGCCGCCCGTGATCCTCGCCTCGGACCAGACGGTCAGCGCGAAAGGCAGCACGTTACTGAGTGCGGCGACAGTCAGGAAGCTATACCATCGCTTTGCTCCCAGCGGCTGCCATTTGCCCATGGCGCACGTGACGGCACCGAGCAAGGCAGCGGCAATGCCTACACGGCCCACGACGACCGTGAGAGGCGGCAAAGACTTGGCCAGCAGCTGGAAGAAGAAATAGGAGCTTCCCCATAGAACAGACAGGAGCAGCAATCCGAACCATTCACGTGCTCTCATGCCCGCGCCTCAGAGCTACAGATCATCGCTAGGTGAGAGGCAGAAATCACCTGACGCGATTTTGCAGCATGTGCCAAGCTGGCAATCCAAGGGCGCATAGGCGGCACCGCATAGCGGTGCCGCGCCCGGAGCGGAAAATACGGAGAAAGCATCTGTCAACGCACTTCGAACAGGTCGTCAAGCCAGTCGAAAATCGCGTGATGCATGAGCGTGCGATTGTTGGTGCAGCAATGCATTTCCGCGCCATCGTCTTCGGTAAACAACACAAACCTGTTGTGCGGATTCTTAAGCTTGTCGAAGACGCTACGCGCTCCCTCGAAGATTGGAACGCCTTCTCCGGTGGTCTGAATGTTGAGGACGGGGCAATCGATCTTGTCCTCTATCCCTCGAAGGGTAAAGGCCCTCTGATGCTCTATCCACGCACCGAGGTCTTTCAGACCGTTCCGGAAACCGCAGCGGGGTAGATATTCTTCCAAGGTCCACTCTTGCGCATGCGTGAGTGGCCCCTTGAAATTTTTGTCGAGGATCGCGTCCAAGCCTTGGGTTCGCACCGTCGACTCGAACACGTCCGGCAGGAGGCACGCCGCGATGACAGCGGAGAGGCGTTTATCGAAAGCCGCAGCGCGGGGCATCAGGTATCCGCCGAGGCTGTAACCAATCCCGGCGATTCTCTTGGGATCGACTTCCGGCCTGCTCAGCGCATAATCGATGACAGCGCCCACCGGCACTTCCCAATCGGGACGATAAACAAGCTCATGATCGCGCCTGTAGGCTCCAGACTGGCCCGGCCCTTCGAAAAGGATGACGTTGTAGCCGCGCTTAAGCGCGGCCTGGCCGCCACCGGTGAAATACATCTGCTCGCAAGTGCCGTCGCCGCCGGTCTGGATCAGCACGGTGGGCTTGGGCTTTCCGGAGTTGTCACTGCGCAGGAAGTAGCCCGGAAGCGTCTTGCCATTGAACGGAATGTCGATGGTTTCGTAGGGAGGATCGAACAGGGCACCCGCCGCGCGGAAGCATTCAATATGTTCGTTGTAGAACGTCTCCTTGGAGGGATGCTTCTCCAGCAGGAAGAAAAACGCCGCCTCGAAATATCCGCTGGCACGGAAATACGTCTCGCGAGCGCTGACCTTATGGCCCCGTTCACGCTGCTCCGTTGCCAGCGCCTTGATCTTGTAAGCCATAGCGGACCATTCCGTCGCCCAACTCTCGATATTGTCCTCATCGATATTGCGGGCGACGTGATAGGCTTCCCCGATCTCGGCTCCGAGGAACGGCGCGAAATCAAGGAACTTGGTAAACTGGTAATCGAGTGACGGAGATTTGAAGACCTTGAGTGCCGAACGACCGACACCGTGTCCGGATTCGCCCTTGAGGTCCTTAGGAAGCTGGTCGGCGGTCGTTTCCGGAGTGATGATTTGCATGATTTCACCTTTCGAGCACCACGCTTTGCTGCCGGAAGCGAGAAGCTGTTGGACACTGTCGGAGGCAGCAGTTGGGTCCACCATTCGCTGCGGGACGACTGCCGCTAGGCGATTTGTCCTTAGTAGGTGGAAGAGGGAGCCTATCTTTCAGACGCGTATTGCGGTCCTTCCATCATAGGATGCGTTTATGCATCCTATTGGCACTTGGCTTGCAGGCTGTCAATAAGATACATATTCGCATTCTAGCGAAGGAACAAAATGAAGCCGAGAATCGAAAGACGCAGACGCGGTGCAACGCTGGAAGATGCGATCCTCGACGCGGCCTGGGCCGAACTGTTGGAGCACGGATATACCGGCTTCACGATGGAGGCCGTGGCGAAACGGGCCGGCACGAGTCGGCCCGTCCTAGCGCGGCGCTGGGAAAGCCGGGCTCATCTCGCCATAGCGGCTATCGGGCACTACAACGAGTGCAATCCTATCGAAGTGCCAGAGCTTGGAAGCGTGCGCGACGAACTGGTTATTCTGCTTGAGAGGCTATCGGATCGCGGCGCGGGGACCATGACCAGGGTCCTGCTCAACATGACCGACTACTTCATCGAAACCGGCTCCAGCATTGCTGTTATCCGAGACAGAATAGCGGGCGATGATCACCTTAAAGAGATTCTGCAGCGAGGGATTTTGAGAGGAGAACTGGACCCGAAGAAATTGACCCCGCGAATATCGACCCTCGCTCTCGATCTTGTCCGCCACGAGGTCATCATGACCCATAAGTCCGTTCCGAGAAAACGGATCGAGGAGATTGTCGATACGATATTCCTACCGTTGGTCACGGCAACAACCGCAGAGTCAAAATCGCTATCGTCGGGAAAGGCATCGCGCTCCCACAGGTCGAATGTCAGGTAAAAAGAATTGATTTGGGCAGGGCCGGCGTTCCCAGAGGCGTGCGGCTGGGCTGGCCGCCCAAGAGCGCTCGGCATCTCGCGCGCAAAAGCTTATCCGAGCGACATCAGCTGAGCACGCTCCCGATTCCGGTGACGGCGCTCGCCACCATTCACCATTGCAAATTGTGTAGTGCGGCATTCTCCGTGCTTTCATGCGTTCCGACACTGCAATAAGATTCATGTATGCATCCTATTGACCGAAAAACACGATGGCAATAAGATGCGCGTTAGAATCTTATCAGGAGTGCGGCGTGTTTAGCATAAGCGGGATACGCAGCTGTAAGGCGCCTGCCCATGATCGATTTCTTGCCATTAATCCTCCGATTACAGGCTCGCCGCGTCTCCGCTATGCGGCGTAAAGATAGCTGTGGAATGGCGGGGCCCGCGTGACGCGATGCGGCGGCGGCGATCAGCACCGATAAATGATCGTCAATGGGGGAGGCCGACCGCGCTAGGGTCGCGCATTCCCCTCGCGTCGCTGATCCAGGCGCTCGCTGTCGCCGAATATTTAAGCTTCTACCGCGCCGCCAACGCACTCGGCGTCAGCCAGTCCAGCGTGAGCGCAAGGATCAAGGGGCTGGAGCAAGAGCTTGGCATCCTCCTGTTCGAGCGCAACACACGCGGCGTTCGGCTCACAGAGGCCGGACGCCTCTTTGTCGAAGCGGTGTCGGCCGGCGTCGATCAGCTTGACCGCGCCGTGAAGACGGCCGGCATGGCGGCGCATGGCGAATGCGGCCGGCTTCGGATCGGCGTCCATGCTCTCATCCCTCGCAGCTTTCTTGCCGAACTGATCGAGCGATACAGGGAAGGCCATCCAGGCATCGACGTGGAGATTACCGAGGGCACCGCGCGCGATACGGTGATGCAGCTTCGCGCCGACCGGCTGGACATCGTGTTCGTCGCCGGCACGCCCGAACTACCCGATTGCCATTCCCGCCGAATGTGGACCGAACCGCTCGTCGCCGCTCTGCCGGAGCGGCATCGGCTCGCCGGCCAGCCCGCCGTCACCTGGGCCGATCTTGCGGGGGAGACGTTCCTTGTCCGTCACGGCGGCACCGGCCCGCAGGTGCATGACCATATCGTGCTGCGCCTCGCCGGGCGCTGGCCCGCATCCTCCATCCAACGCTTCGATGTTGAGCGTGGCACGTTGTTGTCGATGGTCGGACAGGGCTTCGGCATCACCATTTTCGGGGCAGCCACGTCGCTGCTACCATCGTCCGGCGTCGTCTTCGTCCCGTTTGCCGACGAGCCGGAGCCGGTCCCATTCTCGGCAGTCTGGTCGCCGTTCAATCAAAGTGCCACGCTCCGAAACCTGCTCGACCTGGCAAACGAAATGGATCGGGCCGATCCAGCCGGATTAAGCCGCCGCGATTCGTTTCGACAGGCCGCACATCTGTAGCAACGGCGGACGGCAGCCTAAACGCAACCCGTCCTATTTGCCGCCGATAGTATCCGGCAGCCCTCCCGTATCCTCTTTCCTGTTGCCTGTCCCATAATTGCCTACTCTCTGATCGGCTCCGTCTCTTTTCTCGACTGGAGCCCTTATGCGCGGAGGCCGGATTCTTTGGGGTCAGATCGCCGTCGTCTTCACCATCGTTGTGGCGACGACGTGGACAGCGACGCAATGGACAGCATGGCGGCTCGGCTTTCAGGCGCAGCTTGGAAGTCCGTGGTTCGAGCTGGCCGGCTGGCCGATCTACTATCCGCCCGCGCTGTTCTGGTGGTGGTATGCGTTCGACGCCTACGCGCCTTCGATCTTCGTCGAGGGCGGCGGCATCGCGGCATCGGGCGGCATCCTCGCCATCGTTGCCGCCATCACCATGTCCATCATGCGCGCGCGGGAAGCGCGCAACGTCGCGACATACGGTTCGGCACGATGGGCGGAAGACAAGGAAATCCGCGTCGCCGGATTGCTCGGCCCGGATGGTGTCGTGCTCGGCCGGCACGAAGGCGACTATCTACGCCATGACGGCCCGGAGCATGTGCTTTGCTTCGCGCCGACACGATCCGGCAAAGGCGTCGGCCTTGTCGTGCCGACGCTTCTGACCTGGCCGGGATCGGCTATCGTCCATGACATCAAAGGTGAGAATTGGGGTTTGACGGCGGGCTTCCGCGCGAAGCATGGCCGCGTGCTTCTATTCGACCCGACCAACGCCAGATCGTCCGCCTACAATCCGCTGCTGGAGGTCCGGCAAGGCGAATGGGAAGTCCGCGACGTGCAGAACATCGCGGATATTCTCGTCGATCCCGAAGGAAGCCTTGATCGCAGGAATCATTGGGAAAAGACCAGCCACAGCCTGCTTGTCGGCGCAATCCTGCATGTCCTCTACGCCGAACCCGACAAGACCTTGGCTGGCGTGGCCAACTTCCTGTCCGATCCCCGCCGTCCGGTCGAAGCGACCCTACGCGCGATGATGGACACGCCGCACCTGGGCGAAGCCGGCGTTCATCCCGTCATCGCATCATCGGCACGCGAGCTATTGAACAAGAGCGAGAACGAGCGGTCGGGCGTGCTGTCCACCGCCATGTCATTTCTCGGCCTCTATCGCGATCCTGTCGTGGCGCGCGTGACGGCGCGGTGCGACTGGCGCATTGCCGATCTTGTCGGCAGCAAGAAGCCGGTCAGCCTCTACCTTGTCGTGCCGCCGTCCGACATCAACCGCACCAAACCGCTCATTCGCCTGATCCTCAATCAGATCGGCAGGCGCTTGACCGAGGAACTGAAAACGTCCGGCAAGCGGCATCGGCTGCTGTTGATGCTGGACGAGTTTCCGGCACTCGGCCGGCTCGACTTCTTTGAATCGGCGCTCGCCTTCATGGCCGGGTATGGCCTGAAATCCTTTTTGATCGCGCAGAGCCTCAACCAGATCGAGAAGGCTTACGGCGCGAACAACAGCGTCTTGGACAACTGCCATGTCCGCGTCGCCTTCGCCACGAACGATGAGCGGACAGCAAAGCGGATCAGTGACGCGCTCGGCACCGCGACGGAACTGCGCGACTCCACCAACTATGCCGGCCACCGCCTTGCGCCCTGGCTAGGGCATTTGATGGTTTCCCGGCAGGAGACGGCACGGCCGCTGCTGACCCCCGGCGAAATCATGCAGCTTCCGCCCAGCGACGAAATCGTCATGGTCGCAGGCACGCCGCCCATCCGCGCGACCAAGGCCCGCTATTTCGAGGACGCGCGGTTTATGGAACGCATCCTGACGCCGCCCGATCCGGCAGCCGGTCCCGCCACCGCTAATCCATCATCCGATGATTGGTCGGGCCGTATCGTCGCGGCAACGAAAGCGACGGCTCCGGTCACGACCAGCGGGATAGAAGGCGATCCCGCGAATGCCGGCATCCGCCGCGAGCCGGAATTGCCGGAGCATGAGGAAATCGTCGCGCCGCCGCGTCCGCCCGAACAGGAGTTCGACATTCTGGACGACGAGCCGGACGTTGACGCCGCCAAGGCCCGCGCCCTGCGCCAGCGGATGCGGATCGTCGCGCGGCAAGCGTCGCTGGACCCCGGCGACGGCATCGAGCTTTGAGGACACGCCCATGACCACCAAAACCCGCATGAACGTCTATTTCGAGTTCGAGCTGTTGAAACAGGTCGAGGCGCTGGCGCTGCGCCGGCAAGTCTCGAAATCCGCCATCATCGAGGCGGCGGTCGCGTCCTTTCTGTCCGGCGACGCATCGGATCGGCTGGAGGCGGCCATGTCGCGCCGCCTCGACAAACTCGGCCGCGAGATCCACGCGCTCGACGAGGATCTAGCCGTGCTCGGCGAAACCGTTTCGCTGTTCATCCGCATCTGGCTTTCGTCCACACCGCCGCTGCCGGAGAGTGCCCAGGCCGGCGCGCGCGCAAAGGGAGCGGAGAGGTTCGAGGGCTTTATGCAGATGCTCGGCAAGCGTCTGGCGACCAGCGACGGGTTTCTGAAAGAGCTTTCGCGCGACGTTGATTCGCTTCGCGACAGTCCAGCGCAAGAACAGTTCGAGGCGAATAGCGGCGAAGCCTGAATTTTCAAACCGTCCTATTCGCCGCCGATGGCCGCCGATCACCGCACCCAATTCGATACTTGTTGAATCAGCCTGATTTCAGGCTCTTTTAATCGACCCCGTTGCGGGGACCGTCTGTCGCGCCCCGCCTGGTATCGGGGCCGATATGATTACCACACACCATAGACCGGAAGCGATGCAGCGCGGCGCGCGCATGTTGCGCACCGCGCTCGGCCCGGCCATCGCCCGGTTTTTGGAAGACCCGGCCGTGGTCGAGGTCATGTTGAATCCAGACGGCCGCATCTGGATCGACCGGCTTTCCGAAGGGCTGGCCGACACGGGCGAAACCATGTCGCCGGCCGATGGCGAGCGCATCATCCGCCTTGTCGCCCATCATGTCGGCGCGGAGGTCCACGCCCGCTCGCCCCGCGTGTCGGCGGAGCTTCCCGAAACGGGCGAACGGTTCGAGGGGCTTTTACCGCCCGTCGTCGCAGCTCCGGCCTTCGCCATCCGCAAGCCTGCCGTCGCGGTGTTCACGCTCGACGACTACGTAGCGGGCCGCATCATGACCGCCGATCAGGCCGCGACGCTGCGCATGGCAGTCGCGTCGCGCGCGAACATCCTTGTCGCGGGCGGCACCAGCACGGGCAAGACCACGCTGACCAATGCGCTGCTCGCGGAGGTGGCGAAGGGCGCGGATCGCGTCGTCATCATCGAGGACACGCGCGAGCTGCAATGTGCCGCGCCCAACCTCGTCGCCATGCGGACGAAGGACGGCGTGGCGACACTTTCCGATCTTGTCCGCTCGTCGCTGCGCCTGCGCCCCGACCGTATCCCTATCGGCGAGGTCCGGGGAGCGGAGGCGCTGGACCTGCTCAAAGCCTGGGGCACCGGCCATCCGGGCGGCATCGGCACCATTCACGCCGGCACGGGCATCGGCGCGCTGCGCCGCCTTGAACAGCTCATTCAAGAGGCTGTCGTCACCGTCCCGCGCGCCCTGATCGCGGAAACCATCGACCTTGTTGCCGTCCTGTCCGGACGCGGTTCGTCGCGTCGGCTTGTCGAACTCGCCCGCGTCGAGGGGCTGGGGCCGGACGGCGATTACCGCATCACCCCCGCAATCCCCACCAGCACAGGAGAATCCGAATGATTCAATCCGTCTCGCGTATCCGTCGCCGCCTCGCGACAGCCACCGCTTTCGTGGCCACGACCTTGCTCATGACCCCGGCCGCTCATGCGTCCGGTTCGTCCATGCCCTGGGAACAGCCGCTTCAACAAATCCTGCAATCCATCGAGGGACCGGTTTCCAAGGTGGTGGCGGTTATCATCATCATCGTGACCGGCCTCACGCTCGCCTTCGGCGACACCAGCGGCGGCTTCCGTCGTCTCATCCAGATCGTGTTCGGCCTCAGCATCGCGTTTGCGGCCAGCTCGTTCTTCCTCAGCTTCTTCAGCTTCGGCGGCGGGGCGCTCGTTTGATGACGGGCGCGTTCGAGCAATTGGACACGGTGCCGGGGTTCACGATCCCGGTCCATCGCGCGCTGACCGAGCATATTTTGCTCGGCGGCGCACCGCGCTCCATCGCCATCATGAACGGGACGCTGGCCGGGGCCGTGGGCCTTGGCTTGCGCCTCTGGCTGGTCGGCCTCGCCATATGGACGATCGGCCATTTCGCGGCCGTATGGGCGGCGAAGCGCGATCCCCAATTCGTCGAAGTCGGGCGGCGGCATCTGCGCATCCCCGCGAACCTTGCAGCGTGAGGCGCGGCCATGATGAACCTCGCCGAATATCGCCGCACCGCCAGTCGCCTTGCCGACTATCTGCCCTGGGCCGCACTTGTCGGGCCTGGCATCGTCTTGAACAAGGACGGATCGTTCCAGCGCACCGCGAAGTTTCGCGGGCCGGACCTGGATTCCGCCGTCGCGGCCGAGCTGGTCGCCGTCGCCGGCCGAATCAACAATGCCTTTCGCCGTCTCGGATCGGGCTGGGCGATTTTCGTGGAGGCGCAGCGCAGCGAAGCCGCAACCTATCCCGACAGCCCGTTTCCCGATCCGGCATCCGGGCTGCTCGACGCCGAGCGCAAGGCCGCGTTCGAGGAAGCCGGCGCGCATTTCGTGTCGGGCTATTTCCTGACCTTTCTCTATCTTCCTCCTGCCGAGGAAGCCGCACGCGCCGAGACATGGCTTTACGAGGGCCGTGAGCAATCCGGCGTCGATCCCTATGAAGTGCTGCGCGCCTTCATTGACCGCACCGACCGCGTGCTCGCATTGCTCGATGGCTTCATGCCGGAATGTGCATGGCTCGACGATAGCGAGACGCTGACCTTCCTTCATTCCTGCGTCTCGACGAAACGCCATCGCGTCCGCGTTCCCGAAACGCCGATCTACCTTGACGCGCTGCTCACGGACCAGCCGTTGGCCGGCGGGCTGGAGCCGCGCCTGGGCGACCAGCATCTCCGTGTCTTGACCGTCATTGGCTTCCCGACAGCGACGACGCCGGGCCTGCTCGACGATTTGAACCGGCTGGCGTTTCCGTATCGCTGGAGCACGCGCGCGATCCTGCTCGACAAGACCGACGCGACGAAGCTGCTCACCAGGATCAGGCGGCAATGGTTCGCCAAGCGCAAGTCGATTGCCGCGATCCTCAAAGAAGTCATGACGAACGAAGCATCCGTTCTCGTGGATACGGATGCGGCGAACAAAGCCGCCGACGCGGACATGGCGTTGCAGGAGCTTGGGGCCGACGTGGCGGGGATGGCCTACGTCACGGCCACCTTCACCGTATGGGACGCCGATCCCAGGATTGCCGACGAGAAATTGCGGCTGGCCGAAAAGGTCATCCAGGGACGCGACTTCACCGCCATGGTGGAGACGGTCAACGCGGTTGACGCATGGCTCGGCAGCTTGCCCGGCCACGCCTACGCGAACGTCCGGCAGCCGCCCATCAGCACCTTGAATCTCGCCCACATGATCCCGCTTTCAGCGGTGTGGGCGGGGCCGGAACGGGACGAGCATTTCGGTGCGCCCCCTCTGCTTTATGCAAAGACCGAAGGCTCCACCCCGTTCCGGTTTTCCCTTCATGTCGGCGACGTGGGCCACACCCTCGTCGTCGGTCCCACAGGCGCGGGCAAGAGCGTGTTGCTCGCGCTCATGGCCTTGCAGTTCCGCCGTTACGACCGCAGCCAGGTGTTCGCGTTCGATTTCGGCGGCAGCATCCGCGCCGCGTCGCTGGCCATGGGCGGCGACTGGCACGACCTGGGCGGCGGCCTGACCGAAGGTTCCGACGCTTCCGTATCGCTCCAGCCGCTCGCCCGGATCGACGATACCTATGAACGCGCCTGGGCGGCCGACTGGATCGTGGCCATCCTCATCCGTGAAGGCATCACGATCACCCCGGAGGTGAAGGAACATATCTGGACGGCGCTGACTTCGCTCGCGTCCGCGCCGGTCGGAGAACGCACCATCACCGGCCTTGCAGTGCTGCTGCAATCCAACGACCTGAAACAAGCCCTTCGGCCGTATTGCGTCGGCGGTCCCTATGGCCGGTTGCTCGACGCCGAGGCCGAGCACCTGGGCGGATCGCAAGTGCAGGCGTTCGAGATCGAGGGGCTTGTCGGCACCGGGGCCGCGCCCGCCGTGCTGGCCTATCTGTTCCATCGCATCGGCGACCGGCTCGATGGGCGGCCGACGCTGCTCATCATAGATGAAGGCTGGCTTGCGCTCGACGACGAGGGGTTCGCGGGGCAATTGAGGGAGTGGTTGAAGACGTTGCGTAAGAAAAACGCCAGCGTCATCTTCGCCACGCAGTCGCTTTCCGACATCGACAATTCGCCGATAGCGCCGGCCATCATCGAAAGCTGCCCGACGCGGCTCTTGCTGCCGAACGAACGCGCTATCGAGCCGCAGATCACGGCCATCTATCGGCGCTTCGGCCTCAATGACCGGCAGATAGAAATCCTCGCACGGGCGACGCCGAAGCGGGATTATTACTGCCAGTCACGGCGCGGCAATCGCCTGTTCGAGCTGGGCCTGTCCGAAATCGGCCTCGCGCTCTCCGCCGCATCCTCCAAATCCGACCAGACGCTTATCGCGCAGATCGTCGCCGAGCACGGCCGCGACGGATTTCTCGCGGCCTGGCTCGCGGCCCGCGAAGTCGGCTGGGCCGTCGAACTTCTCCCGACCTTTCCGACGCTCATCCCCCAGACCGAAAAGGAGTCCCAACCATGACCATTCGCCGTTTCCGCTCGCGCGCTATTCTCATGGCCGCATCCATCCTCGCCGCGCCGCTGGCCGTATCGTCGATGATCGCGACGCCCGCGCACGCCATCATCGTGTTCGACCCCAGCAACTATGCGCAAAACGTGCTGACCGCCGCGCGTTCGCTGGAGCAGATCACCCACCAGATCACCAGCCTTCAGAACGAAGCGCAGATGCTCATCAACCAGGCCCGCAATCTGGCGAGCCTACCATTTTCGGCACTCCAGCAAATTCAGCAATCGGTTCAAAAGACGCAGCAGCTATTGAACCAGGCGCAGAACATCGCCTTCAACGTCCAGCAGATCGACCAGGCGTTTCAGAGCCAATACGGCAACGTGTCCATGTCGGCGAGCAATCAGCAGCTCGTTGCCGATGCCCGCGCCCGCTGGAAAAACACCGTCGGCGGTTTGCAGGACGCCATGCGCGTCCAGGCCGGTGTCGTTGGCAACATCGACAGCAACCGCACGCAAATGTCGGCGCTTGTCGGCCAGAGCCAGGGCGCGACCGGCGCGCTCCAGGCGACGCAGGCGGGCAATCAAATCCTTGCCCTCCAGTCGCAGCAGCTTTCCGACCTCGTGGCGCTTCTCGCCGCCAACGGCCGGGCGGGCGCGCTGACCGAAGCCGAGCGCGCGGCGGCGGCCGAACAGGGCCGCGAGCAGCGCCGCCGCTTCCTCACGCCCGGCAGCGGCTACACGCCCGGCAACGCGCAGATGTTCAACAGCGGCAATTGAGGACACGGGCATGGACGGCAAGATGCTGGCCCGGCTGGGCGCAATCATATTCGTCGCCATCGCGATCACAGCGACGGCCATCGAAATGACCCGAAAGGAGGACGCGCCGGCATCGCCGCAGCGTCTTCTCCAGCCCGACCGCGACCCGCTGCGAGAAGGGCAGCGCCGGTGCCAGCAGCTTGGCCAGAAAGCTGCCGACGACACGGAATGCCTGCGCGTATGGGCCGAAACGCGCGACCGCTTTCTCGGCCGGACACGCGCGCCGGCCGCACCCGCTGCCAATTCCAGCGAAGGGCGGTGACGTATGGGTGGCGCAGGCGTCATCGACAATTTTCTAGGCACCTTCACCCGCTACATCGACTCCGGTTTTGGGTTGCTTGGCGGCGAGGTGGCGTTCATCGCGACCACGCTCATCGTCATCGACGTGACCCTGGCGGCTCTGTTCTGGAGCTGGAGCGCGGACGACGACATTATTGCGCGGCTGGTGAAGAAGACGCTGTTCGTCGGCGTCTTCGCCTATCTCATCGGCAACTGGAACAACCTTGCGAAGATCGTTTTCGACAGCTTCGCCGGCCTGGGTCTGAAAGCATCCGGCACGGGATTCACCGCGCAGGATTTGATGCGGCCCGGCAAGGTCGCGCAAACTGGCCTCGACGCCGCCCGGCCGCTGCTCGACTCCATTTCCGACCTTATGGGCTGGGTCGCGTTCTTCGAGAACTTCATTCAGATCGCGTGCCTGCTGTTCGCATGGGCGCTCGTCATCCTCGCGTTCTTCATTTTGGCGATCCAGCTTTTCGTGACGTTGATCGAGTTCAAGTTGAGCACGCTGGCGGGCTTCGTCCTCATCCCGTTCGGCCTGTTTGGCAAGACCGCCTTCATGGCCGAAAGGGTCATGGGGAACGTCATTTCGTCCGGCATCAAGGTTCTGGTGCTCGCCGTGATCGTCGGCATCGGCTCGACCCTGTTCTCGCAATTCACGCAAGGCTTCGGCGGCCAAACACCAAGCATCGACGACGCCATGGCCGTGGTGCTGGCCGCATTGTCGCTCGTCGGCCTAGGCATCTTCGGACCCGGCATCGCATCCGGCCTTGTCAGCGGAAGCCCGCAGCTTGGCGCGGGCGCAGCAGTCGGCACCGGCCTTGCCGTTGGCGGCGCAGCTCTTGCCGCAGGCGGCGCAGCCGGGCTTGCTGTCAAGGGAGGCGCTGCCGCGTTATCGGGCGGCGCTGCCGCCGTGCGCGGCGGCGCGACCGCAGCCGGCGCGGCATCCGCAGCCTATAGCCTTGGTTCGGTCGGCCAGTCCGGCGCTGCCGGCGTCGCCTCCGGCATGGGCGGCGTCGCGCGTGCCGCAGGTTCCGCCGCGATCTCGCCACTCAAGCGCGCCGTTGCGCGCGCTTCCGAAAGCGTCAAGTCCAGCTTCTCCGATGGCGTCAAGGCCGGGTTCGGCGCGACGGGCGGTGCATCCACCGGGGGCACGGTGGGCGGCACGGCCGAAGCCGCAGCCGCATCCCAACAGGGTTCCGGTTCGCCGCCCGGCTGGGCGCAGCGGATGCGCCAGGGCGGGCACACGGCCCATGCCGTTCAGACCGCCGCGCACGCCGTCCGCTCCGGCGACAGCCACGCCTCCGGTTCTTCCGTCAACCTCTCTGAAAGCGACCGCACATGAGCATCTTCAAGCGACCCGCCGTGCATTACGGCAAGACCCCGCAACCCGAAACGCCCTACCAGAAGGCCGCGCAGGTTTGGGACGAGCGCATAGGTTCGGCCCGCGTTCAGGCGAAGAACTGGCGCTTTATGGCGTTCGGCAGCCTCATCCTTTCGGCCGGCTTCGCGTCCGCCCTTGTCTGGCAGACCGCGCGCGGGACCGTCGTGCCGTGGGTGGTTCAGGTTGACCGGCTCGGCCAGGCGCAGGCCGTCGCGCCGGCAACGGCCGACTATCGCCCGACCGACCCGCAAGTGGCGTGGCATCTTGCGCGGTTCGTCGAGCAGGTCAGGAGCATCCCGTCCGATCCCATCATCGTCCGCCAGAACTGGCTTCGCGCCTATGAGTGGACGACAGATCGCGGCGCGGCGGCGCTCAACGATTATGCGCGTGCGAACGACCCGTTCACGAAAGTCGGCAAGCAACAGGTTTCCGTCGAGGTGTCGAGCGTCATTCGCGCTTCGCCGGATAGCTTCCGCGTGGCCTGGACCGAGCAGCACTATGAAGACGGCAAGCTCGCCACCACGGAGCGGTGGACCGCGATCCTGACCATCGTGCTTCAGCCGCCGCGCGACGCCGACCGGCTCAAATCGAATCCGCTCGGAATCTACGTCAACGCAATTTCGTGGTCGCGGGAGATGAGCCAATGAGCAAGGCTTTCCATAAACCCGCGCTTGCCGCCTTCATGCTGTCGGCTACCGCATTGGCCGGTTGCGCGACCTACAAGCCCCCGCAGATCAGCTACGACGCCAGCGTGCCGCCGCTGCCGGCGATCCCCGCGGCCGTCACCGACGACCGGCCGCGGCCGATCCATATCCCGCCAGCCTGGACCGTCGCGCGCGGCGGCCAGACAGCCACCACGGCGACCGGCCGCGTCGAGAACGCCAACGCCGCCGCTCGCGTGCAGCCGCGCCGGGAGGGCTACTACAACGCCATTCAGATTTATCCCTGGAGTGAAGGCGCGCTCTATCAGGTCTATGCCGCGCCCGGCCAGATCACCGACATTGCCTTGGAGCCGGGCGAGAGCCTGACCGGCGCGGGGCCGATTGCGGCCGGCGACACGGCCCGCTGGATCATCGGCGACACCGAGAGCGGCAGCGGCACGACCCGCCGCGTCCATATCCTTGTGAAGCCGACCCGGCCGGACCTCACGACCAATCTTGTCGTGACCACAGACCGGCGCACCTACATGCTCGAGCTGCGATCCGGCGAGAAGCCCTATATGCCGTCCGTTGCCTGGGCCTATCCGCAGCAGCCGGCCGGGCAGCGCCAGGCCGTGCCTGCCACGCCGGTCATTCCGTCCGTCGCCGCGCGCAACTATCGCTATGGCCTGACCGGCGACAATCCGCCGTGGAAGCCCGTCGCGGTCTATGACGACGGCAGGCGCGTCTATGTCGAGTTTCCGCGCGGCATCGTGCAGGGCGAAATGCCGCCGATCTTCGTGCTTGGTGCGGACGGCGAGGCGCAGATCGTCAACAGCCGCATCCATCAAAACATCCTGATCGTGGACCGCCTTTTTGGGGCGGCCGAACTGCGCCTTGGTGGCGGCAAGCAGCAACAGACCGTCAGGATTGTCCGCACGGACGGGAGGCCATCCTAATGACCGACACTGAAACCAATGCCGCACCGATGCGGCTTCGCGCGGAAGCCCCGCGCGTCACTCGTCTTTCGCGCAAGGTGCTGGCCAGCGCTGCCGCCGTGGCGCTTGTCGGCATCGGCGGGACGCTGATCTATGCGCTCCAGACCCGCACGGGTGGCGACGGCGGCAAGGAGCTTTATTCGACTTCCAACCGTCAGCCCGCCGATGGCCTCGCCGGCCTGCCGCGCGACTATACCGGCCCGGTCCTGGGGCCGCCGTTGCCGGGCGACCTGGGCAAGCCCATCCTCGACGCGCAGAACAGGGGTCAGCCCATCGTGCCGCCGACGATCGCGACGCCGACCGTCGATCGCGCCGAGGAACGCCGGCTTGCCGAAGAAGAAGCCGCGCGCGTCAGCCGCGTCTTTTTCCAGACCGAGGCCCGCACCGGAAGCCCGGCAGCCACGTTGCCGGGCGGCTCCACCACGCCAGGGCTTGCCGGCCTCGACCTTGCCGGCCTGACAGGACAGCCCGGCCAGCAGACCGCACAGGATAAGCAGCTTGCTTTCCTCAATGCGCCCGTGGACCGCCGCACCACGTCATCGGATCGCGTCATGGCTCCGGCATCGCCCTTCGTGCTCCAGGCCGGGGCGGTCATTCCGGCCGCGCTCATCACGGGCATCCGTTCGGACCTTCCGGGACAGATCACGGCGCAAGTGACCGAGAACATCTATGACAGCCCGACAGGCCGCATCCTGCTCGTGCCGCAGGGCACGCGGATCATCGGCCAGTATGACAACGCCGTGCAGTTCGGCCAGCGTCGCGTGCTGCTCGTCTGGAATCGTCTCATCCTGCCGAACGGCCGTTCGCTCGTTCTGGAGCGCCAGCCCGGCGCGGACAGCCAAGGCTATGCCGGGCTTGAGGATGGTGTTGATTACCATTGGTGGGATTTGGCCAAGGCCGCCGGCCTTTCGACGCTGCTTTCGGTCGGGGCCGAGCTTGCAGTTGACGACGACGACCGGCTGTTGCGCGCCATCCGCAACGGTGGCCAGGACACCATCAACGACGCTGGCCAGCAGATCATCCGCCGTCAGCTCAACGTCGCCCCGACGCTGACCATCCGGCCGGGCTTCCCCGTCAGGATCGTGGTCACACGCGACCTTGTGCTCGAACCTTACAGAGGTTGACCATGGCCAAGCTGAAACTCGGTGCGATCCCCGACGACAAGCCCGTGAAGATCACCGTGGAGCTGCCCGCGACGCTCCACCGCGATCTTGTCGCCTATGCCGATTATCTGAACAGGCGACATGTCTTTGTGTCACGCGCAGGAGAAAATACATGCCTCAATTAAGACTCGGCCCGCTGCCGAAAGTCGGCCTCGTCCGGCTGACGATCACGCTGTCGGAGCCGCTCAAGGAAGAACTCGACCAGTACGCGGCCGAGCACAGCCGCCTCTACGAGCCGGTGGAAACGACGGCGCTGATCCCGCATATGCTGGAAGCGTTCATTCGCTCCGATCGTGGCTGGCGGAGCAGGAAGGCCAAGGGCGGTGGTGCATCTCGACGTGTCCCAACACTTTCGGGAAACGCTGCGACATCCAGAAATTCCGATGGTGATAACAACGCCTGACGGTTCAGGCGCGTTGCGTCATGAAAATCTGGAAGACATAACCGTAGGGCACTTTGCCGTCGTTGTCGCTCAGTCCGCTGCCGATCGCCTGGAGCCGTGCAGTCGCTTCGGCCTCTCCCATATCCTCGACGATCTTGCGCGCGTGGGAAGACGAGAGCGCCAGTCCCGCAAACTCCGGAAGGGTGAGGTGGAAAGTCACCGGCTCTGTCACCTCCGCCAGTTGTCCGAAGCCGGCAAGAGCACCAAGCTCGGCGGCGTAGTCGGGACGGGAATAAGCGCGCGCTTCCCCGTGCCGCGCAAGGAAGTCGATGACGGCACTCGCGGCCGGGGAGTGTTCGTCACGAACATACTCGACGATGGCGAGGATGCCGCCTGAAGGCAGGGCTCGGGCGGCTTCACGATAGAAGGCGGGCCGGTCGAACCAATGCGCGGCCGTCGCCGCCACCACGCCGCGCGCGCCCTTATCCTCGACAGGCAGGTCTTCGGCGTTGCCGTCGCGATAGGAGACGGAAGGAGACGCCGGCTGCACCATGGCCTGCTCGCGCATCCGGGGCGATGGCTCGATCCCGATTACCGGCATACTTTCGGGCAAGGCAGCCGCGAGTTGCCGGGTGAAGATGCCTGTTCCGCTGCCGACATCGAGCACAGGCAATGCAGATCCCACGGGAGCCGCCACGATCTGTGTGGCGACCCTACGGACAATGCTATCCGGGTATCGCGGGCGGAATTGCGCATAACGGTCGCTTGCCGTCTGAAATCGTTCGCTCTGCTTTGACATGGCGTCATGTTACCCGTGACTGCGCTGCAAGAACAGGATGGGTCGGACAGTCCCGAGCCGCCGTCGTGGGTAAGCGTCGGCGCTCAGTTCATCGCAGACAACCTGCATCACGGTCGTGAGACATTTTCATAGAGTCCGGATAACGCTGAAATCCTTGCCCGTCAGACGGGCAAGCCGCTCGCCGATCCCATGAAGCTCATTGTGCCGATGCTCGAACGATTCATCGCCACGGATCGCGAGTTCGCGAAGACGCGGCGAAAAGGCGAAGGTGTTGAAAGATAATCGGCGGTGACACTGAACGGTCTGCCGTCAAATAATGCCATGTTGCTTTAGAAGCGCCTGCTCGTCGCCCGACACCCAGCCGAAAACCTTCGGCTCCCCATCCAACACCTGAACGAGATAGTGAACGTCGAAATCTATCGCCACGTCCGGTTGATCCTTCCGAGCATAGGTGGCGGTCCAAGAGACATGAGCCACACAATGAAGGTCGTCTATCGGGGAGAAACGGACATTACGCATCCGCATTCCCTTCGTTCCTATCGCTCGATAGTGGTCATAGCCTTTCGCCATGACTTGCTTGAATTGAGCGTCGTTCTTTCCGGTTCTCACGCCAGCCGGAGATGCGCCTATGAACTCGGAAGCATATAACGATGAGAGTTCGTTCGTATCGACCTCGTCGCCAAGGGATCGGTTGAAAAAGCGTTCGTATCGCTCGAATATTCGTCTTACGGCTCTTTCCATCTGACAATCTCCGAAACTGCTCGTACTCTCGACAACTATCGCAGCGTTTCGAGACGATTGAAAAGCTGACCGTGGGGTGCCGCCAGCGCAGCAGCATAAATGCGGCACGCTACGCGCCGCCGATCCCCCTCCATGCTTCGCCTAATTCCGGGGCTTCCAGCCGCCCGGAATCCCACAGCGAACCACGGAGGATTCCATGTGTGCACAACGCCGTCGCACCAGAAAGGGCCGCCCCCGGCAGCCGGCCCCGAAGACGCTCCCCGAAGACCTATACAGCTATGACGACGAGCCAGTGCCGAAGCGCCAGCGTCGCAACTCCCTGCTCGACGCCATAGACGGGGAGAATTTTTCTGTCACCGACGACTGGCCCGATGATGTTCCCGTCACCGAGGCCGAGATCGAGGTGTTCGAGCGCTGGTTCGGCGATGTTTTCGATGAACTGCTAAGCCCGAAAAAGCCGAACGACAGCTTGCCTTTCCTATCACAAACTGATAGGAAAAAAGCATGAGCGAGGATCGTGATCCGAACCTCGACACGCTTCTGGACCTCGACGGCCAGGTGCTCGTTGTCGATCCCGAAGGCGGTCATTGGGTGAAGTTCGTTGTCACCCGCGTTCCGGTATCGCCGGAAAAGCCGCACGGCCTCGATTACTCGCTCACGCTTCATGGGCCTTCGGGCGAACGGCTGGTCGGCTTCGATAACGCCCATCCGGTCGGCCGAGGCAGGCGCGGCGAGCCGATGGACCATCGGCATCGCCTCCAGACCGTGAAGCCTTACGCCTACGAGGACGCGGCCACGTTGTTGGCCGACTTCTGGCAGGCGGTGGACGCGGTGTTGAAGGAGCGAGGCGTGATATGACGACACTAAAAGTCGGGATTGCCGACTACGAAGAAATGAAGGCTCGCACCATGCGGATTGCGCGCGGCGAGGAAAAGCCGGCGGCAAGCGATCCGAAGGTGTGGTTCACCTCGACCGAATCTTTCGCCAAAGTGCTGTCGGCGGGCAATCGCGAATTGCTGCGCATCATCGCCGAGAAAGCGCCGGCCTCGCTTGAGGAGTTGGCGGAGATCACCGGGCGGGCGGCTTCCAATCTCTCGCGCACCCTGAAAACGATGGAAACCTACGGCCTCGTCCGTTTCGAGCGCGGACATGGCCGCAAGCTCGCGCCCAGGGTTGTTCATGACCGTGTGGAACTGGCGTTGCCGTTGATCGGTCGCATCGAAACCCGGAAAGCTGCGGGAGGCGGCCGATGAACTTCCACAACCCCAACGTCGCCACCCGCGCCGCCCTTTATCTGCGCGTCTCGACAGCCCGGCAGGCCGAGCATGACGTGTCGATTCCCGACCAGCGCAAGCAGGGCGAGACTTGGTGTGCCTCGCGCGGCTACCAGCTTGTCGAAACCTTCGTGGAAGCCGGCGCTTCCGCCACCAACGACAAGCGCCCGGAATTTCAGCGCATGATCGAGGCGGCAACGACCAAGCCAGCACCGTTCGATATTGTCGTGGTGCATTCGTTCAGCCGTTTCTTCCGCGATCATTTCGAGCTGGAGTTCTACGTCAGGAAGCTCGCCAAGAACGGCATCAAGCTCGTCTCCATCACGCAGGAGATGGGCGACGACCCCATGCACCAGATGATGCGGCAGATCATGGCGCTGTTCGACGAATACCAGTCAAAGGAGAATGCCAAGCACGTCCTGCGCACCATGAACGAGAATGCCCGTCAAGGCTTCTGGAACGGCGCGCGGCCGCCTATCGGCTACCGCATCGTCGCGGCCGAGCAGCGGGGATCGAAGATCAAGAAGAAGCTGGAGATCGACCCGCTGCACGCCGACACCGTGCGGCTGATCTATCGGCTGTTCCTTGAAGGTGACGGCACGTCCGGCGCTCTTGGCGTCAAGGCCATCGCGACCTACCTCAACGAGCGCCGCATCTTCACGCGCGATGGCGGCCGATGGGGCTTGGCGCAAGTCCATGCCATCCTGACCCGCACCACCTATATCGGCGAGCACAGGTTCAACACGCGGTCGCATAAGGACCGCCAAAAGAAGCCGGAGAGCGAGGTCGCGATCATGGCGGTGCCGCCGCTGATCGACCGTGAGACGTTCGACGCGGTGCAAGCCCGCCTCAAATCACGTCAGCCGATGGTGACGCCGGCGCGCGTTTCGAGCGGCCCGACGCTGCTGACTGGCATTTGCTTCTGCGCCAAGTGCGGGGGCGCAATGACGCTGCGCACCGGGAGGGGCAGCGCAGGCGGCACATATCGGTATTACACCTGCTCGACCAAGGCGCGGCAGGGAAAGACCGGCTGTGAGGGCCGCACGATCCAGATGGACAGGCTTGACCATCTTGTCGTCGATCACATCGAGGGCCGCTTGCTCCGGCCGACACGGCTGGAAACCATCCTTTCCAGCGTCATCGACCGTCGCCAGGAGCGAACCGAGCGCCGCCGCGAGCACCTTTCCGAACTGCATCGGCGAATCACGGAAGCAGACCAGCGGCTCGGCCGTCTCTTTGATGCCATCGAATCCGGCTTGGTCGATAAGGACGATTCGGTGGCGAGAGATCGCATTGCCGGCCTCAAGGCGGTCAGGGATCAAGCCCAGGCCGATGCTGATCGCATAGAGGCCGCGTTAGAAAGCGAGAGCGGCGAGGCCATCAGCACCGACATGCTCAAGTCCTTCGCCCGCAAGGCACGCGAGCGGATACGGCTGGAGGACGGCGGCTACCGCCGCGACCATCTGCGCGCGCTTGCACAGCGCGTCGAAGTTGACGACGCCGAGGCTCGCATCATGGGATCGAAGTCGGAATTGTTGCGAACGCTCGTCGCCGCTGCTTCGGGAGGGAAATCGACGGCGTTCGGCGTTCATAGTTCTGTACTGAAATGGCGCGCCCGAAAGGATTCGAACCTCTGACCCCCAGATTCGTAGTCTGGTGCTCTATCCAGCTGAGCTACGGGCGCGCTGCGCTGGCGGGCGTTTCGCCGCCAGCCGTGCGGGCTAACTAGCGGCTCGCTTCGCCGATTGCAAGCGCCAAGATGAAACAAATCTGACAGGCTGTGGACGGATCAGCCGGCAGGGGTGTTTTCCCTCTCGATGGCGGGGTCGGTGGGCGTTCGCGGTGAGGTGGAAACGGACGAACGCTGGGGCAGGCGGATTTCGAAGCGCGTTCCCGGCGCATCACGTTCGACGAGGCGAATCGTGCCGCCATGAGCCTCGACGATCTCCGCAACGATCGCCAGGCCAAGGCCGGTGCCGCCGGCGCGCACCGAGCCGCGAAACGCCTGGAAGAGGTTTTCCCTCGCCCTTGGCGGCAGGCCGGGCCCGGTATCGTCCACGGCGATGACCATATCGCCCTGCGACCCGCGCTCTGCTTCAACGCGGACCCGGCGCACGACGGCCGCTTCCTCCTCGCCCTCCAGTGCCTGAACGGCGTTGCGCACGAGATTGACGAGGACGCGATAGAACTGCTCGGGGTCGACCACGACCTCCAGCTCTTCCTCGACGGCGTTGATCAGCTCGATGCCGCTTTGGGCGGGCACGGCGAGCTCACCCATGATCTCCTCGACCAGCCGGTGAAGCGCCACCCGGCGGCGCGCCGGCGCCCGCTCCACAGCCTGGCCATAGGAGAGCACGGAGCGGGTGTATTCGAGGGCGCGGTCGAGGCTGCGAATCAACATCGGAGCGAAGCGCTGCACCCGCGGGTCCTCAAGGTCGGAAAGACGGTCCGAAATGAGCTGGGCGGAGCTCAGGATATTGCGCAGATCGTGGTTGATCTTGGAGACGGCGAGGCCGAGATCGGCAAGATGGCGTTGTTCGCGCAGCATGCGCGCCAACGTGCCCTGCATTTCGGCCAGTTCCGCCTCGGCGAGCCCGATCTCGTCCCGCCGTCCGCTCGGCACGATGATGCGATCCGAATCGGCCGGATCGGCGCCGAAGCCGATCATCGAACGGGTCATTGAGCGGATCGGCCGAATGAGGAGATAATTGATCGCCAGGAAGACAAGAAATGCGGTGAAGACCGAAATCGCGAGCGAGAGGAAGAAGATGTTGCGGGCATAGACCAGCATCGCCGAGCGCACGGCTGCCTCGCTCATCACGAGCTCGGCGATCATCGAGCCGTCGCCGACGGGGCCGAAGACGCGAAGGGTGCGATGGCCGCCGAAGAGCAGGCTGTCGAAAGCCTGGGCGATGGCAGAGGCGGGGCCCATCTCGCCGAGGTCGATCTGGAGATCGATGGGGCTGAGCGTCGGCGCGCGGGCGAGGAGATGGGCCGCGCCGTCCATCTGCAGTGCCACCAGTTCCGCATCGAGCGCGCGCAACAGCCCTGCGCCTTGCTCCGGCGCGAGAAGAGGGCCTTCGCCCGATGCCTCGCTCTCGGCCGCGAAGCCCGCGACGGCGGCCGTCTCGACTTTGCGGCGCAGCCACTCCTCGCGAAAATTGGCCATCGAGGGCACAAAGATCAGCACTTCCGCCGTCATGACGAACAGCATTGTCAGCCAAAGCAGGCGGGTGGACAGCCGATGCGCGAGAACAGGGCGCACCACACCCTTTTCCGTCCGCCGGCCGCTGTCGTCCGCCTCGGTCACTCTGTTCTCCATGTCGCGGTCGCTCATCTGGCGCGGCCTGGGCCGCTTGCGATCCGCAGCGCCTGCTTCCTATTGTCACACTAGCCCAAACGGCGAAGCAGGGACAGGAGGACGCGCACCGACGGGCGCCGCGCCATGGGGGCGTAATGGAGCGTTGCGAGGCGACGCGCCGCCTCGCCGAGCGTCGGATAGGGCGAGACGAAGCCGGCAAGGGCGGAAACCCGCATCCGGCGGGAAATCGCCAGGGCGAAGAGGTTGGTGATCTCGTCCGCCTTGTCGCCGACGACGCCGGCGCCGAGGATTCGGCCGCGCGCCCCGACGATCAGCTTCACGAGGCCGTCCGTCGCGTCCTCGGCTTGCGCCCTGTCGAGCGCGGCATAGGGCAGGCGAAGCGCCTCGCAGCGGCCGTTGCGCGCCGCTTCCGCCTGCGTCAGTCCGACCTGGCCGAGCGGCGGATCGGTATAGGTGACGCGCGGCATCATCTCTGGCCGGTAGCGGATGGGGAGGCGGAAAAGGAGGGCGCGAACGACGAGGCCCGCCTGATGACCGGCGACGTGGGTGAACTGGAGCCCGCCCGCAACGTCGCCGACAGCATAGACGCGCCGGTTGGTGGTGCGAAGATCGGAGCCGACCATGACGCCGCCTGGGCCGTGGTCGATGCCTGCCGCCTCAAGGCCGAGGCCTGCCGTGCGCGGCGTGCGGCCCGTGGCGATCAGAAGGTGGCTGGCGGAGACCACAGTCTCGCTGCCGTCCGCCGAGCGAAGAAAAAGATCGACGGCGTGCTGGCCCACACCGGCGGCGACACGCACAACATCGGCTCCTTCGCGCAGATCGACGCCTTCGCGCCTCAAAGCACCGAGGGCGATGGCGGCAAGCTCCGGGTCTTCCTTGGCAAGCGCCTGGCCACGTTCCACCACGACGACCTCCGCGCCGAGACGGCGGAACGCCTGCGCCATTTCGATGCCCACCGGGCCGCCGCCGATGATCGCGAGGCGCCGTGGAATCTCGTCGAGGTCAAAGAGGCTTTCGTTGGTGAGGAAGGAGACACTGACGAGGCCGGGAATCGGCGGTATGGCCGGCGCCGACCCTGTGGCGAGGACGAAGCGCCGGGCGCGGATACGAAACTCTCCCGCCTCCACCGTTCGCGCGTCGACGAAGCGCGCCCTCGCCTGGATCACTTTCACGCCCAGGCTCTCGAAGCGCCCGACCGAATCATGAGGGGCGATTGCTGCGATGGCGCCTTTTACGTGAGCGTGGACCGCGGCGGCATCGATAGCCGGCTCGCCCACGAAAACGCCGAAGCGGGACGCGGCGCGCGCGTCCGCAGCATGGCGCGCGGCGGCGATGAGCGCCTTGGAGGGCACGCAGCCGGTGTTGAGGCAGTCGCCACCCATCGCGCCCTCCTCGACGAGGACGACGTCGACGCCGAAGGATGCGGCGGCAGCCGCGACGGTCAGGCCGCCCGAGCCACCGCCGATGACGCAGATATCGGGCGCAAGTTCGGTTCGGCTCACCGGGAAACTCCGCCGCGTTCGGGCGCGCGGCGGCGTGGCTCGATCACCCATTTCTTGAGGGCCAGCCCGAGCACAGAAAGCGCCGCGAGGCCGAGGAGAGCCAGCGTCGTGTCGAAGGTGATGAAGTCCGAGATCGAATCGGCGTTTCCTCCCGCCGCCAGCAGCGCCGCGTCGAGACCGCTGCCGATGAAGGCGTAGACCATGGCGCCCGGAATGATGCCGAGGAAGGTTGCCAGCGCATAGGTCGAGAACGGCACGCCGATCAGGGCAGGGCCGACATTGACCACGGAAAACGGAAGAACCGGACTGAGGCGCAGCACGAGGAGATAGGAGAAAGCATCTTTCTCGAAGCCGTCTGCGAAGCGCCGGATCAGGCCGGCGCGGCGTCGCAAGGCTCCGCCGAAGGCCGAATTGGTCGCCTGGAAAAGGATGCAGGCGCCGATCGTCGCGCCGATCACGGTGAGCGAGCCGCCCAGCCACCAGCCGAACAGGAAGCCGCCTCCGATGGTCAGCACCGCCGCCGCCGGAAAGACGAGAGCGGTGGCGATCGCATAAAGGGCGGTGAAGCCGAGGGCGGCGAGAACGATGTTGCTGTCGACCCAGTGCTTGAGGGCGTGCCGGCCTTCAAGGAAGGCGTGAAAAGAAATCTGGTCCTGGATTCCCAGCGCCCATGAGAGCACGAGGGCGCAGCCGATCAGCGCCAGCGGCAGGAAACGCTGGGGCGACGTCATCGGCGCTGCGGATGGCGCGCCGGCGGAGCCGTGGTCTTTTTCTCGCCAGATGGGGCGCACCGCCGTCCTCTTCCTTGCCTTGCGCGACAAGAACACCTATCGCCGGGATGGTTAACCGGGAACTGACAGGCGCCGAGTCTCACGGCACCTTGAAACCGTGTGAGCGCATGTGACATGGTGGACTAAGTCCATTCGCCACGATGCTTGCTTAACGCGTTTGACGTTGGCGGATTGACTTTTTGCCGAGGCTCTTCCTATAAGCCCCCACGAACGGACGGGGTCCGCGCGATGCGGTCGTGCGTCCATTGTCGCCCGAAAACTCGATTGAAGACCGACCAAGAGGCCCGTGGGGTGACTCCCCGGAGAATTCAACGATGAAGCGCACCTATCAGCCCAGCAAGCTCGTCCGCAAGCGCCGTCACGGCTTCCGTGCCCGCATGGCAACCACCGGTGGCCGCAAGGTGATCGCGGCTCGCCGCGCACGCGGCCGCAAGCGGCTCTCCGCGTAAAAAGCGCTGTTCGACGCATGGGACCGAGCCGGATGGATTTCCGGTGACTCCCATGCGGCGATCCGACGATGCGGGACGGGGCGAGGCGCCTTGCCGGTCCTGTCGATCGCGAGAGGGCCGATGACCGTCGGACGGATGAAGACGCGCGCCGAGTTTTTGGCGGCGCGCCGGGGGAGGCGGCTGAACGGCCCCTTCTTCTTCGTCGAAGCCCTCGACCGTGGCGATGGCCGTGAGCCCCGTTTCGGGCTGACGGTGACCAAGAAGGTCGGCAACGCGGTCGAGCGCAACAGAATCCGGCGCCGGCTGCGTGAGGCGATCCGCCTCGGCGCGGGGGCTGAAATGGCCGTGGGCCATGATTATGTCATCGTCGCCCGCCGCGACGTCCTTGGCGTACCGTTCGCTTCGTTGACGAAGGAGCTCGGGCGCCGCCTTGCCCACAGCGGCAGGAACGCACCACGTCCGCCGTCCGGCACTTCCGACCGGCGGCCCCTGGGGAAAGAGTGATGCAAAACAACCGCAACTTCCTGATCGCCATGGTGCTGTCCATCGCGGTGCTGGTGGGTTGGCAGTTCCTGGTGGTCGCGCCCCGCATGGAAGCGCAGCGCCAGGCGGAGCAGGCGCAGAAGGGCGGCGAGCTGCAGACCCCGACGACCCCCGCCGGCACCGACCAGAAGGAAGTGGTGGCACCGGCCGGACGCGAGAGCGTGGTGCCGGCCGAGACGCCGACGCCCGCCCAATCGGCGACGCGGGAGGACGCATTGAACAGCGATCCCCGGGTCGCCATCGACACGCCCTCGCTGTCGGGCTCCATCAACCTCAAGGGTGCGCGGCTCGACGACCTGAGGCTCAAGAACTACCACGTCACCGTCGACGACGCCTCGCCGACCATCGTTCTGCTCTCGCCCGAGCAGGACAAGGACGGCTATTTCGCCGAGCTCGGCTATTCGGGCAAGGAGGCCGGCGCGCTGCCGGGGCCGACCACTCTGTGGCAGGCGCAGTCGGGCGCCGTTCTTTCACCAGACAGCCCGGTGACGCTGACCTACACCAACGACAAGGGCCTGACCTTCACCCGCGTCATCTCGGTGGACGACAAGTTCATGTTCACCATCGAGGACTCCGTCGCCAATGGCGGCTCGACGCCGGTGAGCCTCTCGCCGTGGGGCCGCGTCGTGCGCTTCTCGAAGCCCGAGGTCGCCTCGAGCTACGTCCTCTTCGAGGGGCTTCTCGGCGTCTTCGGCGAAAACGGCCTCAACGAAGTCACCTACAAGTCGATCGAGAAGGACGGCACGGTCAAGCCCGAGAAGGCTGCCAACGGCTGGCTCGGCACCACCGACAAGTATTGGGCGACCGCCATCGTTCCCGTCGACCAGGGCGCCTTCCAGCCGACTTTCCGCTATTCGACCGCGGGTCGGACCTTCTATCAGTCGGACTACCTCGCCGATCCGATGGAGATCGCGCCGGGTGCCAGCAAGACCTTCAGCAGCCACACCTTTGCGGGCGCCAAAGTGGTGGATCTCATCGATCACTACGAGGAGGCGCTGAACATCCCGCATTTCGGCCAGCTCATCGACTGGGGCTGGTTCTACTTCATTACGCGGCCGATGTTCCATGCCATCGACTGGCTCTATCGCTTCCTGGGCAATTTCGGCCTGGCGATCATCGCCGTGACGATCGTCCTGAAGGCCATCTTCTTCCCGCTCGCCAACAAATCCTACCAGTCGATGGCGAGGATGAAGAACCTCCAGCCGAAGATCGCCGAGATGCGCGAGCGCTTCGCCGACGACAAGGTCAAGCAGCAGCAGGAGATGATGCGCCTCTACAAGGAGGAAAAGGTCAATCCGGCGGCCGGCTGCTGGCCGATGCTGATCCAGATCCCGATCTTTTTCTCGCTCTACAAGGTGCTCTACGTCACCATCGAGATGCGCCATGCGCCGTTCTACGGCTGGATTCACGATCTTGCGGCGCCGGACCCGACGAGCCTGTTCAACCTCTTCGGCCTGCTGCCCTACGACGTGCCGCAGATGCTGATGATCGGCGCTTGGCCGTTGGTCATGGGCGTGACCATGTTCGTCCAGATGCGGCTCAACCCGACGCCCGCCGACCCCAGCCAGCAGATGATCTTCACCTGGATGCCGGTGGTCTTCACCTTCATGCTGGCGCACTTCCCGGCCGGACTGGTAATCTACTGGACCTGCAACAACACGCTGTCCATCATCCAGCAGTCGATCATCATGAAGCGCAACGGCACCAAGATCGAACTCTGGGACAATCTGAAGGGCATGTTCCGGCGAAAGCCGAAAACGGCCAAGGGATAATTTTCCTTCCTTATTTACAATTGTGGCGGGGGCCGCGACGCGAAGAGGCGTTCGCGGCCTTTGCTTTACGCGCCCGGCCGGCCCAAGCCTTGCCTTCCATGCCCGTCGCGGGCATGAAGCGGGCATGACAGGCCCCGATCCCTCCTCTCCGCATCCCGTGCCGGCGCATCGCCGCATCGGCTTCCTGAAGCCGCTCGTCTCAAATCCGATGATCGAGATCGGCGAGTTCACCTATTACGATGACCCGGACGGGCCAGAGCACTTCGTCGAGAAGTGCGTGACCCACCATTATCCGTTCCTTGGCGACCGCCTGGTCATCGGCCGCTTCTGCGCCATCGCCAAAGGCGCCACCTTCATCATGAACGGCGCCAACCATGTGATGGACGGCTTCTCGACCTATCCCTTCAATCTCTTCGCCAATGGCTGGGAAGAGGGTTTCGATGTCGAGAGCTATGGTCGCGGCCTTCGCGGCGACACGTTGGTCGGCAACGACGTGTGGATCGGCGAGCATGCACGGATTCTGCCGGGCGTCACCATCGGCGACGGCGCGATCATCGGCGCCTACAGCGTGGTGACGAAGGACGTGCCGCCCTACGGCGTCGTCGCCGGCAACCCGGCGCGGCTGAAGCGTTCGCGCTTTGACGAGGCGACCGTCGCCTGGCTCCTCGACATCGCATGGTGGAACTGGCCGGTGGACAAGATCGGCCGCAATCTCGACGCCATTCGCGGCGCCGATCTCAAGCACCTGGAGACCGCCCGATGAGCAGCACCGAACCCGCGCCGGAGGCCGGCCAGGCGATCTTTGTCAAGCCCTGGGTCTTCATCCGCGGCGTGCCCAACATGAGCGTTCTGCCGCCGGAGGGGCCGCCCGAGATCGCCTTCGCGGGGCGCTCCAATGTCGGCAAGTCGTCGCTCATCAACGCGCTGCTGCGCCAGAAGGGGCTGGCGCGCACGTCGAATACGCCGGGGCGGACGCAGGAGCTCAACTATTTCGTGCCCGGCGGCTATTCCGGCGCGCTGGACGATCTGCCGCCACTCGCCATCGTCGACATGCCGGGCTACGGCTATGCCGAGGCGCCGAAAGAGAAGGTCGATGCCTGGACGCGGCTCGTCTTCGACTATCTGCGCGGTCGCTCGACCCTGAAGCGCGTCTTCGTGTTGATCGATGCACGCCACGGCATCAAGACCAACGACGCCGATGTCCTCGGCCTTCTCGACAAGGCGGCGGTGTCCTACCAGATCGTCCTGACGAAGCTCGACAAGATCAAGCCGACGGCGGTTCCGAAGCTTCTGGAGGCAACGGCCGAGGCGATCCGCAAGAGGCCGGCGGCCTATCCGCAAATCCTTGCCACTTCTTCGGAAAAGGGCGCGGGCCTCGACGAGCTGCGCGAGGCGATCCTCACGATTTCGCAGCAGCGCTGACGCCGGTCAGGCAGCGCTTTCGTCGGACAAAAGGCGCTGGCGGATGCGCGTCTCGATGCGCCTGACGACATCGCGGTAGGCCGAGAGAATCTGTTCGCGGGTGCCGTCGGCGGCGGCCGGGTCGGGCATTGGCCAGAATTCGACGTCGACGGCATCGGCCCGCATGGCGTTGAGCACCATGTGATGGGCCTCGGGCGAGAGCGTCACCACGAGGTCGAAGAAGGAATCCTCGATCTCCTCGAAGCTCTGCGGCCGCCGGTTGCCGAGGCTGATGCCCTTTTCAGATAGAACCGTATCGACGAAGGGGTCGCGTTCGCCTCGTTTGACGCCGGCCGATGCGACGTAGACCGAGGCGGGCAGGAGGTTTTTGGCGAGCGCCTCGGCGATCGGCGAGCGGATCGAGTTGAGCCCGCAGACGAAGAGCACCGAGGAAACGCCGCGGCCCTTCTTCTCCGCGCCGCCCGGCAGGGGCGCGGCGCTCAAACGGACATCCTCGGGGCCGTCCGCCCCGAAGGAACGCGGCCGATAGCGGCCGGGATGGGGAGGCGCGCGCCCATCTCGTCAGCTCCGACGATGCAACACGCAGATCAGGGTGAAGAGCCGCCGTGCCGTGTCGAAATCGAGGTCGATCTTGCCGGCGAGGCGCTCCTTCAGCGTCTCCGAGCCCTCGTTGTGGACGCCGCGACGTCCCATGTCGATCGCCTCGATCTGCGAGGGCGTCGCCGAGCGCACCGCCTCATGGTAGCTGTCGCAGATCAGGAAGTAGTCCTTGATGATGCGCCGGAACGGCGTCAGCGACAGGATATGCTTGGCCACCGGCTGATCGGCCTCGTCCCGCACGTCGAAGACCAGGCGCTTTTCGATCAGCGAAAGCGTCAGGCGGAAATTTCCCTCCGTGGCGCCGGCGGGCGTGAAGCTGTTCTCCTCGATGAGGTCGAAGATCGCGACCTTGCGCTCGTGCTCTATATCGGGCGGTGCGCGCCCGATGGTGCCGTCGAGCTCGACATGGATGAGTTTGCCGCCGTGGCCCGTCATCGCCGCCTCAGAGGTTGATCCGCACGCCGACGGAGCGGCCGTGGGCGTCGAGGCCCTCGGCGCGGGCGAGCGCGATGGCGGCCGGCCCGAGCGCGCGAAGCTGCGCAGGCCCGAGCTTCAGGATCGACGTGCGCTTGACGAAGTCGAGCACCGAGAGGCCCGAGGAAAAGCGCGCGGACCGCGCGGTCGGCAGCACGTGGTTGGTGCCGCCGACATAATCGCCGATAACCTCCGGCGTGTGGCGGCCGAGGAAGACGGCGCCGGCGTTGCGGATGCGCGCGAACAGCGCCTCGGGGTCGGCGACGGCGAGCTCCAGATGCTCGGCGGCGATGCGGTCCGCCAGCGCCGGCACCTCGTCGAGGCTGCCGACGAGGATGATCGCGCCGAAATCGCGCCAGCTCGCGCCCGCGACATCGCGGCGCGGGAGCAGCGCGAGCTGGCGCTCGACCGCGCCCTCGACCGCGTCCGCCAACACGGCATCGTCGGTGATGAGGATCGACTGCGCGGCGGCGTCGTGCTCGGCCTGGGCCAGGAGATCGGCCGCGAGCCAATCGGGGTCGTTCTCGCCGTCGGCGACCACCAGCACCTCGGAGGGACCGGCGATCATGTCGATGCCCACGGTGCCGAAGACCTGTCGCTTGGCGGCGGCAACATAGGCGTTGCCGGGGCCGACGATCTTGGCGACGGGCGGGATCGTCTCCGTGCCATGGGCGAGCGCGGCGATCGCCTGCGCGCCGCCGATGCGATAGATCTCGTCGATGCCGCAGAGCGCGGCGGCGGCGAGCACCAGCGGGTTGAGCCGCCCGTCCGGCGAGGGCACCACCATGGCGATGCGCTCGACGCCGGCGACGCGCGCCGGCACGGCGTTCATCAGCACCGAGGAGGGATAGCTTGCCAGTCCGCCCGGCACGTAGAGGCCGACCGACTCCACGGCGGTCCAGCGGCTGCCGAGCTCGACCCCGATCGGGTCGATATAGCGTTCGTCCTCGGGCTTCTGGCGCTGGTGGTGGTCCCTGATGCGCTGATGGGCCAGCTCCAGGGCGGCACGCACCTCGGGGTCGGTGCCGGCAAGCGCCGCGTCGATCTCGTCGCGCGCGACCTTCAGGGTCTGCGGCGTGAGGGTGAGCCGGTCAAAGCGCGCCGTCGCCTCGATCAGGGCTTCGTCGCCGCGCGTCTTGACGTCGTCGACGATGGCGCGGACCGCCGCCTCGACATCGGCGGAAACCTCCCGCTTCATCGACAGCAACGCCGAAAATTGCGCGTCGAACCCCTCGTCCTTGCTGTTCAGCCTCAGCGGCAAGCCTTTGTCTCCTCGATGATCCGATCTCGCGCCGCGCCGCTCAGGGCCGGCGGCTCATCCCTTGTCATGGTCGGGCTTGAAGCTGGTGCTCCAGGCCGCCCCGAGATCGGAAAGCTGTGCTTCGATGCATTCGACATCGAGCCTTATCGTGGAGCCTCCCGCAAATACAAGCGTGACATGGCCGGAAGGGGCGTCGGTGGGCGAAAAACGAATGGCGAGCAGCGAAAGAACGGTGTCGGCGGGAGCGCTCGCCAGCCCCTCCTGATGCACCTTTTCCACGCGGTTGAAATGCAGCGCCGCGCGCCGTCGCTCGAAGGTCTGCCCGCCGAAGAGCGAAGCGAGCAGGGAGGGATTTGCCTTTTCCCAGGCGAATCGGTTGATCGCCATGACGAACTGCTTTTGCTGCGGACGATACTGGCATTCGCCGAGCTTCAGGACGGCGTCCTGGCAATGGGCGGAGAGAATAGCCAGGTCGTCTTCGTCGACGGCGATGAGACGCAAGGGGTCCATGGAAGCCTTCTTCACATGCGGAAAGGATGTGAGGCCAAAGCTAGAGCCTCGGCTGTCGATAGCAAAGGCGCAGTCGCCGGTCAGTTCTCCTCGGGACGGCGATACTGCTCGTTGACGATGCCGAGTTCGCCGAGAAGGCGGCCGAGCGCCACCTGTGGGCGATAGAGTCCGGTCACGAAAGAGCCTGTCTGCCAGGCGAGATAGGAGCCGCGCACCGGCGAGGCAACGAGAAGCGCCAGGCTTTTCGCCAGGCTGCGGGCACGGCCCTTGAAGGAGCTATCGCGGCGCCGTTCGATGATCGCCGACAGGGCGCCCTCTCGCAGCGCGCGCGCCTGGAGCCAGGAAAACTCCGTCCGGCGCTGAGGGACGGTCTCGTAGACCGGAGCCTCCTGACACCACGCGAACGAAAAGCCCTTCTCGCGGCACCGCGAATAGAAGTCGCTGTCGCCGCCGCCGATGAAGTTGAAGGCCGTGTCCAGGAAGGGTGGCCCCATGGCCTCCAGAAGGCGGCGGCGAAGGAGGACGTTGCCGGACGAATAGAGGATCGGCACCGGGCCGGTCGCATCATAATGGGGCTCGAACACCGGATGGTTGGCCAGCTTGGCGCCGCGTTCGTCGGCGAAGACGGGGATCTGCGGCCCGCCGACCGCGTCGGCGTCGGTCTCCTGCGCCGTCTCCACCAGCCGGGCGAGCCATTGCGGATCAGCGCATTCGTCATCGTCGATGACGAGCAGGAACTCCATGCCCGGGAATTCGCCGAGCGCGGTCTTCCAGCCTGCATTATAAGCCGAACAATTGCCTCGCTCGTGGGCGATGATGACGAGGCCTTCCAGGAGCCCGCCCAGGAAGAAGGGGCGCGCCGCCGCTGCACCCTCCCGGCCGGTGTCATCATTGTCCATGACAACGACGGCGAAGCGGTGCTCGGTGTTCTGCTCGCAGAGGGAGCGCAGGGTCTTTTCCAGGTGCTCGGGGCGGCGGAAGGTGGGCAGGGTGACAACGACGCGATGAGGCGGGCGGGCGCCTTCATGGCTGCGGAATTCGACCGTGACTTCGCCGCTGATCGCGTCCATGGCTGTCCATTCGCCTTCCCGTGAACGGCAAATTTACGAGCGAACCCTCAACAATGGATCAACAGCGGCACCGTCGCGGCGCCATGGATCGATTGCATTGGTCAAGGATTGTTAGTGGAGCGGAAAGTCCTTCTAGTTTAAATTCGATTGATTGCCGACCTCTCCGGCCAGGGTGTCCATGCGCTTAACGTTCATCAGCTCGCTTCTTGCTGACGATACCCCGGTCACGGGGTTCGAAATCGCCACTTTGGCGATTATCAACGAATTGCGTCATGCCGGCATCGAGCTTTGCTTTGTTGGCTTCACGCGTGCAGGCTTCCGTCCTCTTCGACCCAACGAGGTTTCGCTGGGTGAGATCAGCTTCGAAAACGCCGGCGCTGGCGCTGTAAAAAAAGCCGGCTGGGTGGCGCGCGCCATGGCACGCCGCCTGCCGGTGGGCGCGGCTAAGCTCGCCGTCCTGTCGCCGGAGGAGATGCGTCAGGCCATTGCCTCGGCGGGTCCTTCCGACGGCTACGTGCTGAATTCGATCCAGATGCCGACCGCCTATCCGTTTCTGGCGACCGACAAGCCGTCCATCTTTGTCGCGCACAATGTCGAGCACCAGTCGGCGGCGGAAAACGCGGTCAACGCCCGGTCTGCGCTCATGCGCTTCCTCTATGCGCGCGAGGCGCGCCTGCTCGAGGCGGCCGAGGAACGGCTTTGCCACGAGGCGCGTCTGGTTCTGACACTCAGCGCGATGGATGCCCAGAAGCTTTGCCCGCGCCAGGAGGAGCGGTGCATTCCGCTCGCCCTGTCCATCGGCCGCCAGTCCCGTGCCGACGACCGGCAGCGCGCCTATGACATCGGCCTGATCGGCAATTGGAGCTGGGCTCCCAACCGGATCGGCCTCGACTGGTTCATCGAGAACGTCGCGCCGCTGCTGCCGCCGGACCTGCGGGTGGGCATTGCCGGCCGTTTCGACAGACGCCCTCCGGCGGCGCCCGCCTGCGTCAGCTATCTCGGCCGCGTGCCGGACGCGCAGTCCTTCGTTCTTTCGTGCCGCGTGATGGCCCTGGCGACCAAGGGCGGCACCGGCGTTCAGCTCAAGACCATCGAGACGTTCGAGGAGGGAATGCCGGCGGTCGCGACCCGCGCAGCCCTGCGGGGCGTCGATTTTCTGCCCGCCAATGTCGTCGTCGCCGAGGACCCGGAAGCCTTTGCCTCCGCCCTGGTCGAACAGGTGGAGAGCGAGCGGGCCGGGCGTCTTGCCAGAGCCGACGGGCGCGAATTCGCCGATCGCCAACGGTTGGCGCTATCAGCAGGCCTCGGCCGCGGCATCTCGCTGTTTCGTGAAGCGCTCTCTGCCGACGCTCGCGGCGGCGCGGGACGCATGGCAGAGTGGAGCCCGGCGGTGAACCGGATGCGGGGCTGAGGCGATGACCTATGCGCTGCCCCTCGCCATCAGCGCGGCCTCGGTCGGTCCCGCTGAAGTGCGCGCCATGGGCGATGTCGATGTCATGGCGACCAACACCGGCGCGGTGATCTCCATGATCGAGGCGAGCCTTGCGACGCGCTCGCACCTCAAGATCGCCTTCGTCAATGCCCATTGTTTCAACGTTGCGGCAGAGAGCTCCGACTATCGCGACAGTCTCGGCGCCTTTCTCGTTTTGCCTGATGGTATCGGCATGGACATCGCCTCGCGCGCTCTGTTCGGCGAGGCATTCCCAGAGAACCTCAACGGCACGGACCTGACGCCGGCGATCCTGGAGCGGATCGGCCGGCCTCTTCGCGTGGCGCTGGTCGGGGGTGAGCCGGGCGTCGTCGAGACGGCCGCGCGCCATCTGGCGGAACGCTACCCACGCCATGCCTTCCTGCCGGTTTCCCACGGCTATTTCGGTGAAGGGTCGCCCACCATGGAGGTTCTCGCCAGGTTGCGGTCGGCCTGTCCGGATCTCGTTCTCGTCGGCCTCAGCGTGCCGCGTCAGGAGCTCTTCATTGCCCGGCACATGAGCGGCCAGGAAGGGACGGTGGTGATGGCGATCGGCGCCTTTCTCGATTTCGCGGCCGGCAAGGTGCCCCGTGCGCCGGCTGCTGTTCGGCTTTGGCGGCTCGAATGGGCCTTTCGCTTGGCGATCGAACCGCGCCGCCTGTGGCGGCGCTATGTCGTCGGCAATCCGGCCTTCCTCTTGCGCGTTGCACTCTTGAGGTTCGGCCGGGCGAGGGCGATGCGTTGATCGCAACGACGGAAACGTGCCCCCCAACCGCGCTCGTCACATCGAGCTATCGAGGCGACCTCGCGCGGTGTCGGCTGCTCTGCGAGAGTATCGACCGGCATGTCACCGGGCATAGCTGTCATTATATTCTGGTCGAGGCGGCGGACGTCGCGCTGTTCAAGCCTCTCGAGGGGCCGAGGCGCAGGATCGTCGACGAGCGCGAACTGCTCCCTTGGTGGCTGCGGGCTTTCCCCGATCCGCTGAGTTTCGGCCGTCGCCGCATCTGGCTCTCGCCGAAGGGGCCGCCGCTGCGCGGCTGGCACGTCCAGCAGCTCCGGCGTCTCGCCTTTGCCGCCTTAATGGACGAGGTCGGGATGATTTCCATCGACTCCGACGTCGTTTTCGTGCGCGCCTTTGATGCCGCGAGCTTCTGGCAGGGCAGGGCGTTCCGCTTCTTCCGCATTCCCGACGCTCCGCCACCCATTGCCGGCAATCACGACGCCTGGTCGGTGCGGGCGGGCTTGCTGCTTGGGCTGGGGGCGCCGCCCCGCCACGACATCGACTACATCACGACGCTTATCGGCTGGCGCGCCGATACGGTGCGCGATCTTCTGGCAAGGATAGAGGACGTCACCGGCGCGAGCGCGATGACCGGGCTCGCCGGCAGCCGCGCCCTGTCCGAATGCCTGCTCTACGGTCGCTTCGTCGACGAGGCGGAAGGCCGACGGGACCGCCACGTCCCGACCGACGAGCAGCTTTGCCGCGTCTACTGGGCCGGCGAGGCAATGGGCGAGGGGGCGCTGTCGACCTTCGTCGAGGCGCTGGCACCCCATCAGGTGGCGATCGGCATCCAGTCCTTCACCGGCACCGACCTCTCCCTCATTCGCCGGGTTGCGGGCTTGGAGTGAGCGCCGTCGCGCGGCCCCGCCGCCGCTGGGCGTCGAGCGCGGCATAGGTGGTCAGCGCCGAGGACAGCCAGAGCACGAAGAACACCCCGTTGAGCCAGACGATCCAGGCGGTGGTCGTGTCATGCGTCGTCAGAAGCAGGGCAAGGAGCCCCGCCTTGAGGAGGCCGACAAGCGCCAGGATCAGGGCGCGTACGGTCGTCCTGCCGGTGGCGTAGAGGAGTTCGCTTTCATATTCGACGAGGTTGCGGAAAGCGGGCACCAGCAACGGCAGAAGAACCAGCGGCGCGGCCTCGGCGACGTTGTTGCCGAGAAGACGCGGCGCAACGTGCAGGACGAGACCGAGAAAGCCGAGTCCCGCGATCGAAACCAGCGCCACCCCGCCTTCGATGAGGATGCGCGTGCGCCAGGAAGCGAGCCACTCGGCGGAGCGCATGAGCTTTTGCACGATCATCGTGTTGAAGGCGCGCACCGGCATCGCGGTGAGGTCGATCAGCCGCATCAGCATGGCGTAGATGCCGGCGACCTCGGCGCCGCCGAGCGAGAGCACCAGCATCTTGTCCAGTTCCGACTGGAGGTAGAAGAGGATTTCCGCCCCCGCGACCGAGACACTGTCGCGCCAGCGCGCGAAATAGAGGTGGGGCGTGAAACGCAGGCGCTGGCGTGGATAGAAGAAAACCGCCGCGACCAAGAGTGAAAGCGCATTGGCGCCGAGATAGGCGAGCGACCAGTTGGTCAGCGTATGGCTGGCGCCGATGGCGAAGCTGACGGCGGCGATGGCGCGAAAGCCGGAACCCATGATGACGATGACCGCGCCGCGCGTGAAGCGCCCGAGCCCGTTGTTGACGATCACCACCACTTCCAACATCCGCCAGCAGAGAATTTCGGCGGCGGCGACGGCACAGAAGGCGACGAAGGGCATCTCGGCCTTGAAGAACGCCAGATAGAACCCGCCCGCCGCCAGCGCCATCAGCGGCAGCGACAGCAGGAAGGCGATGAGGAACCCCGTCGTATAGGCACCGATCAGGCGCTTTCGCACGGTCGCGGTGCGGTAGAGCGGGGAGACGAAGCCGAAGGCGGCAATGCGTGAGACGACGACGCCGGTCGCGGAGGCCGTCGCGAACAGCCCGAAATCGGCCACGGTCAGGCTGTTGGCCACAGAGACGAAATAGGCCAGCGACAGCACCAGTCGCCCCGCCGAGCCGCCAAGCAAGGAGGCATAGGCGACCATCAGGCTTATGTGCTTGTTAAGCTTCGTGGTCCACCGTGACATTCGAATCCGATTTCTTGGGCGAGCGCCGATGCCATCCAGCGGCAAATCACGAAGAGCGGCGTATGAGGTTGCTGGAGAGCACGCCCGCAGGATCGGGCAATTATGATCCGCCGAACCTTAACGCGGCGTGATTGCCTGGCTGGCGCGATGGGTTTGGCTCTGGCTGCCGGAGAAGTCGCACCCACCATCGCGGCACCGGCGCGCCGGCGCGTTCCTTTCGGCGGAGCCATCCAGGCCGAACATTTCGACGTCGATCCCGAGTATCGCAAGGCGTTCCTGACCTACTGCGATCTCATCATGCCGATGAACGAGCTGAAGTTCGATCTGCTTCGGCCTTCGCCGGACGTCTTTTCCTTCGAGCCCGCCGATCGCATCGTTGATTTCGCTCTGTCCCACGGCAAGGGCTCGCGGGGGCACTGCTTTCTGTGGTGGGGCGGGACGCCCGACTGGGTGAAGGCGATCACCGATCCGAAGCGCCTGGAGGCCGTTCTGATCGAGCACATCGAAACGGTCGCCGACCATTACGCCGGGCGCCTCACGAGCTGGGACGTCGTCAACGAGGTGATCGCCAACGATCCGCCACAGGAGGGCGCGCTGCGCGATACCCATTGGCTGAGAGTCTTAGGGCCGCGCCATATCCCTCTCGCCTTCCTGACGGCGGCCAAGGCCGATCCCAAGGCGCGGCTGGTCATCAACGACTACGATCTCGAATATGTCGGTCCTCGGTGCGATGCGCGCCGCGCGACGATGCTCGCCATGGTCCGGCAGTTGAAGGATGCGGGCGTGCCCGTCCACGCCGTCGGCATGCAGGGCCACCTCTATGCCGATCTCCAGATCGATCACGACGCGATCGCCGCTTTCGGTGCGGCGCTGAAAGCGATCGATGTCGGTCTCATCGTCAGCGAACTCGACATCATCGACTGGCACATCGAGGGCGGGCCGGCCGAGCAGGACGCGGCGGCGGGCAAGGCAGTCAATGCCCTGCTCGATGCCGTCTTCGCCGGTCAGCAGCCCGAGGCGGTGATCGCCTGGGGACTGACCGATCGCTATAGCTGGGTCGGCGGCGCGATGCCGAGGCCGGACGGGACGCCCGTACGCCCTCTGCCGCTGGACGAGCATTATCGCCGCAAGGCGTGGTTCGGTCCGCTCCTGGATCGCCTGAAGCACGGCCGCTGAGCGTTTCCGCGGAAATACTTTGGCGCGCAAAGCAAATTAACGCTTTGTTTGCCATGGTGCGAGAGATTCGTGTGAAAGACGCAGGCTGCGGCAGATGGTGCCGCGACGGGACCTTTCCAACGAATGTTCACCTCTTCTCCGCCTCGCTCCGCCGCAAAGACCGTTCCCCAGTCCAGGGTGTCGGGCACGGTTCCTGTCGGTCAGCAGGGCGGGTCCGGTCGGTCGCTCTTCGATCCGGTGGAATTCTTCGGTCGTGTCTGGTCCGCGAGGCCCTTCGTCATCGGGACGACGGTTCTCGGCGCCGTCGTCGCCGCCATGGTGGCACTGTCGACGCCGAAAATTTACGAGGCGGCCTCGCAGATCCTCATCGATCCGCGCGATCTCAAGGTGGTGCAGAACGAGGTGACGCCCAATGGTCTGCCGAGCGAGGCGAGCCTCGCACTGATCGACAGCCAGATCTCGGTGATCCTATCCAACAGCGTTCTGTTCGCGGTGGTCGACGAGGCGAACCTTACGGGCGATCCCGAATTCAACGGTTCTGCCAAGGAGGGACTTGGCGCGCTCATCTCAGACATCCTGCCGTTCGGGCAGGAGAACGAGGAACAGGCGCGCGAGGACACGCGGCTGAAGACTATCGCCAATCTGCGAGACCGCCTGAGCGCGGCGCGCGCGCCCAAGAGCTTCGTCATCACGCTCTCCGTCAAAAGCGAGGACCCCGACAAGGCCGCGCGCCTGGCCAATCTCGTTGCCGACAAGTATCTCGACGAGCAAGCTCGCATCCAGTCGGATACGGCCCGCCGCGCCACGGATGCGCTGTCCTCGCGCCTCGACGAACTGCGCAAGCGCGTGAGCGATGCCGAGAGCGCCGTCGAAACCTATAAGGCCGAGAACCAGCTGATCGGTGTCAACGGTCGGCTCATCGATGACGACTACATCGTTTCCATCAACAACGAACTCGCCCGCGTCCGCGCCCAGATCGCCTCCCTCCAGGCCAAGGCCGACTCCATGCGGAACGCGGATGTCGATGCCGTGGTCAAGGGCGCCTTCCCCGAGGAGCTGACCTCGGAGGCGCTGGTCCGGCTGCGTTCGAGCTATGCCGATCTCGCCCATGCGGCGGCGAGCCTTTCCGCCAAGCTCGGCCCGCGCCATCCCCAGCGCATCGCTGCCGAGGAGGCTCTGGCGTCCGCGCGCCAGGCGATCGCCGGCGAACTCCAGCGCGTGGTGGGAGCCGCACAGACCGAGCTTCAACGCAGCAAGCAGACCGAGCGCGACCTTACCCGCCAGATCGACGAGCTCAAGGTGCGCCAGGTCACCAATGGCGAGGCCTTCGTGCGGCTGCGCCAGTTGGAACGAGAGGCCGAAGCCGCCCGCTCCGTCTATGAGGCCTTTCTCCTGCGCTCCCGCGAAATCGGCGAGCAGGAGGGGCTCAACACCAACAACGTGCGGGTTATTTCCGAAGCCACCCGGCCGCTTGATCCCGCCAGCCTTTCGCGCAAGATCGTCGTCATCCTGGGCGCCATCATCGGGTTTGTCGCCGGCCTTGGCCTCGCCATCGCCTGGGTCCTGATCAGCATGATCCGGGACGTGCTGCCGCAAGGGCGCGATCCCTCACCGGCCTATGCCGCCGCGACCGCCGCCATGTCTGCCCAGCCGGTCCCGGAAGCCGCCGTCGTCGCGCCCTCGGCGAACGGTCGCCAGGCAGCCTTCGCCGTCGAGCTGTCCGGGCCCGCCGCGATGGAGGTGGTGGTGGAGGAGCCGGCGATGAAGCAGACCCCGGCTCCAGCCAAGGCCGAGGCGCCATCGCCTCTCTTCCCCGAGGCCAAGGACGATGTGCCCGTTCAGGCGGCTCCCACTGCTCCCGCAGCGCCGGTTCGGCCAGCCGCCCCGGCGCCCTCGCTCGGCGATATCGATCTTATTCATCGACGCGCCGCTCGCGATTCCGAGCCCGTAAGGCAGGAGATCAAGGCGGCGCATCCGATGAACGAAGAGCCGGCCTCCGAGCCGCTGCCGGTCAAGGCGGAAGCGCGCAAGCCGAGCGAAGACAGTGCGTCGGCCGGCGGCATGGAAGACGATATTGCGGCCCTTCGTGCCCGCATCCACGAGATCGCCGGGTCGCCCGCCGATTTCGACGAGCCGAACGAGGAGGAATTCGACGCCGAGATGCTTCAGCTCCACCGCGATATCGCGGCGGTGAAGGCGGCGTTGGCCGAGATTCGGCGCAAGCGCTCGGGCGAGGCCTCTCCCTCCCTCGCCTGACGCGGAAAAGGAACCCGTCAGATCGCTCTCGATTACTCCTTCCTGATCAGCAATTTCGATGGAAGGAGAGGCATCATGCCGCGAGCGGTCGTCACCGGCGGAACAGCGGGCGTTGGACGCGCGCTGTCTCGCGAGCTGGCCCGACGAGGCTTTGACGTTGCCGTCATTGCCCGCGACGAGGGGCGGCTGGCCAAGACGGCAGAAGAAATCCAGGACTTCGGCCGGCGAGCGATGACCTTTTCTGTCGATGTCGTCGATGCATCGGCGGTGGAGGCGGCGGCGGACGCCGTCGCGGCCGATTGGGGCGGTATCGATCTGTGGATCAACGACGCCATGACCACCGTCTACGCGCCCTTCGACCAGATGACGCCGGAAGAGTTCTCCCGCGTGACCGATGTCGTGTACATGGGGCAGGTGCATGGCGCCCGCGCCGCGTTGAGGCACATGCGCAAGGCGCGGAGCGGCAAGATCGTCTTCATCGGCTCGTCGCTTGCCTACCGCCCGATCCCGCTGCAGTCGGCCTATTGCGCCGCCAAGCACGCCGTGCGCGGCTTCGTCTCCGCGCTGCGCACCGAGCTTTATCATGAGGGCGTTCCGGTCAAACTCGCCATGATGCAGCTGCCGACCGTGAACACGCCGCAGTTTTCCTGGTGCCGCTCCAAGCTGGATCGTGAGCCCGATGCGCCGCCGCCGGTCTATTCGCCGGAAACCGTCGCCAGAGCCATTCTCGATGCGGCCATGGGCAGCGCCGAGGAAGTCTTCATCGGCCGCTCGACGGCCGAGCTTGTGATGGCCGAAACCGTGGCGCCCAACTTCCTGGACCGCCCTGTGGCGGATCGCGCCTGGAAGGCTCAGCTCAGCAAGATCCCGGCCCCCGGTACACGCGAGGGCAACCTCTTTCAGCCGGTTCCGGGCGATCCCGGTGCCGAGGGCCGCTTCTCGGCCGAGCAGGTGACGCGCGTCCTCAGCCTGCCGAGCGGTTTGGTGCGCGGCGGCGCGCTGGCTCTCGCCGGCGGCGCGGCCGCTCTTTTGGGCTATGCGGCCGCTCGAATGCGCGAGCGCTGACCCGGCATCAGAAGATGCTGGCGCCCTCGTCGGCGCGACCGACCGCATGGCGGAAGGCCGCGAAGAGTTCGCGCCCCAATCCGAACTCGTAGTGGGAAAGGTCGGGATCGGCGGCGGGACGCGCCGCGAACTCGGCCTCATCCACCAGGACGTCCAGCGTTCCGGCATCGGGATCGAGACGAAGCATGTCGCCGTCCATGATCCTGGCGATCGGTCCGCCGTCCTTGGCCTCGGGCGTCACGTGAATCGCCGCCGGCACCTTGCCCGACGCGCCCGACATACGCCCGTCCGTGACCAGTGCCACCTTCTGTCCGCGATCGAGAAGAACGCCGAGCAGCGGCGTCAGCTTGTGCAGTTCCGGCATGCCGTTGGACTTCGGCCCCTGGAAGCGGACGACGGCAATGAAGTCGCCGGTGAGCGTGGCGGCGTCGAAGGCCGCCTTCAGCTCGTTCTGGTCGTGGAAGACGCGCGCCGGCGCCTCGACGAACCGGCGCTCGGGCTTCACCGCCGAGACCTTGATCACCGCCGCGCCGAGATTGCCGGAAAGCACCTTCAGCCCGCCGTTGGCGCTAAACGGCTTGTCGGACGTCGTCAGGATCTTGGCGTCGCCGCTGACCGCCGGCGCCGGCTCGCGCTTGACCGTCGCGCCGCCTTCGCCGAGCTTCGCCTCGATGGCATAGGCCCTGAGACCCTTGCCCCAGACCGTGTTGACATCCTCGTGCAGGAAGCCGCGATCCAGAAGCTCACGGATGAGGAAGCCCATCCCGCCGGCGGCGTGGAAGTGGTTCACGTCGGCAACGCTGTTGGGATAGACCCGCGCCAGGAGCGGCGTTGCCTCCGACAGGTCGGAGATGTCCTTCCAGGTGAGATGGATGCCCGCCGCCCGGGCGATGGCCACCAGATGCATGGTGTGGTTGGTCGAGCCGCCCGTCGCGTGCAGCCCGACGACGCCGTTGACGATGGTGCGCTCGTCCACCATCTCGCCGACTGGCGTGAACTCGTTGCCCTGCGCGGTAATCGCAAGGGCGCGCTTGGCGGCCTCGCGAGTGAGGGCGTCGCGCAGCGGCGTGTTCGGGTTGACGAAGGAGGCGCCGGGGGTGTGGAGACCCATGATCTCCATCAGCATCTGGTTGGAATTGGCCGTGCCGTAGAAGGTGCAGGTGCCAGGTCCGTGATAGGATTGGGACTCGGCGGCGAGCAACGCGTCGCGCCCCACCTTGCCCTCGGCATAGAGCTGGCGAATGCGTGACTTCTCGTCGTTCGGCAGACCCGAGGTCATCGGCCCCGCCGGCACGAAGATCGCCGGCAGATGGCCGAAGGTCAGAGCCGCGATGGCAAGACCCGGCACGATCTTGTCGCAGATGCCGAGATAGACCGCGGCGTCGAACATGTCGTGCGAAAGGCCGACAGCCGCCGACAGGGCGATCACCTCGCGCGAGAAGAGCGACAGCTCCATGCCGTCCTGCCCTTGCGTGACGCCGTCGCACATGGCCGGAACGCCCGAGGCAACCTGGGCCGTGCCGCCCGCCTCGCGCGCCGCCTCGCGGATCATCTCCGGGAAGCGCTCATAGGGCTGATGAGCCGACAGCATGTCGTTGTACGCGGTGACGATGCCGAGATTGAGCGTCGTGTCGCCGGACAGGCGCTCCTTGTCCGTCGGGCCGCAGGCGGCGAACCCATGGGCGAGATTGCCGCAGGCGAGATGCCCGCGCGCCGGCCGCCCGGCGGAGATTCTGGAGCGGATGCGCTTCAGATAGGCGCTGCGCGTCGGCTCGGACCGCTCGCGCAGACGCTCCGTAACCTCTTCGATTCGGCGGTCGACGGTCATGATCATTTCCTTCGCTTGTCGATCGGGCGGCTCAGGGCGCCCAGAACACTTCGAGCGGCGTCTCGCGCTTGGCCCTCAGCACCGACCTGATGGGAAGGTCGAGCGTCGGGCCATCGGCGCGGGCCTTGTCGAACACGGCCTTCTTTTCCTCGCCTTCGATGTGAAGGGCAAGGAGGCGCGCGTCGATGAACGCGGGAAGCGACAGCGTGACACGCGGCTCTTCCGCGCCTTCGGCTCTGACCGGCACGACGGGATCGGAACACTGCGGGTTCGTTGCCCATTCCAATGTGTCGGCGCCGGGGAAGAACGAGGCGGTGTGGCCGTCCCCGCCCATGCCGAGGATGGCCGCGTCGAACGGCCCCTCGAAGGTGCGCAGCAACGCCGAGAGGCGGGGCTGGGCGTCATCAGGACTCAAGCCCTCGACGTAAAGCGGCAGAAAATGAGCCCTTGCCGCCGGCCCCTGCATCAGATGCCGCTTGACCAGGGCCGCGTTGGAGCGCGACGAATCCTCGCCGACCCAGCGCTCGTCGATGAGCGTGACGGTGACGTCCGCCCAGTCGATCTCCGCCTTCGCCAGCGTCTCGAAGAAGAGCTTCGGCGTCGAGCCGCCTGAAACGGCGAGGCGCGCCCGCCCCTTGGTCGCGATGCCTCCCGAAAGAACGGCGGCGACGCCGGCCGCGAGCGCTTCCGCTAGCGCTTGGCGCGATGGATAGGCGCGGAACAGAAAGTCCATGGGCTCAACCGTTCTCCGTTGGACGAGACGCGCTCATTGCGGCTCGTGCCAGGTGCGCCCGTCGCGCTCGATGAGAGCGATGGAGGCCGAGGGACCCCAGGTGCCCGACGTGTAGCTCTGGGGCTTGGTGCCGCGCGCTTCCCACGCTTCCAGGATCGGATCGACCCAGCGCCATGCTGCCTCGACCTCGTCGCGCCGCATGAAGAGGGTCTGATTGCCGCGGATGACGTCCATCAGCAGCCGTTCATAGGCGTCCGGATTGCGTTCGTGGAACGACTCGGCGAAGCTCATGTCGAGCGGCACGTGCCGCAGGCGCATTCCGCCCGGACCGGGGTCCTTGATCATCAGCCATTGGCGAACACCCTCGTCGGGCTGAAGCCGCACGACCAGCTGGTTCTGCCGCATGGTGCCGGCGGCGGCGCCGAAAATGGAATGGGGGATCGAGCGGAAGGTGACGACGATCTCCGACATGCGTTGGGGCAGGCGCTTGCCTGTCCTGAGGTAGAAGGGCACGCCCGCCCAACGCCAGTTGGCGATGGTCGCCTTGATCGCGACGAAGGTTTCGGTCGTGGAATCGCCGTTGCCGAGGTCCTCCAGGTATCCGGGCACCGCCGCGCCATCCGCGACGCCGGCCTTATACTGGCCGCGCACCGTGCGCTGCTCGCAATTCGTCTCGTCGATTCGCTCCAGGGAATGAAGAACCTTCAGCTTCTCGTCGCGCAGCGCTCCGGCTTCCATGGCCGCCGGCGGCTCCAGCGCCACCAGGCACATCAGCTGGACGAGATGGTTCTGCACCATGTCGCGCAGCGCGCCCGCCCGGTCATAGTAGCCGCCACGCCCTTCCAGGCCCACCGATTCGGCCACGGTGATCTGCACATGGTCGATGTGGGAGGCGTTCCAGATGGGCTCGTAGAGCGAGTTGGCGAAGCGCAGAACCATGAGGTTCTGGACCGTCTCCTTGCCGAGATAGTGGTCGATGCGGAAGATCTGCTCCTCGCGGAAGTGCTTGCCGATGGTGTCGTTGAGCGCCATGGCCGAGGAGAGATCGCGGCCAACCGGCTTCTCGATGACGATTCGGCTCTTTTCGGTGACAAGCCCGTTGCTCGACAACCGCTCGGCGATATCGCAGAAGAGGTTTGGCCCGACCGCCAGATAAAAGGCGCGAATTCGGCTCTCGTCGGCCTGGTCCAGCAGCGCCTTGAGATCCGCCCATCCCTTGTCGGACTGGGCATCGACCGAGCGGTAATGAAGGCGCTTCAGGAACCGGTCGACCACCTCCGGCGGGCGATCCTTTTCACCGACATGTTCGGCGAGTGCCTTCTTGGCGAAGGTTCGATACTCGCGGTCCGACATCTCGCTGCGCGAGGCGCCGATGATGCGGCATTCGTCCGGCAGCTGGCCATCCAGATCCCGGTGATAGAGAGCGGGCAGCAGCTTGCGTTCGGCGAGGTCGCCGCTGCCGCCGAAGACGACACAGTCGAACGGGTCGACGGGAATGATTTGACTCGGCATAGATTCCTCAAAGATGACCCGAAGCGGATGAGCTCTTGCTTGCGTCGCATGACAACCCGCGCGACGCAAGCAGGCTTGCTCCATCGCCATGCGCGGACATGCGTCTTACGCGTTCAGCCCAACGCAGGCCAACCATCCACCCCGCTCCGCGTCAGGGAGTGAGTGCGAACGAGGCGAAGGAGCAACGCGCTTCGACGGCTAGTTCGGGCGAGAACGCCGTCGGGTCAAGGCCTTGGTGACGGCGGCGATCAGTTGTTCCGCCGAAAAGGGCTTGCGCACCATCAGCGCGTCGCGGGCCTCCTCGGGCAGTTCGAGCTGTTCGCCGTAACCGGTTGCGAAGACGAAGGGAATATCGCGTTCGGTCAGGATCGGGGCGAGCGGAAAGCTCGATTCGGCGCCCAGATTGACGTCTAGAAGCGCGACGTCGATCGTCTCCTGCTCAATGATGCGCTGTGCGTCGGCCAGGCTCGCGGCGGTGAAGACCTGCCTCATGCCGTTGTCGAGAAGCAGCTGCTCGGCGTCCAACGAGATGATCATGTTGTCCTCGACAACGAGGCCGGTGAGGCCGGTGAGTCGGCTCGCCTCCTGATCGGGCTCGCTCTCATGCTCGAATTTCATGTCTTTCTCAGGCACCTTTCGCGCGGTGTGAGGATGGAGAAGCCCGGCCGGCAGAGTAAACTCCGCACGCAGCCCGGAACGTTGGAAATCGAGGGCCGCCGTGCCGCCGAGATCATGCGGGATGGAGCGCTCGATGATGGTCGAGCCGAAGCCACGGCGCTGGGGCGCCGAAACGGGCGGACCGCCGTTCTCGACCCAGTTGATGCGACAGGCGCCGGCTTCGTCGATCTCCCAATCGACGCGCACTGATCCACGGGAATCCGACAAGGCGCCGTATTTGGCCGAATTGGTCACGAGCTCGTGGAAGACGAGGGCGAGCGTCGAGAACGCGTTCGCTTCGACCGTTGCCTCCGGGCCGTTGAGCTCCACCCGGTCGGCCTTGGCGCTGAGATAAGCCAGCACCTCGGTGCGGATGATCTCGGAAAGAACCACGGTGGAGAAGGATTCCGACGTGATCTGATCGTGCGCGCGAGCGAGAGCCTGAATCCGGCCGCCGATGATTCGGGCGTATTCGTCGACGCTGTCGGCGCTCGACCGGCTCTGGCCGACCAGCGCGCGAATAAGGCCGAGAATGTTCCGCACACGGTGATTGAGCTCGGCGATGAGAAGCTCCTGGCGCTGGCGCGCGCTGGTCGCCTGGCGCTCGTTCTCCTCATTGAAGCGCACCAGCACCTCGAGAATGCTGACGCGCAGCCCCTCCGCTGCCTTGATCTCCACGGGCGACCAGGGCTCAGAGCGGCCGCGTACCGTCTCGCGCCACTCCTCAAAGCTCTTGCGCGGCGTCAGGCGCGAGCCATTCGGCCCCACCTCCATCTCCTTTTCGGCGGGGTTGCCGGCCCAGGTGACAGTGTGGATCATCTCGCGGCGGAAGAACATGAGATAGTCGCGGGGCGTGCGCGAAATGGGGATGGTGAGAACGCCCGCTACATCCTCGGCGAAGTCGGCCGCGTCCGGATAAACGGCCGCGAGCGCGTCTGTGCTGTAGACGCGGCCAGGGCCCGCGAGATTGAGAAAGCGCGCGAGAGCCGGGAAGGCGCTCTCTGGCGGGCAGCGCCCAAATGTGCGCACCTCGCCCTTGCTCCACACGGCGAAGCCGTCGCAAGAGATCATTTCGCGCAGCTCTTCGGAAAAATCCGCCAACGCCTCGACCGTCGAGGCCGCCGCGACGATCTTTGAAATGAAGCGATCGTGCAACTCGCGGGCGCCTTCGTCGGCCAACTGCTGCTGCTTGTAGAGCTTGCCCTCGATCATGAGCGAGATCATCTGCCCGAAAAGCTCCGCCGTGGAGCGGATTTCCAGCGAGAGGTGCCGAGGCCCATAGTGATGCAGCGCAAAGAGCCCCCACAACTGGCCGTCGATGACGACGGAGATGGAGAGCGAGGCGCCGACGCCCATGTTCTTCAGGTACTCGATGTGGATCGGCGAGACGCTGCGCAGCACCGACAGCGACAGATCGAGGGGTTGGCCGTGAGGATTGAGTTCTGGGACGATCGGCACGGGCGCCGCGTTGACGTCGGCGATGATGCGGATCTGGTTGCGGATATAGAGGGCGCGAGCCTGGACCGGAATGTCCGAGGCCGGATAGTGCAACCCTAGGAAGGAGCCGATGCCGCTTCGCGCCGACTCGGCGATTACGTGCCCGTCTCCCCTTGGCCCGAACCGATAGAGCATCACCCGATCGAAGCCGGTGATGGCGCGAACCTGCCGCACGCTCTCGCGGTAGAGCCCGTCGAGATCCTCGTGTCGGCGCACCCGCGCCACCATGCCCTTGACCATCGTTCCGGGGTTGATCGGTCCGAAGTTCGTGGCGGGTTCGGCCTCCACAATGATCGAGCTGCCCGCCGCATGAAGAGCGACGTCGAAAAGCCGCCCGTCTCCCTTGAGGTCGAAGGCAAAGAGACGCTCGGTGCTGTCGGGGCTCGACAGGAGTTGAAGCTTGCCCCGGATCGCGTGGATCGTTGAGCGGGGAAGGAATGTCGAGATGGGCTCGCCAAGCATCGTTTCGGGCGAATGGCCCAGAAACTCGCCGATATTGGCAGAGACGCGCTCCACCAGCCAATCGGATGAGATCGCGAACAGGAAGCCGAAGCCCTGAATGCCGCCGAGCAGATGGATCGGCTCGCGGTCGCAATTGGTCAAATCGACCTTGAAGTTCGTCGGGTCGGGCGTGCTCACCAAGCCACAGCCTTTCCTTGTTCACTCTTCCGCATCGCGGACAGAGTGGACCGGAAAAAGTCGAAGGTAAGGTTGGCGGCAGCGATCAGCCTGTCCTCCTGCTTCGGTGAAAGATCGAGTGCCGAGAGCGCTGCAAGATAGCTGCGGAATACATCGGCGTCGCCTGATCTTTGGATAAAGGAGAAGGACAAGGCGGGATGGTTGTCAATGAAACCGGTGCGACGGAGCTGCTTATGAATGAGACCGGCGCCCAGACGTGAGCCTTCCAGAACGTAGGCGATACCGAAAGCCTGGGGCAGATCGGGCTGGCCGATCGCGAAAGGCGGAGTCTCGACCGCCTCAAGGCGCATTGCGGCCATGTCCTCGGCGAGCACGGGCGTCGCACGGCGCGAGAGCCAGTCAGGCATGTGGAGCGCGAACGGGCTGGCGGCGAGGATGGGCTCGATCTTGTCGCGGCCGGCGTGATTCAAGCGAATGAAGTCTTCATAGAGAGAAGGGCGCGCGTCGTCACCCAGTCCCTCGAACTGGTGATCAAGCGCCTCATGCCGGCCGTGCGTGGCCAGCCGCAGACGATTCCGCAGCGACGTGCCTTCCCTGTGCTGCTCTTTCGCAAGCGGAGCATTGTCCAAATACGTCATGTCTGGTCGGTGCTGCGCTCGCTGATCCGCCGCGGTGGAATTAGAACTTGCCATCATCAGAAAATGGTGTGTGCCCCCTGCCACGCAAGGCCCGCCTGCCGTCCGCGCGGCCAAGACGGCGCCTCGGGCCGACGCTGAAACCTTCCAGCGACGGCACGGCCGTCGGAAGAGGACCACTCCCAGATTCCAGGGCTATGCCCTTGTATGTTCGAAATTATTAGCAGGCTCACAAGAGCTGCTTTTGGGCAATTGGCAAGCCTCGCTAGAGACGGTCGCGCAAAGAAAACCAAGTCATGGCTAAATAGAGCAGCGGAGAGCGCAGCGCGGCGCCTCCCGGCAGCGGTGGCGTCTTCATTTCCTCGAGTTGCGCCAGTCGATCGCCAAGACCTGCGATCCGCTCGGCATAGAGGCGGCCCGAGAACGGCGAAAGCGCCACCCCGTGGCCGGAAAAGCCCGCAATGACTGTCAGTCCCGGTTGGACGGCTTCGACCATGGGCAGGCGTGTGCGCGTCACCCCGACCCAGCCGCCCCACACATGCGTGAAGGGCACGTCCGCGAGGCGGGGGAAGATCGCGGCTATTTGTCGCCTGAGCTCTGGCGCAGGGTCGCTGGCTGTCGCCGAATAGGCCTCGCTGCCGCCGAACAGAAGCCTGCCGTCGAAGCTCTTCCTGAAATAGCGCACGACGAAGCGCGAATCAGCCGCCGCCTCGCCGCCCGGCAGGACCATATCCGGCTTATCCAGGGGAGGCGTGGCCGCGATGAACGAGCCGATGGGCAGGACGCGCGCCTCCATTCGTCGCTCAAGTCCACGACCATAGGCATTCGTGGCAAGGAGAACCCGCTCCGCGCTCACCGGGCCTGCGGGCGTTTCCGCCACGAAGCGCCCGCTCTTGCGCTCGATGCCGGTGACAGGCGCTTCCTCGAAAATCTTCGCGCCCGCCTGCCTGGCGGCCCGCGCGAAGGCCAGGGTGAGCTTCAGCGGATGGAGATGCCCGGTGCCGGTGTCGCGCATTCCGCCGAAATAGACGGACGAGCCCAGGCGCGCGGCTGTCTCCTCGCCGTCCATGAAGCGGGCATGACGATAGCCGAAGCGGATCGCGAGTTCGTCGGCCTCGCGCCGGTAGTCTTCGACATCGCGGCGGCGGTGTGCGAGCGAAAGCTGCCCGGGACGGTAATCGACGTCGGCGTTCTGTTCGCGGATGAAAGCGAGAAGATCGCTCTTGGCCTCCTCCGAAAGATCGAACAGCGCCTTCGCGCGCTCCATTCCCAGTTCGGCGGCGAGCTGCGTCGGAGAGTGGCGCGGGCCAGTGCCGATCTGTCCGCCGCTGCGCCCCGAGGCGCCGTCGCCGAGACGGCCAGCCTCCAGAGCCGCGACGGAAACACCGGCCCGGGCAAGGTGATAGGCGGCTGAAAGACCGGTGGTGCCGCCACCGACCACGAGGACGTCGACGGTGAGCGCGCCGTCGAGCGGCGGATGGGTCGGCCGCTCGCCGATGCTGTCTTCATACCAGGAGCGGCCGGGCGAGAGGCGGAAGGGGGGCTTGTTGGCCATCACACGGCGAGGAGCAGGAATTCCCGCTCCCACGGGCTGATCACTTGCATGAAGGTTTCGAACTCGCCGCGCTTGACGCCGGCATAGGTTGCGACGAAGGCGGCGGAGAACATCTCGCGGAAGGCCGGTTCCTCCTCGAAGGCGGCCACCGCCTCCAAGAGGCCGCGCGGCAGCAGGATCTTGCCCGCGTCCCCGCAGTCCTGGGCGGTCGGCTGATCCGGCTCGACGCCGCCCACCATGCCGAGAAAGCCGCAGGCGAGCGAGGCGGCGAGGGCGAGATAGGGATTGGCGTCCGAGGACGGCAGGCGGTTCTCGACGCGGCGCCCGGCGGCGTCCGAGGTCGGCACGCGGAAGGCCGTCGTGCGGTTGTCGTAACCCCAGGCCGTGTTGACCGGCGCGGACATTCCGAAGGTCAGCCGGCGATAGGAGTTGACGTAGGGCGCCATCATCACGAGCGCGCTCGGCACATAGCGCTGCATGCCGCCGATGAAGTGGTAGAACAGCGGCGAGGGGCTGCCGTCCTCCGTGGAAAAGACGTTGCGGCCGGACTCCCGATCGATCACCGACTGGTGGATGTGGAGCGCCGAGCCCGGCTGGCCCTGGATCGGCTTGGCCATGAACGTGGCGTAGATGCCGTGCTTCAGCGCGGCCTCTCGGATGGTTCGCTTGAAGAGAAAGACCTGGTCGGCGAGCTCGACCGGATCGCCGTGGCGAAGATTGATCTCCAGCTGCGCCGCGCCTTCCTCGTGGATCAGCGTATCGATTTCCAGGCCCTGGCGGTCCGAGAAGTCGTAGATGTCGTCGATGAGCTCGTCGAACTCGTTGACGCCGCTGATGGAATAGGACTGCCCGCCCTGGATGGGGCGTCCCGAGCGGCCGACCGGCGGCGTCAGCGGATAGTCCGGGTCGACGTTCCTGGAGACGAGGTAGAATTCGATTTCCGGCGCCACCACCGGCGCCCAGCCCTTTTCGCGATAGAGCGCGACCACCCGCTTCAGGACGTTGCGCGGCGTATAGTCGACCGCCTTGCCGGCGGTGTCGATGAGATCGCAAATCACCTGCGCCGTCGGATCGCTTTCCCAGGGCACGGCCGAGAGGGTGGAGAGGTCCGGCATCAGCTTGAAGTCGCCATCGGCCGGCGGATAACGGAACTCGCCGCTCTCGGCCGGATACTCGCCCGATATGGTGTGGAGGAACAGCGAGGATGGCAGCGCCAGCGACGTGTCGCCGGTGAACTTCTTGGCCGGCATCATCTTGCCGCGCGGCACGCCGGCGAGGTCGGGGGTGATGCACTCGATGTCCTCGATGCCGCGATGGGCGAGCCATTCGCGGGCCTCGCTCATCGAGCGGACGCCGCGCCGGATGGCAAGGAAGGCGGGATCTGACGGATGTCCCTCGCCTTGAGCTGAAGAGGATCGGGTTGGGGTGTGAATAGGCATGGCAATCAGGCTGGCCGGATCGTTCCGTTGCAGCCGATGATAGGACTCGCGCGCCTGTTTGTAAGGGGCAGCGCCCGGAGACGCACGGACCCGGACCCTAGGCGGAGAGCCGGGTCGGGTCCGTGCGTGGCAGGGCCGGTCAGGTCCTGCCGGAGCCAGCATCAGGAGCGGTTGCCCCAGGAAGGTGGGTCTTGGGGCGACGTCGGGCGGAACGATCGCTCCCCGGCTTGCTCGTTTCGTTACATCTTCACGACGACAGGGATCAGCAGGTCACCCCAGTTGCCCTGGTCGTGATGGCGGGACGAGCGCACCAGCTCGACCGAGACGCCGGATTCCACCGCCGCCATGACGGATGCGTTGAGGCGGTGAAGATCGTTGGCCAGACGGCGGATGGCAGCCTGCTGGGTTTCGTCCATGGTGCTCGACTGCTCGGCGGCGCGCTCCTTGACGCGAGTGACCGGGCGCGGGATCGGGGTAACGGTGTTGGTCATCGTGCTTGTCCTTAAGGAATTTGGAAACGGGTGGCCGAACGCGGCCGCCTGCGCGAGCGGATCAAGCCGCGACGGTGGCCTTGCCGGAGGAGGCCGCCGCGTTCTTCTCGATTTCCGCCTGGAACTGGGCGTGCTCGGTCGATTCGCTCATCGCCGTCGTCGAGGACGTGCCCCCGGTGATCGCCATGGAGACGGCGTCGAAATAGCCGGTTCCCACTTCGCGCTGATGCTTGGTGGCGGTGTAGCCCACGGCCTCGGCCGCGAACTCGGCTTCCTGCAGCTTCGAGTACGCCGCCATCTGGCTGTCCTTGTAGCCCTTGGCGAGGTCGTACATGCCGAAGTTCAACTGGTGGAAGCCGGCGAGCGTGATGAACTGGAACTTGTAGCCCATGGCGCCCAGCTCGCGTTGGAACTTGGCAATGGTCGCATCGTCCAGGTTCTTCTTCCAGTTGAACGATGGCGAGCAGTTGTAGGCGAGAAGCTGGTCGGGGTGCTCGCGCCTGACGCCCTCGGCAAAGCGCCGCGCCTGCTCCAGGTCGGGCTTGGAGGTTTCGCACCAGATGAGGTCGGAATAGGGCGCATAGGCGATGGCACGGGCGATGCAGGGCTCGATGCCGTTCCTCACCCGGTAGAAGCCTTCCGCCGTGCGGCCGGCGTCATAATCGACGAAGGGGCGGTCGCGCTCATCGATATCCGAGGTCAGGAGCTTGGCCGCTTCCGCGTCGGTGCGCGCGACGACTACCGCAGGAACGCCCATCACGTCGGCCGCGAGGCGCGCGGCCGTCAGGTTGCGGATATGGGCCGAGGTCGGAATGAGAACCTTGCCGCCGAGATGGCCGCACTTCTTTTCCGAGGCGAGCTGGTCCTCGAAGTGGACGCCCGCCGCGCCCGCCTCGATATAGGCCTTCATGATCTCGAAGGCGTTGAGCGGGCCGCCGAAGCCGGCTTCCGCGTCGGCGACGATCGGCGCGAACCAGGTTTCGACCGAAAGGCCGTTGCCCTCCGATGCCTCGATCTGATCCGCGCGCTGCAAGGTGCGATTGATGCGGCGGCAGAGCTCGGGACCGGCGTTCGCCGGATAAAGCGACTGGTCGGGATACATCGCCGAGGCCGTGTTGGCGTCCGCCGCGACCTGCCAGCCCGAGAGGTAGATCGCCTTGAGGCCGGCGCGCACCATCTGCATCGCCTGGTTGCCGGTGACGGCGCCCAGCGCGTTGACGAATTCGTCCTCGTGAATCAGTTTCCACAACCGGTTCGCGCCCTGCTCGGCCAGGCTATACTTGATCTCGACAGTGCCGCGCAGGCGCTGAGCGTCCTTGGCGCTGTAGGGGCGCTCGACCTTCTCGAAGCGACCCTTGGGCGCCGACGGAACCAAGGAATAAAAGTCCGACATGGAAATATCTCCTCTTTAAAAGAGAAGGAAGCAAGAAGCGGTTGCTTCTTGGATACCCTGTCTCTTTTCTCCTGGAGAGGAAGTTGGCACCGAAAATATTGTGCGAATAGCGAAGATGAAGATGAGGGTGCGGCAATTTGGGTCAAAATGTCGCGCCGTTGACGTCGACCTCTGTCAACTTGTAAATTTTGTAAAATTCAAACGTTTTGCTTGAGCTTCTGCCCGAAGGCTCGTGGAAAACTCACGGTCTTAAGTCCTGAAAAGAAGCCTTCGGCGAGGCTCGCAGTCGGACCTGGCCTCCCTCCACGGCCGAATCGATCACCGCCTTCAGGAAGAAAAGAGCGTGCGGCCAGGACTCAATTCGCCCTGGCAACGCGCGCGAGTCACTGAATATCAATATCTTTTTGCGATGGTCGGCCAGGAGCCACCCGGCAGCGGCGTGGCCACTCAACGGGGATTCGGTGATGGAAAGGGTCATCAAGGCGACCAAGACGCTGCTTCACAAGCTGAAGCCGGGCTACAGCCCCGCGCGTCATTACATGCGGGGGCCAGGGCCGGCATGCGCCCGCCGGCCCGTCATCGGACGGCCGGATCGCTTGACAGCGCATTGACAAACTGACCCGCCTTCTGCGCTCCTTGGTTGTTCGCGGCATGCGTGCCGCGGCAGGGGAGGCAGGAGCGATGGCGCAGAACAAGATTTTCGCCGGTCCGCGCATCCGGCGCATTCGCAACGCCCAGGGGTTGACGCAGAGCGCCATGGCGGAGGCGCTCGGCATTTCGCCGTCCTATCTCAACCTGATCGAGCGCAACCAGCGTCCGCTGACGGTTCAGCTCATCCTCCGTCTCTCGGAGGTCTACCGCATCGATCCGGTCGAGCTGCAGATGGAGGAGGATGGCGGCTCGGCGCTGGCGCTGAAGGAGGTGTTTGCCGATCCGCTCCTGGCCGGCGAGCTGCCGGGGGATCAGGAACTGGTGGAGATCGCCGCCGCCGCGCCCAACGCGGCCGCCGGCTTCGTCAAGCTCTACCGCGCCTATCGCGAGGCCTTGGGTCGCCTCAGCGACCTTTCCGAGCTTCTCGCCCGCTCGGGCCATGATGCGCGGCTCGCGGGGCGGCGCCTTCCGTTCGATGAGGTGCGCGATGCCCTCGAAACGCGCCCGAACCACCACGCCGCGATCGAGACGGCGGTGGAGGAGCTTCATCAGTCGCTGACGCCAGGCGACGATCTCGCCGGAGCGCTTCGTGCCCTCCTGCGTCAGAAGCACGATGTTGCAGTCCGGGTGCTTCCGGTCGACGTCATGCCCAATTGGCGCCGCCGCCTGGACCGACATTCGCGCCGCCTCTTTCTCTCCGAGCGGCTCAACGCGCCGGACCGCCTGCGCGAGATTGCCATCGAGGCGGTGCATCTCGAATATGGGTCGGTGATTGCCGCCGAAGTCGAAGCCTTCGGCTTTTCCAGCGCTGAAGCCAAGCGGCTCGCCCGCTTCGAGTTGACCCGCTATGCCGCCCACGCCCTGATGATGCCTTATGGCGCGTTCCAGAGCGCCGCCGAGCGTGTCGGCTACGACATCGATACACTGGCGAGCCGATTCCAGGTTTCGTTCGAGCATGTCGTCAATCGCCTGACGACACTTCAGCGCCGCAGCGCGGCCGGCATTCCCTTCTTCATGCTGGAGGTGGATATCGCGGGAAACCGCTTCCGCCGCGCCGGCGCTCGCGGCTTCCCGGCCGATCGCTTCGGCGGCGACTGCCCGAAGCTGGCGGTCTATGCCGCTTTCGCGCAGCCGGGGCAGGTGCTGGTGGAGACGGTGGAGATGCCCGATGGCACCACGTTTCTCACCATCGCGCGAACACTGGAAGGGTTGCAGGCCAGCTTCGACCAGCGCGTTCGGCGAACCGCGGTGCTTCTGGGCTGCGACGTGACCTTCGCCGAGCGAACGATCTATGGCAGGCATCTGGCGGCCGGCGCGCCGGCGACCGGCATCGGCAAGGCCTGCCAATTTTGCGAGCGCCAGGCCTGCCTTGCCCGCACGGCGCCCCCCATGACGCGGCCGCTCGGCCTCGACGACATGGTGACAGGGCTTTCGGCCTTCGATTTTCAGGATTGAGGACTATGTGACTTGGCACTGCCGGTTCCACTGGATTGCCCAAGACGCCACCGGTGTCGATCGGGCGCCGTCGGCAAGGTTCGTGCGTTTTCAAGGATCAGCGTCATGGCCGATATGCAGCAGCTCAAAACCCAGGGTCTCGAGGATACGATGAGCCGGCAAGGCGGGGCCGCACGCCTCGTTCAGAAGCTCGTCGATGGCGCGGAAAAGCTCAATCTCGATTACTCGGCGGTGGGAAATCCTCCCGTTTTCCCCACCGATGCCTTTCCCTGGGCGCGCGAGGTGGAGAAGGAGTGGCGCCTCATCCGCGCCGAGCTCGACCAGGTTCTCACGCGCAAGGGTGAACTCCCGGCCTTCCACGAGATTTCCTCAGAGGTTCGCTCCATTTCCTCGGACCAGAACTGGAAGACGTTCTTCCTGTGCGGCTACGGCATCAAATCCGAGGCGGCCATTGCCCAATGTCCTGAAACCTGGCGGATTCTTCAAAAAATCCCCGGCCTCAAATCGGCGATGTTCTCGATCTTCGAGCCAGGCAAGCACCTGCCGCCGCACCGCGGACCCTATAATGGCGTCCTGCGCTTCCATCTCGGCCTGATCGTCCCCGACGAGCCCGACAAGATCGGCATCCGCATCCAGGATCAGGTGTGCCACTGGAAGGAGGGCGAGGCGCTGATTTTCGACGACGCCTACGAGCACGAGGCTTGGAACCACTCCGACAAGGTGCGCGTCGTCCTCTTCGTCGACTTCGAGAAGCCGACGCGCTTTCCCGCCAGCCTGACCAACAAGGCCGTGCTCAATCTTGCCGTTTTCACGCCCTTCATCCGCGAAGGCTACAAGGCGCACAAGAAGTGGGAGAAGCTGTTTTATGGCGAGGGGCGGCAGCACCGCTGAAACAGTTCTCGCGCGCGGACGAGCGGCAAACTGTTTTACGCGCGTTCCGCCGGCCTGTCGGATTCTCCCGGAGAGCAGAGCCCCTTGAGATAAGGCGTGGGGCTTGTCCTATCGGTCGGCGGGGGCCAGGGCTTCCTCGAGCGGCTCGCTTTCGATGCGTGGATCGACCCAATCGCCCGACAGCGCAAAGCGCATAGGCTCGGGGGCCGGCGCCTCGGCTTCGGCGGTGGGAAGAATCAGACCGGCAACATCGACACTGCCGGAACTTGCCAGAACTCCGGCGGCCTGGACGTTTCGCTGCCCGGTCTTCATGGTCAGCGACTGCAGTTCGATATCCGGCCCCTCTGCGGAGAGCTCCGCCGAAAGGCTCGAATAGGGAATGCTCTGGTTTGCGCTGGCAGCGAAGGGGTGCTCGCCCGGCGAAAGAAAGATCGAACTGTCGACGCCGTTGATGCTGCCATCGCTGGCGGAAAGTTTAGCGCGCGCCTTGGCGTGGCGCAGAATGGCGCCCCAATTGTTGGCGGGCGAGGAGAAGCTTGCGCTGATGCGGCCCGTTCCCGAGACGCCCAACGTGGAAAAGCCCACCGTGCTGCTCAAGGCCGAGAGATCGATATCCTCCAGAGAAATCTCTCCGCTGGCCGTCGGCGCGTGCTGCGTCGCGTTGATCATCACGCTCGCCTGCCCTCTTCCGCCAAGAAGGCTGGCGTCGCCAATGTCGAGGATGGCCACGCCGTCCTTCATCTTGATGGCAGCGGCGAAATCGTTGAGGGGGATGGATCCAAGGTCCGCGCTGGAGGCGGAGAGCCTGAGATCGAGATCAACGCGCCGGACGAAATCGAGGGTGATGGGGCGCTCAAAGTCTACAGGGGACGTCGGCAGCGGGATGATGGCCCGTTGCAGGCTGTTCAGCGTGAAATGCTCGAAAGCCAGCGTACCGGAGACCAGGGGCAGGCCTTTCTCGGCCAGCGTCATCTCCAGAGCGCCCTTGCCCTCATTTCCCCCGATGCCGACAGAAGCATTCTGAAGGCTGAGGCGGGAACCGAACGCGGAAAGCTGGCCCTTCAGCGTCAAGGCGCCGATGTCGGGCAGGGGAGCGGCCGGATCGCCGATCCACCTCGCCGCGCGCACGAAGGAGGGCGCGTCCAGCGAGAACGTTCCCTGCAGCGTCGAGATGGCGGCGAACGAGCCTTGGCCGCGGAACGTGACCGCTAGAGGCGGAGCCGAAAGATCGTACGAGAGATTCGTCGGTTCGCCCACCAGCAGGGAGGCAGGGGCCGCGATGGAAACGTCAAGCTTGGCCGGCTGGCCGTTCCACACATAGCTTGCGCTGACGCGGGCCGCCTCGTTGCGGCGCGGCCAACTGGCGACGACGTTGACGTTGCTGATGCCGGTTGCGCGCGATCCGTCGCCGAGGCCGAAGACGCCGTCCCTGATGACCAGGGTGCGAAGATCCAGGAGGTGGTTCAAAAGGAAGTTGGTGAGCTGGGAGAGCGTCGCCTCTTCACCTTCCGGCGGCACCTGGGGCACGGTGCCAAGAAACGTCAGAATCGATGACGTTTCGGGACGCGTCAACGTCAGCTCTTCGAGCTGGGTGCGTCCCCGCAATGCCTCGGTGAGGTCCAGTTCCGCGCGCAGCCGATCAACAGTCATAACATCTTTGCCGCTGCCGATCCGGACATGATTGAGGGTGAGCACAGTGCGTGGCAGAAGGGAGAAGGTGCTTGTTCCGCCAATGCTGACAGGTCGTCCGATCAGGGTTTCAAGCCGGGTTTCGATATCGCGGCGGGCGCTGGCGCCGTCGAGCGCGAGCTTGCTCGCGGTGAGGATCGCGAGCACCGCGACCACGATGACGGCGAGAGCGACGAGGACGATGGCCGCCACGCGCGGGCGGACAAATCGGCGGCCGGTGCCGTCGGCGCGCGCTTCTGTTCGCTCAACGGGCTTCTGCTTGCCTCGCAATGCCTGGGTCCCTTCTGTCCACCGTGTCATTTAACGGCTCGAGACCGCCTTGGAAAGCCGCATGCGCCTCGGGCATTCCATCCTCGTTGAAAACAACGCGGAGAGGGCGGACCGCTCTTCTCGGACGCAGTGAAAGCCGAAAAAATGCCCGCCGGAGGCGGGCACGTGGGCTCCGCGCTTGCCGCCCTCGTCAGTCGGCCAGCACCCGTTGCGGCGGAAAGGCCACTTCCACCACCGTGCCTTCGCCGGGGGTGGAGTGGATCGAGAACCGCGCTTCGTTCGCCTCGGTCAGCGTCTTGGTGAGCGGCAGCCCCAGACCTGTTCCGTCCCCGCGCTCGCGCGCCGAGGGGTTGACCTGCTGGAAAGGCTTCAGCGCGAGCTCGATCTCCTTGTCCGTCATGCCGATGCCGCTGTCGCGAATCTTGAGGATCACCTCGCCGTCGGGACTATAGGCGGTGGAGGCGACCACCTGTCCGCCCGAGGGCGTGAAGCGGATCGCGTTGGACAAGAGGTTCAAAGCGATCTGGCGCATCGAGCGGCGATCAGCGACGACGGGAGGCACGGAGGAGGGCAGGTTGGAGCGCACGATAACGCGCTCCCGGCCCGCCTGCGGCTGCATCAGCGAGCAGACCTCGCTCACCACGTCGTTGAGCGACACTGCCTCGAAAACCAGCTCGGCACGCCCGGCCTCGGCCTTCGAGATGTCGAGGAGATCGTTGACGAGATCGAGCACGTGGTGGCCCGAGCGCTTGATGTCTGCGAGATACTCCAGATAGCGCTCATGGCCGATGGGACCGAAACACTCCGAGGCCATGACGTCGGCAAAGCCGATGATGGCGTTGAGCGGTGTGCGCAATTCGTGAGAGATGTTCGCCAGGAAGCGGCTCTTGTGAAGGCTTGCGTCCTCCGCCTCGCGCCGTGCCTTGACCAGATCCTCCTCCACGCGCTTCCAGTGCGTGATGTCGCGGATGACGACGCAGTAGCCGCGCTCGCGCGTCAGCCGGCTGGCCGTGATGAAAAGGGGAACCTGCCCGTCGCCCTTGGCGACCCGGCCCGTCACCTCCCGCCCGTCGTTCAGCATCGCCGGCAGACCGTTGTCCTTCAGCATGTCGAGATAATCGAGCGCGATGCGCTGGCTTTCATGGGCCATCAACATGGAGAAAGGACGCCCGGCGACCTCGACGGGGCCGACCGCGAACATGGCCTGGGCGGCGCCGTTCATCGAGCGGATATTGCCCTCGCCATCGAGCATGACGACGCCGTCGGTCGCGGTGTTCAGAACGCTCTGGAGCTCCTCGACCTCGCGCCGCAGCTCCTCGATTTCGCTAAGCGTCTCGGCTTGTCTGTCGTCATGGTCGGGCTTCGCCTGATCGGCGGTGAACGAGATCACCAGACAGGCACGTTCGAGAAAGCTGACGCGCTGCATCCGGACGGCGGTCTTTACCACTTGGCCATCGGCATGACGCATGGCCAGCCGGCCATCTTGAAGCGGCTCTTGCGATTCGGCGAAAAGCTCGCCAAGTCCGCCGGCCTGCGATAGCGCCTCGGCCGAGGCATAACCTGAAAGCGCCAAGAAGGCAGGATTGGCATAGGCGAGGGTATCGCGGAACTGGGCGAGAACGGCGAGCGGCAACGGGCCAAACACTTGGTCGAGGCGCGAGCGGAGCCGTGAGAGAACGTCCTCTACGGCTTCCTCTTCATCATCCGATGCCTCATCGTCGCCGAGATGATCGAGGGCGATCGCTGGGTGAGCGACCGAGAGAGTCTCGATGCGGTCTGCCGCATCGCCAGAGCTCGCCTCGGACGCTGCGTCCTCGCTTTCATCATTGTCGGCGAGAGGGGCCGTGCGAACGACGAAGTCCCCCGCCGTGATGGGCCGGAATTCCTCGTTCTCCTTCCGGCCGTCCTTGGGTTCCTCCTCGCCATTTTGGCCGAGTCGACGCCCGATGGCCCGAAAAGCCGCTTCCTCGGCTTCGGAGAGAATGGCTTCGCGCAGACGCCGGGGCTCGTCCGAAGCGTCGATGTCGCGCTCGAAGCCGCTCGACTCCTGCGGCGGCGAGGCGCGACGCCCGAAAGGCCTGATTTCGACGTCCTGCGAGGCAGTCAGCGCCATCCCGGCGCCGTCGACCTCGGTCGTGCCCTCTGTCTGTGAGGGCCGGTCGTCTGGCGCTTCCTTGCTCGCGGCGCCGGCTGCGGTCAGGATGAGACCAAGCCGATCGGGGTCGGGCACCGCCTCGCTCATCCGTACGATGCCAAAGCCGCGGAAGCCGTCGAAGCTGCGCTCGCGGTCATAAGTCGGCAGTGCGGCGAGATCGACAGGCACCTTGAGATCGGTCGTTTCCACCGGCCACAGCACGCTGCGCCCCGACCAGGTGTCCCGGCGCTCAAGCAACTGCGCGATTTCGCCGGTCCTGTCGAAGTCGAAGACGCGGGCGACCTCGCGGAACGTGCGTCCAATCACGTCGGCCGCATGAGGCCCGACGCAAGCCGGAAATTCGGGCGAAAAGGAACGGAACCGGCCGTCGGCATCGATGCGCCAGACGAACCGAACCGGCGCGGTGCCGAAGTCGGGCTTGAAGAAGCCGTCGCCTGACGCCGTGTCTGCGGGTTCCTGAGCCAGGGTCACTGGATCGGTGGGCGCGGGAGCCGGGATGTCCGCGTCGAGGAGGGGATGCTCCCCGGTTCCGTCGGCAGTGGCTTCGAACGCGGTTGCCTCAAGAGCGTCGGGCAGCGTGTTGAGCTCACCTTCTTTGTCCGCTGCGTCTGCTTCGCCGTCGCTGACGGCTTCAGGTCCGCCAGCCTCCGCCGCGTCGGCCGGGGGAGCACCTTCAGCGTCTGCCAGGGCGTCAGAGGGGGCATCCTCGGATCGAGGCACGACAGTGAGATCGATCTCGACGATGTCATCATCGTCGAGCGGCGTGGGCTCTGTCGCGACGGGTTCGGCGTCTTCGGGCGCCGCTGCGGTGCTTTCATCCGGCTCGATGACCGGCAGCGATTCGCTCGTGGCCGCACCGTCCTCATCGCGGTCGGTCGCAAAGTCCTCCGTGGGAGCGCTCGCTTCCCCGTCATGCTCCTTCAGGTCGGCGGAACGCGCTTCCGACGCGGGATCGTGCCGCGCTTCTTCCAGATCCTCCGTGGAGGCGGGCGCATCCGGGGCGATGTCGTTGTCCTCCGAGAGGGGCAAGGCGGCGGCTTCCGGCCTGGACGGCTGGCTCTCCACTTGCCCGTCGTCCGTGGGCGCGGCCGGGTCTGCCCGCCGGCTGTTCCAGCGCTGGATCAGCGCGCCGATGTCGAGCTTGTGCCGGCCGGAGGGAAGCGGTTGCCGCTTGACCGAAAAGGCTCGCGGAGAGGAAGGATTGGCCTCCGGCGCCGCCTCCTCTTGAGGGGGCGCGGGCGGCGCGGGCGTTTCGGCTTCGAGGGCTGGCTCCTCCACGCCGAGATCGGGCGGAACCGGATCGGGTTCCATGGCCACGAGAATCATGTCGCCGCCAAGACGGGCGAAACGCACATTCGCCATATCGACGCGCGCCTGCGAAAGATCGTCGCTGCCGGCGCGGAAGGCATCCAGCGCTTCCCCGACACGCGCGATATCCATCGCCGCGCTTTCCGCCAGCACGCCGTCGCGCGATACGACAGCCGCCAGTCCGTCAGAAAGGCCGGCCTCCTCGATCAGACGCTCTGCGAGATGTTCGGGGGAGAGGGCCTCGCCCGCCGAGGTCGGATCGGCAATCAGAATGGCATGTCGCTCGCCGCTCACCTCGACCAATCGCACTTCGGCGACGGCGGGCTTCATCGAGCCACCGGGAGCGCGCAGAATCAGCCGTGCCTCTCCGCTTTGAGCGAGGCGACGGGACACGCTGGCGATTTGGCGCGTCGTCGGAAGGCTGGTCTTGAGAGGCTGCGGCTCAGCATGAGCACCCGGCAGCACACCGACGAGCCGCGCGCCAGCGCCGTTTGCCCAGATCACTCCATCCAGCGACGGCGTCAGAACGACGACCGGCGCGCCGTCGATATTCGCCTGGCGAATATCGGGCCGAGTCATGATGCCGAGCGCTGTCATTCCTGTGGTCATCGAAGCGCGATCCATTCACACCGGTGGCCTTGCCAACGGCTACCTCCTAAGAAAGAATTAATAATGGCAGGAAATGTTCAAATCCAGGCGGTTCGTGACCAATCCGTTAACTCACCGCTGCAAAGGTTAACGGCTGTTCGGGGATCGCCGTCTTGAGCCTTCTTCCGCGCCGCCGCAACGATTCGGCGGGACGCGCGTCCAGGGAGGCCACGATCGGGCTTGCGCACTGCGGCGAAAGACTTTATCAGGCTGACCAGCCCAGGCGGCCTCGTGCGGTTGTAGCTCAGTTGGTTAGAGCGTTGGATTGTGGCTCCAAAGGTCGGTGGTTCGAATCCACCCAACCGTACCATTAGTTTTCCCAAAGAATCAAATACTTGCTGACAGCGCGGCGCTTCAGGGCGCCTGACTGTTTAATGCGCCATGTCGCAAGTTGGCCTTGAGTAGCAGCGATCAGCGCGCCCGGCAGTTCAGCGCGCCAGAGAGGGGCGCGCCTCACACCATGGAAAGCCAGGCGCTCGCATCGTTTCCGCGGAAAACAGATGCGAGCGGCCAAGCGCTCAGGTCGGCCACTCATGATGTCGGTGGGCCATCACCTCATCGATCATCGAGTTCCCGTGCGCCTTGATCTCGTCCGATGCTCAGAGCGTTGACGTTCGTCAACTCGAAGGGGGCGCTGAGGATGCGGTGGCGTCGAGTTGGCGCGGACTGGTGAGTACGCAATCCTCGTCGGCATAGATCCAGTGGCCGGGCTCGAACGTGGCCCCGCCGAATCGCAGCGTGACGTCGCGTGCTGACGGACCGGCGGTCCAGCCCCGCCGCGCCGTGGTGCCAAGCGCCTTGACCGCGAGATCTAGCGCGTTGATGCCGGCGCTGTCGCGGATGGCGCCGTGGATGACGAGGCCGGCCCAGCCATTGTCCGCGCCGATCTTGGCCAGGCGATCGCCCATGATGCCGACGCGCAGCGAGCCCCGGCCGTCGACGACGAGCACACGGCCGTTTCCGGGTTCCGACAGCGCCTCCAGCACCGGGGTGTGGTCTTCGAAGGTGGAGAGGGTCGAGCAGGGGCCGGCGAGCGAAGAGCGCTTGCCGAAGGAGCGGAACTGCAGTTCGCACACCTGCAGCACGGCATGGTGCTGATCGTAGAGATCGGCGGTGACGATGGTCATCGCCGTCATCTCGACACACCGGTCAGCGCGTCGACCTTGTCGGTCAGGCGAGCGATATAGGGCGCGGTGTCGAGTGGCCCGCCGGTTACGCGTTGGAGCGTTTCGGCCGGGCTCGACGCGCGGCCATGGCGGTAGATGTTCTCGGTTAGCCAGCCGCGAAGCGGGGCGTAGTCTCCGGTTTCCAGCCCCGTTGCGATGGCCGACTCCTTCAGCGCCGCGTCGAAGAACTGCGCGCCCATGATGTTGCCCAGCGTGTAGGTGGGGAAACTGCCGACATAACCGTGCGACCAATGCACATCCTGCAGGACGCCGAGCGTGTCGTTGGGCACGTCGCGGCCGAGATAGCTCTTCATCCGCTCCGCCCAGAGACCGGGGAGGTCCGAGACCTTGGCCTCGCCGGTCATGACGGCGGCTTCGATCTCGCTGCGCAGGATGATGTGAAGGTCGTAGGTGAGTTCGTCGGCCTCGACGCGGATATAGTCGGGCCGGACCGCGTTGACCGAGCGCCAGAACTCCTCCGCGGTGACATCGGCGAGCTGTTCGGGAAAGGTGTCGCGCAACGCGCCGAAATGCAGCTCCCAGAATTCACACGAGCGCCCGACGCGGTTTTCCCAAAGGCGCGACTGGGATTCGTGCATGCCGAAGCTGGCGCCGGCGACGGCGTAAAGGTTGACGACATCGGTCGCGAAGATCGTCCGGGTGATCTCGGGTGCGGCGCCCTGTTCGTACATGGCGTGCCCCGCTTCATGCCACAGAGCGAAGAAGCCGCCCGGCAGCCAGTTCTCGCGCCAGCGGCTGGTGATGCGCACGTCGTTGCGGGTGAACGAGATTTCAAAGGGGTGGATCGTGTCATCCAGCCGGCCACGATTCATGTCGTAGCCGAACTTTTCTGCGATCCGCAGACCGAAGGCCTTCTGCGCGGCGATCGGGTAGGAGCGGGACAGAAAGTCCTGACGGGGCGCCGGCACCGACAGCGCCCGCTCGATCAGGGGCACCAGCGCTGCCTTCAACGTGTCGAACGTCGGTTCAAGCTGCGCCAGGGTCATGTCCGGCTCGTAAAGCGCCAGCATCGCATCATAGGGATGGTCGGCGTAGCCGATCGCATCGGCGATCTTGTGCTGGATCGCGAACATCCGCTCGAGTACCGGCGCGTAGGCGGCGAAGTCGTTCTTGGCCCGCGCGTCCACCCAGGCGGAATGCGCGACGGTCTTCAGTTCCGCCGCTTCCGAAATCAACTCGGCGGGAACGCGGGAAAGGGTGCCGATGTCCCGGGCGGCCTGATCGAGGGCCCGCTGGCGGATCGGATCGCCGGACACCTCCGCGCGGGCGCCCTCGATGGCGCGCTGCATGGCATCGCCGGTGACGAGGTCGCGCGCCAGCGCCGTGATGGTGGCGACCTGCTGGCCGCGCGTCACCACCCCACCGGACGGCATCTGCGTGCGGGCGTCCCAGGCGAGGAGATTGAGGACGGAGAGCAGGTCGTTGACCTGCGCCATCCGCGCTTCGAAATCGGCGTAGCTCATGAAACCGCCTCGGTTTGCATTGGAGGAACGGCGGCGGGCGCGAGCCCGAAGTCGGTCAGGTGGCAGGCCGCCCGGTGCATGGGGCCGCGCTCGGTGAGGAGCGGCCGCTCGACGAAGCAGCGGTCGAACGCGAATGGGCAACGCGTGTTGAACGGGCACCCGACGGGCAGGTTGATGGGGCTCGGCAGCTCGCCGCGCGCCGCGACGCTCGTCGTCCTGTGCGTGGGGTCGAGCTCCGGCGCCGCATCGAGGAGCGCGCGCGTGTAAGGCTGGCGCGGCGTCGAAAACAGGGCCTCGGTCGGCCCGATCTCGAGAATGCTACCGAGATACATCACCGCCACCCGGTGCGAGATGTGGCGCACGAGGCGAAGGTCGTGGGCGACGAACACCACGGTCAGGTGCAGCTTCTCCTGCAGCTGCAGAAGCAGGTTGACCACCTGTGCTTGAACCGAGACGTCGAGGGCCGAGACAAGCTCGTCCGCCACCAGCACGTCGGGCTCCACGGCAAGGGCTCGGGCAATGCCGATGCGCTGGCGCTGGCCGCCCGAGAATTCATGCGGGTAACGGTCCGCCGCATCGTCGGGCAGCCGCACCAGATCGAGCAGTTCGGCAATCCGGCCAGGAATTTCGGCGCGCGGTCGCATGCGGTGGACATGCAGGGCCTCGGTCAGCACCTGCCGCACGGTCATGCGGGGGTTGAGCGAGGAATAGGGGTCCTGGAAGATCATCTGGACCCGGCGGTTGTAGCTGCGCCGGGCGTTGCCCCGCAGATAGGCGATGTCGTTCCCTTCGAACATCACCTTCCCCTCGGTGCAGTCGAGTAGTCCGACCAGAACGCGCGCAAGGGTCGACTTGCCGCATCCGGATTCGCCGACGATGCCGAGCGTTTCCCCGCGCTTGAGCGTGAAGTTCACGCCATTCAGCGCGTTCACGGCAAGCTGGGGCGCGCCGCGCAGCCGGCGCGACATGGTCTGCGGCAGGGTGAACTGCTTGCTGACCTCTTCGGCGGAGATGACGGTGTCGTTCATTGGGATCATCATGCGACCGGCGATCCCGCCGCTGCGACGCGGTCGTGATGGTGGCACGCGGCGAGCCTCGCGGGACTGACTTCATCCAAGGGCGGCACCACAGTGCGACACACCTCTGTCGCAAAGCTGCAGCGCGGGTTGAAGGGGCAGCCCGGCGGGATCGCGGCAAGGCTTGGGGGCGTGCCGTCGATGGACAGGAGCATCGTGCGTTCCGCACCGCTGCGAGGAACCGAGCCCAGGAGCCCGCGCGTGTAGGCATGTCGCGGCTTTGCGAACACGCTCGCGACCTCTCCGGTCTCGACGATGCGTCCGGCATACATCACCGCCATGCGGTCGCAGGTGGCTGCGACCACGCCAAGGTCGTGGGTGACGAACACCACGGACATGCCGAGCTCGCGCTTGAGTTCGAGAATGAGCTTCAGGATCTGGTCCTGGATGGTGACGTCGAGCGCCGTGGTCGGCTCGTCGGCGAGCAAAAGCTTCGGGTTGCTCGCGAGGCTGATGGCAATCATCGCCCGCTGCCGCATGCCGCCCGAGAACTGGTGCGGATAATCCGACAGACGGCGCCGTGCCTCGGGAATGCCGACGAGGTCCATCAGTTCAAGGGCACGTTTCGTGCGGCCGGCCCGATCGAGTGGGGTATGCGCCTTGAGGTTTTCCTCGATCTGGAGGCCAACCGGGAGAACCGGGTTGAGAGCGGTCATCGGCTCCTGAAAGATCATGGCGATCTCGGCGCCACGGATGCGCCGCAGCTCGCGCTCAGGCATGGTGACAAGATCGCGCCCCTGCCAGAGCACCGAGCCGCCCACCACGCCAGGGGCGTGGATCAGCCGCATGATCGAGCGAAGGGTCACGCTCTTGCCCGAGCCCGATTCGCCCACGAGGCCGAGCACCTCTCCGGGGAACACGTCGAAGCCGACATTGTCGACGGCCGTCACCCGGCCGGCCGATGTGACGAAGGTCGTCGTGAGATCGCGGACAGAAAGCGCCGGCGTCAGTGCCTGAGACGGGAGGGCGCTCATTTGCGCGTCCTCAAGAGTTCGGCGAGGCCGTCGCCGAGAAGCGAGAAACCAAGTCCGGTGATGACGATGGCAACGCCGGGGAAAACGGATATCCACCAGGCGGTGTTCATGAAGTTCTTGCCGTCCGCGATCTGCACACCCCATTCCGAGGCAGGCGGCTGCGCGCCAAGACCCAGATAACCAAGGCTCGAACCCAGAAGGATGGCAAGCGCCATGTCGGTCATCCAGTAGACGATGGCCGGCGTGATCGAGTTGGGTAGGAGGTGCCGAAAGATGATGCGCAGGGGGCGGTAGCCCATGACCCGGCCGGCGTCGGCATAGTCGAGGCGCTTCTGCACCTTGACCTCCGCCGCGACGAGCCGGGCATAGAACACCCAGCCCACGACGCCGACGGCAATGTACATGTTGGTGAGGCCAGGGCCGAGAACGGCCACGATGGCGATCACCAGCACCAGGAAGGGAAAGGTGATGACCGCGTCGACGACGCGCCCGAACACCGCTTCCACCCAGCCGCCGGCATAGCCCACGAGGGCGCCGACGATGACACCCACGGTAAAGGCGGGGACGGTGGCGAAGACCGCGATCTGGAGATCGAGCCCGTAGGCGTGGATGACGCGCGAAAGCACGTCGCGCCCGAAGCTGTCCGAGCCCAGGAGATGGGCCGCGCTCGGCGGCGCAAGAAGCGCATTGTAGTCGAAGGCGGTCGGATCGTAAGGCGCGATCAGCTGCGGAAACAGCGCCAGCAACAGGCTGACCAGCAGGATGATTGCCCCGGCGATGAGGGTCGAGGGCAGGCGCAGAAGGCGGGCGCGCCGCCGCCGAGGCGTGGTGGTCGCGGTGGGGGCGGCGACAGTCATCGCGCCACCCGCGGATCGAGCCATGCCTGCACGATATCGGTGAGGAGGAAGGTCAGCGACACCAGCACGGCAAGGGCGAGAGTAAGGCCCTGCACCATGGGATAATCACGGCCGTAGATGGAATCGATCATCAGGCGCCCCGCACCGGGAACGGCGAACACGGTTTCGGTGATCACGGCGCCGCCCAGGAGCGTGCCGACCGAGAGGCCGAACAGCGTGACCGTGGAGATCAACGCGTTGCGCAGGACGTGCCGGATCAGGATGAGCCGCGATTTCAGCCCCTTGGCGCGCGCGAAATCGACATATTCTGCCCCGAGCACTCCGATGATCGCGGATCGCAGATTTCGCATCAGGACGGCGGCAAGACTGAGCGCGAGGGTAAGGGCCGGCAGGAACAGGTGGTAAACCCGATCGGGGAAGGTTTCGCCATAGCCGCCGACGGGGAACCAATGGAGCCCGGCGGCGAGGACCGTCAGCAGGACGAGGCCGAGGTAGAAAACCGGCATGGAGAGCCCGACCTGGAACACGCCCCGGATGACGGTGTCGACGACCCCGTCCTGCCTCAGAGCGGCGAGAAAGGCCAGCGGCACGGCAAAGAGCAATGCGATGACTGCCGCCATGGTGGTGAGAAGGATGGTGACGGGAAGGCGCTGCGCGACGATGTCGATCACCGGCGCCTTCAGCGACAGCGAATTGCCGAGGTCGCCCGTTGCGACCTGTTTCAGGAAATACAGGAACTGCACCGGCAAGGGCTGATCGAGCCCCAATTCGTGGTTGATCCGCTGGACGTCGGCATCGAGCGCCCGGTCGCCGATCAGCGCGCTCGCGGGGTCTCCGGGAAGCAGCCGCACCAGCACGAAGACGACGACCAGGATGAAGACGAGCGTCGGGATCAGCTGAAGAATGCGGCGAAAGATATAGGGCAGCAGCGACAAGGGATGAAATGCTCCGCGGCAGAGGCCGGAGGGAAACCCGTGGCCGGTTCGGCCACGGGCGGATGCGAGTTTACTTGCTCATCCAGGTCGAGCGGAAGATGTTGTTGCCGAGCGGGATCTGCACGAAGTCGTGGACCTTCTTGGAAAGCGCCACCGGGTAGGGCGTTTCGTAGAGCGGCACGATCGGACCGGTGCTGTTGAAGATCTCCTGGATGCGGGCGTATTCCTCTCGCCGCTTCTCCGGATCCGTCTCCGACTGCGACTGCTCGAACAGCTTGTTGACCTCGTCGTTCTTCCAGCTGGTGTGAATGGCATCGATGGTGGGCGAATAGGCAAAGTACGAGGTGATCTCGTTGGGGTCGGCGATGTCATCGGTCCAGGCGGCGAGGCGCATCTGGAAGGTGCCTGCGCGGTACTGCTCGGTGCGGCTGGCGTTGTCCACCTGTTGGATGTTGAGCTTGACGCCCAGCGCCTGCCACATCTGCTGCAGGGCTGTCGCGATCCCGACCTCGTCCTGGTTGCCGGCAAGCGTCAGGAGCGTGAGTTCGGAGCCGGCGGGGACCCCGGACTCGCTCATCAGCTGCTTGGCCTTGGCGATGTCATAAGGGTAGAGCGGCGTGTCGCCGGCGTGGAGCGGCGTCGCCTTCGACATGAACGAGGTCATCTCGGTCCCGACCCCGTGGGTCACGATCTGGATGATGGCCCGCTTGTTGGTGGCGTAGTTGAGCGCCTGGCGGAATTTCTCGTTGCTCAGCGGATTGTCCTTGCCGTTGAGCTGCGGCCGGACGTTGAGCGTGACGTACTCGACGCGGGTCGAGGGGAACAGCTCCATGTTGATATTGTCGTCGTTCTTGAGTTCGCTCACCCGGGCATAGGGAATGAACTCGGCGCCCTGCAACTCGCCCGACTGGAGCTTGAGAATGCGGGTGGCATCATCGGGGATGACCTGGAAGTCGATGCCGTCGAGATAGGGCAAAGGCTGCCCATCCTCGCCCTTGTCCCAGTAATAGGGGTTCTTGGCGAGCTTCATGTCCGCGCCCTTCTGCCAGGACTGGAGCATGAAGGGGCCGGAGCTGACTGGGTGCTCGGCAAAGGCCTTGGCCTTTTCGGCATCGGTTGCGCCCGCAGCCGCCTCGAACAGCTTTTTCGGCATGATGCCGGTGTTGAACACCGTCAGCGCCGAGAGGATCGCCGGATCGGTCTTCTTCAGTTTGATCACGACCGTCTTGTCGCCCTCGGTCTCCACATGGTCGATGGACTGGACCAGAAACTGCCAGATCCCGTTGTCGGGCTTGGCCGCTCGCTCGAGCGACCATTTCACGTCGTCGACCGTAATCGGCGAGCCATCGGAGAACTTGATGCCGTCGCGCAGGGTGAGGGTGACGGAAAGCCCGTCCTCGGAAACCTTCCAGTCGGTCGCAAGACCGGGGCGCAGCCCCTGGCCGTCGTCGGTCGGCAAGATCAGCGTATCGTAGAGGTTGGACAGGACCCAGATGTCGACATTGCCATCGTTGAGCACGGGTTCGAGGAACAGGCTGTCGGCATAGCGGCCATAGGCGAGGGTGCCGCCACGATCGACTGCGAGCGCAGACTGGCTGACGCCGAACAGAAGAGTAACCGCCAGGGCGGCTGTGATCACAGTCTTCATGGTCGCTGTTCCCTGTCAAGGTGTTCTAATAGACCGTAACGTTCCACGCGATTTTCGGTCTGTCAACGGCCATTTTCGCGATTATCGGCGGCAATGTTCTTGCTTCATAGAACGGCTTGTGGCCTGAGCGACGAGTGTGCTAGCACCATGGTACAAATCGGGTTTGGTTGATGGACTTCCGCATAGACCGGGATCTACAGGTCCCCATCCGTCTGCAGCTCAAGGGTGTCATCGAGTACGGCATCGCCTGTGGCGAGCTGCTGGTGGGCGACCCATTGCCCTCCGTCCGCGACCTCGCCGAGCAGGCGGGCGTCGCGCCGATGACGGTGAGTCTCGTTTATCGCGATCTCAAGAGCGATGGGCTGATCGAGACCCGGCCCGGCGCCGGCACCTATGTCGCCGACAGTTCCCAGGCGCGCATGGCCGCCCGTCCCTCCGTGGTTGCGCTGCACAGGCAGATCGATGGCCTGATAGACCAGGCGCTCAAGATGGGCATCCGTTCCGCCGATGTGAGCGCGCTGTTCAATGCCCGGCTCAACTACCGGCTGAGCCTAGGGCGGCGCTTCAGCGTGGTGATGGTGGGGATGTTTCCCGAGGCGACCACCAGCTACGCCCGCTTCATCGCCGCGCGCCTGGGTAGTGGAGCGACCGTGGAGCCGGTCACGCTCGACGACATCCAGCGGAGCCGGGATCTCCGCGACCGGACGAGCTCCGCCGATCTCGCGCTGACTTTCGCCAATCGGCACCGGGAGGTTTCGGCGCTTTTGCCCGCCACCAAGGTGGTCTCGATCCGCTTCATTCCGTCCGAGGCGACGCGGCTCGCGCTCGCTTCGCTCGATCCGATGTCGAGTATCGTGGTGGTGTCGCTGTTTCCCGATTTTCTGCCCATTCTCAAGTCCGGTGTTCAGCGCTTTGCGGCTCACGTGCAGACCGTCGCCGCCACAAACCTGGATGACCCGGCGCTTGCCGACATGCTGAAGCAGGCAAGCGTGGTCGTCTATTCGACAGGCGCGGACCGCGTCATGGACCGGGCGCCCGAAGGGCTGACCTTCATCGAGTACCGCCATACCCCCGATCCCGGCGACATTGAACGCCTTGTCATGCCCCTGATCGTGCAATCGACCGGCCACCAGCCCGACGTGCAAAAGGAAGCATCATGAAAATCGCCGAAATGAACTGGAGTCAGGTCGAGGCCTACCTCAAGCGTGACGACCGGGCCGTCCTGCCGCTCGGCAGCACGGAGCAGCATGCGGGGCTCTCGCTCTCCGTCGATTCCATCCTTTCCGAAAAGGTGGCGCTCGACGCGGCCGAGCCCCTGGGCGTTCCGGTCTTTCCCGTCCTGGCTTATGGCATCACGCCGTATTTCCTCGATTATCCGGGGTCCATCAGCCTCCGGAACGCGACCTACATCGCCATCATCCGCGACATCCTCGACGGGATGGCGCGCCAGGGGTTCAAGCGCATCCTGATCTGCAACGGCCATGGCGGCAACAATCCGGCCGGTAGCCTCGCCATCGAATGGATGGCCGACAATCCCGGCGTGCAGGTGAAATTCCACAACTGGTGGAATGCGCCCAAGACCTTCGCAAAGGTGCAGGAGATCGACAGTGTCGCCTCGCACGCCTCCTGGATGGAGAACTTCGCCTGGACGCGCCTGCCCGGCGTGACGCAGCCGACGCAGCGCAAGCCCATGATCGACCTTGCCTATATGCGCGTGCTCGACCCCGCCGGCGTGCGGAAATATCTCGGGGACGGAAATTTCGGCGGCCATTACGAGCGACCCGATACGGACATGCAGGCCATCTGGGACGTCGCCGTCGCCGAAACGCGCGCGCTGCTCGAGGAGGGCTGGGCGTGAGGGCGCCGATCCTGATCTGGGGCGCTGGCGCCATTGGCGGTTCGCTCGGCGCGGGGCTGATCCGGGCCGGTCACGAGGTCGTCTTCGTCGACAACGTTCCCGAGCATGTCGCGGCCATCAACGAGCGTGGCCTCAAGATCGTCGGCCCGATCTTCGAGGACGTCGTCCGCGCCCCCGCGTTTCTTTCCGATGAGGTTGAGGGCAGCTTCGAGCGCGCGTTCCTGTGCGTCAAGGCGCTTCATACCGAAGCGGCGGCCAGCGCTCTTGCCCCGCATCTTTCGGCGCAGGGCTGCGTGATCTCCGCGCAGAACGGCCTCAACGAACTGGTGATCGAGAAGATCGTCGGGCGTGAGCGAACAGTCGGCTGTTTCGTCAATTTCGGCGCCGACTACCTGGAGCCGGGCGTGGTCCAGTATTCCGGGCGCGGCGCCGTCGTTGTCGGCGAACTCGACGGGCAAGAAACCGACCGCGTCATCGAACTCCATCGCCTGCTACAGGACTTCGAGCCCAATGCCGTGCTGACCGCCAACATCTGGGGGTATCTGTGGGGCAAGCTGATCTATGGCGCGCAGCTCTTTGCGACGGCGCTGACCAATGACGGCATCGCCGACTGCATGGCCAACCCCGCGTTCCGGCCGGCGCTGACGGCGCTCGGGCAGGAGGTGGGGGCGGTCGCCAAGGCCAACGGGGTTACGACCGAAGCCTTCAACGGCTTCGATCCCGCCGCCTTCGCGCCCGGCGCGCCGCAATCGCTGATCGACAAGAGCTTCGATGACATGGTGGCGTTCAACCGCCGCTCGGCCAAGTCCCATTCGGGGATCTGGCGCGATCTCGCGATCCGCAAGCGCCGGACGGAGGCCGAGCACCAGCTTGGGCCCATCGTCGAAACCGGGCGGCGCCTGGGCGTGCCCACGCCGCTGACGAGCCGGCTGATCGGCATGATCATCGAGATGGAAAACGGGCAGCGCTCGTTTTCGGCCGACAACCTGCTCGCGCTCGGCCGCGCATCCTGACCGGCGAAGAGGGCACAGTGGATATCGCGTTTTCGGGAAAAGCCGTCCTGGTGACAGGCGCGGCCCATGGCTTCGGCCGCGCCATAGCGCTTGCCTTCGCCGCCAACGGGGCAAAGGTCTTCGCCTGCGACGTCAATGCGGAAGGGCTCGCCGAGACCGAGCGGCTTTCGGACGGGGCGGTTTCGGTCTTCACCCTGGACGTCGGTGATTGCGCGGCGGTGCGGGCGGCCATCGAAAGGACCGGGCCCATCGACATCCTGGTCAACAATGCGGGCGGCGTGCGCGGACAGGTTGGCCGGCCCATCGAGGACATCTCCGAGAGCGACTGGCAGGCGATTTTTGACGTGAACGTCTCTGGTGCCTTCTTCATGTCCCAGGCCGTCGTGCCCGGCATGAAGGCAAAGGGCGCGGGCCGGATCATCAACATTTCGTCCGGCGCGGGCCTCGGCATCAGCCTCACCGGCATCCAGGCCTATGCCAGCGCCAAGGCCGCGCAGATCGGCCTCACGCGTCAGCTCGCGCATGAGCTCGGCCCGTTCGGGATCACCGTCAACAACGTCGCGCCCGGCTTCGTGCGTTCCAACCCGACCACCGAGCGCCAATGGCACGCGATGGGCGAAGAGGGGCAGCAGAAGCTGATCCAGAACATCGCGATGAAGCGGCTGGGATCTGCTGACGATATCGCCAATGCCGTGATGTTCTTTGCCTCCGAACAGGCGGGCTGGATTTCCGGGCAGGTTCTCAGTGTGGATGGCGGCAAGTGACGGCAACGGTCGAAGCCCATCTCGCGGCCCATGCCGCCGAAAGCCTCCGCGAACTCGAGGCCTTCTGCGCCATTGCCAGCGTCTCCACTGATCCCGCCTACAAGGCCGGCATCAGGGAGGCGGCGGAATTCGTCGCCGATGCGTTGCGCCGCTCCGGCCTACCGACTGTCGAGCTCATCGAAACCGCCGGTCATCCTGGCGTCTTCGCCCAGGGCCCCGAAATCGCCGGCGCCCCGACAGTGCTGGTCTATGGCCATTACGACGTGCAGCCGCCCGATCCGCTCGACAAGTGGCAGACCCCGCCTTTCGAGCCGACCGTCCGCGAAGACCGGCTTTATGCGCGCGGCGTCTCCGACGACAAGGGCCCGCTGCTGATCCCGATCCTGGTGGCTCGCGCCTACCGGGACTGCCGAAAGGACCTGCCGGTCAACCTGAAATTCCTGATCGAGGGCGAAGAGGAAACCGGCAGCCCGCACTTTGAGAGCATGGTCGCCGCCAATGCCGAACGGTTCGGCTGCGATCTGGTGATCTCGGCCGATGGCGCCATGTGGCGGCCGGATCTGCCTTCGGTGACGGTCGCGGGCCGCGGGCTGGTGGCGCTCGACGTGATTCTTCATGGCGCCGCCAAGGACCTCCATTCCGGCCGGCATGGCGGCAGCGCCCCCAATGCCGTGCGCGCTCTTATCGGAATGCTCGCCACCCTCCACGACGACGACGGCAATGTGCTGGTGGAAGGGTTCGCCGATGATGCTCTTCCACCCGACCCGGCCGTCGTCAAGGCTATCCAAGGCCTCGGCTTCGATACAGGGCGGTATTTCGAGGAGATCGGCGCTCCGGCTCCCGAGCCGATGCCCGGCGGCGAGGACCTGCTGACCCGGCAATGGCTGATCCCGACGCTCGAGCTCAACGGCGTAACCGGCGGCTATAGCGGTCACGGTACGAAGACCGTCATTCCCGCCACGGCGTCGGCCAAGATCACCTGCCGGCTGGTTCGTGGGCAGGACCCCGACCGCGTGTTCGATTCCATTGTGGCGCATCTCGAACGCGTCAAGCCGAGCGGCTATCGCCTCGATTTCGTCGACCACCGGCCGGGCACGTCCGCCTTCTCCATCGATCCAGACCTGCCGGCCCTCGCAATCGTCCAGGACGTGTTGCAGGATCTTTTGGGCGCGCGGCCGATCCGCGTCGCCATGGGCGCCACCATCCCCATCGGCTCGGTGTTCGAAAAACACCTCGAGGTCGGGACGGTGTTCTTCTCGTTTTCCACCTCGGACGAGGACTACCACGCCCCCAACGAGTTCCTGCGGCTCAGCAATTTCCGGCTGGGCATGACCGCCTGGGTTCGGCTTTTGGAACGCTTGGGCGGCCGGTGACGGGCGTGGCTACGGCTCTTCACGAGGCGAGCATGTTTCCGGAGCTTGTTCGCGCCTGACGATGTGCCGTCAGATGTCGTAGTCGTCGATCAATGGGTCGGGATGCGCGAAGCGGACCAGGCGGTCGCGCTCGTTGATCTCGATTTGGGCGCCGCGCACCGCGACGCCATGCTGCTTCAACGTCGCCAAGGCGCGTGAAAGGTTTTCCGGCGTCATCCCCAGGAGAGCGGCGAGGGTGCGCTTCTCGACATCGATCTCCACCTTGCCGCCGGCGCCACGCTCCTTTTCCTGACGCAACAGCCAGTTGGCCAGCCGCTCCGCGCCCGTTCGCAGCTTCTGATTCTTGAGATCCTTGACGACCGTGCGATAGCCGGTCGCCAGCTCCGCCACGATCGCCGACATGAAGGCCGGGTCCCGTTCCATGGCCTGACGCACGCTGACCGCCGGGATCATCAGGATCTGCGAGGGCTCCAGCGTGCGGGCCGACTGCAGATTGACCTGATCCTTCAAGACGGCGGCCAGAATGAAGGCGCCGATCGGGTGAACGAGGCTGATCGTCGTCTCCCGGCCGTTTCCCGCCGCGAACATCTCCACCGCGCCCTCGATCACCACGTGAAGGAAATCCGCAGGCTCGCTCTCTCGAATGAGCGTCAGGCCGCGCGGGAAGCGCTGCAGGAAGCTCGCCCTGAGGAGAGTCTCGAACGTTTCATCCGCGACGTCGCGGAACAAGCGCAGAGCACGAACCCTGTCGATGTCTTCTTGGCGCATGGCGGAAGCCCCCGTTCAGGAGATCGATTGATTTCGCATGGACGATTGATAATTGTCAATCATGCAAAACAAATCCTCATTAGCTAAGAAAATACAATTTCAATCCCATGGATAAACTATATGACCGCTTGGATTATTTCTACGCCATAGAGAAGATACTTTGATCGATATCAAAGAGCATTGCTGGACGCGCGGCGATCCTTTGCGTGTGCCTTGGGGGTAAGGCGTGAACGCTGAGAGGACAGGATGGACCAGCGAGCAGGGATCAGTCGTGGGGAGCAGAATCGGGCGCTGGCCTACAGCACCATCTCCTTCACCGCATGTTTTGCCGTTTGGACGATCTTCTCCATCATCGGCGTGCGCATCAAGCAGCAGCTCGGCCTCAGCGAGACGGAGTTCGGTCTCCTCGTCGCAACCCCGGTCCTGACCGGCTCGGTCAGCCGCATCTTGCTCGGCGTCTGGACCGAGCAGTTTGGCGGTCGCCGCATCTTCTCGATCCAGATGCTGCTGACGGCGGTCGCCTGCTTCCTGCTTTCCAAGGCCGAGACCTATGAGATGTTCCTGCTGGCCGCCCTCGGCGTCGGCCTCGCCGGAGGCTCGTTCATCGTCGGCGTCGCCTATGTGTCGCGCTGGTTCGAGAAGGAGCGGCAGGGCACGGCGCTCGGCATCTTCGGCGCCGGCAATGTCGGCGCGGCCGTCACCAATTTCGGCGCGCCCTTCCTGGTCCTCGCCTTCGGTTGGCAGGAGACAGCCCGCATCTATGCCGCCGTCCTGGCCATCGTCGCCGTCGCTTTTTTTCTGCTGACCAAGGAAGACCCGGCGCAGATGGCGCGCCGCAAGAGCGGCAGCAAGGCTGCCTCCGCGCTCAACCAGCTGGAGCCGCTGAAGCATCTTCAGGTGTGGCGCTTCGCCACCTATTACTTCTTCGTCTTCGGCGCCTTCGTCGCGCTCGCCAGCTGGCTACCGCGCTACTATGTCGGCGCCTACGATCTGCCGCTCGCCACCGCCGGCATGCTAGCGGCGACCTATGCCCTGCCGGCCTCCGTCTTCCGCGCCCTCGGCGGCTGGATGTCGGACCGCTGGGGCGCGCGGGCGATCATGTATCTCACCTTCCTCGTGTCGCTCGTCTGCCTCTTCGTGCTGAGCTATCCCGAGACGAGCTACGTCGTCTCCGGCATCAAGGGGCCGATCGCCTTTTCGTTCGGCGTCAGCCTGCCGGTCTTCGTCATGCTGACGGTGGTCCTCGGCTTCGTCATGTCGCTCGGCAAGGCCGCGGTCTACAAGCACATCCCGGTCTACTATCCCGAGCATGTCGGTTCGGTCGGCGGCCTCGTCGGCATGATCGGCGGTCTCGGCGGCTTCGTCCTGCCCATCGCTTTCGGCGCGCTCAACGACATCACCGGCGTGTGGACCAGCTGCTTCATGCTGATGTTCCTCATCGTCGCCGTGTCGACCATGTGGATGCATGTCGCCATCCGGCGCATGGAGGCCCGCAAGTACCCGGCGCTGATGGGCGAACGGTTCCTCAGCGACGTGCCGGATCGCCCGTTCCCGGCGCCAGCCCCCGCCGATGAGTCGAGCGCATCCGCCGCTCCGGCGGGTCGTATCGCACCGGCCGAATAGCTGCTTCGCTTCTCTCTTCTTCTCCGATCCAGGACACGAAAGATGTCTTCTCACCTCATCCAAGATTGGCGTCCGGAAGAGCCTGCCTTCTGGCGGCAGACCGGCCGCCGCACGGCCAGCCGCAATCTGTGGATCTCCATTCCCGCGCTGCTGCTCTCCTTCGCCATCTGGCAGGTCTGGTCGGTGGTCGTCGCCAAGTTGCCGCTGGTCGGCTTCCAGTACACCACCGGCCAGCTCTTCTGGCTGGCGGCGCTGCCGGGCCTTTCCGGCGCAACGCTCCGCATCTTCTATTCCTTTATGGTGCCGATCTTCGGCGGCCGCCTGTGGTCGACCCTGACCACGGCCTCGCTGCTCGTGCCGGCCGTCGGCATTGGCTTTGCCGTGCAGGACCCGACGACGCCCTATGGGGTGATGGCGGTTCTCGCCCTGCTCTGCGGCTTCGGCGGCGGCAACTTCGCCTCCTCCATGGCCAACATCTCGTTCTTCTATCCCAAGCGCGAGAAGGGCAATGCCCTCGCGCTCAATGCCGGGCTCGGCAATCTCGGCGTCTCGGTCGTCCAGTTCGTGGTGCCCTTCGTCATCACCATGGGCGTCTTCGGGGCGATCGCGGGCGACCCCGAGACGGCGACGATCGCGGGCGCCACCACGACATTGTGGATTCAGAACGCCGGCTTCGTCTGGGTGCCGTTCCTGGTGGTGGCGACGCTCGCCTGCTGGTTCGGCATGGACGACATCGCCTCGGCCAAGGCCTCCTTCGCCGAGCAGTCGGTGATCTTCAAGCGCAAGCACAACTGGGCCATGTGCTGGCTCTACACCGGCACCTTCGGCTCCTTCATCGGCTATTCGGCGGGCTTCCCGCTGCTGATGAAGACCCAGTTCCCGATGGTCGACGCGCTCGCCTTCGCCTTTCTCGGGCCGCTCGTCGGCGCATTGTCGCGCTCCTTGACCGGCTGGTGCTCGGACCGCTGGGGCGGCGGGCGCGTCACCTTCTGGACCTTCATCGCCATGATCCTCGCCGTCGGCGGCGTCCTGTTCTTCCTGTCGATCAAGGAGCAGCCGGGGGCGTTCTGGGGCTTCTTCGCCATGTTCATGGTGCTGTTCTTCGCCACCGGCGTCGGCAACGCCTCCACCTTCCAGATGATCCCGGCGATCATGCGCAAGGACATGGACCGGCTGATGCCCAAGGCCGACGCGGCGACGCGCCTGCGCCAGGCGGAGAAGGAGTCGGCGGCGATCATCGGCTTTACTTCGGCCATCGCCGCCTACGGCGCCTTCTTCATCCCCAAGAGCTACGGCACGTCGATCGCCTTCACCGGCGGCCCCGAGGCGGCCCTGTGGTGCTTCATGGCCTTCTACGTGACCTGCGTTGTGCTGACCTTCGCGCTCTACACCCGCAAGGGCGGCCACCTCTACGACATCGAACACGCGGACCGCGCCATCGCCGCGACCCCCGCCGAATAATCAGCCCGCAAGGAAGCAATCATGTCCCAATTTCTCGACCGGCTGACCTTCTTCCGCAAGACGGTGGAGCCCTTCTCCGATGGGCACGGCATCGTCACCAGCGAGGATCGTTCCTGGGAGGACGGCTACCGCAAGCGCTGGCAGCACGACAAGATCGTCCGCTCCACCCATGGCGTGAACTGCACCGGCTCGTGCTCGTGGAAGATCTACGTCAAGGGCGGCATCGTGACTTGGGAGACGCAGCAGACCGACTATCCGCGCACGCGGCCGGACCTGCCCAACCATGAGCCGCGCGGCTGCGCGCGCGGCGCTTCCTACAGCTGGTACCTCTATTCCGGCGCGCGGGTGAAATACCCGATGGTGCGCGGCCGGCTCCTGAAGCTGTGGCGCGAGGCGCGGGCGAAGCTGTCGCCGGTCGCTGCCTGGGCCTCGATCGTCGAGGATGCGGACAAGCGCCACGCCTATACCTCGATCCGAGGCCATGGCGGCCTGGTGCGCTCGACCTGGGACGAGGTCAACGAGATCATCGCCAGCGCCAATGCCTACACCGCTAAGAAGCATGGTCCCGACCGCATCATCGGCTTCTCGCCGATCCCGGCCATGTCGATGGTGTCCTACGCCGCCGGCTCACGCTATCTCAGCCTTCTCGGCGGCACTTGCATGTCGTTCTACGACTGGTATTGCGATCTGCCGCCGGCGAGCCCCCAGACCTGGGGCGAACAGACCGACGTGCCGGAATCGGCCGATTGGTACAATGCCGGCTTCCTACTCGTCTGGGGCTCCAACGTGCCGCAGACGCGCACGCCCGACGCCCACTTCTACACCGAGGTCCGCTACAAGGGCACCAAGAGCGCCGTCGTCAGCCCGGACTATGCCGAGGCGACCAAGTTCGCCGACATCTGGCTGAACCCGAAGCAGGGCACGGATGCGGCGCTGGCGCTCGCCATGGGCCACGTCATCCTGCGCGAATACCATCTCGACCGGCAGGTCGGCTATTTCGGCGATTATGCCCGCCGCTACACCGACATGCCGTTCCTGGTCCGTCTCGCCGAGAAGGGCGGCCGCTTGGTGCCCGAGCGGCTGCTGCGGGCCTCGGAGCTCGCCGGCGGTCTCGGCGAGGCCAACAATCCCGAGTGGAAGACCGTCGCCATCGACGAGGCGTCGGGCGAACCCGTCGCGCCGCGCGGCGCCATCGGCTACCGCTGGGGCGAGGAAGCCAAGTGGAACCTCGAGGAGAAGGACGGCGAGGGCCGCGACATCCGCCTGAAGCTGTCGCTGGCGGGGGAGGGCGCGGAGTTCGCGCCGGTCGATTTCCCCTATTTCGGCGGCCGGGCGAGCGAGCACTTTACCGCCACCGAACATGACGAGATCCTGACCCGCAACCTGCCGGTCAGGACCATCGAGACGGCGACCGGCGAGCGCGTGAAGGTCGCCACCGTTTATGATCTCACCATGGCCAATTACGGCCTCGACCGCGGCTTCGGCGGCGGCAACGTCGCCGTGAACTACGACGACGACGTGCCGTTCACCCCGGCCTGGGCCGAGCGCGTCACCGGCGTCAAGCGCGACGCCATCGTCACCGTGGCGCGCGAATTCGCCACCAATGCGGAGAAGACCGACGGCCGTTCCATGGTGATCCTCGGCGCCGGCCTGAACCACTGGTACCACATGGACATGAGCTACCGGGGGATCATCAATCTCCTGGTGTTCTGCGGCTGCATCGGCCAGTCGGGCGGCGGCTGGTCGCACTATGTCGGCCAGGAGAAGCTGCGGCCCCAGACCGGCTGGCTGCCGCTGGCTTTCGCCCTCGATTGGGCGCGCCCGCCGCGCCAGCAGAATTCGACGTCCTTCTTCTATGCCCACACCGACCAGTGGCGCTACGAGACGCTGACGGCCGCCGAGATCGTCTCGCCGACCGCGCCGGACGGCGAGTGGAACGACAGCTTCATCGACTACAACGTCCGCGCCGAGCGCATGGGCTGGCTGCCGTCTGCCCCGCAGCTCAAGCAGAACCCATTGACCATCGCGGCCAACGCCAAGGCGGCGGGTCTGGAGCCGAAGGACTACGTCGCCAAGGCGCTGAAATCGGGCGATCTGGAGCTGTCCTGCCACGATCCGGACGATCCGGCCAACTGGCCACGCAACATGTTCGTCTGGCGGTCCAACCTCCTTGGCTCGTCGGGCAAGGGGCACGAGTATTTCCTGCGCCATCTCCTCGGCACCAAGCACGGGGTGCAGCGCGAGGACCTTGGCGCCGAGGGCGCCGTGCGTTCCAAGGAAGTCGTCTGGCACGACAAAGCGCCGGAAGGAAAGCTCGACCTCCTGGTGACGCTCGACTTCCGCATGTCGACCACCTGCGTCTATTCCGACATCGTCCTTCCCACCGCCACCTGGTACGAGAAGAACGACCTCAACACCTCCGACATGCATCCCTTCATCCATCCGCTGTCGGCGGCGGTGGACCCGGCATGGGAGGCGCGCTCGGACTGGGACATCTACAAGGGGCTGGCGAAGACTTTCTCCGAGGTTGCGCCCGAGGTGCTGGGCGTCGAGGAGGACGTGGTCCTCACACCGATCCAGCACGACTCGCCCGGCGAGATGGCGCAGGCCTTCGACGTCGCGGATTGGAAGCGCGGCGAGGTAGAGCCGATCCCCGGCAAGACCATGCCCACCGTCTCCGTCGTCAGCCGCGACTATCCCAATCTCTATGCCCGCTTCACCGCCCTCGGTCCGCTGATGGAAAAGGTCGGCAATGGCGGCAAGGGCATCGCCTGGAAGACCGGCCACGAGGTCGAGGGCCTCGGCCGTCTCAACGGCGTCCACGCAACGGGCGCGGCCAAGGGCCTGCCGAAGATCGAGACCGATATCGACGCGGCCGAGGTGATCCTCTCGCTCGCGCCGGAAACCAACGGCGAGGTCGCGGTCAAGGCCTGGGAGGCGCTGTCCAAGGTGACGGGCCGCGACCACACCCATCTCGCCTTGCCGAAGGAGGACGAGAAGATCCGCTATCGCGACATCCAGGCCCAGCCGAGGAAGATCATCTCCTCGCCGACCTGGTCGGGCATCGAGAGCGAAAAGGTCTGCTACAACGCCGGCTACACCAACGTCCATGAGCTGATCCCGTGGCGCACGCTGACCGGACGCCAGCAGCTCTACCAGGATCATCTGTGGATGCGCGCCTTCGGCGAGGGCCTCGTGACCTGGAAGCCGCCGGTCGATTTGAAGGCGGTGCGCGGCATCTCCGGTATGAAGCCGAACGGCAACAAGGAGATCGCCCTCAACTTCATCACCCCGCACCAGAAGTGGGGCATCCACTCCACCTATTCCGACAACCTTTTGATGCTGACGCTCAATCGCGGCGGCCCGGTTGTGTGGATTTCCGAGGATGACGCCAAGTCCGCCGGCATCGTCGACAACGACTGGGTCGAGGTGTTCAACGCCAACGGCGCCCTGACGGCGCGGGCGGTGGTCTCCCAACGCGTCAAGTCGGGCATGATGATGATGTATCACGCCCAGGAGAAGATCGTGAACACGCCGGGATCTGAGATCACCGGCAACCGCGGCGGCATCCATAACTCGGTGACGCGCATCGTTCTCAAACCCACCCACATGATCGGCGGCTACGCCCAGCTCGCCTACGGCTTCAACTACTACGGCACCGTGGGCGCCAACCGCGACGAGTTCATCGTCGTGCGCAAGATGGCGAAGGTCGATTGGCTCGAAGATCCCTTGACGGCCGAAGCGCCGATGGAGGCCGCAGAATGAAGATCCGTGCCCAGATCGCGATGGTCCTGAACCTCGACAAGTGCATCGGCTGCCACACCTGCTCGGTGACTTGCAAGAACGTCTGGACCAACCGCGAAGGCGTCGAATACGCCTGGTTCAACAACGTCGAGACCAAGCCCGGCGTCGGCTATCCCCGCGAGTGGGAGAACCAGGAAAAGTGGAAGGGCGGGTGGACCCGCAAGGCCAACGGCAAGATCGAGCCGAGGATCGGCGCCAAGTGGCGGGTCCTGGCCAACATCTTCGCCAATCCCGACCTGCCAGAGATCGACGACTACTACGAGCCCTTCACCTTCGACTACGAGCACCTTTCCACCGCCAAGGAATCCAGGGCATTCCCGACCGCGCGCCCGCGCTCGGCCATCACCGGCCAGCGCATGGAGAAGATCGAGTGGGGGCCGAACTGGGAGGAAATCCTCGGCGGCGAGTTCTCCAAGCGCTCGGCCGACGCCAATTTCGAGGGTGTTCAGAAGGAGATCTACGGCGAGTTCGAAAACACCTTCATGATGTACCTGCCGCGCCTGTGCGAACACTGCCTCAATCCGGCGTGCGCGGCCTCCTGCCCCTCCGGCGCCATCTACAAGCGCGAGGAGGACGGCATCGTCCTCATCGATCAGGACAAGTGCCGCGGCTGGCGCATGTGCGTCTCCGGCTGCCCCTACAAGAAGATCTACTACAACTGGTCCTCGGGCAAATCCGAGAAGTGCATCTTCTGCTATCCGCGCATCGAGGCCGGCCAGCCCACCGTGTGCTCGGAAACCTGCGTCGGGCGCATCCGCTATCTCGGCGTCGTGCTCTATGATGCCGACGGCATCGAGGCGGCGGCCAGCGCGCCGGACGAGAAGACCCTCTACGAGGAGCAGCTGAAGCTGTTTCTCGACCCGAACGATCCGGCCGTGATCGCCCAGGCGCGCGCCGACGGCGTGCCCGACGCCTGGATCGAGGCGGCCAAGCACTCGCCGGTCTGGAAGATGGCGATGGAGTGGAAGATCGCCTTCCCGCTCCATCCCGAATATCGCACCTTGCCGATGGTCTGGTACGTGCCGCCGCTCTCGCCGATCCAGTCGGCGGCGGCGGCCGGCAAGATGGGCGTCGATGGCGACATGCCGGACGTGCGCTCGCTCCGCATCCCGCTGAAATACCTCGCCAACCTTTTGACGGCCGGCGATGAGGAGCCGGTGGCCCTGGCGCTGGAGCGCATGCTCGCCATGCGCGGCTACATGCGGGCGAAGTCGGTCGACGGCCGCATCGACGAGGCGCTGGCGACCCGCGTCGGCCTCACCGGCGCGGAGATCGAGGAGATGTACCGCGTCATGGCCATCGCCAACTACGAAGACCGCTTCGTTATTCCCACCGCCCATCGCGAATGGAGCGAGGACAGCCAGGACCTGCGCGGCTCCTGCGGCTTCTCCTTCGGCAATGGCTGCTCGGGTGGCGACAGCGAACTCAACCTGTTCGGCACCAAGAAGCCGAAGAAGGCCACCAATCCGATGGAGATCGCCTGATGACCGCCGCTCCCGCTTTGACCTTCAAGGCCCTATCGGCGCTCCTCGCCTATCCGTCCGAGGAGCTTCAGGCGGCGACCGTCGAAATCGCCTCGCTCATCGCCTCCGAGGGCCTGGTCGCGCCGGATTGCCGCCACCAGTTGCAGCGGCTGCTGAACGAGATCGAGGAGGGCGATCTTTTTGCCCTTCAGGAGGCCTATGTCGATCTCTTCGACAAGACGCGGCGCCTGTCGCTGCATCTCTTCGAGCACATCCACGGCGAAAGCCGTGATCGCGGCCAGGCGATGGTGGACCTTGCCGCTCACTATGAGCGCGCCGGGCTGATCCTGACGGCCAACGAACTGCCGGACTATCTGCCGCTGTTCCTGGAGTTCCTGTCGACGCGCCCGCTCGACGAGGCGCGGGCGCTTCTCGGCGAGACGGCCGGAATCCTGATGCTGCTCGATGAGCGGCTGGCCAAGCGCGGCTCGCCCTATGCGGCCGTCATGTCGGCGCTCGTCGCCCTCGCGGACCGCCCGGCGGAAGCCGAGCCAGAGGCCGAGACGGAGGGCGCGGCGGACGATCTCGCCGCGCTCGATGCCGCCTGGGAAGAAAGCGCCGTCACCTTCGGTCCCGGCGACGCCCTGGACGGCTGTTCCGTCGACCGGCTGCGCACTCGCATGCGCGCCGCGCGCCGTGCCGTCGCCCAACCCGCCGCCTGAGGAGAAGCCCCATGTCCTCCGCCATCAACAGCGCCCTTTTCGGCTGGTATCCGTATCTCTGCCTCACCGTCTTCCTGCTCGGCAGCCTCATCCGCTTCGACCGCGAGCCGTACACCTGGAAGACCGGTTCCTCCCAGCTTTTGCGCAAGCGCCAGCTGCGCTGGGGCTCCAACCTCTTCCATGTCGGCATCCTGATCATCTTCGTCGGCCACTTCTTTGGGCTGCTGACGCCCGTCTGGCTGCTCGACGCTCTCTATATCTCCCATGGCTTCAAGCAGGTCCTGGCGATGGTGGTCGGCGGCCTTGCCGGCGTCGCCTGCTTCATCGGCATCAGCCTGCTCGCCCACCGGCGCCTGTTCGACCCGCGTATCCGCGCGACGTCGAGCTTCGGCGACACCGCCATCCTGCTTCTGCTCTGGCTCCAGCTCACCCTCGGCCTGTCGACGATCTTCGTCTCCGCTCAGCACCTCGACGGCCATGAGATGGTGAAGTTCATGTCGTGGGCACAGGGCATCCTGACGCTGCAGCCGGCCGCAGCCGGGTTCGTCGCCGACGTTAGCCCCATCTTCAAGGCGCATCTCCTGCTTGGAATGACGATCTTCCTCGTTTTCCCCTTCACCCGCCTCGTCCATGTGTGGAGCGCTCCGGTCTGGTATCTCGGCCGTCCCGGCTATCAGGTGGTGCGCACGCGCCGGAGCCTGAAGCCGGCCGGCCGCGAGGTCATTGCCGCGCGCCGGCCGCGCCGCGACGCGATGACGATCCGTCCCACTCATCAGCCCGCGGAGTAGAGCCCCATGGCCACGCTCGTCGTCGATCATTCCGCCAAGGCCGATGGCGCCAGCCATCGCCATGAGCACCGCCCCGCTCCCGTCAGCACAGAGCCCTCGCGCGAACGCGTGGCGATGCCGTCCGTCACGGTCAATGGCGTCGCGATCTCGCGCCGCGCCATCGCCGCCGAGGTCCAGAACTTCCCGGCGAAGAACCCGGGGGAGGGGTGGCTGGCGGCGACGCGCGCCCTGGTGATTCGCGAGTTGCTTCTCCAGGAAGCCCGCCGTCTTGCCTTGACGCCGGCGCCCGAGCTCGACGCCGACGGTCGGCGCGAGACGGAGGAGGATGCGCTGATCCGCACCCTCATGGAGCGCGAGGTTCGCGTGCCCCATGCCGACGAGGCGACACTGCGCCGATTCTACGACATCAACGCCCGCCGCTTCACGGCGGCGCCGCTCTGGGAGGTCGACCACATCCTGATCGCCGCGCGCCGCGACGATCCGGCCGCCTTTGATAGCGCCCGGCAAAAGGCCGAGGAGCTGGCTGAGCTTCTTGGCCGAGACCCGGATCGCTTCGCGTCCCTGGCCCGCGAATTCTCGCAATGCCCCTCGGGCGCGCTCGGCGGCAGCCTCGGGCAGATCACGCCCGGCGAGACAACGCCAGAGTTCGAGGCGGCGCTGACCGCGTTGAAGCCCGGAGAAATCTCCGCCCCGGTGGAAACGCGCTACGGCGTTCATCTCATCCGGCTGGTGCGCGCCGTCGAGCCGCGCCAACTGCCCTTTGAGGCGGTGCGCGAGCGGATTGCGGCCTATCTCGACGATCATGTTCGAAGGCAGGCGAGCGCGCAGTTCATCTCGATCCTGATCGGTCAGGCCGACATAAGGGGCATCGCGATGGACGGGGCGCGGTCTCCCTTGGTGCAATAGGAGGAAGGCCGATGCTCGGAAATCTGATTGCCGCCCTGGAGCGGCCCGAAGTCGCGCTCGGCCTGCTCCCCGCCCTGGACGAGGCGCTTCGCGCGCGCCTCCTCGCTGTGGCCGGCCCCGATGAGGACGATCGCGCGCGGATGATTTGCTCCTCCGTTCATGGCTTTGTCGAAGCCGCTTCCGACGACGAATGGATGCAGCTCGTCGGCATCATGAACCGCTCGGACGAGCCGGGGCTGGCCGCCTTGCGCGCCATCCTCCACCACGCTCTGCCAAAGGCGCCTCAAGAATAGACGGTGCCGGTTCGCGCGTCCGGACTGATACGCCTTCAGCAATGCAGACAACCTTCATGATCCGCGAGGCCGTCCCTGCGACCCTTTGCGGGGGGGCGGAAAGGTTGTGAGGCGGTTTTCCGTACCGGCAAAGTCGTCTATGAGGGCCGGGATTTTTTCGGCTTCCTGGGCAGGGCTCCGGCTCATCTGGTCGAACAACAGAACAAGCGACGATGACGCTCGTCCCCGATCCGTTCCCTCGGGGGTCGATGGAGGAATGGCGTGAACATCTTCAGGACGAAAAGCCTTGATACCGCGATGGCGGCCAGCCGCTCGCAGCAGGGGCTGAAGCGGGTCCTTGGGCCCCTGGATTTGGTGCTGATGGGCATCGGCGCCATCATCGGCACCGGCATCTTCGTCCTCACCGGCACGGGCGCGCTGACCGCCGGCCCGGCGCTCACCGTCTCCTTCGTCATCGCCGCCATCGCCTGCGGCTTCGCGGCCCTGTGCTACGCCGAGTTCGCCTCGACAGTGCCGATCGCCGGATCGATCTATTCCTACACCTATGTCACGCTCGGCGAGTTCGTTGCCTGGATGATCGGCTGGGACCTGCTGCTCGAATACGGACTGGCGACCTCGGCGGTTTCCGTCGGCTGGTCGGGCTATTTCCAATCGCTCATCGCCGGCTTCGGCATTCATCTGCCCATCGCCCTGTCGGCGGCGCCGGGGGCGATCCCCGGTCAGGTGACGCTGATCAACCTGCCGGCGCTCCTGATCATGCTCTTCCTGACGACGATGCTGTCGCTGGGCGTGCGCGAATCGACCCGGCTCAACAACGTCATGGTGGCGATCAAGGTCGCCATCGTGATCCTGTTCATCGTCGTCGGCGCCCGGCATGTGGAGCCGGCGAACTGGCGACCCTTCGCGCCCTTCGGCGCCGGTGGCGTTCTCAGCGCGGCGGCGCTCGTGTTCTTCGCCTTCATCGGCTTCGACGCGGTGACGTCAGCGGCCGAGGAGGTGAAGCGGCCGGAGCGCGATCTTCCCATCGGCATCATCGGCTCGCTCGCCGTCTGCACCATCCTCTACGTCATCGTCGCGGCGATCATGACGGGCATCGTGCCCTACCGCGAGTTCCTGGGCATCGACCACCCGGTCTCGCTCGCCCTGCAATACGCCAACGAGAACTGGGTGGCGGGCTTCGTCGATCTCGGCGCCATCCTCGGCATGACCACGGTCATCCTGGTGATGACCTACGGACAGACGCGGGTGATCTTCGCCATGTCCCGCGACCGGCTTCTGCCCGAGAGGCTGTCGAGGATCCATCCGAAGCACAACACGCCCTTCTTTGCGACGTGGATGGTGGGCCTCGTTTTCGGAGCGATCGCCGCGATCGTGCCGCTCAACGTTCTTGCCGAACTCATCAACATCGGCACTCTGGCGGCGTTTTCCCTGATCTCCATCGCGGTGATCGTCCTGCGCCGCAAGCGGCCCGATCTGCCGCGCGCGTTCCGCTGCCCGCTCGTGCCGGTGGTGCCGGCCCTGTCGGTGCTCCTCTGTCTTTGCCTGATGGCCTATCTTCAGCCGGTGACGTGGGTCGCCTTCGTGATCTGGCTGGCGATCGGCTGCCTGGTCTATTTCACCTATTCGCGCCACCGCTCGCTCCTGAACACGGTGGCGGATGAGAACGGCGAAGCCGCGCCGGCGGCCTCGCAGGTCTAAAAACTCGCAAGGTTAGAACAGCGAGCCCTGGTCCTCGGCCGCCTTGGCGGCACGCCGGCGGGGAGCCGGGCGCGGGCGCGGCGGCGCGCCATCCTCCTCGGCGACAGCGCGGCGCCGCTCTCCGGCCGCGAACTCCACCTCAAAGCTCATTCCCGGCAGAAGGTCGGCCGCGCGCGTGACGGGATTGTTGTCCGTGTCGCGAATGATGGCATAGCCGCGCGAGAGCACGCGCATCGGACTGAGGCTCTCGACCATGCGCCCGGCGGTGGTGAGGGCGCCCCTCCGCGCCTCCATGGAGTGCGCCAGCGCGGCCTCGAAGCGCTGGGCGAAGACGTCGAAACGGGCGCGCTTCTCGTCTCCCTTGGCGGCGATGGCCTGCGGGCGCAGCAGCGAGGCGACGCGGTCGAAGCGTTGGCGCCTGAGGCCGACGGACGATTGCAGGCCGTGCAGGATGCAGGCGTCGGCATGGCGCAGTTCGGCCCGCTTCTGCTGCACCGAATGCTCCAGCGAGGTGACGGAAAGCCGCGCGCCCGCCTCGCCGAACAGGCGGCGCTTGTCGGAGAGCCCGAGCCGCAGCGAGCGCGACAGCCCGCTCGCCGCCTCGTCCAGGCGGCGGCGCGGCAGGGCGAGCAGCATGTCGGGCGAGGGCAGGGCGCGGGCGAGGCCTGCGACCGCCCGGCGCTCGTGCTCCATGAGGCGAAACGCTGCCCCGTCCTGGCGGGCATGGAGCCCGGCAAGAGCGGCCGAGATTTCGGCCTTCACCGGCACGGCGATCTCGGCGGCGCCGGTGGGCGTCGGCGCGCGCATGTCGGCGACATGGTCGATGAGCGTCCAGTCGGTCTCGTGGCCGATGGCGGAGATCAACGGAATGGAACAGGCGGCGACGGCGCGCACCACAGCCTCGTCGTTGAACCCCCAAAGGTCCTCCAGGCTGCCGCCGCCGCGCGCCACGATGATCACGTCCGGTCGCGGGATCGGTCCTCCCGCCTCGATGGCGTCGAAGCCGGCGATGGCGCGCGCCACCTCCTCGCCTGACGTCTCGCCCTGAACGCGCACCGGCCAAACCACGAGATGAACAGGAAAACGGTCGGCGATGCGGTGGCGGATGTCGCGGATGACGGCGCCGGTGGGCGAGGTGACGACGCCGATGACGCGAGGCAGAAAGGGGAGCTTCTTCTTGCGCTCGGCGGCGAAGAGCCCCTCGGCCTCCAGCTTCATGCGCCGCTCGTTGAGGAGGGCCATCAGCGCGCCGGCGCCTGCCGGGGCGATCTCCTCGATGACGATCTGGTATTTCGACGAGCCGGGATAGGTGGTCAGCCGGCCGGTCGCCACGACCTCCAGCCCTTCCTCGGGCTTGAAGGCGAGCTTGGCATAGGTCGCCTTCCAGATCACCGCCTCGAGGCGGGCGCGCTCGTCTTTCAGAGAGAAGTAGCAATGGCCTGAGCTGTGGCGTCCGCGAAATCCGGAGATTTCGCCGCGCACGCGCACCAGCCCGAACCGGTCCTCGATCGTGCGCTTGAGGACGCCGGAGAGTTCGGTCACCGAATATTCGGTGATGTTCGAGGCGGGCGTTTGCGGTTCGTCGAGAAGGGTCATCGCTTGTCTTTTCAATCGCGGCGGCGAGGGCGGCCTGTCGTCTCGTCAGGCGGGCCTGGAGCCGGCGTTGGGCAGGGCCGCGCGCGGTAGGCGGATCGCGCCGCTGTCGGTCATGTGCGGGCGCGACTGCGTTGCCGGCGGCACGAGGTTCTGCAGGCTATCGCGAATATGGTCGATCAGCGCCGTCACCAAGGGGCCTTCCGCGTTTCGGGCGCGCAGGACGCCCACCTCGGTCGCCTCCAGGTGCGGGAAGCCTTCATAGGGGCCGAGAACCCGCATTCCCGGCCTTAAGGCGCACTCGGGCAGAACGCTGACGGCAAGGCCCGAGAGCACCGCCGAGGTGACGATCTGCGCCGACCAGGAGGAGAAGAGTACCCGGTAGCGCCGCCCCATCGCGTCCAATGCCTTGCAACCCTGGCGCCGCCACGGGCAGTCGACGCGGCCGAGGGCGAGCGGCAGGATGGACCGGTTGTGAACGTCGTGCGCCGCCGATGTGACAAAGTGAAGCGGCTCGCGCCGCACGATTTCGGCGATGTTGCTGAAGTCGCGGCAATCGGAGACGAGGGCGACGTCGAGACGGCCCTTCTCGATGTGTTCGGCGAGAAAGACCGAAGGCTCGCAAGCGATCTCCAGCTCGACAAGCGGATTGGAGCGCGCGAAGCGCGCCAGGATTTCCGGCAGGAAGCGATCGGCATAATCGTCCGGCAGGCCGATGCGCACATGGCCCTGCATTGCGTCCTCGTCGAAGGCCGAAAGCGTTTCCTGCGACAGCGCAAGGATCTTGCGCGCGTATGCAAGCAGCCGGTGGCCGTCCTCGGTCAGACGGACGCTGCGGCCGTTGCGCTCGAACAGCGGCACGTGCAGCCGCTCCTCCAGCTTGCGCATCTGCATGGAAACCGCCGACTGGGTCTTGAAAACCTCCTCGGCGGCGCGGGTGAAGCTGCCTGAGTCCACAATGGCCACGAAGGTCTTGATCTGGTCGAGGTCGAGGGGCGTCGACATGGTCTTCTCACATCAGAACCAATGATCAATCATATAAGCAACATTCGTTGGACTGATCAATCGCGCGCGCCTACATTCCACCCTGTCAGGAACATCTTCCCTTTGCCCGAGCCGGCGGCGCCTATGGCGACGTCGGAGCGGGCGACCTTTTCCTGGCGCCATGACCCGACGAGGAGATGCAGTCATGACGGTCATTACCAAGGTCCCCACAACGCGGGTGTCCGGCGGCTTTCTTGCCAATGTCAGCGTTCTTTACGCGGCATGCGGCGCCATTGTCCGCGCCGTCATCAATCGTCGTCAGGCACAGCGCATCGGCGAGCTGCCGGATCATCTTCTGACGGATATCGGCCTGAAGCGCGACGACGTTTATGAAGCGCTCAATCAGGACTGGCGTGAAGACCCCACCTACCGGCTCGCGCTTACGGCGAGCCAGCGTCGCAGGGTCATTCGCCTCTAAAATCCTGCTGATCGGCGGCGGGCGGCACAGAGCCGCGCGCCGCTTGTTTTCCAATGATGGGCGAGGGACACTCGCCGCATCGACACTCTTTTTTCTCAGTGCAACGCATCTCCGCCGACGGCGTTCTCAGCGCCGGCGGGCATACCGATTGGCGCCGGTGTCGAAACGCGAAAAGAGCACGATCATCTCGCGCGTTCCCTCGCCCGACGAGCCGGCGCTCCATTCCTGCGTTTTTCCGACCCTTCCGTCCCAGGTTCCACCGCGCCGGGCGCCGCCGAAGCCAGTGACGGCAACGCGCGCCCCACTGCTGTCGGCGAGGAAGAGGTGGAAACCGGCAAAGGATCGAGCGGCGGCATCGTTACCCTGGCGGATGCTCGCAGGACTGCTCTTCTGCGCTTCGGGTGCCGCCATATCCTGATCTTCCGACAATGAACTCGCCGGCTTGGCGCAGACTTGCTCCAGGTAGGAGGAGTGGAATCCGGCTTGCCCATCTTCGAAGATCGATTTTTCGGTCTTCGTTCCGATGCTCCCCGTCGCTCTCTCTCGGGTGATCCTTTCCAGGGTCAGGGCGGCGAGCGTCGGCATCACCTTTTCGATCGTATCGGGCGCGATGCTGGTCAGCAATGAGGCATGCCGCGCCACGGCTGCGGCCAGCGCCCCCGAACCGAAGAACGAGGCCATGAAGCGGCGGGCGGAGGGGCGGCAAATATCGATGCTGGCAACGCCGTCGCGTGGCAACAGCGACAGCATGTCGTGGGCGAAGACGGCGCGGCCACCGCAGCGATTTTCGACGCGCCGAAGAGTCAGCGCGAACGCTGGAGCCACGGCCTCGGCAATGTTGCGCATCTCCTGCTGGCTGATCAGATAGCGTCGCGCGAGATGGTGGACCGCCCGTCCGCCGTCGCCCGCCGTCAGCCAGTCAAAGAAGTCGATCATGCCGCGGTCCTCCCCGTTCAAAGAACTGGCACCGACGCGAGACAAATTGGGAAAAGCAAGGCTTCTGTTGATCCGGACGGATCCCCCATTCAACTCAGAATAGTTGGTCGCAGAGCCCCGTCAATAGGCGAGATGCTGAAACACGCGTTCCATGGAGCGGTCCCATTGCTGCTCGTAAAGCCGGGCCAGTTCCTCCGCCGATGTGGTTCCGCGGGCGACAACTTCCTCCAGGGGCGCAAGGAAGAGGCTTTCGTCATGGCCTTCCTCGTTGCGCTGGTCGCGGGCGACGAGGCCCCGCCGGGCGAGCTTCACGGCGGCGCGCGCGAGCTCCAGCACGGACCCGTCGCGGAACGGCGTGCGGAAGCCGCTGCGGGGCACTTCCGCCCGCATTGCGTTGACCTCCTCGAAGCTCCAGTCGGCGGTGAGCGCCTCGGCTTCTGCCAGGATCGCCTCGTCGTAGAGCAGGCCGACCCAGAAGGCGGGTAGGGCGCAGATGCGCCGCCACGGGCCGCCATCGGCGCCGCGCATTTCGAGGAAGCGCTTCAGCCGCACGTCGGGGAAGAGGGTGGACAGATGGTTCTCCCAGTCGCCGAGCGTCGGCTCCGCGTCGGGGATGGTCCCCTTGAGCGCGCCGTCGATGAACTGGCGGAACGTGACGTGGGTGGCGGTGTGGTACTTGCCGGCGCGCATGACGAAGTACATCGGCACGTCCAACGCCCATTCGACATAGTCACGATAGCCGAAATCGGGCTTGAAGGCGAAGGGAAGCAGGCCGCTGCGCCGGTTGTCGACGTCCTTCCACACTTCCGAGCGCCAAGAGACGAGACCGTTCGGACGCCCGTCGGTGAACGGCGAATGCGCGAACAGCGCGGTGGCGACCGGCTGGAGGCGCTGGCCGATCTGCATCTTGCGGCGCATGTCCGCTTCCGACGAGAAGTCCAGATTCACCTGGATGGTGGCGGTGCGGTACATCATGTCGAGCCCGCGCGTGCCGACCGTCGGCATGTAGGCGCTCATGATGTCATAGCGCGACTTCGGCATGCGCGGCGTCTCGGCCAGCGTCCAGGTCGGGCTGGAGCCGATGCCGAGAAACTCGATGCCGTATTCCTTTGCCACCTGACGCACGTGGCGAAGGTGCTCGTTGGATTCGCGGCATGTCTGGTGGATGGTCTCGAGCGGGGCGCCGGAAAGCTCGAACTGGCCACCCGGCTCGATGGAGATGGCGCCCTTGCCGTCCCGGGCCGCGAGGCCGATGATTCTGCCCTCGTCGAGGATGGGTTCCCAATCGTTAATCCGGCCGAGACCCTCCAGCATCTTCTGGATGCCGCGATCGCCGCCATAGGGCACCGGCGATAGGTCGCAGGCATAAAAGCCGAACTTCTCGTGCTCGGTGCCGATGCGGAACCGCTCCGCCGGCTTTTCACCCTTTCGGATATGGCCGACGAGGTCGTCCATGGAGGTGATCGGCGTTGCATCGGTCGTATCGCGCGCCATGAAATTCTTCCTTCAAACCGCCTTCAGCCGCCGACCAAGCGGTCGGACTTCATCTTGTTGCTGCCGCCTTGCCGGGTGCGGCGCAATATTTCAAGATGGGCGAGGCGGCGGCGTCGGCATGTGTGCCCAATCGCCCACGGCGGCCTGAACGACGGCAAGCGCCGCGACGGCCGCCGTGTCGGCTCTCAGGATGCGGGGGCCGAGAGAGATCGGGGTAGCGTCGGGATGCCCGGCGATCAGTTCGCGCTCGGCCTGCGAAAAGCCTCCCTCGGGGCCGATCAACACGGCGAGGGGACCCGGCTTTATTTGGCGAAGCGCCTCGATCGGGCTCGCGGAATCGGCCTTCTCGTCGCAGAAGATGAGGCGGCGCCCATCCTGCCAATCGGCGAGGCAGTCGCTGAGACGAACCATCGGGCGGCATTCGGGAATCGTCAGGATGCCGCACTGCTCGGCCGCCTCGATGGCGTTGGCCCTCATGCGCTCGATGTTGATATGCGGCGCCTGGACGTGCTGCGTCATCACCGGCTGGAGGACCGAGGCGCCCATCTCCACCGCCTTCTGAACCATGTAGTCGAGGCGCGCGCGCTTCAGCGGCGCGAAAAGGTAGACGAGATCGGGAGAGATGGTCTGCGGCCGCGTGCGATGCTCGGCGACGAGCGCGAGATCGCGCTTGCCGGCGCGCTCCAGCCGTGCGCTCCATTCGCCGTCCCGGCCGTTGAAAAGCAGCACCGTGTCGCCATCGCCGAGGCGCATCACGTTGATGAGATAGTTGATCTGGTCGGCCGTTGCCCCCAGCCTGCCGCCGGCCTCGAGCGTGCCGTCGACATATAGCCGGGGGCTGCGGAAATCGTAGTCGGGCATTCCCGTCCCCTTTCCCTCTCGCCGAGACACATCGTGCGGAGAGGTCAAGGCTTCAAGAGCCCACAGTCTCAAGGCTTGGCGCCAGTGTGCGATTCCGCAAACACCGCCGCCGTCGCCGCTCAGGTGGTGAGGTCGTCCACCCGTGTCGGCGAGCTGGGATCGGAGGCGGGGAAGCTTTCGTCCGAGGCTTCGTCGACCTCTTCCTGCTCGGTCATCGGGCGCTCCTGGTTGCCCGGCGTCTTCTTGTCGTCGACGATCTGCTCGGTGCCTGTCTCCCGGTCCTTGCGGGTGGCATCGGGATCGGTGTTGGTCTGGAAGGTTCGGCTCATGTCTTGCTCCTTCGCGCGGGGGCTTCGTCCAGCAAAACGGCGGGGGAGCCTTCCCGTTCCGCTCAGGCGGTGCGCCGGGCGAGGGCGGCGGCGACGCCCGCGCCCATGAGGAGGCATGCGCCGGCGCGGGTGGTGGCCCTGAGGACGGAGCGGCGGGCCAGAAGACCGCGGGCGCTGGAGGCGAGCATCGCGTAGAGATAGGCGTTGACGATGCCGAGCACGACGAAGACGGCGACCAGCAGCGCCGCCTGGGGTGCGAAGGCGTGGCCGTGGTCGATGAACTGGGGCACGAAGGCCAGAAAGAAGATGATGCCCTTGGGGTTCAAGGCCGTGACGACAAAGGCGTCGAGGAAGACCTGGAACACCGGCGCCTCGCTCTCGGCCTGGGGCAGAACGCCGAGATCGGGCACCGGAGCGCGCCAGAGCTTCACCCCGAGGAAGACCAGATAGGCGCCGCCGATCCATTTGAGGATCGTGAAGGCGGTGGCCGAGGCGGCGAGCAGCGTGCCGACGCCGGCAATGGACAGCGAGGCGGCGAGAAGATCGCCGAGCCCGACCCCGAGAACGCTGGCGAGGGCGACGCGCCGCCCATGGGCCAGCGCCTGGGAAACCACCATGACGATGGTCGGCCCGGGGATCACCAGAAGCACGACGCTGGCGAGAACGAAGGCGGCAAGGACTGCGGGAGCGACCGGCATCGCGATCTCTCGGGTGCTGAACTTCGATAATGAAGCCACGCCGCCGAGGGAGCGTCCACCCGAAAATTCATCCTGAGACGAAAAAGCCCGCGCGGGGGGCGGGCTTCATCGCGATTTCCAGGCGAGCGGTTGCGTCAGCTCCCGAAGATCAGCTTCAGCAGCCCGACATGGCCGCGCGTCTCCTGATAGATACGGTCGCGGCCGCGCCCGTCGGGGCCGATCACCACGACCTTGGTGCCCTTGTCGGCTCGTGAATAGAGATGCTTAACGTCCTCGTTCATCATGCGGATGCAGCCCGAAGACATGCTCTGGCCGATGGACCACGGCTGGTTGGTGCCATGAATGCGGAACATCGAGTCGTGGCCGTTGCGGTAGAGATACATGGCGCGCGCGCCCAGCGGGTTGTCCTGGCCCCCTGGCATGTAGGCCGGCAGGATGTGCCCCTTGGCGCGCTCACGGCGAACCATGGTGGCCGGCGGCGTCCAGCCCGGCCACTCTTCCTTGCGGCCGATCTTCATGTTGCCCGACCAGCCGAAGCCCTCGCGGCCGACGCCCACGCCATAGCGCGTGGCCAGGCCCTTGCCTTCGACATAATAGAGAAAATGGCGCTGGGTATCGACGATGATGGTTCCGGGCGTCTCGCCGGTCTTGATCTCGACCCGCCGGCGCTGGAACTGCTCGGCGGGTTTGCGCGTGTGCAGCTGGCGCGAGGCGACGGGCACGACGCGCGCCCCGTCGGAGGAACTGGCGAAGGCCGGCGCCGGCAAGGCAAGCCCAAGGGTGAGAAGCGCGGCGAGCGCCCACGGCATCTTCGTCATCAAATGAAACCCCTCAATAGTTTTTCGTCCCGACCGAGCTTTTCATAGACCCGATCGGTGACAATTGCTCAAGATCGAAATGACTCCTGCATGAAGAGAAACATGGCGCCTGTTGCGCCATGCCCTCACCATGGCGTTCCTATCGCACGATCACCTTGGTTCCGACGTCGACGGTCGAATAAAGCTCGGTGACGTCCTCGTTGCGCATGCGGATGCATCCCGAGGACATGGCCTTGCCGATGGTCCAGGGCTGGTTGGTGCCGTGGATCCGGTAGAGCGTCGAGCCGAGATACATGGCGCGCGCGCCGAGCGGATTGTTCTCGCCGCCCTTCATCATGGCCGGCAGGATGCGGCCCTTCTTCTTCTCGCGCGCGATCATCTGTGCCGGCGGGCGCCAATCGGGCCATTCGCGCTTGGCGCTGACCTTGTGCGTGCCGGCCCATTCGAAGCCCGGCTTGCCGACGCCGACGCCGTAGCGGCGCGCCTTGCCGTCCTCCAGCACATGATAGAGATACTTGGCCTCGGTATCGATGATGATCGTGCCCGGCGCCTCGCCGCCCTGGTAGTCGATGGTCTGCGGCAGGAAGGCGGGATCGATACCCCGGCCCTTCTTCGCCGGCTGGGTGGGCGCAAGGGCTGCCTCGCGCACCTGCGCCTGGGCCGGCGCGCGGCTCGCCTTCGGGGCAGGCGGGGGCGGCAGCTCGGCGGCGCGGGCGGGTCTCGGCTGAGGCGGCGCGGCAAGGAGGACGCCGCTGGCGCGCGGGTCCATGGTGATGGGGAAGCCCGGATCGCCGGAGGAATAGACGACGCCGTTCCTTGCCTGATGGGGCTTGCGGTAGTCGGCGACGGCGCCGCTACCCGGCGAGAGCTGGAGCAGCCAATCGCTGGCGATGGACGGATCGACCTTGACCGGAGGGCGCTGGCCATTCTCGGCATGAGCCGGCCCGGAGCCGAGCGCCACGACAAGCGCAAGCGCGGCGACGGCGGCGAGATACGAACGCGGAATCATGAGGCAACCTGATCGTGGATCGGAGAACGACAGGGCGCTGCTGAGCGCCGATGCAGACAATTTGCGCGAGAATTGGCAAGCGAAAGGTGAATCGATCCGCCCCGCGAACGATCGTCCACGCAAAGACTTCGTTATGGTTAGCATTCCGTATCCACCCGGCGGGCAGAGAGAGGCTTGCCTGTGACGCACCGCTCGGCCATCACTGTCGGCCATGAGCACGATTTTGGACGATGGCCTGCGGCCGGGACCGGACGGGGAGGCGCGCTGCTTCTGGGCCGGCGATGACACGGAATATCTGCGCTATCACGACGAGGAGTGGGGCCGCCCCTCCGCCGAGGACGACCGCCTGTTCGAGAAGCTGTGCCTGGAGGGCTTTCAGGCGGGGTTGTCGTGGATCACGATCCTCAGGAAGCGCGAGGCGTTTCGCGAGCTGTTCCATGGCTTTGCCATCGACAGGGTCGCGACGATGGGCGAGGACGATATCGAGCGCATCGTCAAGGATGCCCGCATCGTGCGCCATCGCGGCAAGATCGCCTCGGCGATCAACAACGCCAAAAGGGCCCAGGAGGTGAGGGCGGAGTTCGGTTCGCTCGCCGCCTTCCTCTGGTCGTTCGAGCCGACGGCGGAGGAGCGACCCGAGCGCATGAGCCTCGAATGGGCGCGGGCGAACACGACAAGCCCGTCCTCCGTCCGCCTCTCCAAGGCCCTGAGGAAGCGCGGTTTCACCTTCGTCGGCCCGACGACGATCTATGCCTTCATGCAGGCCATGGGCTTCGTCAACGACCATTTCGAGGGCTGCCGCTGCCGGCAGGCTTGCGAGGCGGAACGGGCCGGGTTCGTGCGACCTGCGGCGACTGCGGATGTGCGCGAGCGAGGCTAAGGTCCGACTTAGATCCAGTCACCGCGTCATCCTCGGCCTTAAGGCCGGGGATCCATGCCGGAGACAGTTGAACCGCCAGGTCGTCTGACGGGCTGTTGCCGTCCCGGCATGGATCCCCGCGCTTCGCGCGAGGATGACGGAAACGAAGGAGCATAAGAGCGGCATGCCGTTCTATCCCGCCTTGTCGCTCGGCAGGTGATCGGATAACACGCGGCTGTCGGTTTCGCCGCGCGGGAGGCTCCCACGCGGCTTCTTGTCATGAACTCAGCGACGGGCAGTTTTTCCCATGGCCCCCAAGAAACCCAACAAGGTCAAGGCGCGGGTGCCGCGCGGCTTCATCGACCGGACTCCCGAGGACCTGCGCGCCCAGGACGCGATGCTGGCGGTGATCCGCGAGGTCTACGAGCGCTACGGCTTCGAGCCGGTGGAAACGCCGATGTTCGAATACACCGACGCGCTCGGCAAGTTTCTGCCCGACAGCGACCGGCCGAACGAGGGCGTGTTCTCGCTCCAGGACGACGACGAGGAGTGGCTGTCGCTGCGCTACGATTTGACGGCGCCGCTCGCCCGCTATGTGGCGGAAAACTTCGAGAACCTGCCCAAGCCCTATCGCAGCTACCGCGCCGGCTACGTCTTCCGCAACGAGAAGCCGGGGCCGGGGCGCTTCCGCCAGTTCATGCAGTTCGATGCCGATATCGTCGGCGCGCCGAACGTCTCGGCCGACGCCGAGATGGCGATGATGATGGCCGACACCATGGAGGCCCTCGGCATCAAGCGCGGCGACTACGTCATCCGCGTCAACAACCGCAAGGTGCTGGACGGTGTGCTCGACGCCATCGGCCTGGAGGGACAGGCGGAGCGACGGCTGACGGTTCTTCGCGCCATCGACAAGCTGGACAAGTTCGGCGTTGCCGGCGTGCGCGAACTCCTCGGCAAGGGTCGGCTCGACGAGAGCGGCGACTTTACCAAGGGGGCGGAGCTGGATGAAGGGCAGATCCTGCGACTCGAAAAGCTCTACTCGGTCCAGGAGGAAGGGCGAAAAGACTTTTTCCTTTTCATGAACGCCGCTGAGCTTCTTCAAGATGATTCGGTCTTTGGCGAGCCAACTGAAACCATGGGAGATGTTGCAGGCGCCAATGTGTGGGCAAATCCCCGGTTTCTCGACATTATCCTAGAGGAATTTCTGGATTCTCCAGCAGTCGTCGCGGGCTTGGAGGAGTTGAAGAATATCTCTGCTTTCGTTCGCGCTGCGGGCTACGGAACAAAGCGGATCCGCATCGACACCTCCGTCGTGCGCGGCCTGGAGTACTACACCGGCCCGGTTTTCGAGGCCGAGCTTCTGTTCGACGTGACCAACGACAAGGGCGAGGTGGTGCGCTTCGGCTCGGTCGGCGGCGGCGGTCGCTATGACGGGCTCGTCGCCCGCTTCATGAGCCAACCGGTCCCGGCCACCGGCTTTTCGATCGGCGTCTCGCGCCTCCAGACGGCGCTGAAGAATCTCGGCCGCCTCGGCACGGCGGCGCGCCCAGGCCCGGTGGTCGTCACCGTCATGGACCGTGACCGGCTCGCCGACTACCAGCGCCTGACGACCATGCTGCGCAACGGCCTCAACGCTCCCGGCCAGCCCGTCGTCCCGGTCGAGATGTTCCAGGGCAACCCGAAGCAGTTCGGCAAGCAGCTGCAATATGCCGACCGGCGGAACTCGCCCTGTGTCGTCATCCAGGGCGGGGACGAGAAGGCGGCCGGCAAGGTGCAGGTCAAGGATCTCGTGCTCGGCAAGGAGATGTCCGAGGGCATCTCCGACAATGCCGAATGGCGCGAGGCGCGCGCCGGCCAGGAGGTGGTGGACGAGGCGGAGCTGGTCGACGCGGTGCGCCGCATCCTCGCCCGTCAGGCGTCCGAGCGCCTCAAGCAGGATTGAGCAAAATGGACGGGCTGGAGGTTTCCCCCTTCGACGGGCCGCTGCTCGCGCTGTTCGAAAAGCGCGGGGCGCCGCTCGTCTCCGTGCCCATCCTGCAGCCGGCCGACCCCTATCTCGACACGGCGGGCGAGGCGCTTCGCCGACGCATCTTCCTGACGCGGGGCGAGGGCGGGGAAAATCTCTGCCTGCGCCCCGACTTCACCATTCCCGTCTGTCTCAGCCACCTCGCCGAGCGCCAGGCGCTGCCACGCCGCTATTCCTATCGCGGGCTGATCTTCCGCCAGCAGCGTAGCGGCCCCGCCGAATTCATCCAGGCGGGCGTCGAGGATCTCGGCGAACCCGATCTGGCGAGCGCCGACGCGCGCGCCGTCGCCGATTCCCTGGCGGCGCTGGAAGCCTGCGGTGTTGGCGCGGGAATGCAGACGATCCTCGGCGATCAGGGGCTGTTCGAAGCCTTCCTTGCCGCGCTCGGCCTGCCCGATGGCTGGCAGCGGCGCCTGATCCGCACCTTTGGCGAGAACGCTCTTCTCGGCAAGGCAATGGGTGCGCTGGCGCGCGGCGCCAAGCCTTTCACGCTCGATCCCGCCCTTCGCGACTTGGCCAAGGCCGGCGAAGCGGGTGAGCTGACCCGCGAGATTCGCGTGCGGATGAGCGAAGCGGGGCTTCCGATCCACACCGGACGCTCGCCGGGCGAGATCGCCGCCCGTCTGATCGAGAAGGTGGCGGTGGCCGAGACACGGCTCGACGAGGGCGCGCTCGAAGCGCTTCGCGCCTTCCTGTCCATCGATTGTTCGCTGGATCAGGCAAGGGAGCGGCTGACCTCCGTCGCCGGCCGTCGCGGGCTCGATCTCGGCCCCGCGCTCGCCTTCTTCGAGGCGCGCAACCACGCGCTCGATGCCGCGATGGTCGATCTTTCGGCGATCCGCTACCGCGCCGCCTTCGGTCGCCCGCTGGATTACTATACCGGCCTCGTCTTCGAGGTGCGTGAGCCCGGCTCCGCCGAGCCGCTGGTCGGTGGCGGGCGCTACGATCGCCTTCTGGATTATCTCGGCGCCAGCGAGGCTGTTCCCGCCGTCGGATTCTCGCTCTGGCTCGATCGCGTCGCGACCCTCACCGGAAAGGACGGACGATGACGCTGACCCTGGCGCTGCCCTCCAAGGGCCGGCTCAAGGACCAGACCGTGGAGCGCCTCGCCGAGGTCGGCATCATGGTTTCCTCGCCCGAGGACGCGCGCAGCTACCGCGCGAACGTCGCCGGTATCGAGGGACTGGAAGTTCTTCTGCTCTCGGCCTCCGAGATTGCGCGCGAGCTGCGCGACGGCGGCATCGACTTCGGCGTCACTGGCGAGGATCTGGTGCGCGAGACCATCCCCGATCCCGACCGGTCGGTGGAGATCGTCGCGCGCCTCGGCTTCGGCCATGCCGATGTCGTGGTGGCCGTGCCGGAAGCCTGGGTCGACGTCGAGGCGATGGAAGACCTCGACGACGTCGCCGCCGGCTTCCGCCAGAAGCACCGCAGGCGCCTCCGGATCGCGACCAAGTATGCGCGGCTGACGCAGTCCTTCTTCACCCGCCGCCATGGCATCCAGAGCTACCGCATAGTCGAGAGCCTGGGAGCGACGGAAGGCGCGCCGGCGGCGGGCTCGGCCGACATCATCGTCGACATCACCTCCACCGGCTCGACGCTCGTCGCCAACCGGCTGAAAGTGCTGTCGGACGGCGTGATCCTGAAGTCCGAGGCCTGCCTCGTCATGGCCAAGCGTGAGCGCGCCGAGGCCGACGCGCTTCTCGCCGCGGAAATCGCCGCCCGCTTCGACTGAGCGACGGGTCGTCCCTCAGGCGAACTTGCGCGCGCCCGTGTGCGAGCGGGTGTCGAAGGCGAAGGCACCGGGGCCAGCGGCCGCGAGCGCGAGGAAGCCGCCGGCGAGGCCAATGTTCTTCATCAACGCGGTGGAATCGCCGAGATGGGCGAGGAGGCCGGTCGCCACGCAGAACAGCGCGAGAAGAATGGCGACGACGCGGGTCTGGAAGCCGACGAGGATCGCAAGACCGCCGAAGAACTCGAAGGCGCCCACGATGTAGGCCATGGCGAGCGGCGCGGGGAAGCCGAGGTTGGTCAGATAGCCGGAGAAGCCGGCGGCGCCCATCAGCTTGCCGAAGCCCGAGACTATGAAAAGCACGGAAAGAAGCAGCCGGCTGAGCGGCAGGATGTTGGCGGACATAATGTCTTTGCTCCACGGATTGGATCGGTGGGAGCAAAGTAAGCGCTCGGCCGTGAAACGATAGAAGCCGAAACGAAAACTGGCTGTTCAGTCAGACTGAACAGCCAGCACGAATTGTTCATCGAATGTGATCGGATGCGATCTCAGCCGGGATGAACCATGTTCCCCGGAACCACGATCGCATCGTACTCCTCGGCTGTGACGAGACCGGTGGCGATCGCCTCCTCGCGCAGGGTCGTGCCGTTCTTGTGGGCCGTCTTGGCGATCTTGGCGGCGTGATCGTAGCCGATCTTGGGCGCCAGCGCGGTGACGAGCATCAGCGAGCGGTTGAGCGCCTGGCGGATGTTGTCTTCCCGCGCCTCGATGCCGACGACGCAATTGTCGGTGAAGGAGTGGGCGGCGTCCGACAGCAGGCGAACCGATTGCAGGAAGTTGTACGCCATCACCGGGTTGAAGACGTTGAGCTCGAAATGGCCCTGGCTGCCGGCGAAGGTGAGGGCGGCGTGGTTGCCGAAGACCTGCACGCACACCTGCGTCATTGCCTCGCACTGGGTCGGGTTGACCTTGCCCGGCATGATCGAGGAGCCGGGCTCGTTTTCCGGCAGCGCCAGCTCGCCGAGACCGGAGCGCGGACCCGAGCCGAGGAAGCGGATGTCGTTGGCGATCTTGAAGAGCGAGGCCGCCACCGTGTTCACCGCGCCATGGGAGAAGACCATGGCGTCATGGGCGGCGAGTGCCTCGAACTTGTTCGGAGCCGAGGTGAAGTCGAGACCGGTGATCTCGGCGATCTTGGCTGCCACCTTCTCGGCAAAGCCGACCGGGGCGTTGAGCCCGGTGCCGACGGCGGTGCCGCCCTGGGCGAGCTGCATCAGGCCGGGCAGGGTCTGCTCGATGCGGGCGATGCCGTTCTCGACCTGCTGGGCATAGCCGGAGAATTCCTGGCCAAGGGTCAGGGGCGTCGCGTCCTGGGTGTGGGTGCGGCCGATCTTGATGATGTCCTTGAAGGCCTCCGACTTCGCCTTCAGCGCGCCATGAAGCTTCTTCAGCGCCGGCAGGAGATCGTGAACGAGCTGCTCCGCGCAGGCGACATGCATGGCCGTCGGATAGGTGTCGTTCGATGACTGGCTCATGTTGACGTGGTCGTTCGGATGAACCGGCGACTTCGATCCCATCTGGCCGCCGAGCATCTCGATCGCCCGGTTGGAGATGACCTCGTTGGCATTCATGTTGGACTGGGTGCCCGAGCCCGTCTGCCAGACCACCAGCGGGAAATGCTCGTTGAGCTTGCCTTCGACCACTTCCTGGGCCGCGTCAACGATGGCCTTGCCGATCTTCGTATCGAGCTTGCCAAGATCCATGTTGACCTCGGCGGCGGCGCGCTTGACGATTCCCAGCGCGCGCACGATCGGCAGCGGCTGCTTTTCCCAGCCGATGCGGAAATTCTGCAATGAGCGCTGCGCCTGAGCGCCCCAGTACTTGTCGTCCGCCACTTCAATGGGGCCGAATGTATCCGTTTCCTTCCGGGTCTCTGTCATGTCTCTCGCCCTGGTTGCTCCTTCAAGACGCATCGCGCCGCTCGGAATGCATCCTTCCTAGTCGTCTTGGCGCCGGAGAGAAAGCCTCTGCGGCATGCTGCCGCCTTGGAGGCGAAGGGGCGAAACGCCGCTTTTCAAAATGAAACGGCCGCCCAAGGGGCGGCCGCCGCAGAAAATCTTGGATTGGGCGCGGCTTAGTCCAGCGCGTCCTTGACGGCGTCCTTGACCTTGCCGACGTTCTTCTGGGTCTTGCCCTCGACCCGGTCCATTTCGCCTTCCGCCTTCATCCGATCGTTATCGGTGAGGTCGCCGGCAGCCTTCTTGACCTTGCCGCCCATTTCCTTGGCGGCGCCCTTGACTTCGTCCTTGTCCATTTTCTTGTTCTCCTGTTGACCGGAGGCCAACGAATGTTGGTCTTGCACAACAAACGGCGTCAGGCCCGGAGGGTTCCACCTCGTGCGAGAAGGCCGCCGATCTGGAGAGCGGCAAGCAGGCAGATCAGAACGCCGACCGCGCGAAGCAAAAGACGTTCTGGAATGATCCGAACGGCGTAGCCTGCGAACGGCGCTGCGACGACGCCGCCGATGATCAGCCCGAGGACGGGAACGGCATTGGATGCCAATCCTTCCGCCTGATCCCAATGCCCCGTCACCAGGGCGAGGAGGAAGCCGGCGGAGACTGCGACCGTCAGGAGAAACTCCGCGGTGTTCACCGTGCCGACCACATAGCGGGGCTGGCCGCCCGCGCCCAGGAGACCGGAAGTGACGATCGGGCCCCAACCGCCTCCACCAACGGCATCCAGGAAGCCGCCGATGGCCGCCAGGGGCAGCACCAGTGGGCCGCGAACGGGCTTCTGCGGGATGCGTCGGAAAGAGCGGATCAAGAGGTAGATACCGATGATCGTGAGATAAATCGCCACATATGGCTTCACCACAGAGCCATTGACGCTGGTGAGCACATAGGTGCCCGTTACGCCGCCGGCGATACCGAGCGGAACCAGGCGCCAGAACAAAGGCCAATCGACATTTCGGTGAATGAGATGCGATCCGCCCGAGGCGGCGGTGGTGAAGAGTTCGGCGGCGTGAACCGAGGCCGATGCTTGAGCCGGTGCCACGCCGAAGCTGAGCAAGACGGTGGATGAGACGACACCATAAGCCATGCCCAATGCGCCATCGACCAGCTGCGCCAGTCCGCCGACGAGGAAGAAGAGAACGAAATCGCCCATGCAGGATCTCCCAACAATGCCCGTGATGATACTCCTGCTTGCATCGGCGTAGTGGGAGATTGGCGGCTCTTTACTGGTCGATTGAAGAGAATTCCTTCTCTTGAGGAGAGCCTCGGCGATATGTTTCGAACTTGCCGGGCATGGACGGGAGACTTGTCTGCATTCGAAGCGGCGCTAAGGCGCCGGCCCCAAACAAAAGAGGCCCGGCGCCTTAGCGCCGAGCCCCTGATTCTCGCCGATCTGGAGGGATGCGCGCCGGTCGCACCCGCCCCTCCGGCCGCCGGAAGGCCAATGCGTCAGAACGGAATGCTCAGTCCGATGCGGCCGCCGACGGCGTTGACGCCTTCGTCATCCAGATCGAGCGTGCTGTTCGCCTGGAAAGACCAGTTCTCGTCACCGGCCAGAACGAAGCCGGCCTCGAGGCTGCCGAAGATGCCATCGCCGATATTGTCGAACGAGTTTCCGTCGTTCGAGGCAAGTCCGACGCTGGCGCCGAAGGTCGGCGTCATCGTCCAGCCGTTGTCGAGCGGCACGGCGTAGCTGAACTTCGCTCCGGCGCTGAAGCGCAGGTCGTCCTCGGTGAAGCCGGAGACATCGACGCTGCTGGCGCCGCTTTTGACCGAGTAGTCGTCGACACTTTCGTTGAGGTAGCTGACCTTGAGGTTCGGTCGGATCATCAGCGCACGGTAGCCGAGCACACCCTCCAGCTTGGCCGTGGCCATGAAGCGGGTGGTATCGAAGTCGCCCTTGAAGCTCTCGAGGTCGACGGTGTTCCAGCTCTGGCCATAGTAGAGGCTGCCGTCGAGATAGAGGCTCGGGGCCAGCTCGTACGATGCGTAGGGCCCGATCAGGAAGCCGTCGCCATCGACATCGGCATCGTTGGTGGTGTCAGTCGTGTGGTCGGCATGCAAGGCGATGCCGAACAGGAACTTGTCCGTCACCAGATAGTCGGCGCCCATCGAGACCAGGCCGAAATTGTCCCAGTCGTCGTTCTGGTTGTCGTCACCGTCCTCCTTGTGGAGAAGGAAGGTGCCGCTGACCCAGGCGTTGAAACGCGGCAGGGCGCTTGCGTCCACAGGCGCTCCCGTGGCGGCAAGCCGCGCCGCTTCGATCTGGGCCGTGGAGGACGAGAAGTTGACTCCAACGCCGTTGCCATTGGGCGTCATTTCCAGCGTACCCGGCGTCTGGCCGCTCGACATCATCCGCCGTTCCACCAGACCGGGCGTTGCGACGTGATTGGCGAGAAGGCTCTGCCGGGCACTGACGAAGTTGCGCACGGCCCGGTCGGCGGCCTCCGCCACGGCGGTCTGGTCGAGCGGAACCACGTAGGTCACGGTGCCGGTGTTCGAGGTGCCGAGAGCGCTCGTGAGGGTGTAGCCGACGACGGCGGTGCCGGTGTACTGCGGATTGGGCGTGAACTTCAGGTAGTAGCCCCGCGGCCTGACAGCGTCGAGCGCGGCGACTTCGCCCTCGATGATCTGCGCCGTTCCCGCGCTGGCCGGCTGAACATAGCTGACCGCCGCGTCGTTGAACGGACCGCCGGTCGCACCCTGGTTGAGGTAGACATTGGCCGGCGCTTCGCCCGGAGCGAGTTCCACCACCTTGTCGGCCGCCGCGACCTGCTGCGGCACGACCTTCAGGGTGTAGGAGGCGGAGCCGATGGCTCCGTTGCCATCGGTGACCTCCAGCGTGAAGCTGTAACTGCCTGCGGTGCCGGCTTTAAGCGGGCCCGTCAGGGTGCCGGTCGACACGTTCAGCACGAGGCCGTCCGGCAGCGCGCCGGAGGCGAGGCGGTAGACCGTGGTGCCGGTGCCACCCGAAACCGAGATGGTCTGGCTGTAGGCCTCGCCTGCCATGGCTTCGGCAAGCGCACCTGCCTTCGGGGTGAAGGCGAAGACGACGTCGGCTGCCTTGATCTTGATAGTATAGGCGGCGGTCTGAGTGGCATTGGCGCCATCGGTGGCCGAGACGGTGATGGTGGCGGTGCCGGCGGTGGTCGGCGTACCCGACAGGATGCCGGTGCCGGCATCGAAGGCGAGGCCCGCGGGCAGGCCGGTGGCCCCGGCGAGCGTGCCGTTGGTCACGGTGATGGTCTGGCTGTAGGGCGTGCCGGCGGTTGCGTCGGGCAGAGCCCCGGCGGCCGGCGCGAAGGCGACCGCCGCGGCCTCGACCGTCAACGTATAGGCGGCGGTCTGAGTGGCATTGGCGCCATCGTTGGCCGAGACGGTGATGGTGGCGGTTCCGGCGGCCGTTGGTGTGCCGGAGATGGTGCCGGTGCCGACGTCGAAGGAGAGGCCCGCGGGTAGGCCGGTGGCCCCGGCGATCGTACCGTTGGTCACGGTGATGGTCTGGCTGTAGGCGATCCCCGCCGTGGCGCTGGGCAGCGGCCCGGCAACCGGCGCGAAGACCACGGCGTCCACCGCCTGCACCTTCAGGGTATAGGCGGCGGTCTGAGTGGCATTGGCGCCGTCGTTGGCCGAGACGGTGATAGTGGCGGTTCCGGCGACCGTCGGTGTGCCGGAGATGATGCCGGTGCCGACGTCGAAGGTGAGGCCCGCGGGCAGGCCGGTGGCCCCGGCGATCGTACCGTTGGTCACGGTGATGGTCTGGCTGTAGGCGACCCCCGCCGTGGCATTGGGCAGCGGCCCGGCAGCCGGCGCGAAGACCACGGCGTCCACCGCCTTCACCTTGAGGGTATAGGCGGCGGTGACGGTCTGGCCGGCGCCGTCCTTGACGCCGACGACGATGGAGTAGTCGCCGGCGATGGCCGGTGTGCCGGAAACCAGGCCGGTGGTCGTGTCCATGGTCAGACCCAGCGGCAGCCCCTTGGCGCCGAGGATCGAACCGTTGGTCACAGTGATGGTCTGGCTGTAGGCGACCCCCGCCGTGGCGCCGGGCAGCGATCCGGGAGCCGGCGAAAAGATGACGCCGGCTGCGTTGACTGTCAGAGTATACTGGGCGGTCTGGGCAACGTTGGCTCTATCCAGGGCAGAGACGGTGATGGTGGCGCTGCCCGCGTTGATCGGTGTGCCGGAGATCAGGCCGGTGCCAGCATTGAAGGACAGACCCGCCGGCAAACCGGTCGCGCCCGAGAGCGTGCCGTCGGTGACGCTGATCGTCTGGCTGTAGGCGGTGCCGGCGGTGGCTGCGGGCAGGGCGCCGGCAGCCGGCGAGAACACAGGCGCCGGCACGGTGTACTGGTAGGCTTGATCGAGGACGGGAGAGCCGCCGGGGCTGTAGAGCTGAACCCACAGCTTGCTTGTCGGCCAGTTCGGATCGGCAGGCGGCACCTTGACCGTGATGGAGTTGGCGTCGCGGCTGATGATCTCGGCCTGCTTCAGGTAGAAGTGGACCTCGGTCACGCCCTGCAGATTGCTTCCCTGAACGACGGCGAGATTGCCGCCCTCGACCGGGCCGGACGAGGGATTGACGCTCGTGATCGTCGGCACCGCATTTTGCACCACCAATGTATAGTTGGCGGTCTTGGCGACGTTGGCGAGATCCTTGGCGGAGACCGTGATAGTGGCGTTGCTGACGGTTGTCGGCGTGCCGGAGATGATGCCGGTCGACGGATCGAAGCTGAGCCCCGCGGGCAGGCCCGTCGCACCCGTCAGGGTGCCGTGGGTGACGGAGATGGTCTGGCTATAGGCGGTGCCGACGGTTGCCTCCGGCAGGAGGCCGGCGGTCGGTGAGAAGGTGACAGGCGGCGCGGCGTCGATGGTGACCGAGTACTGAACGGTCGTCTCGACATTGTCCCCATCCTTCATCTTGAAATCGAGCGGGTAGGTCCCGCTTCGCAGAGGCGTCCCGTGAAGCCGGACGACGTTGGCGCTCAGTTCCGGGGTCAGCCCCCAGACACCGGGGGTTCCGTAGCGATCGAGCCGCGTGGCGGTTCCGTTGGTGATGGTGATGCTCTGATCATAGGCGACGCCCACGGCCGCGTTCGGCAGGGCGCCCGGCGTCGGCGACAGCACGACCGGGGCAGCCTTGACGGCGAGCGTGTAGGTGGCCGTGGCGGGCGTATTCGCCGCATCATCGGCGCTGACGGTGATGCTGGCGCTGCCCGCTGTCGTGGGCGTGCCGGAGATGATGCCGGTCGACGGGTCGAAGCTCAACCCCGCTGGCAGGCCGCTCGCGCCGGTCAGCGTGCCGTGGGCGGCAGTGATGGTCTGGCTGTAGGCTGTGCCGACGGTGGCGTCGGCCAGAGCGCCGGCGGCTGGCGAGAAGGTGACCGCCGGAGCCTTGACCTTCAGCGTGTAGTTGGCGGTCCCGGTGGTGTTGTTGCCGTTCGTCGCCGAGACCCTGACAGAATAGTCGCCAGTCATGGTGGGCGTGCCGGAGATGACGCCGGCGCTCGGATCGAAGGAAAGACCCGCCGGGAGGCCGGTCGCGCCGGTGAAAGTGCCGCCCGAGACGGTGATGGTCTGGCTATAGGTCACGCCCAGCGTTGCGTCCGCCAGGGCTCCGCCGGAGGGAACAAAGTTGATCGGGCGGTAGAAATATTCACCAGCTATCGTATGTGTTGATGAATACAATATATAAATACCGCAGCTTACAGTGGTATTATATGCCATCGAAGGCATGGTTACTGTTATAGCGGTAGAGCTTTGGCTGGTGATTGACGCAATGTAACGGGGGTCTGCTACAGTGGCGCACCAAGTCACGTTCGAAACTTGATCCAGATTGGTTCCGGTGATCGTAACGGTGTTGCCCCCCTCCATCGGCCCTGAGGACGGACTTATGCCTGAGGACGTTGGTAGTCCGACCGCCCCGGCCTCGGCTGGCATCAGCACGAGCATAAGGACGACAAGCCAGTTCACGGCGCTGATCAGGCGCGCCGCGCGCTTCAACGATAAAATCATGTTCGGGGGGTCTCTTGCCCAGGCGCCACCGGCTGCACAGCGCGAATCGGGTGGTCGTTCGAGTTTCGCTGGGGAGAGCTATCAGAGCCGAACCTGACCACAGACTAACTTCAATGGTTTGAAGTGCAATTAGGGTAGCACTGTTGCCTATCGTCACGACGGCAAAGGTGTCCGATGAACAAATCGTTGAGAAATGCACCTTTAAGGAAGGCGTTACATCGGAAGACTGAAAAACACCAATCACAGGTTGCGCACGAACGGGTGGATCAAGTCAAAGCCTCGATGGAATCGGATTTATATTATATTATTTATGATGAATATGAGGGGATATAGATAGAGCGCCGCCAGCAACGGCTGCCGGACTGAGGAGCGGCAAACGGGCGCTATTTGACGCAAAAAAGGCCCGGCGCTGGAGCGCCGAGCCCTTTTTAATGTCGTGATATTGTGGCTGGACCCGAAGGCCCTTCCCGCAACCCGAAACTGGGCTCAGCCCGGTTTCGGCTTCTTGTTGCGAGAGGAATGCCTTGTGCCTTCCGCGAAGCCGGAGCTCCTTAGAAGTCCATGCCGCCCATGCCGCCCATGCCGCCGCCGGGCATCGCCGGAGCGCCGGAGTCCTTCTTCGGCGCCTCGGTGACCATCGCCTCGGTGGTGACGAGGAGGCCTGCGACGGACGCCGCGTCCTGAAGGGCCGAGCGAACGACCTTGACCGGGTCGACGATGCCCATCTGGATCATGTCGCCGTACTCGCCGCTCTGGGCGTTGTAGCCGTAGCTGAGCGAGGAATTCTCGAGGATCTTGCCGACGACGATCGAGCCCTCGTCGCCCGCATTGGTGACGATCTGACGGATCGGCGCCTGCAGGGCCTTGCGCACGATGTTGACGCCAGCGTCCTGATCAGCGTTGTCGCCCTTGATGTCGAGAGCGTTGGAGGCGCGCAGCAGAGCGACGCCGCCGCCCGGAACGATGCCTTCCTCGACGGCCGCGCGGGTCGCGTTGAGGGCGTCGTCGACGCGGTCCTTCTTCTCCTTCACCTCGACCTCGGTCGAGCCGCCGACGCGGATGACCGCGACGCCGCCCGCCAGCTTGGCCAGGCGCTCCTGGAGCTTCTCGCGGTCGTAATCGGAGGTGGTCTCCTCGATCTGCTGCTTGATCTGGGCGACGCGGCCCTTGATCTGCTCGGCATCACCGGAGCCATCGACGATGGTGGTGTTCTCCTTGGTGATGGAGACCTTCTTGGCGCGGCCGAGCATCTCGAGCGTGACGTTCTCAAGCTTGATGCCGAGGTCCTCGGAGATCACCTGGCCGCCCGTGAGGATCGCGATGTCCTCGAGCATGGCCTTGCGGCGGTCGCCGAAGCCGGGAGCCTTGACGGCGGCGATCTTCAGGCCACCACGCAGCTTGTTGACGACCAGCGTGGCCAGAGCCTCGCCCTCGACGTCCTCGGCGATGATGAGCAGCGGACGCGAGGACTGAACGACAGCCTCGAGAACCGGCAGCATCGCCTGGAGGTTGGAGAGCTTCTTCTCGTGCAGGAGGATGTAGGGGTCGTCGAGCTCGGCCACCATCTTCTCCGCGTTGGTCACGAAGTACGGCGACAGGTAGCCACGATCGAACTGCATGCCCTCGACGACCTCGAGCTCGGTCTCGGCGGTCTTGGCTTCCTCGACGGTGATGACGCCCTCGTTGCCGACCTTCTGCATGGCAGAGGCGATCATGTCCCCGACTTCCTTCTCGCCGTTGGCGGAGATGGTGCCGACCTGGGCGACCTCGTCGGAGGTTTCGATCTTGCGGGCGGAGGCGACCAGCGTCTCGACGACCTTGGCGACGGCCGAATCGATGCCGCGCTTGACGTCCATCGGGTTCATGCCGGCGGCAACCGCCTTGGCGCCTTCCTTGACGATCGCCTGGGCGAGGACCGTGGCGGTGGTGGTGCCGTCACCGGCGTTGTCGTTGGTCTTCGAGGCCACTTCGCGCACCAACTGGGCGCCCATGTTCTCGAACTTGTCCTCGAGCTCGATCTCCTTGGCGACGGTGACGCCGTCCTTGGTGATGCGCGGAGCGCCGAAGGACTTGTCGATGACGACATTGCGGCCCTTGGGGCCGAGCGTGACCTTCACCGCGTCGGCGAGGACGTCCACGCCACGCAGCATGCGCTCACGAGCGTCGCGGCCGAATTTTACGTCTTTGGCTGCCATGGTTCATTATCTCCCTGGCGCTCCTCAAAAAGGCTGCGCCGTGAAATCTCTAAAGGGTGGAAACGCGAGAATACCGTGGGCGCGGCGTTAGCCGACGATGCCCATGATGTCGGATTCCTTCATGATCAGGAGGTCCTGACCGTTGAGCTTGACTTCGGTGCCCGACCATTTGCCGAAGAGCACCCGGTCGCCAGCCTTGACGTCCAGCGCCTGGATCTTGCCGTTCTCGTCGCGGGCGCCCGGCCCGACGGCGACGACTTCGCCTTCCTGCGGCTTCTCCTTGGCCGTGTCCGGAATGATGATGCCGCCAGCGGTCTTCTCTTCGGAGTCGACGCGGCGGACAACGACACGATCGTGGAGGGGGCGGAAGTTCACGTTTGCCATTGTCGTTGAACCCTTCGTTCTACGTGACAAGCCAGGCCCGCAACGGCGCCTGGCGTCTATGCTAGCACTCTCTACTGTCGAGTGCTAATGGCGCGCAATTAAGGAATTCGCGCCGCGCTTGTCAAGGGTGAGACCGGGGCTTTTCCGTTATATTTAACGTCGATTTCCGCCCCTTCGAGCCGCTGCCGCAAGGCGTGGCGTTGCTCGCGCATATCGGGGCTGGGCACAACCGATACAAGCCCGCGTGGACAAAAACACGGCGTTTGCCGATGAAGGCGGCTGGTAATGAGGGCAAACGTCCGGCCCGGGCCGAGCGCTCCCTCTAACGGATGAGACGGACGTTCTTTTCGCCAGAGATAATGACGGTCGGGCACTCGATGATCAGGCGGATATCGTCGAAATCGCGGTCCGAACCGTCCGACGATACGCTCGGCCGACGATCCTCCCAGCCGTAATACATGAACTTACCCGCCGCGCACGCCTTCTTGTTCTTTTGTGGCGTGCGCCGCTTACCGCTGGGAATGACACCACCCTGCGATCGCGGCTTACATTCGCTGAGATTGTCGCAAAGGACGGTTTCCATCAACTCCAGCGCTTCCTTGCCGGAATCGCTATAGTCGTACCGCTCTGCTTGCGAATCCATAGAGTTGTCGATGTTCTTGCCCATCTGGCTGTTGAACACCGTATCCGTGTAATGGTTGTAGTGGGTCGCCCTGGCATCGTCCCACTTCGAGGGGTTCGTTCGCGCGCTCCGGACGTTGTAAAGCCGATAGCTGACAACACCTTGGGGACATTGAGGAAAGTTCTTTGTGTCGTAGGTTGTGCCGCCGTTGTCGGCGATGGGCACTTCCTGACTTCGTCCGTGGGTGACGGGGTCGTTCTTCTGGGCGGGATTGAAGCAGTAGGCATAGATGCGGTTGTAGTCGCCGGCCTCCGGGTCCAGCATGGCCATTTCCGGCGGCTTCCAGGTCGTCGTGATGTCCTTGAAGCGCGCGACGGCGATGACGGAGAGGCCCATGTCGTTGCCGATACCCGGAACGATGCGCGATAGCGTCGTTGGAATGTCTGCCGCGACCTTGACGGTATAGTCGACGTCCGAAGTCCAGGAGGCCTCGATCGATACGTTTCTGAGCTGGCCGTCCGCTTCCAGCCGGTTCTTGACGTCGCTAACGAGAAAGTTGACGGCGCTTCGATCCGTGCCGGTGGGACCCTGAATTGCCATCGCAAGCGCCGCAGCGTCGCTGCGGTTTTGCATATAGTCGACCATGTTGGTGCTGCGGGCATAATCCACGCTGAGGCCAGTCAGCCCGACAAGCGGCACCATCATCAAGGCCGTGATGACGGCAAACTGGCCTGACTCGTCCTTGATCAGGGATCTCATGTCCACTTCCCGTCGCGCAGTCACCCTAGCGGCGGAAAAGATAAACGAGGCGGATTAATCGTAAGGCAGGGGAATTCATCGAATTTGACGAAGCGTGACAGTTTGCTTTCCTTCTGATTGCTGTGCCGGCGCCGCGCGACTTGACCCGGCGGGACGCCGCCGCTATCGCCTCGGCAAAATGGCGCGTCGCGCCATGGTGAGTCCCATTCCTTTTCGCTTCTCTTAAATCCCAAGCGGAAGGCCGCCGTATCCATCGCCCTGGAGACGATCCAGCGCAGCCGGCGGAGTCGCGGAGATCGGAGCGCATGACCAGCGAGCCCGCCAATCCCAAGGCGATCGTTTCTCTCGACGCGGTGGCGGGCGAATACGATGGCATCTTCTGCGACGTGTGGGGCGTCATCTATGATGGCCGCGCCAAGGTTCCGGCTGCCGAGGAGGCGCTGAGACAGTTCCGGAGGAGCGGCAAGCCGGTGATCCTGGTCACGAACGCGCCGCGCCTCGAACAGGGCATCCGAGAGCGCTTGGCGGAAGCGGGTTTTGGCGAGGACGCATACGACCGGATCGTCACCTCCGGCGAGGTCACGCGCTCCCTCATTCCGACCTTCGGCCGGCGCGTGTTTCATATCGGGACGCCGCGCGAGCACGATCTCTTCGAGGGGCTCGACGTCGAGTTCACCGACGAGGACGATGCCGAGATGGTGGTGGCGAGCAGCCTGTTCGCCGACGAGATGGAAACCCCGAAGGAGTACGCGCCGCTCCTCGGCCGGCTGGCGGCGCGCGGTCTGCCGATGATCTGCGCCAATCCCGACCGGGTGGTTCAACGCGGCGAGCGCATGATCTACTGCGCCGGCTCGCTGGCCGACGCCTATCAGGCGCTGGGCGGCGAGGTGCATATCGGCGGCAAGCCGCACCGGGCGATCTACGAGGTCTGCGCCGAGCGCATCGGCGGGATCGACGGCAAGCGTATCCTTGCCATCGGCGACGGCCTGCCGACGGACATCACCGGCGCGCAAGGTTTCGGTCTTGATGCGCTGCTGATCCTCAACGGCATCCATCGGGACGTGCTCGGCACCAGTCCCGAAAGCGTCGGTGCGGTTCTTGCCCGCGAGGGGCTGACGGCCCGCTACTTCATCCCAACGCTGTCATGAGCGCCCCGATCCTCAGGGTGGCGGGCGCCGGCGATCTGCCCGAAAGGCTCAGGGGCGCCGTCGTCGCCATCGGCAATTTCGATGGCGTTCATCGCGGCCATCAGGCCGTGCTGCGGCAGGCGCGGGCCATGGCGGGCGCGCTCGACGCGCCCTTGCTGTGCCTCACCTTCGAGCCGCACCCGCGCACCGTCTTCAATCCGAGCCATCCCGTGGTGAGGTTGACGCCCGCGCCGATGAAGGCGCGCCTCCTTGCCGGGCTCGGTTTCGATGCTGTCGTGGAGCAGCCGTTCGACAGGGAGTTCGCGGCCCTTTCGGCCGGGGATTTCGTCGAGCGGATTCTCGTTACCGCCCTCGGCGCGCGCCACGTGGTCGTCGGCTTCGACTTTCGCTTCGGCGCAAAGCGCGCCGGCACGCCCGCTCTGCTCGCCGAGCGCGGGCGGGAGCGGGGCTTCGGCGTCACGGCCATCGAGGCCTTTTCCGACGAGGATGGGGAGGTCGTTTCATCAAGCCGCATCCGCGACCATCTCGCCGGCGGCGAAGTGGTGGAGGCCGCCGGGCTGCTCGGCTATCACTGGACTGTCGAAGGAACGGTGGTGGGGGGGCAGAAGCTCGGCCGCCAGCTCGGCTTTCCGACCGCCAACATGGAGCTCGAGGCCGAGGACATCCTGGCTCACGGCGTCTATGCCGTGCGCTTTCGCCGCGCCGACGGCACGCTGCACGACGGCGTCGCAAGCTATGGCCGCCGCCCGACCTTCGACAATGGCGCACCCTTGTTCGAGACCTATCTTTTCGACTTTTCCGGCGATCTCTATGGCGAGACGGCGGAAGTCTCGCTCTTCTCCTATCTCAGGAGCGAGCAGAAGTTTGCCGGCGTGGCGGACCTCATCGCCCAGATGGAGCGTGACGCGGCCGAGGCGCGGGCGGTGCTCGCCGGCGCCAAGCCTTTTTCCCCGCTCGACATGGCGATCGCCTTCTGAAGCGTCCGGAATGTCTGCCGCAACCCGCCATCTTTCTTTCTTTTCCGCGCCGGACTTGCTAAGGGCACGGGCCATGTCCTGCCCGCGCGCGACCGTCCGCATCCCGCGAATTCGCTGCCCGGCCTCCTGACGCGAATTCGACGCGGGAGGACCGGGCTTTCTGACGATGCGCCGCTTTCGCCCCCGCATTTCCCTTTTTGCCGCTGCTCCCGCGCGGCCGACGACATGGCTGACCGAACATGACCGACAAAGGCAAGACCGCCGACACCTTGGACTACTCCAAGACCCTCAACCTGCCGACCACCGACTTTCCGATGCGCGCGGGGCTGCCAAAGAAGGAGCCCGAGCTGGTCGCGCGCTGGCAGGAGATGGGGCTCTACGAGAAGCTGCGCGAAACCTCCAAGGGTCGCCCGCTCTACGTGCTGCACGACGGCCCGCCCTACGCCAACGGCAACATCCACATCGGCCACGCGCTCAACAAGATCCTGAAGGACACCATCAACCGCTCGTTCCAGATGCGCGGTTTCGACGCCAACTACGTGCCGGGATGGGACTGCCACGGCCTGCCGATCGAGTGGAAGATCGAGGAGCAGTACCGCGCCAAGGGCAAGAACAAGGACGAGGTGCCGATCAACGAATTCCGGCAGGAGTGCCGCGAGTTCGCGCGCCACTGGATCGAGGTGCAGTCCGGCGAGTTCCGCCGCCTCGGCATCGAGGGCGATTTCGACCATCCCTACACGACGATGGCCTTCCACGCCGAGTCGCGCATTGCCGGCGAACTCCTGAAGTTCGCCATGAGCGGCCAGCTCTATCGCGGTTCGAAGCCCGTCATGTGGTCGGTGGTGGAGCGCACGGCGCTCGCCGAGGCCGAGGTCGAGTATCAGGACTACGAGTCCGACACGATCTGGGTGAAGTTCCCGGTGCGCGAGGCGCCCGGCGCCATCAAGCCGAAGTCGAGTGCGCCCGAGGATGTGGGTGAGGCGGCCCGCTCCCGCTTCTTCCCGCTGCGGGAGGCCTCGATCGTCATCTGGACGACGACGCCCTGGACGATCCCCGGCAACCGCGCCATCGCCTATTCGGACCGCATCGCCTACGGCCTCTATACCGTGACGGAAGCGGAGAACGAGTTCGGCCCGCAGCCGGGCGAAAAGCTCGTCTTCGCCGACGCGCTCGCCGAGGAGAGCTTCGTCAAGGCCAAGCTCTCGGCCCAGCGTCTGCGCGACGTTTCGGCCGAGGAGCTGTCCGAGGCCATCTGCGACCACCCGTTGAAGGGCCTCGGCGGCGGCTATGATTTTCCGGTGCCGCTTATCCCCGGCGAGCACGTCACCGACGATGCCGGCACGGGCTTCGTCCACACCGCGCCGAGCCACGGCCGCGAGGACTTCGATGTGTGGACGGATAGCGCGCGTGCGCTCGAGGCGCGAGGCATCCCCTCCGCAATCCCGTTCCCGGTGGACGACGCCGGCTACTACACCAAGGATGCGCCGGGCTTCGGACCGGACCGCGAGGGCGGGCCGGCGCGCGTTCTCGACGATTCCGGCAAGAAGGGCGATGCCAACAAGGCGGTAATCGCCGCGCTCATCGAGGCGAACCGACTGTTCGCGCGCGGCCGCCTCAAGCACACCTATCCGCACTCCTGGCGCTCCAAGAAGCCGGTCATCTTCCGAAACACGCCGCAGTGGTTCGTCTCCATGGACAAGGACCTCGGTGACGGCACGACCTTGCGCGACCGCGCGCTCAAGGCCATCGACGCGACGCGCTTCGTGCCCGCCGCTGGGCAAAACCGGCTGCGCGCCATGATGGAGGACCGGCCGGACTGGGTGCTGTCGCGCCAGCGCGCCTGGGGCGTGCCGATCTGCATCTTCGTTGACGGCGAGGGCGCGGTGCTGAAGGATGAGGCGGTGAACGCGCGCATCCTCGAGGCCTTCGAGGCCGAGGGCGCCGACGCCTGGTTCGCCGAGGGCGCGCGCGAGCGCTTCCTGGGCGAGCGCGCGGGCGAGCCGTGGCTTCAGGTCAAGGACATTCTCGACGTCTGGTTCGACTCGGGTTCGACCCACGCCTTCACGCTGGAGGATCGGCCCGATCTCAAATGGCCGGCCGATGTCTATCTTGAGGGCTCCGACCAGCATCGCGGCTGGTTCCATTCCTCGCTTCTGGAAAGCTGCGGCACGCGCGGCCGGGCGCCCTATAGCGCCGTCGTCACCCATGGCTTCACCATGGCCGAGGACGGCCGCAAGATGTCGAAGTCCCTGGGCAACCAGGTCTTCCCGCAGGACGTGATGAAGGAATCGGGCGCCGATATCCTGCGTCTGTGGGTGATGAACACCGACTACTGGGAAGACCAGCGGCTCGGCAAGACCATCATCCAGACCAATATCGACGCCTACCGCAAGCTCAGGAACACCATCCGCTGGATGCTCGGCACGCTCGCTCACGACGAGGGCGAAACGGTTCCGCTCGACCAGATGCCTGAGCTGGAGCGGCTGATGCTCCATCGCCTCTTCGAGCTCGACCGCCTTGTCCGCCAGGGATACGACGAGTTCGACTTCAAGCGGATCGCCCGTCAGCTGCTCGATTTCATGGTGGTGGAACTCTCCGCCTTCTACTTCGACATCCGCAAGGACGCGCTCTATTGCGATCCGATCTCGTCGGTGACGCGCAAGGCGGCGCTCCAGGTGGTGCGCACCCTCTTCGACCATCTGGTGACGTGGCTCGCTCCCATGCTGCCCTTCACCACGGAAGAGGCGTGGCTCTCGCGTCATCCCGACGCCGTGTCCGTGCATCTCGAGCAGTTCCGCGAGGTCGATCCCGCCTGGCATGATCCGGCGCTCGCCGAGCGCTGGCAGAAGCTGAAGCGCGTTCGTCGCGTCGTCATGGGCGCGCTCGAGGAAGAGCGGCGCGAGAAGCGCATCGGCGCTTCGCTTGAGGCCGCGCCCGTCGTCTTCATCGAGGACGCTGATCTGCGGGAGCTTTGCCGCAAGGTGGATTTCGCGGAGATCGCCATCACGTCGGGTCTCGCCATCGAGGAGGGGCCGTCGCCCGACTCCGCCTTCCGGCTCGCCGATACGCCCGGCGTTGCCGTGGTGCCGGAACTGGCCAAGGGCGAAAAGTGCGCCCGCTCTTGGAAGATCAGCCCGGAGGTCGGCAGCGATTCGGAGTTTCCCGATGTCACGCCGCGCGACGCGCAGGCGCTCCGCGAGCTCAAGGCGGCAGGGCGGCTCGTCTGACGGACCGGATCGCTTGACGAAAATGTTGAGCGTGAAAAGGAGAGGCGGGCCGCCCGCTTGCCTCTCCGGTGCCTGTGCCTTAGAAGTTCGCCCGGAATTCGCCAAGTTTTCATGACAGAGCGCGGAAGCTGCGGCGCGCCCGACGGTTGCGGGCGCCGCTCATCGGCGAGGGGGCCGAAATGATGGTGTCAAAAAGGGATTTCCCCTTGAGCCTCGCCATGGCTCTGGTGGTGACGGGCTTTGCCACGGCCGGGTGCATGGGACCGACCTACGGAACCGATAAGCCGGCCGGACAGCAACTCGTCGACGATATCACCAATGTCGTTGCGCTCGACTCGACGCGCCACGACCCGATCGACTACAAGCCTCGGCCCGAACTGGTGAAGCCTGCCAATACGACCGTGCTGCCGCCTCCGCAGGAGAAGGTCGCGGTCGCCAACCAGCCCAATTGGCCTGAATCGCCGGAGGATCGTCGCGCGAAGATTCGCGCCGCCGCCGACGCCGGGGACCGGAAGACCGCGCTGGCACTGGCCGAAACCATGGATCAGTATCCGCGCGCCCGTTCCGAAGAAAACACCGGGATCGCCGATCCGAAGCAGCGCAGCGCCGAGTTCCAGAGGCGTATCGCCGAGCAGAAGCAGGGCAGCGACACCAGCCGGAAATATCTGAGCGAGCCGCCTCTGGGCTATCGCCAGCCGGCCGCGGGCGCGCCCGTCGGCGAGCAAGGCGTCGACGAGGAGGTCAAGGAGCGCAGGATCAAGGCCGGCGGCAAGTCGACCATCGGTGAGTCGCTCGGCAAGCTCTGGCCCTTCTGAGCTTCGCGCCGCGAAGGCCGAAATCGATCGAAACGCGGTACGTCAGCTTTCGATTGACGGATTAGTCGCGCCGCGCCTTGAAGAAGTCCTTGAGGAGGCTTGCCGCCTCGCGCTCTCCGATTCCCGAATAGACCTCCGGCGCATGATGGCAGGTTGCCTGCCCGTAGAACCGGGGGCCGTGCTCGACGGCGCCGCCCTTTTCGTCGCCGGCCCCGAAATAGAGCCGGCGGATGCGCGCGAACGAGATCGCCGCCGCGCACATGGCGCACGGCTCCAATGTCACATAGAGGTCGCACCCCGTCAGCCGCTCGCTTTCGAGCCGTTGCGCAGCCTCGCGGATTACCAGTATTTCAGCGTGCGCCGTCGGATCGTTGCGCGCGCGGGTCTCGTTGCCGGCGCGGGCGACCACGACGCCGCCCTCGACGATCACGGCGCCGACCGGCGTCTCGTTCCGGGCGGCGGCATCGCGCGCTTCCGCGAGCGCGAGTTCCATGAAATTCACCCTGGCCATCGCCTCCCTCTCGCTCCATCGTCCTTGACCTGATAGTGAGCGCCGCAACAAAGGCAAAGACACAATGATCGACAAGACGGACGGCGGAAGAAAAGGCGGCGGGAAGTCGGGCGGTCGCGGCGGCGGGCGCGACGGTGGACGTGATGGCGGCGCGGGAAACGGCGAAGGCGGGCGCAAGTCGTTCACGCCGCGCTCTCGCGGCATGTTCTCCCATGGCGGCGGCGGGGCCAAGGGCGACCGGCCGAAGAGCTATGGCCGCGTCAAGGCCGAACCGGCCGGCGACCGCAAGCCGCGCGAGCTCGGCAAGGGCGCTTCCCACGGCAAGCAGGGTGGGGCGGAATTCGGTGGCCGCAAGGAGCGGTTTAGCGATCGTCCCAGGCGTTTCGACGATCGTCCTCGTGATGGCGAGGAAGGGGCGAACCGGGCCGAGAGGCCACTGCGCGCCTATGGCGCTGCCGGTGAGGGCGCGGAGCGGCGGGACGGACCGCGCGAACGATCCGGCAAGGATTTCGACCGGCCAAGACGCTCTGAGGATCGTGGCGAGCGCAGGTCTCGTCCGGATCGCGGCGGTGAGGGGCAGGAGCGGCGCGACGAGCGGCCCCGCAAGCCCTTCGGCGAGCGCGACGGCGGCCGGCAGCGCTCTTTCGGCAAGAGCGACGAGCGTGGCGAGCGGCGTCCGCCTCGCGGTGCTCCTCGCGCGAGCGAGGACAAGGAGACGTCGCAGCCCGGTGAGATGCGGATCGCCAAGCGTCTGGCGCGCGCCGGCATCGCCTCGCGCCGAGACGCGGAAGGCATGATCGCCGACGGTCGCGTCAAGGTGAACGGCAAGGTGCTGGAAAGCCCGGCCCTGACGGTAACGGCGCGCGACCGCATCGAGATCGACGGCTCTCCGCTGCCGGCCATCGAGCGCACGCGGCTTTGGCTCTTCCACAAGCCCGCCGGGCTCGTCACCACCAACCGCGACCCGGAAGGGCGGCCGACGGTGTTCGATCGCCTGCCGGAGGATATGCCGCGCGTGCTCTCGGTCGGACGCCTCGACATCAACACCGAGGGTCTGCTGCTTCTTACCAACGACGGGGGCCTCGCCCGCACATTGGAGCTGCCGGCCACCGGCTGGCTCCGACGTTACCGCGTGCGGGCCCACGGCAGCGTGAAGCAGGAGCAGCTCGACGAGCTGAAGAACGGCATCGCCATCGACGGCGTCTTCTATGGCGCGGTCGAGGCGGCGCTGGAGCGCGAGCAGGGCACGAATGTCTGGCTTTCCGTCGGTTTGCGCGAGGGCAAGAACCGGGAAGTCAAGCGCATCCTCGGCCATCTTGGGCTTGAGGTGAACCGCCTCATCCGCGTCTCCTTCGGCCCCTTCCAGCTCGCGGATCTGGAAGAGGGCGCGGTGCGGGAAATCAAGGGCCGCACCCTGCGCGACCAGCTCGGCGACCGCCTGATCGAGGAGTCCGGCGCCGATTTCGACGCCCCCGTCGTCAACGCCTTCTCGAACAAGCCGGTCAAGTCCGAGGAACGCCGCGAGACCGACGAGCCAAAGCAGAAGCGCCGCAACGACTGGATCAGCTCTTCCGGCGAGAAGGCCGCCGAGCGCCCCAACCGCAAGCGGTTCGGCGAGGAGAAGCGGGAAAAGGCGCTGGAGCGCATGGACACCCGACCGCGCCGAAGCCAGGAGCGCGACGATGCGGGGCCAGGGCGGCCGCGCTTCAAGGATCGTCGCAGCGACCAGGATGGCGGGACGGATGCGGGTCGCGCGCCCCGCAAGCCCACCGGTCAGGGCCGCCGGCACGCCAATGTCTGGATGGCGCCGGGGGCGCGCCCGCAGGGCGAGGGCCGCAAGAAGCCGACCGAAGGCGGCTGGAGCGAGGGCAAGCCCGCCCCATCGGCGAGGGGCGGCGATCGCCCTCGCGGCGCCGGCAAGCCCGGCCCGAAAGGCCCGCGGCGGCCGACCAGGGACAAGGAATAGGCGATGCGGATCGTCGGCGGCGAATTTCGCGGGCGCGGTCTTGCGGCCCCGAAGTCGGACCAGATCCGGCCCACCGCCGATCGCAACCGCGAGACCCTGTTCAACATCCTGGCTCATGGACTGGGTTTCGATCTTGAGGAAAGGCGGGTGCTCGATCTTTTTTCGGGCACCGGCGCCCTGGGCATCGAAGCGCTCTCGCGCGGCGCGCGCTTCTGTCTCTTCGTCGAGGAGGGCGTCGAGGGCCGGGGCCTTCTGCGCACCAACATCGAGACGCTGCAGCTCCAGGGGCGCACCAAGATCTTTCGGCGCGATGCGACGCGGCTCGGCGTGCCGGGCACCATGGAGCCCTTCGATCTTCTCCTGGCTGATCCGCCCTATCGCAAGGGGCTTGGCGAAAGGGCGCTGGAGAGCGCCCTGTCCGGCGGCTGGCTGAAGCCGGGAGCGCTCGCCGTGGTGGAAGAGGCGGCCGATGCCGCTTTCGATCCGCCGGCGGGGTTCGATCTGGTGGACGAGCGCTCGATGGGCGAGACGACGCTGCGCTTTCTCACCTTCGCGTCATAAAACCAGCCTAACAAAATCGTAAGTGGCGCCGAGACACGCGGCCGCCTATTTCCTGAGCGACCGACCCGGCGGACGGGCCAAGTGGCCCCGCACCAATCGATGGGAGTTCGTTCTTGACGATGAGACGCATTCTTCGCCGGGGCCATCCGGCCCTTCTCGCCGCCCTTCTGGCCACGAGCCTGACATTGCCGGCCATGGCCGAGACAGCCGCAGCGAAGCCGGCGGCTCAGGCGGACGCCGCCAAGACGCTGTCGCCGACCGAGCAGGCGGCGGAAAAGAAGGTGGAGGAGAAGGCGGGCGAGATCGACAACTTCACCCTCGCCAACGGCCTTCAGGTGGTGGTGATTCCGGATCACCGGGCGCCGATCGTCACGCACATGATCTGGTACAAGGTGGGCGCGGCCGACGAGAAGCCGGGCGTCTCCGGCATCGCCCACTTCCTCGAGCACCTGATGTTCAAGGGAACCAAGAAACATCCCGAGGGCGAGTTCAGCCGCGCCGTGTCCGATATCGGCGGCCAGGAGAACGCGTTCACCACGCAGGATTACACCGCCTATTTCCAGCAGGTCGCGGCCGATCATCTCGAGGAGATGATGCGCTTCGAGGCCGACCGGATGGAAAATCTCATACTCACCGACGCGCAGATCCTGCCCGAGCGCCAGGTGATCATCGAAGAGCGACGGATGCGGATCGACAACAATCCGCAGGCCCAGCTCTCCGAATCCGTCGACGCGACGCTCTTCGCCAACAGCCCCTACGGCATTCCCGTCATCGGCTGGAGAAGCGAGATGGAAAAGCTGTCGCGCGATGACGCCATCGCCTTCTACGACAAGTATTATACGCCCAACAACGCGACGCTGATCGTCGCCGGCGACGTCACCACCGACGAGGTGAAGCGCCTGGCCGAGGAGACTTACGGCAAGGTGCCGCGTCGCGCTGATCCGGGGGCGCGCGTGCGCCCGCAGGAGCCGGAGCCGCTGGCGGCGCGCACCGTCACGCTGAAGGACGATCAGGTGACGCAGCCGAGCCTCCAGCGCACCTATCTCGTGCCGTCCGACACGACGGCCAAGGGGCATGAATCGGAGGCACTGGATATCCTTGCCGATATCCTCGGCGGTGGGACCACCAGCCGCTTCTACCGCTCGCTCGTCGTGGAGCAGGGCATCGCGGCGGGCGCCGGCGCCTATTATGCCGGCACGGCCCTCAACGATGGCCAGTTCATGGTCTACGGCATGCCGCGCGGCAGCGCGACCATTGCCGAGATCGAGGCCGCCATCGATGCCGAGATCGCCAAGGTCGTCAACGACGGCATTACGCCGGACGAGCTGGAGCGCGCCAAGAATCGGGTGCGCAAGGCGGTGATCTTCGAGCGCGATAATCAGGCGGCGATGGCGCGACGCTATGGCGCGGCCCTGTCCACCGGGCGCAGCATTGAGGATGTCGAGAAGTGGCCGGAGAGGATCGAGGCCGTAACCGTGGACGAGGTCAACGCCGTCGCGCGGAAATACCTCGAAGCCAAGCGCTCGGTGACCGGCTATCTTGAGCCGACGCATCCCTCGTCCGCTCCCGCGGCCGAAGGCGCGATGCCGCCCGCGCCGCCGCCGGCCGTCTCTCAGAGCCAGTCCTGATTTCGGCGCTTAAGACCTACGTCCGAGCGGTCGCCATCTCCTGGGGGCCGTTCGCCGAACACCGCTTTCACGAGAGTTGATATGACCATGTCTTTTCGGCCGCTCGCCCGTTCCCTCGCCGTCCTGTCCTTCACCTTCGGCCTCGGCTTTCTCGCCCTCGAACCTGCCGAAGCCGTGGAAATTCAGGAGGTGACGAGCCCTGGCGGCATCAAGGCCTACCTCGTTGAGGACTACACCAATCCCCTGATCGCCATGAAGTTCGCCTTCAAGGGGGCAGGAACGACCCTGGATGCCGACGGCAAGGGCGGAACGGGCAATCTTCTGTCCGGACTGCTGGACGAAGGCGCGGGCGACATCAAGAGCGCCGAATTCCAGTCGAAGCTGGACGAGCTCGGCGTCTCCCTGAGTTTCGATGCCAGCTACGACGCCTTCACCGGCAGCTTCCGAACCTTGGTGGAGAGCCAGGACGAGGCGTTCCATCTTCTTTCCCTGGCGCTCAACCAGCCGCGCTTCGACGACGAGCCCATCCAGCGCATTCGCGGGCAGATCGCCACCGGCATCATCGCCGACGAGAACGATCCGCAGGAGAAGGCCGGCCGCGCGTTCCGCGAGACGGTTTACGCCGGTCATCCCTACGCCAAGCCGGTCGAGGGAACGGTCGACACTCTCGGCGCGGTGACGCGCGACGACCTCGAGACCTATCGCAAGCGCGGTTTCGCCAAGGACAATCTCTATGTCGGCGTCGTCGGGGCGATCGACGCCAAGACGCTCGGCGCCAAGCTGGACGAAGTCTTCGGGCCGCTGGCGGAAAAGGCCGATCTGCCGAAGGTGCCCGATGTCTCGCCGATCCTCGGCAAGTCCGTCGATGTGCCGCTCGCCGTGCCTCAGACCAATCTCCAGTTCGCCTTGCCGGGCCTCAAGCGCAACGACAAGGACTTCTTCGCCGCTTACCTGGTGAACCAGGTGCTCGGTGGCGGCCCCTTCACCTCCCGTCTCTATCAGGAGGTTCGCGAGAAGCGCGGGCTGGCCTATGGCGTCTCCTCCTGGCTTTCCAGCTCGGATCATTCCGCGATGCTCGGCATCGCCACCGCGACGCGCGCCGAGGCGGCCGACGAAAGCGAGAAGATCATCAAGGACGAGGTGGCGAAGATGGCGAAGGACGGGCCGACGGCCGAGGAACTCGCCAAGGCCAAGGACTACGTCAAGGGTGCCTATGCCGTGAACAACCTCGACTCCTCACTGTCCATCGCCTCGACCCTCGTCGGCATTCAGCTCGACGATCTCGGCATCGACTATATCGACCGTCGCGGCGCCCTCATCGACGCGGTAACGCTGGATGATGCCAAGCGGGTGGCCAACAAGCTCCTCTCGGCCAAGCCGACGGTCGTCGTGGTGGGGCCGTCCAAAAGCTGATGGCCGGCCACCGTGTCGGCCTCGCGCTCGGCGGCGGCGGAGCGCGGGGCCTTGCCCATATCCACGTGTTGAAGGCGCTGGACGACCTAGGCATTCGTCCGGCGGCCATCGCCGGGACCTCCATCGGCGCCATCATGGGCGCGCTCTACGCCGCGGGAATGAGCGGCGCCGAGCTGGGGGCCTACGCACTTGAGAACCTCTCGCCCGCCCGTATGGCCGGGAAGCTGTGGCAGACGCGTCCGCCGAGCTTCGCCGATTTCGTCGCGGACGGCGGCTTTCGCCTCGGACAGCTCAACATCGAACGGATGCTTGCCGCCTATCTGCCGCAGGGACTTCCCGAGAGCTTCGAGACGCTGCCGATTCCGTTTCGTGCCGTGGCGACGGATTTCTTCGCCGGGCACCAACAGGTGATGGATGAAGGAGCGCTGTTGCCGGCGCTCGCCGCCTCGGCGGCGATCCCCGCGGTTTTCCGCCCCGTTCGAAAGGGCGACGCCATCCTGATCGACGGCGGGATGACCAATCCGCTGCCCTTCGACCTCCTGAAGGACGAAGCTGACTTCATTCTGGCCGTCGACGTGACCGGCGGGCCGGAGGGCTCTGCTGGAACCATGCCCACGCCCATGCAGGCGATCATGGGATCATCCCAGCTGATGATGCAGTCCATCATCGAGGCCAAGCTGCGCATCGCGAGCCCCGACCTCTTGATCCGGCCGGCTGTGTCGAAGGTCGGCGTCCTCGAATTCTTCAATGCCGCGCGGATTCTTGCGGCGACATCCGATACCTATGACGAGACGAGACGATCGCTGGAAGGCGCGCTGAAGCGGAACGCGCCGGTACGCTCACTGACCGGCCAGGACGTCGGATGAGGGCGCGCCGCCGGCTTCCTTGATGTCCACGGCGTGGGTTTCGAGAAAGCGCATCAGCCCCGTCTCCTCGCGCGTCAATCCCTCGCGGGTTCGGCCCTTGAAGAGGGAAGGGTCCAGCGTTCCCTCTTCATAGGCGGTGATGATCGCCGGGTGGACATAGGACGAGCGGGCGACGGCTGGCGTGTTGCGCAATACCTCGCTCACGGCCTTCATGGCGGCGGCGACGGAGCGTTTCTTCTTCGCCTGGCTCGACGCTTCGGGCTCCGCGTCCTCGATCAGGAAGCGCAGCGCCTCCGCCGAGCCGCGAAAGGTGCGGAAGTCCTTGGCCGAGATCGGCGCGCCGGCGGCCTCGTGGAGATAGTCGTTGAGCAGGCCGGCGGTGAGGCGGCGACGCTTCTTGGTCTCGCCAGGGAACTGGAAGAGGCGCTTGCCCCGCACCTTGCGGACGCGGCTCAGCGAAGTGAGAAACGCCTTGTCCTTCACCTCGACGCGGTGCGCCTTGTTGGATTTGCCCACGAACTGGAGCACGGCCGTCTTCTTGACGATCCGCAGGTTCGATTTTCGCAATGAAGCGACGCCGCGCCCGCCATCCTCGGCGTATTTCTCGTGTCCCGGCCGCATGGCTTCCAGATCGATGAGGCGGGTTGCCGTCGCAGCCGTCAGGATGAAGGAAGGATCCCTGCGCCGAAGGTCCTTGGCGACCCGGCCCCGCAGGCGCGGCAGCGCGTGGCCGAAGCGGAGCAGGCGCTCGGTCTTGACCGCGTTGCGCACGTCCACCCAACGGTCATGATAGCGGTATTGCAGGCGCCCCTTCTCGTCCCGCCCCACCGCCTGGATGTGCCCGTTCTCGTTGAGACAGATGCGCACGTCCTGCCAGGCTGGTGGTATGGCCAGCGCCTTCACGCGGGCTCGCAGAGCCTTGTCGGCGATTTTTTCGCCGTCGCCAGTACAAAGTGAGAAGCCTTTGCCGCGCCGCTGCCGAACCACCTCGAAGCAATGAGGGTCGACCATCAGAAGACCGATCCGCTCGGCATGGAAGAGAAGGCGCTTGTTCATGATCGGGCTGGGCCGTTCTCCTGTCTGGCGACATGGCGGAAGACCGTCGGCGGAGATGCTCGACGGAGCCGGGCGAAAACGGCGAGAGCGCGATGCGGGTTCCGCCGATCCGGCAAGCGGATCGGGTCGCGGCAACTGAGATCAGGGGCGCGGTTGGCCTGACGCTTCCGCATCGGCGGAGCGGGTGCGCCCCTCTGGAGGCCCGTCCTGGCGTGCCGGTGCCTGCTTCGGCTTCGTCAGCGGTTCCGGCCGCACCACCCTCGTCGTCATCATGTCGTTGCCGGCGTAGATGCCCTCGACCTCCTGAAGATCGAGGCGCTCCTGATCGCGCCGCCGCACGTCGGCGACGATCGCCTCGGCGAGTTCGGCTTCGGCGCCGAGCGCCGTCAACACGGCGCCGCCGAAGGAAAGCGCCGACTCCACCGTCTCGCGCATCTCGTAGTCGACGCCCTGCGCTCGCAGACTGAGGGAATGGACCCGGTCGTAGGAGCGAACGAAGAGCTTTACATCGGGAAAATCCGAGCGGATGAGCTCGACGATCTGGTTTGTGACCTCGCGCTGGTTGGTGCAGACGGCGACAATCTTCGCCCTTCGAATGCCCGCCGCCTCCAGCACGTCGCGGCGGAGGCCGGAGCCGAAATAGACGCGGAAGCCGAAGGTCTCGGCCGTCCGGATCTGGCTCGCCGAGGAGTCGATCATGGTGACGTCGATGCCGCTCGACAAGAGCACCTGCGCCACCATCTGACCAAAGCGCGAGAAGCCGATCATCAGCACCTCGCCACCGGCGCCCTCGAAATCCTCGTCGATCACCTCCTCCTCGTCCTGGCGCTCTTCCAGGAGGCGTCCCACGAGGCTCGACAGCGGCGTCAGGGCCATGGACAGCGTGACGATGGCGACGAGGAGCGAGGCCATTGCTTGGTCGAAGATGAAGCTGGAGACGGCGGAGGTGAAGAGGACGAAGCCGAACTCGCCGCCCTGCGGCAGGAGCGCCGCGATCCTCAGCGCCACCGTGCGCGAGGCGCCGAAGCCTCGCGACAGGGCGTAGAGCACGACTGCCTTCACCACCATCATGAGCGGCGTCAGAAGGATGAGCGCGAGCCAGTTGTGCCGCAGCGCGTCGAGATCGATGGACAGGCCAACGGCAATGAAGAAGAGACCGAGGAGCACCCCGCGAAAGGGCTCGATGCTCGCCTCGAGTTCATGGCGGTAGGACGATTCAGCCAAAAGGACGCCAGCGATGAAGGCGCCCATGGCCATGGAGAAGCCGGCGACCTCCATCAGCATCGCCGCGCCGAGGACCACGAGCAGGGCGGTGGCGATCATCACCTCGCGCGCTCCCGCGCCCGCGATGAGCCGGAACAACGGGTTCAAGAGAAAGCGGCCGGCCAGGATCAACGCCACGATCGCCGACAGCGAAAGGGCGATCTGGACCGGGTCCAGCGTCGCTCCGCCCGAGAAGGGCGCGAGCAGCTTCAGCATGGCCAGAAGCGGCACGACCGCGAGGTCCTGGAACAGCAGCACCGAGAAGGCGGCTTGGCCGTGGCGCGTGTTGGTCTCGCCCTTCTCCTCCAGCATCTGGAGCGCGAAGGCCGTCGAGGAGAGGGCAAGGCCGAAGCCGATGATGAGGCTGGCGGGCGTGCTCTGCCCGAGGGCCATGGCGCCCCCCGTCAGGATGAGGCCGGTGATCAGAACCTGTGCGAGACCGAGGCCGAAAATCTGCCGGCGCAACGCCCATAGCCGGGAAAGGCGCAGTTCGAGCCCGATGATGAAGAGCAGCAGGACGACGCCGAGCTCGCCGAGATGCAGAAAGCCGCCCTTGTCGCCATTGATGAGGCGCAGCTCTGGGCCGAGGACGAGACCGGCGAAGAGATAGCCGAGCACCGTGCCGAGGCCGATTCGCTTGAAGACCACGCCGGCGACGACCCCGCTGGAAAGGAGAAGAAGGGCGTCGATGAAAAGGGGGCCTGTTTCTTCCACCTTGATCCTCGGCACCCTATGTTGTGGTTTCCACGTTCCGGCATCGTCGATCGGCGCAGGCGGTGATTCCCTCGACCGCCCGTTCCATCATAGAGAGTTGGAAAGCCGAATTCAGCAGGATTGCTCATGGACGAACAGACCGAGAAGCTCCTCGACATGGCGGAGCGCCTGATCGAGGCGGGGCGGCGCGCTGGCGCCGACAGCAGCGACGCCGCCGTGGTGCGCTCGGCGAGCCGATCCGTCTCGGTTCGGCTCGGCGCGGTGGAGGAGACGGATTCCGCCGAAAGCGCGGACGTTGCGCTTCGCGTCTTCGTCGGAAAGCGCTCGGCAACGGTTTCCGCCGATGCCTCCGCCGATGTCGAAAGGCTTGCCGAGCGGGCCGTCGCCATGGCTCGCGTCTCGCCCGAGGACCCGTTCGCCGGCCTCGCCGACCCCGCGCTCCTCGCCAAGGATGTGCCCGACCTCGATCTTTTCGACGGCACGGAGCCGGCGAGCGATGCGATGCTGGCCGACGCGCTTGCCATGGAGGAAGCGGCGCTTGCCGTTTCCGGCGTCACCAATTCCAATGGCGCGGGCGTTTCCGCCGGATGGAGCGGCCTGCTTCTCGCCACCTCGACCGGGTTTCGCGGCAGCCAGAAGCGGTCTGGTTTCTCTCGCTCCGCCAGCGTGATCGCGGGAGAGGGAACACGGATGCAGCGCGATTACGATTTCGATTCGCGCATGCATTTTGCCGATCTCAACGCCCCGGAAGCGATCGGGCGGGCGGCGGGGGAAAGGGCCGTGCGCCGGCTCGATCCCGGCAAGGCCCCGACAGGGCGCTACCCGGTGATTTTCGATCCGCGCATGGCGCGCGGCTTCATCGGCCATCTTCTCGGGGCGATCAACGGCGCCTCGATCGCCCGCAAGACGAGCTTTCTCAAGGATGCCATGGGGCAGATGGTGTTGCCGGCGGGCGTTTCCATCACCGACGAGCCGATGCTTCGGCACCGGCCCGGCTCGCGTCCGTTCGACGGCGAGGGCCTCCAGGGCAAGGCGATCACGCTTGTCGAGGATGGGCGCCTCGCCTCCTGGCTTCTCGACAGCGCGACGGCGCGCGAGCTTGGCCTTGAAAGCAACGGGCGCGCATCGCGCTCTGCCTCCTCCATCTCGCCCTCCTCGACCAACGTCATCGTCTCACCGGGCGTTATGTCGCCGGATGAATTGATCCGCGACACCCACCAGGGCCTCTACGTGACCGAGCTGATCGGCCACGGCGCCAACATCGTCACCGGCGACTACAGCCGGGGCGCCTCCGGCTTCCTGATCGAGAACGGCCAGATCGGTGCGCCAGTGGCGGAGATCACCATCGCCGGCAATCTGCGCGACCTTTTCCGGAGCGTCACCTTCGCCAACGACGGCGAAACACGTTTTTCGATCGTCGCGCCGACCTTGCGGCTCGAATCCATGACGGTGGCCGGGAGGTAGCAATGGACGCGCCGCGCGACGACGAAGACCTTGCCCTGATCGTCGATGCGGCGCGCCGCGCGTCCGCCGTGGCCAACGGATTCTTCAGAAAGGAGCCGCGCGTCTGGTACAAGGCGGGCAACTCCCCGGTGAGCGAGGCGGACATCGCCGTCGATCGGCTGCTGAAGAGCCTCCTCCTCGATGCCCGCCCTGGCTATGGCTGGGTTTCGGAAGAGGCGGAACATCGTCTCGGTGGCAGCACCGGCCGCTTTTTCATCGTTGATCCCATCGACGGCACGCGCGCCTACCTGAGGGGCGAGACGTCGTGGTGCATCTCGATCGCGGTGGTGGACGGCGCTCGACCGGTGGCGGGGGTCGTCTATGCTCCTGCCCTGGATCATGAGGTGACGGCCACACGCACGGGGCCGGCGCTGCTGAACGGGGCGGCAGTAACAGCGCCGGCAGTCGGCGAGAAGCTGCGCGTCGCCTGCCCGGATCGTATCCGGCAGAGCCTTGCCGGCGTGCCGACGGCCGACATCGACTTCAGGCGCAGCCTGCCCTCGCTCGCCTATCGCCTGGCGATGGTTGCCATGGGCGAGTTGGATGGAACCCTGATTCGTCCGAGAGCAAATGATTGGGACATTGCCGCCGCCGATCTCATTCTGGAACGCGCCGGCGGGGCACTCCTGGACGCCGGCGGTGGTATGGTGCTTTACAACATCGAAGGCAGAAGGCATGGCCTTCTTATTGCCGCAGCGCAACACGCGCTAACGCGACTCAAGGAGCTCGGACACACTGCCGCTCAGGCGGCGGATCTGAGCCGGGGATAATCATCGGTTCTTCTCCTCGGGCTCGGTCCAGGGAGCGGGAACCGTGACCGAAAAAGAGACGGCGGAGGTCATTGATGGTCGAACAACAGCCGAAGCAGCTTCTGCATCTGGTCTTTGGTGGAGAGCTCAAAAGCGTCACCGGCGTCGAGTTCGCCGACCTTTCGCAGATCGATATCGTCGGCATCTTTCCCGACTACGCCTCCGCGTTCAAGGCATGGCAGGGCAAGGCCCATCAGACCGTGGACAACGCGCAGACGCGCTATTTCATCGTGCATCTCCATCGTCTTCTCGATCCGCAGGCCTGATCCTCGGCGGAAGCTGTGGAGAAGGGGCCTTTGGCGTCGCCGCGCCGGTTTCCCTTTGCCATAGTCTCAGTGCGGTTGTGATTTCGCGGCAGCTCGGCGTATAGGACGCTTGAGCGTTCGCCGGTTTCGATCGAGAGCCTAGCGACAGCGTGGCGGGCGCCGGCGAGCCGGCTGCACGCGGAAATTTGGAAATCGTGTCGAAGAAGCCTGTCCTCGCAGAAGCGGAAACACCGTCACCGGCGGCCGGCAAGGCCCGGCCGGCGCGAAGGTTGGGCTTATCCGCGCGCTGGCGCCGCCTTTCACGATCGCCGCGCGCGATGCATGCCCTCGGCGGCCTGATCTATCGCTGCCTCAAATTCGTCGGCGCAACGCAGCGCCTTGTCGAGGGGTCGAGCGATTGGACGAAGGCAATGACGGAGCATCATCCTGCCATTGTCGCCTTCTGGCATGGGCAGCATCTCATGGCGCCCTTGTTCCGGCCGCAATCGCTGCCCTATGTGGCGTTGCTTTCACGCAGTCGCGACGCAGAGATCAACGCGGTCGTCGTCGAGCGCTTCGGCATCTCGACGGTTCGCGGCTCTGGCGGCCGGGTGCGCGAGGCATCCTTGCAGAAGGGAGGCGTACGAGCCTTGATGTCGCTGCGGCGCAATTTGAAGGAAGGGCAGGGTGTCTGCATGATCGCCGACATTCCGAAGGGCACCGCCCGCGAGGCCGGCCTCGGCATCGTCACCCTGTCACGGATATCCGGCCGCCCTATCCTGCCGGCGGCGGCCGTCAGCAGCCATCGCTACGTCGTCGAGCGGTCCTGGGACAAGACCACGATTCCTCTTCCCTTCGGCCGGGTCGCGGTCGTCGTGGGCGATCCGATCCATGTTTCGCCCCATGCCGATGACGTCGAGATGGAAGAAGTGCGCCGCGCCGTGACCATCGCGCTCGAGGACGTGTCCCAGCGGGCCGAGGCCCTCCTGAGGAAGGCGGCATGAAGTTGTCGCGAGCCGCCCTTGCCCTTTCGCTTTACCGCGCCGTCGGCACGGTCGCCTATCCGCTTGCCGGTCCTTATGTCAGCTGGCGGGCCAGCCGGGGTAAGGAGGAAAGCGCGAGGCGGAGGGAGCGCTACGGCTATTCCGCCACAGCGCGGCCCGAGGGCGTGCCGCTGGTGTGGATACACGCCGCCAGCGTCGGCGAGACGGCGGCGGTCGCCCCGATGGTGCAGCGCCTCATCGACGACGACTTCGCCGTCCTGATGACGACCGGCACCGTCACCTCGGCCGCCATGGTGCGCGAGCGTTTGTCGCCCTCGGTTCTTCACCAATACGTGCCGCTCGATTTCCGGCCGTCCGTCGCGCGCTTCCTCGACCATTGGCGGCCGGACCTGGCGATCGTGGCCGAAAGCGAGATCTGGCCCGTGACCATCTCCGAGCTCGGCCGGCGGTCCATTCCCCAGATCCTGGTCAACGCGCGCCTCTCCGATCGCTCCTTCCGGCGCTGGAAAAAGCTGCCCTCGCTCGCCGAGGCGCTGTTGGAGAACCTTTCCCAGGTGGTGGCCCAGTCGGATATCGACGGCCAGCGTTTCTCCCTTCTCGGCGCCCCGGCTGTGAAGGTGGCGGGCAATCTCAAGGCCGACGTGCCGCCGCCCGCGGCTGATCCGGAAGAACTCGCGCGCCTCAAGGCGGCCATTGGCGAGCGTCCCATTTGGGCGGCTCTTTCCACGCATTCGGGCGAGGAAAGGCTGGCGGCCAAGATCCACGAGAGCCTCAAGGCTCGCCATGGCGGCCTCCTCACCCTCATCGTTCCACGTCATGTGAACCGGGCAGGGGATCTGGAGCGCGAACTCGCCCAACGCGGGCTCAAGGTCGTGCGGCGAAGCAGCGGCGCGTTGCCGGCCCCCGACACCGATATCTATCTTGGCGATACGATGGGTGAGATGGGGCTCTATCTGCGTCTCACCGAGATCGCCTTCATGGGCAAGTCGCTGTCGGCCCAGGGCGGGCAGAACCCCCTCGAGGCGGCCATGCTCGGCACGGCGATCCTGTCGGGCTGCAATGTCCAGAACTTCAGGGAGGGCTATCAGCGCCTCGCCGATGCCGGCGCCGCCCGCCTCGTCAAGGACGAAGCGAGCCTGTCGGATCAGGTGGACTGCCTTCTTTCCCAGCCGCAGACGCGCCGCAAGATGATCGCCGCCGGGGGCGAGACCATCGCCGGAATGCGCGGCGCGTTCGGGCGCACCATGGAGGCGCTCGACCCGTTTCTGCGTCCCTTGAAGTTGAGCTTCACGCTCGGCGGGCGCGATCGTCTGAGCGGGGGAAAATGAGGGCGCCGGCCTTCTGGTGGCAGGGGCCGGGCGCTCTCTCGCTTGCCCTTTCTCCCTTGGCCGCAGCCTATGGCCATGTGGCCGGGCGGCGCCTGGAAACTGCGCCGCGCGTTCCGTTGCCGGTGCCCGTCATCTGTGTCGGCAATCCCACGGTCGGCGGTGCCGGCAAAACGCCTCTCGCCCTGGCGCTCGGGCAGGCGGCAAGGGCGCGTGGCCTTAACCCCGCCTACCTGACGAGGGGCTATGGCAGCCGCGCCCGCTCTCCCGTTCTTGTCGATCCGCAGGCAAGCGCGGCGCGCGATGTCGGCGACGAGCCTCTGCTGCTCTCGCGGGTCGGCCCGACCGTCGTCTGTCCCGATCGGGCACGCGGCGCCGAGCATTTGCTGTCCGCCGTGAGGGCCGATCTGGTGATCATGGATGATGGCTTTCAGAGCGCGCAGATCCATCCCGACCTCGCCGTCCTGGTGGTGGACGGCAAGCGCGGCTTCGGCAATGGTCGGGTTCTGCCCGCTGGCCCCTTGCGGGCGCCGCTGGTCTCGCAGCTGAGACGCGCCGATGTGCTGGTGGTCGTCGGCGAGGGAGAGGGCGCCGGCGCGGCGGCACGAGCCAGCGCAAGGGCTGGCCGGACGATGCTGCGCGCGCATCTCGCCTCCGTGCGGCCCGAGCGCTTTTCCGGCGCGCGGGTCCTCGCGTTCGCCGGCATTGGCGACCCCGAGAAGTTCTATGCGACGCTTCGGGCGGCCGGAGCACACATCGTCGCGACCCGCGATTTTCCCGATCATCACCGCCTGACGGAAGCGGAGATGGCGGCCCTGATCAAGGAGGCGATGAGCGCCGACCTCAAGCTCGTCACGACGTCGAAGGACGCGGCGCGCTTGTCCGGCGAAAGCGGCCTCGCCGCGTCGCTCCGGTCCTGTCTCGATGTGCTCGACGTCGAGCTGCGCTTCGCCGAGGAGGATCAGCCGGAGCGTCTCATCGAGATGGCGTTCTCGGCCTTCGAGCGCCGGCGTTTTTCGCCCGGTTCAGGACGCTCAACGTCCGCGGGTTAGCTCCGGATGGCATTCGAGCTCGCGCTTCAGCGCGGCGGCGGCGTCGACATAGGGCTCCTGCCGATCGACGCTCCAATAGCGCAGCGCATCGATGGCGATGGATTCGCCCGTCACCACACATCGCACGAAGGCGCCGGGGCGCACGATTTCGAAGTCTCCGTCGAGATAGCGAAGCTTGGCCTCGCCCCCGCTGTCCATCCGGTTCATCATCGGCTTTCGCCTCTTTCGTGGTGATCTTGCCGCCGTCTTCGCCCCGATGGCGCCTCAAGTCAACGCCGAGGTCCGGAGCTCGATCCTCAACGCCGTCACCGTTCCTACCGCCTGCCGAAAAGGCGCTCGATGTCGGAAAGCTTCAGTTCCACAAAGGTGGGGCGGCCATGATTGCACTGCCCGGAGCCGGGCGTCGTCTCCATCTGGCGCAGAAGCGCGTTCATTTCCTCGCCGGTGAGACGGCGGCCGGAGCGCACGGAGCCATGGCAGGCCATGGTGGCCGCCACATGGTCGATGCGCTCCTTGAGGTGATCGGGATCACCGCCATCGGCCAGCTGATCGGCGAGCTCGCGCACCAGTGCCTGGGTGTCGACCTTGCCAAGGATCGCCGGCGTTTCGCGAACCGCCACCGCGCCGGGGCCGAAGCGCTCCAGCGACAGCCCAAAGCGCCTGAGCGCCTCGGCGTTCTCGGCGAGGCGGTCGGCATCCTCCACCGGCAGATCGACGATCTCAGGCAGAAGCAGCAGCTGCGAGGGAAGGGGACGGCCATAGAGCGCCTCCTTCAGCGCTTCGTAGACCAGGCGCTCGTGGGCGGCGTGCTGGTCGACGATGACGAGGCCGTCCTCGGTCTCGGCGACGATATAGTTGGTGTGGAGCTGCGCGCGTGCCGCGCCGAGAGGATGGTGCGTCGCACTGATCTCGGCCGGCTCCGGCTCGGCGATCCGTGCCGCCGGCGCGAGGGCGGCGTCCATTTGCACCGGCGCCGGAGCACCCGCCTCGGGCCGATCGTCGAGCGGGCGGAAGGGCGAGCGGGCCATGTCGAACGGGCGGTCGCGGCGCTCGCCGAAGCCGTGGTCCGCGCCAAAACGCGGGGAGGGCGTGGCGCTGGCCGAGGGTGAATAGGCAGAGGCGGCCGGGCGTAGGCTCGCCATCATACCTGCCGCGCGCTCCGTCGATCCGCGAAGCCCGCTTGCCGCGAGTGCCTCGCGGATCGCCCCGACGACGAGGCCGCGCACGAGTCCCGGATCGCGAAACCGCACGTCCGCCTTCGCCGGATGCACGTTGACGTCCACCAGATCCGGATCGAGCGAGATGAAGAGCACGGCGACGGGATGGCGGTCGCGCGCCATGACGTCGGCATAGGCGCCGCGCAGCGCCGACAGAAGCATCTTGTCGCGCACCGGGCGGCCGTTGACGTAGAAGTACTGGTGCAACGCGTTGCCGCGATTGAACGTTGGCAGTCCGGCGAAGCCTTCCAGCCGAACGCCCTCCCGCAGGGCGTCGAGGGCAAGATTGTTCTTGGCGAAATCGGCGCCGACCACCGCCGCGATGCGCCCCAGCGCATTGTCATCGTCCGCCGGCTCGAACACCGTGGGCGAGCGGTCCGCGCCGGCAAGCTCGAAGCGCACGGCGGGCGCGGCGATGGCGATGCGGCGCACGACCTCGGTGATCGCCGAGCTTTCCGCCCGGTCGCTCTTCAGGAATTTGAGGCGCGCCGGCACGGCATGAAAGAGATCGCGCACCTCGACCACCGTTCCGCGCCCGAGCGCCGCTGGGCGAGGGCCATCGATCCGCCCGCTCTCGACGCGGATTTCATGGGCGCCGTCGGCTCCCATGAGCCGCGACTTGAGGCTGAGGCGCGCCACCGAGCCGATCGAGGGCAGTGCCTCGCCGCGAAAGCCGAGGGTGCGGATATCGGAGAGGCCGCCGTCGAGCTTCGATGTACAATGTCGGCGGATGGCGAGCGGCAGCTCGTCGGCTGGAATGCCCGAACCATCGTCGGAAACGCGGATCAAGCTCTTGCCGCCGCCGGCGGTGACGATCTCGATTCGTCGCGCGCCCGCGTCGAGGGCATTCTCCACCAGCTCCTTGACGACGCTCGCCGGCCGCTCGACGACCTCGCCGGCGGCGATCTGATCGATCATGGTTTCGGAGAGTTGGCGGATCGGCATTGGGCGAATAGGCTCGGAACAGATGGTATGGCGAGGCGAAGAGGCGGATGGATCGGCCCGCCTATTGCCGTAACCTATTGACGCAGCATGATTCTCGGAGGGTTTGCGCTTCGGAATCATGCTTCGGAAGCGGGACTTTGCCGGTCCCGCCGCCAAAACGCAATTCACCGATGGCGGCGGTCACGCCGGCGACACGTTCTCCTCGATCAGCACCGCGACGGAGCGCCCCCTGACGACGAAGTCGGCGCGATGATCGACCACACGCGGCGCGAGATCGGGCGCGTCCGAGGACAGGGCGAGCCTGTAGATGCCGGTGGGGCCGGGGAGAGGCAGGCGCACGCGCGCGTCTCCGGGCGCGGCGTTGAAATAGACCAGCACACGGTTGTGGCCGGCTACTGGATCGCTCGCCGGCGCGTGCAGCGCCATGCCGAGAAAGCGCCGGTCGGGGGCGGTCCAGTCGGCAACGGCGAGGGGCTTGCCGTCTTCCTTCAGCCATACGACGTCGGGAACGCCATCGCCGTCGATGGGTGCTCCGGTCAGGAAGCGATCGAGCGACAGGGCCGGATACCGCTTTCGGAGGGCGGCGAGCCTTCCGGTGAAGGCGATGAGCTTTTCATCGGCCTTCGCCCAGTCGAGCCAGACCGTCTCGTTGTCCTGGCAATAGCCGTTGTTGTTGCCCTTCTGGCTGCGGCCGAACTCGTCGCCGGCGACGATCATCGGCGTGCCGCGCGCCAGAAGCACGGTGGCCATCATGGCGCGAACGTCGCGCCTGCGCGCTTCGACGATCGCAGGGTCCTTCGTCTCGCCCTCGACGCCGTGGTTCCAGGAGTGGTTGTCGTTATGCCCGTCACGGTTGTTCTCGCCATTGGCGCGATTGTGCTTTTCGACATAGGCCGTGAGATCGGCGAGGCTGAAGCCGTCATGAGCCGCGACGAAGTTGAAGCCCGCCGAGGGCTTGCGCCCGCCGCGATCGTAGATGTCCGCCGAGCCGGCGATGCGCGTCGCCAGGGTGCCGACCAAGCCGGCATCGCCGCGCCAGAAGCGCCGCACGTCGTCGCGAAAGCGGTCCTGCCATTCGAACCAGGACGGCGGAAAGCTGCCCACCTGATAGCCGCCGGGGCCAATATCCCAGGGCTCGGCCACGTGGATGCGGTCCTTCAGGACAGGATCGGCGGCGACCATCCTGAAGAAGGGCGCTTCGATGGAGAAGCCGTCGGGCAGGCGCCCGAGCACGGTGGCGAGGTCGTAGCGGAAACCGTCGATGCCGGTGGTCTCGACCCAGCTTCTGAGCACGTCGACGAAGTAGCGGGCGACCGGCGGCCGGTCGACGGCGAAGGTGTTGCCGCATCCCGTGTCGTTGATGAGGAGGCCGGGATTGTCCGGCGGCGTACGGTAATAGAGCTTGTTGTCGAGGCCGCGGAAGCAGACGGTGGGCCCGGTTTCGTCGGCCTCGCCCGAATGGTTGAACACGACGTCGAGGAGAACGCGGATGCCGCGCGCGTGCAAAGCTTCGACCACGCGGCGAACCTCGGCGAGCCCGCCCGGCGCCAAGCGCGGGTCCGGCGCCATGTGGGTGATGGGATTGTAGCCCCACACATTGGACAGGCCGAGCTGGTGAAGATGGCGCTCGCCGAGCCAGGCGGCGATCGGCATCAGCTCGATCGTGTCGATGCCGATCCGGGCAAAATGGTCGAGAACGGCGGGCTCGGCCAGGGCGGCGAGGGTGCCGCGCTTTTCGGCGGAAACGCCCGGATTGCGCTGGCTGAAGCCCTTGACCAGCAATTCGTAGGTGAAGCCGGGCGCGCGGAAGGGGAGGGGCCGCGCATCGGGCGACGGCGAGACGGCGAGTGCGCGCGGTACGAACGGCGCGCTGTCGAGCTGCTCCTCAGGCGCGGTCGCGAGCGCCGGCGAATAGACGAAGGGGCGGTCGAGAGCGCGCGCGTAAGGGTCGACAAGCAGCTTGGAGAAATCGAAGCGATGACCCTCGGTCGGTTGATATGGACCTTTGGCGCGAAATCCATAACGGGTGCCCGGCTGCAATCCCGGAGCAAAGCCGTAGCAAACGCCGCCCTGCCGCCCCGGCAGGCGAAAGCGCCGGCTTTCGGTGATGTCGGTCGCGCTGAAGAGGCAGAGATAGATATCGTCCGCGTTCTCGGAATAGACGGCGAACTCGATGCCGTCGTCGTGCACGGTGGCCCCGAGCGCGGCTGGCGCGCCACGCTCGGCTGTCAGTTCATCCATCATCCCGCATCTGCCGTCAGGTGATCACGTTCGGCTTCGTGCGGCCGGTTCGCTTCTCAATTTCACCCACAGCGTTGGCGGTTTCAACCAGTTCCGCAAGGGCCTCTTCCGGATTTTGCCCATGCTTGGCCGGGTCCGGTTCGAATTTCTCGATGTAAACCCTGAGGGTTGCGCCCTTCGTGCCCGTTCCCGACAGGCGGAACACGATGCGCGAACCGCCCGAGAAGACAATCCTGACGCCCTGGCCGGTGGAGATCGAACCGTCCACCGGGTCCTTGTAGCAGAAGTCGTCCGCCTCGGAGACGACGAGCGTGCCGAAGCGTTGGCCGGCCATGGAGGCGAGACGGTCGCGAAGCGACTCCATCAGCTTCTCGGCGGCGCGCTTGTCGATCTCCTCGTAGTCGTGGCGCTGGTAGTAGTTGCGCCCGAACTCGGCCCAGTGGGCCTCGAGGATCGCCTTCACGCTCTCGCCCCGCTCCGCGAGAATGTTGAGCCACAGAAGAACCGCCCAAACGCCGTCCTTCTCGCGGACGTGGTTGGAGCCGGTGCCGGAGCTTTCCTCGCCACAGATCGTCACCTTGCCGGCGTCGAGCAGGTTGCCGAAGAATTTCCAGCCGGTCGGCGTCTCGTACATGCCGAGGCCACGCTTGGCGGCGACGCGGTCAGCGGCCTGGCTGGTCGGCATGGACCGTGCAATGCCGGCAATGCCGCCGGCATACCCCGGCGCGAGATGGGCGTTCGCCGCCAGCACCGCCAGCGAGTCCGAAGGCGAGACGACGATGCCGCGACCAACGATCATGTTGCGGTCGCCGTCGCCGTCCGATGCCGCGCCGAAATCCGGAGCGTCGTCGCCCATCAACCGGGCGATGAGGTCGGCGGCGTGAACGGCGTTGGGGTCGGGGTGGCCGCCGCCGAAGTCTGGCTTCGGTTCGCCGTTGACGACGGTGCCCTTGGCCGCGCCGAGCCGGTTTTCCAGGATTTCGGTGGCGTAAGGCCCGGTGACGGCATGCATGGCGTCGAAGGTCAGCGTGAAGCCGGATGCGATCAGGGCCTGGATCTTCGCAAAGTCGAAGAGCTGCTCCATCAAGGCCGCGTAGTCGGCGACGGGGTCGACGACTTCGATCGTCATGCCCTCGAATGCGATCTCGCCCGGCGTGGAGAGGTCGGGCGCCGCCGCCTTGGCGATCCGGTATTCCTTGATCTCCAGGGTGCGGCGATAGATCGCCTCCGTCACGCCTTCCGGCGCCGGCCCACCATTGGCGATGTTGTACTTGATGCCGAAATCACCCTTCGGCCCACCCGGATTGTGGCTGGCCGACAGGATGATGCCACCCGACGCCTTTCGCTGGCGAATGAGGTTGGAGGCGGCGGGGGTGGACAAGAGCCCGTTGGCGCCGACAATGACGCGGCCATAGCCGTTGGCCGCCGCCATCCGGATGACGATGTCGACGACCTCGCGGTTGAAGAAGCGCCCGTCACCGCCAAGAACCAGCACCGCCTTCTCGGGGCGCTTCGCCACGTCGAAGATCGACTGGACGAAGTTCTGGACGTAGTGGGCCGTCTGAAAATGCGGCACCTTCTTGCGAAGTCCGGATGTTCCCGGCTTCTGATCGTCGAAGGGAGTGGTCGCAACGGTCTCGATCATGATGGCTGGCTCAACCTTGTAGAAGCTCCCGATAGAGGTCGGCATATCGCTTGGCGCTGGCCGCCCATGAGACGTCCGATCTCATGCCGCCGAGTTGCACGCTCCGCCAGGAGGTCTTGTCCTCGTAGAGCCGAGCGGCCCGGTCCAATGCCTCGAAGAGGTGTTCCGAGTCGAACGGCGAGAAAAGGAACCCCGTGGCGACGCCTGCGGCGACAGCGGCAAAATTAGCGTCGATCACCGTGTCCGCCAGACCACCGACGCGCGCGACGATCGGAACGCATCCATAGCGCAGCGCATAAAGCTGGGTGAGGCCGCACGGCTCGAAGCGCGAGGGAACGATGATGCCATCCGCTCCGGCCTGAATGCGATGGGAAACCGGCTCGTCGTAGCCGATCTTGAGGCCGATCTTATCGGGATGACGCGCGGCGGCGTCTCGGAACATTTCCTCGATGCCCGGTTCGCCCGAGCCGACCACCACCAGCCGGATGCCGCGCGTCACCACCTCGTCCAGCATGCCCGCGAGAAGGTCCAGGCCCTTCTGCCACGTCAACCGGCTTATGATCGAGAAGATGGGCCCGTCGCCGGGCGCGAGGGCGAACTCGGCCTCCAGCGCACGCTTGTTTTCCTGGCGCTTGTCCAGCGTCTCGACCGTATAGTTGAACGGCACCGCCGGGTCGGTCGCCGGGTTCCACACCTCGTCGTCGATCCCGTTGACGATGCCGTAAAGACGATCGGCGCGGGCGGAGAGTAGGCCGTCGAGGCCCATCCCGCCCTCGCGCGTCAGGATCTCCTGGGCATAGCTGGGGCTGACGGTGGTGATGGCGTCGGCCATGCGGATGCCGCCCTTCAGGTAGCCGACATTGCCGTAATATTCGACGCCTTCCATGGACCAGGCCGAGAGCGGAAGACCGAGCTCAGGGAAGACCGAAGCCGGGTAATTTCCCTGGAAGGAGAGGTTGTGGATGGTCAGCACCGTTTTCGGCCGGTGGCCCGGCGCGAAGGACAGATAAACGGGCGTCAGAGCCGACTGCCAGTCGTGGGCGTGGACGATGTCCGCGCGGAAGCCTTTCACCGCTCCGAGCGCCGCCGCCGCCCCAGCCTGGGCGAGCGCGGCGAAGCGCTTCCAGTTGTCGGGGTGGTCGTAGCCGCCGGGGGTGATGTAGGGACCGCCCGGACGGTCGAAGAGGTGGGGCGCGTCGAGCACGAACAGGTCCAGCCCGTGGACATGGGCCTCGATCAGGCTCGCCGCGCCGCCGAACAGCGTGCCAAGGGGCCAATGCCCGCCGGCGGTGGAGCCGATGGCCTTCATCACCGAGGGATAGCCGGGAACGAGCGTTCGAGTTTCGATGTCGAACGGCTCCAGCGCATGTGGCAGCGCCCCAACGACATCAGCCAGTCCGCCGGTCTTGATCAGCGGGAAGATTTCGGACGCGACGGACAGAACCTTGGTTGTCATCGATAATTGAGCCGGTCGATCATTTCCTTGGTGACGAGGCAGACACCGTTGCTCGTGCGGCGGAAGCGCTGGGCGTCGAGCTCCGGGTCCTCGCCGATGACCAGGCCGTCCGGGATGTGAACGCCGCGATCGATGATGGCATGGTGGATGCGCGCGCCGCGCCCGACATGGCAATAGGGCAGAACCACGGCGTGGTCGAGATAGGAATAGGAGCGTTGTCGCACGCCGGTGAACAACAGCGATTTCCGCAGCGTGCCGCCGGAAATGATGCAGTCGCCGGAAATCAGCGACGAGAACGCCTGACCGCGCCGCCCCTCCTCGTCATGGACGAACTTTGCCGGCGGCGTGATCTCCGCATAGGTCCAGATCGGCCAGTCGCGGTCGTAGATGTCGAGCGGGGGAACGACGTCGGTAAGGTCGATATTGGCCTGCCAATAGGCGTCCGCCGTTCCGACGTCGCGCCAATAGACTTCCGATTCCGCCGCCGAACGCACGACCGAGCGGCTGAAATAGTGGGCGTAGGCGTTGCCGTGCTTGACGATGTGCGGAACGATGTCTTTGCCGAAATCGCGCGAGGAATGCGGGTCGGCCGCGTCGCGCCGGAGCTGATCCATGAGGAAGTTCGTCTCGAACACGTAGATGCCCATGGAGGCGAGCGCCGTGTCGGGGCGGCCGGGAATCGACGGTGGATCGGCCGGCTTCTCCAGAAAGTCGGTGATGCGGTCGTCGCCGTCCACATGCATGACGCCGAAAGCCACCGCCTCCATGCGCGGCACCTCCAGGCAGCCGATCGTCACGTCGGCGCCCGTGTCGACGTGCTGCTGCAGCATGATCTCGTAGTCCATCTTGTAGACGTGGTCGCCCGCCAGGATGACGATGTAGTGGGGGGCGTAGTCCTCGATGATCCCGAGATTCTGATAAACTGCGTCGGCGGTGCCCGCGTACCATTCCTCGGAAACGAGCTGGCTCGCGGGCAGAATGTCGAAGCTCTCGTTTCGCTCAGGCCTCAGGAAGTTCCAGCCTCGCTGCAGGTGGCGGATCAGGCTGTGGGCCTTGTACTGCGTGGCGACGCCGATGCGTCGAATGCCCGAATTGATCGCGTTCGACAGCGCGAAGTCGATGATGCGCGACTTGCCACCGAAATAGACCGCCGGCTTGGCGCGGCGGTCGGTGAGCTCGAGAAGTCTGCTGCCTCGCCCGCCCGCCAACACGAACGCCATCGTGTCGCGCGAGATAGGCGCAATGCGTCTTCCTTCGGGCATATATCCCTCCCATGGCCGCGGGGCGGCAGGGCGCCGAACCCCACGCTCTTGATAAGAGAGAAGCAGAGAGGCGCCGTCTCTGCTTCTCGGGCTAGATAATGCGGCAAACGCCAGTGTCTGCAAGGATTAAGCTCGGCCGAGCACAAATATTCCGTTCGGTCAGCGAGTGACCTGATGTCACAGCGTCAGGCGCGAAAGACCGGCGCGAGGAAAGCTCCTCGCGCCGGCCCGAATGCGACGTGGATGGGAGCGCGGCCGAAGCCGCGCCGTTCACGACAGAGTCTTCACGTTCCAGATGTCATGAGCGTATTCGCGGATCGAGCGATCGGATGAGAACCAGCCCATGCGCGCGGTGTTCCGGATCGCCTTCTCGTACCAGGCGTCCTTGTCGAGCCACAGGGCGTCGAGCTGGCGCTGGGTCTGCCAATAGGCGTCGAAGTCGGCGCAGATCATCCACCAATCGCGGTCGTAGAGGTCGGTGATCAGGTCGCGGTAGCGCTGCGGTTCGTCGGGAGAGAAGACTCCCGAGGCGATAGAGTCGATCGCGCTCTTGAGCAGCGGCGTCGTCTCGATGATGCCACGGCCGCTGTGGCCGTCGTTGCGGCGGCGGGCAACATCGTCGGCGTTGAGCCCGAAGATGAAGATGTTCTCGTCGCCCAGATGCTCCAGCATCTCGACATTGGCGCCGTCCAGCGTGCCGATGGTGAGCGCCCCGTTCAGGGCGAACTTCATGTTGCCGGTGCCGGACGCCTCGAGGCCTGCGGTCGAGATCTGCTCGGAGATGTCGGCCGCCGGCATGATCGTCTCGGCGAGGCTCACATTGTAGTTCGGAATGAACACCACCTTCAGGAGATCGCGCACCGCCGGGTCGGAATCGATGACCCGCGCCACGTCGTTGATCAGGTGGATGATGAGCTTGGCCTTGAAGTAGCTCGGCGCGGCTTTGCCGGCAAAGATCTTGACCCGCGGCGTCCAGTTCTGCTCGGGGTGGGAGCGGATCTGCTCATAAAGCGCCACGGCCTCCAAGACGTTCAGGAGCTGGCGCTTGTACTCATGAATGCGCTTCACCTGAATGTCGAAGATCGCCTCGGGATTGACGTTGAGAGCCATGCGCTCCGAGATCAGCTTGGCGAGGCGCTTCTTGTTGTCGAGCTTGACGGCGGCAAAGCGCTTCCTTGTCTCCGGGTCCGTCGCGAAGCGATCGAAATCCTTGAGCTTGTCGATATTGTCCTTGAACTCCGGCCCGATCGTCTCCTCGAGAAGCTTGGTCAGCCCCCGGTTGGACTGGAACAGCCAGCGCCGAGGCGTCACACCGTTGGTCTTGTTCTGGATGCGATCGGGATAGAGCTCGTGAAGGGCGCGGAACACCGTCTCCTTCATCAGCTCGGTGTGGAGCGCGGAGACGCCGTTGATGGCATGGGAGCCAACGAAAGCGAGCTGGCCCATGCGTACGCGGCGGCCATGGCCTTCGTCGATCAGCGAGAGCGAGGCGATCTTGCCGCCGTCGAAGCCCTTGCCCTGCGCCTCGGAGATGACGGCCGCGTTGATCGCGTAGATGATCTGCATCTGGCGCGGCAACAGCCGCTCGAAGATGTGGACGGGCCAAGTCTCCAGCGCCTCGGGAAGAAGCGTGTGGTTGGTGTAGGAGAAGGTTTCCTGGGTGATCTTCCAGGCCTTGTCCCAATCCATACCGTGTACGTCGACCAGGAGACGCATCAGCTCGGCGACGGACACCGCCGGGTGCGTGTCGTTTAGCTGGATCGACACCTTGTCGGAAAGGTTGTCGAGGCTCGGATACTGCGACAGGTGGCGGCGCAGAATGTCCTGAAGCGACGCGGAGGAGAAGAAATACTCCTGGCGAAGTCGCAGCTCCTGGCCGGCGAGGTGCGAGTCGGCCGGGTAGAGGACCTGGGTGATGGCTTCTGCCTTATTGGCCTCGCGCAACGCGCCGATATGGTCGCCCGAGTTGAAGGCGTCCAGCAGGATCGGGTCAAGCGCCTGCGCGCTCCAAAGGCGCAACGTGTTGACCGAGGCGGCGCGCCAGCCGACGATCGGAACGTCATAGGCTACCGCCAGCAGGCGCTCGGCCGGGCGCCACACCTGGCGCGGCCCCTTGCCCTCTTCCTGAATCGAGATGACCTTGCCGCCGAAGCCGATTTCGTAGGAGGCCTCCTGGCGCTCGAACTCCCACGGGTTGCCGTGGGCGAGCCAGTTCTCCGGCAGTTCGACCTGGCTGCCATCGGCGATTTCCTGCCGGAAAAGGCCGTGGCGATAGCGGATGCCGTAGCCGTAGCTCGGCACCCCGGTCGAGGCCATGGATTCCATGAAGCAAGCAGCCAGACGCCCCAGGCCGCCGTTGCCCAGCGCCGCATCCGGTTCGAGCAGCTCGATCAGGTCGAGATTGATGTTGTAGCGCGACAGCGCGACGGGCAGCGTCTTGTCGAGACCGAGATTGCTGATGGCGTCGCGCAAGAGGCGCCCGATCAGGAACTCGAGCGACAGGTAATAGACGCGCTTCAGCGACTCCTTGTAGCCACGCTGGCTGGTGGCGAACCAGTGGTCGATGATGCGGTCGCGCACGGCCAGCGTCGTCGCCGTCAGCCAGTCGTGGCGGCGGGCGACGATCGGGTCCTTGCCGACCGAATAGGTCAGCTTTTCCAGAATCTCCTCGGCCAGCGTGTCGGCGTCGTTGGCGCGGGGGACGGGGTTCGGCGCGCTTTTGATCTCGTTGCCGAGAGCCTCGGCGGAGAGATCGGCGTTTTTGGATTCGGAATTGGTCAGGTTCATCGGTCTCTCATCTCTTGAATGACGCGGACCAGGCCGGCCGTCGAAGCATCTCGGTCGTCTGGCGAGGCCTGGCCCGTCACGATGGGCAGAAGCCCGGTGGCGAGTTCCTTGCCCAGCTCGACGCCCCATTGATCGAAGGCATTGATGCCGAAAAGCTGGGCCTCGACGAAGACGCGGTGCTCGTAGAGCGCCACGAGGCGCCCGAAGGAGAACGGGTCGAGAGTGCGATAAAGGATAGTGATGGACGGCCGGTCGCCGGAGAACTCGCGGTGGGGCGCGATGCGCTCCGCCTCCTGGGGGCTCATCCCTTTGCCGAGCATCTGCTGACGCGCTTCCTCGATGGAACGCCCGCGCATCAGCGCCTCGCTCTGGGCGAGGCAATTGGCCAGAAGCAGGTCGTGATGGTGCTTGAGGTCGCCCTCATGGCCGTTGGCCGCGACGATGAACTCCACCGGCACGATGTTCGTACCCTGATGGAGGAGCTGGAAAAAGGCGTGCTGGCCGTTGGTGCCGGGCTCGCCCCATACGACCGGACCCGTCACGGTCGGCGTCCGGCGCCCGTCGAGGCCGACATGCTTGCCGTTCGACTCCATGTCGAGCTGCTGGAGATAGGCGGGCAGGCGCGCAAGGCGCTGGTCGTAGGGGATGATGGCGCGGGAAGGGTGGCCCTGGGCGACACGATGCCACCAGCCGGCAAGGCCGAGGAGAACCGGGAGGTTCTGTTCCAGCGGTGCCGTCTTGAAATGCTGGTCCATGGCGCGTGCTCCCGAAAGGAACGCGCGGAAGTTCTCCGGGCCGATGGCGATCATCAGCGGCAGGCCGATGGCAGACCAGACCGAATAGCGTCCGCCAACCCAGTCCCAGAAGCCGAAGACCCGGTCGGCCGGGATGCCGAAGGCCGAAACCTTGTCGAGCGCTGTCGAAACCGCCGCGAAATGCGCGCCAACCGCCTCTTCGCCAAGCGCTGCCGCCACTTTCTTGCGCGCCGTCTCGGCGTTGGTCATCGTCTCGATGGTGGTGAAGGTCTTGGACGCGACGATGAAGAGCGTCGTAGAAAGATCGAGGCCCGCAATCGTATCGGCGAGGTGGGCGCCGTCGATATTGGAAACGAAATGCAGCTTCGGTCCGTCACAGAAGGGCGAGAGCGCCAGCACCGCCATGGCCGGGCCAAGATCGGAACCGCCGATACCGATGTTTACGACGTCGGTGAAGGTCTTGCCGGTCGCGCCCTTGATGGACCCGTCACGCAGCGCGGCGGAAAACCGCGACATGGCGGAAAGGACGGATTCGACCTCCTCGCCGACCTTCTCGCCATCGACGGCGTAGCCATCCTCGGGGCGCCCGCGCAGCGCCACGTGAAGGACGGCGCGCCCCTCCGTCTCGTTGATCTTGGCGCCGGCGAACATGGCGTCGCGCCTCTCGGCAAGGTTCGCGGCCCGCGCCAGATCGATGAGCGCCGCAAGGTCATCTTCGCTGATCGCGCACTTGGACAGATCAAGGAGCAGGTCATCCAGCCGGAACGACATGCTTCCGAAGCGGTTGGGGTTGGCCGCGAACAGCGCGCGTGTGCCGCGCTTCGTGGCTTCCTGGCCCAGGGTCTTCAGCTTCTCGATCCGGCTCGTGAGCCCGGATTGTTGTGATTGAGGCGCGTCGGTCAAAATGTCACCCGTTGCAAATTGGTCGCCACCGGAGGCGAAAGGAGCTTATCGACAAGGATAACGCCGTTCTCGATCCGGTCGATAGATGCGACTTCATTCCTGGATCATTCCGATTCGGCGAAAGAAGAGCCGAAATCGGCGAGGGGCTCAAGTCGCCGCGGCACAGGGCAGGCATGCCAGGCGTGAAAATCGCCCATCTTGGCTGCGACCAAACCGCCCGCAGCCATGCCTGCGCCTCACGTCCGCGCGCCCGCGAGCCGCTCAATCGCCTCGTCGAGGTCGTGGTGTTGTTCGCCGCTAAGAGGCGTGATGTCGCCGAAACGCCGCTTCAGATCGGCCTTCCAATCCCGCAGAACTTCCTCCTTCTCCGCATCCGAGAGCTGCTCGTTGGAAAGAACGGCGGCGGGGTCGTCGAAACTGCCGTGGCGCGGATGATCAAACTTGGCGAAGCCGAGCGACTCTGTACTCATGGCTTTCTACCTCCTGATTGGCTTGGCATTCACTCCGTGTGAGAGGACGAAGATAGGACAAGCGCCCGGATCGTCATGCGAATCAGGTGAGGGTATTGCAAGAACACCGAAGCGGCGCAACGTCAAATCAACTAAGGGTTGCGTATCGTTGTATTGATGCGGGGCGGAGGCGCGACGCGGGCTGGAGCGCCTCCTCGCCTTGGAGCGGCGGAAAGACGCGGCCCGTCGTAGCGGCCGAGAGTCTCGCCGGCAGCGCTGGCGAGCGCGCCCCTCAGTACTCGTGCTCGTAGAAAAGCCCGACCTCTCCACCGCCATCGGCGCCGACGGCTGCGCGCGCCTTCACGCCCGCGCCGAGCTTCAGGTCCACCGAGGCGCGCCCCGTGGTGTCGACGCTGAAATAGGTGCGGTCGTTGATGTACTTGCCGACGCCGACGGCGGTCTGGCCGTCCTCGGTCGTGCGGATATCGAGGTCATCGACGCCGAGCTGCGCCCTGAGCTTGCCGAGCAGACCGGTCGAGCCGCCGACGCCGGCGAGTTCCGCCGCCGCTTCCGCCAGCTGGGCAATTTGTAGTGGGGAGAGATCGGCGGTGCCCTGGCCGAAGACCAGCCGCGCCAGAACCTCGTCCTGCGGCAGGGCCGGCGTCGAGGAGAAGTTGAAGCTCGGGTCGGAGGCCGGCCCCGTCACCAAGACGTTCACCGTCGCATCGCCGGCATCCGAGGTTGCCAGAAGATCGAGTGCGGGGAGCAATCCCCCGGTGAAGGTCAGCGTTCCGCGCTGGAAATCGAGCCGGCGCGAGAGGATCAGGAAACGGCCGCGCTGAAGCTCGAATGCGCCGACGATCTGGGGCGCCGATATGGAGCCCATGAGCCGGAGGGTGCCGCCGAGCTCGACATCGAGCCCGCGACCGCGCACGAACACCTGATTGTTGGCGGTGAGCGTGACGTCAAGCTGAACGCCGGTGCTGTTGGTTCCGCCGCCGCGCTTGATCTTCAGCTCCCGCGCCTGGCGAACCACTGCGGCGGACGCGTTCTTGTGATCGACATCGAGGCGCTTCAGCGATGTCGGCATACCCTCTGGCACCAGCACATTGATGCGCGAGGCGTTGACCTTGCCCGCCAGGAGCGGGGCGCCCGTGAGCGGGCCTTGCAGGGTGAGGTCGGCGCTGAAATCGGCGGCCAGCAGCTGGCCGTCATTGTAGTCGCCGTTGACGACGCGCATCGAAAGGTCGGCGGGGAAGCCGTTGTCGAGACCGACCGATCCGCCAATGGTGATGACGCCGTTACGGCCCATCTTCGCCGAGAAGCTCTCGATCACCGCCTGTCGCCCGCTGAGGGCGATACGCGTCGAGATGCCGGTGATGGAGACATTGGCGCCCGTGTCGACGAAGCTCGCCCCCGACGTGGTGATGGCGCCCGTCACCTGCGGCGCCGTAGCGGGGCCGGTGATCCGGGCATCGACGCTTGCGACGCCCTGAACCGAGCGGCCGCCCTCGGCGAGGATGCGATTGGCCAGCGCCAGAGGCACGGTGCCCGAGAGCGACAGGTCGAGCTCGGGCGTTCCGGCGAGCCTGACCGAGCCGTTCGCGCGGAAATCGATGCCGCTGCCCGACATGATGGCGTCGAGGCTGACGGCCTTGTCGGCGTACTGGCCCTTAGCGGCGACGTCGAGCGGACCGACGCCGGCGTCGCGCGTCTGCGCGACGGTCAGGCCGGCGACCCGCAGGTCGTAGTCGGCCACCGGGGCGGACGTGGTGCCGGTGACATGCGCTGTGCCGGAAAGCGCGCCCGTGGGGGCAATGTCGGGCGCGGCGGCAGCCGCGAGCGAGGCCGGCAGATCGGCAATGGCGACGTTGATGTCGAGTGTGCGGCCGGCACTGCCGCTGACCTTGACCGTGCCGCTGCCGACGCGCGCCTCGCCGGCGGTGAGGACGACGGCGCCATTCTCGCCACGACCGGCGGCCGTGAAGTCGATCGGCGGAGCGCCTGCCGAACGGGTCTGCGAAGTCGAAATGCCGGAGCCCGAGGCGTCGAACTCGACATTGGGCGCTCGCAACGAACCGCTGGCCTTGGCGCTGCCGGAGATCGTGCCCCGCGCGTCGAGGCCGGGAACGAAGCCGTTGGCAAGTCCCACCGGGATACGGTCGAGGGAAAGAGCGAGATCCAGCTTCGGCCCGATGCTGCCGGTGGCCTCCAGAGAGCCGTCGCCGACGATCATCTTGGCCGTGCTCAAGGTCGCGGTCTGGTTCTCATACCGGCCGGCAACATTGAGCTCCACCGGCGCTATTCCCGCCGCCGCGATCTGACGGGCGGAGAGGCCATGCCCTTCGAGTTCGAACTCCGCCTTCGGATTGGCGAGCGAGCCCGTCGCCTTGGCACGGCCGGAAATGGTTCCGGTGGCATAGAGGTTCGGCACGAAGCCGTTGGCAAGGCCCGCCGGGATGTTCGTCAGCGTGACATCGAGATCGAGCGCCTCGCCCACCGTGCCCGTCGCCTGGAGCGAGCCATCGCCGACATTGACGACCGCCGTCTCCAGTCGGGCGGTGCCGTCGGCGTAGTGCCCCGAAAGGCGTAGCTGGAGAGGCGCGATGCCGGCTTCGGCGACCTGGCGGGCGGTGATGCCTGCCCCGGAGATGTCGAAGTCGGCGGTCGGATTGCCGATATCGCCGGTGGCCGTCGCGGTGCCCGAGAGGCTGCCCGATGCCTCGATGCCCTCGACGAAGCCGTTCGCGAGGCTCGCCGGCACATTGCGCAGGGCGAGGGAGAGGTCGAGCGTCTTGCCGGCCGTGCCCTGAGCCTCGATCGATCCGGTGCCGAGATCGACGGTCGCCGTCTCGATATTGAGAGTACCGGCGCCGTAAGTGCCGGTGAGCGCCGCATCGAGCGGCTGGACATGGGCGGCGCGCGTCTGGCTCGTCTCGATGGCGTCCGCCTGGATGGTCAACACCACGGAAGGGTCGCTCGGCGGGCCAGAAACCACGGCCTTGCCGGTCACGGTGCCGGCCGCGTCGAGGCCGGCGACGAACGGGTTGGCGATGGCGGCGGGAACGCGGTCGAGCGTCGCCGTCAGGTGAAGTTCGTCGTCGACGGAGCCGTCAAGGAAGAGCTGGCCATCGCCGACGCGAAGCGCAACGCCCGAAAGGCTGGTGACGCCGGCGGCGAGCGTGACGGTGGCGGGGGGACTGGCGAGCGAGACCGCCGCGTCCTTGATCGCCGCGTCGAGCCGGTCGAGGGTCAGGGTGGTCAGGGCTGCGGTGAAGGTGGCCTTGCCGGCAAGCGACACCGGGATGCCGTTCGCCTGGGCCTCGGCCTGGATCGCCGTGCCGTCCTCAAGCGGGGAAAGTTCAGCAGAAAGCGCCCTGACCGAGACGCCACCGGCATCGACCGTCGCGGCCTTGACCGTTCCGCCGAGAGAAGGCGCCTTGAGGTAATCCGTTGCCGCGACATCCAGCGAGACGCCCGACAGGGCGTTGCCGGCGAAAGCCAGCCGGCGCGAGGAGAGGGCGAGATCCGCCGTCGGCCGTTGTGAGGCATCCATCGCCAGATCGACCTTGCCGGCAAGGTCGCCGCTGGCGTCCTGGAGGGCAAGCGCGGCGAGCGGCGCGATGTCCTTGAAATCGATGGTGAGTTTGCCGAGAGGCACCTTGTCGGCGGTCAGGCGCAGATCGCCCGCAAGGCTGTTCTCGCCCTGGCGAAGCGACAGGTTGCTGAGCATGATCACGCCGCCCTGGCCGGTCGCGACGTCGGCGTTCGCCGTCAGCGGCTGGCCGTCCAGCGTTCCCGAAAGAGCGAACCGGCCCGACGGCGCGTTCAGGTCCGCCGTTCCATGAGCTTCGATCGAAAGGTTCTCGATCCTCTGGTCGCGGACGCTGAGCTTTTCGCCGTTGAGTGTCAGGTCGACGGTGGGCGCGCTCGCCGGCCCGTCCGCCGTGAGCTCGAAGCGGGCGCTGCCGCCAAGCGCCGAGGTCAGGGCGGCTGCCTGATCCAGCGAACCGGTCACATGCGCGCTGACGCGGTCCTTCTGATAGCTGGCGTTGCCCTGGATCATCAGCCCTTCGCCCTGGATCACGAGGCGATCGGCTGTGATCGTACCATCGGACTCGCGCGCCGCGTGACCATCGACCGCGAGGCGGTGGCCGGCGATCTTGACGGCATCGGGCGACAGCGCCGAGGTTTCGAAATGGGTCGCGAGAGTGAGGTCGAAGGTCGAGAAGTCGAAGGCGGCGGTGCCGGCGGCCGAAGCTGTCGCGACGCCCGTGGTCACCTTCGCGTCGCCGAGCGAGAGTGCGTTCTCGGCCAGCGAACCGCGAAGCTGGATGTCGATGGGGCCCGTGAGGACGCGCTGCTGGATGCCCTCCGGCGCCGTCGCGCTCGCCGCCTTGGCGACCACCTGGAAGGGGCCGGCCAGGGTGTCGAGGTTGAAGCCGTCCGCGGCAATGGAGGCCTGAAGGCCCGTGGCGCCATAATCGCCATAGGCTGCATCGGGCAGAGCTGCCGAGGCGCGAAGCGTCGCCGCGGTGAAGGCGCCCTTGAGGGATGCGTCGACGCTGGTGATCTCAAGGTCGGCGGAGGCATCGCCGGCGGGAAAGGAGAGCGGCAGGGCCTTGCCGTCCTTGGCCGCGACCTTGACGGAAAGGTCGTTCTCTCCGCTACGGTCGAAGGTGCCCGATGCGGTAATCTCGAGCGCATTGGACGTCAGCGTGCCGGTCTTGATGTCGATGGCGCCGTTCGGCCGCTGCGTCAGATCGGCGTCGAGACGCGCGCCGCCCGCCAAAAGATCAGTGTAGGCGGCCGGAACCACGGCGTCCGAAAGAATCTGGAGGTTGCCGGCGATGTGGCGTCCTTCGTTCGCATCCGTCACTCTGGCCGAAAGGGTCGCGGCGTCCTGGCCGCCGATCTTGAGCGCGCCATCGGCGGTGAAGTCGCTCAACGGGCCGGCGCTGGAGATCGCAAGGTCCACCGGCGGCGCGCCGGGAATCTCGAGCAGCCGCGCGACGAGGCCACCCGCCGGCTCGCTGGCTGTGACGTTGACCGTCAGTTCATTGCTGTCGGGCGCGAAGGCGAGCTTGGCCGAGATCGTGCCCGGCGTGTCGAGACGCTTCACATCGGCGGAGAAGTCGAGCCGCGCCGGCTCCTTGGCCAGCGTCAGATGGGCATTCGCGGAAAGGCGGGCGGCGACGCCGGCGACAGCCTCTCCAAGATCGAATTCGGCAATGGAAATCTCACCGACGTCCGCGGTGATCGAGGGCAGGGAAAACCCGCCTCCGCCGCCGCCTTCGGACGGCGGGACCTGCGGCAGCCGGTCGAGGGTGATCTTGCCGGCGGACAGCCGCTCGATCGAAACGTTGCCGCGCACGAGAGCCAATGGCGACCAGTCCATGGCGAGATCGTTCGCCGTCAGGAACACGCCCACCGCATCCGAGACGGTGACGCGGTCGATCCGCACACTGCCGGACAGCGCGCCCGACAGACCGTCGATCTTCACCGTGACCGTGTCGGTGGAGATCAGGTTCTCGATCTGCTTGGCAACGAAGGCCTGGGCGCGCGCGGGCTGCGGCGAGGCGAGCGCCATGGCGAAGAGGACGAGGGCGCAAAGGCGGCAGAAGGGGGCGAAAACGTGCATCGGTCTCATCAGAACGCCTGCCCAATTCCGGCATAGATGCCGAAGCTGTCGTCATGCGGTCCACGGTCGAGGGGAAAGGCGACATCGACCCGGACGGGGCCGAAGGAGGTCAGGTATCGGGCGCCGACGCCGACGCCGAGCTTCAGGTCCGAGAAGTCGGGCACGATGTCGTCGCTGGCAAGGCCCGCGTCGACGAAGGGGACGATCTGAATCTTCTCGGTGACGCCGATGCGGGCCTCCGCCGACGCCTCGAAGAGGGACAGGCCACCGGACGGCGTGTCCTCGAACTCGGAATCGCGGCCCGGCTCGGCCTCCGCCGGAAAATAGGGGCTGATCGACTGGAAGGCATAGCCGCGCACCGAGCCGCCGCCGCCCGCATAGAAGCGCCGGTCGTTGGGCACGTCCAGCCGATCTGCGCCGAAGATCGCGCCATAGGCGAGCCGGCCAGCCAAAATGAAACGGTCGGAATCCGTGAAGGAGACGTAGCCGGAAATGTCGCCGCGCGCCTTCACGAAGGCGACCGACGAATTGAAGTCGTAGGTCGGCTCGACATAGACCTTGGCGAACACGCCTTCCGTGGGGTTCAGCTTGTCGTCGCGTCCGTCGAACGTATAGGTCGTCGGCAGCGAGAGCAGATAGAACTCGTCGGTGCCGAGATAATCCGTCAGCTTCTCGTATTCGCCGCGCAGTGAGACCTCGACCGTCTGCGTTTTGCTGAGTTCGTACTGAACGCCGCTCGTGGCCGCCAGCGACTCGCGGTCATAGGCGAGGGGATGCTCGATCAGCGCCTCGACCGAGCCGACATAGACCGAGTCCGGCCCCAGCACGCCGGGCTTCTTGAACACGGCGGAAACATCATAATCGATCTCGCCCGGATCGAAATTGGTGTCGTCGTTGCGGTCGCTGGCCCCAATCCGCGAAACGTTCGCTTCCAGGCGCAGATTCTCGGCCCGGCCGAAGAGGTTCCGATCACCCCAATAGGCCTTGAATCCGGCCCCTTCCGTGCTCGAATAGGTGCCGCCGACGCCGAAATAGTGGAACTTGCGCTCGGCCACCTCGATCTGCACCGGCAAGGTGCCGTCGTCGGCGGTGGCGGAGGCCGGCGTCACCGAGACGGAGGAGAATACGCCGAGCTTGACCAGCCGCTGACGAGCCGCGTCCAGCATCTCGGGCGAAAAGGTCGAGCCCGGCTTGATGCCGGCCATGTAGGCGATGAAGCCCGGATCGACCGCCTTGGCGCCCTCGACCCAGGTGAGGCCGAAGGGTTCAGGGTCTCCCGGCGAAATGGCGATCCTGTAGTCCAGCCGCCCCGTCGCGGCATCGGCTGTCACGTCGCGGCTCGTGACGGCGACGAAGGGCCGCCCCTCGTTCCGCAAGTCCTGAAGGACGTGAGCCTCGGCATCCAGAAGATGGTCGGAATTGGCGTTGCCGCCGCTGCTCAGCTCGTAAGGGGCGGGATCGATCGGAACGCCGTTCGCGCTGATGTCGATGCTGCCGAGCGTATAGGTCTGACCGGGCTGAACGATGATCTGAACCGGCACGGAACCGGAGGTGTCGAAGGTCGCGTCGGGCGCAAGATCGGCAATGTCGCGGCCTTCGATGAAGATGTTGACGAGACCATCATAGTGGGCGCTCTCGTAAAGCGCCGCGACGAGACGCTTGCGGTCGTTGCGCGCCTTTGAGAGCAGGCCAAGCGAGCCGGAAACGGGCTTCTCCTCGTCGGCGACCAGGAGCGAGGCGGCTTCCAGCTTTTTCCGGAGGTCCTTGTCGGCGGGATCGACGTCGAGAGTCACCTTGTAGTTGACCGGCTCCAGCACTGCTTCGTCCTCCTGGTCGGAGTCGAAGAACTTCATTCCGAAAAGCTCGAACGCACGCGCAGGTTGCGGGGCGATCCAGGCGAAAGCGGCGATGAGCCCAGCGATCACAAGGCTGGCTCGATGGAACGAAGTCGAATGGCTTTCGCAGGCTCTCAACGCATACCTCTGTCGTCCAGCCGCATCATCTGCGGCTCGAAGCGAGGAAAGCGATGACTGAAAGTTCAGCTCCGCCCGCCCCCTCCACGGCTTACGCGAAGCTTGCTGCGATTCATGGCGATAGCAAGCCAAGGAGAGAGCCGAAGGGTGGAATCGTGACCCGATGTGCCGAATGAGCCACACCAATTCCGCGAGCTGGATCAACGGCTAAAAGGCCGGGCGCACTGCTGCGCCCAGCCTTTTCATGAATCCGTGGTTTGGTGGAATTCAGAGGCGGCAGGCGTGGCGCCGGCCATCGTTGCCAATGTAGGTGTCGCTGCGGAAGTCGTAGGACCGGTAGCGGTTGGCGCAGCGTTCCTGATGGCGCGTCATTTCGCGAACGCCACGGTCTCCGCGATCGCGCGGCGCGTTGGCGCCCGCTGCAATGCCGCCGGCTATCCCGGCTGCGAGCCCGAAGATCGCAGCAGCCGCGTTGTCGTTGCGGTCATGGTGCTTTCTGTACCAACGCTGATAGCGGCGCTCGTCCCAATGACGATGGCCACGACGGAAATCGCGGCAGTCGCTGTCGCGCGGATTGCGGGCGCAATAGCGCTCAACATACCTTTCGCGGTCGCGCATTTGCGCGCTTGCGGGATTCGTGGTGACCGCGATGCTCGACAGCGTCGTAACCGCCACCAGCGCCGCGCTGGCGAAGGCCGTGAAGAATTTGCGCAAGATTGGAACTCCCCGAATTGAGCCGCCGCCGATGAATGGTGCGGCGAGACCGCGTCCCTGCCGCCGTAATGCCTGAAACTCCCGGTCGTTCCCGCCCGCAAGGATTTTCAGCAGAAGGAACGGTCCTCACATTTGCGGGCTTGGCAAGAACATATCAAGAACGATAGGATGCGGCATGACAGCGCGAACCCTCCAGGAAAAGTTGGCTATCCTCAGCGATGCCGCCAAATACGACGCCTCGTGTGCATCGAGCGGCAGCGTCAAACGCAATTCGTTGAAGACGAAAGGCATCGGCTCAACGGAAGGGTCCGGCATCTGCCATGCCTACGCGCCGGACGGGCGCTGCATCTCGCTGCTCAAGATCCTCCTGACGAATTTCTGCGTCTACGACTGCGCCTATTGCATCAATCGCTCGTCCTCCAACGTGGAGCGGGCCCGGTTCTCGGTCGAGGAGGTGGTGCGGCTCACCATGGCCTTCTACCGCCGCAACTATGTCGAGGGCCTCTTTCTGTCCTCGGGCATAGTCAAGAGCCCGGACCACACCATGGAGGAGATGGTCGCTGTCGTCCGCCGCCTGCGGCTTGAGGAGAATTTCGCCGGCTACATCCATCTGAAGGCCATTCCCGACGCTTCTCCTCGGCTCATCGAGGAAGCCGGCCTCTTCGTCGATCGCCTTTCGGTCAATATCGAACTCCCGACGGACGGAGCCATCGAGCGCTTCGCGCCGGAGAAGAAGCCGCGCGATATTCGCCGCTCGATGGGGCATCTGCGCCTCAAGATCGAGGAGCATCAGGGGGAGAAAAAGGATCGGGCCAAGCCGGCGCGCTTTGCCCCCGGCGGGCAGTCGACGCAGATGATCATCGGCGCGGACGGGGCCAATGACGATGCGATCCTCCAGCGGTCCGAGAACCTCTATGGCTCGTACAGCCTCAAGCGGGTCTACTACTCCGCCTTCTCGCCCATCCCCGATGCCTCCAGTCGGCTACCGCTGGCAAAGCCGCCGCTGATGCGCGAGCACCGGCTCTATCAGGCCGATTGGCTGATGCGCTTCTATGGGTTCGAGCGGTCCGAGATCGTCGAGGGGAGCCAGGCGGGAATGCTCGACCTTTCGATCGACCCGAAGCTCGCATGGGCCCTGAAGCGCCGGGAGCGATTTCCGGTGGACGTCAACGCGGCGGACAAGGAGATGCTGCTGCGCGTGCCGGGCTTTGGAACACGCGCGGTGGAGCGCATTCTGTCGACGCGTCGGCACCGCCGCCTTCGCCTCGACGACGTCAGCCGGCTGTGCCAGTCGCTGGAGAAGGTGCGCCCGTTCATCGTCGCCGAGGATTGGTCGCCGGGGGGGCTTCTGGACAGTCCCGGCCTTGCCGGACGGCTGCGCCCGAAGGAAGAGCAGCTTTCGCTGTTTTGAGAACGAGCGCCATGAAGTTCGTCCGTCTCTCATCTCCCACGGATTTCGAAGGCTGGCGTCAGGGCGCGCGCATGGCGCTAGCGCTGGGCGTCGATCCCGCCGACATCGAGTTCACGGTGGGCGAAAGCGCCGCCTCGCTCTTTGCCGAGCCGCTTCCGCCGGCCCCGGATGTCGGCGGCCGCTTCACGGTGCCGCGCGCCTTCATCGATCTGGCCGAAGTGCTCGTTTCCCACCGCGACCCGGCGCGGTTCTCGCTCGCCTATCGGCTGCTCTTCCGGCTTCAGGCCGAGCCGAAGCTCCTCGCCGTCGCCTCCGACAGAGATGTCGCGCTTGCGGAAGCCATGGCAAAGGCTGTCTCGCGCGACAGCCATAAGATGAAGGCCTTTGTGCGTTTTCGCGAGGTCGAGACGGAGGAGGGGCGGCGCTCCATCGCCTGGTTCGAGCCCGAGCATCACATCGTGGAGCGCGTCGCGCCCTTTTTCGTGCGGCGTTTCACCGGCATGTCCTGGTCGCTCCTGACGCCGCTTCTTTCCGCCCACTGGAATGGCGAACGGCTGGAATATGGCCCCGGCGCAACCGCGGAAATGCGCCCGCGCGGCGACGACATGGAGGCGCTGTGGCTCACCTATTACGCCTCGATCTTCAACCCCTCGCGCCTCAAGATGAAGGCGATGCGGGCGCAGATGCCGAAAAAGTACTGGAAGAACATGCCCGAGGCGGCGTTGATCGCGCCACTGGCGCAGGGCGCCGAGGCCGCGCGCGAGGCGATGATCGCAACGCCCGCGACGCTTCCGAGTTATCGCCACGAGCGACAAAGGGAGCGCTTTGAGATGGCAAGAGCTGAGGCGCCGGTCTTCGATCCGGATCATCGGCCGGAAAGCCTTGAGGAGGCGCGCGAGGCGGCGAGGCATTGCCGGGCGTGCCCGCTATGGGAGCCGGCCACGCAGACGGTCTTCGGCGAAGGGCCAAAGGCAGCGCCGGTCATGTTCGTCGGCGAGCAGCCGGGCGATCAGGAGGACTTGGCGGGCGAGCCCTTCATCGGTCCCGCCGGCCAGGTGTTCGATGCCGCGCTCGCGGCCGCCGGCATCGACCGCGCGCAGACCTACGTGACCAACGCCGTGAAACACTTCAAGTTCGTGCCGCGCGGCAAGCGCCGCATTCACCAGAAGCCGAGCGGCGGAGAGATCGCCGCCTGCCGCGGCTGGCTCGATCTGGAGCGCTCCTTCGTCGCGCCGAAGCTGGTGGTCGCCATGGGCGCGACGGCGGCATCGTCCGTGCTCGGCCGCACCGTCACCATCCGATCCGTGCGCTCGCAGCTCATCGACCTGCCGGCGGGGGGGCAGGCGCTCGTCACCGTCCACCCGTCCTACCTCCTGCGCCTGCCCGACCCAGACGCCAAGGCGCGTGAGGAGGCGCTGTTTCGCGAGGATATGGCCAGGGTGCGGCAGGCGGTGCCGGAGATCGCCCTGGCTGCCTGACAGGAAACCCCGCCGTGTGCGGAGTTCAGGTCGATGCTGGTCCGGCAAGAGGCCCGCCTTATGTTCCGCACGGTCCGCGGAGCGTTTACGGGAGGATCTCGCGTGTCTCTTGCCGATATTTACCGGGCCTACATCGACTGCCTGAACCGTCAGGATTGGGCGCGGCTCGGAACCTATGTCGCCGACGATGCCGAGCACAACGGCCGCCAGCTCGGGCTGTCGGGCTATCGCGAGATGCTGGTGAAGGATTTCGAGGACATTCCCGATCTTCGCTTCAACATCGCGCTTCTCGTCTGCGAGCCGCCGCGCGTCGCGGCCCGCCTCGCCTTCGAATGTTCGCCGAGGGGGCAGTTCCTGGGGCTTCGGGTCGACGGCCGCACCGTCTCGTTTGCCGAGAATGTCTTCTACGAGTTCAGGGACGACAAGATCGCGTCCGTATGGTCGGTCATCGACAAGGCGGCGATCGAGCATCAGCTCGGCCGCTGACGCTTGGCTCCAAGGCCAAGCGAGATCCTCAGAGGATCATGAGCCGGATCAGGTAGGCGACCGACCCGACCGCGAGGACGCCGCCGGCCCAGAGGGCCGCGAACCAGCCGAGCCGGCGCCAAAGGGAAGCGGGAGCGCGATCTTCCATCAGTGATGATAGCCCTCTCCGGGCCGGACCTTGCCGCGAAACACCCAGTAGGCATAGGCGGTGTAGGCGAGAACCATGGGGATCAGCACGACCGCGCCCACCAGAAGGAAGCTGAGGCTGTCGTCCGGCGCCGCCGCTTCATGGATCGTGACGCTCGGCGGGATGATGTTGGGGTAGAAATTGATCCCGAGCCCGATGAAGCAAAGGACGAAAAGGCCGAGCGAAGCGAAGAACGGGCGGTAGGTCGAATCGTGCCGTTTCAGCTGCCGGAAGAGAACGAAGGCGACCAGCGCCACGGCAATCGGCACGGGCGCGACATAGAGCAACTGCGGAAAGGCGAACCAGCGCAGGTAGAACTGCGGGTCGAGGAACGGCATCCACAGGCTCACCGCTCCGATGAGCGTCAGTGTGCCGATGCCGGTATAGGTGGCGTAGCGGGCGGCGCGCCGGTTAAGCTCGCCCTCCGTCTTCATGACGAGCCAGGTCGAGCCGAGAAGGGCATAGCCGACCACCAGCGCCACGGCCGTCAGAAGCGAGAAGGGCGTCAGCCAATCCCACCAGCCGCCGGCATAGGCGCGACCCTCCACCTTGATGCCTTGCACGAGCGTGCCCAGCGCCAGCCCCTGACTGAGGGCGGCGACCAGCGAACCGATGAAGAACGAGATGTCCCAGAGGAAGCGGCCGCGCTCGGTGCGGAAGCGGAACTCGAAGGCGACGCCCCGGAAGATGAGGCCCAGGAGCATGGCGATGATCGGTGCGTAGAGCGCCGGCATGGCGATGGAATAGGCCAGCGGGAAGACGGCGAAGAGCCCGCCGCCGCCCAGCACCAGCCAAGTCTCGTTGCCGTCCCACACGGGGGCGACCGAATTCATCGCCACATCCCGATCTTCGCCGCTGCCAAGGAAGGGGAAGAGAATGCCCAGCCCCAGGTCGAAGCCGTCGAGGATGACATAGGCGAGAACGGCGAAGGCGATGAGGAAGGCCCAGATGAGCGCGAGATCCATGGACGAGCCCTCCTCAGTGCTCGGTTGCGACGGTGTCGTCGTCGACCGAAGGCGCCGGTGTCGTGCCGGCCGAGCGGGTCGGTTTGCCGCGCTCTGGTCCTTCGAGGCCCGTCGGCGTCCGGTTCATCAGCCTGAGGATGTAGAACGTGCCGGCGCCGAAGAGCAGGAAGTAGACGATGATGAAGGCGGTGAGGGACGTGCCGACCGCCTCGATGGCCACGGGCGAAACGCTGTCGCTGGTCCTGAGAAGGCCATAGATTGTGTAGGGCTGGCGGCCCACCTCGGTCGTGATCCAACCGGCGATGACGGCAATGAAGCCGGCCGGCCCCATGGCCAGCATGGCGCGCTGAAGCCAGTGCGACTCGTAGATCGAGCCGAAGAAGCGCCGCCACAGCGACCAGAGGCCAATGGCGATCATCAGGAGGCCCAGGCCGACCATGATGCGGAACGACCAGAAGACGACCAGCGAGTTTGGCCGGTCCTCGGGCGGGAAGCTCTTCAGGGAGGGAATGGTGCCGTCCCAGCTATGGGTGAGGATCAGCGAGCCGAGCCGCGGCACGTCGATGGCATAGTGCGTCGTTTCCGCTTCCATGTCTGGAATGCCGAAAAGCGTCAGCGGCATGCCGCCCCCCGGCTCCTCGTCCTCGAAGTGTCCCTCGATGGCGGCGACCTTGGCCGGCTGATACTCCAGCGTGTTGAGCCCGTGCTGGTCGCCCGCCAGAAGCTGAAGCGGCGCGACGATGGTCGCCATCCACAACGCCATGGAGAACATCAGGCGCGCCATCGGGTTGGCGCGGTCGCGCAGGAGGTGGAGCGCGCCCACAGCGCCGACGACGAAGGACGTGGTGAGGTAGGCGGCGAGCACCATATGGACGAGGCGGTAGGGGAAGGACGGGTTGAAGATCGCCGCGAACCAATCGGCTGGAACGAACTGGCCGGCTTCGTTGATGGCGTAGCCCGCCGGCGTCTGCATCCAGGAATTGACCGAAAGGATCCAGAAGGCGGAGATCAGCGTGCCGATGGCCACCATCACGGTCGCGAAGAAATGCAGGCGCTTGCCGACCCGACCGAGGCCGAAGAGCATGACGCCGAGAAAACCGGCTTCGAGGAAGAAGGCGGTGAGAACCTCGTAACCCATCAGCGGCCCGACGATGGGCCCTGCCTTGTCGGAGAAGACCGACCAGTTGGTGCCGAACTGGTAGCTCATCACCACGCCAGACACGACCCCCATGCCGAAGACGATGGCGAAAACCGCGACCCAATAGCGGAAGGTCGCCATGTAGACGTCGCGTCCGGTTGCCAGCCAAAGGCCCTCGAGCACTGCCAGATAGGAGGCGAGGCCGATGGTGAAGGCTGGAAAGATGATGTGAAAGGCAATGGTAAAGCCGAACTGCACCCGGGCCAGAAGGACAGGGTCGAACGCATCGAACATCGCAGGCTCCGGTCTTTTCCGAGCGCGGCGGCCGCGAGCCCGGCTAAATGTCTGGGACGAGATCTCTCGTTCCAAGGCGGATCGGCACTTGAGATATGTTTTTGGAGGATAGATGGAATGGTGTGCGACAATTTGTCATTGCGCGGCTAAAGGCTGCATATCCTGGAGCTTGCCAGAGATTGAGGTTTTCGGCCCGTCCCGCGAGAAGCTGACGCTGCGTCGCATCAACGCGATCATTCTGCGTTGATCTCGCCGCCCGGGAATGCCACTGATGGGGCGCCCATCCGTCGGGCGGCGCACCCGGCCGCCGCAGCAGGATGCCAGGAGGGGACCCATGAACGCTCCGTTGAAAGGCCTCAAGGTCGTCGAACTCGCCCGTTCCCTGACCGGCCCCTGGATCGGCCAGACGCTCGCCGATCTTGGGGCGGACGTTGTGAAGGTCGAGAGTCCGAGAGGCGACGAGACGCGTGGCTGGGGGCCGCCCTTCATCGAGCATGAGGGCGAACGAACGGCCGCGTATTTTCATGCCTGCAATCGTGGCAAGCGGGCTGTCGTTGCCGATTTCGGCACGGAGGAGGGGCAGGCTCTGGTCAAAGGGCTTGCCGCCCAGGCGGACATTCTGATCGAGAATTTCAAGGTGAGAGGGCTGGAGCGTTACGGGCTCGACTATCACAGCGTCCGCAAGATCAATCCCCGGCTGGTCTACTGTTCCGTCACCGGCTTCGGCCAGGACGGGCCCTATGCCGATCGTACTGCCTACGAATACACCCTCGAGGGCCTCAGCGGCATGATGGACGTCGCCGGCGATCCGGCCGGCCCGCCGCAGAAGATGGGCGTGGCCTTCGGCTCGATCATCACCGGGCTTTACGGTGTCATCGCCATTCAGGCGGCGCTGCGCCAGCGCGAGGCGACCGGGCACGGCCAGCACATCGATCTCGCGCTCCTCGACTGCATGACCGCCGTCCTCACCAATCAGGCAATGAACTATTTCGCCACCGGCGCGACGCCCTCGCGCACCGGCAATGCCCACCCCAATGTGGCGCCCTATGAGGTCTATTCGGTTTCCGATGGCCAGGTGATCATCGCCTGCGGCAATGACGAGCAGTTCGTCAATCTCGTGAATCTCCTCGGCAAGACGGACTTGGCGGCAGATCCGCGCTTCCACCGCAACGAGGATCGCGTCGTCAACCGCGCCTCTCTCAACGAGATCATCGGGCCGGCGCTCGCCGCCTGGAAGCGCGACGACCTCATCGCCGCTCTCGCCGCGGCGGGAGTTTCGGCAGGACCCATTCATACGGTCGCGGAGGCGTTCGCCGATCCGCAGGTCGTTCATCGCGGCATCCGGATCGAGAGCGATGGCGTGCCGGGTCTGAGGACGCCGCTCACCTTTTCCGATGCGTCGCTCGCCCTCGGTCGGCCTGCGCCGCGCCTCGGCGAGCACACCGAGGAGGTGATGGCCGAGCTCGGCATCGAGCGGCCGGAACCTGAAGGCGAAGGCGACGAGACGGAAGCCGAGAGCTAAATCCTTTTCAAATCCCAGGGGTTGTTCACAGAGCGGCAACGAATCTGTGGATCGCGGGCCGCCCGCCTTGCCTCAGGCGCGCGCATGGGCCACCCCATTGCCCCGCCTCTCGTCGCACGATGCCCGAAGGAGAAGACATGCAGGTTTCCGTCACGCTCGGCACCAACCGGACAGGCGAGCCGGCGGAGATGAACCTGGAGGAGCTGCTGTCGACGCGCCTTCTCGTTCAGGGCAACTCGGGGTCAGGCAAGTCTCATCTTCTGCGCCGGCTGCTGGAGCAGAGCGCCAGGCTCGTTCAGCAGGCGATCATCGATCCGGAAGGCGATTTCGTTTCCTTTTCCGACCGGTACGGCCATGTGGTGGTGGATGCCGACCGCACACCGGCAGAACTCGCCCGTATCGCGGCGCGCATCCGCGAACACCGCGTGTCGACCGTCCTCAACCTCGAGGGCCTCGACGCCGACGTGCAGATGAGCTGCGCGGCGGCCTTCTTGAACGGCCTTTTCGACGTCGACCACAGCCTGTGGTTTCCCATGCTGGTGGCGGTGGACGAGGCGCAGCTCTTCGCTCCGGCGATCGGCGGGGACGTGTCGGAGGACGTGCGGAAGGCTTCCCTCGGCGCGATGACCAACCTCATGTGCCGTGGGCGAAAGCGCGGCCTCGCCGGCATCGTCGCGACCCAGCGCCTCGCCAAGCTCGCCAAGAATGTCGCCGCCGAGGCGTCCAACTTCCTCATGGGGCGCACCTTCCTCGACATCGACATGGCCCGCGCCGCCGACCTTCTCGGCATGGACCGGCGGCAGGCCGAGCAGTTCCGCGATCTCGCCCCCGGCCATTTCGTCGCCCTCGGTCCGGCGCTGTACCGACGCCCGGTGCCGATCCTGATCGGGCCGGTCGAAACGCGAGGGCGCACCGGGCGGCCGACATTGATGCCGCTGCCCGAGACGCCGCGCGAGGCGCTGTCGGACCTTATCTTCTCCCATATCGAGGATACTCCGCTGCCGGGGCCCGCGCCGCGTGCCGCGCCGCTCGCCACGCCCTCGCTGATCGAGCGCATCGAAGCGGGGCAGGGTGCGGACGCCGTCGAGCCGGAGGATGATGATCCCCGCTCGCCCGACGAGCGACGGGTCCTCGTTGAGGCGATCTTCGCCGAGATGCTGGCCGATCCCGAGGCCGCGTTCCGCCCCGTGCCGATCCTCTACCAGGAGTTCCTCACTCATTGCCGGCTGAAGCGGCTCAAAGGGGAGGAGACCGACATGACGCGCTTCCGCCGCCGCCTCTCCCTGGCTCGCGCCGGGGTGGGCGAGGAGGTGGAGGACGAGGCGTGGCAGGAGATCGCCCGCCGCAGCGAAACTTTGCCGGAGGAGATGCAAGGCGTCTTCCTGATGCTGGCGCGCGCTGCTTCCGATGGCGCGGAATGCCCATCCGACGACGCCCTGGCGCGCGCCTATGGCAGCCACTCGCCCTCGCGCGGCCGCTTCCTTCTCTCCTTCATGGCGGAACACGGCCTGATCAGGGTCGAAAGCGACTTTCGCGGCAACCGCGTGGTGACGATTCTCGGCACCGGATGGCGATGCGCGCACCGCTCCCAGGCGCCGGTGGCGCTGGATGAGGCGCGGCTGCGCCGACAGGAGAGACTGGCGCGCAGTCGCGAGGCGTAACGCTTCGCAGCCTGTCTGCTTCCGCGACGTTTCCCGATGTTGAAAGCGGGCGCGACCACTCTCACCATTGCCGTTGACGGGGCGAGGCGTTAGCTCTCCTTCATCGCTGAACCCCTCGTACTGGATGAGGAGAGTAGATGAGCCTCTCTCTGGAGACCTATCTGACCGAGACGGCGGGCGCCGATCCGCTTCGCCAGGCGGCTGCCACTACCATTCTCAATCTTGGCGAGGCGGCCGTTGAAATCGCGCGCCTCATCGCCCACGGCGGCGCGGGCGCCGAACTCGGCAAGTCGCTGGGGGAGGCCAATCTCGGCGGCGATATCCAGAAGGCCCTCGATGTCGTCGCCGATCGCGCCGTGGTCGGCGCCATGCATCGCTCGCCGGTGGCCTTCTATGGATCGGAGGAGCAGGATGCGCCAATCACAATCAGCGAGGGGGGCTCTGTCGCGGTCGCCTGCGATCCGCTGGACGGTTCGTCGAACATCGAGACCAACGTGTCGATCGGCACCATCTTCTCGATTTTACCGGTGGGGAGCGAGCACCGGGCGGAGCCGAGGAGCGCTTTTCTGCAGCCGGGCTCGCGACAGATCGCCGCCGGGTTCTTCATCTATGGGCCGCAGCTGCTCCTGATCGCGAGCTTTGGCGGAGAGACGCGCGCCTTCATCCACGTTCCGGGTTCCGCCGGGTTCACGTCGGTCGGTGAGACGCTCGCCATACCCGCCACGACCAAGGAATTCTCGATCAATGCAGCGAACCGGCGCCACTGGGCCGAGGGTCTGCGCCGCTACATCGCCGATTGTGAGGCGGGCGAGGCCGGCAACCGCGGCAAGAACTATTCCATGCGCTATGTCGGCTCGATGGTGGCCGACGCCTACCGCATCCTGCTGCGCGGCGGCGTGTTTCTTTATCCCGGTGATGCGCGCAAGGGATACGAGAAGGGCCGCCTGAGGCTGGTCTACGAGGCCAATCCGGTTGCCCTGTGCATTGAGGGAGCCGGCGGCGCGGCGAGCGACGGCCTGTCGCGCACTCTCGATATCGTTCCCGGCGATCTTCACGCCAGAACTCCTCTCGTCTTCGGCTCGACCGAGGAAGTGGAGGAAGTGCGCCGGCGGCTCGCCGAGCAGGGATGATCGCGAGGCGCGATCGCCTAAGGTTCAGATCGTGGCGTCTCGCACAGGGGCAGCCTTGGAGGAAAAAGTGTCAGGTTCCGTGATCATCGCCCCGTCGATTTTGGCCAGCGATTTCTCGCGCCTCGGTGAGGAGGTTGCTGCGATCGACCGCGCCGGGGCCGACTGGGTTCATCTCGATGTCATGGATGGTCACTTCGTTCCGAACATCACCTTCGGGCCGGCGGTGGTCAAAGCCATCCGGCCGGTCTCGGAAAAATTCTTCGATTGTCATTTGATGATCGAGCCGTGCGACCCCTTCCTGGAGGCCTTCGCCGAGGCCGGCTGTGACGGGCTCACCGTTCATGCCGAGGCCACGCGCCATCTCGACCGCTCGCTCCGGACAATCAAGGCGCTCGGCAAGCGCGCCGGCGTGGCGCTCAACCCGGCGACCAGCGAGGAAACGATCCGCTACGTCCTCGATAAGGTCGACCTCGTCCTGGTGATGACCGTCAATCCCGGCTTCGGAGGCCAGGCCTTCCTGCCCGCGACGCTCGACAAGATTCGCGCCGTCAAAGCCATGATCGGCGATCGCCCCATCGACATCGAGGTCGACGGCGGGATCGCCGTGGAAACGGCGGCCTCGGTGGTGGAAGCGGGAGCAAACGTCCTGGTTGCAGGCTCGGCATTGTTTCGCGGCACCGCGGCGGGCTATGGCAGGAATATCGAGACGCTGCGGGACGCTGCGTACGGAAGGGAAGCCCGCCACCCCTGAAAGGCGGGCGGAGGAACGGTCATGGACGGGGTGGCGACCTTCATTGATGGTCGTGTCGGGAGAATCGTGCTGCGTCGCCCAAAAGCGTTGAACGCGCTGACGACGGAGATGTGCCAGGCCATCGAGGTGGCGCTCCTCGCCTGGCGAGACGATCCCCAGGTGACGATGGCGCTGATCGAGGGGGAGGGCGAACGGGCGTTTTGCGCTGGCGCCGATATCGCCGCCCTCCATGCCATGGGCCGGCAGGGCGATTTTGCTTCCGCGCAGCATTTCTTCCACGAGGAGTACAGGCTCAATCGCCTGATCGCCCATTACCCCAAGCCCTATGTCGCGCTCATGGACGGCATCGTCATGGGCGGCGGCGTCGGCCTCTCCGCTCACGGCAGTCATCGGATCGTCACCGAACGTTCGGCTGTGGCCATGCCGGAATGCGCCATCGGCCTCGTGCCCGACGTCGGCTCCTCGCTGCTCCTGACGCGGGCGCCGGGACGAACCGGCGAATATCTCGGCCTCACGGGCGCTCGCATGGGTGCCGCCGACGCGCTCTTCGCCGGCTTTGCCGACGTCATGGTTCCGACCGATCGGCTTGCCGCGCTCAAGGCCGAACTGCTGGCGGCGGGCCGCCCCGACGTCATCGCGCCGTTTGCTGTCGACGCCGGCTCGTCCAGGCTGGCGCGCCACCGTGACGAGACTGATGCAGCCTTTGCCGGCGGCGATCTGCTGGCCATCGTCGGTCGCCTTGAAGCCGGCGCCTCGAGCTTCGCTACCGAAGCGGCGGCGGCGATTCGAAAGGGTTCGCCGCTTTCGCTTGCCGCGACGCTGGCTATCATCGCCGCTGTTCGCGAGGAGCCGACCGTCGAGCGCGCGCTCGTCATGGAATACCGCTTCGCCACCCGCGCCCTGCCCAAGGGGGAGTTCATCGAGGGCATCCGCGCCGCCGTGGTCGACAAGGACCGGCAGCCGCGCTGGTCGCCGGCGCGGCTGGAGGAGCTCGATGTCTCGCGCCTGCTCGAGATGTTGGCGCCAGTCGCAGACGAAGGCGATCTCCAGGACGGGCCGCCGCTCTGAGGGCTCTGGCAGCATCGCCCAATGCCATCTCGGAGAAATCCGCTGCTGCGGCCAAAGGTGCTGACAGGGAAGGTTTTGTTTTTTACCAAGGCTCGTTAGGGTGCCTGCGCCAACTGTGACAGCAGTATGAAAGGTGCATGGGCCAATGGTCGCGACTGACATCGCCAACAGAGTCTGGAGCCATGCCTTCAAGCTCGACCCGATCGTGCGTAGCCTGCTCGATACTGACTTCTATAAGCTTTTGATGCTCCAGATGATCTGGGGCCTTCACCGCGATGTCGACGCAACGTTTCATCTGATCAACCGGACGAAGTCTGTCCGCTTGGCCGACGAGATCGATGAGGGCGAGCTGCGCGCCCAGCTCGACCATGCGCGGTCGCTGACCATCACCAAGCGCGAGATGATCTGGCTCGCTGGCAACACCTTTTATGGCAAGGCGCAGATCTTCAAGCCCGAATTCCTCCAGTGGCTGGAGACGTTCCGCCTGCCGGAATACGAGCTGAAGAAGGTGGATGGGCAATACGAACTGACGTTTCATGGTCGCTGGACTGATACGACCATGTGGGAGGTGCCCGCGCTCGCCATCATCAACGAGCTGCGGTCGCGCTCGGCCATGTCCGGCCTTGGCAAGTTCGAGCTGGATATTCTCTACGCTCGCGCCAAGGCCAAGATGTGGAACAAGGTCGAGCGGCTGCGCCGCCTGCCTGACCTCAAGATATCCGATTTCGGCACGCGGCGGCGCCACAGCTTTTTGTGGCAGCGCTGGTGCGTCGAGGCGCTGAAGGAGGGGCTGGGTGAGGCGTTCATCGGCACCAGCAACGTGCTCCTGGCCATGGAAAGCGACCTGGAGGCCATCGGAACCAACGCACATGAGCTGCCCATGGTCCTGGCCGCGCTTGCCGAGAGCGATGAGGAACTGCGGCTGACGCCCTATCGCGTCTTCGAGGAATGGCAGCGCTATTACGACGGAAATCTCCTCGTCGTGCTGCCGGACACGTTTGGAACGTCCGCCTTCCTCGAACGGGCGCCGGCCTGGCTTGCCCAGTGGACGGGCTTCCGACCGGATTCCGCGCCTCCGATCGAGGGCGGGGCGGCCATCATCGACTGGTGGCAGCGGCACGGCGAGGACCCGCGCGAGAAGCTCCTGATCTTCTCCGACGCCATGGACGTGGAAACCATCGAGAACGTCTATATACGCTTCCACGGCCGGGTCCGTCTCTCCTTTGGCTGGGGCACCAACCTCACCAACGATTTCCGCGGCATCGTGCCGGAGCGGGTGGCGGGCGGCCTGGAGGCGATCTCCATCGTGTGCAAGGTGGCCGAGGCGAATGGCCGGCCGGCGGTGAAGCTATCCGACAACCCCAGCAAGGTGAGCGGCCTTCCCCAGGAAGTCGAGCGCTATCAGCGCATCTTCGGCAGGAGCCAGTATCCGGCCCGCGAAGTGCTGGTCTGATCGCGCGGTCGTCTTCGCTCCTCGCGGCGTCATAAGCTCAATGAAGATGCGCCGCGCCGTCTGTCCGGCGCGGGCGGCTCATGCGCTTTATCCATGTGGCGTGGGCCGCGTTGACGGAGGCGCCCTCATTCGTGGCCGCCGCTCCCCCGGGGCTGTGACGCTGCCGCCGAGGTGGTTTTCCCGCTTGGCTGGCCGCAGGCTCTCAAAAAAACAGCAGGATCATCCATTCATCCAGCCGCTTTCAACCTAGCGCCGGATGCACCTTACGCGATAGCTTATCCTATCGGGATGATCGGGGAGGAACGCCGAAATCAACTCGCAGTGCGACGCCGCGCAGGAAAATCCGCTCATAGCGGCTTCCGCCTACGGCATCCCGCCGGTTCGAAGCTTCAATGCTTTGGCGCACGGCGGCGGAATCGCGGAGCCGGCGGATGCCTTGATTGGCGAGGCCCTGTTGGCACGGCGAAAATGATGGATCGACGGGCTGTTGAAAACCTTCGCAAACTTTCGAAGCCCTGCTATAGTCCTTCGGTACGGTTCGAGCCTGAACCGGAGAGTGTAATGGAGGCGGGTAGGGTGCGACAGGATCGTCTCAGCCTATCCGAAAGGGAATAGAGCGGAAAAATCCCGCTCTGTCGGCCCGATGGGAGAGAATAAGCCGGCGGTGCATCGTCGCCAAACGGCAGAGGAGAGAGGCGCGCGAGGATCTTCGCCGTCTCGGCACCGGCGTTGCCATCTTCCTATCAGGCGGAAAGTCCATGGGCCGTCGCCGCCAAGGAGCGTGCGCGGGCGCCAAATTTGGGAGTGGAGGAACCACATGCGTCTAGTCACGACATTGATGGCGGGTCTCGCCATGGCCGCCTTGGTCGCTTCGGCGGGTCCGTCGGCGGCCCAGGACAAGGGCACGGTCGGCATCGCCATGCCGACCAAGTCTTCGGCCCGCTGGATCGATGACGGCAACAACATGGTCAAGCAGTTCGAGGCCGCCGGCTACAAGGCCGATCTGCAATACGCCGAGGACGACATTCCGAACCAGCTCTCGCAGATCGAGAACATGGTGACGAAGGGCGACGCCGCGCTGGTCATTGCCTCGATCGACGGAACGACGCTGTCCAACGTTCTGGCCAATGCCGCGGCCGCCGGCATTCCGGTCATCGCCTACGATCGCCTGATCCGCGATTCACCGAATGTCGACTACTACGCCACCTTCGACAACTTCCAGGTGGGCGTGCAGCAGGCGACCTCGCTGGTCGACGGCCTCAAGGAACGCTTCCCGGACGTCAAGCCGTGGAATGTCGAGCTCTTCGGCGGCTCGCCGGACGACAACAACGCCTACTTCTTCTACAACGGCGGCATGAGCGTTCTTCAGCCGCTGATCGACAGCGGCCAGGTGAAGATCGTCTCCGGCCAGGAGGGCATGGACAAGGTCGGCACGCTGCGCTGGGACGGTGCGGTCGCCCAGGCCCGCATGGACAACCTTCTGTCGGCCTACTACACCGACAAGCAGCTCCATGGCGTGCTGTCGCCCTATGACGGCCTGTCCATCGGCATCATCTCGTCGGTCAAGGGCGTGGGCTACGGCTCGGGCGACACCAAGATGCCGATCATCACCGGCCAGGACGCGGAGGTTCCTTCCATCAAGGCGATCGAGCGCGGCGATCAGTACTCGACGATCTTCAAGGACACGCGCGAGCTCGCCAAGCAGACGGTCAAGATGGTCGATGCCGTCCTCAACGGCAACAAGCCTGAGGTCAACGACACCAAGACCTATGACAACGGCGTCAAGGTCGTTCCGTCCTACCTGCTGAAGCCGGTTCCGGTGACCAAGGAAAACTACAAGAAGGTCCTGGTCGACAGCGGCTATTACAAGGCCGACCAGCTGAAGTAGTGCGCCCTGGGGCGGATGGTCGCACCATCCGCCCCTTCCGGCCCGGCGGCTCGTTGCGAGCCGCTTGCCGCGGCCTCGCGGCCGCAAACCGCGCCGAGGTCATAGGATGAGTGCAATTCTTGAAATGCAGGGCATCACCAAGGTCTTTCCTGGTGTGAAGGCTCTGGACAACGTCAATCTTGAAGTCGAGGAGGGGGAGATTCACGCCCTCGTCGGCGAGAATGGCGCCGGCAAATCGACGTTGATGAATGTCCTTTCCGGCGTCTATCCGCACGGCTCCTATGACGGGGTCATCCGCTTCAAGGGCGAGGAATGCCGCTTCTCGGGCATCGCCGACAGCGAGGAAAAGGGCATCAGCATCATCCACCAGGAGCTTGCGCTGGTGCCGTTGATGTCGATCGCCGAAAACATCTTCCTCGGCAACGAGCGCGCCTCGGGAGGGGTCATTGACTGGCGCGAGACCTATCGGCGGACCGAGGGTCTGCTCGCCCGCGTCGGCCTCAAGGAATCGCCGCGCACCCTCGTCACCGATCTGGGCCTCGGCAAGCAGCAGCTGGTGGAAATCGCCAAGGCGCTGTCCAAGGAGGTCAAGCTCCTTATTCTCGACGAGCCGACGTCGAGCCTCAACGAGCGCGATAGCGAGGCGCTGCTTCAGCTTCTTCTGGAGCTGAAGCGTGGCGGCATGTCGGCGATCCTGATCTCGCACAAGCTCAACGAGGTGGTGAAGGTGGCCGACACCATCACCGTTCTGCGCGATGGCTCGACGGTTTCGACGATCGACTGTGCCGGCGGAGAAATCAGCGAGGACCGCATCATCCGCGACATGGTCGGCCGCTCCATGTCCGACCGCTATCCCAAGCGCGAGCCGAGGATCAACGGCGTCGTGATGGAGGTCAAGGACTGGACCGTCTTTCATCCTCTCCATGTCGATCGCAAGGTGGTGAACGGCGTCAACTTCAACGTCCGCGCCGGCGAGATCGTCGGCATCGCGGGGCTGATGGGCGCCGGGCGAACCGAGCTCGCCATGAGCATCTTCGGGCGCGCCTACGGCAACAGCATCTCGGGAGAGATCTGGCTCCACGGCAAGAAGATCGACAACTCCACCGTCCACCGCACGCTGTCCCAGGGCATCTGCTACGTTACGGAGGATCGCAAGGGGTACGGCCTGATCCTCGACGACACCATCCGACACAACGTGCCACTGGCCAATCTGCCCGGCATCGCCAACGGCGTCGTCATCGACAATCCCAGGGAACTCGCGGTGGCGCAGGACTACCGCGCCAAGCTGCGGATCAAGACGCCGTCCGTCGGCCAGAAGGCGATCAACCTTTCCGGCGGCAATCAGCAGAAGGTCGTGCTCGCCAAATGGCTGTTCGCCGGCCCCGAGGTGCTGATCCTCGACGAGCCGACCCGCGGCATCGACGTCGGGGCGAAATTCGAAATCTATTCCATCATCAACGACCTTGCCGATGCCGGCAAGGGCATCGTCATGATCTCGTCCGAGATGCCGGAACTGCTCGGCATGTGCGATCGCATCTACGTGATGAGCGAGGGGCGGTTCGTCGGAGAGCTGCCGGCGGCGGACGCCTCGCAGGAGAAGATCATGGCCATGATCCTGAGAAGCGGGAGCTAGTCCCATGGAGCAACAAATGGTTAACGTCTCCGCGGCGGGGCCGGAACGCGCCAGCGCGTGGAGCTTCGTGCGCAACAACATGCGCGAATACGGCATCCTGATCGCGCTCATCGCGATCATGGTCTTCTTCCAGATCGTCACCGGCGGCATTCTGATGCGGCCGGTCAACCTGACCAATCTGGTGCTCCAGAACAGCTACGTCGTCATCATGGCGCTCGGCATGCTGTTGGTCATCGTCGCCGGACACATCGACCTCTCCGTCGGCTCGGTGGCGGGCTTCATCGGCGGCCTCGCTGCCGTCATGATGGTGCACTGGCACGTGCCCTACCTGCTGGCCGCGGTCGCTTGTCTCCTCGTCGGTGCCCTGATCGGCATGGCTCAGGGCTACTGGATCGCCTATTTCAAGATCCCGGCCTTCATCGTTACGCTCGCCGGCATGCTGGTGTTCCGTGGTCTGGCGCTGTGGCTTCTCGAAGGCCAGTCGGTCGGCCCGTTCCCGCCAACCTTCCAGCTGCTCTCCTCCGGTTTCGTTCCCGACATCTTCGGTGGCGGCCGCTTCAACATGCTGTCTCTCGTGCTCGGCATCGTCACCGCCGTCGCCTTCCTGTGGGCCAACATCCGCAGCCGGCGCCATCTCGAGGAGAGCGGCAATGTCGAGGAGCCGATGGCCTTCTTCATCGGCCGCGCGGCGATCATCGCCTTCGCGCTGGTCTATCTCGGCTATGTCATGGCGACGTTCCGGGGGCTGCCGAACGTTCTCCTCATCATGGCGCTCTTGATCGGCATCTATTCCTTCCTGGCGGCGCGCACGACGATTGGGCGGCGCATCTATGCCGTCGGCGGCAACGAGAAGGCCGCCCGCCTCTCCGGTATCAACACGCCGCGCCTCGTCTTCCTCACCTTCGCCAACATGGGCATGCTGTCGGCGCTGGCCGGCCTCGTCTTCGCCGCTCGACTCAACACGGCGACGCCCAAGGCCGGCCTCGGCTTCGAGCTTGACGTCATCGCGGCGGTGTTCATCGGCGGCGCGTCGATGTCGGGTGGCTCGGGCACCATCATTGGCGCGGTGGTCGGCGCCTTCATCATGGGCGTGATGAACAACGGTATGTCGATCCTCGGCATCGGCATCGACATGCAGCAGATGATCAAGGGCCTCGTTCTCCTCGCGGCCGTGATCTTCGACGTCTACAACAGAAGCCGCGCCTGAGGCGGCTCCGCATCGGACCGGCCGGATCGGTCCGCTATACTCGACGGCGAGGGAGAGGGGCGACCTTCTCCCTCGCTGCCCTATTTTCGGGACGCGTGATGGCGCAGCGAGGAGCGAGAAGATGAGCGAACCCGAATCCGTTGGCGCCCGCGTTCTTTCACCACATGCGAGCGAGTTGGGGGAGGGGCCGGTTTATGACCCCATCGACGATACGCTGTGGTGGTTCGATATTCTCGGCAAGACCTTGATCGAGCATCGCTTTGCAACCTCCGAGACCAAGGTTCACGAGCTTCCCTTCATGGCCAGCGCCATGGGGCTGGTGGACGCCGATCATCATCTCATCGCCGCCGAGGATGGCCTCTATCTGCGCCGGATCGGCGACGGGAATCTGGCGTTGGTCGCGCCGGTTGAGGCGGACAATCCGGCGACGCGGTCCAACGACGGCCGCGCCCATGCGTCCGGGGCGTTCTGGACCTCGACCATGGGCCGGGAGTTCGAGACGGGCGCCGGCTCGATCTATTGGTTCTGCCGGGGTGAGGTGAGACGGCTGTTCTCTGGCCTCACCGTACCCAACAGCATCTGCTTTTCGCCCGATGGCACGACAGCCTATTTCACCGATTCCCGTGCCCATGTTCTCCACAGGGTCGCCATCGACCCGGCCACGGGCCTGCCCACCGGCGAGCCTGAAATGTTCAACGATCACCGCGGCAAGAAGGGTGCGCAGGACGGCACCGTCTGCGACGTCGACGGGCTTCTCTGGAACGCGTGCAACGGCATGGGACGGCTCGACGTCTATGCCCCCGACGGCCGTCGTGTCCGGTCTATCGCGCTGCCGGTAAGCCGGGTGACGTGCCCGGCCTTCCTGGGGGAAAAGGCCGATCGCATCGCCATGACCACGGCCAAGGAAGGGCTGTCGCCGGAAGAGCGGGAGCGCGAGGCCGATGCGGGCCGGACCTTCCTCCTCGATATCGGCGTGCGCGGACGCCTGGAGCCGAGGGTGGCACTGGGCTGATGCGTCCGCAGTTTCGGTCCTGCGGCGAAGGCAAGGCGGCTTGACGGTTTCTTGACCGCTTCCGGCGCAGGTTCGCCTGAGTGGGACCGGAAAGGCAGAGCCATGAAGATCGCGATCGTCGGCTGCGGCTTCGTCGCCGACTATTACATGATGACGCTCGCGAACCATCCCGAGCTTGAGCTGGTCGCCGCCTACGACCGCGATCCCGAGGCCTCACGCCGCTTCGGCGCCTATTTCAAGGTCAAGATGGTCGAGAGCCTGGCGGCGCTCTTCGCCGAGCCGGGGCTGGAGCTTGTTCTCAACCTGACCAACCCCGGCAGCCATTTCGCTGTGTCGAAGGCCGCGCTCGAGGCCGGTCTCCACGTCTATTCGGAAAAGCCGCTGGCCATGGCGATTGAGGAGGCGGAAGAACTGGTGCGCATCGCCAGGGAGCGCGGCCGGCTGCTTGCCTCGGCGCCCTGTTCCCATCTTGGCGAGGCATCCCAGGCGCTCGGAAAGGCGATCCGCGAGGGCCGCGTCGGCGACGTCCGTCTCGTCTATGCCGAGATGGAGGACGGCATGGTCTTCACCGAGAACCATCGCGGCTGGACCAATCCATCTGGCGCGCCTTGGCCGGCGCGCGATGAATTTGCCGTGGGCGCCACGCTGGAGCACGCCGGCTATTATCTGACCTGGCTTTGCGCCTATTTCGGCCCGGTCGTCGAGATGACGGCCTTCGCCCATCGCTGCTTCGACGACAAGGGCACCGGCCAGCGCCCGGAGGAACTGGCCAACGATCTTTCGATCTCGTGCCTCACATTCCGCTCCGGCGTCGTTGCGCGACTGTCCTGCGGCCTCGGCGCGCCCAAGGACCGCTCCATCCATGTCGTCGGCACCCACGGCATTCTGTCGCTGACCGATGCCTGGGATTACGCCTCTCCGGTCTATCTGCGCGACCGCATGGGGCACTGGGCCTCGCGACCGCCGATCCTCGGCAAGGTGCTGCGGCGCTTGGAGGGCGGTCGCCCCTGGCGCTCCTGGTTCGGCGAGCGGGTGGAATCGCCGAAAGTGCGGAGCAAGGTGCCGGCGACTTCCTCGCGCATGGACTTCGCCCGAGGACCGGCCGCCCTCGCCGAGGCGGCAGCTGCGGGGAAGGAGCCGACCTACGGTGCCGACTTCGCGCTCCACGTCACGGAGCTCGCGCTGGTCGCACAGAACGCCTCGCGCATTCCGATGCCCTACCGGCCGCGATCGGCCTTCGCCCACCGATCAGTCTGAGGCGCTGGCCGTTACTTCCTCGATGATCTTCAGGACATCGATCGAATCCGCCATCGGCATGACCGGGCTGTCGATCCGCCCCAAAGCCAGACATTCGGCGAAATGGTCGGCCTGATAATGCAGGCCGGTGCCGGAAAAGAGCGTGGGAATGCGGCGTTGCTTCACCGATGACAGCATCTGCCGGATCGCGCCGAGACGCGCTATCGCGGGCCGGCGGCCAAGGGGAGACGGGTCTTTATCCTCGTTCGCCTCGGCCACGATGGGCGCGGTGCAGCGGAGCGAGAGCAGCGGCGGGCAGAAGAACGGCCGTCCGATGCGGATGACGCCGCCGCTTCCCGCGATCACCGCCTCGTTGGAGCCCTCGCTTTCCAGGCTACAGGAGAGCGTGGACAAGGCGCGTCCGTGGCGGAGCGACAGGCTGGCGCTGGCCACGGCCCCGTTGTCGAAGCGCCGCATCTGGCCGCTCGCCGCCAGCGGCGGACCGGCGAGGAAGAGCGCCAGCGACAGCCCGTAGACGCCGAGGTCGAGTAAGGCGCCGCCGTGATGCGGGTCGAAGATGGAGCGCTCAGGTCGATAGAGCTGCGAAAAGCCGAGGCTGGCGTTGATCGAGTGAAGCTTGCCTATGGCTCCCGCGTCGATCATCGCCTTGGCCTTGACGATGCCGGGCGTGAAGCGAAGCCACATGGCCTCCATCACGAGGAGCTTGGCGTCCGCCGCGGCTCCGGCAATCCTCTCGGCGTCGGCAACGCTGGTCGCCACCGGCTTTTCCACCAGAACCGGCTTGCCGGCAGCGAGGGCGGCGCAGGCAAGGCTTGCGTGACTGGCGCTCGGCGTCGCGACGTAGACGGCGTCGATGTCATTCCGCGCGAGCACGGCGTCCACCGACCCATGGGCGACGTCCGGCCCAAGCGTCACCGCGAAGGCGCCCGCGCGTTCGGGAGCTCTTGAGGCAACCGCCGCCACCGTTCCCGTTGCCGAGAAGCGCATGTCGGCGGCAAAGCGCCGGGCGATGGCGCCCGGCCCGATGATTGCCCACCGCACCAGCCGCGTGGCGCCGAAGTCCGTCCTGGAACGGTCTGCCTCTTCCGACGACGGAAAGGCCGTGCCGGGGCTGGAAAGGGACCGCTCCGCTGTGACACGCTTAGGGGCGACGCCGGCCCAAGTGGGCAGCAGAGCCGTGGATACGGGTGGGCCTCGTTCGAAAGTGCTCATCCTAGCCACCGCTCGTGATGGTCTGGATGACCTCGAAGCCCTCGAACTCGGGAGCGCCGAGATATTTCGGCTTATGGTCGCCGGCGCTGCGATGGGAGTGGCGAAACGCCTCGGAACGGGTCCACGCCTCGAAATCCTCGCGGCTCGCCCAGACGGTGTGCGAGGAATAGAGGGTATGATCGTCGCGCTGTGGTCCCTTGAGCATGTGGAACTCGACGAAGCCAGGGACTTTCGTGAGCTGCGAATCCCTGTTCTTCCAAACGGCCTCGAATTCATCTTCGGAGCCGGGCAAAACCTTGAAGCGGTTCATGGCAATGAACATGGGATCTCCTGCTTTCGGGACGTATCGTGTCCATTCCATTTGTCTGCAAGATTGATCGCATTAACTGGCCAGACAAGGGCGAGTTGGTTGATCCTTAAGAAAGGGTTAACGGATGAACCGCCCAGTTCCGTGCGGCTGGCTGTCCGACTTGGGCGTCCGGCGCGGCTGGCAGCCATTGCCAGGGCTCGCCTTAGTTTTGAAATTGATATAAGGAAGAGTTTATGTCTTCCGACAAACGCGGGATTTCGACGATAGCGATGAGCGCCCGGACCGACTCTCTCTTCGGCTCTATCGAGCCTATCGACCGCCAACGGGACGCGGCGGACGCGCTCGTCAAGGCGGCGCGCGAGCGCATTCTGATCCTGGATGGCGCTATGGGAACGCAGATCCAGCAGCTTGGCTTCGACGAGAACCATTTTCGCGGAGATCGCTTCATCGGCTGTGAATGCCATCTTCAGGGCAACAACGATCTCCTGACGCTGACGCAGCCGGCGGCGATCGAGGATATCCACTATCGCTACGCCATGGCGGGCGCGGATATCCTGGAGACCAACACCTTCTCCTCCACCTCGATCGCCCAGGCCGACTACGGCATGGAGGCGGCGGTCTACGAGCTGAACCGCGACGGCGCGCGGCTGGCGCGGCGGGCGGCTCTGCGCGCCGAGAAGGATGATGGCCGACGCCGTTTCGTGGCGGGCGCGGTGGGCCCCACCAACCGCACCGCGTCCATCTCACCGGACGTCAACCGTCCAGGCTTTCGCGCCATCACTTTCGATCAATTGAAGGCCGCCTATGCCGAGCAGATCGGCGGGCTGATCGATGGCGGCTCGGACATCATCCTGATCGAGACCATATTCGACACGCTCAACGCCAAGGCGGCGGTGTTCGCGGCCGAGGAGGTCTTCCGCGAGAAGTCCATCCGCCTGCCGGTGATGATCTCCGGCACCATCACCGACCTTTCGGGCCGCACGCTGTCAGGCCAGACCCCGACCGCCTTCTGGTACTCCCTGCGCCACGCGCGCCCCTTCACCATCGGTCTCAACTGTGCTCTTGGCGCGGCCGCCATGCGCGGCCATCTGGCGGAGCTCGCGGGTGTGGCGGACACCTTCATCTGCGCCTATCCCAATGCCGGCCTGCCCAACGAGTTCGGCCAGTATGATGAGACGCCGGAGATGATGGCCGCCCAGGTCGAGGGCTTTGCCCGCGACAAGCTCGTCAACATCGTCGGTGGGTGCTGCGGCTCGACGCCGGACCATATCCGCGCCATCGCCGAGGTCGTGTCGCGTCATGAGCCGCGCCAGGTGCCGGAGGTGTCCCGCCGCCTGCGCCTGTCGGGGCTGGAGCCCTTCACGCTGACGTCCGACATTCCCTTCGTCAATGTCGGCGAGCGCACCAACGTCACCGGCTCGGCCCGCTTCCGCAAGCTGATCACCAACGGCGATTTCTCCGCTGCGCTCGACGTGGCGCGTGATCAGGTGGAGAATGGCGCGCAGGTCATCGACATCAACATGGACGAGGGTCTCATCGACTCCAAGGCCGTGATGGTGGAGTTCCTGAACCTCGTCGCCTCCGAGCCCGACATCGCCAAGGTGCCGGTGATGATCGACTCCTCGAAGTGGGAGGTGATCGAGGCGGGCCTGAAATGCGTTCAGGGCAAGCCGCTGGTCAATTCCATCTCCATGAAGGAGGGCGAGGAAGCCTTCCTCGATCATGCGCGCCTTTGCCGGGCGTATGGCGCGGCGGTGGTGGTCATGGCCTTCGACGAAAAGGGTCAGGCGGATACGTTCGAGCGCAAGGTCGAGATTTGCTCGCGCGCCTACAAGCTGCTCACGGAGAAGGCGGATTTCCCGCCCGAGGACATTGTCTTCGACCCCAACATCTTCGCCGTGGCCACCGGCATCGAGGAGCACGCCGGCTATGGCGTCGCCTTCATCGAGGCGACCCGCGCCATCCGCCAGCGCCTGCCCCACGTCCACGTGTCCGGCGGCGTGTCGAACCTGTCCTTCTCCTTCCGCGGCAACGAGCCTGTGCGCGAGGCGATGCACGCGGTTTTCCTCTACCACGCCATTTCGGCGGGCATGGACATGGGCATCGTCAATGCCGGCCAGCTCGCGGTCTATGAATCGATCGATGCCGAGCTGCGCGAGGCCTGCGAGGACGTCATCCTCAACCGTACGCCGAAGGACGGCGGCGACACCACCGAGAAGCTTCTGGCCCTTGCCGAGCGCTACCGCGGGCAGGGTGGCCGGGAAGCGAAGGCGCGCGACCTCTCATGGCGCGAATGGCCGGTCGAGAAGCGCCTGGAGCACGCTCTCGTCAACGGCATCACCGAATTTGTCGACCAGGACGTGGAGGAGGCGCGCCAGAAGGCCGATCGCCCGCTCCACGTCATCGAGGGTCCGCTCATGGCGAGCATGAACGTCGTCGGTGACCTCTTCGGCGCCGGCAAGATGTTCCTGCCGCAAGTGGTAAAATCCGCCCGCGTGATGAAGCAGGCCGTCGCCATCCTTCTTCCCTACATGGAGGCGGAGAAGGAAGAGGGCGGCGCCCGCTCGTCGGCCGGCAAGATCCTGATGGCGACGGTGAAAGGCGACGTTCACGACATCGGCAAGAACATCGTCGGCGTCGTCCTGTCCTGCAACAACTACGAGATCATCGATCTCGGCGTCATGGTGCCGGCCGAGAAGATCCTCGCCACCGCCAAGGAGCAGAAGGTCGACGTCATCGGCCTTTCCGGTCTGATTACGCCGTCGTTGGACGAGATGGTCCATGTCGCGTCAGAGATGGAGCGGGAAGGCTTCGACATTCCGCTCCTGATCGGCGGGGCGACCACTAGCCGCGTCCACACGGCGGTAAAAATCCATCCGCGCTACGATCGCGGCCAGACGGTTCACGTCAACGACGCCAGCCGCGCCGTCGGCGTGGTCTCCAACCTCCTGTCGGCGGAGGCGAAGGGCGCCTATGTCGCCTCGATCCGCGACGAATACCGCAAGGTCGCCGAGGCCCATGAGCGCGGCCAGCGCGACAAGCAGCGCCTGTCGCTTGAAGGCGCGCGCGACAACGCCCTGAAGATCGATTGGGCCAGCTATGATCCCCCGCGCCCCGGCTTCGTCGGCACCCGCGCCTTCGACGATTGGGACCTCGAGGAGCTGTCGCGCTATATCGACTGGACGCCCTTCTTTCAGGCCTGGGAGCTGAAGGGCCGCTTTCCGAAGATCCTGGAGGACGAGACCCAGGGTGAGGTGGCGCGCCATCTCTATTCTGATGCCCAGGAGATGCTCGCCAAAATCATCGCGGAAAAGTGGTTCCGGCCGCGCGCCGTGATCGGCTTCTGGCCGGCGGCGCGGGTTGGCGACGATATCGCGCTGTTCGAGGACGAGGCGATGAGCCGCCCGCTCGCGACGCTCCACACCCTGCGCCAGCAGCTTTCCCGGCGCGGCGACCGGCCGAATCTCGCGCTCGCCGATTTCGTCGCGCCGAGGGGCAGCGGCAAGATCGACTATGTCGGCGGCTTCGTCGTCACGGCGGGCTTCGAGGAGGAGGCGATCGCCGAGCGCTTCGAGCGCGCCAACGACGACTATTCCTCCATCCTCGTCAAGGCGCTCGCCGACCGCTTCGCCGAGGCCTTCGCCGAGCGGATGCACCAGAAGGTGCGCAAGGAGTTCTGGGGTTATGCGCCGGATGAGGATGTGCCCAACGACGCGCTGATCTCGGAGGAATATCGCGGCATTCGCCCGGCGCCCGGCTACCCGGCGCAGCCGGACCACACCGAGAAGGAAACGCTGTTCCGCCTCCTGGATGCCGAGAGGCAAACCGGCGTCAAACTGACGGAGAGCTTTGCCATGTGGCCCGGTGCGTCCGTGTCCGGCCTCTACTTCTCCCACCCGGAGGCGCATTATTTTGGCGTCGCCAAGGTCGAGCGCGATCAGGTGGAGGACTATGCGAAACGCAAGAACATGAGTGTCACGGAAGTCGAACGCTGGCTTGCGCCTATTCTCAACTACACTCCTCAGGCAATCCCGGCAGAAGACGCCGCATAGCGGCAATTCGTCTCCATGGATTTGGCATTGTTACCATTGCCGAACTTTGGAATGGCTAATAACTTCATCGCTTGATGACGGACCTCGCACCGTCATCCGTTCTGCACCGATGGGAGGATCGGAACAGGCGATGATGAGGAGGAGGAAGCGCGCCTCGCGCGCCAAGGCTGAAGCACGTTCCGCGTTGATTGTCGGTGCCCTGGTGGCGGCCCTGCCGGTGACGGCCGTGATGTTGCGCGCGCTCGGCCTGCCGTTTGATCTCGCCATTCCCCGCTGGGGTGGGTTGCTCGGCCTCGTCGCCGTATCCGCCGGAGGCGGCCTGCTCGGAACCTGCTTCCTGCTCTTTCTTCTGCAGCGCGATGGCATGCCCGCGCCGACCGGCCCGCAGGGCGCCATCGAGGCGGGCGGCCTATACCGCTACAGCCGCAATCCGGCGATGCTCGGCTTCTGTCTCGCTCTTGTCGGCTGGACGCTGTTTCGCCGCGCGCCAGATGCCCTGGCGCTGGCGCTTTGCGTGTGCTGCCTCGCCCATGTCGTCGTCATCTGGGAGGAACGCCAGCTGCGCCGGCGCTTCGGCCCATCCTTCGACGACTATTGCGGTCAGGTGCCGCGCTGGTTCCCGCGCCCCACCATCGCCCTGCGCAAGCCTGCCTCGTCTCCTTTGGAGTAGAGCGCTGGTCCCGGTTTCTGGCTATTGGCCGACCGCGGTCTGGAGCGTGCCGCCGAGGTTGCGGCCGATGCTCTCCACCTGATTTTGCAGGCCCTTTCGTGCACCCGGCACGAAGACAGCGATCGGCAGCGTGGCGACCGCGCCGGCGGCCGAGCCGACGGTCTGTGCGGTTCCGAGCGTGGCCGCGCCGATGCGCTCGCCGAGCCCCACGTCGGCATCCGTCACCTTCTGCCCGGCAATCAGCCGTTGCCCGATCAGGCGCACCACGGCGGGGCTCGCCGCGAACTTCCCGTGATTGAGGCGGTCCCCGGCACGAAGCGCGGAGAGATCGAGGACGGTGATGCCCGCCGTCTCCAGCTCGGTGCGATAGGGCTCCTGGGTCGGATCGATGGCTCCCAGACGGTCGACGCCGCCCGCGATGCGGCGGGACAGGGCAAGGGCGCGGTCGTCCCGCGAGATGAAGAGGGTGATCTTGAGGTGGTGCGTGTCAATCTCTTCGAGCTGCTTCTTGAAGACGTCGACATCGAGATCCGGCGAGGCGAGGATCACGTTTTGGATCTTGGCCGGCACCTTGCCTTGGCGGATCGCCAGCTGCCGCAATGCTTCCATGGTCAGCCAGCTCCCCATGGAGTGGGCCATCACCGTGACGTCGTCGACATTGGGATCGGCCGCCGCCAGGGTCAGGAGTTGTTCCAGAGCGCCGCGCGAGTAGTTGGCGCTCTCCCGGTCGTAGTTGTAGTCGAAGACTGAGGCGCCCGACGGCCAGGTAAAGAGGATCGGTGCCGCGTCCGTGCCGGAGTCGTGCACGATCTGGGCAAAGCGAAAGACCGACTCCTCATAGCGGTTGTTGAAGCCGTGGACGAAGATCAGCACGCGCCGATGGCGGCCGGCGACCGACCGATACCACGCCTGCGCGCCCTCGACATCGACCCGCTCAGCGCTGACGACGGTGAAGTCCTTGGCGGGATCGCCGGGTACGTGCTCGGGCCAGGCGACCTCGCCGATCTTTCTGTTCTGGTCGGGAGGGATGGAGACGACGATGTTGTCGACCGACACGCCCGATCCGCGCTGGCCGGAAAAAAGAACGCCGGGGTTGGGCGAGGGTGCCCGTGTCGTCGCCACGAGCATGTTGACGGTGCTCGCCCCCGGCACCGTCTGTCCCATCGGGAGGAGCACCCCCTCGTGCGTCGTACACCCCGCCAGCGTGACGGCGAACAGGCAAAGGGCCGCAAGAGCGGCCCGTGCCGAAAGGGAGAAGACGAGAAAGGATCTCATGGCGCCTTTAAGCCCGTCTTCGCCGCCGATGTCGAGCCGTTTCTAGCCAGCGTCACATCGTCCGGGCTGCGGCGTTGCTCGCCAAGGTCGTCTGACGCGCGGACTGGGCGGTGTCGACACTGACCTCCACCGACATTCCCGGAACGAGGCGCTCCGCCAGAGGCTGGTCCGCATCGATGCCGATACGCACCGGGATGCGTTGGGCGATCTTGGTGAAATTGCCGGTAGCGTTGTCCGACTTGATCACGCTGAACTCGGAGCCGGCGGCCGGGGAGAAGCGCTCGATGGTGCCGGAGAGCGAGGTATCGGCGAGAGCATCCACGGTGAAGGTGACGCGCTGTCCCGGCTTCATGTGAGGAAGCTGCGTTTCCTTGAAGTTCGCCACCACCCACACCGCGTCGGGCACGATGGAGACGAGCTGGCTACCGGCCGTCGCGTATTGCCCGACATGGGCGCCAACCTCGCCGAGCGTGCCGTCGCGCGGCGCCGTGATGCGCGTGTTCTGAAGGTCGATCTCGGCGAGATGCACCGCCGCCTCCGCGCTGGCCACCGCCGCTTCGAGAGAGCGCCGGCCGACGATGGTCGATTGCAGCTTCTGCTTGGCCACATCGAGAGCTGCCTCGGCCTGCTTCACCGCCGCCTCCGCTTGGCGAAACTTGCTTTCCGCCGAAATGGCTTCCCCGCTCGTCATCACACCCTTCTTGGCCAGGGGCTCGATCCGCTCCCAGTTGCTGGAGGCGCTTTCCAGCGCGGCCTTGGCGCTCGTCACCTGCGCCTCGTAGGAGCGGATGCTGGCTTCGGCGGACCGCCGGTCCTGCTCGGAATTGCCGAGAGCGGCCTTTTGAGATTCAAGGGTCGCCTTCGCCTGATCCAGTTTCTGCCGGTAGATGCGGTCGTCCAGCTTGACCAGAAGGTCGCCTTCCTTGACGCGCTGATAATCCTTGACAGGAACCTCGGTGACGATGCCGGTGATCTGCGGGCTGAGCGTCGTCACCTGCCCGCGCACATAGGCGTTGTTGGTCGTCTCGACGCTCGTATGGAAGGGAGGAAGGTTCCAAGCGTAGAGGACCAACAGGACGCCGGCGACGCCGACAAGAAGAGCGACATAGGTGGAGATGGAACGGAAAACCCGGTTCATGGCGGAAAACTCTATGAAAATTCAGGCGGCGGCCGCGGCCTGGGACGGTGCCCACCGCTCGCGCAGCGCCAGATAAAGCGAATGGCCGACGATCCAGGCGAAGCCCGCCACGCTGATTGCGGCAATGAGCAGGAAGGCTTCGTCGTAGGCGAGGACGTAGGCCTCGCGCGTCACCGTCTTGGCCAGCAGGGCGGCGCCTTCGGCCTTGCGCAGCGCCGCGTCGGGCTGCGTCTTGGCATAGGCACCTGCCAGCTGGCCGATGCGTTGCGTCACCAGCGGATCGGTCGCCGTCAGATGGGACACGATCGCGCTTGAGTGGAGGCGCTCGCGCATCTGGACGAAGGTGCCGAAGATTGCCGAACCCATCATGCCGCCGAGCTTTTGCGTCGTCAGGAAGACGATAATGAAGCTCAGGATGTAGTTGGGCCCATTCTTCAGCGCGGCGCTGAAGCCCCTGACCATGGCGGCCGGCATGAAAAGGCCGCTGGCGAACGATACCAGGATCTGGCTGATCACCATCTGGTCCGGCCGCGTCAGGCTGGTGGCGCGGCTGTCCATGAAGGCGCCGACGGCGAGAAGGGCCGCGGCCACCGCATGGATGATGTGGATGCGTTCAGGCTTCAGGACGGCGGCCGAGGCCAAGCCCGCCAGAAACGTCGCCGCGACGACGATGATCCAAAGGGATTGGGTCTGATCGTTCATCAGGCCCATCTGCTGGAAGAAGCCCGGCACGCCCCAGGACTGTTCGGACAAGGCGAGCCGGAACAGCATCAGCACTGCCGCGATATGCAGCACCTCGCGCGACAGCAGCCACCGGATGTCGAGCAGCGGTTCCTTCCGGTTGAGCTCGATGACGGCGGTCATGATGAAACCGGCGATGCCGAGCGCGAACACCCAGCCGAGCCAAGGCGCCTCGAACCACCAGTAGAGCCGGCCCATGATGGAGGCGACGGACAAGGCGCCGAATCCCGCGAAGATGCCGACATAGCTGATGCAGTCGGTGCGGCCGAGCTTCATCGGAAAGGTCGACGACGTCAGCGGCAGATAATAGACGGCCATCAGGCCGATCATCGAGAGGCCCATCTCGAAGATGTAGAGGTCGCGCCAGCCCCCCACGTCCAACAGGTAGGGCGAGATAATGCGGGCGATGGGCGAGCCTATGGAGATCGTCGTCAGCGCCAGGGAAAGGCCGATATTGAGCTTCTTCGCCGGCTGAAACGCATCCAGCATGTAAAGAAAGGCAAGCGAGGTCATCGGCGAGGCGGCGACGCCCGCGAAGAAGCGCACAACCATGGCTGACTGGAGATCGTCGATCCACAGATGCCCGAGGCTGACCAGTAGATAGACGACGATCGAAACCTCGGCGAACTTGCGAAGCCCGTATTGGCCGCGGATCTTGATCAGGAGCAGCGTCAGGCTGGCGTTGGGAATCATGAAGACGGCAGAGAGCCACGCCGCTTCCGTCGTCGTGCCGCCCAGAGGCCCGGCGATCTGGTTGAGATTGACCGAGATGAAGCCCATTCCCAGGCCGTAAGTGATGCCCAGAAGCAGCGAGGCGAGCATGTAGCCGGCCGCGACGAGCGGCGGCTTGGCAAGGATCTTTCCCTGCGGCGCGGCCGGTGGCTCCGGCGTGGCCGCCGTTTGCTTGTTTTCCTTCTCGTCGGGACGTGTCAGAGGCTCCGGCGAAGCAGGCTCGGCAGAGCCAGTCGCCCCGTCCGGACGGTCTTCTGGCCGCGAGGAGCTTGCGGTCTCGCTCGCCTGCTCATCCTGCACGAGATGAAGCTCGGCTTCCCGGTCATTTTCAGCGGGGGCGTTTGCGGCGCCCTGAAGCGCCGCCGCGCTACGCATCCGCATGCTCCACGGCCGCCTGTTCGAGATTGGCCGTGATCATTCGCAGCACGGCCTTCGTCACCGCCACGTCGGCGGGATCGATGCCGGTCAACACGATCCCGCGCAGCTCCTGGATGATCCTCGAAACCAGCGCGGCCTGTTCCCGCCCGTGTTCCGTCAGCACCACGTGCTTGGCGCGACGGTCGCCCTCGACAGGCTTGCGGCGGATCAGGCCGAGCCGCTCCATGCCGTCGAGCAGGCGCACGACAGTGGCATTTTCCAGATCCAGGTCTTCACCGAGATCCTTCTGCGTGCGGCAGGGGCGTCGCGAAAGATGCAGCAACGCCAGGGCGCGCGAATAGGTGAGGCCGTGGGCAGCGACCATGGCGTTGAAGCTGGTGCGCAACTTGCGGCTTGCGATGGAAAGGAGCTCGGAAAGCTCGGGAGAGGTCTGAACGGGATCCATGGGAAGTCCATAGGGTGCGTATATGTAGTACGCTAACAATATGGGTGCTATGTACTGCACCTCTCGACCGGATTCAAGAGGGGGTTGCCGATGACCCTGGCCAAGAGCCGGCGCGCCGCCATATGGCCGGCTAGGCGGCACACCGGGAGGTGGCGCTGCGGAAGAAGACTCATCGATCCAACGAAGGCGAGAGAACGACCATGGTGGTGCTGCACTACGAGATCGTCCCCCACGACGGCGGATGGGCCTACAAGGTGGACGACGTTTATTCGGAAACTTTCGCGACCCACGGCGACGCCCTTGCCGCAGCGCGCGATGCGGCGGAGCGCCAGCAATTGGCGGACGAGGACACCGCCACTATCACCTATGAAGATCCCAATGGCCGCTGGCACGAGGAGATCGTCTCGGGAGACGACCGGCCGCAAACGGAGGTCGATGACGGCGCCGACGCCCAATAGGCCCAGACCATCGCCCTCAATGTCGTAACCAGCGGCCTCTGCCACCTGGGTCAGGATTCTCTCCGAAAGTGCGCGGGCGATGAAACGCTTGGCGCGTCGACGCCGTTTCCCTTCCGATGAACGATGGACCGTCGGGATGAGCTTCCCGTCGCCGTCCTCTTTTTGGGGCGAAGGCTCCTGGCAATGAACAACGGAAAGGATGGTCTGATGGCGACCATGGACGCTCTTCCCAAGGAAGATGAGGCAAGAATCCGGGCCGAGGCGCAAAAGCTGTGGGAAGGCGAGGGGCGGCCGAAGGGGGGCGCGGACCTTTTCCTCGATGAGGCCCGGGCAATCGTCGCCGAGCGCGATAGCGCCGAATCCGCGCGTATCCCGGTTGAGAAAGTGACCGACGAGGACGTCGAGCCCGAGTTGGCCGTCGAGAAGCAGGGCGACCTGCCAGGCCTCACCGATCAGGGCGACACGCCCGCCGGCCCGCGCAGGGACAACGCCCGCGAGATCGCGGACGAACTCCCGCTCGACGACGACGAAAAGTAGCGGCTTCCCCCATTACAAGTAATCAGGAACCATGAGGTCGATCGATGCCCAAAACCTTTCCTGAACAGCGCGACCCGATCACCACCCATCGCAGCCCCTATGCCAACGAGGCCGATGCGCGGCCGGAAGAGGCTGCCGACCTTGCGAACGCCGATGCCGAGGAGCCGAGAGACCAGGCCGACCGCGAGCCCGGAACTTTGGCGGGCGATGAGGCGGTGACGCAGGATATTGCGACGCAGCCGGCGAGCGACGAGACCGATCAGGCCTATGGCGCTGGCTATGACGAGACGGACGATGGTCTCAGCGATATCGAGGAATCGGTCCGCCGTGCGGCGGAGGACATGCCGTTGCGCGGCTCGACCGAGGACCGCTGATCATCGGCGGAGATCGGCTCCCTGGTCATCTCTCAAGATTTGCCATCTGGTGTGGCGAAAAAGTTCAGCGGCGGCGCTTTGCGCCGCCGCTTTTTGTTGGGGTGCGACTTCTCGCCCTGAAAGTGAGGAAGACAAACCGGCAGGAGCGCGTTAGATGGTCGCTGCTCTTCGAGGCCCACCGGAGCCGTTGACAGGAATCAATGCCCCGGTTTGATACTATGACACGTTTAGTCCAGTATCCCTCCGAAAGGATCGCACCATGACGTTTAGATTTGACGCGCCTTTCGCGCTGAATTCACGAGGACCAGCCCGGTTGTTTGGCAAATGCTCGACCGGTTTTGTTGGTCTTGGCGCGATTCTGGACAATCCTTTCGGTCGCGACGGCGCGTTGCGCGCCTTTGTGCCGGCGGCTGAGAATGCTGCCTGCCGCGCTGACGACTGAGCTCCGTCCCCTGTGCTCAGAATGTCCTTCCCCTTTCCAGCAGCCAAACCCGATCCCGCTCCGGTTCTCCCGCCGGTGGGAAAGGGAGCGTTCCGTCGTGGCAATGAGCCCGTCGGCGGGGCAGCTGCTCGGTTGACTGAACTCCAACGCGAGAACGATCGAATCTGATGCTGCAAGAATTCTCAGAAACCAGCCCCGTCATGGCGGCCGAGCGGGAGACTGTGGTCGCCGCTCCGTCTGTCGCCAGCTCGGGCATCCTCTCGGTGCCGGATTATCTGCGCAAGATCTACACATGGTGCTATCTGCATCCCAAGATGGTGCCGCTGCTTGACCGGCAGCTTGTCGTGCAGGCCATCTTGTGGGGCAACGCCAACAAGCTGATCGACCGCGCTCTCGAGGAGTTCGAGCCCGGTCAGGACGTCTATCAGCCTGCCCACGCTTATGGCACCGTTGCGCCGCGTCTGGCGGAGCTTCTCGGGCCGAAGGGTCATCTCGACATCATCGACATCGCGCCGATCCAGATCGAGCGGTGCCACAAGAAGCTCGACCGTTTCGCTCATGTCACCATCCGGCGCGGCGACGCGGCCAATCCGCCCCTGCGCACCTATGACGCCATCAACTGCTTCTTCCTGCTCCACGAGGTGCCGGACAGCTACAAGCGCCGGATCGTCGATGGTCTGCTCGGCGCGGTGAAGCCTGGCGGCAAGGTGGTGTTCATCGATTACCACCGCTATTCGCCCTTCCATCCGCTGCGGCCGATCATGTGGTCGGTGTTCCGCTTCCTCGAGCCTTTCGCCAACAGCCTTTGCTGGTCTGAGATCCGCAACTTCGCCTCGCGGTCCGATGGCTTCGAGTGGTCCAAGGAAGTCTATTTCGGCGGACTTTATCAGAAGGTCGTGGCGCGGCGCATCGACGACGCGAAGGCCTGATATCAGGCCCGCGAGGGAGCGTAGCGGAGCGCAGCCGGTTGGCGGGCGCTTCGCGCCAGGAATTTCGAAGGCCGTGCCCATCCGGGCGCGGCCTTCTGCTTTTCAACCGCTCGTCGCAGCCGTCCGCCCTATGCTGGCGAGCCACGAAAGCACTGCTTTCGCGCTTACTGGCCAGCCCGGGGCGGCTCATGAGCCCTCAAGCGAGCCGGAAGAGGCCGATAAGCCGGTTCATCGGTTCGACGGTATTATGCATGGCGGGTCCCGCAGGTGTTGATGCCGAACAGCGTGTAGGCGGGGCAGATGCGGGCGAGGCCCGTGAGGACCAACACGGCGGCGACGACATAGCCGACATAGATCCAGGGTGGCGTCAGGGCCGCATAGGCGACGATCGCGAGGATAAGTCCGGCGATGATGCGGACTATGCGATCTGTGGTGCCGACATTGGTGGTGAACATGGATCTTCCTCCAAACATCCGGGACGAAACCAGAGCATGATGCCGAAAAGTTTCAGGACTTTTCGGAGAAACATCATTTCCGTCAGAGTGTTAGAGCGAACTGCAATTCCGATGAACCGCTTTTCGCTCTAACGCGATCAGGTGAGGAGCGTCCCGGCGCTCCTCACAAGCATGTAGACGGCAACGGCGAAGATCAGCGCGGCGAAGGCGACGTTGAGCCGCCCGCGAGTCTTGGAGAGGCGGCGGGCAGCCGCAATGCCGAGGATGCCTCCGGCAACGCCCCCGCCGACGAACACGACGGCCAGGGGCCAGTCCACCAAACCGGAAAAGGCATAGTTGCCGGCGGCCGTGAGACCGAAGGCCGTGACGGCGACAAGCGACGAGCCTATGGCGTTGATTATGGGCATGCCGGTCGCCGCGACGAGGCTCGGCACGATGAGAAAGCCGCCTCCGATGCCGAAGAAGCCGGAAAAGGCGCCGGTGGCAAAGCCGAGGGCGATCACCTTCCAGAGGTTTTCGCGATTGCATTCCGCGCCGGGATTGCCCTCCAGAGCCCGTCTGCGGACCATGATGATTCCGACCGCGATCATCAGAAGGGCAAAGAGGAACAGCAGCTTTTGCCCATCCACGGCCTTTCCCAAAGTCGAGCCGAGGAAGGCGCCGATGATGCCTGCGGCGGAAAAGAAGATGGCGCAGCGCCACTTCACATGGCCGTGCCGCGCGTGGCTCGCGAGGTTTGCGCCGGCGTTGACGGCAACGGCGAGGGCGCTCGTTCCGATCGCCATGTGGGGCGACGGCACGCCGACGATATAGACCATCAGCGGAACCGCGAGCACCGAACCGCCTCCGCCGAACAGGCCAAGGCTGAAGCCGACCAGCGAGCCCGAAAGAATGCCGAGGGCGTATTGCAGCGGCTCCAGAACCATGGCGATGCCTGCTCCCGAGCGGGTCTATTTCTTGCGTGAGAACAGGCCGAAAAGGCCGCCCGGCTTCGCGTCACCATGGCCCTTTTCCTGGCTCGCCTGCCACATGGACCAGAGACCTGTGGAGCGCGCGCCGGATCGGCAGAAGGCGAGAACGGGCTTCGGAGAGGCCTCGAAGGCTTCGCCGAACTTCTGTGCGTCTGCCTCGCTCGGCGCGCGAACCGGCACGAATCGTGCCTCGATGCCTTCCGCCGCAGCCGCGCTCTTGACCTCCTCGAAGGTCGGCTGGCCGGGCTCTTCCCCATCGGGGCGGTTGACGATGAGGGCGCGGAAGCCGGCAGCCTTGACGTCCTTCATCTCCGAAGGCAGCACCTGACCCGCGACCGAAAGCTCCTCGGTGATCTTCTTGGCTTGCATCCTGGCTTCTCCTGCCCGGGGCTGCGGGCTTGCGTCATCGACAATGTTCGCCGCGTCTGTCGGCGATCGTTCCATCAATGGCCGAAATAGTCGACCGGCATCTTGAGATAGTGCCGTCCATCGGCCTCGGCCTTGGGCAGGCGACCGCCGCGCAGATTGACCTGAAGCGCCGCCAGCATCCTGTCGGGAAGAGCAAGCGTCGTGTCGCGCTTCTCGCGCCGCTCGATCCACTCCTCGCGCCGCGTGCCGTCCTTGACGTGGATGTTCCCCGCCTTGTGTTCAGCGACGGTTGCTTCCCACATCGGTTCGTCGCGGCCTTGCGCGCCGTAGTCGTGGCCGACGAAAAGGCGGGTCTCTGCGGGAAGTGAGAGGATCGCCTGGATCGAATCCCAAAGCTCGGCCGCGCTGCCTCCCGGAAAATCAGCGCGTGAGGTTCCCGCATCCGGAAACATCAGCGTGTCGTGGACGAAGGCGGCGTCGCCGGCGATATAGGTGATGGAGCCGAGCGTGTGGCCGGGCGACAGCATGACGCGAACGTCGAGTTCGCCGATCCTGAAGGTGTCGCCGTGCTCGAACAGGCGGTCGAAGTCGCGGTCGGGATCGAACGCGTCCGGCTCGTTATAGATGCCGGTCCATATGCCGGCGATCTTGCGCACCTTGGCGCCGATCGCCGTGGGCGCGCCCGTCTCCTCCTTGAGATGGGCGGAGGCCATGAGATGATCCGCATGGGGGTGGGTGTCGAGGACCCAGGCGACCGAGAGATCGTTCTCCCTCACAATATCCAGCACCTGCCCGGCGCTTTCCAGATGCGTCGCGAAGGACTTGGGGTCGAAGTTCCAGACCACGTCGATCAGCGCCGCCTGCCGCGTCGCCGGATCGGCGCAGACATACTGGATAGAGCCGCTGTCCGGCTCGTAGACCCCCCAGACGTCGGGGCTGCCGGGGCCGCGGGACAGCGAGTGCCGGACGATGCGCTGCTTCAACTTGCCTGCCATCGTTTCTCTCCCTTCTTTTCCTGTCTTGCCATCTTGCCCCACTGGCGGATGCGGACGCCGGCCAGGATACCGATGATCATCATGGGCACAAACACCAGGGTGCCTGGAGCGGCCAGCGCGATGGCGGTGAAAGCGGGCCCCGGACAAAGGCCGCCGAGGCCCCAGCCGATGCCGAAGAGTGCGGCGCCGATGACGAGCTTGCTATCGATGCGGGTTCTGCCTGGTAGGTCGAAGTCGCCCAGAAGAACCGGTTTGGCGCGCCGCCATGCAAGGCGATAGCCGACGAAGGTGATGATAACCGCGCTCGCCATGACAAAGGCAAGGCTTGGATCCCAATCGCCGAGGATATCGAGAAAATTGAGCACTTTTGCCGGGTCGGCCATGCCGGCAACGATGAGGCCGATGCCGAAGATGAGGCCGGCGGCAAGGCCCCAGATGACGCGATGTGTTTTCATGAAAGGCTCCCGGCGAGCAGGTGCCGTGTCACGAAGACCGTGGCGGCGCCGAATGTCATGAAGACGGCGACGGCAACGAGGGATCGGGCGGAAAGCCGGGCGAGGCCGCAGACGCCGTGGCCAGAGGTGCAGCCTGAACCGAGAGCCGTTCCGAAACCGACCAGAAGACCGGCCAGCGCCATGAGCGGGAGATCGTCGGAAACAGTCTGATGCACCGCAACCCCGGAGACGAAGGAGTAGACCAGTGGCGCGATGACCAGCCCGACGAGAAAGGCGGCCCGCCACGCCCAGTCTTCGGCCGGGCCGGCCACAGCCCCGATGGCGCGCGACGCCAAACCGACGATGCCGGCGATACGGCCGAACAAGAGCATGACGAGGACCGCTGCGACGCCGATGAGGGCGCCGCCCGCAATCGCGGCGAGGGGAGAGAAGATCGTGGGAACTGGCTGCAACTCGATGACCCTTTCGCGTGGCCGGCGCTGGGCGCCATCCAGGATTGGTTCTTCCATGAGTGGGCCTTGTGCGCGCCCATCGTCTCGATCTATATATTAGGAAGATGTAAATTAGTCAATACGAATAAACGGAGCGACATTGGGATCGGCTGACGTTGGCACGCGAGAGGACATGGCGGCGCTGGAGGCTCGCGCCGGGTATGTTGCGGCCCGGCTGGCGCTGATGGCCAATCCGAGCCGTCTCTTGATCCTTTGCCACCTCATCGAGCATGACGCCTCGGTCGGCGAGCTCCAGGGCAGGATTGGATTGAGCCAATCGGCTCTCAGCCAACATCTGGCACGGCTGCGCGAGGCCGGCTTCGTCGCGACGCGCCGTTCCGCCCAAGTCATCTATTACAGCCTCGCTGACGAGGAGGCGCGCGCGGTCGTCCGCGCGCTTTATGCCATCTATTGCGCCGAAAGCCCCTCCGCTCCGCCGAAGTGAAGGATGCGAGCCGGGCTATTCCTCGGGTTCGGCGATGAACTGGAGCGGATAGCCGGCCTGGCGACCAGCGTCGGTCGCCCGTGCCGCCTTCGTCTCGGCGACGTCGCGAGGGAAGACGGCGATCAAGCAGGAACCGAGACGATGAGCGGTGAGCATCACCCGTTGTGCCTGATCCTCGGAAAGGCGGAACTCGGCCTTGAGCACTTTCACAACGAACTCGCGCGGCGTGTAATCGTCGTTGACGAGAATGACCTTGTAGAGGCGTGGCCGCTCCACCTTGATCTTCGTGCGCGTACGAAGACGGGTGTCGGGATTGCTCATGACGACCTCCGGAACCATCGATCGAGCAGACCGGAGACTAAGGCTTTCGCCAGCGCAGCCAAGAGGGGCATTCGTCTTTATGAAGAGGGGCCCTAGTGGTGTGTCATAATCTGGATCACCGCCGGGGTGATGATGACAGCGAAGAGCACCGGCAGGAAGAATAGGATCATCGGCACGGTGAGCTTCGGTGGCAGCGCCGCCGCCCTTTTTTCGGCCTCGGCCATCCTCATGTCCCGATTTTCCTGGGCCAGCACCCGCAAGGCGTTGCCGATGGGAGTGCCGTAGCGCTCGGCCTGAATGAGGCTCGTCACCACCGCCTTGACCCCCGTCAGCCCAGTTCGAAGTCCCAGATTATCCAGCGCTTTTCGCCGGTCCTGAAAATAGGAGAGCTCCGCTGTCGTGAGGTTGAGTTCGTCCGCCAGCTCCAGCGACTGGCTTCCTACCTCGTCGGCGACCTTTCGGAACGCCCCTTCGATGCTCATGCCGGATTCGACGCAGATCAGCATGAGGTCGAGCGCATCGGGCCAGGCCCGCCGGATCGATGTCTGGCGCTTGATGGTCCGGTTCTTCAGCAGGATCAGCGGCAGATAATAGCCGAGCGTGCCGGCGCCGACCGTCGCGGCCAGCTGGACACCGAGATTGGTTTTTCCTGCCATGACCACGAACATGTAGAACAGCGCCGCCAGTGTCATGGCGATCGGCGTCAGGATGCGCGCCGCGAGAAAGCGGATCATCGGGCCGCGGCCGCGATATCCCGCCATGCGCAGCATCTGGGCCATGTCGCCGTCTTCGGCCTTGGCTGTCATGTTGAAGCGCTCGACGATCAGCTCGTAGAGCTTCTTCGGCTGCTCTCCGCGCAGCATCGTGTCCTTGTGGCGATCCTGAAGGATCGCGCGCTCGCGCAGGCGGATGCGCTCGCGTTCTCTGGCCACCTGCCGCATTCGCTTTTCCAGCTTGTCGCGCTTCAGATAGGGCCAGGCAACGAGGAGAAAGGCACCCGCGCTGCTGGCGAAAGCGAGGGCGGCGATCAAAGGCTTGGTGTCGGGAAGGGCGATCGGAAGCAGCATGGCGGGTCAGAAATCGAAATTGATCATTTTGCGCATGATCAGGATGCCGATGCCCATCCACAGAAGGCACACGGCGAGCACGATATTGCCGATGGTCTCTGTGAAGAGGAGCGCGATATAGTCCGGGCTGGTCAGATAGACGAGCACGGCGACGAGTACGGGCAGAGCGCCGATGATCGCCGCGGATGATTTCGCCTCCTGGCTCATGGCCCTGATCTTGCCCTGCATCTTCTTCCTCTCGCGCAGCACCTTGGACAGATTGCTGAGCGCTTCGGCGAGGCTGCCGCCGGTGCGGCTTTGAATGGCGACGACGATGGCAAAGAAGTTCGTCTCCGCCAGCGGCACGCGTTGCGCCAGACGCCCCACGGCCTCATCCATCGGAAGGCCGAGAGTCTGGTCCTCGACCAATGTCCGGAACTCCCCGGCAACCGGCTCCTGGGCCTCGACGGCGATGATCTTCAGGCAGTCGCCCAGCGGTAAGCCTGACTTGACGCCGCGCACGATGACGTCGACGGCCGTCGGAAACTCGGCGGAAAATCGGGCGAAGCGCCGCTTGCGCCGGCGCTCGACGAACAGATGCGGAAGAAGAAGTGCCCCGGCGATGCCGCAGGCGATGGCCGGCAACGTGTCGATGCGGAACAGAAGAGCAATGATGAAGCTCAAAATTCCGGTGCCGCCAGAAACGAGATAGTAGATTTCTTTCGACCAGGAGAGCTGCGCCTGGCGCATCCGCCGCACCAGGCTCGGCTTGGAGGAGGAATGCTTCGCCTCCGCCTTCTGGCGCTCGTCCAGATCGCGCAACGTCTCCTGCACCGAGCGTCTGCGGCGAGCGCCGCCATCGCGCCGATTGTGACTAGGCGCGCTCGTTTCGGCGATCGCGGTGAAGCGGCTTTCGTAGAGGTCGGTCTTCTTGACCTTTGGATAGAATACCATCGTCAAGGCCGCCGCGACGCTGAGCGTCGCGAGGCCGAAGATCGGAAGTTGGGGGGCGAGCCCTTGAATGGGCAGGTCCATGGCCTCTCCGATGGTTCAACAAACCGTCTCAGACAACACTATTGAACGCAAGATGTTGAAAGGATTGGTTACGCTTGCCGTCTTTGCACCGCGTCAGGCCTGCGACGGCGCCTTCTTTTCCGCCGCGTCGAGAGCGGCGGCGAGGCGCTGATCCTCGCCGAAATAGCGCGCGCGATCCCAGAAGGCGGGGCGCCCGATGCCGGTGGAGCGGTGCTGCCCGATGATCTTGCCGCCCGCATCCTCGCCGAGGATGTCGTAGACGAAGAGGTCCTGCGTGGTGATGACGTCGCCTTCCATGCCCACCACCTCGGTGATGTGGGTGATGCGGCGAGAGCCGTCACGCAGGCGCGCCGCTTGGATGATCACGTCCACCGACCCGACGATGATCTCTCGCACCGTCTGGGCAGGCAGAGAGAAACCGCCCATGGCGATCATCGACTCCATGCGCTTCAGGCATTCGCGCGGGCTGTTGGAGTGGATGGTGCCCATCGAGCCGTCGTGGCCGGTGTTCATCGCCTGGAGAAGGTCGAAGACCTCCGGTCCGCGCACCTCGCCCACGATGATGCGCTCGGGCCGCATGCGCAGACAGTTCTTGACGAGCTGGCGCATGGTGATCTCGCCCTCGCCCTCGATATTGGGCGGGCGGGTTTCGAGGCGCACCACGTGGGGCTGCTGGAGCTGAAGCTCGGCCGAGTCCTCACAGGTGACGATGCGCTCGTCGGCGTCGATATAGCGGGTGAGGCAATTGAGCAGCGTCGTCTTGCCCGAACCGGTGCCGCCCGAGATGACGACGTTGCAGCGCACCCGGCCGATGATCTGGAGGAGGGTAGCCCCCTCGGGCGAGATCGAACCGAAGCGGACGAGCTGGTCGAGGGTGAGCTTGTCCCTCTTGAACTTTCGGATGGTGAGGGCCGGACCGTCGATGGCAAGCGGCGGGGCGATGACGTTGACGCGCGATCCGTCGGGCAGGCGCGCGTCGCAGATGGGCGAGGACTCGTCGACGCGCCGGCCGACCTGGCTGACGATGCGCTGGCAGATGTTGAGGAGCTGCTGGTTGTCCTCGAAATGGATGTCGGTTTCCTCGACCTTACCATCCACTTCAATGAAGACATTGTTGGCGCCGTTGACCATGATGTCGGCGATGTCGTCGCGGGCGAGCAGCGGCTCCAAAGGCCCATAGCCGAGAACGTCGTTGCAAACATCCTCAACCAGGCGCTCCTGCTCGTTGACCGATATCTGCACCCTCTTGGCGCCGATAATGTCCGTGACCACCTGGACGATTTCTTCACGCGCTTCGGCTGGTGCCATGGTGGCCAGCATGGCGACGTCGATCGTATCGACCAGGGCGTCGAAAATCTGGCGCTTCAGCTCGTAGAACTTCTCTGTCCGGCCGTCGCGATCCCCGCGATCCGCGCGTTCCTGTCGGGAAAGGGGGCGTTCGGCTTCGCGATAGGCCGGTGGTGCGAGCTCCGCCGATTGCGGCAAGGAAAGGGTATTGGCGTCTTCGAGCTTCTTGCCGAACATCCTGGCTCCGGATCATGCGATGCCGGAACCCTTTGCGAGGGGCCGGCGAGGGCGACTGTGGCCGTATCCTCGATGCCGGCGCCAACGCGCGGCTTTCGTCCGACGGTCTTCGCGATACGGCGCGCGTCGATGGTCGAACACTACGCCAGTGCTTTTGCTCGTCGGTGAAGCTGATCGTTAGGATTTGAGGCATCGCCGCCGGTGCCCTTTCCGGGGGGGCGCCCGGAGCATGATGCCGAAAAGTCGCATGACTCTTCGGCAAAACACCATGCGCAGCCTCTAAGCGGCTATTTCCTGCCCAAAAGGCGCGCGGTGAGCCGCCCGAGCCCCTTCTTCTGCAACGAAGGCGTCTTCTTGGCCCCCGCCGCAAGCGTTTGCGCCAGTCTGGAGAAGTCCTTTGCGGGCGCCGACTTGGCCGCGACCTCGGCGATCATCTGGCCGTTGTTGGCGGCGAGGCCGAAGGTCTTTGGATCGAAAGCGATGGAAAGGGCCGGCGTGAGACCAACGGCGCTGGCGAAGGCCTGAGGCTTGATCTCAGGGCGCTTGGGCACCTTCATCCGGTTGAGGACGAGGTGGGGAGCTGTATCGTTCGGTCGGGCCTCGGCGAGAAACTCCAGGATGGCCTTGACGTTGCGCATGCTGGCGAGATCCGGCTCGGCCGTGACCACGATCTCGTCCGCACCTGCCAGGATTCGCTTCGTCCAGGCGGTCCACATGTGCGGAACGTCCAGAATGGTGATCCGGGCGCCGGCGCGGGCGACCTCCATCAGCCGGTCGACTTCCGCTTCGGCAAGATCGTACGCGCCATCCAGCGCCAGGGGCGGCGTCAGAAGATTGAGGCGCTCCCCATGGGCCGTCGACATGCGCTCGAGAAGCACGTCGTCGAGCCGGTCGACGCCGCCGATGACATCGAGAATGCCCTGCGGCGCCTCAACGTTGAAGTCGAGACCGACCGTCCCGAAGGGCAGGTCGAGATCGACCAGCAACACCTCGGCCTCGCTCACGGAGGCGAGCGAGAAGGCGACGTTGTGGGCAACCGTCGAGGAGCCCGCTCCGCCTCTGGCCCCAAGAAAGGCGCAGATGCGGCCGATCGTCTGCGGGCCGGTGTCGCGATAGAGGCGGGAGATGGCCGCGATGAGCGGGATCGGACCAAGAGGCGCGACAAGGTAATCGTTGACCCCCCGCTCCAGCAGATCGCGGTAGAGCCCAACGTCGTTGCGGTGGCCGATGACGATCACCTTTGTGGTGGTGAGGCAGTGCTCGGCGAGCTCCTCGAGCCTTGCGAAGAGGACCTCGTCATCGTCGTCGATGGTTTCGACCAGGATGAGGCTTGGCGTGGGCGAGGAGCGGTAGAGCTCGATCGCCGCCGAAAGCCCACCCATGTGCCACGTCGCGCGCGCCCGGCTCATGCGCCGGTCCGTCGCCGCGGCCTCGACCGTGGCCGCCAGCGCCGAATCCTCGCAGAAGGCCGCGATCGAGATCTGCGGCACCGGGCGCTCGCCCGGGGACGGCGCCGGTTCGGAGGAGGGAGGCGGAGGCGGTGTTGCCGACATGGACAGCCGCGATGTCAGCGATGACGCCCGTCGGCACGATGGCCGGGCCGGGCTGAAGCCGCGCCCCCCCGTCGCTCGGGAACGGCGAATGTGCGGAGCGCGAGCGCGCCCCGAAGAGGACGAAGGGGGGTCATTGTGCGTTCTCCGCGCTGTGGCGCGATACTTCGAATTCCTGGATCTTGCCGTCGCGGTGGACGCGGATCGTGCTCGTGGTTCGGCGGGCGATCGGCATCGCTTCGTCGACTTGATCCGAGACCGAGCGCAGGGCCAGGGAAAGGGTACCTTCGGCCTGGGCGGTCATGACGGTCTCGGCCTGAACGGAAGAGAGCTCGAGGGTCGCCCTGCGCCCGACCACCACCCTCTGGGGATCGGCCGGATCGATATCCTGCGTCTGGTCCACCGCGAGGACACGAATATCGCGCAGGATGGTGCGGCTGATCGGGGAAGAACGGCCGGAGTCCGTATCAGCGGGCGTCAGCGTCTCGATCACGTCGACGCGATCGTTCGGCAGCACGAAGCCGCCCGCCGTCGTCTCGGCCGAAATGCGCACGGCCGCCGCCCGCTTGCCCGGCGGCAACATGGCGGACATGAAGCCGGAACCGGCCGGAGCGAGTTTGTCCTCGCGGATCGGCTCGCCAGCGCCGAATTGACTGCGTACGACGGAACCGGACAGAGTTGCGATGGCGTCGGGTTGGCCCGCGCGGTTGATCAGGTCGGCGCTGCTCGTTTCCGCCGGCCAGGCCTGCCAGCGCATCATCTCTGGCTTCAGGATGGTGCCGGCCTTCACCTGCGCCGATGAGACGAGAACTTCCACCGTTGCCGGCGCTGGCGCCTCAACCACCTCGACCTTCGGAGGCGCCGGGTCGGACAGAGCCAGCCAGGCGGCGACTCCCCCGCACAGCACAGCGACGATGAGAATGAGAATGCGAACCATGCTTGCCCCAGAAGCAGCCGCCGGAAAGGCCCCGCTTTCTCTTCGGAACGCCAGGAATAGCAGACGGGCGTTGAGTGTCCGTTAACCGAGGCCGGACGCGGCTCAGCCGCCGATGCCGGATTTTCCAGAAGAGGAAGCGTCGCGCGAGTCGCCCGCGCTGGACGCCGCTGCGTCCGGCGAGGCCCCGATCCGCTCCTGGTACGACTTGACGACGGTCACCGCTCGTTTGCCGTCGGCGTGGATCGCCGTCGTGTTGCGATCCGGGGGAAAGGGATTTTCGGTCTGGAGGGCGAGGTTGGCGGCGGGCGCGTTGCCGGCGCCGAGCGTGATCGAATCGCGATGATCGGTGTATTCGCTGCAGCCGGCGATGAGAGATGCCGCCGCGATCAGCACGATCTCAAGGCTGCTGCGCGGCGACATGACCGTCTTCTCCGTCGATGTCGAGTAGATGCCCATAGGGGCCTTCGATCCCCGTGCCGTTCTTGAAGCCCTCGATCATGGACTTGTCGACCTCCATCAGCCCAAGCGCGAAAAGCTCGAAGTCGTTGGACGGCACCGTGTCGTCGAGCGGCGAGCGAAGCTGTTCGTCGGGCCGGGCGGGCCGCACCAGATGCGGCGTCACCACGACCACCAGATCGCTCTCGTTCTTTTTGTAAGAGGTCGAGCGGAAGAGCGCGCCGAGAACCGGCAGGTTGCCCAGCCACGGCATCTGCTCGATGGTCTTGGCATTCACCGTCTGAAGCAGACCGGCGAGGGCGAAGCTCTGGCCGTCACGCAGCTCGATCACGGTCTGCGCCTTGCGCGAGGTGAAGCCCGGATTGCCGTTGACAGTGACCGAGGGGTCGATCTCGCTGACCTCGGTCATGATCCTGAGATTGATCAGCCCACGGTCGAGGACGGTGGGAAGGAATTCGAGGCGCACACCGTAGGGACGGTAGTCCGTCTGCGTCGCGGTCGTGTTGCCGTTGCTCACGACCGTCTGGATCGGGACCTCGCCGCCGGCATGGAAACTCGCCTTCTCGCCGCTCACCGTGGTGAGGTTCGGTTGCGCCAGCCGGCGCGCCAGGCCTTTCGCCTCAAGGGCGTTGATGATCATGTCGACCTTGACGCCGGCGCCCTCCAGCACCTGCGCCACCAGTGAGCCGAAAGGCGTACCCTGCGAGTTGCGCTCCGCGTCGGCGTCGAGCTGGGACACGACACCGAGGTAATTGTCGGTTCCGGCAGTGTTGCCGTCCTTGGGCACGTTCAGCCGCAGGCGTGATCCGGTGACGCCGAGCGAGGTGCCGCCGCGGACGCGGAAGTTGACGCCAAGATCGCGGCCGGCGCTGCGCCGCGCCTCGAGCACCCGCACCTCCAGTGCCACCTGCTGGGTAGCCGCGACAGCGAGCGCGTTGATGACGGGCTGGGCCGAGAATTGTTGGGCGATCTCGACGACGCGCGTCACATCAGGAGCACTGTCGACGGTGCCCGAAAGATGGATGCGGTCGTTGAAATTGGAGACGGTGACGCGCGAACTCGGCACTGCCGCCTTGATCGCCTCCGAGACGTCGCTGAAGTCCATGCTGACGCGGGTGTCGAGCACGCCGAGCAGGCCGTCGCCATCGTTGAAGATCGAGATGTTGGTGGTGCCAGAGGTTCGGCCCTGGATATAGAAGGATCGCTCGGAGAGCGGCACGACGTCGGCGACGCTCGAATTGCCGACAACGAGGTTGGCGAAGGGGCGGTCGGTGGTGATCGTCAGTGTTGCGTTCGGCCTGACAACGACGCGCGTCATCTGGCCATTGCCGATGGAGACCGCGCGCTGCTGGGCAAAGGCGGGCGACAGCTGGGGCAGGGCGAAAAGAAGGAAGGCAAGGATCGCAACCATCCGACGCCGCCGTGTCGGCGGCGAGGCGCTCGTTCGAATTTGGTTGCCGAATTCTTCCACGACGCATCCTTCGCCCGCGGCTCGCCAGGCCAGATCGGCCCGCCGCGCGGCATCCTCGTTGGCTTCCTTGGCCGAGATCGCACGTCCCCCGGTCATCCTCGTCCGCGTCGCCTCGCCTGCCAGGTGGCCGGTCGGCCTCCCATTGGTGCGACACCTTGCATCCGTTTGGTTAATCGCCGGTCAACGGGCCGCCGCAGGGCAAGGAAGCGATGTCGCAGGAAGCCGGCTCCGGCTACTTGATACGATAGCTCACCGATCCGTCGGGAAGCTCGACCCGCTGGAAGCGCGCCACCGCGGCCTCCGGTGAACTCGGGGTCGCGTGGCCACCCCCGCTGCTTGTTCCGCCTGCGGGCACTGCTCCGACGATGAACGGATCGATAGCCGGCTTCGATTTTGCCGCCGCCCGTGCCGCGACCTGCATCTCGCCGAGCTGCGAAATTTCGACCACAGCCGCCGACAAGGCCTCGTCCATGCGCGCGCTGGTATCATGGAGCATCTCGACACCTTCGCCCATGGAATGGCGCACCTCCGTCAGGCGGGAATCGACACCTCTCAATTCGAAATCAAGCTGGTCGAAGCGCCCGTCCATGTTGCTGCGCAGGCCGCTGATCCGGCTCTCGACATGATTGACGACGCTCTGAACGCCGTCGTCCATATGTTGCGAAAGCCGCGCCTCGGCCCCATCCAGGGCGGATATGCGCCGGTTCATATCCTTGAGCGACTGAAGCGGTTGCCAGCTCAACATGATCGTCATCACCAAGGTGCCGGTGACGGCGAGGCTGGCGATGCCGAAGGCGAACAGCATTCCGTGCGATCGCAGATGCGGCTCCAGCTCCACTTTCCGTGGCGTGGGCAGGTCGATCAGATTGGCGGCTTCGATCCGCGGTGCGGTGGCGGTCACGATGTCCCCCTTGAGTGGCGTCAGGTCAGCCATGGCGGGCCAACGATGTCGAACGGTCGAGTAGGCGCAGATTGTTCATGACGACGAGGTTGCTGGGTGCCATCCCTTGCGCCTTGAGCAGATGCGACTGCGCCGACTTGAGATCGCCGCGCAGCATGTAGGAGTAGCCGAGATTGTTCTGGTAGGCCGGGCTGTCGGGCGCGAGCATCGCGAGGGCCCGATAGGCCTGATCCGATGTGTCGAAACGCCCGAGCTGGTCCGCCGAGGCCGCAAGGCCCAGCCACGCGGACGGATTTTGCGGATAGGCTTCGGCCGCCTTCTTGTAGAGCTCATAGGATTTGCCAAAATTGCCGGCCTTGAACTGCTGCTGGCCGGCTGCAACGAGATCGCCCGTCCTGACGGATTCGATGGAAGAGCCGGCCCGGGTGATCGAGCCGACGACCTCGTCCAGATTGGTGCTCTGGCAGGCCGGCAGAATGCAGGCCAGAACCAGCGCCAACAGGGTTGGATATTTCGGCATCACAAGGCGATCCTTTTGACCACGCCGAGGAGCCGCTCGCCTGCCCGTCGACAAAAACGCTGCCGCCGGCGCCGGCTCCCCAAAGATCAAATTGGCACATCGCTGTTAATCGGCGGTTGACGATGAGCGGACGGTTCATCGCTTTCTGCCGGCGGCACAAACGCATCTAGCCAGGGCCGAGGCGGCTTTCGTCCTTGCATGGTTGGCCAGCTCAATGACACTCATCGGGCTAGCCGATTCGTTTGGGGGGAGAGAGCATGCATCTCACGCACGAGGACGTGGCCGAGCTCACAGCATGGCGGCGCTCTCGCCACCAGCACCCAGAGCTGTCGGGCGAGGAGATCGAAACGGCTCACGCCGTCGCCGAGCGGATGCGGCAGGCCGGCGCGGATCGCCTTTTCACCGGATTGGGAGGCCACGGCCTCGCGGCGGTTTTCGAAGGCGGCGAGGACGGGCCAACGGTGATGCTGCGGGCCGAGCTCGACGCCTTGCCGATCGAGGAGGATTCATCCTCCCCCCACCGCTCCACCGTCCCGGGAAAGGGGCATCTCTGCGGTCATGACGGCCATATGGCGATCCTTGCGGGCGTCGCGCTGCTGCTCGGCCGCCAGCGACCCGAAAGAGGTCGCGTGGTGCTGCTCTTCCAGCCGGCGGAGGAAACGGGAGCGGGCGCGGAGGCCGTCATCTCCGACCCGCGCTTCGCGGAGATCAAGCCCGATCTTGCCTTCGCCTTCCACAATCTGCCCGGCCTCGCGCTCGGCGAGGTGAGGATCAAGGACGGGCCGGCCAACTGCGCCTCGCGCGGCATGGTGATCCGCCTGGAGGGGCGAACCGCTCACGCCTCGACGCCGCAGTCGGGCGTATCGCCGATGCGAGCGGTCGCCCAGCTCATGCCGGCGCTTACCGCCCTTGGCTCGCCCGATATCCTGAACGAGGATTTCGCCATGGTCACGGTGACGCACGCCGAGATGGGCGAGCGGTGCTTCGGCGTGGCGCCGGGGGCAGCCGAGATCTGGGCAACCCTGCGAACTCTGGTGGATGGGCGTATGGATGCCCTCGTTCAAGCCGCCGAATCGCTGGTGCGCATCACGGCCGGAGGGGCGGAGCTTTCGGTGGAGATGGACTACCGCGAGGTTTTCGCGCATTGCGAGAACGACACCGAGGCAACACGCCTCCTCAGGAGAGCGCTCGACGGCGAAAACGTGCCGCACCGCCCTGGCGAGCCAATGCGCGCCTCGGAGGATTTCGGGCGCTTTCGCGCCGTCTCCAAAACCGCGATGGCCTTTCTCGGCGCCGGCGAGGAGCATGCCGATCTGCACAATCCCGATTATGATTTTCCCGACGAGCTGATCGCCATCGGCGCGCGCATATTCTCTCGTCTGGTCAGGGATATCCTCGGATAGCTCGGTCGGTCGAAGGGCCGCGCTTGAACCGACCGGGCGTTCGACACTTCCGAGGTCGGTTCCCCATTTGAGCGGCAAAAGCCCCGGCACACCGTGCCGGGGCCCTTCACGCGTTCAGCTCAGTCGTAGGGGCTGAAGCAACGGTGCCAGCGGCCGTCACCGCCGATAAAGGCATCACGCCTGATGCTGTAGGAACGATACCGCGAACTGCACCAAGCGATATGGCCGCGCGCTCCCGGAGGAGGCCCCCAACGCGGCCGTGGCGGAGGCGGCGGTCCCCAACCTCCCCAACGTGGCGGCGGCGGACCCCAGCGCGGGGGTGGAGGTGGTGGGGGACCCCAACGCGGCGGCGGAGGAGGAGGGCCCCATTCACGGGGCGGTGGATAATACTGAGCAAGCTCGATCTGTGCTGCGGCGGTTCCGCTGACGGCTTCCTGAGCCGCCGCGCCCGTCGCTGGGCCAGTGACGGCGCCGCCGGTCAGCAGCGCCAGCGCCCCCGCCGCCAGAGTAAGGCGGGTGCGCCGGCCCAATCTCGAGAACAGCATCAAGGGTTCCTTTCTCATGCAGTCCCTTGCGATTGCCATCGCCCGACGTCGTGGGGTCGCAACGAGAGCTTCCATAAACGCCGGGCGGGAAAAACGGTTCGCATGGAACAGAGGAAAAGATGATGGCGAAGCGGACGGTGATGGGTGAGGCGGAACGTCGCAGTTCGCCCCCCAAAGAAGGTTCGTCTTCCTTACCGCTACAGTGGAACACTCCGCCGGGATCGACATTGCTGGAAAGTCGATCCGGCGGTTCGGCATGCGGTCCTCGGTCCCACGCGCCAAGACATGAGCGTCGGCATTCGACAGGCCGTCCCTCCGTTCGGAGTAGGCGCGGGCGGATGTGAGGTGGAACACAGCGAAAGGATCGGCATCCATGTGGGACGAAAACTACGACCGACCCGACTATCTCTTCGGCACCGAGCCCAATGCCTTCCTCAAGCGCTCCGCCTCCTATTTCCGCGCCGGACAGACGGCTCTGGCAATCGCCGATGGCGAGGGGCGAAACGGCGTCTGGCTGGCTCGCCAAGGCTTGAAGGTCACCTCCATGGACCTTTCGGCGGTCGGGCTTGAAAAGGCGCGGCGGCTCGCGGAACGCCACAATGTGACGCTGGACCTTGTCCAGGGGGACGTCACGACTTGGGACTGGCCGAAAGATCAGTTCGACATCGTGGTCGCGATTTTCGTTCAGTTCGCGGCACCGCCGCTTCGCGACGAGATGTTCGTTCGCATGAGGGAGGCGGCGCGTCCCGGTGGCCTAATTCTTGTCGAAGGATACCGGCCGGCGCAAATCCTCAATGGCACCGGCGGGCCCTCGCAGATCGATCAGCTCTACACCGCCAATCTCCTGCGCACGGCCTTCGCCGATTGCGAAATTCTGCTTTTGGAGGATTACGACGCCGACCTCGACGAGGGCGAGCGGCACAAGGGGCCGTCCGCCCTGATCGACTTGATCGCCCGAAGGCCAGCATAGGGTCGGCCCCCCGGTTGCGCGCTGCTACTTCGCCTCGAAGCGGTAGTCGCACCGATGCCGATAGGTCTCGCCCGGCCGCAGCACGACTGACGGGAAGTGGCGGGTGTTGACCGAATTCACGAAATGCTGGGTCTCGAGGCAGAGAGCCGCATGGGGCACGTGCTTCTGGCCGTCCAGGCCCTCGCCCGCCTGAAGCAGGGTGCTGCCGTCATACATGAGGATGCCGGGCTGGTCGGTGGCCACCACCAGGTCGAGATCGCGCTTCGGCGAGGAGAGGCGCGCCACCTCCTGCATCTCGCCGCGCGTTCCGCCCAGCACCCAGTTGGTATCGTAGCCGACGCCCGCACCGCCGATCCTGCGCATGGCCCGGAAGTCGTAGGGCGTGCCCTCGACCTTCAGGATTTCTCCCGTCGGGATGAGGCTCGGCAGCGAGGGCGTATAAAGCTCGGCGTCGATCTCAAGCCAGTGATCGTGAGAGCTGCTGCCCTCGTCGAGATTGAAATAGGCATGGTTGGTCAGGTTGATGGGCGTTGCCGCGTCGGTCGTCGCCGTCATCTCGATGGACAGCGTTGCCGGACTCTTCAGCTGATAGCGGCAGGTGGCCTCGACCTTTCCCGGATAGCCGTCGTCGCCATCGGGCGAGGTGAGGGTGAGGGTCACGAAGTCGTCGCCCGCCTCGGCAATGGTCCAGTTGCTCCGGGAGAAGCCCTTGTCCCCGCCATGCAGATGGAGCGTGCCGTTGTTGTTGAGGGCGAGCTGATAGGTCTTTCCGTCCAGGGTGAAGCGGCCGCCATCGATGCGGTTGCAGCAGCGCCCCGCCGTCACGCCGATATAGCACGGGTTGTCGCGGTAGCTGTCCACGTCCTGGAAGCCCAGGACGACGCGGCGCAGGCTGCCGTCCCTCAGCGGAACCTTGAGGTCCCGGACTGTCGCCCCGATAGTGATGATCGATGCGCGCGCGCCCTCAGGCGTCGACAGCACCACCTCCTCGATGGCTGAGCCGTCGAGTTCGCCGATAGTTCTTCTTTCCATATGCTCCTCCGCGCCGGAAAGAAGAGGCCGGCGCTCCCTTCGTCAATCGAACAGGCTGGAAACGGAGCGCTCCGAAGCGGTGCGCGCGATCGCCTCGCCCAGGAGATTGGCCGTCGTGATCACCCGGATATTCGGAGCGGCGAGGATGGCCGACGTCGGCTGAATGGAATCGGAAATCACCAGTTCGCGCAGCTTGGAGGCGGCAATGCGCGCGACCGCGCCGCCCGAGAGCACGCCGTGGGTGATGTAGGCGGTGACGCTTTCGGCGCCCGCCGCCAGAAGGGCCTCCGCCGCGTTGCACAGCGTGCCGCCCGAATCGATGATGTCGTCGATGAGGATGCAGTTGCGGCCGGTGACGTCGCCGATGATGTTCATCACCTCCGATTCGCCCGGCTTCTCGCGCCGCTTGTCGACGATGGCGAGAAGCGCGTCGATGCGCTTGGCGAGCGCGCGGGCGCGCACCACGCCGCCGACATCGGGCGACACCACCATCAGGTTGGAAAGCTCGTGGTGCTCCTTGATGTCGCGCGAGAGCAGCGGCACCGAAAAGAGGTTGTCCGTCGGGATGTCGAAGAAGCCCTGGATCTGACCGGCGTGCAGATCAAGCGTCATGACGCGGTCGGCACCGGCCTCGGTGATGAGGTTGGCGACGAGCTTGGCCGAAATCGGAGTGCGTCCGCCCGCCTTGCGGTCCTGCCGGGCGTAGCCGAAATAGGGAAGAACCGCCGTGATGCGCCGAGCCGAGGCACGGCGCGTCGCATCGATCATGATGAGCAGTTCCATCAGATGATCGTTGGCCGGATACGACGTCGACTGGACGATGAAGACGTCCTCGCCGCGTACGTTTTCCTGGATTTCGACAAAGATCTCCTGGTCGGCGAAGCGCCGCACCGATGCACGGCCCAACGGAATGTCGAGATAAGCCGTGATCGCCTCGGCGAGAACGCGGTTGGAGTTGCCTGAGAAGAGTTTCATCCGATCACGCTCGTCGATGGCCCCTGGGTCGCCTCCCCCATGGCGTGGCTCTTGCAGCATCCGGGCTGGAGATTCAAGCTTGCTCATGCCTCTCGTCGCAAAGCTGTCACAATAGGCTTAAGGCCGACGCGTTTTAGCCACGCCGCGAAGCGGCGAACTCGGCGACCTCGCCAAGCGTGCGCGCGGCGATATCGTCGAACACTTCCTGGCCCACCAGCGACCAGGGATCACCTGCTGTTCCGGCGACATTCTCCTGGCCCTGAAGCCGGCGCACCCGCTCGTCTGACGTGTCGAGCACGTCCCAAACGTAGGTCACTGTGGTGGAACCGCCATCGGCGAACGCCGAAAAATAGCCCTTGAGCCGCAGCCCCCCCGGCTGATTCGCCTCGGCCACGATGGCGATGCCGTTGCTCTGGGCGTAGCGGGACAACGCTTGGGAGAGAAGCTCGACGCGGTCGACGGGCGCGCCGATCACTGGCAGGAATTGAACTTCCGTCGTCGCCATGGCCGCGGGGGAGGGGCTGGCCGGCTGCTGCATCGGCTGGCTTTCGACGACCGCCGCTTGCTCCGGTTCCGGCATGGGAGCGGGAGCGGATTGCACCGCCGCCGGCTGATAGGAACCGACGCTCTGTCGCGGAGCCGAACCGACGGGCGGCGAGGAGCGGGCCATGGAAGCTCCGCTGATCGGCTCCGGCGGGATCGCAATGCCCATGGTCGGGTCGATATTGGTGCAGGCGCCGAGCGCCAGAAGCATGATCGTCGCGAGAACCGGCGGTGCGAGACTCTCCGGCCTCCCCCAGGCATGGGTTGGCCCGGAATGACCGAACGAGCCCACTTCCTCAACGGCCACCGATCGGCGCGCAGAATCTCGTCCGGCAGTGTCGGATCGCTCGAAGCGCATTGGCTGTTCCCCTCCAGCCCCTGGCCAGCGCCGCCGACACGGCCTGGCCATCACAGATCAAATCAGCGGCTCTGGCATGCGATATCAGACCACCCGGATGAAGCGCGCGAAGGATCGTTCTTTGTGTCGGCGCCCGCAAAGTATCGCGCCGCAGCGTGCGCAGCGACCAATTGCCTCGAAACCGCCGTTGCTCGTCAAATCACAGGTCCCGGATCATATATCTGGCGCCGTCGCCGTAGCTCACGAGCTTATCGTTGAGAGAGATATCCTGATAAATCCTGAACGACCGGCGCTGCCAGAACGCGCCGGAGCCGTTCACCGCGACCAGGCTGACGGAGGAAAATCCCCGGTCGGCCGCAAGCTGCGCGACGTCCTCGACGATTCGCGCGCCGTGATGGCAGCCTCGTGCGGCTTCGAGCAGCGCCAGATCGTGAATGTAGTGGGTCGATGCCGGCTCCGGGATCGCCATGAGAAGCGAGTTGAGCGGCGGGATATGCCCCAGAATCCAGGGATGGTTGATCAGGTAGCCCTGGGGCCGTCCTTCCACGTCCTCCAGAAGGAAGCAGCCTTCCGAAAACAGCGACAGGCGCTCAGCGAAGATGGCCTCATCCTCGGGATAGGCGATGTGGACCTCGTCCGCCATCGCCTTGACCGCCGGAATGTCCTCGCTCCGCATGGCGCGCCACTGCATCCCACCCGGTCCCCCGTCTTGACGATCCTGAAACCTCACCGGCGCCGCCCTTCTCCAAGGGGGCCGCACCGTCTGTCCGATGTGGCCCTCAGCCCTCAACGACCATCAGGTCGAGCGGCAGGCGCGACAGGGGCTCGGGGTCCGTCGTCGTGGTCAGATAGGTCCGTCCGATCGACATCGCCGTGCCGCTGTCCGAATCCATGATGACCATGTGAACGAAGACCGTCATGTTCGGCAGGATGGGGCGCGTCGAACCGGTGACGAACATCGGCCGATCCATCCATGTCGGCGCGAAACGCGCGCCCACGGCATAGCCGGCGGTGCTGAGGCGGTGGCGCGCCAAATCGTGGGCTTCCAGAACCGCCGCATGAACGTCGAACACCTCGCCGAACGTATGATCGGGGCGCAGCACTTCTTCGGCCGCCGTCAGGGCTTCGCGCGTCGCGGCATAGAGTTCCTCATGGCGCTGCGTCGGCTTGCCGATGATGATCGTGCGCATCGAGGGCACGTGGTACTGTGCCTTGACGCCGGCCCATTCCAGGGTGAGCTGATCCTGGGCCTCGAGGGTGCGGCGCCCTGACGTATACCGGCTGAGAAGTGCGTAGGGCCCCGAGCCGACGACGAAGGGATTGGCGGGATAGTCTCCGCCCTCGGCGAGGATGGTGCCCTGGAGCGCGTGGAGGATCGCCGCCTCGTTGACGCCGGGCCGCACCAGCGGAAGGGTCGCCTCGAAGGCCCGGTCGGCAAGGTCCGCCGCCTCGCGCATATAGGCGATCTCGGCCGGGCTTTTGATCATTCGAAGGAGGGGAACCAAATCGGAGGCGTCGATCAGCGTGGCGAAAGAGCCGAGTCGTTGTTCTACGGCGCGCCCGTTGGCCGCCGTCAGGCCATGGGTCGCCCACTCGACGCCAATGCGCGCCCCAAGAAGCTCCATATCGTCCAGCATGTCGCGCAGATCCATCGCCGGATCGGCGTTCAACCGGTGCCGCCAGACGACCACGGTTTCGATGTTGGAGGTGGCGCGTGCCTGGCGCAGGTCGGCCGAGCGGGTGAGCAGTCGCATCTCGCCGTCCGCCTTCAGCGCTAGGCACTGGAAAAAGCAGAAGCCGAAGGTGTCGTAGCCGGTCAGCCAGTACATCGACTCCTGCGCGAACAGGAGGATGGCGTCCAGCTTGCGCTCGGCCATTCCGGCCATGAGCGCCTCTTTTCGAGTCTGAAATTCGTCGGGTACGAAGTGCAGCATCTTGATCTCAAAACTTCAGCATAATCGCGGAGAGCTGGCGACCGTAGTCGAGCTCCTGGCGATGAGTGGTACGCCGGAAGGAAAAGAATCGGCGCTCGTCGGCATAGGTGCAATGGCCGGTAAAGCTCGCCTGGACGCCGGCGCTGGCGATGCGGGCGAGCACGAGGCCCGGCAGATCGAACTGGCGCTTCTCCGGCGATCGTCCGGGGGCGAAGAAGCGGGCGTAGTCCGCGTCCCGCTCGGCGAAGGCGGCTTCCATCTCGGCGCCGACTTCGTAATTGGCTTGCGTGATCGTCGGGCCGAGGCAGGCGACGATCCGATCCCGCCTTGCGCCACGCTGTTCCATGGCCGCGATGGTCGCCTCCAAAACGCCGGAAAGCGCTCCGCGCCAGCCCGAATGGGCGGCGCCGACGACCCCCGCCTCGGCATCCGAAAAGAGCACAGGGCCGCAATCGGCCGTGACCACGCCGACGGCGAGCCCCGGCGTCGAGGTGACGACGCCGTCCGCCTTGGGGCGTTCCGCCGGCAGCGGCTGATCGACGATGATGACGTCGGGGGAATGAACCTGCCAGGGCGTCGCCACTTCGAGCGTCGTGCCGAGAAAGGCCATGGCGCGATCACGATTCTCGCGAACCGACGCTCGCTCGTCCTTGGAGCCGAAGCCGACATTGAGCCCGCGATAGATGCCGGTGGAGACGCCGCCGAGCCGCGTGAAGAATGCATGTGCGACTCTGCCGGACCCCGACAGGGCGTCGTTCATGACGACGTCGTCGGGCGCCAGCGCTGAACCGGAGGCGGTTGGCCGATCGTCCATGGCGCGGATGGTGGTGGAGGGAGAAGGCGAAGTCAATCGGCACCCGTTTTGATGAAGGGCGGCAGGGGGAGCGGCCTGGAGGCCGCCGCGAGGACCTTGAAGATAGAGCCCATCTGGCCGGCGGCACTGCCGGCCAGCCGCTCGGCGGCGGCGACGATGGCGGCCTGCTCGGCGGCCGAGCGTCCTGCGCCCAGTGCTCCGGCGCGTTCGAGGAGCCCTAGGGAAAGGAGAAAATCGCCCTGGTTGGCAAGCGGCGCGACGGCGAGGCCGCCCGCCTGCATCGCCCGCGCCAGCGAGCCGAACTCGACATGGCTCGTCAGGTCCGCCTCGCCGGGCTCGGCAAGAGGATCGGCGCGCTCATGTCTGCTGATCGCCTGGAACGTGTCGCCATAGGCGAGGCCGCCATGGCCGTAGTCGATGAACAGCGCCGCGCCGCTTGCCGCCGCCAGCCTCCGCGCCACGCTATGGGCGAGGGCCGTTCGCGCCGGCGACATCTCCAGGATCGTTCCGGCCGAGGGAGGGGGCAGGCCGGGAAGCGCCGTGAGCCATGCCGCATCCTCCGTGTCGAGCGGGCAGGCGACGAAGGCAAGCCCATCCTGGCTTCGGCCGATTCTCTGCTCGCGCCATTCGCTTCCGTCGTGGATAAACTGGCGGATGGGCAGGGCGTCGAAGAGCTCGTTGCCGACGAGGAGAAGCGGGCCTTCCGGCAGTTCGCCGAGCGCGCGAACGCGCGAGACCGGAAGATCCAGGCGATCCAGCGTTGCCATCTGGACGTCGGCGAGGCGGTCGCTGACCTCGATCATGTGGACGCGCGCCGCCTTGGCAAAGTCCGGTTCGAGCTTGCGCGCCGTGCGCAGCATGTCGGCCATCAGTGTGCCGCGTCCCGGACCGATCTCTGCGAAGATGAAGGGGGCGGGAGCCCCGAGCCCGCGCCAGGCCGCGACCATCCAGGCGCCGAGGAGTTCGCCGAACATCTGGCTGATCTCGGGCGCGGTGATGAAGTCGCCTTCGCGGCCGAAAGGCATCCTCGCCATGTAGTAGCCGCCTTGGCGATCGTAGAGGGCCATCGACCAGTAGGTCTCGAGCGAGATCGGTCCTTGTTCGTCGATGAGGGCGGCGATCCGCTGGCCCAGGGGCGTCATGGCTGAACGACGGTCCCCGCCGCGCCGTCCTTGGGCGCATAGGACCGGGGCTTGGCGGTCAGGATGCCCCAGAGGGCGATGAGGAGCATCGGCGTCGAAAGCACCATGCCCATGGTCAGCCAGCCGCCATAGAGATAGCCGAGCTGGGGGTCGGGCATGCGGAAGAATTCGACGAAGATGCGGAAGCAGCCATAGAGGCCCAGAAAGACGCTACCGACGAGGCGCGGGCGCGAGAGCGCCTTGAAATGATGGGTGAGCAGGCGGAGCACGAGGAAGAGTACGACACCCTCGAGCAGCGCCTCGTAGAGCTGGCTCGGATGGCGCGGGAAGGGGCCGCCGGTTGGAAAAACCATGGCCCAGGGCACTTCGCTCGGAGCCCCCCAGAGTTCGCCGTTGATGAAGTTGGCGATGCGGCCGAAGAACAGGCCGAAGGGAACGGAGGCCGCGACGATATCGATGAGGCTGAAAAGGGGCAGGCGCTTGCGATAGGTGAAAAGGAGCATCGCCAGAACGACGCCGATCAGTCCGCCATGGAAGGACATGCCGCCTTGCCAGACCTGGAAGATGGCGAGCGGATCTTCGACATAGCGAGGCAGGTCATAGAAGAGCACCGAGCCGAGCCTGCCGCCAAGGATGATGCCGAGCGTGATCCACAGGATGAAGTCGTCGATGTCCTCGGCGGTGATCGGCGAAACGCCGCCCGGCCAAAGCCTCGGGTTCGACGCGAGGTGCCGGCCATAGAACCAGCCGAGCAGGATGCCGGCGACATAGGCCAGACCGTACCAGCGCAAGGCCAGCGGGCCGATCTGCAGGAAGACGGGGTCGATCTCAGGATAGGCGAGGATCGCGAAAAGGCTTGATGGAGGCATGGCAGGAATACTCGCCGTTTCCCTTAAAAGGCCCTTCGGCCAGGGTCGGAGCCGGCGGGTCGGAAGCGGGCGGAACTTGGCGTGGCGGCGCCCAAGGGTCAAGCCGCCATCGTTGGGGGAGACGGCGCGCGCGCCGACGCGCCATTGCCAAGGCGGGCCGCGGCGCCTACGTCAAGGCATCCAAACGATAGCGCCGGAGCCCTTCGCCATGACCACCAACCGAGCCCCCAACCGCCTCCTCGACGAGTTCGCTCGCCTCGTGACCGACGCCGCCGGCGCGGCGCAGGGTGTCCGGCGCGAGATGGAGACGGCCGTTCGCGCCCAGGGCGAGCGTCTGCTCAATCAGCTCGACGTGGTTCAGCGCGAGGAGTTCGATGCCGTTCGTGACATGGCGATGAAGGCGCGCGCGGAAAACGAGGCGCTTAAGAAGCGCGTCAGCGAGCTCGAGGCCAAACTCGCGGGATCGCAGGGCGCCGAATAAGGCTGTCCACAGGCCGTCCACAGCTTTCGGCGCCGTAATCCATAGGCGACCGGCGGGCAAAAAACCCTGGTCCAGGAGTCGTTTACCGAGAGGAAGGCGCTCCTCCGCCCGCCGCCTTGATCCACCGAACCGTTAAAATTTTCTTACCCCCCTTAAGCCGGAGAATCGGCGTCTATACACTGATTCTTAAGGGTGATTCGTCGCGGCGGACGCGTCGCCCGAAGCGGACGCCTCGGCTTGCAAGAGGCGTCTGGACAGGATCGGTCGGTTTGCTGGCCGATCCCGTCCGCTTGCGGCACGAGGGAGCTAAGGTTGGTCGATGGGTCTTCATGAACTTCGCCAGGAACGGCATATCCACCCGGTGGATGTCGTTGAATTGGTGGCATCTTTGCGCGATTGGTCGTTTGAGCGGTCGTGCGATGATGAAATCGCTCTTTCGGTCAAGGGAGTGTGGACCGACTATTCGGTTTCGATTTCCTGGCTCGAGGACTGCGAGGCCCTGCATCTGGCCTGCGCCTTCGAGATGAAGGTGCCTCCGGCACGGCGCACCGAGGTGTTGCGTCTGCTGTCGAGGATCAACGAACAGCTTCTCATCGGCCATTTCGATCTTTGGTCCCAGGAGGGGGCGATCATGTATCGCCACACCCTGCTGCTTTGCGGCGGCCTTCAGCCGAGCAGCGAGCAGGCGGAACGGCTCATGGCTCTCGGGCTCGAGTCCTGCGAGAAGTATTTCCAGGCCCTCCAGTTCGTCGTCTGGGCGAACAAGAGCGCCGAGGATGCGATGATGTGCACGATCTTCGAGACGGTGGGCGAGGCCTGAACCATGACTGCGGGCGAGCTTGGAACGGTTCTGCTGGTGGGCGCCGGCAATATGGGTGGGGCGCTTCTTTCCGGCTGGATGGCGGCGGGCATCGAGCCAGGTCGCGTCACGATGCTCGACCCGAAGCCGGGGGCGACCGTCGCCGCCTTCACCGAGCGTGGCGTTCATCATGTGACCGAGGTTCCGGCGGCGACGTTCGATATCGTCATCCTCGCCATCAAGCCTCAGATGATGGCAACCGTTCTGCCCGGTCTTGCGCCGGTTCTGAAAGAGGAGACGTTGGTCGTCTCCATCGCGGCGGGCACGACGATTGCCTTCATCGAAGGGCATCTGGGGCAACATCCCACCGTTCGGGCCATGCCCAACACGCCGGCTCTCATCGGCCGGGGCATCACTGGCTGCTTTGCCAACGAGCGGGCGAGCGCGGCGCAGCGGCGGGCGGCGGAATCTCTGCTTTCCGCCTGCGGCCCGGTGGAATGGCTGGCGGCCGAGGATCAGATCAATGCCGTGACCGCGCTCTCCGGCGGCGGACCGGCCTATGTCTTCCTGCTCGCCGAGGCGCTTGCCGAGGCGGGCGTGGCGGCGGGGCTCGATCCGGCGCTCGCCATGCGCCTTGCCCGTCACACGGTTGCCGGGGCGGGCGAGCTGATGATCCGATCCGAGGAAACGCCGGCCAAGCTGCGCCAGAACGTGACCTCGCCCAACGGGACGACGCTCGCGGCGCTTAACGTGCTGATGGCCGAAGGCGGCCTTAAGGCGTTGATGGTGGATGCCATCGCGGCCGCCAAGGCGCGCTCCGAAGAGCTTTCGCGGGAATAGGCCGGAAATGGATAGCGCCTCGACCGAACCGCGAATCGCCTTCGAGGATTTCCTCAAGGTCGACATTCGAGCCGGGACAATCGTTTCTGCGGAGCCTTTCGAGAAGGCGAGGAAGCCGGCCTACCGCCTCGCCATCGATTTCGGCCCGGAGATCGGGGTCCGCAAGAGTTCGGCACAGATCACCGTGCATTACGCCCTCGATGAACTCGTGGGGCGGCAGGTCATGGCGGTGGTGAACTTTCCGCCGCGCCAGATCGGCCCTTTCATGTCCGAGGTGCTGACGCTCGGCGTGCCCGACGAGAACGGCAACGTCGTCCTTCTTAACCCCTCCCAGGCCGTGCCGAATGGCGCCAGAATGTTCTGACCGGCGGGGGCGCTCGCCTTACTCGCAGCGCACGGTCTCCTGCACCTGATAATTCCCAGCCCGGAAGACGCCCATCGAGGTCTGCGCGGTCAGGTCGAAGTTGACGGTCGATGTCCCGTTGAGGACGACCAGTGAGACAAGGTTCAGAAAGCTGGACCCGCTGGCCAGCCGCACGTTTGGCTGGAAGGTCGCGGTGCCCGTCATTCCAGATGGCGCGCTGTTGAAGCCGGAAGGCGCCGTGACGGACACGGAAAAGCAGTTCAGTGGCAAGCCGACGGAGCAGACCAGCCCAGGCAGGGTTCCGCTGGCCATGGCGGTGATGGTTGCCGAGGCGGGGCGCCCCCCCGGGTTGTTCGTACTGAGAGAGGTCAGATTGGCATCGGGCGTGAGAACGCCCGAGGAATTGACGACGATCGTGCAACTTCCTGCTGCTGCTTTCGCCTGCGGTGGTGGAATAGAAGCCAGCAGAGTGACAAGCCCGACGATCGCGATCGATAGGGGTGAAGGGGCTCTTGCCCTACCGCCCATTGGACCAGCCTTCCTTGGCCCAATCAGCGTTCGCGCGGGGCGCCGGTGCCGGCGCAACGTTCGACTGCGCGACTTTGGCTGGTTGCGGCATGTTCACTGTTGTGTCGGCGCGCATCCCCATCTTCAGCAGTTCGAGCTCCATCTTCAGTCTTTCCACCTCAAGGCGGTAGAGTTCGTCGCAGTTCAGGCGCGACGACTTTCGACCGATGGGAATAACAATGCGCCCGTAAGTGGCGATATCACCGCTCGACTTGCCGCTGTTGATGGCGCCGATATCGAGATAGGCGCCGGAGCCGCCGACCGCCGAGCGGCATGTCGTGCCGTCGGCCGCATGAACCTCATCCTGGCCCTGTGGCAGCGAAACGCCGGGCAGATTGAAGCCGCTTTGACTTTGGTTGAGATAGTAGACGTCCTCGGCCCTCGCCGTGCCGACCGGTCCCGCGATGGCAGGAGCTCCGATCAGTAGGACAGCCGCTGCCCAAGAAATTGCCGCATATCTGTGTCCGGATCTGAGTTTGCTGATTGGGAAAGGGGATACTCTCGGTACAGATTCGGACCTTGCGCTCATTCGATCCGTTGAAGGGGACGATCACCGTGACCGAACGAGAGCCGTTGCTCCCGAGAGTGAACTCTTTTGGAGCAATGTTTGCCGGAATTTCCGCGAAAGCCTGATCGTAGACTTTCATTTCGATTTTGATGCGGTGGCTGTAGGGATTGGATGGATAGACACGCACCGCGAACGCGTCGGAGAAGCTTTTGATTTCGTCTCGCATAGGGGTCATGGACTGCGGCGCGGCATCGGTGGCGATGGCCATAAGAATCGACAGCGCCAAAACCTCCCTCCTTGTCAGGAGACGCGCGGTTATCGTCATGGTTCGCAGCGGAGGGTGAGGGTGGCCGCGTAGGCACCCGCCGCGAATGTGGCCGCGCCTGTCTTGCTGCCGGTCAGGTTGACGTTGACCGTACTGGAGCCCGCGGCGGACAAGGCACTGGCCGTCGAAGTTTCCGCGACGTTGGAAGCCCCGGAGACACTGTAGGTCGGCAGCCAAGTGGTCGTCGACGCATCGCCGACAGGAGCGGTGATGCCGGCGGGTGGATCGATGCTGAGATTGACGCCGCCGGTGGTGGTCACTGTGACGACGCCCGGAGTCCCGCCGGGGTTCTTCGAGCTGAGGCTCTGCATCGTGGAACTGGCCGTCATCGTCCCGCTCGAATTGACGACCGTGAGTGTGCATGCCGCGCCAACGGTGCCACTGAAGGTGATCGTTCCGGTTGCAGCCAACGCGGAGGACGAAAAGAGAGATGCCGCAACGGCAAGATGTGCAGATACGGATTTGAGCAAGAACTACTCCGCCGAGTATGAGTGAATCAGAGCTGTAGGGCTCCCTTCTTGTTTTTCAGGCTTAGGTTGTTGGAAACTTGCGCGTCAACTTCAGGTAATTGCATATAACCGAAGATGGCATCGCTGCCGTCTGCTGAGCGCAGCCATTGAGGGGTGGCTCAGGTCCATCAGGTTGACGCTAACGTGGCTCGCCATTTTGCGGGATTCGGCGGCATGGCTCAAGCGTGGCCAGCGATGGCGTGGCTATGCCGGAATTCGCACCATGGCCCTGAGGCCGCCGAGCTCGGAGTCGGAGAGGAGAATGTCGCCGCCGTGGGAGCGGGCGATATCGCGGGCGATGGACAGGCCTAGCCCCGTGCCGCCGGCATCGATGTTGCGGGCTGTATCGAGGCGCACGAAAGGCTTGAACACCTCCTCGCGCTGCTCCGCCGCGATTCCCGGTCCGTCGTCTTCCACCGTGATGGTCAGCCAGCGCCCTTCATGCTTGGCGATGACGCTGACATGGTCGCCGTGTCGCATGGCGTTGGCGACGAGGTTGCCGAGAAGACGGGCGAAGGCGTCGGGCCGCGCGACGATGCGCGGGTCGCCGACGATATCGGTTTCGAGCTTCTTTTCCTTGAGCTTCGCCTCGCTCGCGAAGCGGGCGAAGACGGCTTCAAGGTCGATCTCCGCCACATCCTCCTCCCCCTCGCCTTTGGCGAAGGCGAGGTAGCCCTCCAGCATCCGCTGCATCTCGTCGACGTCGGCGTTGAGCTCGCGCTGGTCCTCCTCGTTGCCGACGAGGGCCAGCTGGAGGCGGAAGCGCGTCAGGATTGTGCGAAGGTCATGACTGACGCCGGCGAGCATCGCCGTTCTTTGTTCGATCTGGCGCTCGATGCGGTCGCGCATCTGGATGAAGGCGAGCGAGGCGCGCCGCACCTCGGAGGCGCCGCGCGGCCTGAAGTCGGGCGGCATCGGCTGACCGCGGCCAAAACCCTCGGCCGCCTCGGCAAGCTTCTGGATCGGCCGGATCTGATTGCGAAGGAAGAGAATGGCGATGGTGAGCAGCACCAGCGACGTGCCGACCATCCAGATCAGGAAGATATGGGTATTGGAGGCATAGGCCGAATTGCGCCGCGCGAAGACCCTCAACATGTTGTGGTCGAGGAGGATACGGATTTCCACCAATTTGGAATTGCCGACCGTGTCGATCCAGAATGGGCGGGCGATCTGCTTGGTGATCTCCTCGCTGAGAATTCCGTCGAGAATGTTGAAAAACGGCTTGGGCGCCGGAGCGGGCAGCGCCTCCAGCGGCAGAACGGCGACGTTGAGGTCCAGCCGCTCCCGGGCGATCCGCACCACCTGCGCGAAATCGGCATCCTGCGGATAGGTATCGATGACGTCGATGATGGCCGCGATATCCCGCACGACGGCGGTGGACAGGCGCTGCGTCACCGTCTGCCAGTGGCGCTCCATGAAGACGAAGGCGACCACCGACTGGAGCAGCACCATCGGCGCGATGATGATGATAAGCGATCGCGGATAAAGCCCCTTCGGCAAAAGTCGCGACAATCGCCGAGGCAGATGTCTCAGCGGCCCGCGCCAGATGTTGACCTTCGGCGGACGCCAGCGCGGCAAGTCGCTCCGGCGCGGCCACCGCCGCGGCGGAGCATATGACTTCAGCCGATCGAGGAACGCTGCCACGCTTCCTCGTCCGTCAGTCTATGTTGAGGCGGTAGCCGATGCCGCGCACCGTCTGCAACCAAAGCGGATTGGCCGGATCGGCCTCGATTTTCCGCCGCAGTCGGTTGATCTGGACGTCGACCGTCCGTTCCCCGACCTCTCCGTCCGCCGTCAAAAGGAGGTGGCGAGGGATCGTCTCACCCGCCTTTTCGGCAAACTGCATCATGATCTCCTGCTCGCGCTCGGTCAGGCGGATCAGCTCGTTGCCGCGCTTCAATTCGCGCCGCGACAGCGAAAAGGCGAATGGCCCGAAGCGAACATGCTCGACCTTCTGAATGGGGGTCTGCGACCCTCGCTTGAGGATGTTGTTGATCCGCAGCAGCAGCTCGCGTGGATCGAACGGCTTGGGCAGATAGTCGTCGGCCCCCGCCTCGAGACCCTCGATGCGCTGCTCCGTCTCTGAACGCGCGGTGAGCATGAGGATCGGCGTTTCGATCTTGCCGGAAAGGCTTTTGACCAGGTCGAGCCCGCTTTCGCCCGGCATCATCACGTCGACGACCAGCAGGTCGAAGTGGAGCCCCGCGAGGATCTTCCTGGCCTCGGCGGCATCGCTTGCCGTGGATACGCGAAAGGAGCGTTCGGAGAGGAAGCGCGACAAGAGGGTGCGAATGCGCCGGTCGTCATCGATGACGAGCAGGTGCGGCGCGTCGTCGAGAGCGCTCTGTGTCGGCTCGATGTCGTCCTCAGCCAGGGTCATAGCATGCCTTTCCGCCGATTCCCTGCTTCTTGTACCAGCGCCGTGTCGATCCGCTCTCCATGGCCATCTGGAACAGGAACTCGGCCACGGAGGCGATGTCGAACCCTTCGTGCGAGGCCACGCTCGCCTTTTTCGCCGCCTCGATCAGGCGGACTTGAGCGCGGGAGAGCTCCAGCGTCAAGGCGCGCCCGGCGGGCGTGGGGTAAAGGTGGCGCTGGCGCCGGTCGTCGGTTCCCGCCTGCTGCGTCACGAAGCCGCCTTCGATCAACTGGCGCAGCACCCGCGACAGCGACTGCTTGGTGATCTGGAGGAGATCGAGCAGATCGGCAATGGTCATGCCGGGATCGCGGTTGACGAAATGCAGGACGCGATGGTGCGCGCGCCCGAAATGATAGCGTTCGAGCAGCATGTCGGCGTCGGCGGTAAACTCCCGGTAGCTGAAGAACAGGAGTTCGATCAGCGTGAAGTCGATCGGCCCGTCCGAAGTCAGGGGCTCTCTTACCACGTCGGCATCGCCGGTGGGTGCGGGGGTGGGCTGATTGAGGGGAGCTTCCATAAATAGGTCAGTACGGTTGACGTATATCCCGATCATTGTTACACCGAATGCCGTCTGATGGAACAGGCCTTCCTGGGCCCGGCAGACCCTCGCGACAAGGAGAGCGCGTAAAGCGCGGTAAAACGATGAACAGCGTTCCATTCGATCAACTCGACGGACAGATCTGGTTCAACGGCGAATTCGTCCCCTGGAAGGACGCCAAGATCCATGTGCTCACCCACGGGCTGCACTACGCCAGTGCGGTATTCGAGGGCGAGAAGGCGTATGGCGGGCGAATTTTCGAGCTTCGCGCTCACACCGAGCGCCTGATTGCCTCGGGCCGCGCGCTGGGCTTCCAGATTCCCTACTCGGCTGACGAGATCGATGAAGCCTGCAACGAGCTTCTCAAGCGGCAGGGCTTTACCGACGCCTATGTGCGCCCGGTTGCCTGGCGCGGCAGCGAGATGATGGGCGTCTCGGCCCAGCACAACCGCATCAATCTCGCCATCGCCATCTGGGAGTGGCCGAGCTACTACGGCTCCATCGAGCAGCGGATGAAGGGCATTCGTCTCGACATGGCCGAGTACCGCCGTCCCGATCCCAAGACGGCACCCTCGCGCGCCAAGGCCGCCGGCCTCTACATGATCTGCACCATCTCCAAGCACGCGGCCGAGGCCAAGGGCTATTCCGACGCCATGATGCTGGACTGGCGCGGCCGTGTCGCCGAGGCGACGAGCGCCAACATCTTCTTTGCCAAGGACGGCGTCATCCACACGCCGGAAGCCGACTGCTTCCTCAACGGCATTACGCGCCAGACGGTGATCCGGCTCGCGCGCGAGCGCGGCATCGAGGTTCAGGAGCGGGCGATCCTTCCCGAGGAGCTGGATAGCTTCACGGAGTGCTGGCTGACCGGCACCGCCGCCGAGGTGACGCCGGTCTCCGAGATCGGGCCGCACCGCTTCACGCCGGGCGAGATGTGCCGCAAGATGATGGAGGCCTATACGGCCGAGGTCACGCCGAAGCTTGCCACGGCCGAGGCGGCGGAGTAGCCAGACCGAAGAACTTCGAAGGAGGCAGCGATGGGGCGGCTCAACGGCCATATCATTCCGGTGACGCCGTTTCAGCAGAACTGCTGCCTCCTCTTCGACGAAGACGAGAAGGTCGGCGTCATCGTCGATCCGGGCGGCGACGTCGAGCGGATCGAGGACGCGATCGAGAGCGCCGGCGTCTCCGTCCAGGCGATCTGGCTCACCCATGGCCACATCGATCATGCCGGCGGCGCGGCCGATCTCAAGGAACGGCTCGGCGTCGATATCATCGGGCCGCATGAGGCCGATCGTTTCCTTCTGGATAGCATCGAGGAGCAGGCGAGGATGTTCGGCGTCGGCGCCGGATACCGCAACGTGCTCCCGGATCGCTGGCTCGACGAGGGCGAGACGGTCGGTTTCGCGGACCACGTCTTCGAGGTGCTTCACTGCCCCGGTCACGCGCCGGGGCACGTGGTGTTCTTCAACCGGCAGGCCGGCTTCCTTCATGCGGGAGACGTTCTGTTCTCCGGCTCGATCGGACGCACGGATCTGCCGGGCGGCGACCACGCGACGCTGATCGCCTCCATCAAGGGGAAGGTTCTGCCGCTTGGCGATGATATCGGCTTCATCTGCGGCCACGGGCCGGGTGGTCGGCTCGGCGAGGAACGCCGCAGCAACCCCTTCCTCATCTGACCTTTGCCTCGGTTTCGGCCTGCCTCGGCTCAGACGCCGGTGCAGAAGCGGCGGCGGCCGTCTCCGGCGCGATAGGTGCCGAGATCGGGATCAAAGCTGGGGTAGGCTTTCGCACACTGCTCGCGCCAGGCGTTTGACCAGGGCTCGATCCAGGTTTCCTCTTTCCTAGCCGTTTCAGCGGCAGCTGGTTTCTCGGTCGCGATGGTCGCTGACGGAGCTTTCGCCTGCCTCGGCGGCGTATAGGGGCGGGGCAATGGCGTGTTGCGCACGACGGGAGCCGGAACCGGAGGCTGCCGCGCCTCCGATGGCGTTGCCGTAATACTGGCAACCCTGGCGTCGTGCTTGTATTCCGGCGCGATTCGTATGATGCGGGCGCCGCCCGCCTCGATCACGTCGATGCCCGACGGGCCGATCGGTTTGCGATCCAGGCGCGCCGTCTCGACGTCGATGATCTTGGGACCAAGGGTCGCCCGCGGGCGAGCCGACGGGGCTTCGAGGGGCAGGGCGCCGAGCGAGGCCGGGGTCCAGTCGCCCTCGTCGACACCGCGATAGGCGATGCCGGCTTCGGCTGGATTCCTGTCTTCGATGATCACGATCGGGCTCTCAAACGGATTTGCGCTTGGGGGGCGGCGATGGATCGAGACAAAGGAGCCGTGCGGCCGAAAGGCGATCTCCGCATGGGGCAGATCGCGATAGGCCGGCAGGTCGGAGATGGCTGTGCCGCCACGTCGGGCGAACCGGGGCAGGGGATGGCGCTCGACCGTTCTTCCGTGGTGGACCGATGCGCTGCTGCGAGAGCTGAAGCCCTCGGCATGAGCCGTGACCGCGCCCGCCAGGACGAGGGAGAGGGAAAGCGCAGCCGCCGTGGCCATGACGGCAGCGGAAATCCGAAACATGTCAGCACCCGCCGTGTTAAGCCTTTGTTAACCTCGACTTAACGCGGGGCCGGGCGGCTGGCCAGCAATAGCTGAAGAAAAGGTTAACGCGCAGGGAGCGTCTACCTGCCGACGTCACGACTGCTGACCTGGACGAGGGACCAGGGCCTACGCCGAAGGAAGAATTCACCGCTCTTGAGAAGGGGAGCCCAGAAGATCGGCGGCGATCGCGCGTACTCGCGTTTTGGCGCGCATCCTACGCTCGGCGATTCGGCGAGAGGGCGCGCCGCCTGAGACCGTTCAACCTCGCCCAGCCTTGCCTCGGCAAAGCGTACCCACCGACACGGCGATGGAAAGTGCCGCTGGGGGTGTAAACGCTCCATCGGCCGCTGGGCGCTTGTTTCAACGTCGTGTTCATTTACGGCGCCGTAATCATGGAGGTTGATGAACCCAGACTTCGGCGGGGGGCGAGCGTCTGGCGTGTGAGGAGCCGCGGTCGAGTTTCCCCGCATGACTGGCGGCCCCGGCGCGGTTGAGCCGGACGCCTCATAACGCGAGAGCCAAGTGGATGAGGGACCCGGAATCCGCGTAAATTAAGGAAGAGCGCCGAAGCTGTCACCATGTCGGCTCGGGCTCGTGGCGTGGTAAGCATGGGGAACAGCGGAACAATTAATAAGGTATAGATATAACATTGAAGCTGTCGCTTGGTCTTGCCGCATCTTGGCGACTTGCAATTGTGTGATCGACTGCGGGTTGCTCGCCTGCCATGTGCGAGATGAAGCGAGCCAGAACCCCTCTCCAAACCGACCCGATCGCCACATCCGGCCGTCCGTTCATCTGCCGGCCGTCGGCCCACTGGAAAAAACGGTCTCGCCGGGCCTCAAACGTGAAAAAGACCCGCCGGAATCCCTGCGGGTCCTCCAAGGTGCGATACCTGGAGCCTGTGCCGAATGCTCGATTGAGACACCTCCAAGGAAGGTGTTCAAACAGCCAGCAAGGAAAAACGCGCGGCCGGCACGAGCTGGTCGCGACAATGAGTTGTGCGAATCAGCGCGCGAGGCGCTGCGGGGGATTAGCCCGTGACTTCCAGATTGACTGCCTTCGGTCCCTTGCCGCGCTTGTCCGGCTCGGTGTCGTAGGCGACTTTCTGGTTTTCCGTCAGCCCCGGAAGACCCGAAGCCTGAACGGCCGAAATATGCACGAAGATGTCAGCGCCACCGTTGTCAGGCTTGATGAACCCGAAGCCCTTCTCGGTGTTGAAGAATTTGACCGTACCGGTCTGCGACATATGGGAGTCCTTTCCCTTCGGCTATCATGTTTCCGCCTCGCGGCGGCTGTGGCAGGCAAGTCTTGAATTGCAAGGAAAGGAGCCGTTCAATCGCGGGTGTTTTCACATCCGCCCGGAGGTTATCAGCGTCCCCGATCCGCCAGTCTTCCAGTCTCACCGCGTTCGCGAAATTGCCCGAACACTCAAATGATTGCTATTTCTGCTTTCGATTTGCAAGTGAAAGTTTTCACATATGTGAACATTCCTTTGATGGCCCCGGGCACAGGCAGTTCAGGGACAGCAACAACGGCTTGTTTTTCAGGCGTTTGACAGGAGTGGTCGAGCTGGTTCATTGGCTTGACGCAAAGCTGGCCAGAGGTGCTCGGAGACAAGAAGATGCCGCAAATCGATGAGGAAGCGCTCGCCGCCGCCTATAACGATGCTCTTGCCGCCGAAAAGGCGGGGCGGCTTCAAGACGCTGAGGCGGGATATCGTCGCTGCCTCGCTCTCGATCCGGACGATCATGGCGGTGCGGCCGTGCGACTGGCCTCGATGGGGATCGGCGAGACCCCCGAGCGTGCGCCGGAAGCTTACGTCGCCACACTCTTCGATCAGCATGCCGAAGATTTCGAGGACATTCTCGTGCGGCAGCTGGGTTACGGCGTGCCGGGATTGCTTGGCGTCCGGCTCGGCGAGCTCGTTCCGGGGCTCTTCTTGCGCGCGCTCGACCTCGGATGTGGCACGGGGCTCGCGGGCGAGATCCTGCGCGATCGTTGCGCAGAGATCGCCGGCGTCGATCTTTCCGAGAAGATGGTCGAGGCGGCGCACGAGAAGGACGTCTACGACGAACTGTTCATTGGCGATGCTGTCGGCTTTCTGGAAGAGTGCGACGAGGAAGCGCCCTGGGATCTCATCGTCGCCACCGATGTTCTGCCCTATCTCGGCGGGCTCGATGGCTTGTTTGCCGGCGCGGCGCGGCGGCTGACCGGGCGCGGTGTCTTCGGCTTTTCATCCGAGACGCTGCCGGATGCGATGCTGCCGCCGCAGGGCTTCAAGGTGGGTGCCCATCAGCGCTTTGCCCATGGCGAGGGCTATGTGCGCGACCGTCTCGGCGCTCACGGGTTCGAGATTCTTTCCCTGGAGCCGATCACGGTGCGGCTCGAGCAGGGCGAGCCGGTGCCCGGTCATCTGGTGATCGCACGCAAATCCAGCTGAGCGAGCATCAAGCCGCCTCTTGTAACCGCCTGCTCTCGGTCCCAGGAAGAGGGATCCGATCGAAAGGAAACTCCATGTCGCGTTCCTCTGCCGTTCTTGCCGTGCTCGCCTTGTCTTTGGCGCTATCCGGCTGCCTCTCTCAGATCAACAAGCCGATTCGCCCCGGGGATCGCTGGGGCGCCAAGGCCGAGACCCTGGATCAGGCAGTGCCGAGGGACTGAGGCGACCCATCCGACGGACGCAAAAAGGAAGGGGTGCGGACCGGCAGGACCGCACCCCTTTTTTTGCATTGCGCGGCAAGCGCGTCAGAAGAGGAAGAACACCACGGTGACGATGGCGAAGAGCGGCACGAGGATGCCCATCGACCACATCATGTAGCCGAAGAAACTCGGCATCTTGATGCCGGAGCTCTCGGCGATGGACTTCACCATGAAGTTCGGGGCGTTGCCGATATAGGAGTTCGCACCCATGAACACCGCGCCGCAGGAGATCGCGGCCAGCGTCCGCGCGAGCGGCCCCATCAGGTGCTGGGCGTCGCCGCCGGCGAGGTTGAAGAAGACGAGATAGGTCGGCGCGTTGTCGAGGAACGAGGACAGCAGACCCGTCATCCAGAAGTACATGGCGTTGATCGGGCTGCCGTCCGGTCGGCTCACCATCTCGACCAGCGGCGCGAAGGCGCCTTCGTGCGCTGCCCGCAGCATGGCGATCACCGGAATGATGGTGACGAAGATGGCGGCGAAGAGCTTGGCGACCTCGAGGATCGGCTCCCAGTTGAAGCCGTTGCTCTCGCGCACCCCCTTCGGCGTCACCGCCAGCGAGGTCAGCGCCGCCAGCACCAGGATCACGTCGCGTGCGATGTCCTGAAGCCCAAGCTCGATGCCGAGCACGTCATAGCTGATACCGGGGCGCCAGGAGCCGGAGAGAAGGACGCCGCCGACGACGACCAGCAGCAGAAGGATGTTGACCTTGCCGCGGATGCCGATCTTGCCGGTGTCGGGCGTCGGATCGAACGTATTGCGGAAGTCCTCGTCGTGATTGTAGAGGCGCCGGTCGATCAGCCAGAAGAGGCCGAGCAGCAGGAAGACGCACAGCGCCGTCTCGGCGAACATGTGGGCCGTCGTCCAGAAGAAGTCGACACCGCGCAGATAGCCGAGGAAGAGCGGCGGATCGCCAAGCGGCGTCAGCGAACCGCCGATGTTCGACACAAGGAAGATGAAAAAGACGACGACGTGCACGTTGTGCCGGCGCCCGTCATTGGCGCGCAGCACCGGCCGGATCAGCACCATCGAGGCGCCCGTGGTGCCGACGATTGAGGCGAGCGCGGCGCCAACGGCCAGGAAGCTCACGTTGAAGCGCGGCCGGCCATGCAGGTTGCCGGTGATGAAGATGCCGCCAGCGATGGTGAACAGCGCGCCGAGCAGGATCAGGAAGGGCACGTAGTCGAGCAGGCCCATATGGGCGAGCTCGTGCACCACCAGGGTCCCGTCATGGCCCATGGCGAAGGGAATGATGAAGGCGAGCGCCCAGAACAGCGCCACCTTGCCGAAATGGTGGTGCCAGAAATGCGGCGCCAGCAGCGGAAACAGCGCGATCGACAGAAGGATGCCAACGAAGGGGATAGCCCACACGACGCCGAGCTCGGCGCCGTTCAGCCCTGCTGCCTCATGAGCTGCTTCCTGAACCTCCTGGGCGAGGGACGGCGCGGCGAAGACGAGGATAAGCGACAAGGCCAGGGAAAGGAGCCCGGCGGCGCGGCTCGCTTTTCCGCACATCCATTCCATCGGGGACGCTCGCTCGGCACCCCCTGCCGTCTTTGATATCATGGTCTTGCCCTGCCTATGCGTTCGAGTGTCTGGCCCCCCACCCGGAAGGGATGTTTAGGCAGGCGTTTATCGCGGCGCAAGCGATGCCCGCGCGAATGCGGCAAGCCGCCGCCCATGGCAAGCCGGACGACGGGGCACACGGGCCTGGACACCGAGGATCAAGGACTCGGCGCGGTGCAAGGCTGGAGCAATGTCCTCTACGCTAACGATGAATCGGAAATCCATTGGCTGGTTGGCGCCGGCGGCCCTACAACGTCAGGGTGTTGCGCAGACACTTGGCGGAAAAGCGCGAACGAGGGAGCAATGACGATGAAAAGGATGGCGGCCGCCCTGGCGCTCGTTCTGTTGGCGGCTCCGGCATGGGCGAGGGATGCGCGCGGTCCCCTCGACGTGCCTGATCGCCCCGCCGAAGAGATCCTGCCGCGCCGTGCGCCCGCAGCGACCAGCGACCATGAACGCCCGCGCGACCGTCGCGATCGCCGTAGCGATGACTGGAGCTGGCGCGGCGACGAACGCGATCGTGGCTCTGACTGGGACGGGCGGGGGCCGTGGGACGATGACCGGCCGGACTGGCGCGACGATCGCCATGACCGGCGCGGCGATCGTCATGACCGGTGGGGCGACCACAGAGATCGCTGGGATCGCAGACACGACCATGACCGGGAGGAGTGGCAGCGGCGGATGCGCCAGCTGCCCCGCCCGTCGGACCTTACTGGCGACTGGCGCGAAGACCGCCGCCACTATGGGCCGTACGTCTATGGCCCCTGGGGCGCGCAACCGATCGAACCGCCCGGCGGCTTCGCCCCCGGCTACGACTTCCGCCGCGACGGCCGGCCGATGCGCTAGGGCCCCCGCCAGCGAGCGCGTAAGCGCGAAGCTTAAGAGGCGGGGAAGAAAACTCGCCCCTGCCAGCGAGCGCGTAAGCGCGAAGCTTAAGGGGCGGGGCAAAAACCGCCGCCGCCGAGCGCCGGCTATTTCGACCCGAGCTCTTCCAGTTCCAGCGCGCGCGCCCTCGTGAGCGAGCGGTCGCACTCGGCGGCCTCGATTCGGCTGATCGTGCCTTCGCCCTCGGCGTACCAGCCACAATTGGCGTCGCGCCAGGCGATCCACTGGCGCTGAACGTCGCGCAGGCCCTTCCGGCGCTCCTCGCTCATTCCATCCATCGCTGTCTTGTAGGCGGCGTTCAGCCTCGTATCCCACCGTTCGGCCTGGTCGCTCAGGCACTCGACGATCCCTTGCGTCGTCGCCTGTTCGCAGGCGGGGTCGGTATCGGCAGCCTCCTCGGCGACAGCCGGCGCCGTGAGAAAGGTTGCGGCGAGGACGAGAGCGCGGGCATATGACATATGGCAGGGCCTTTCGCGTTGCTTGCCGGTCCTCAAGTGGGACGATGACGGCGCACGTCCACGCGCCCGCCGAAAATCGGACGGGACGGGCTCATTATGGTGCCGTCGGACGGGAGGACGGAACGCCGGCGATATAGGACGCGGCAGCTCCGTAGCAGTCCTCGAGAAAGGAGGGTTATGTCAGTTTTCTCAGAACGGGCGCCCCATCGAGCACGAGCCTGATCTGGCCTCGGCCCTGGCGCAGCAGACGGACCGGCAGCGAGCGTTCATCGAGCCGGCGCTGCAGCAGCAGCAGGCGCGTTTCCAGATTGTCCTTGAACTCCGGCAGCTTCAGGTCTCTCGACAGGCGGATCTCACGGTTGGTGAAGTCCGTCCGCCCGTCGCTCACATAGGCGTCGAGCATGTGGACGAGCAGCCGTCCAGCGACGCCCTTGATGACATAGCTGCCGTCGATGAAGACGCTGTCGTCGAAGGCATGATGGTCCACGCGAAAAGCGGTGGCGGCCGGCGCCGCGACGACTGTGGCTTGCCCCGCCGGAGCAGCCTCGCGCGACAGCGCTTCGGCGAGCGTCACCGCAAGCGCCGCCTGCCGTGCGACGATCGAAAGGCCGGTTTCGGCCCTGGCTCCGAAGGCCATTCGCTCGCGGCTTTCGGCGAAGAGCACGCCTTGGACTCCGCCCTGGACCAGCATCGGAACCGCGATCTGGCTCATCGCATCGGGCAGGCTCGGCACGGCGATGCTTCGCGAACGGTCCTCATCCGTGCTCAAGGCACGCACGGCGGCGCCGTAGCGGCGGACGCGACTCATGTCGCTGACCTTGACCGTCTGGCATCGAGCGGCGGCCATGCCGATGACGCCGTCGCCGAGGGTCACCTCGGAGCCGATCCCTGAACGCTCGTAGCCGAGGCTGCCGACAGTGGTGAGAACGCCGCCGATCGGGCCGAGCAGAATCATGGCGCTGTGGATGCGGAAGTGGGTCTCGATAGCGGTGAGCGTGGCATCGACCACCGCCGTCAGCTCGCTCTGCCCGGAAATTGCGTCGACCACCGCCGCAACCCTCTCAAGGTCCGGCTCATAGGCGCTCGAACTCGAAGCACTGCGCGATGGCGACGGATAGGCGACGATATCCTCGACACGAAACAGGTCGACGCTGCGTAGCCGCATCACGCCGGCCATCCCGACTTGCGCGCTGCTCGCGGCCAGTTGTGCCGCCACGCGCTCGAACAGCGGCCCATCCTCGGACGCGCCGACGAAGCGGACCCCGACGCGGAACTGCGCGCCATCGCGTCCATCGACCAGAAGGAGCGTGGCCAGGGGATTGGCGCGCAGGTTCGACGCCGTCTTCGTGAAGAACTGGTTCGAAAGCGCGATGTGCTCCTCGTCCACCATCACCACGTGGGAAAGGTAGGAGATGTTGGGCGTGCCGTCCGCAGAAACGGTCGCCACGATGGACGGAATGACGCCCTCGAAACAGCCGGCGAGATCGGCGAGATTGGGAGTCATGGCGAGCCTGCCAGCGCGGTGCCGGCGCCGGGGCCCGGCGTCTGCAGAAAAACCGCCTCGGGCGTCACCTGAAACAGGGTCGGCTCGCGGCTCGCCAGCCAAACGCCAGACATTTCGGGCGCGACCCCGAGCCGGGCCAGGGCCTCGCTCATGGCGGCAATGTAGCGCGCGGAAAGGGCGAGCCCCGCCGGCCCGATCTCGCCGATGCTCGCTCTGCCCTTGATCTGGTAACAGACGTAGTCGGACGGTCGGACGAATGTGAGGGCGGCGGCTCCATTGCTCCGCAGATTGTCGATGGTGCCGCCATATTGCCAGGCCGAGACGATGATTTGCAGGCCCGTGGCATCGGCCGTCGTCCATGCGCCGATGCCCCGGCCGATATCTGGCCGGTTCGCCCGGTCGCGCGTCCCGATCACGATCATCACGGGACTGGCGATGAACTCGGCAAGATCGGGATGGATGAACACCACTTTCCCATCCAAGAAGAACGCTCGTCGGGAGCAGAAGAAACCAAGCTTAGGCGAATTTTAAGAAGGCGTCTCGCCCTTTTAGGAGGCAATTAGGAAGCGCAACGTCCTCTTCCTTTGTAGGAACTTCCGCGATGCCACCGAAAGCGTGCGGTGGCGCACCCGCAGACTGGGAGTTGCGACGATGAAATTCCATCCTTCGGCAAGCATCGGGCCCCTGGCCCTCCTTCTTGCCACCGCACTTGTCATCATTCCGGGAACGCCTCAGGCCGAAGCCGAGTCCAAGCCCGCGCCCTCGGGGCATTATGTCGCCGACCCGGCGCACACCAGCCTCATCTGGCGGATCAGCCATTTCGGCCTCTCGCACTACACCGCGCGGCTGACCGGCATCTCGGCCGAACTCGACTGGAACCAGCAGCAGCCGACACAGTCGAAGCTGACAGTCGCGATCGACCCGGCTTCCGTGAAGAAAGAGTTCCCGTTCCCTGACGTCGAGGATTTCGACAAGAAGATCGGGACGGAGGCAGACTTTCTGGCCGGCAAGCCGATCACCTTCGTCTCGCGGTCGATCGAGCAGACCGGCAACGACGTCGGGCTCGTCAAGGGCGATCTGACCTTTCGCGGCGAGACCCACCCGATGACCCTCACGTCCGCTACAACGGCTCGATGGCCGAGCACCCGATGGAGAAGGTGGCCAAGCTCGGCTTCTCCGCCACAGGTGTCGTGAAGCGCTCCGACTGGGGCCTGACCTTCGCGGCGCCGGCGCTGAGCGACGAGGTGGAGCTCGTCATCGAGACAGAGTTCATGCCGCCGAAGTCCTGAGCCGGCCGCCGCGCCGAAAGCCAGCCTTTCACCTCTTCCAACGGAACGACAATCATGACTTTCGACCTGCAGACCTATTTTGCCCGGATCGGCCTCACGATGTGCCTTCCGACCTTCGACGGGCTGGAAACGCTCCAGCGGGCGCAGATGGCCGCGATTCCCTTCGAGGACGTCGAGCCCTTTCTCGGCGGCGTGCCGGACCTTGCGCCCGACGCCGTCTGGTCGAAGCTCGTCGCGCAGCGGTGCGGCGGCTATTGCTTCGAGCTAAACGGCTTGTTTGGCCGCGCTCTTGGCGCCGTGGGATTCGCGGCGCGGCCGATTCTTGCTCGGGTGCGCATGGGTGCTCCGGTCGGCGGCATCCGCGCTCATCTCGCCTGGATCGTCACCGTGAACGGCCGTGAGTGGCTGGCCGATGTCGGCTTCGGCGGCCCTGGCGCGTTCGGCCCGCTCGAACTCGTCGTCGGGCCGCACCAGAGCGTGGCGGGCACGACCTTCCGGTTCGGCCGGGACGGCCAGAACGGCGAAACGGTGCTGGAACGGCGCGACGGGGAAAGCTGGCTGTCGCTCTACAGCTTCGACGAGAGCCCTTTCACCGCCGTCGACATCGACAGCGCCAACTATCTCTGCACGCGGTGGTCGGCCGGGGCGCCGTTCTCCAGGAACCTCATGATCAGCCGCGCGGGGCCGGAGGCCCAGCTCACCCTCATGAACCGCGAGGCCAGGGAAGTGACGCGAACCGGCGCAAGAAGCTGGACGATCACCTCGCCCGGCGCCCTGGAGCGGCTCATCGTCGAGGATTTCGGCCTCAACTACGACCGCGCGACGATCGGCGCGCTGTGGGAAAAACTCAGCGCCGGCCAAACCGAGATGGCCGCTTGATCGGGCGACTGCGGCTGAACGCCGATGCAACAGGCTTCTGCCATGGCGCGCCAATGGCAGAAGCGCCAGGATCATCGATATATCCCGCTATCGCTGAAACCGCCCCGGCCGTGCCGCGCTCTTCGGCCGGCGGCCGCGCTTTTCGCCTCCGCTGCGTCATCCTCGCGCGGAGCGCGGGGATCCATGCCGCGACGGGGGGAATGGCAGTCCGGTCACGGATTGGCGGTTGACGTGACTTGGCATGGATCCCCGGCCTGCGGCCGAGGATGACGGAGGAGGGGTGGGATCATGCGAAGGTCACGGCCGAAGGTGACGGAACGGCCGAAGGTGACGGATAGGAGAAGCCAGGGGGACGGAGTCGAAGTGGCGTAGGCGCGACTACCATCCCATTCCGCGATAGAGCTCCTGCCAGTCGGGATTGAGCGCCTCGATGAGGGCGATCTTCCTGGCTCGCGTCCACTTCTTCAAGGCCTTCTCGCGAGCGATGGCGTCCCGGATGTCGGCGTGCTCCTCGTACCAGACGAGGCGCTTGCAGCCGTAGCGACTGGAAAATCCGTTGAGCGCTTCGGTCTTGTGCTCGTGGACGCGCCGGGAGAGGTCCGACGTCACGCCGATGTAGAGTGTACCGTTCTTCTGGCTGGCCATGATGTAGACGTGTCCGCCCATGTCTCAAAGCTGAGGCGGCGGCCGTTCTGGAGTCAAGCGCCTCCACTGCGTCATCCTCGCGCGGAGCGCGGGGATCCATGCCGCGACGGGGGAGCGGCAGTTCGTTCGGTGGATTGGCGGTTGACGCGGCTTGGGATGGATCCTCGGCCTGGGGCCGAGGATGACGAAGAAGGGGCGAGGATGACGAAGGGGCACCTTCGCCGGCGGCGGCTGTCTCGCCTCTACCTTCCCGGTCGTCCCGTCTTCTTCGGCCGGCGGCCGCGCTTTTCGCCTCCGCTGCGTCATCCTCGCGCGGAGCGCGGGGATCCATGCCGCGACGGGGAACGGCAGTTCGTTCGGTGGATTGGCGGTTGACGCGGCTTGGGGTGGATCCTCGGCCTGGGGCCGAGGATGACGAAGAAGGGGCGAGGATGACGAAGGGGCACCTTCGCCGGCGGCGGCTGTCTCGCCTCTACCTTCCCGGTCGTCCCGTCTTCTTCGGCCGGCGGCTGCGTTTTTCGTCCGTCTTGTCCTCGTAGGAGCCGAGGCCGATCTTTTCGCGGCGGACGGGGCGGGCGTCGTCGGCGCCGGATGGCGTTTCGGTGCGGCGCACGGTCATCTCGTCCAGCGTGTTCTTGCGGAAGAGCGACGGCCGGTCGGGCTTCGGCAGGTCGGTGCCCGGTCCCATGTCGTCGAGCGACGGCTTCTGGAAATAGGAGCGGCCGGCGGCGTCGGCGCTGTCCGAGGCGGGCGGCGCCGCGCCTTCGGCGGGGGATGACGAGGGGGCTTCGCTCTGCCCTGGCCGGGGGCCGCCCTTGCCGCGCGGCTTGAGCGGCTCGCCGAGGGCCGAGAAGCGGGCGTTGCCGCCCTCCGCCGCGCCCTTGCCGGCCTTGCCGCGCCGGCCGGCGCGGCCCTGGTTCGAGCCGCCGCGCGAGGAGCGGCCGGTGGCGGGGCCCTCGGCGTCGGCCTCCTGGGCGAGAACGTCCGGGCCGTATTCCAGCTCCTTCGCCTCCAGCCGGCGGATCTCGTCGCGCAGCCGCGCGGCCAGCTCGAAGTCGAGATCGGCGGCGGCGTTGCGCATCTCCTTTTCGAGATGCTCGAGATGGGCCTTCAGATTGCTGCCGACCAGCGCGCCTTCCGACTTCAGGTTCTTCACGTCGACCTGGACGTGATCCTTCTCGTAATAGCTGTCGAGAATGTCGGAAATCTTGGCCTTGACGCTCTCCGGCGTGATGCCGTGCTCGGCGTTATACGCCTCCTGCTTCTCGCGGCGCCGGTCGGTCTCGGCGATGGCCCGCTCCATCGAGCCGGTCATGTTGTCGGCATAGAGGATCACCCGGCCGTCGACATTGCGCGCGGCGCGGCCGATGGTCTGGATGAGCGAGGTCTCGGAGCGCAGGAAGCCTTCCTTGTCAGCGTCGAGAATGGCGACCAGCCCGCACTCGGGAATGTCGAGGCCCTCGCGCAGAAGGTTGATGCCCACCAGCACGTCGAAGGCGCCGAGACGCAGGTCGCGCATGATCTCGATGCGCTCCAGCGTGTCGATGTCGGAGTGCATGTAGCGCACCCGGATGCCCTGCTCGTGCAGATATTCGGTGAGGTCCTCGGCCATGCGCTTGGTCAAGACCGTCGCCAGCACGCGGTAGCCGGCCGAAACCGTGTCGCGGATCTCGCCGAGAAGATCGTCCACCTGGGTCTTGGCCGGGCGGATCTCCACATGCGGATCGGTGAGGCCGGTGGGGCGGATGACCTGCTCGGCGAAGACGCCGCCGGCCTCCTCCAGCTCCCACTTGCCCGGCGTCGCAGAGACCGCCACGGTGGGCGGGCGCATGGCGTTCCACTCCTCGAAGCGCAGCGGCCGGTTGTCCATGCAGGAGGGCAGGCGGAAGCCGTATTCGGCCAGCGTCGCCTTGCGCCGAAAGTCGCCGCGATACATGGCGCCGATCTGGGGAATGGTCACGTGGCTCTCGTCGATGAAGACGAGGGCGTTGTCGGGCAGGTATTCGAACAGCGTCGGCGGCGGCTCGCCCGGCTTGCGGCCGGTGAGATAGCGCGAATAGTTCTCGATGCCGGCGCAGGATCCCGTGGCCTCGATCATCTCGATGTCGAAGCGCGTGCGCTGCTCCAGCCGCTGCGCCTCGAGCAGGCGCCCCGCCTTCTCCAGTTCGACGAGGCGGTGCTTCAGCTCCTCCTTGATGGATTTCACCGCCTGCTGCAGCGTCGGGCGCGGCGTCACATAGTGCGAGTTGGCGTAGATCTTGACCGACTTCAGCGCGTCGGTCTTCTGCCCGGTGAGCGGGTCGAACTCGGTGATCTCCTCGATCTCGTCGCCGAAGAGCGAGATGCGCCAGGCGCGGTCCTCCAGGTGGGCAGGAAAGATTTCGATCGTATCGCCGCGAACCCGGAAGCTGCCGCGCGAGAAATCCATGTCGCGGCGCTTGTATTGCTGGGCAACGAGGTCGGCCAGAAGCTGGCGCTGGTCCAGCCGGTCGCCGACGCTCATCTGGAAGGTCATGGCCGTGTAGGTTTCGACCGAGCCGATACCGTAGATGCACGACACCGAGGCGACGATGATGCAGTCGTCGCGCTCCAGGATGGCGCGGGTGGCCGCGTGGCGCATCCGGTCGATCTGCTCGTTGATCGAGGATTCCTTCTCAATATAGGTGTCCGAGCGCGGGACGTAGGCCTCCGGCTGATAGTAGTCGTAGTAGGAGACGAAATACTCCACCGCGTTGTCGGGGAAGAAGTTCTTGAACTCCGAATAGAGCTGGGCGGCGAGAGTCTTATTGGGCGCCAGGATCAGGGCCGGGCGCTGCGTCTCCTCGATGACCTTGGCCATGGTGAAGGTCTTGCCCGAGCCGGTGACGCCGAGCAGCACCTGGGTCTGATCATGCTCGGCGAGACCGGAGACGAGGTCGCGAATCGCGGTAGGCTGGTCGCCGCGCGGCTCGAACTCCGACTTGATGCGCAGCGAAATGCCGCCTTCGCTCTTTTCCGGGCGGGCCGGGCGATGGGGCACCCAGATCTCGCCGTTCTTGTGCAGCGGATTGCCGGATTCGATGAGCTTGGACAGCGCCTCCACCGTCGCCGTGACGCCGCTGTCCGGCATCTTCTCCGCCTCTTCGAGTCCGATGTTCAACCCGGAGACGGGGTTGAGCCCGGCGCGGGCGCGCTCCTTCGGTCCCGTCGCGGCGCCGATGGAGGTGCCGCGCGAGGTTTTGCCGGCCTTGGCGGACTTCTCATCTTTCGGGTGAGAACGCTTCGGCTTGCCTCCGGTGTCGGCCTTCTTCTCCGCCTGCTCTTCCGCCACCTCGGCGATGGCGTCGGCCCAGCCGGAAATCGGCCCGGACAGATCGACCGGATCGCCGGACAAATCGGCCTGGGGCGCTTCGCCGAATCCGCCCCGCGATTCGGCGGCGTCGTTGAACGCGGTGAGGGGCCCACGGCGGCCTGATGGGCGAGAGGGGTCTTTTCTGGAAGCCATGGCGCGAATATGGAGAACAAAAGCGGATTCTGGAAGGGGTCGGCGCAAGACTGTGAAGAGGAGCGAGCGTGACCGCGCGGGAGTTGCTGCTGTCGTTCGAGGGACGGATCAATCGACGGCGCTTCTGGCTCGCCGCCATCAGCGTCCTTATCGCCGCGTTTGTCGTGGCGGTCGCCGTTGCGCCGATGCCCAAGCGTGTTGGTCAGGTCGTCGCGCTCGTCGCGGCTCTCGGCGCGCTTTATCCGCTTGCCGCGATCTCGGCCAAGCGCTTTCACGACCGCGGCAAGTCGGGCTGGTGGGCGACGATCGGCTTCGTACCCGTGGTCGGGGCCATCTGGGTGATCGTCGAGAATGGCTTTCTGGCGGGAACGCCAGGGCCGAACCGCTATGGCCCCGATCCGCTGCGGCCCAGGCGGCACGTGGCGCGGCGCGGTTGAACGATCCACCGCCGATTTTGCCATGGTATTGTTCTGAATAGATAATTTCCGAATCTGGACGGCCGGGACGCGCCGCGCGCCGGTGTCTGCCACCGGCGGATTTACCGTTCGCTTACCAAACCCGGCTAGCCTTGGCTCATCCGCTTGAGTTCAGCGGAAAGCAAGAGGCCGTCCCTGAATGTATTCGCGTAAAATTGGATGGTCGATCATCGCGCTCGCCGCCATGGGTGCTTCGGCGGCGAGCGCCCTCTTTGACGGATCGCTGCGCGCGCCGCGCGCCGATCAGTTGGTATGGGGCGGCCCCATCGGCGACGCCTATCAGCCTTCCGCGCCCACGCGCCAGGAGCGGCTGGTGGCTCCGGCCGCGCAGCCAGTCCAGCAGCAGAGGACGCGCGCCCCTTCGGTCACTGTGCCACAGAGCGTCGGCTCCATTCCCGCTGCCCCCATGCCGTTGGCCAACATTCCGCAGCAGGCGGTTCCCGTTGCCGTTCCGGTTTACGTCGCTCCGGCCGAAAGCGCCTATGCGCCGGCGCCTTCGCGGCCGCAGCCGTTGGCGGCGGTGCCGGTCCATCCCGCCCCGATGGCCAGCATTCCGGTGCCATCCGACCCCGGCAGGCCAAGGCAGATGGCGGTGCCGCGCGCGCCGGTCTCCGCCGCGCCGCAGCCGGCGCGGCAGGAAGCATCCCTGCCGCCGCTGGAGGACATGGGCGTCATCGACAACGAGTTGAACGATGCCGCGCCCGATCCGTGGAACGGGCTCCAGGCCGTGACGCCCGGCGCGCGGCCGGCGGCACCGGCGCTGCGCCAGAAGCCGAAATCGTCGCTTCCGACCTATGTGACCTATCGGCCGGCCAAGCCGGCGGGCCGCTCGCTGCTCGATCGCCTGATCCCGCATGGCGCGCTGGAATCGGAGAGCCCCAGCGGCTATTCGTCGATGCCGTCCTCGGAAATGGCTTGCCGCCAAGCGCTGACACAGATGGGCGTGCGCTTCGTCGACGCGACGAGCATCTCCGCCAGCCGGAGCTGCGGCATCGACTACCCGGTCAAGGTGGCAGAAATCCTGCCGGGGATCGCGATGAAGCCGGCGGCAACGCTCAACTGCCAAGCGGCGCTGAAGGCCGCCCAGTGGATGAAGAACGAGGTGGTTCCGGCGGCGCGCTCGACGCTATGGAAGACCCCAACCGCCGTGATCAACATGTCCTCCTACCGCTGCACGCGCATCGCCGGCTCGCGCACCATCAGCGAGCACGCCAGCGGCAACGCCCTCGATGTGGGCGGCTTCCTGTTCGCCAGCGGTGAAAAGATCGAGGTGGAGAAGAAGGGCTTCTTCGACTTCCGCGAGCGGCCGTTCCAGAAGGCCGTGCGCCAGGGCGCCTGTCGCTACTTCGGCACGGTGCTCGGCCCCGGCTACAACGAGGACCACGCGGATCATCTCCACATCGACGCCAAGCAGCGCCGCCGGGGCGTCTGCAAATAGATATTCCCGCAACGGACGTCGCGGTCAATCGATGGTGGCCGGCTGCATCAGGTGAAGGTAGGTGGGGTCGAACTCGGCGATCTCCTTCAGCCGGGGCCAGTCGTGGACGGTGAGAAGGCGCCTGCGGAAGTCCAGCAATCCCTCGCGGCTGAACTCCTGAAGAATGCGGTTGACGTGAACGTAGCTGAGGCCGAGAGCGTCGGCGAGGTCGGCCTGCGTCACCGGAAGGATGGTCTGCCCCTCGTCCACCAGCCCGACGATCGCCAGGCGCGCCATGACCTCGCAAATCAGATGAGCGAGGCGCGACGGCGCCGCGCGGCGGCCGAGACCGGTCATCCATTCCAGAAACATCGAGCTGTCGATGATGGTCTGGCGCCATAGGCACGCCGTCAGCTTCGGCCGTTCGGCGGTGAGCTGGCGCAGCGCGTCGTGCGGCACATAGGCGAGCCGCGAGGGCGCCAGGGTGGCGAGGCTGTGATCCATGACGCCTAGATGCAGGCTCAGGAGATCCGGAAGATCGCCGGGCACGTTAAAGGCCACGATCTGCCGGCTGCCGTCGCTCATGAGCTTGTAGCGGCAGGCGAAACCGGTCAGCAGCAGACAGCACCGGGTCGGGTGGTCCCCCTCGCGCACGACCTCGTAACCCTTGTCCACATCCTGCTGGTCGCGCATCAGCGACAAGAGGGCGTCAAGGTCGTCGCTCGTGATGTCGGTGGTGCTTCGAAGGTGGCGCACCAAGGGGTGGGTCGGGGCGGGCGCGGGAGCCATGAGGGCCGCTCTTTCAGGCTAGTCGGTATCGATCGGCGACAGTAATGGAAGGTCCATCTTTTGGCACCTCAAATGAAAAGACGTCTAAAGAAAAACCGAACAAATCCACGCCTTTGAGCGGCAACCGGGAGGCCGATCGGCGCATTCTGGCGCAATGCATCGAGCTCGGAGCCTATCTCTGCACCCCATCAAGGTTGCGACGAGCAGCCCGGACCAGGACGGCATGCTGGTGATGGACGAGGACGCGTTGATCGCCGTTCTCGTGAGGTTGGACAGCGACTTTCATCAGTCCAGCCGGGGCAAATGGTTCCTCGAGGCTGGATTCGGCGAACTCAGCGGGCGTACCGGCCGCATCTTCGATGATCTGGAAGGCGCCGGCGATTGGATCGAGGCGCAGCGCAAGCACGGGGCGCATTGAGGCGCGTGGGCCTCAGTTCGCGCTGGCTTGTGCCCGGCGCCCACCCGCCAACAGAGGCACCAATTCCACGGCAAGCATGGCGGCGAAGATAAGCGCGCAGCCAAAAAGCCCGATCGCGGCGATACGCTCTCCAAGGACGATGGCCCCGAACAGCGCCGCGAAAAGCGACTCGGAGGAGAGGAAGATGGCCGCCTGGGGCGCGGTCGTATATCGTTGACCAATGATCTGAAGCGTGAAGGCGAAGCCGCAGGAAAAGACGCCGCCATAGACGATCTCAGGCCATGCGGAGAGGATCGCGTTGAGCGAAAAAGGCTCAAGAACGGCCATTCCGACGAAGCTCAAGACGCTGGTGATGGCGAATTGCGCGCAGGAGAGCGCCAGAGGTCGGCTGCCGCGGCCGGCAAAAAAGCCGACGGACAGAATCTGAAGTGCCCAGAAGACAGCGCACAGCACCATCAATGCGTCGCCTCGGCCGAGCGCCGCGAGCTTGCCGCCGCCAATCAAGACGATGCCGACGAAGGCCGCTGCCGCCGATGGCCACACCACCCAATGAGCGCGGTGGCGCAGAAGCACCATGGCGAGCAGTGGCGTGATGACGACGTAAAGGCCGGTGAGGAACCCGGCGTTGGTGACGCTTGTGAAAGCGATACCGACCTGCTGGATAATGGAGCCCAGAAACATCATGGCGCCAACCACGAGGAAGCCATGCCAGTCGCGGCGGGACAGCGGCTGCGGGGCGCGGCGCGCCTCCCTGACGGCGAAGGGCAGCACAGACAGGCTCGCGAGAGCGAAGCGGACGGCCGTATAGGTCCACGGGCCGACGGCATCCATCGCCGAGGATTGGGCGATGAAACCCATGCCCCATATGGCGCCGGCGAGAAGCAGCAGCGAGTTGGCAACGATTCGACTCAAGGAATTTCTCCAGAAAGCGGCTCCTGGCTAGTCGGGCTTGGCGGCGCGTGCAAGACGTCGGGTGTCCGCTTGCCCCTGGCGACGACGAACAATGGCAGCATGCGGCGGTAGGCGCGCCCTTCTCGGGCGTTTGAACTGCCGAAATGGAACGGCAGCGCGCGGCGCGCCTTTCTCCCGGAGTTCGGTGGCTTCAGCCCGACGGTCTGAACACGCCAACCGCCAACCCCAAGGAAGGACGACCTCATGAAGATGATCGTTATGACCGCTTTCGCGGCCTGCCTCGCCTCATCCGCGTTCGCCCAGGTCTCGGAGACGGCGCAAGACGTCAACGTCGATATGAAGACGCAGGACGGAAAATCCCTCGGAACCATTGTGCTGTCGCAGACACCAAGCGGCGTCCTGCTCAAGGCGGACCTCTCGGGCTTGCCCGATGGCGAGCACGCCATTCACTTCCATCAGACGGGCGCCTGCGACGGCGATTTCTCGTCGGCTGGGGGCCATTACAATCCGACCGATGCGAAACATGGCTTTAAGGTCGAAGGCGGGTCACACGCCGGCGATATGCCGAACTTCAGCGCTGTGAATGGTGCCGCCAAGTTCGATCACTTCAACGAGCACGTTTCGCTTGCGGGCGGCGAGGCACCCCTCAACGACGCCGACGGCACCGCCATCATCATCCACGCAGGAACCGACGATTACCAGTCGCAGCCCTCTGGCGATGCCGGATCGCGGCTGGCGTGCGGCGTGGTCTACGCGGCACCGTAAGCCGGACGCCGTCCTCTCCGAAGAATCTGTCGACGGATCGGATTGCCTGGCCCCGGGGCCAGGCAATTGCACAAATGCTGGGCAATGGAGCAGCCCTTACGCGGTTGCGCGCAAGCGCGGGGCGCATTAGTGTCGCTCCGCCTTCGCGGCACGGCCGCCGGGCTTGTCTTCATCTCTCTTCTTCGGGGTTTCTTCCCATGGCGTTCCTTGCCGATGTCTTCGATCGCGTAAAGCCCTCTGCGACCATGGCGGTCGCTCAGAAAACGCGCGAACTCAAGGCGAAAGGCCGTGATGTCATCGGCCTCGGCGCGGGAGAACCGGATTTCGATACGCCCGACAATATCAAGCAGGCGGCGATCGACGCGATTTCTCGTGGCGAAACTAAATATCCCCCTGTTTTGGGTATTCCGCAGCTTCGCCAGGCAATCGCGCTGAAGTTCAAGCGCGAGAACGGCCTCGACTACAAGCCGGAACAGACCATTGTCGGAACGGGCGGCAAGCAGGTGCTGTTCAACGCCTTCATGGCCACGGTCAATCCCGGCGACGAGGTCATCATTCCGGCGCCCTATTGGGTAAGCTATCCGGAAATGGTGGCGATCTGCGGCGGTACGCCGGTGATCGTGGAGGCTGGAATCGAGACGAAGTTCAAGCTGACGCCGGAAGCTCTCGAAAAGGCCATCACGCCGAGGACCAAGTGGTTCCTCTTCAACTCGCCGTCCAATCCCTCGGGCGCCGCCTACACGCGCGACGAAATCAAGGGTTTGACCGACGTGCTGATGCGTCACCCCCATGTCTGGGTGATGGTGGACGACATCTACGAGCATCTCGTCTACGGCGACTTCGTGTTCACGACGCCTGCCCAGGTCGAGCCGGGCCTCTTTGACCGCACCCTCACCATCAATGGCGTGTCCAAGGCCTATGCCATGACTGGCTGGCGCATCGGCTACGCCGCCGGACCGGTCGAGTTGATCAAGGCCATGGACGTGATCCAGGGTCAGCAGACCTCGGGCGCATGCACCATCGCCCAGTGGGCATCCGTGGAGGCTTTGACGGGCCCGCAGGACTTCATCGAGGAGCGGCGCAAACGCTTCGAGAAGCGGCGCGACCTCGTCGTTTCCATGCTCAACCAGGCGCCTGGTCTTCGCTGCCCTTCGCCGGAGGGTGCGTTCTACGTCTATCCTTCCTGCGCGGAGCTGATTGGAACGAAAGCGCCTTCGGGCAAGATCATCCAGAACGACGAGGATTTCGTCACCGAGCTTCTCGAGACGGAGGCCGTCGCGGTGGTCCATGGTTCGGCCTTTGGTCTCGGGCCCAACTTCCGCATTTCCTATGCGACGTCTGACGAGCTGCTGGAGCAGGCCTGCGAGCGAATCCAGCGCTTCTGCGCCGCACTCACCCGTTAATCACAAGAGGGCGATCGGCTTGCCCGAGCCGGTCGCCCTCTCCCTTGCAATCGCAAACCGTCTTGGAAGGGCGCCCAGCCCTTGGGACCATGACCGGGCATTTGCGGAATAGGCATGGGGTCGGGCGGGACACGGGACGGCACTGCCATGCAGCGAACCGCCGAAACTAAGCCATGATCCGCACGACCATGATTCGGAAGGATGCGACACGCGCCGGATGAAAGTCCGAATGCCCTGGCGACGACCACAGAATCGGATTCACCCGACGGCCGGCAGTCTCTTGCACACCCAATCCCTTGCGCCCCATGTCTTCTAAGCAAAGGGAGCAGAAGATCTCTATTTCGGACAAAAAAAAGCCAGGTTCAACGAACCTGGCCAATAAGGGAACTTTCCAAGAAAGCAAACCCTTGGGAGGAATAGCTGGCCGAGCAATGGGAGGAGGAATCGCTCAAGCCAACTGAGGATCAAGATATGCCTGATCTTGCGGCTCACCAGTGGGGCCAGCGCATGGCTGGCATGCATTTTGCGCATGCGCCTGTTCATAACTCATTGGTGGGCGGTCGACGACGTCCTGATACCCGCCCGTTCGGCCGCGTCGCACGCGACTTGGCTGCTCAATAGGACCAAGTTCGCGCCTTCGAGATCAGGAAATCGCGAAAGACCTTCAGCTTCGCGGCGTTCCGCAGCTGTTCGGGATAGCAGAAGTAGGTGTCGAACGTCGGTAGATCGACGTCGGGCAGCACCTGCACCAGCTTCGACTGCTTGTCGATCATGTAATCCGGCAGCAGCGCCAGCCCGATCCCGCTCTCGATGACCAGCTTGATGGACATGAGATTGTTGATCTGGAGGATAGGGCTGCGGACCTGGTTGTCGGGAAGTCCGACGGTTTCCAGGGCATTCAAGTTGCGCAGATAGCTGGGCGTCGGTTCGCCGAAGGTGACGATGCGATGCTTGTCGAGTTCCTCGATGGAGCGAGGCCGCCCGAAGCGCGACAGATAGGCGGGCGAGGCATAGACGTGGAGGTGGACGGTGAACAGCCGTCGCTGAATCAGGTCGGGCTGCTGGGGCGCGCGCAAACGGATCGCCGCGTCTGCCTTGCGCATCGTCAGGTCGATTTCCTCGTTGTCGAAGACCAGTTGCAACTCGACTTCCGGATAGAGTTCCAGAAACTCCTTCGCGCGCTCCGTCAGCCAGCCGGACCCCAGGCCGACCGTCGTGGTGACGCGCAGCTTGCCTGTCGGCTTCTCCTGGGTCTCGGAGAGCTGCATCTGGACCGATTCCAGACGCTTGATGACGTCGTTGGTGGTCTGGAAGAGCAGCTCGCCCTGTTCGGACAGGACGAGACCGCGCGCGTGACGATGGAAGAGGGGAGCTCCGATCTCCTGCTCCAGCGCGGCCACCTGCCGGCTGATCGCGGACTGGCTGAGATTGAGCTGGTCGGCGGCGTGCGTGAAGGAGCCGGCCTCGGCAGCCGCGTGAAAGATCCGCAGCTTATCCCAGTCGAGCGCCATGTTCCTTCTTCCCCTCCCGGCACCGCCATGGCAGTGCCGTATGTTATCGTCTTGTTTCGTTGCCGGCCGCTGTCAAACCTCGACATCAACCAGTTCACGGCACCGTTCGAGCTTTTCTAACCGATTCGATGCCGTCGCCTGCTTTGCAAGCACCGAACTTGAGGCCGATTTGCGCTTGGTCTCGATTTCGCTGCCAGATCTTTGTGAGGCAATCTATGGCTGAGAGCCGCGGCGGCCAGACAACAATCCTCACACAATTCTTGATGATGTCCTAACGAGAGGACGCCGCAAGCCATTTTTCCGCTTCGAGCGCCGCCATGCAGCCCAATCCGGCGGCGGTGACGGCCTGACGATAGGTGTCGTCGGTGACATCGCCGGCGGCGAAGACCCCCGGAATCGACGTTCTGGTGGTCCCCGGCTCGACCCAGAGATAGCCGGAGGGCTTCTGCTTCAACTGCCCGACGAAGAGTTCGACAGCCGGGGCGTGACCGATGGCGATGAAGACGCCGTCCGTCTTGACCTCGTTGAGAGTGCCGTTGGCCAGATTGCGCAGGCGAACGCCCGTCACCGAGCGCATCGGCTTTTCGACACCGAGAATCTCGTCGATCTCCGTGTTCCAGAGCATCTCGACGTTCTTCTGGGCGAAGAGGCGCTCCTGCATGATGCGCTCCGCGCGCAGGGTGTCGCGCCGGTGAACCAGGGTGACGGAGCGCGCGATATTGGACAGATAGAGCGCTTCCTCTACCGCCGAGTTGCCGCCGCCCACGACCACCACGTCCTTGCCGCGATAGAAGAAGCCGTCGCACGTGGCACAGGCCGAGACGCCGAACCCTTGGAACGTCGTCTCGCTGGCGATGCCGAGCCATTTGGCCTGGGCGCCTGTGGCGATGATCAGCGCGTCGCAGGTATAGGTATCGCCGGAATCGCCCTTGAGACGGAAGGGGCGGGACGAAAGGTCGGCCTCGACAATGAGGTCGCTCGCCATCTCGGCGCCCACATGCAGCGCCTGCGCCTTCATCTGCTCCATCAGCCACGGCCCCTGGATCGGATCGGCGAAGCCGGGATAGTTCTCGACATCGGTGGTTATGGTGAGCTGGCCGCCCTCCTGAAGCCCGGCCACCAGCAGCGGCTTCATCATCGCCCGAGCGGTGTAGATCGCGGCCGTGTAGCCGGCAGGGCCGGAACCGAGAATCAAAACGTGTGCGTGGCGATCCGTCATGGCCTTGTCCTGCTTTGCGTCTGTCAGGCAGATGGCAGTCTCTGAAAGCTCATTCAATAGCAGAGCCGCGACCGTCCGGCGACCGCGCGCGGGCGCCGCCGGGGCGAGGTGTCGCGGTTTTCAACATCGCTCTTCCTCAAAATGTGTGAACGGGAAGGGGATGCCCGTCATCGGCCGGATTTGCCCGACGACGAACGAAACGGTAGAACCCGCCATCGTCGGCGCCGGAAGAGGATGCCGCCGGGGCAAACAGGGGCGCGGGCCATTCTCAAGACCGTCTTTCACGTCTGTTCGATCTTCGGCATAACGGTTTCGGGCGCGATGCTCGTGCCTGCCCTCATCGACTTCGCCGACGGGAGCAAGGACTGGCAGATCTTCGTCGGAACCGGGTCCCTGATCGCGGCGGCGTGTTCGCTGGTAGCGGTGGCGACCCGGGGCGGGCGCCCCGAGGTCTTCAGTCAGAAGCTCGGCTTCCTGCTGGTCACGACCGTCTGGATCTTCACCTCGGCCATCGGCGCGCTGCCACTCTATTTCTCCTCGATCAACATCACCTATGCCGGCGCGTTCTTCGAGGCGATGTCGGGCCTGACGACCACGGGATCGACCGTGATCTCCGGGCTCGACGCGCTGCCGCGCGGCCTTCTCCTGTGGCGCTCGCTGCTCCAGTGGATGGGCGGCATCGGCATCATCGTCATGGTGATCCTGATCCTGCCTTCGCTGTCGGCGGGCGGGTTGTCGCTTTTTCACATGGAAAGCTCCGATCGCTCGGACAAGGTTTTGCCTCGCGTCAACCAGCTCGCCGCCGGCCTGATCACCGCCTATCTCACGCTAACGTTTCTTTGTGCGTTGAGCTATTTCGCGCTCGGCATGGGCGTCTTCGACGCCGCCAATCACGCCATGACGACGCTGGCGACCGGCGGCTATTCGACCCACGACGCCTCCATGGGCTATTTCGACAATCGTGGAATTCTCGTCGCCTCGACCATCTTCATGGCGCTCGCGGCCTTGCCCTTCGTCGTCTATATCCGCGCCTTCCTGCCGCGCCGCTTCCAGCTGTGGAGCGACCCTCAGGTCGTGGTGTTTCTTCTCACCTGCGTCGCCATGTCCTTCGCCATCGCCGTGACGCGGCGGGTGATCAATGACACGCCCTTCGGCGAGGCGCTCATCTCCTCGTCCTTCCATCTCGTCTCGGTCATCACCACCACGGGCTATGCCGCCGAGGACTATACGCTGTGGTCGAACGCGGCGATCGGCATCTTCTTTCTGGCGATGTTTCTCGGGGGCTGCGCCGGCTCGACCGCCGGCGGCATCAAGGCGAACCGCCTCGTCATCCTCTTCCTGCTGGTTCGGGCGAATTTCCGCAGCCTGATCCGACCCCACGCGGTCCAGCGCATCAAATACGGAAACGAGGAAGTCTCGGTTGAGGTCATCCAGACGGTAACGATCTTCGTCTTCCTGTTCTTCGGCGCTCTTCTCGTCGGAACCGTCCTCCTGATGATTCTCGGGATCGACATCATCACGGCCTTTTCCGGCTCGCTGACAGCGCTGTCCAACGTCGGTCCCGGCTTCGGCCAGATCATCGGGCCGGCGGGCAACTTCTCCTCGCTCTCCGATCCGGCGCTGTGGATTCTGTCGACGATCATGTTGCTCGGGCGCCTGGAGCTAGTCACGGTGCTGGTGCTGCTGTTTCCGTCGGTTTGGGCGGACTGAGGGGCGGGCATGGACCTCGTCTACATCAATCTCGATCGCGCCACCGAGCGCCGTGCCTTCATGGAGGCACAGGGCGAGCGCTATGGAATGGCGCTCGAGCGCCTCCCGGCGGTCGAGGCATCCACAATCGACGCGGCGACGACGGCAGGGCTCGGACGGAGCTGGGAGAGGCCGCTGAGTCCGGCCGAACTCGGCTGCTTTCTTTCGCATCGCGCACTGTGGCGGCGGGTGGCCGGGGGCAGCGAACCGATGCTGATTCTCGAGGACGACGTCGTTCTCTCACCTCGTGTCCCCGCGCTCCTCGCGACGGCGCGAAACCTGCTCAGCATCGATTTCCTCAACCTCGAGAACTTCGACCGGCGCCGTTTCGTCAGCCGCAACGAGCGGACGATCGGCGGAGGCCTTTCGATTCTGCGGCTCTATCGTGACAAGTCAGGCTCGGCCGCCTACATCCTGTGGCCAGCGGGCGCGAGGAAGCTCCTTGCCGCGGCCGAGCATCGCGCCGCGCCTGTGGACGCCTTCCTCCACACGTTGCCAGGACTGGTGTCTTTCCAGGTAGAGCCGGCTCTGGCCATGCAGGTGCATATTCTGGCGCGGCGTGGGCTGCCGACGCCAATCCCGGTGGGCACGTCCATCCAGGCGCCGCGCGCCTCCTTGCCGATCTCTCTGACCAACCTGCCTTTTCTCGGTCGCCGCCTGCTGACGCAGGTGAAGCTGGCGGGCGACCATCTGAGCCGTCTTTTCGGTGTGCGCTACAGGCTGGTGGATATCATCGAGGCCGATTTCGCCGGCGAAGAGGGCGACGTGTCCCACAAGCGCTCGTAGACGGCGGCGATGCCGGCGGCCTCGCGCTCCAGGGGGAAATGCTCGCGCACGTGAGTCAGGGCCGCCTGGCCGGCGGCATGGCGCAGCGCCGCGTCGGCCATGTAGACCTCGGCCGCATCCGCCAGCGCCGCGGCGTCTCCCGCCGGGACAATGCGTCCCGTAACTCCCTCGACCACCAGCTCTTGGAATGCGCCGGCGGTGGAAGCGACCACAGGCGTGCCGCAGGCCATCGCCTCCAGCGGTGTCAGGCCGAATCCCTCGTTGCGCGGTGGCGCGACATAGAGGTCGAAACGGCGGAACCACGGCGTGATGTCGTCCACCTCGCCCAGAAACACGATGCGATCGGCAAGGGCCGCCCGCTCGATCCGCTCTGCGAGATCGCGCTGAAAGGCGGCGTGCTCGGGCGTCGTGCGGCCGGTGATGACGGCGGTCCATTCGGGATGGCGCGGCAGAAGGGCGATCATCGCGTCGACGAAGACGTCCGTGCCCTTCTGGTGGCGCACGCGCCCCGAGCAACCGACGACGAGCCGTCCTTCGAACCGCTTTGCTTCAGCGGGCAATGGGCCGTCGGGAGTGAAGCGCGAGAGGTCGATGCCGTGCATATTTACGGTTGCCGGGACCTTCAGAAACGCGGCACTCCTGGCGCTGGTCGCGATGACCGCGTCCATGCGGTCGATCAGAAAGCGGGTCCAGGCGGTGTGGTTGCGCTGGGCGGCCGAGGTGAAGAGCAGCTTCAGCGGCATGCGCAGAATGTCGCGCAGCACGATCCCGGCCAGCATCTCGACATTGCGCCGGGCATGCCAGATGCGGAACGGCCGGCGCTCCGGCCTCCGCCAAAGTCCCGGCACCTGCCACCAGGCGATATGAGGGAGGTCACTGGGAAGGCCGGGCCCGAGAGCGGCGATGCCAAGGGCCCTTGCCTGAAGGGGCAGAAGCTGAACGACAGTCGAGGTCACGCCGGAAAGGCGCCGCTTGAAGTTCGGCGCGATGACCTCGACATTCCTCAACCGCATGGCTTTGCCGGTCGCTCAGCCCCAGGTGACGGACATAATCTCGTAGGAGCGGGCGCCGCCCGGAGCCGACACTTCGACCGAATCGCCCTCGCTCTTGCCGATCAGGGCGCGGGCGATGGGCGAAGAAATGGAGATGCGGCCGGACTTCACGTCGGCCTCCTGATCGCCGACGATCTGGTAGACCTTCTCTTCCTCTGTGTCCTCATCCACCAGCGTGACCTTGGCGCCGAATTTGATCTTGTCGCCGGAGAGCTTGGAAACGTCGATGACCTCGGCACGCGCCGTCAGATCCTCGAGCTCGGCTATGCGACCTTCGTTCAGGCTCTGCGACTCCTTGGCCGCATGATATTCGGCATTTTCGGAAAGGTCGCCATGAGAACGCGCCTCGGCGATCGCCTGGATGATCCGGGGACGCTCTTCCTGTTGACGGCGGCGAAGTTCTTCCTTGAGCGTTTCGAAGCCGCTCACGGTCATCGGAACCTTTTCCATGCCTTGATCCTTCCCAGAAGTCCGGCCAGGGCCGGAATCCTGCTCTTCCCAAACGCAGGCCGCGCGGACGCGACCGATAAAAACAAGCCGGCCCCGACCGAACGGTCGGAACCAGCGCACGAAGGTTACAATCGATGGGCCGCGGCCGTCCAGCGGTCGCGGCCAACATCTCAGGCCCGAACAAAATAGGATTGGAGCGATCTGACTTCAAGGCTGCCGGCTCGCAGAGCCTCGATCGCCTGGACCGCGGCCGCCATGCCCGCCAGCGTCGTGTAGTAGGGCACCTTGTGGATCAGAGCCGCCCGGCGCAGCGAGCGCGAATCCGACACCGTCTTGGCTCCGCCCGTCGTGTTGAACACGAGATGGACCTGACGATTGCGAATCGCGTCCTCGATATGCGGGCGGCCTTCGAGCACCTTGTTGATCTTCTCCGCCGGAACGCCCTCGCTTTCGAGATAGCGCTGGGTGCCGCTGGTTGCCCAGATGCGGAAGCCGAAGTCGTGGAGCGTGCGCACCGCCGGCAGGATGCGGGCCTTGTCCTCGTCCCGGACGGAGATGAAGACCGTGCCTTCCAGAGGCAGGTCCGTGCCTGAGCCGAGCTGCGACTTGGCGAAAGCCAGCGCATAGTCGCGGTCGAGGCCCATGACCTCGCCCGTCGAGCGCATCTCGGGCCCGAGCAGCGTGTCGACGCCGGGGAAGCGGGCGAAGGGGAACACCGCTTCCTTGACCGCGATGTGGCCGAGCGGCCCATCCGACGGAACGCCGCCATAGGCCGAGAACGCCTTGTGAAGATCCTCGCCGGCCATGATGCGCGCCGCCACCTTGGCGATTGGCGCGCCGATGGTCTTGGCGACGAACGGCACGGTGCGCGAGGCGCGCGGGTTCACCTCGAGAACGTAGATCTCGCCATCCTTGATGGCGTACTGGACGTTCATCAGGCCGCCGACCGCCAGCGCGCGGGCCAGCACTTCGGTCTGGCGCCGCATCTCGGCGACGATCTCCTCGCTCAGCGAGTGGACCGGCAGCGAGCAGGCCGAATCGCCCGAGTGGATGCCGGCTTCCTCGATGTGCTCCATGATCCCGGCAACGTAGACATTGCCGCCATCCGACAGGCAGTCGACGTCGACCTCGGTCGCGTTGGCGAGATAGGAGTCGAAGAGCAGCGGGTTCTTGCCGAGCAGGGTGTTGATCTGCCCGGTCTTGTCGTTGGGATAGCGCGCCTTGATCTCCTCCGGAACCAGCTCCGGCACGGTGCCGAGCAGGTAGTTGGAGAGGGTCGCCTCGTCGCGGATGATCTGCATCGCCCGCCCGCCGAGCACGTAGGACGGGCGCACCACCAGCGGGAAACCGAGCTCGGCCGCCACCAGGCGCGCCTGCTCCACCGAATAGGCGATGCCGTTCTTGGGCTGAAGCAGGCCGAGCTTCGTCAGCAGGCGCTGGAAGCGGTCGCGATCCTCCGCAAGGTCGATCATGTCGGGCGCCGTGCCGAGAATCGGGATGCCCGCCTGCTCCAGCGCATTGGCGAGCTTCAGCGGCGTCTGGCCGCCGAACTGCACGATGACGCCATGGAGCGTGCCGCGCTGCTTCTCGGCATGGAGGATCTCAAGGACGTCCTCGACGGTCAGCGGCTCGAAGTAGAGGCGATCGGAGGTGTCGTAGTCGGTCGACACGGTCTCCGGGTTGCAGTTGACCATGATCGCCTCGAAGTCCGCGTCTTTCAGCGCGAAGGCGGCATGGCAGCAGCAATAATCGAACTCGATGCCCTGGCCGATACGGTTCGGTCCGCCACCGAGGATCACCACCTTCCGGCGATCCGACACCTCGGCCTCGCTGCGCGTCGCGCCGGCGAAGGGGCGTTCGTAGGTCGAGTACATGTAGGGGGTCGGGGAGGCGAACTCGGCCGCGCAGGTGTCGATGCGCTTGTAGACCGGCCGCACGCCCAGCCGCTCGCGAAGCGCGCGGACCTTGGCCTGGTCGGTGTGGGCGAGGCTGGCCAGGCGCGCATCCGAGAAGCCCGCCGCCTTCAGGAAGCGCAGGTTCTGCTCGTCCTGGGGCAGGCCGTGCTCCTTGATACGGGCCTCGAGATCGATGAGCGCCTTGATGCGCGCGATGAACCAGGGATCGATCTTTGAAGCCTCGTGGACGAGCTCGGGGCTCGCGCCGAGGCGCAGCGCCTGGGCGACCATGCGCAGACGGTTGGGCGTCGGCGTGCCGAGGGCGGCGCGGATGGCGTTCTTGTCGTCGCCCTCGCCGATGCCGGGAATCTCGATGTCGTCCAGGCCGTCGAGCCCGGTCTCAAGGCCGCGAAGCGCCTTCTGAAGCGATTCCTCGAAGGTGCGGCCGATCGCCATGACCTCGCCCACCGACTTCATCGACGTGGTGAGGATCGGCTCTGCGCCCGGGAACTTCTCGAAGGCAAAGCGCGGGATCTTGGTGACGACATAGTCGATCGACGGCTCGAAGGAGGCCGGCGTCGCGCCACCCGTGATGTCGTTGTCGAGCTCGTCCAGCGTGTAGCCGACGGCGAGCTTGGCCGCGACCTTGGCGATCGGGAAGCCGGTCGCCTTCGACGCGAGCGCCGAGGAGCGCGACACGCGCGGGTTCATCTCGATGACCACGAGACGTCCGTCCGCCGGGTTGACGGCGAACTGCACGTTGGAGCCGCCGGTCTCCACGCCGATCTCGCGCAACACCGCGATCGAGGCGTTGCGCATCACCTGATATTCCTTGTCGGTCAGCGTCAGCGCCGGGGCGACGGTGATCGAATCGCCGGTGTGAACGCCCATCGGGTCGACGTTCTCGATGGAGCACACGATGATGCAGTTGTCCGCCCGGTCGCGGACCACTTCCATCTCGTACTCCTTCCAGCCGAGAACGCTCTCCTCGATCAGCACTTCGGTCGTCGGCGAGGCATCGAGCCCGCGCTCGACGATCTCGAAGAACTCCGAGCGGTTGAAGGCGATACCGCCGCCCGTCCCGCCGAGGGTGAAGGAGGGGCGGATGATCGCCGGCAGGCCGATGCTGTTCAGCGCCTCGGCGGCGGCGGCCAGCGCCTGCGTCATGTAGCGCTGCTTGCGATCCGCTTCGCCCAGAAGCCATTCGGCCTCCATCCGGTCGAGCGCTGCCCCACGCTCGGCCTCGTCGGCGATGGAGCTGGCAAGCGCCGCGCGCCGCTCCTCGTGGAGGCGCTTGTCGGCGGCCTTGGCTTCCGTGGCGTTGGCCAGCATCGAGCGCGGCGTGGCGAGGCCGATCTTGGCCATGGCCTCGCGGAAGAGGGCGCGGTCCTCGGCCTTGTCGATGGCGGCCGCGTTGGCGCCGATCATCTCGACGCCATACTTTTCGAGAACGCCCATGCGCTTCAGCGACAGCGCCGTGTTGAGCGCCGTCTGGCCGCCCATGGTGGGCAGAAGGGCGTCCGGCCGCTCCTTGGCGATGATCTTGGCGACGACTTCCGGCGTGATCGGCTCGATATAGGTGGCGTCGGCGAGATCGGGATCAGTCATGATCGTCGCCGGGTTCGAGTTGATCAGGATGATTCGGTAGCCCTCGGCCTTGAGCGCCTTGCAGGCTTGCGTGCCCGAGTAATCGAACTCGCAGGCTTGGCCGATGATGATCGGCCCCGCGCCGATGATGAGGATGGACTTGAGGTCTTGGCGCTTCGGCATCGTCTCGTTCCGTTGTCGATCGGCGCAAAAATGGGCCAGCGCAAGGCGCTGGTCGAGGCGCAGGTTGACGCGATTTCAGGCTGGAAGCGGCTTATACGGAATTGCGCGGCGAAGCAGAACCCCGGAAATGCGGAATTTCCGATGCGAATCCCAAACTGAATTCAAGACCGCTCGTCAGTCCTCGGGCCGCGCGGTACGGCTCGACGCCTGGAGAGTCGGAAGATCGCTTGCTGAGCGGGGCAGGGGGCGCCCGTCATAGCGCTCGCAGCCAAGGGAAAGCGCGAGGCAGGCGAGCTCCACCGTTCTTGGCACGTCGACGCGCTTGCCGTCGCGATGACCCTTTTCGTAGTACTGAATCACCCGCTTCTTCAGGCCCAGCCTCTCGGCCGCGTCCTTCTGCTTGAGACCCAGCGACCGGCGCCACGCACGGAACTCCTCGGGTTTCATCATTTGAGATCCATGTCCAGCCGGTCTTCCTACGCACAGAGCAGAGAGGCGATCCTCCCGGCCCTTCAAGGCAGTGTGTGCGGCGAGCGCTGTCATACTCAAGAGGCGGATGGGCGAATCGCTCGCCGAATTATCGTGCGCCGGCACCGGCGATGGCGCGAGATGAACTGACCAGATTGTTGCCGGCGGCAACGAAGCGCGGCTGTCTGGCCGCGCGCTGCGCCGGCCCAGAGTTTCAGGCAGCCTTACCCTGGTTTGCCTTGTGCTCTTCGATCATTTCGAAGAAGCGGCTGAAGAGGTAGTGCGAATCCTGCGGTCCGGGGGAAGCCTCAGGGTGATGCTGCACCGAGAAGACCGGCTTGTCCTTGAGGCGCAGTCCGCAATTGGAGCCGTCGAACAGCGAGACATGCGTCTCCACGACGCCATCCGGCAGAGTGTCGCGAGCCACCGCAAAGCCGTGGTTCATCGAGACGATCTCTACCTTGCCGGTGGTGAAATCCTTCACCGGATGATTCGCGCCGTGATGGCCCTGGTGCATCTTCTGCGTCTTGCCGCCGAGCGCCAGCGCCAGCATCTGGTGCCCGAGGCAGATCCCGAAGATCGGGATATCGGACTTCAGAAGCTCCTGGATGGTCGGCACCGCGTAGGCGCCGGTCGCCGCCGGATCACCGGGGCCGTTGGACAGGAAGATGCCATCGGGTTGATGGGCGAGGATTTCCTCGGCGCTCGCCGTCGGCGGCACGATGACCACCTTGGCGCCGAGACCGGTCATCAGGCGCAGGATGTTGCGTTTGGTGCCGTAATCGATGGCAACGATCGTATAACGGGCATCGTCGGCGCCCCGGCCATATCCGGAGCCCCAGGCCCAGGGGGCCTCGGCGAAATCGACCGGCTTCCCGGCGGCGACGTCCTTGGCCAAATCCATGCCCTCGAGACCCGGCCACGCCTTAGCGCGCGCCTTCAGCGCCTCGACGTCGAAACGCCCTTCGGGATCATGCGCGATCACCGCGTTCGGCATGCCCTTCTCGCGAATGTGAACCGTGAGAGCCCTGGTGTCGATGCCGCAGAGGGCGATGACGCCGCGCTTCTTCAGCCACTCGTCGAGGCCGGACGCCGCGCGGTAGTTGGAATAAGGGGAGATGTCGGCCCTGAAGATCGCGCCGACCGCGCCGGCGGCGTTGTCCGGCACCAGGTCCTCGAAATCTTCATCATTCGTGCCCACATTTCCGATATGCGGAAAGGTGAAGGTCACGATCTGCCTCGCATAGGAGGGGTCCGTCAGGATTTCCTGATAACCGGTCAACGCGGTGTTGAAGCAAACCTCACCCTCGGTCGCGCCTGTCGCGCCAAGGCCCTGGCCTTCGATCACCGTGCCGTCGGCCAGCACCAGAAGCGCGGTTGGCGTGCGTTTTGTCCAGCCGTCGGTCATCGCCTGCCCTCGTGTTCTTGCGTCGTCGTCTTGTCGTGGATTTGCCAGCCCATGCCAGCCAAAAAGGGATATCGCCGCTCAGCGGCCGTTCCGCAAGTGGCTTGCGTCAGAACTCCGCAACCATTACACGGCCGCGCCGTTCATCGTAAGGTGACGAAACCGAGGCGCTGGGATATAATGCGGACTCTGTTCGGCCGATTTTGCGTCCCGGTGGGAGCAAAAACGAGGCGAATGGGGAACCCTACGCAAGGCGGCGACCGCGACTTTCGAATCGATTATAAGGATTGCCAATACATCGCCAGCTAACGAGGCGAATGAGGCAAAGTGGTGGCGTTATGGTGATGCATCAAGCGTTGCGTGAGCAGCTTGCGGAAGCCTTGAACACAGCGGTCAAGGAGCAGGACAAGCGCCGATTGGGAATGCTGCGGCTGGTCAATGCCGCGATCCGCGACCGCGACGAGGCGGACCGTAGGGAAGGCCGCGATCCGACGGGAGATGAGGAAATCATCCGCATCCTGTCGAAGATGATGAAACAGCGCGAAGAGTCGGCCCGCGCCCACGAGGAGGCCGGGCGTCTCGATATTGCCGAGCGTGAGCGCGACGAAATCGCGATCATCGCCGATTTTCTTCCCGCCCAGCTCGATAGCGGCGAGATGGAGCAGGTCTGCCGCGAGGTGGTCGAGGAGACCGATTCGAAGAGCCTTCGTGATGTCGGCCGTTGCATGCTGAGGCTCAAGGAGCGCTACAGAGGCCAGATGGACTTCTGCAAGGCCAGCACGATGGTCAAGGGTCTGCTGAGCTGAGGATTTGCTTTTAGAGCATGGAGTGCCCGGCTGCTTCGAGCAGCATCTCGACCTGGGGCAGATCCACCGCCTTGACCAGAACATGGTCTCCGTCGAACGTCGAAACCACGAAAACTCCAAGTCCGGCTTCGGAAATGGGCCGGATGACCGAGAGCACGACGCCGGATTCGTCGAAGGCGAAAGGCCCGACGAGCTTCAGACAGCGCCATTCCCGATCTTGTTGGACCGCGGCGGGAACCTGCTCCTGCCGGCACGCCACCGATAGCTCCTCATCCGTTCGGCTGATGCTGACGAAGCCCTCGCCGTCGGCCCATTCGGGTATAGGCGAGCCGGGGGCGAGGTGCGCAATGGCGTAGATGCCCGGCAGGCGCCGGAGCCTGACGCTCAATGGCATGGCGAAGGCTTTCCTTGTCAAAAGCCACAATAGACGGGAGCCGGTGCCTTAGCGGCGGTCCCTAAAAATCGCTCTCGGCGAATTCGGCGAGCAAAGCCGGCATCTGCTCCATCTCCGGGAACTTCTCGAAGCTGCGCACGGCCGTCGTCTTCGCCCAGGGCATCGCCTCGCAGGTATAGGTCTCCGCGAACGGCCGGAAGCCTGAGGCATCGTCCAGCATGGTGGGACGGATGTTGACAAAGGGGCCGAGGCTGTCGAGGCGCGTGAACATCCAGCTCATGCAGCTTGGGCAGAAGAAGTGCTTGAGTTCGCCGCGCAAGCCGCCAAGAACCGGCTCGCCGCTGATCAGCTCGAAGTTCTCTTTCCCGTAGAGCGCGCTCAGGGAAAATGCGCTGGAGCTCATCTTCTGGCAGCCGGTGCAGTGGCAGGCCAGTGTGATCATCGGCCGGCCGCGCACCCTGAAACGGACCTGGCCGCAGCGGCAGCCGCCTTCCTGGAAATTCTCTCCCATCATGAAAACCCTCCGATTCGGTCGGACCGGACAGTAGCGCATGCCCTCGGCCAGAGCAGCATCGGGTTTGACCGGCCTCGATCGCAGCGCGTTCAGAAAAGGAACGACCAGATCAGTGGCAGAAGAATCGCGGTCAGGAGCGCATTGAGGCCCATGGCCAGACCCGAAAAGGCGCCCGCCGCCTCGCCTTCCTGAAGAGCGCGAGCCGTTCCAAGGCCATGGGATGCCGTGCCGAGGCCGAAGCCGCGCGCCCGTTCGTCCGTCACCCCCACCAGCGTCAGCACGAAAGGACCGGCTGTGGCGCCGAGAACGCCCGTGATGAGCACGAAGACTGCGGCGAGCGAGGGCAGCCCTCCAAGCTTCTCAACGATGCCCATGGCAACCGGCGTCGTCACGGATTTCGGCGCAAGGCTGGTGATGATCTCCCGGTCCGAGCCGAGGAGCGCGGCGATCGCCAGCGTGCTGGCGATCGCCGTGACGGAACCGAGGAAGAGGCTGACGCAGATGGCGAGAGCCCGGCGCTTGATCCTGTCCCACTGCCGGTAGAGCGGCACGGCCAGCGCGACCGTCGCGGGCCCCAGCAGGAAATGAACGAACTGGGCGCCTTTGAAATAGGTGTCGTAGCTCGTCCCCGTCGCCATCAGCACCGCGACGATGACGAGGATCGAAACCAGGAGCGGGTGGAAGAGGGCGAACTGGTGGCTGAACCGGTAGAGAGCAAGCGCCGCGACATAGGCCACCAGCGTCAGGCTGAGTGAGAGGAGGGGGCTTGCCGCCAGATAGGCCCAGATGTCCTGAAGCTCCGAGAGAGTGTCCATTATGCGCGGTCCTTCCGGCTCTTGCTCGTCATGGCCTGCATGATCCAGCCGGCGACGATCATTGTCGCGAAGGTCGAGACCAGGATGGCGATGCCGATGGAAAGGGCGTCCTCCTCGATGCGGTGAAAATGCACCATGACGCCGACGCTCGCCGGGATGAAGAGCAGGGTAAGGTGGGAAAGCAGCCCAGTTGCCGCCTGTTCCAGACCCTGGGGCACGCTCCCGCGAATCACCAGAAAGGCGAAGAGAAGCGCCATCCCAATAACGGGGCCCGGAAGCGGCAGGCCGAGAGCGGCAACCACCAGCTCGCCGGCGAGCTGGCACAGAAAGATGGCGGTGAGCGCTTCGAGCATGTTTCGACTCCCGTAAAACCGGAACGAGGGATGAGCCCCTCCCGGCTATTGCGCAACCGCGAGCCTATATAACGGAAGGACCTTTGTTTCGCTGTGAGAAGTCGCATGGCTGGCCTGCGGTCCTGCCTGTGGAAAAATGTGGAAAATTTGTTTTGACGCCGATCGGCGGGCCGCCGTGCTATCGGAGGACCCATGAAGTTCCCCGCAAGCTTTCTCGACGACATCCGCGAACGCGTTCGCATCTCCGACGTGATCGGGCGCCGCGTGACGTGGGACCGCAGGAAGTCGCAGCCCGCCAAGGGTGATTTCTGGGCCTGTTGCCCCTTTCACGGCGAAAAGTCCGCGTCATTCCACTGCGAGGATACGAAAGGCCGATACCACTGTTTCGGCTGCGGCGTTTCGGGAGATCATTTCCGCTTTCTGACCGAAGCGGAGGGGCTTTCGTTCCCTGAGGCGGTGGAGCGGCTGGCCGGCGAGGCCGGGCTTCCGATGCCCGCCCGCGATGCCGACGCCGAGCGCCGCGAGGAGCGGCGGACGACGCTTTTCGATGCCTTGCGTCTGGCGCAGGGGTTTTTCCGCGCCACGCTGGCTGAGGCCGATGGCGCGCGGGCACGGGCCTATCTGCGCGATCGTGGCCTTCACCCTGAAACGCAAAGGGCCTTCGGCATCGGCTATGCGCCGGACGGGCGCAACCGGCTCAAGGAGTTCCTGGCCGGCAAGGGCGTCGGCCGGGAGGAGATCGAGGGCGCGGGCCTCGTCGTCCATGGCCCGGAAATCCCGGTGTCCTACGATCGCTTCCGCGACCGCATCATGTTTCCGATCCTCGACACACAGGAAAGGGTGATCGCCTTCGGCGGCCGGGCGCTTCAGCCCGGTGTGCCAGCGAAATATCTGAATTCGCCGGAAACCGACGTCTTCCACAAGGGCGCGACGCTCTACAACCTCGCCAAGGCGCGCCGCGCCACCAAAGCCGCCGGCACCATGATTCTCGTCGAAGGCTATGTCGACGTCATCGCGCTCGCCCAAGCAGGCTTCGAGAACGCCGTGGCGCCTCTCGGCACGGCGCTCACCGAGCGCCAGATCGAGCTTCTCTGGCGCGAAGCCGGCGAACCGGTGCTGTGCTTCGATGGCGATGCCGCCGGCCTCAAGGCAGCGCACCGCGCGGCCGAGATGGCGCTGGCGCTGCTGAAGCCGGGGCGATCGCTGCGTTTCGTGCTTCTGCCGTCGGGACGGGACCCGGACGATCTGGTGCGCGAGGAGGGACGCGAGGCATTTTCCTCTCTCGTCTCGCAGGCGCGCCCGCTCGCCGACCTCTTATGGATGCGCGAGACCCAAGGAGGCCTTTTCGACACGCCCGAGCGGCGCGCCGATCTCGAACAGCGCCTGAAGTCGACGGTCCAGCGGATCGGCGATGAAAGCGTGCGCCGCCATTATCACCAGGACATGGCGGAGCGTCTTTCGAGCTTCTTCGGTCCTGCGCCGGAGCCGGCCCGGCGCTCGTCCGGCAAGGGGGGATACCGGCGAAACGAGCCGGCGCCGCGCCATGGCGGGGCGAGCCGGCGCGTGGCCATCTCCGATCGTCTCAGCCGCTCCGGCCTCGTGCGAAAGACGCCGGAGCCGGCGATCGGGCGCACGACGGCCATCATCATCGGCTTCATCAATCACCCGACTTTGATCTACGAGGCCTTCGAGCAGTTCGCTGGCGTCGATCTGCCCTCGGGGGACCTGGAGCGGCTGCGCTCCTGCGTGCTCGACATCTGCGCCGAGAGGCTGGAGGATGATCGCGACGCCCTTGTGGAAGAGCTTCGATCGCGCGGGCTCGGCGGTGTTTTCGACGCCTATGAGACGCGCCTGCGCAATCTGCGATGCTGGCCGGCACTGGCCGGGGCGGCGCCGGAGGACGCGCGCGAGGCGATCCGGCAGGCCCTTCACTTGCATCACAGATTCCGATCCCTAACTAAGGAGCTGAAATTGGCCGAGGAAGCCTTGGGCACGGGCATAGACGAGGCCGCCTACGCCCAGATCGTGGAAATCAAGCGGGAAATCGAGGATCTGACAGGGACCGAGGCGTTGATCGACGGTTTCGGCGTTTTGTCGGGTCGGCCCGCACGAACGTATTGAGCCGCCCATGTGACGGACATAGTGACGCAGACTCCACGAATTGAACGCCGCTTGGCTCGTGACGATCACGCCACAGCGACGCTTTCGGTGCTGGGTATTGATCTGCGATCTTGACTTTTCGGCATAATATCGGAACAGACGCCCGATTTCACGCGGCTAACGATCTTGAAAAACGAATAGACTGCGCCTTTTACGAAAAGCGCTGCTCGCGTTGTTCCAGTTCAGGGATGATCTAATTTATTAAGGTCGTCCAGGCATTTACGAACGGCGCGAGATGTTCGGGGAACGGATGCGGCATCATCCGCTCTTCGGCGGCGATTGAAGGCGCGTCAATTGGAGAAGACGATCCATGGCGACAAAGGTCAACGAAAGCGACGGGACGGCGGAAGAGCGGTCGGAGACGACGGATTCGCCGTTGCTGGATCTTTCGGATGATACCGTCAAGAAGATGATCAAGGCCGCGAAGAAGCGCGGCTTTGTGACCATGGACACGTTGAACTCGGTCCTCAACGCCGAGGATGTGACCTCCGAGCAGATCGAAGACACGATGGCCATGCTCAACGACATGGGCATCAACGTCGTCGAGGAGGGCGAGGAGGACGACGAGGCCGAGGAGAGCTCCGAGGAGAGCGGCTCCACGGAACTCGCCGAGGTTAGCCCCGGGGGCGCTGTCGCCACCACGCCAAAGCGCGAGGCTGCCGACCGCACGGACGATCCCGTGCGCATGTATCTGCGCGAGATGGGTTCGGTGGAGCTTCTCTCCCGCGAGGGCGAAATCGCCATCGCCAAGCGCATCGAGGCCGGTCGCGAGACGATGATCGCCGGGCTTTGCGAGAGCCCGCTGACCTTCCAGGCCATTATCATCTGGCGCGACGAGCTCAACGAGGGCAACATCATGTTGCGCGAGGTCGTCGACCTCGAGGCGACCTATGCCGGGCCGGAGGCGCGGACGCCCGCGCCGACTCCTCCCTTGGGCGAGATGCAGCCCGAGGCCGCCAAGCCCGCTGAGGGCGGCGGCGAAGACGAGGAGGGCAGAGCGCCGGGCGAGGACGAGGACGACGAGGACGATTTCGAGAACTCGCTGTCGCTCGCCGCGATGGAAGCCGAGATTCGTCCGCAGGTGATGGAGACGTTCGATCTCATTGCCGACTCCTACAAGCGGTTGCGCCGGCTCCAGGACCAGCACGTCGAAAACAGGCTTGCGGCCCAGGGCACCCTCTCGCCCAGCCAGGAGCGCAGCTACAAGAAGCTGAAGGAAGACCTCATCGCCGCGGTGAAGAGCCTGTCGCTCAACCAGAACCGTATCGATGCCCTGGTCGCCCAGCTCTACGACATCAACAAACGCCTCGTCGGCAACGAGGGGCGCCTCCTGCGCCTTGCCGAGAGCTATGGCGTCAAGCGCGACGACTTCCTGAAGAACTATCAGGGCTTCGAACTCGACCCCAACTGGACCCGCCATATCGCCAATCTTTCCGGCAAGGGCTGGCTGAAGCTGGTTCAAAACGAGAAGGAGCAGGTCAAGGCGCTGCGTCAGGAGATCCAGAACCTCGCCACCGAGACGGGGCTCGAGATCACCGAATTCCGCCGCATCGTCTCGATGGTGCAGAAGGGCGAGCGCGAGGCGCGCATCGCCAAGAAGGAGATGGTGGAGGCCAATCTGCGCCTCGTCATCTCCATCGCCAAGAAATACACCAATCGCGGCCTTCAGTTTCTGGATCTGATCCAGGAGGGCAACATCGGCCTGATGAAGGCGGTGGACAAGTTCGAGTACCGCCGCGGCTACAAGTTCTCGACCTACGCCACGTGGTGGATCAGGCAGGCGATCACCCGCTCGATCGCCGACCAGGCCCGCACCATCCGCATCCCGGTGCACATGATCGAGACGATCAACAAGATCGTGCGCACTTCGCGCCAGATGCTCCACGAGATCGGCCGCGAGCCGACGCCTGAGGAGCTGGCCGAGAAGCTGGCAATGCCGCTGGAGAAGGTGCGCAAGGTCCTCAAGATCGCCAAGGAGCCGATCTCTCTCGAAACCCCGGTGGGCGACGAGGAAGACAGCCATCTCGGCGACTTCATCGAGGACAAGAACGCGGTCCTGCCCATCGACGCGGCGATCCAGGCGAACCTGCGCGAGACGACGACGCGTGTTCTCGCCTCGCTCACGCCGCGCGAGGAGCGCGTGCTTCGAATGCGCTTCGGCATCGGCATGAACACCGACCACACCCTTGAGGAGGTCGGCCAGCAGTTCTCGGTGACGCGCGAGCGCATCCGTCAGATCGAGGCGAAGGCGCTGAGAAAGCTGAAGCACCCGAGCCGCTCGCGCAAGCTTCGCAGCTTCCTGGACAGCTGATGTCGTTCCTGAAGAAACTCTTCGGCGGGGCTGCGGCCCCGTCCGAGCCCAAGCCCGCCGCCGTTGAGGACTACAAGGGCTTCACGGTCAAGGCCGCGCCCATGCGCGAGGGCGCGCAGTTCCGGCTGGCGGCCCTGATCGAGAAGGCGGTGGGGGGCGAGCTGAAGTCGCACCATCTCATTCGCGCCGACCTCTTCCAGAGCGAGGACGAGGCGACTCAGGCCTCGTTGCGCAAGGCGCATCAGGTGATCGACGAGCAGGGCGAGCGGCTCTTCGGCTGAATTGCGGCGCGCTGTCATCTCCCTCCACTCTTTCCACAGATTTGGCGTGACTTTCCGGCGCGCCAACTTGTCGCTCCTTCTCCTGCTGGTTAGGTCTTGGCCTTTCATCGGGGAGATGCGCGCATGGGAGCAGCGAGGATTGTCGTCATCATCGCGATGGCGGTGGGTGTCGGGGGATGCACGACCACCGAGGAAGCCAATCAGGCGATTCAATCCCGCTGGATCGGCCAGTCGAGCGACTCTTTCTTTGCCCAATACGGCCCGCCCGTAAGCCAGTTCTCCCTCAATAATGGCGGCATCATCTACACTTGGCAGGGGGGTGACACCCAGCGCACCATCCCCGCGCAGTACCGCACGATGACGAAGGAGGAGAAGAAGGCTCAGGCCAAGTACGGCCCGAGAACCGTCATCAACATCGGGGGCGGCGCGGGCTACAACTCTGCTCCTCCGGGCCAGGTGCTGGTCAGTCCGGAGCGCACAGAGCAGCTCGGCTGTGAGGCGCAGATCACCACCGATGCGAAGGGCATCATCACCAACGTGAAGGCAACGCGCGACACCGACGGGGCAGGCTTCAGCTTCTCGCGCTGCGCCGAGGTCTTCGGCGTCGAGTAGACCGGACTCTTTCTCTCGTTGATCGGCGCCCTTCGATTGGGGCTGAAGCGGCCGCTTGATCATCTGGACCTGTCGCTCGGCGATCGGAACGATTATTGCCTTGTCGAACTGGACGGGAATGGCGGGCGGACATGGCCGAGAATGGCGATGGGCAGACGATCCTGGTGAGAGACGCGGTGAGGGCGGGCGGCGCCGCGCGCCCTGCTCTCCGCTTTTTGCGTCTCGACCACGGGCCGAAGCTGTCCGATGCGGTGCTCGCAGTCTCGGACACCATCCCGGTCTCCCTCCATCGCCTCATCGGGCGGGAGGCCAAAGCCAGCCTCGGCGGCCTCATCGCCACCTTCTTGCGCGCCGCCCTCGGCCGGGTGCCGCGCGCCATCAACGCTGTCGCGCGGGAGAACCTTGCTCGCCGCAGGATCGCCGTGCCGAGGGTCTATGACCTCGCTCCCCTTGCTATCGCCTATCGCCGCTCCGTCGCCTTTCGCGCGCTGCTTCTTCTCAACGAATTGAGGCGCGCCAGCCGGGCTAACGCCTATACCGGCGCGATCGTGTATAACGGCTCACTGGTCCCGCAAAACGTCCTTGCGCTTCATGCCGAGGAGACGGGTATGGCGCGCGTCTATCTCGAGGGCGGCTTCTTCCCCGGAACGCTTCAGGTCGACCCCAAGGGCATCAACGGCAACAATTCGGTCCCCCGCGACCCCGCCTTCTATCGCGCTCAAGCCGCCGAGTTCGGGCCCGATATCGCCGATCGCTCGCTGAACCGGAGAAAATACAAGCGCACCCCGGGCGACACCAGCGCCGAGGCGCTGCCACCGCGCTACGTCTTCGTGCCCTTCCAGGTGCCGAGCGACATGCAGATCCGCAACCTGTCGCCCTGGGTCGCGGACATGCACGCTTTCCACCGGCTTCTCGAGCGGCTTGCCAAGGATGTTCCGGGCACGGTCTTCGTGATCAAGGAACACCCGAGTTTTCGGCGCTCGCTGACGACAACCGTCGAGCCGAACCCGGCCATCCATTTCTTCAACGATCGCGTGACGGGAGACCTCATCCGCGATGCGGATGCCGTCCTCACCATCAATTCGACGGTGGGAATGGAAGGGCTGATGCTCGGCAAGAAGGTAATCACCCTCGGAAACGCCTGCTACAACGTCGAGGGGATCGTGCGTCATGCCGACGGCTATGAAGAGCTGCGGAACGCGATTGCAGGGCTCAATGAATGGCATCCGGACGAGCGCCTGCGGGAGGACTTCCTGCGTTACATCCGCAATTGCTACCTCGTGGAGGGCTCGTTCCGCGACCTCCCGCTCGCTGATCTCCTCGCGCGCTTCGACCTCTCCTGGACCTTTGCCGCGCCTCAGCGCGCCCGCTGAAGCATGCCGAAAAGGTCGCGCGGCTCGTCGGGATCGGCGATCAGGTCGATCTCCTGATAAAAGTCGCTTCCTTCCAGCTTTCCGCGCACATAGGAAAGCGCGGTGAAGTCCTCGATGGCAAAGCCGACGCTGTCGAACAGTGTGATCTGCCGCTCGCCGGTGCGGCCGGGCGTCTGGCCGGTGAGGACCTGCCACAGCTCCGTGACGGCAAAATCCGGCTCCATCTGCTGAATTTCGCCCTCGATGCGGGTCTGCGGCGCGTATTCGACGAAGACGTCGGAGCGCGCGACGATATCCCGGTGAAGCTCGGTCTTGCCGGGGCAGTCGCCGCCGATGGCGTTGATGTGGATGCCGGCGGCGACCATGTTGTCGGTGAGGATCGTCGCGTACTGCTTGTCGGCGGTGCAGGTGGTGATGATGTCGGCGCCCTCGACCGCCGCATGGGAACTCGCGCAGGCGAGGGTTTCGATTCCGGAGCCGGACAGATTGCGCACCACCTTCGCCGTCGCTTGCGGATCGATGTCGTAGAGGCGGACGCGCTCGATGCCGAGCACCGCCTTCATCGCCAGCGCCTGGAACTCGGCCTGCGCGCCGTTGCCGATCAGTGCCATCGTGCGGGCACCCTTGGGCGCGAGCGCGCGCGCCGCCATGGCCGAGGTCGCCGCCGTGCGCAGCGCCGTCAGCAGCGTCATCTCGGTGAGCAGAACCGGATATCCCGTCGAGACCTCGGCGAGAAGCCCGAGCGCCGTCACCGTCTGCAGGCCTTCCGCCATGTTCTTCGGATGGCCGTTCACATACTTGAAGCCGTAGGTGCGCCCGTCGGAGACCGGCATCAACTCGATGACGCCGTCGCGCGAATGGCAGGCGATGCGCGGCGTCTTGTCGAACTCCTGCCAGCGGGCGAAGTCGGCGGTGATTGCCTCTGTCAGCTCCTTCAGAATCGTCTCCACGCCGAAGTGAAGGACGAAGCGCATCATGTTTTCCACGCTGACGAAGGGGACCAGGGCCTTCTGCGAGGGAGTGGAGAGCGGCATCGCGAACCTGTGCTTGAGGACGAAAGGAAGAAGTCTTCGACGGTAGTGCGCCTCGGCGGTCGTCTGGAAGAGGTGAATGCGCAAAAAATCCACGGCGGATGTTCGAAACGAGAAGGGCGGGTGAGCAAAGTGAACAGTAGCTCAGTGGCGATCGCATCTGCGCCGGGCGCCGTCTCGCCCTTGCCGCAAGGCGGCCGGGCGCCATCCTTCCTACCGAGCGACCGGAGGAGATTTGTTCGTGGGACAGGAAGCAAGCGCCAGGCTGATCAGGGCCTTCATCGACGCCTTCAATCAGAGCGACTGGAGCGCGATGGCCCGTCTGGTGGACGAGGAGGTCGTATTCGACACCGGTGAGGGCGAGCGCCTCATCGGCCGCGAGGCGTTCCATACCTTTTTCGTGACACGGTCCCGATACTTTCGCGAGCGCATGGCGGATGCGGAGATCTTTACGGGGCAGAACGATACGCGTGGCGCCGCCGAGGTAACGCTGCGCGGCGAATATCTGGAAACCGTATCGGGATTGCCGGAGGCGAGGGGGCAATCCTACGCGCTTTCGGCGGGTCTCTTTTTCGATATCGACGCAGGGTGTTTCTCGCGCGTCAGCCTGGCCTACGACCGACCGGCGCTGGCGGCCCTTCTTTCCAGCGGGTGAGGCCGGCGGGCGCTGAACGGTTGATGAACGGTGCCTTCCGGTCCCGTTCAGCCAGCCCCTCCTAAGGTGTGTTCATTCTTCGGCTCCGATGAGCCGCTGACGGAAGCCAAAGGAGAACCCAGATGTTGAAGACCCTCGCCCGTGCCGCCTGTGTCGTTGCCGCCCTTGCCGCGGGAGCCACGACGCTTGCTGCCGCTCCTGCCGCCGCCGCCGAGCGCCACGGCTCTGCCTCCATCACGATCACGACCGACCGGGGCGCCGATCTTCGCCTCGCGGAATGGGGAAGGGGCGGCCCGCGTCATGACGGCCGGCGCTATCAGCGCGGCACCTGCTCCCCGCGCGATGCCCTCTTCAAGGCAGGGCGCATGGGCTTCAACCGGGCGCATGTGGCTGATGTCGGCCGCCGCTCGGTTACGGTTGCCGGGCGCCGCTGGGGACACCATTCCCGCGTGACCTTCGCCCGCGTTCCCGGCTGTCCCGTGGTCCGCATGCGCTGACCAGTTGAGCTGAAGAGGCGGCAGGGCCTTTGGGCGCGCCGCCTCTCATGCTCCTTTGGGCCGCGAGAGCCAGCCCGGCGCTCGCGGCCTTTTCGTTTCTGTTGTCAGAAGCGCGCCGGAATCATTCGGCGATTTCGAAGACCATGTCGACATTGGCGCGGATGGTGTTTTCCCCGACCTCGACCGGGACGGAAGCGTCCTCCATCTTCATCATGCCGCGCTGCGCGAAGGCGACCGGCATCGGAGCCATTTCGCCGCCGTCATTGATCGAGAGGATCCGGCCAAGCTTGACGCCAGCTGCCTCGGCGAGGGTCTCGGCCGCCGAGCGGGCCTGCTCGACCGCCTTGCGACGGGCGTCCGCGCGCGCCGGCGCCGGGTCGGACACGACGAAGGAGATGTTGCCGCCCTGGTTGACGCCCTGGGTGACGACGCGGTCCAGCACCTCGCCGATCCGCGCGACATCGCGAATGCGGATCGTCACACTGTTGCGCGCTTCATAGCCGATGATTTCCGGGTTCTGCTGTCTATCGGGAGAGGGAACCTGATTGCTGTATCGCGGCGAGATCGAGAAATCCGATGTCTGTAGATCGCGCGCCTCGATCCCGAGTTGCTTCAGTTCCGAGATAACCTTGGCCGCTGCCTCGTTGACGGCATCGACCGCCGCGCGCGACGTGTCCGCGTCCCGCAGCACCGTCACGGTCGTCACGGCCATATCCGGCTTGACCGAGATTTCTCCCGTGCCGCTGACGCTGATGCGGGCGACATCCCTGGGCGAGCTGGCGGCTGTGCCGGGCATGCCTTGCTCTGCCCAGGCGGGCGCCGAGGCGAGAATGACGAGCGGAAGCAGGGTGCGGCAGAGGGCGATACGCATGATCGGAAACAGTCTCCTTTGATGTGGAGGCCTGTTGTCGATGGAGAATGCGGCAAAAGGGTGCGCGGCGAGGCTGCGTCTCGCTCTTGCCTTTCGATATCCCCGATAACCAGTCGTCCATGCGGTCTTGCCGGGTGTCCGATCTCCCGCCCGCCGGACCTCGTCTGCCTGCGCTGCCGACCTTGCCGCCCGGCGATCTTTGGTCTAGGGCAGATGCGTGTGGGCCTGTAGCTCAATTGGTCAGAGCCGGCGGCTCATAACCGCTTGGTTGCAGGTTCGAGTCCTGCCGGGCCCACCAAAATGTCTTTCATCAGCCTTTCTGCTGGAACAGAATGCTAGGCCGGTGCGTGGCGAACCTTCACCATTCAAGCAGAACGCCGCCGCCATGGCGCTGGATGCGCAACAGGGCGTCGGCTGGCTGATATTCCATGGCGACGCCGAGACGGGCGCATTCCTTGATCAGCATCCGGGCTACTGCGTCAATATCCTCCTCTTCGCTCGCGCCGAGCTGCGCGGCGATGCGCCGGGCGGTGGAGCGGACCACCAGGATGGAATTGATGGCGCTGGCGTTCTGGGCTGCCTCGCGAACGGCATCGTCGATGAGCATGTTCATTGGCTTCAGCCTCCCGTCTATTTCTCGCACACTCGCGCAGACAGGGATTGCGCGCCGTATCGTGGGTTAAGAAAAGGTTGAGCGGCTGAGCTTTTAGTCAGTGGGGGCGACCGAATCGGTCGCCCCCACTGTCGTTTCCTGGGAATATTTCGGGCTAAGCGTAAGCCTTCGCCGCGTGGTCAGTCGATCTGCTCGCTTTGGGCTCCGCTGTGCGGCCGTGCCGGCCCGAGCACCGGTTCCTCGCCGAGAGGCTTGTTCTGGAACACGGAAAACTCGCCCTTGCGGTCGAGCGAGGGACCCGTCGTCCACCGGCCCTGCGGCGGCGGTGAACCATCCGCGGCGGTGGCGAAGAAGTCGTAGGAATGCTCCTGGTGCTCCTTGCTCTGCGGGAAGCTGTTGGGGATCGGAAGCGTCCCTTCGTGCCCGCCTAGTTCCTCGATAACCGCCAGCCATTGCTGCTGATGCATGGTGTCGCGGGCGATCATGAAGTGCAGCATGTCCTTCATGCCGGGGTCGTTGGTGGCGTTGTAGAGGCGGGTCGCCAGGACGCGGCCCGTGCTCTCGGCCGCGACGTTGCAGTACATGTCGGCGGCGAGGTTCCCGCTGGCGTAGATATGCGACATGTCGAAGGGCACACCGTCCGAATTGGCCGGGAAGGCGGCCAGCCCGGTGGATAGGATATGCCGGTGCAGCATCCCTTCCATCACGTGGCGCGGGTTCTCGCCGCCCATGACGGCGCCGACCACCGCGTCGGCGGCGCTCTCTTCCTGATCCTGGAGCGGCGCTGGCTCAAGGTTCAGTGCGACAGCCGTCGCCAGCATCTCGACATGGCCCATCTCCTCGGTGGCCGTGTGGAGGAGCATGTCGCGGTATTTCGTGGTCGGGCCGCGCGCGCCCCAGGCCTGGAAGAAGTACTGCATGCAGACGCGGATTTCGCCCTCGATCCCGCCGATCGCCTGCTGCAGCATCCGCGCGAAATGCGGGTCCGGCTTCTCGACCTTGACCGGGTACTGAAGTCGCTTGTCATGATAAAACACGTGCAAATCCTCTCTTTAGCCGTTTTCCAGCCCGCACGAGAACATGGGGCCGGATCGCAGTCCCAATGATCGCAGGAATTGTTCGTTCATCGGCAAAGGGGATATTTGCTTGGGCGGCAATAGATCTGGTGGGTGACCTCTGAAATATGGTCGAAATATGTCGAGAATATTTGGCGGCTAAGATGTTTGGGACGGGTTTTCCTCGATTTTGCAGGAACCCGAACGCCATCGCGGGGCTTCAAAAGCAACCATTGCCGGCTGCAATCTGGAGGTTCCCATGCGCGCCCTTTGCTATCATGGAAAACAAGATATCCGCTGCGAAACCGTTCCCGATCCGAAGATCGAGAACGGGCGCGACGCCATCATCAAGGTAACGGCCTGCGCCATCTGCGGCTCGGACCTTCACCTCTATGACGGCATCATGCCGGGCATGGAAAGCGGCGACGTGCTCGGCCACGAAACCATGGGAGAGGTGGTCGAGGTCGGCAAGGACAATACCAAGCTGAAGGTGGGCGACCGCGTCGTCGTGCCCTTTACCATTTCCTGCGGCGAATGCTTCTTCTGCCAGCGCGGGCTCTATTCTGGCTGCGAGAGATCGAACCCCAATAAGGCGATGGCCGAGAAGCTCTGGGGCCACTCACCGGCCGGGCTCTTCGGCTACTCCCACATCCTCGGCGGGTTCCCTGGCGGGCAGGCGGAGTATCTCCGCGTTCCCTATGCCGATTTCGGCCCCATCAAGGTGCCGGAGGGGCTCACCGACGAGCAGGTCCTTTTCCTCTCCGACATCTTTCCGACCGGCTACATGGCGGCCGAGAACTGCAACATCCATGGCGGCGACACCGTCGCGGTCTGGGGCTGCGGGCCGGTGGGGCTGATGGCGATCAAGAGCGCGTTTCTTCTGGGAGCCGAGCGGGTCATCGCCATCGACACGGTGCCGGAGCGCCTCGAAATGGCGCGCGAGTGCGGCGCCGTCACGCTCGATTTCATGGACGAGGACATCTACGACAAGATCCAGGACCTCACCAACGGCCGCGGCCCCGATTCCTGCATCGACGCCGTCGGCACCGAAGCGCATGCCGCCGCGAGCGCCGACTCCGTGCTCGACCGCATCAAGACCGCGACCTTCATGGGCACGGACCGCCCGCATGTGCTGCGTCAGGCGATCCACTGTTGCCGCAACTTCGGCACCATCTCCATCGTCGGGGTCTATGGCGGCCTGCTCGACAAGGTGCCGATGGGCTCGGCGATCAATCGCGGCCTGACCTTCCGCATGGCCCAGACGCCGGTGCAGCGCTACCTGCCGCAGCTCATGGAGCGGATCGAGCGGGGCGAAATCGATCCGTCCTTCATCATTACGCACCGCGCGACGCTGGAAGACGGCCCGGAACTCTACAAGACCTTCCGCGACAAGAAGGACGGCTGCGTCAAGGTGGTCTTGAAGCCCTAGCCGGTTCGCGCGCGGGTGCGGCCAGGGAGCCCGCCCGTGCTTATGCAACCATATCCAAGGACAATGTCATGGCACGCCAACTCGCTGTGGTCACCGGTGCCTCCAGCGGCATCGGCTATCATCTCGCCCGCCAATGTGCTGAAAACGGTTTCGACCTCATCATTGCCGCCGATGAACCCGAAATTGAGAGGGCGGCGGCCGATCTGCGCGCGCTCGGCGCCGATGTCGTCACGGTGGAGGCCGATCTCGCCACCACCGAGGGCGTGGACAAGCTGTATGAGGTCACTGCGGGACGCACAGTTGACGCGCTTCTCGCCAATGCGGGGCGCGGCCTCGGCAAGGGCTTCCTGGACCAGAACTTCGATGCCGCCCGCCGTGTCGTCGACACTAATATCACCGGCACGATCTATCTCATTCACCGGATCGGCAACGACATGCGCCGGCGCGGCGAGGGCAAGATCCTCATCACCGGGTCGATCGCGGGCTGGATGCCGGGCAGCTTCCAGGCCGTCTACAATGGCACGAAAGCTTTCCTGGACAATTTTGCCTTCGGTCTGCGCGACGAGCTGAAGGACACCGGCGTCACCGTTTCCTGCCTGATGCCGGGGCCGACCGACACCGAGTTCTTCCGCCGCGCCGGCATGCTCGACACCAGCGTCGGCCAGCAGAAGAAGGACGATCCGGCCAAGGTCGCCGAGGACGGCTTTAAGGCGATGATGAGCGGGACGGGCGATGTCGTCAGCGGCTGGAAGAATAAGCTCCAGGCGACGCTCGCCGATATCACCTCGCCCGAATTCCTCGCCGGGCAGCACCGCAAGATGGCCGAGCCCGGCTCAGGCGACAGATAGCCTGAGACGAAGAAGCCGGCGGAAATCTCCGCCGGCCGAATGACTGTCTTCAGCCGTTGTCGCGGCTGACCAGCTTGGAGAACAGGCTGTCCTTCTCGTAGAGGAGCTGCAGCTTGCGCTCCTCGAACTCGCGGAAGAACTCGTCCCAGGAAATCTCGACGAGCCATTCATGCTCGGAATTGGGCGCATCGGGAAACATGATGCGGATGATGCCGACGTCGCCGCCCTGATGGGTCTCCTTGACGGCGGCCGGCTTGCCGCCGCTCTTTTCCGCCCAGGAGCGGATCGTGTCGTGATCGGTCGTCGCTTCGGCCATGCTGGCTCCCCTTCGTCCGATGGATTTGGAGTGATGGAGGGGCAAGTCGCCGGAACCGGCATCAGTTCCGGCAGTCCGGTCGCGTCCAAGAGAATAACCCGCGCTTGACGGCCGCCGCCCCTCAACGCCCATAAATCGCGTCGAGTACGCTGGCCACCGGCTCCAGCGTCTCGCAGGCAGGGTCGAAGGCGGCACTTTGGGCGAGACGTTCGGCCCAGGCCGAGGCGGCGCGGCCGCCCCATTCGTCCGGCGGCGCGGCAAGCGGCTCTCTCGCCGTGCCGCGGAAGCGCTCGGCGACGAAATCGTAGAACGAACCGTTGACGTTGCGGAACTCTGCGCCGCCGCCTGTCCCGTGGAAGCTTGCGCCGATGACGGCGTCGCATCCGGCCTGGAGGCGCCAGGAGCAGGCAAGGCGAACCACGGCGCCATTGCCGAGCTCGATGGTGGCGAGGGCAAAATCCTCCACTTCGTCGGCATCGCTGGCGATGCGCTCTCCCTGCCGGAAGAGGCGGCCGTCGACTTGGCTGACGGCGGGAAAGCCCAGGGTCCAAAGCGCCAGATCCACGAGATGGACGCCGAGATCCATGACGCAGCCGCCGCCCGAGCGGGCCTTGTCGTAGAACCAGTCCTTGTCGGGGCCATAGGCGTTGTGGAAGACGAGATCGACGGCGAAGATCGAGCCCAGTTCTCCGCCCTGAACGAGCGACCGGATCTTCTCCATTCCCGCCGTCTGGCGATAGGAGAGATCCACGCCGAGGAGGCGGTCGGCGGCGCGCGCCGCTTCGATCACCGCTGCGACCTCCTGGTGGGTGCGTCCGAGCGGCTTCTGGCAGAAGACGGCGAGGCCTTGCTCCAGCGCGGCGATCGACTGTTCGGCATGAAGCGCGCTCGGCGTCGCGATGACGACGCCGTCGAGATCCATGGCGAGAAGGTCGTCGAGGGACTGTCCCACCTGAGCGCCGGGCGCGACGGCGAGCGCTTCCTCCACCATGGCCGACGAGGGGTCGGCGATCGCCGCGACGTCGATCGCTCCCGTCGCCGCCATGGCCTCGAGCCTGTGGCGGCCGATCCATCCGACGCCGAGAAAGCCGACGCGCGGCCGGCCATGGGAGGAGGCGAGGGATGCGGACATTGAGGTGAGCGTCATTGGCACAGCACCAGCGCTTTCATGAAACCATCGGGGCGGTCGCGCGCCATGTTCAGCGCATCGTCCAGGCGCGACAGGGGAAAGGTGTGGGTGAAGAGCGGGGCGGGGTCGAGGCGGCCGGAGGCAACCGCCTCCACCGCATCGCGCATGCCCTGGATATAGACGGCCTGTTCCCGCTCGTGGGCGTTGACGACATCAAGCCCCCGCCAGTTCCACAGCTGCATGTTGACCTGGCGCGGACCGTCCTGGTGGTAGCCGGCGATGACGAGGCGGCCGCGCTCGCGTGTCAGCTCCGCCGCGAGGTCGAGCGGCCATTGGGCACCCACCGCCTCGATGACGCAGTCGCAGAGCCGCCCGTCAGTCAGCGTCTTGACCTCCTCGATGATCCTCCAATGGTCATCCATGACGATCGTCTCGGCAGCGCCCATCCGGCGAGCCATTTCGAGCGCGAACGGCCGGCGGGATATTGCGATGACGCGGGCGCCGGCGGCGCTGGCGAGCTGTGTCAGCAGCGCGCCCATGAAGCCGATGCCGATGATCGCGACCGTCTGCCCGGCCTCGATGCCGCAGCGCTTGAAGGCGTTGATGGCGCAGGCCAGGGGCTCGGCGGGAAAGGGCTTGCCCTCAAGCGCCTCAGGCAGCGGCACCACCGCGTCGGCCTCGGCAACGTCGTATTCGGCATAGGCATGATAGGAGAGGGCGGCAACGCGCTGGCCCACGGACAGGCCTTCCACGCCTTCGCCCAGGGCGCGGATCGTTCCCCATCCCTCATGGCCGAGCCCGCCCGGCTCGGTCGGGAACTGCATCCATTCCGGCCCCGACCACGGAACGAGATTGGAGGCGCAGACGCCGCAGCCTTCCAGTTCGATGACGACCTGACCGGCGCCCGGCGTTGGAACGGGGTGCGTCTCGATCGCGATCCTGCCCGGACCGGTGACGACCACCGCCTCCATGGCCGCGGGTGAGCGAGACGGATTATCTGTCATGGTACTCCTCGGCGTGTCGATGTTCATACAGTCCACGGTTCAGCGGATGGAGGGCGGCGGCTCGGCCGCGTAGTGCCGTTCTTCGCGCCGCAGAAGATAGACTTCGCGCTCCGGGTTGGCCTCGATGACGAAACCGGCGCTACGCAACATGGCCTCTGCGCCCGCCTTGTTGGGCACGAACCAGTTGGTCGGATCGTCGGCGTAGCGCTCCTCGATGAAGTGAAGCTTCGGCCAATCGTGATCGTCGAAGATCTTCCACTCGTCGAAGGAGTGGTTCTCCTCCGGCGTCATGGACTGCGCCGAGCCCCGCTGCATGCACTGAAACAACATCCGGTCACCCACGACATGCTCATAGAGAAGGTCGAGCGCCAGCAGCGGATGGCGCAGGTGATAGAGCACGCCCATAAAGATCACGAGGTCGAAGGTCTCGCCCAGCTTGCCCACGTCGTAGACCGACATCTGGCGGAGCTCGATATCGACACCGGCGTGGCGGCTGGCAAACTCCGCCTGCCGCAAATAGTGCGGGTCGGAATCGATCGCGACGACGCGGCCGGCGTTTCGCCGCTTCATCTCTATCGAATAGAACCCGGCGTTGCAGCCGATATCGAGGACACTGCGCCCCTCGAGATCCGCCGGCACCACATGCTTGAACCCGTTCCATTTGAAGGCGGGATAGTCGCCCAGGAAATGGTCCGGAGCGGTTTCGACATCGCCGATGCGGATGTTGTGAAACCAGGGCCCAAGCGCCTCGATTTCACGCCGCAACGCGGTTGACGTCCCGCTCACGCCCTCGGCTCCGTTAGCGCGGCCGCCCCCGTCGCCTGTGCAAAGCTCGGCCGCGCCCGGCGGGACAACTGGCCCTGCTCGACGCATTCCTGGAACCAGCGGATCGTCGGCAGCAGACCTTCGGCGAGCGGCGTCGTCGGTTGCCAGTCGAGAATTTCGCGCGCCCGGCTAATATCGGGGCAGCGGCGCTTGGGGTCGTCGGTGGGAAGCGGCTTATGGACGATGATGGAGGATGTCGGAACCAGCGAACGGACGAGATCCGCCAGCTCCATGATGGTGAACTCGCCCGGATTGCCGATATTCACCGGACAGCCGGGGTTGGGCGTCACGTTCATCAGGCGCATCAGCCCGTCGACGAGGTCGTCGACATAGCAGAACGAACGTGTCTGCTCGCCATTGCCGTAGATGGTCAGCGGTTGGTGGCGCAGCGCCTGGACGATGAGGTTGGAGACGATGCGGCCGTCGTCCGGCTGCATGCGCGGGCCGTAGGTGTTGAAGATGCGGACGACACGGGCATCGACATTTCCCGCCCGGAGCGCGTCGAAGCACAGCGTTTCGGCGGCGCGCTTGCCCTCATCGTAGCAGGCTCGCGGACCGGTGCAGTTGACGTGGCCCCAATAGTCCTCGCGCTGCGGATGCTCCAGCGGATCGCCATAGACCTCGCTGGTCGAGGCCTGAAGGAACGTCGCGCCATGGCGTTCGGCCAATCGCAGAAGATTGCCCGTGCCGACGACGCTGGTCATCATCGTATGGACCGGGTCGGCTTGGTAGGCCGGGGGAGAAGCCGGGCAAGCGAGGTTGTAGATCTGGTGGATCGGCTCCTCGATGGGCAGCGGCTCGCAGATGTCATGCCGCACGAAGGTGAAGTCGCGCCGTCGGGCGAGCTTTTCGATGTTGTGGTGCGAGCTGGTCTGGAAATTGTCGACGCAGATGACCTTCTTGCCGTCGGCGATCAGGGCTTCGCAGAGGCTCGATCCGAGAAAGCCTGAGCCGCCGGCGACCAGGACAGTGTTTCCACGGTGGGGATGCGCGCTGGCCATCATGTGCGTTGACTCCTGAAAGCGAAAAATTCACCGGCCGAATCCGGCGGTGCAGCAGAATGATCTGGTGAGGGAGGTGCTCTGTTATGGAAAACAGCGAGGGTTTTGGTTCGTTCCTCCGAACTTCGATGAAGCCGGCCGCGAGCCGGCGCGGTTGCTAAAGGACTTCAGGCAAGGGCCGACTTGCGTTCGGCGGCAGGGGAGGCTGCGGCCTGTCGCAAGGCGGAGATGAACTCGAGGGCGCGCGCGTCGCCCGTGTGATCGGCAAGAACCGTGGCCTTGGCTTTGGCCGCCATCGATCCGCGCTCCTCGTCCGTCCTGTCCCTTAGGAGAGCGACGACATCGTCCGCGTTCTCGGCGATGGCGACGCCGCCCGGCAGGAGCTTGTCCAGGCCGTCCCAGGCGTCGCTGATGATCGGCGTGCCGCAGGCGGCGGCCTCGAACAGGCGCACGCTGGGCGACCAGCCGGCGGCGATCATGTCGGCGCGGGTGACGTTCAGCGTGTAGCGCTGACGGCTATAGAAGGAGGCGTGCTCGGCGGGCGGCAGATGTTCGATGCGCTCGACATTGTCCGGCCAGTCGATGGTGTCGGGATATTGCGGCCCGGCGACCACGAAACGACACTCCGGCAGACGCCGCGCTGGCTCGAGCAGCAGCTTTTCCAGCGTCGGCTGCCGGTCGTCGCTATAGGTGCCGAGATATCCGAGGTCCCAGCGCGGCGGTTCTCCTGTGGGGCGGTAGCGCTCCGCCTCCACCGAACAGAACAGCGCCTCGGCGCGCCGCGCCCCGTATTCACTCTGGAGGCGATCGAGCGTCCGCCCGCCGCTGAAGGAGAAATAGACGTCGAAGCGCGGGATTTGGCGCACCGAGAGATATTCCTCGTCGCCTCGCCGCAGCTTGGCAAGCGTCACCGGCGTATCGATGTCGTAGAAGCCGACGGTTCCGTTGGCGAGCGCCAGCACCTGATCGATCGCCGCGACGCCGTCCGGCACGTAGGAGCCGACGATGACCGCGTCGGCACCGCGAATGCGCTCGGCGAAGCGGTCTTCGAGGTCGTCCAGGCCTTGATAAAACTGGAGATCGCAGAAGTCGGGATCGGGCAGATCGCGGTTGCCCCCGGCATACCAGGGAACCTCGCGCTCCAGGAACAGGACGTTGTGGCCGAGGCGCTTCACGCCGCGCAGAAGCGAACGGAACGTCGTCGCGTGGCCGTTGCCCCAGGAGGAGGCGAGGGAGAGGCCGAGAATGACGATGTCGAGGGGGCGCTTGCTCATTCCGCCGCCTCCGCGCGCTTGGCCGCCGAAGCGTTGCTCAGGATGCAGTCCGCCTCCTCGGCGCGTTTCTCATAGGTGTGTTCGGCAAGGACGCGGGCGAGAGCGGCCCTGCCGATTTCGCCCGCCCGCTCGGGCGTCAGCTCCCGCATGATGGACGCGACATCCTGGCCGTCGCGCGCTACGAGAACCTCATCGTCGGGCTTCAGGAAGAGCTCGACTCCTGTCCAGTGATCGGTGATCAGGCACGCACCGGCGCCGGCGGCCTCGAAGACGCGGGTCGGCGGCGAAAAGCCGATCTCGGCCATGCTCGCCCGGTTGATGTTGATCACCGCCTTGGGCGTGCAGTTGAAGGCGTTGTGATCGCGCGTGCCGACATGGCCGACATAGGATACGTTGCCGGGCATCGGCTTGTCGGCCCAGCCCGATCCGCCGAGAAGGAAGGTCGAGCTGGGAACCTCGGTGGCGGACCGCAGGAAGAACTCCTCCACCCGCGCCTCTCGATCGGGAAGCCGGTTGCCTAGGAAGCCGAGATCGGCGGCAAAGCGCGGATCGGGCGACACCGGGAAATGGGTCGAGGGATCGAGCGCGTTGTAGATCGGGATGCACTCGGCGGCGCCGATTGCCCGGTAGGCATCGATGACCGGGTCGCCGCCGCCATAGGTGAGGACGAGGTCGAGCTCATCGAGCGCGGCGCGAACCGCGTGATCCGGCGCCGCGCGGATTTCGGCGAGGGTCGCCGGCGCGTCGACATCCCAGAACACGGTGACGGCATCGCGCCGCGCGTGGGCGAGCACCCCGCGCAGGAGATCGTCATCCATGAAGCCGACGCCGCTTGCCTTGACCACGACGTCGTAGTCGCCGGCTTCGGCGCACACCGTCTTCAGGGCGTCGATCGTGCCGTCATAGACGACGACGCGGCACCAGTCCGGCGGCTCGATATCGCGGTTCTTCTGCCGGTCGTAGACGTCCGGCTCGTAAAAGGTGATCTGATGCCCGTGGCCGGCGAGAGCGCGAAGCAGGCCGCGATAATAGGTAGCGGCGCCGTTCCAATAGGACGAGAGCAGGCTGGAGCCGTAAAAGGCGATCCTCATTGCGCGGCCTCCTGTGTGGCGATCTGGCGGCGGACCCTATCCGTTCCGATCTCCGAGAGGATTTCAAAGAGCTGGTCGACGCGGTGGGCGCAGGTGTGACGCGACAGGATCGTCTCGAGGCCGGATCGGGCGAGCGAGTTAGCAAGGTCCGGGTCGGAGAGGATGGCGCGCAGGTGCCGGGCCATCTCCTCGCCGTTCTCGGCGAAAAGGAAATCCCTGCCGGGCCTGAACAGCGCCTCCTCGTCGCGCCACGGCGCCGAAACCAATGGAATGCCGCAGGCCAGCGCCTCGAAGACGCGGATCGTCGGAATGCCCGGCAGGGCCTCGACGTAGGGTCGGCGCGGCACATGCACCGTCGCGCGGTGGGCGGCGAACGCGGCCGGAACGTCCGCATTGGCAATCCAGCCGCCATAGTGGATGCCGGCCCGCTCCAGTTCGGCGAGCGCCTCCTTGGGATAGCGCACGCCGCGCACCGTGGCGTCGAGCCCAAGTCGGCGCGCCGGTTCCATCAGGAAGGTTTGGAGTTCGCGCGTGCGCTCGCCGTCGCCCCAGTTGCCGATCCAGATCAGCTCTCCGGTCTTCTCCACCTCCGGCAGCGGCCTAAAGAGGGGCGTGTCGGCCGCCTCGTGCCAGGTGAAGACCGTTCGGCCCCACCCCGCCTTGAGATAGCGCTGGCGCAGGGTCTCGCCAAAGGCGAGGATGCCGTCATAGTCGGCAAGCCGCATCTCGGCGATCTCTCCTTCCTGGGACACCGCGCGATGGTGGGTGTCGTGAAAGAGAAGGGTGAACGTTCCGCCGTTGGCCCGTGCCCTACCGATGCGCGCGATCAGCGCCGGGTCGGTCCATTCGTGGACGATGACGACATCCGCCTCGGCCAGCGCCGCCTCGTGGTCGAAATCGGCGTCGTAGGTTTCCGAGCGCAAGGTGGGGAACGCGCGGAAGAAGCGCGCCTCCACGGCGACGCCCTGGTCCTTGGCGAGATTGTCGCGGCTCCAGCCGCCGGCCGGCTCCAGCGCCAGGGCGGAATCGCCGCGCTCGTGGAGGTTTCGCATGACGCCGCGCAGAAAATGCGCGTTGCCGTGGTTCCAGTCGGAGACGAGGGAGTGGGTGTAGAACAGAAAATGCATGGCTACTCCACCAGGGCGACGGCGGGCCGTGCCCGCTGCTCATGACGCTGCGTCGCGGCACGATAGGCGTCGAGAAGCCCGCGACACTGCCGTTCCAGCGAAAACGCGGCGGCGCGTTCGGCCGCCTTCTCGCCGAGGCGTTGTCTTTCGCCCGGATCGGCGATGAGGCGGTTGAGGGCCTTCGCCATCGCGCCGGCATCGCGAGCATCGACGAAGAGCGCGGCGTCCGCCCAAACCTCGCGGAAGATGGCAATGTCGCTGACGACGAGGGCGCACTTCGCGTGGGCCGCTTCCAGCAGCGCCAGACCGAAGGGTTCGTAAAGCGAGGGCGAGACGAAGATGGCGGCGCGCGCCATCATTTCGCGCACCGCATCGCTCGACAGAACTCCCGGCGCCTCGGCATGGCGAAGATCCAGCGCCTGGCCGTTCGGTCCTTCGGTGTTTCCGGCCATGACGACGGGCCAAGCACAGTCGGCGGCCGCCGCGTCCAGCGAATGTCCGTTTTTGCTCTCGTCCCACCAGCGCCCGGCGGCAAAGGCGAATGGTTCCTTGCCGCTTGAGCTTTCGGGCGCGGGGCGAACCGCGTTGTGGACGACGCGCAGACCGGCGATTTCGCCGTAGGCCGCCTTGAGGGCTTCCGCGTGGCTGCGGCTTGGCGCGAGCACCACATCGGCCGCGTTGAAACCCGCCCGATTGCGCCGGTGCTTCCAGTCCCATTCCGCGGGCCAGGGACCATCGCGCATGGCGCGCCACCAGGTGATCACACAGGAATGGGAGACGGCGACGACCGGGCGCGATTGGCCGAGACCCACAACCTGTGACGGCGCGTTGAGATGGATAAGGTCCACGCCCGTTCGGCCCGCAAGACCGTCGAGCTGACGGGCGAGAGGATCAAGCTCCGCCTCATCCTCGACGAGCCAGTCCAGCGGCGCGTCGAGATGGACGAGCGAAAGGTTGCGCAGGGCCATGGCTTCGGCGCGCTGCGCCGCGTCCGGGGCGGGGCCGAGAACGGCCAGCACGATCTCGACGCCCGACGCGCTTAGAGCACGGGCTGCGTCCAGGCAGTACTGCCAGACGCCGCCCACGGCGTCGGCGGTCATCAGAATGCGTCGCGCGGTCATCGGACGACGAGGCCCCACCGCTTTTTGCGATCGTCGCTCATGCGATGGCTCGAAGGACGGGCGCCGCCTCTTCCGAGACAGTTTTGGCCGTCGGCACCGGGCCTTCGCCGCTCCGCAGCCACTCCGTCAGGTCGCGCATTCCATCGCGCCATCCGATTTCGGCGCGCCAGCCCAGGGCGGCAGCAAGCTTTCGGGTATCGGCAACGAAATAGAACTGGTCGCCCTGGCGCCAGTCGCCATGTTCCAGCGCCACCTTTCGGCCGGTCAGCCGGGCGATCTCTTCTAGGACCAGCTTGAGGCTGACAGCGTTGGCCGGCCCGCCGCCGAGGTTGAAGGCCTGGCCCGAAACCTTGCCGATATTGGCCGAAACGGTCCGATAGGCGGCGACGGCGTCGGCCACGTGGAGGATATCGCGAACCTGCTTGCCGTTGCCGAAGATGGTGATCGGCTCGCCGCGCAGCGCCTTGATCAGGAAATGCGCCACCCAGCCCTGGTCCTCCGTGCCGAACTGGCGCGGACCATAGATGCAGCTCATCCTCAGCACCGCCGTCGGCAGGCCGTAGGACTTGGCGTAGTCGAGAACGTATTGGTCGGCCACGCCCTTGGAGCATCCATAAGGCGTGCAGAAATCAAGGCTGCGCGTCTCGCCGACGCCGTGGGCGCGAATGTCCTCATCGGCGGGAGCATAGCGATCGGCGAGCTCGCTCATGGCGAGATCGTCGAGCCCGCCATAGACCTTGTTGGTGGAGGAAAAGACCAGCGGAAACTTGCGGCCCGAGCGCCGCGCCGCCTCCAGCACCGCGAGCGTGCCCTCGGCATTGACCGAGAAATCCTGAATCGGATCGTCGAGGCTGGTCGTCACCGCCACCTGGGCGGCAAAGTGAAACACCGCCTCGGTTCCGCAGAGCGCCTCATCGAGAGCGCGGCGGTCGCGTACGTCGGCGACGATCGGGTGAACGTGGTCCCCATGCTCGCGCTTCAACCAATCGAGGTTTCGCTCCACGCCGGGGCGGCTGAGATCGTCGAGAATGACGATGTCCCGGCCTTCTTCGAGGTAGGTTTTCGCCAGATTGGAGCCGATGAAGCCGGCGCCGCCGATGATCGTCACCGCGTTGGCGGGCCGGGCGAGGGCAGGGCGGGCCAATTCGTCTATGGCTCGCGCCTTGGCGACGCCGCCCTCCGCCAGGCAGCGGCCGAGAAGCTTCGTCCGTCCGCCGGCGGCGACGACGCCGAGGTGATAATGCCGAGGGTCGAAGTAGTGTCCCTCCTGCACCGCCACGTCCGGCGCGATATCCTGCCAGCCGTACCAGTAGTGTCGCGCAGCCGGCAGATCGAGGAGATCGAGGAACTCCGCCACCTGCACGATCTCGTCGTTACGCCAGGTCGAGTATCCGGCCTCGGTGATCCAGATTTCCGCATCGCCATTATAGCGGTCGAGGATTTCGCGCGCCTCGGCATAGTGTTGCCGCCAGCCCTTCCATGAGCCGAACTCGCTGTCCCACGTGCCGGGAAAGCCATGAAGCCCCACGGCGGCCACCTTGGCGAGCACGCCGCGCTCTCCCATGAGGTCGAGCCAAGCCGCGTCGAACGGGCACGGGCCGGCAAGGACCGCCTTCCAGCCCCGCTCGCCAGTCCAATGGGCCGCGGCGCCGATCATCTCGCAGAAGAGGTTCCAATCGCGGTCGATCCGCCAGTCCCAATCGAGCAGGTTGTTCGGCTCGTTCCACAGCTCGACATGGGTGAAGTGGTGCCCGTAGCGCGTCAGCACCTCGTCGATGAAATCGGGATAGTCGAGAAGACGGACAGGCGCGCCGGACGAACGGCCGGTGCGCGACAGGGAGGGCGGCGTGTAGTGGACGCAAGGCAGGACGTCCAGCTTGTCCGCCAGCGTCGGGATCAGCCAGTCGTACCAGTCGCGGCCATCGGGCTCGTGGTACTCGGCCCAGGAAAGGTGCGTGCGCACCCGCTTGGCGCCCATGCCCACCATGCCCGCCACGGCACGCTCGACTCGCTGATGCTCGCCCTTGCGGAACCACTCAACGAAGCCGAAACCCGGCTCCTTCTGGCGCGGATCACTCATGCCACGAGCCCTCGCGTCTCGAGCTCGCGGCGCATCTGGCTGTTGCGATCGTGGGCCGTTTCCGCCTTCACCCATGCGACGAACTCGGAGAGGGAATCCTCCAGTAGAAAGCGCGGCTCGAAGCCGAGGAACTGGCGGGCGCGCGAAATGTCGGAAAAGCAGTTTCGGATGTCGCCTGTTCGCGCCTTGCCGAGAATTTCCGGCTTGATCTGCGGGGCGCCCATGGCTTCGGCGAGCAGCGTCGCGACCTCGCTGATCGCGTAGGCCCGGCCGCTGCCGATGTTGATCGTATGGCCGGCGGCTTCAGGCTTTTCCATGGCGAGCCGGAAGGCGCGCGCCACATCCGCGACATGGACGAAATCGCGCCGCTGCTGACCATCCTCGAAGATCGTCGGGCTTTGGCCGTTCATCAGGCGGGAGGCGAAATTGGCGAGCACGCCGGTATAGGGATTCGACAGGGCCTGGCCCGCGCCAAACACGTTGAAGAGCCGCAGCGCCACTGTTTCCACGCCATAGGCTTCGCCGAAGATCTGGACGGCGCGCTCCTGGCAGTATTTCGTCAGCGCATAGATCGAGGCGAGATCGACAGGCTTCGATTCGTCGGTCGGTATCGGGCGGAGATCGCTGCCATCCGAGGCGGTGGGCTCCCAGAGGCCCTGTTTCAGCCGCGACGGGGAGCGCCGGGCGTTCGAGACGCGCGCGCCCTGATCGGTTTCGTAGAGCCCCTCGCCATAGACGCTCATGGACGAGGCCACGACGATGCGCCGAACCGGCTTGTCGATCAGTTCCTGCAGAAGTACGGCGGTGCCGACATCGTTGCCGCTGGTATAGCGTTCGATCTCGTACATGCTTTGGCCGACGCCGACCTCGGCCGCCAGATGGAAAACACCTTCGACACCGTCGATGGCGCGGCGCACCGCCTCATGGTCGCGGACATCGCCGTGGACGAAATCCACCCTTTCATCCAGGTCCGGAACCTTGCCGCCATGAACCTGGTCGATCAGGGCGTCCAGAACACGAACTCGATAACCGGCATTGAGCAACTCACGACAAAGAGCCCGGCCAATGAAGCCGAGCCCACCTGTTACCAAGTACTGGTTTCCCACTTAGGCCTCCGACGATACTCAACTGCGAGAATGGGAATGATGATCATGGTTCGCGGGACGAACTCGATGCTCAGCACCTAGTGGTGAAGCAGGTGCCTTCCAGGGCGGAGTTTGGTAGCCGTCAACGATTATTGGCGATCCTGTTTGCATATTCAAAAGATGTATTTCATCGTTGACGCCCACTTGATGGGGGTTTGAGTGGCGCTCATAGCTCGCGCTTGTCCAAGCCCGCATACGCCATAACTGGGGCGGACAGGGCAGGCGGCTGAAAGGCCGCCCGCTTCGTCATGGGCATGAAAGTGTGTGTGCGTCGCGAGTGTTGGGCGAAGTTGAAATGCTGAAGCGTGTTGTTGTGACAGAGTCTCGATCCCAGCCTTCCCTGCAAAGGAGCGAGCCTATCCTCGATCCGGCGCGCAACTGTCGTGGCGTGTCGCGGGTGGAGCAGGCCGCACTTTTGATCGACGGGGAGGACTATTTTTCGCGCCTCGACGAATGTCTGAAGTGCGCGGAGCGCTCCATCCTGATCGTCGGCTGGGATTTCGATGGCCGGATTCCGCTCCATGGTCCCGATATCGGCGACCCTGCCGCCGCTACGCTTGGCAGCACCCTGCGCGCGCTGGTCGAGGCGAAGCCCGATCTGGAAGTGCGCATCCTGGTCTGGAGCGTCGCCGTGGTGCACACCCCGAGCGACCCCAAGCCTCTCCTGTTCGGCGCGGAGTGGCAGGACCATCCGAGAATTTCGCTGCGACTGGCGACCGATCACCCGCTCTACGGTTGCCACCATCAGAAGATCGTGGCGATCGACGACGCTCTCGCCTTCGTCGGCGGCATCGATCTGACGATCGAGCGCTGGGACACCAGCGAGCACCGACCAGACGATCCGCGCCGGGCCCGGCCCGATGGCTCGCTCTACCATCCCGTCCATGACTGTCAGATGCTTTTCAGCGGACCGATCGCGCGCGAGGTCGCCAACGTCGCCCGCGAGCGCTGGCTTTCGGCCACAGGAGAGGCGCTGGACCCGGTGACGGGGACGGCGTGCTGCTGGCCGAGCGACTGCCCGGCAGATGTAAAAGAGATGCGGGCGGGCGTGGCGATCACCGCGCCTTCGAGGGGCGCTTCCCCCGCCGTTCACGAGGTCGGTCATCTGCTGGAGGATACCCTCCGCGCGGCCAGGAAGTTCGTCTACATCGAAAGCCAGTATTTCTCCGGCCGCCTGGCGCGCCGGGTCCTCTCGGAATTGCTGCAGCGCCCCGACGGGCCGGAAATCCTGGTGGCGACGAGCCGGACGCTGAATGGCTGGGTCGAGCAGGTCGCGCTGGGCAACAACCGGGACCGCCTTATACGCGCGCTGCGCGAGGTCGACCATCACGGCCGGCTCCGCGTGGTCTATCCCGCGACGGAGCGTGACGGCGTCTCGCATGAGATATTCGTCCACTCGAAGGTTCTCGTGGTGGATGATGTCGCGTTGAAGATCGGCTCAGCCAACCTCAACAATCGGTCGATGGGGCTCGACACCGAGTGCGACGTCTGTGTGGAGGCTGATGACGAGAAGGGGCGCGCGGCCATCGCTGCGGTCCGTGACAAGCTGTTGGCCGAGCATCTCGGCACGGATGCCGAGACCGTGGCCGCGACGATTTCCGCCGAGGGTTCGTTGCTCGCCGCTGTCGAGCGCCTGAATACGGGGGAGCGCCGCCTGAAGCCGCTGCCGGCCATGAGTGACGAGGGGCCGAGGCAGCCCGTCGCCGGCACCGGCCTTCTCGATCCGGCCGCGCCCTTCGGCTCTCTCTCATGGTGGCGCGCCTGGCGCCCCTGATGGGCGCTGAGGCTCAATTGGACCGCGTGCCGGCTGGGGCGGGTTGCTCTCCCTGGCGCTTCTGCAGCCGCCACCGCGCCTCGACGATGAGGAAGACGATCCCGCCGATCATCAGCGGCACGAGGAAATAGACGAAGCGGAAGACCAGGATCGCGCCGATCACCTGGTGCTCGGGTAGGAGGTACATGACCACTGCCTCGATCACGCCGAGGCCGCCCGGCACATGCGCGATGACCACGCCGGCATTGGCCAGGACATAGATCGTGGCGGCCGAAAGATAGGGGATCTCCGCGACGCCGAGCAGTGCCTGATGAAGACAGGCGGCGGCGAACATGAAATTCACGGTGCCGACGACGAGCTGCGCCGCAGCCAGCTTCAATGTCGGCATTTCGATCGACCAGCGCCAGAGCGTCAGGCGTTGGCGCACCGTCGCCGCCAGAAGCAGGAAGATGGCGCAGCCGGCAAGGCAGGCGATACCGATGGTGACCGTGACGGAGCGCGACAGCCCCATGACCTTCGCGGCGAGGTCGGGCTCGATGAGGATGGTGCCGCCCCCCAGCGCCGCGAGACCCAGCCCCACCGTGATGCCGGAAAAGAGGACGACCCGCGCCGCATCCCCGATGGAAAGGCCAAATTTGGAATAGAAGCGATAGCGGATCGCACCGCTGCTGAGGCCGGCAAAGCCGATGGAATGGCCGAGCGACAGAGCGACGAACGAGGCCAGCGCGACCTTTGGATAGGGAATGCGTCGCCCGACATAGCGAACCGCGAGAAAGTCGAACAGCGTCAGCGTTGCGTAGCTTGCGAAGGCGAAGACGCCCGCCATGGCGAGATGGCCGGCGGGGAAAATGGTGACGGAGGCGACGAGCTCGTTGAAGCTGTAGCGGCCGAGTGTCCGCGCGAGGAGGTAGACGGCAAGCGCGATGCCGAGGACGAGCGTGAGGCGGGTGAGCCAGATGCGCCAACTGCGACCGCGCTTCTTGTCGCCGGCATCGTCACGATCGTCGGCCGGCGCCGTATCCTCTTGTGAAGTCACGGCGGTCACGCGGGCCTCCTGTCGGGAACATGCGTTGAGGTTTTCGTGCCTGGGTCGAACTCGAGCTCGACCACCAGCGGCAGGTGGTCCGACGCGGCGCGCGTCAGCGGCGTGCGCGGAACGGCGAGCGAGCGCACGGTGACGGCGCCGCGCGTGAAGACGTGATCGAGGCGCAGCAGGGGGAAACGGCTCGGGAACGTCGCGGGGCTCCGGCCTTCCGGGGCCGTTCGGCGCGCGTCCGTCAACGCTCCGGCCAGACGGGCGAAAACGGTGGAGCGGGGTAGGGCGTTGAAATCGCCGAGAAGCACGACCGGGTCGCGGCAGAGCGGCGAGCCCAGCCAGCGCTCGCCGAGAAGCTCTTCGACCTGGGCCATTCGCTCACGGCGGTTGAGGCCGAGATGGGTGTTGATCACCTGAATCGCTTGCCCGCCAATCTCGATCTCGACCCAGATGGCGCCACGTGGCTCCAGGCGAGGTCTATGCTTCAGACCCGGCAAAAGCCCTGCCTTCATGAGGCGGGATGGCATTTTCGTCAGGATGGCGTCGCCATAGTCCTCGTCCTCGATCTCCAGGGCGGGATGAAAGTGGACGTGCATCCCCAGTTCCTGCCCGATGTGGTTCGCCTGATGCGCGAAGTCGGTGCGCCGCCGCCCGACGTCCACTTCCTGAAGCGCAACAACCGCCGCGTCGCATTCGTCGAGGGCACGAGCGATGCGGCTCACGTCGTGGCGTCTGTCGGCGCCGATACCGGAATGGATGTTGTAGGAGACGAAGCGGACCGACGCCGACGCGTTTTGGAGCTCTTTCGTACCAGTGGCCGGAAAATTGGAGGGAGACGGCTCTTCCGGAGCCGCCAATCCACCACTCGAACTCTCGCCTGGGATGACTTTCATGATGCAGCGAACGGTAGCGGGAAGGGGAGGTTCCCACCGGTCGTGGCTGCATAGATTGCCCTCTTGCGTTCGTCCGCGTGAAATCTAACCCTGTTCATCGCCTTTAAATTCGGCATCGGGCGCGTTTGACGTGATGATAAGCATCTGCTAGCTTCCATTTCTAGAAGATAGCTTCCTTAATTAAGGAATAGACGCACGTCGAATGCCGCGGCTCTCCCGCCGCCCGCTCTTGGGCTCCGACGCTTCGCCGGTCCCGCTCCCGCTGATCCGCATGCCGCCGATCCACGCCCGACAGGAGTTAGAGATGATCATCGACCGCCGCTCATTTCTCGCAGGGACCGCAATGGGCGTTCTCGCCCTCAACTTTCCCGCCAGGGCCGCCGCTGGCTCCGGCGGCATCATCGACGTCGCCATGATTGGCGAGCCGCCGACGCTCGATCCCATGATGTCGACGGCCGACCTCGTCGGCACCATCACCCAGCACATCTTCGAGACGCTCTTCACCTTCGATGGCGAATGGAAGACAGTGCCGATGCTGGCGGCCGAGATGCCCGCCATCTCCGACGGCGGCAAGGCTTACGACGTGAAGCTGCGCGAGGGCGTCAAATTCCATGACGGTTCGCCGATGACGTCCGCCGATGTGGTGGCGTCCCTTCAGCGCTGGCTTGCTGTCGCCGGTCGCGGCAAGCAGGCCGCCGCCTATGTCTCAGGCGTCGAGGCGAACGGCGACAACGCCATCAAGATCACTATGAAGGAGCCCTGGGCGCCGCTTCTGGCGCTTCTTGCGTTCAACAACTCCGCCGCCGTCGTGCTGCCCAAGGGCAAGCTCGCCGAGCCGCTGACAGAATTCGTAGGCACCGGGCCCTATAAGCTCGTCGAGCACAAGCCGGACCAGTATATTCAGCTCGCCCGCTTCGAAGACTATGCGGCGCGCGAGGAGGCGGCCAGCGGCTATGGCGGTAAGCGAGAACCGATCTTCGACGAGATCCGCTTCGTTCCCGTGCCGGACCCGAACACCCGCGTCGCCGGCGTCGTTTCGGGCCAGTATGTCTTTGCCGATCTTCTGCCGACCGAGGCCTATGGCCAGCTCGACGGTGCGTCCGGCGTCAAGCCTCTGATCCTGGAGCCCTTCGGCAATCCTTCGATCGTCATGAACATGAAGGCCGGCATCCTCTCCAACAAGAAGATGCGTCATGCCGTCCAGGCCGCGCTCGATCCGAACGACATGATGCTCGCCGCCTTCGGTGACGAGAAGTTCTTCAAGGTGGATGGCGCCCTCTATCCCGAGAACTACGTTTGGCACACCGAAGGGGGTGTCGAGCGCTACGGCGCGGCGGACGCTGAAAAGGCGGCGGCGCTGATGAAGGAGGCGGGCTACGACGGCAGCCCCATCCGCATCCTCACGAGCCGGCAGTACGAGTTCCACTACAAGATCGCCCAGGTCATGGTCGCCTACCTTCAGGCGGCGGGCTTCAAGACCGACATGCAGGTGTCCGACTGGGCGACGCTGACGACGCGGCGCCAGGACCCCTCGCTCTGGGATATCTTCATCACCCACGGACCGTTCGTGCCGGAGCCGGCGCTCATCGGCTCCATGTCGGATTCCTATCCGGGCTGGTGGGTGAGCGACGAGAAGCAGAAGGCCGTCAGCGCCTTTAACGCCGAGCCCGATCCGGACAAGCGCGTCGCGCTCTTCCCGGAGGTGCAGAGGGTCTTCTACGACGATGCTCCGCTCTACAAGGTCGGCAACTTCAATGCGCTCTCGGCGGCTTCAGCGTCTCTCGAAAACCTGACCGTCGTGCCGTGGCCGTTCTTCTGGAACACCTCGCGCAAGGGCTGAGAACCGCATGACCAGGCAATTTCCCGCCGGATTCCTGTGGGGGGCCGCCGCGTCGGCCTTCCAGACCGAGGGCGCAGCCGCCATCGACGGACGCGGCCCGACGGTCTGGGACGACTTCACGCGCGCTCCCGGCAAGATCCGCAACGGCGACACGGCCGATGTCGCCTGCGATTTCTACCACCGCTATCCCGAGGACATTGCCCTGATGAAGGGGCTCGGGCTTGGCGCCTTCCGGCTGTCGACCGCCTGGTCACGCATTCTTCCGAGCGGGCGCGGCACCGTGAATCCGCTCGGGCTCGACTTCTACGACCGCGTCATCGATCTGATGCTGCATGAGGGCATCGAGCCCTGGATCTGCCTGCACCACTGGGACATGCCCTCGCCGATCGAGGCGGACGGCGGCTGGCGTAACCGCGATTGCGCCCGTTGGTTCGCTGACTATGCGGCGATTGTCGGGCGGCATTTCGGCGATCGCGTCAAGCGCTTCGTGCCCATCAACGAGCCGAACGTCATCCCCTGGGTGGCCTATAATGTCGGCCGCCATGCGCCGGGCCGGCAGTCGCGCGAGGATACGGTCAAGGCGATCCACCACATCAATCTTGCCCATGGCCTGACCATCCAGGCGGTGAGGGCGGAGGCGCCCGGCGCCGAGGCCGGCAACATCGTCTCCCTCGGCCCGGTTCATCCGGCGGTCGACGACGAGGCGCACCGCGCCGTGTTGCCGCTCGCCGAGTGCATCTGGCGCCGGGTCATGGTGGACCCGCTCTGGCTCGGCACCTATCCCGAGCCTCTGGCTACCGAAATCGAGCCCCATATCGCCGAGGGCGACATGGCGGTGATCCGCCAGCCCTTGGATTTCTTCGGCCTCAACCACTACAACCGCGTCTATGTGGCACCCACCGACACGACGATGTGGGGCCTCATCGAGCGCGTGCCGCCGCCGGGATATCCGCTGACGGACGTCAACTGGCGCATCGATCCTTCGGCGCTGGTCGAGCAGATCGAGGATGTCGGCTCGCGCTACGGCCATCCGCCGATCTACATCACCGAGGGTGGCTGCGCCTTTCCCGATGCCCTTCGGCCTGATCGCAGCGTCCACGACCCGGACCGCATCGCCTATTTCGCCGACTATTTCACCGCGCTCGCCGGCGCCATCGAGAACGGGGCGGACGTTCGCGGCTATTTCGCCTGGTCGCTGATGGACAATTTCGAGTGGAACAGCGGCTTCACCAAGCGCTTCGGCCTCGTCTACACCGATTATCCGACGCTCCAGCGCATCCCGAAGAGCAGCTATTACTGGATGCGGGGCGTGATCGCGAAAAATGCCGTGATCCCGCCGGAGGGCAGGCCATGACCGCCCCCGGCTCCACGGCTCGCGGCGCGAGCGTGCGATGACGATGGCGCGGGGTGCCATGGCGCGGCGTGTTCTGAGCCGGCTCGGCGGGATGATCGTCGTGCTCGCGCTGTTGGTGACGGTGGTCTTCGTCATCGTCCGCGTCACGCCGGGCGATCCGGCGGCCGTCATGCTGGGGCCGGACGCAACGCAGGCCGACATCGATCAGCTCCGCGCCCAATTGGGGCTCGATCAGCCGATGCTTGTCCAATATTTCCTCTATCTCGGACAATTGTTGCACGGCGATCTCGGTCAATCCATCTTCCTCAATCAGCCGGTGCTTTCGGCGCTGGCCGACCGGGCGGAGCCGACCTTCTTCCTCACCATCTTTTCGATCCTGATTGCCACCATTATCGGCGTGCCGGTCGGCATCATTGCCGCCTATAAGCGCGGCACGCTCTTCGATCAGGCGGTCGTCGTCGCGGCCATGCTCTCCGCCTCCATTCCGAGCTTCTGGCTGGGGCTTCTCCTGATCCAGTGGTTCTCCGTCCAGATGGGTTGGTTTCCGACCTCCGGCTATGGCGGACCCTATGCCGGCTTCTTCGACCGCATTCAGCACCTCGTTCTTCCCGCCGTCTCGCTCGGCATCGTCAACTCGGCGCTGATCGTGCGCTTCACCCGCGCCTCGATGCTCGACGTTCTCCAGGAGGATTATGTCCGCACCGCGCGCTCCAAGGGCATGAGCGAGTTTCGCGCGGTCATGCGCCACGCCTTCAAGAACGCCCTCATTCCCATCGTCACCGTCATCGGCCTGACCCTCGCGCTGCTCATCTCTGGCGCCGTCGTCACCGAAACCGTGTTCGGCCTTCCCGGCGTCGGCTCGCTGGTCGTCTCGGCGGTGCTTCGGCGCGACTATCCGGTGATCCAGGGGGCGTTGCTGGTGGTCGCCGCTATCTATGTTCTCATCAACTTCCTCATCGACATGCTCTACGTCGTGATCGACCCAAGGGTGCGCTACTGATGGCCGCCGTCGCTGCCTCCTCGGCCGGCGCGCCGGCCTCGCTGCGCGCCTTTCTCCAGCGGCCCGCCGTGGCGATCGGCCTCGTCCTTCTCATCATCGTTGTCGCGCTTGCGGTGTTCGCGCCCTTCGTGACGCCGTTCTCGCCGACCAAGCTCTCCATCGCCAGCCGCCTCAAGCCGCCTTCGGCCGAGCATTGGTTCGGCACCGATGATTTCGGTCGCGATATCTTTGCCCGCACGCTTTACGCGGGGCGGCTCTCCCTCACCGTCGGCGCCTCGGTGGTCCTTGTTTCTGGCGTCATTGGCCTGGTGCTCGGCGTCGCGGCCGGCTACTTCCGCCGGCTCGATCCGGCCATCTCGCGCCTGCTCGACGCCATGATGGCCTTCCCAGATATTCTCCTCGCCATCTCCCTGGTTGCCGCGCTTGGCGCCTCGGTCGTCAACGTCATCGCCGCTCTCGGCATCACCTATGCGCCGCGTCTCGCCCGCATCGTGCGCGCCTCGACGCTGGTGACGCGCGAGCTGACCTTCATCGAGGCGGCCCATGCGCTCGGCGTCGGCACCTTCGCCATCTTGACGCGGCACATCCTGCGCAGTCTCGTCTCACCCATCCTCGTCCAGGGCACCTTCGTCTTCGCCTATGCCATGCTGGCCGAGGCGGGGCTGTCCTTCCTCGGCGTCGGCGTCTCGCCCGACGTTCCCACCTGGGGAACGATGATCAGCCTCGGTCGCGAATTCATGAACACGGCGCCCTGGCTGATGCTCTTTCCCGGCATCGCCATCGTCCTCACCGTGCTCTCGCTCCAGCTCGTCGGCGACGGCCTGCGCGATCTTCTCGATCCGCGCCTGTCGCAGAACGTCTGAAGGAGGAGGTCCGCGCATCATGATCGACTTTTCCGCAACCCCGCTTCTCGTTCGCAATGTCCGGCCGATCGCCATCGCCGGCGCGCCGTCCACCGCCATCGACGTCTTGGTCGATGCCGATGGCCGCATCGCGGCGACCGGCCGCGACCTCGCAGCGCCCGCCGAGGCGCGGGTCTTCGAAGGCGGCGGCGCCTATCTCTCCCCCGGCTGGACCGATCTTCATGTCCATATCTGGTGGGGCGGCACCGAAATCTCGATCATGCCGGACGACTGCGGCCTCAAGCGTGGCGTCACCACGCTGGTCGATGCCGGCTCGGCGGGGCAGGCGAGCTTTGCCGGATTCCGTCGCTTCATCGTGGAGCCGGCGCGCGAGCGCGTCCGCGCCTTCCTCAACATCGGCTCCATCGGGCTGATCGACAGCTACAACACCTCCGAGCTGATCGACATGCGCTCGATCGACATCGACAAGATCATCGCGACCGTCGAGGCCAACCGCGACATCATCGTCGGCATCAAGGTGCGGGCGAGCCATGTCATCCTGAATGGCTGGGGCATTACGCCGGTGAAGCTCGCCAAGAAACTCGGCAAGATATTGAAGCTGCCGCTCATGGTGCATGTCGGCGAGCCGCCCCCGACCTATGACGAGGTTCTGGAGGTGCTGGGGCCCGGCGACATCGTCACCCATTGCTTCAACGGCAAGGCCGGCGGCTCGATCATGGAGGACGAAGACCTCTTCGATCTGGTCCAGCGGTCGGCCGACAAGGGTATTCGTCTCGACATCGGCCATGGTGGCGCCTCGTTCTCCTTCAAGGTGGGCGAGTATGCGCTCAAGCGCGGACTGAAGCCCTTTTCCATCTCCACCGATCTTCATGCGCGTTCGCTCGACGGGCCGGCATTTGACCTCGCCACGACGATGTCGAAGATGATGAGCGTCGGAATGGACCTTTCGGACGTGGTGGACGCGGTGACGACCGCGCCGGCCTCGGTGCTCGGGCTGGCGACGGACGGCCAGCTGGACGTCGGCCGGCCGGCGGAATTCACCATCTTCGACGTCGTCGATGCCGATCTTTCCGTGCGGGATTCGCTTGGTCACGCGGCCCTGCTCGCCAAGATGATCGAGCCGCGTGCCGTCATCCTCGGCGCCGAGACGATCGCGGCGTCCCGCCACGTTCCGGCGAAGGCGGCGCACTGCCCGTGCTGCGGACAGGCGATGCCATGAGCGCTGCGGTGATGACCAAGGCGGGGGCGCCGCTCGCTGAAGATGATCCGGACATCATCCTCGCCGTCGACGGGCTGGAGACGCATTTCGGCCGGCCGCCGCGCGTCGCGAAAGCCGTGGACGACGTCACCTTCCGCGTACGCGCCGGCGAGACCGTTGCCGTGGTGGGTGAATCCGGCTCCGGCAAGTCGGTCGCCAGCCTCTCCATCATGCAGCTTCTGGCGCGAGGGGGGCGGATCGCGGGCGGCAGCATCCGCTTTCGCCAGCGCTCAGGGACGATGATTGCCCTCGACAAGCTCTCGCAGAAGGAGATGCGCAAGATCCGCGGCGCCGAGATCGCGATGATCTTTCAGGAGCCGATGACCTCGCTCAATCCGCTGATGACCATCGGCGACCAGATCGCCGAAATGACGATGCTGCACGAGCCCATCGGCAGGACGAAGGCACTGGAGCACGCCCGGCAGATGCTGGAACTCGTCGAGATTCCCGCAGCGGGCAACCGTCTCGGCGACTATCCGCACCAGCTTTCCGGCGGCATGCGCCAGCGTGTGATGATCGCCCTCGCTCTCGCCTGCAAGCCGCGCCTGCTCATCGCCGACGAGCCGACGACGGCGTTGGACGTCACCATTCAGAAGCAGATCCTACGGCTACTGGAGCGGCTTCAGGCCGAGATGGGCATGAGCATGCTCTTCATCACCCACAATCTCGGCGTGGTGGCGGAAATCGCCCACGAGGTGGTGGTGATGTACGCCGGCCGCGTGGTCGAGCAGGCGCCCATGCGCGAGCTCTTCCGCAAGCCACGCCATCCCTATACGCTCGGCCTTCTCCACGCGACGCCCAATCCGGCGCGCGACCTCGCGCCTTCCGCCGGGGGCGAGCCGGCGGTCCGCCGTCGCCTGACCCCCATCCCCGGCAACGTGCCCTCGACCACCGAGCTGCCCGACGGTTGCAGCTTTGCGCCGCGATGCCCTCTGCGGATCGATGCCTGCGAGGCGCGAAAGCCGCCCCTGGTCAAGGTCGATCCCGACCATGCCTCGCGCTGCATTCGGCATGAGGAGCTGTCATGAGCGATGCGTCTCCCCTGCTTGTCGTGGAGAATCTCTCCAAGCGCTTTCCCTCGACGCGCGGCGTGGTCCGCGCCGTCGACGGTGTCAGCTTCGAGGTGCGGCGCGGCACGGTGACGGGACTCGTCGGCGAGTCCGGCTCGGGCAAGACGACCATTGGTCGTTCGGTGCTGCGGCTGGTCGAGCCGAGTTCCGGCAAGGCCGTGTTCGACGGCGTCGACCTTTTCACGCTGCCGCCCAAGGAGATGCGCCGCTACCGCCGGCGCCTCCAAATCATCTTTCAGGACCCTTATTCGAGCCTCGACCCGAGGATGCGGGTGGGCGCCATCATCGGCGAGGCGCTCGACACCCACGGCCTCGCCAAGGGGGCGGCGCGTCAGGCGCGCATCGCCGAACTGCTCACCAAGGTTGGTCTCCAGCCCGAGCACGCGCGGCGTTACCCTCACGAATTTTCCGGCGGACAGCGTCAGCGCATCGGCATCGCCCGGGCGCTTGCCGTCGAGCCGGAGTTCATCGTCGCCGACGAGCCGGTGTCGGCTCTCGACGTGTCGGTTCAGGCGCAGATCCTCAACCTGATCCAGGACCTTCAGGCCGAGCTCGGCCTCACCATGCTGATCGTCGCCCACGATTTGACCGTCGTCGAATATCTCTGCGACGACGTCATCGTGCTCTATCTCGGCCGGATCATGGAGCAGGGTCCGGCCCGCGCCATCTACGCCCGGCCGCGCCACCCCTATACCAAGGCGCTGCTTTCGGCGGCGCCGGTGCCCGATCCCGACGCCGAGCGTTCCGAGCTGGTGCTGGAGGGCGATATTCCGAGCCCACTCTCGCCGCCGTCCGGCTGCGTGTTTCGCACACGCTGCCCCTACGCCAAACCCGTCTGTGCCGAGGGCGATCCCGTGCCGGTGCCCGTCACCGGCGTGGAGCGCCAGCTATCGGCCTGCGTGCGGCGCGCCGAGCTTGAGGCCGAGGGCGTGCTCTAGCGCAATCTGAAAAAAACGGGGGAGCGCCCAGCGCTTCCCGACAAGCCGACAGGACGTCCCGTAGGACGCCGATACCACGAACTTCAATGATCAGGAGAGCATTTTCCGTGTCCGCCTATCAGCGCCTGGAGGCCCTCGGCATCACTTTGCCGTCCGCGCCCAAACCCATCGCCAATTTCGAAACCCATGTTCGAGCCGGCAATCTGCTGTTTCTCTCCGGGCAGGGGCCGCTCGATGCCGAGGGACGCCTTCGCAAGGGCAAGGTCGGGGCGGAAATCCCGGTCGAGCGTGCCTATGAAGACGCGCGGCTCACCGGCATCAACCTCATTGCGGTGATGCACGACGTCCTCGGCGATCTCGGCCGCGTTCGCCGCGTCGTCAAGCTGCTCGGCATGGTCAACGCGGCGCCTGACTTCGCCGATCATCCGGCGGTGATCAACGGCTGCTCGGACCTGATGATCGAAGTCTTCGGAGAGGCGGGGCGCCATGCCCGCTCGGCCGTCGGCATGGGGTCCCTTCCGAACCAGATCACCGTCGAGATCGAGGCGGTGATCGAGGTGGCGGACTGATCAGAATGGGGCGGGACGGGACGCGCCGATCATTGCCGCGCGGCGCTGCCGAGTCGGCGCTCGATGCGGGCGGCGCAGTCCCTGACGGCCGAGCAGTAGTGCTCGCGCCCCTGCACGGCCTTCTGTTCGGGCAGAACGATGGAAATGGTCATCAGGCAATGGCCCGCCTCGTCGCGGATCGGCGCCGCGATGCAGGAGACGGCAAAGTCGGATTCTCCGATCTGCACGGAGATGCACTCGCCAAAGGCCTTGCCGGCGGCCTCGGCGAGGGTTGCCGCATTCGTCTCGGCCCGGCCTGTCGGCGACGGGCGGGCGGAACGCTGGAAGATCGCCAGCCTCTCCTCGAACGGAAGATGGCCGACCAGAAGGCGCCCCGACGCCGTCCAGGACAGCGGAACCCGTGTCCCGACCTTGGAGGTGACGCGGAAATGCCCCGGCCCCTCGGTCATGCCCATCACCACCATCATGTCGCCGTCGCGGCCGCAGATCTGGACTGTCTCGCCGACCTCCATGGCAAATTCGCGCATGACTTCGCTGGCGACCGCGAAAGCGTCGAGCGAAGCGGCATAGGCGAGGCCGTAATAATAGAGCCGGGGCCCGAGCCAGACGGCATTGCCCTCGACGCGGCTGAGAAGGGACTTCTCCACCAGATCGTCGATGATCGAATAGACCGTCGAAATTGGCGCGCCGATGGAGCGGGCGATCTCGTAGGCCGTCACCGGCACACCAGTCGCCTGAAGATGATCGAGGATCTGCAGCGCCCGGTCGATGCCGCTTTGGCGCGCCCGCCGGGGGCGGAGAGTTTCGGCTTCGGACATCGGAGACGCCTTCTTTCGCGTTGACCGGCCCTGAGGCCGGGCGTATCATTCCTTAATTATATCATCTCTTCCATATTAGTGGAAGTGTGGATTCCGCAGGAGAGTCGATATGGCATCATCCGACATTCGAAGCGAATGGGGCCTTCGGCCGGTCATCAACGCCTCCGGCACAATGACCTCGCTGGGTGCTTCCATCGTCGTGCCCGAGGCCGTCGAGGCAATGCGCGCCATCCTAACGGAATTCGTCGAGATGGGCGATCTGCAACGCAGGGCATCGAGGACGATCGCCAAGGCTTGCGGGGCGGAGGCCGGCTTCGTCACCGCCTCATGCTCGGCCGGGATCACGCTCGCCGTCGCCGGCGCCATGACCGGCGCGGACCTTGCGGCCATCGAGCGCCTGCCGGATACCAGCCGTCTGCCGCGCGACGAGGTCGTGGTCCAGGCGGGGCATCTCGTCAACTACGGCGCGCCGGTGGAGCAGGCGGTGCGGATATCGGGCGCCAAGGTCGTCTCTGTCGGCCAGGCGACGTCGGCCGAGGCCTATCACCTTGCCGGCGCAATCACCGAGCGCACGGCGGCGGCGCTCTATGTCGTGTCCCACCATGTCGTCGAATATGGCCAGATTCCGCTTGAGGAGTTCGCCGAGGTCGCCCATGCCAAGGGTGTGCCGGTAATCGTGGATGGCGCGTCGGAATACGATCTCACCGGCTTTCTCGCTCGCGGCGCCGACGTGGCGCTCTATTCTTCGCACAAGTTCCTGGGCGGGCCGACGGGAGGCATCGTCGCCGGCGCCAAGGACCTGGTGAAGGCGGCCTATCTCCAGAATCTCGGCATCGGCCGCGGCATGAAGGTCGGCAAGGAGAGCATCGCCGGCGCCATCGCCGCGCTGGAGGCTTGGGGAAAGCGCGACCATGCGGCGGTGCGCGCCAGGGAGAAGCGGGCGCTCGACCTTTGGCTTTCGACGCTGGAAGGGCGCGCCGGCGTCGATCCGAGGATCGTCCCCGACCCGACGAACAACCCCCTCGACCGCCTCAAGGTCACGGTCGATCCGGAGGCTGCCCATATTACCGCCTGGGACCTCGCCGACGCGATGGCGCGGGGTGAACCGCCTGTAATCGTGCGCGACCACGAGGTGGAACATCATTATTTCTACCTCGACCCGTGCAACCTCCACGAGGGCGAAGAGACGATCGTCGCGCGCCGGCTGGACGAGGAACTGACCAGGGCGGCCCGCTCAAACACCGTCATCGCGACACCGCTCCTCGCCCGCCGCAAGGCGAAGATGGCGGCCATGAGCCGCTGGCCGGATTGAGCCGGCGTTAAGCGGCAGCGAACGCGATTTTTGAGAAAGGCTCTGGCGCCATGACCACGACGCTCATTCGCGGTGCCCGCATCATCGACGGCACGGGCGCTCCCTGGTATCGCGGCGATGTGGAGATCGCGAACGGCCGCATTGCGCGGATCGGCTCGGGCCTCTCTCCCGCCGATGGGGCGCGGGTCGTCGACGCCGACGAGCGCTATCTTTCGCCCGGCTTCATCGACGCCCATTGCCATGACGATCTGAGCTTCCTGAGGGAGCGCGACCGCCCGGAGAAAGCGTTTCAGGGCGTGACGACCATCGTCGTCGGCAATTGCTCCTTCTCGCTCTATCCGGCCGTGCCGGGATCGCGCGAGGCGCTGCGCGGGCATTTCTCCGGCCTTCTCGGCGAAACAGCCGACGCGGAGATCTTCGATGACCTTTCCGGCTATCGCGCCGCGCTGGAGCGCGAGGGCGTCGCGCTCAACCTCGTCTCTCTCGTCGGTCACGCGGCCTTGCGTCTCGCCGTCATGGGCTATGACCGACGCCCCGCCAGCGAGGCGGAGATCGCGGCGATGTCCGCGCTGCTTTCCGAACAGATGCGGCAGGGCGCGGCTGGCCTGTCGCTCGGTCTCGTCTACCCTCCAAGCGCCTTCGCCGGCGAGGAGGAGCTTGTCGCTCTCGGGCGGGTGGTTGGCGGCTTCGGCGGTGTCGTCGCCGCCCATATCCGCAGCTACGAGGCGGGGCTCATGGACGCGATCGAGGAGTTCGGCCGCGTCCTTGCTATCTCCGGCGCGGCGGGTCTGCTCTCCCATCTTCAGTCGGCGGGGCGTCCCAACTGGGGTCAGGTGCCGAAGGCGGCGGCGCGGCTCGAGGAGATGCGGGGGGAGGGGATCGACATCAGCTTCGACATGTATCCCTATCCCGCCGGAAGCACATGGATGCTCCAGCTTCTGCCGCCCTCGGCGATGGATGGCGGCCTCCCGGCGCTGAAGGGCCGCCTCGCCCAGCCGGAATGGCGGGCGCGTCTCCAGCACTGGATCGAGCATGGCGGAGAGGCCTTCGAGGGGCAGAGCAAGGTCTTCCTCATCGGATGGGAAAACGTCCGCCTGTCCGCCGTGGGCGCCGCCGATCTCAAGCATCTGGAAGGCTGCGACATGCGGCAGGCGGCGCGCCGCCTTTCGACCTCGCCCTTCGATCTCATGTTGAGGCTCATCGACGCGGACGCCGGCCAAACCGGCGTCATTCTGTTCCAGCTCGACGAGGACGACCTCCACGCCGCCTGCTGCCACCGCCTCTACATGGCCGGATCGGACGGGATACCGCGCCCGGGCTCGAAGCCCCATCCGCGCGCCTTCGGCACCTTTCCGAGGATCGCGGGGCGGCTGCGGCGCGAAAGCGGCTGGTTTCCGCTGGAGGACGCGGTGCGGCGCATGACCTCGGTCGCGGCCCAGCGCTTCGGGCTCACCGATCGCGGGCTTGTGCGCCCCGGCATGGCGGCGGACCTCGTCCTGTTCGAGGATAGCATCGCCGACGAGGCGACCTTCGCCGATTCCACCGTGCTTGCCTCCGGCGTTTCAGAGCTGTGGGTGAATGGCGGGGCGGTCATCGAGGCTGGCCGGCAGAGCGGCGCCCGGCCGGGCAAGGTCGTGGGCGGCCACGTCTGAGGATCGCCCGGCACCTCAGCCGTGCGTGCAGTCGAGCTCGAAACGGGTCGACAGGACTTGCGAGAACTTGATGCCATCGTCCGGCACCTGAGCGTCAGGCCCCAGCCCCGCAATCTGCTGCATCCAGGCGTTTGCTGCCTCGTCGGACGTCGGAACATCGAGCTGCTTCGTGCAACGCGAGCCGATCCCCTTCAGCCGGAAATCCTCGATCCCGCGCTTGAAGTCGAAGGCGACGAAATAGCTGTCGTCGAAGTTTGAGAAGCTGACCGCCTGCTTCTTCAGATCGAGGGGCTTTGCCGGCTTCATGGTGAAATCGAACAGCAATTGGCCCCGCTTCTGGTCGTAACTGACATTGAGCACCGGCGGCGGCTGCATCTCGATCGGCGCCCCATTGACGCGTACGAAGGTATAGAACGACCATTCGGCGATGGACTTCTTCACCTGCGCGCCAACCGCCTTCAGCTCGCTCGGATCGAGACGGCCATTGGCGTTCTTGTCGAAATCGGGAATGACGCTGGAGGAGAAGAGCTCGTCCATCCACCAGATGTTGTGAACGGCGGCGAGATGACCGTCGGCGCTCGCGCTGATTTCCATCGTCGCATCCACGAAGACGTGTGGATGGGCGGACGCCGCCGTGGCGGTCGCGCTCGCGGCGAGGGCAGTGGCAAGATAGGCGATTCGGGCGAACGGGCTCATTTCTTTCGCCATCGCACGCGAATGCGGCTGACGGAAGACAGATTGCGCCTCTCGGCTGTCACAGGGGCGACTCTGTTCCGATCCGGCTTGGAACCGGCGCCGTGATCCGCTCACCGGCCTGGCGGAAGGGATAGTCGGTGAGCGACAGGGCAAAGAGGGTCGCCAACCAGAAGAGGCCGGCCAGCGCCGCCAGCGTCAGAAGCGCCGGAGAACTCTTGAGCTTCATGAAGAAGGCGGCGACGAGCAGCGCCTTGGCCGCCGCGATGGCATAGCTGACCGGTGCGTTCCAGGCGCCCATCGGCACATAGGCGAATACGAGCGTGAGCGCGAGGAGCGCCATCAGCGCCACGCCAATAACGAGGCTGCCCCGCGACAGCCGCCACAACTCGGCGCGATCCGTGCGGCTTCTTGTCTGCGCGGTCATGTGCGCCCCCCGAGATAAAGAAGGGGGTAGAGGAAGATCCAGATGATGTCGACGAGGTGCCAGTAGAGGCCGAGCACGGGAAGGGCGGCGCTGCCTTCGAACGGAAAGCCGCCGCGCCAGATGCGCACGAAGTAGGTGGAGACGGCGACGATCGCGATGGTGAGATGCACGGCGTGGACGCCGGTCATGATCCAGTAGAAGCCGAAGAAGAGTTGCGCCGCCGGCGTATGCAGCTTGAAGTCCGGGCCGGGCACCAGATGCTCATGGATGTCTTCGCGGTATTCGAAGCCCTTGAGGACGAGAAAGCACAGGCCGAGCGCCGCTGTCGCCGCGAGGAAGGCGAGCACGGCGCTTTTCAGGCCCTTTTCCGCCGCCTTGTCGGCCAGCACCATGGTGACGCTGGAGATGAGGAGGAGCGCCGTGTTGATCGAGCCGAAGAGGACGTTCGTCTCGCGCGCCGCCTCCATGATCGCGTCCGGGTGGATCTGGCGGTAGATGGTCATGCCCAGGAACATGCCGCCGAAGAAAAGCACCTCGCTGGCGAGGAAGATCCACATGCCGAGCGCGGCCGATAGTCTTTGACGATCAAGCGACTCGAAGGGCTCCTTGAGGGCGGCGTCGTTGCTCATTCTTCCATCCCCGCGCGGGTCGGATCGCTCTTGCCCTGCGGATCATGCTGCTGACGGCGCTCCGGCGCCTCCTCGAACGGGGCGACCTGGTCCGGGTGATAGAGATACGGCCCTTCGTCCACCCTCGGTTGCTCGACGAAATTCTCGCGAGGCGGCGGGGAGGTGGTCTGCCACTCGAGTCCGGTGGCGCCCCAGGGATTATCTCCGGCCTTGCGGCCGTAGAACAGGGACCAGGTGAGATATCCCATGGGCAGGAGGTAGGCGGCGGCGAGGATCGCCGCGCCCGCCGAGGAGGTGACATGGTAGATCTGGAATTCCGGCGCGTAGTGATGGTAGCGCCGGTTCATGCCCAGATAGCCCATGACGAACTGCGGGAAGAAGGTGAAGTTGAAGCCGAAATACATGAGGATTGCCGAAAAGCGCGCCCAGCGGTCTGGGGCCAGCCTTCCGGTGATCTTCGGCCACCAGAAATGAAGCGCGCCGAAGAAGGCGGACACCGAGCCGCCGACCATGATGTAGTGGAAATGGGCGACGACGAAGTAGCTGTCGGTGACGTGAACGTCGATAGGCAGCGAGGCGGTGAAGAGGCCCGATAGCCCACCTGTGGTGAAAAGGCCGATGAAGCCGAGGGCGTAGATCATCGGCGCCTCGAAATAGATCTGCCCGCGATAGAGCGTGAAGGTCCAATTGAAGACCTTGATGGCCGAGGGCACGGCGACAACGAAGGACAGGAACGAGAAGACCAGCGCGGCGAAGGGCGACATACCCGCCACGAACATGTGGTGGCCCCAGACGAAGAAGCCGATGACGGCGATGCCGAGGATCGCCCAGATCATGGCGGTGTAGCCGAAGATGCGGCGGCGCGAGAAGCAGGTGACGATTTCCGAGATCACGCCGAAGGCCGGCAGTACCATGATGTAGACCGCCGGGTGGCTGTAGAACCAGAAGAGGTGCTGGAAGAGCACAGGGTCGCCGCCATGGGCCGGATCGAAGATCGGTAGGCCGAACAGCCTCTCGGCCATCAACAGCAGCAGCGAGATGGCGAGGACCGGCGTCGCCAGCACGATGACGGCGGCGGTCGCATACTGCGTCCAGACGAACAGCGGCAGGCGGAACCATGTCATTCCCGGTGCGCGCAAGACATGCACCGTCACGATGAAGTTGACGCCGGTGGCGATCGTCGAGAAGCCGGCGACGAAGACGGCGGCCGCCGCCAGCACGACATAGCCATTGGAGAACATGCTGGAGAAGGGCGTGTAGAACGTCCAGCCCGTGTCGACGCCGCCAAGGATGAGGCAGGCGAGGACGAGCAGGCCGCCCGCCATGTTGAGATACCAGCTCATGAGATTGAGGCGGGGGAAGGCGACGTCCTTGGCGCCGACCATCAGCGGCAAGAGGAAATTGCCGAAGGTGGTCGGGATCGAGGGTACCAGGAAGAACCAGACCATGATCACGCCGTGCAGCGTGAACAGCCGGTTGTAGCCGTCATTGGTGAAGAAGCGGCCTTCCGGCGAAATCAGCTCCAGGCGGATCAGCGTCGCCGCCGCACCGCCGATGAAGAAGAAGAAGGTGATCGAGCCGAAATAGAGCAGCGCGATGCGCTTGTGGTCGGTGGTCGTCAGCCAGGAGGCGACCGTCCTTCCCGCCTTGAGGTAGCTCGGCGGCTCCTTGGCTTCGGCGGAACGAATGGCGGCGGCGTCCGTCATGGCGTCTCCTTTCCGATGGAGCGGATATAGGCGAGCAGGCGCGTGAGGTCCTCCTCGCTCACCACGCCCTGGAAGCTCGGCATGATGGGGGGATAGCCGGCGGCGATCTCACGTCGCGGCTGCAGGATGGAGTCGCGAATATAGCGTTCGTCGGCGGTCACGATGCTGCCGTCGGCAAGGGGGATCTTCCGACCGAAGAGCCCGGCAAGGTTCGGCGCGTGAACCTTGGAGGAGGGCGCGTGGCACCCCGAGCATCCCTTGGCGACGAAGAGCTTCGCGCCCTCCTTGCCGAGGTCGTCGCCCTGCGGCTGGCCGGCGGTCCATTCGGCGTAGTCGGCCTGGGACATGACGATGATCCGGCCGGTCATCTCGGAGTGGTTGGTGCCGCAGAACTCGGCGCAGAACAGATGGAAGGTGCCGGTCTTGTCGGGCGTGAACCACCCTTGCGTGACCCGGCCCGGAAGGATGTCGCGCTTGAAGCGGAAGGCCGGTACCCAGAACGAGTGGATGACGTCCTCCGAGGCCATGACCAGCCGGACCGGGGTGTCGACCGGCAGATGGAGTTCGTTGATCTCGCGGACGCCGCTCGGCTGCTGCGTCTTGAACATCCATTGCTTGGCCGTGACGTGGATTTCCAGCGCGTCGGGCGGCGGCGAATAGCCCTCGAGCTGCGCCGAACTCACCCACCAGAAGATGAAGAGGAAGAGGAAGGCCGTCGCCGCCGTCCAGCCGATCTCCAGCTCGCGCCGCATGAGATTGGGCAGCTTGCCGCGCTTGGCCTTTGAGCCGTGGCGATAGCGCACGGCAAAGGTGACGAGGAGGACGAAAACGACGATGGTGACGATGGCGGAGACAGCCAGAAGCAGGAAGAACAGGTGGTCGACCTGCTCGCCCTGTTCGCTCGCCGCCGGAAGCCAAAAGATCGATTCTCCCATCAGGCCTCACTCCTCCGACGGGCGCTGGAGCGGCTGAGAGCGATCATCAACCCGGCAAGCAGCACGACGATCAGCCCCCCGCCGATCCTCAGGAGCAGCCAGACCTGGCTGTTGTAGAGCCCTGTCGCCGGATCGAAGCCGTAGCAGCGCAGAACCACCTGATCGAGAAGCGTGCCGACGCGGCCCTTGCCCGCATCTACCAGCGTCAGGCGCAGATTGTCGGGATCGAGGGCGAGGCTGGCGACGACGCGCAGGAGGGTGCCATGGTCGTTGACGAGAAGCGTGCCCGCCGGATGCGCGAACTGATCGGTGTCCGGATCATAGCGATAACGGTAGCCGACGGCCTCGGTCAGCCGGGCGACCGTCGCCTCGTCGGCGGTCAGGAAGCTTGCCCGCCGGGCGAGCTTCGAAGAAGGGTTGATTTGGGCGTCGCGCATCACGCGCGCCTCGCGCGGCCCGTCCTTGGGGTCGATGCCGACCACCACCAGCCCGACATCGAGATCGGCGAGCGCGGGATTTTGAAGCGAGCTGGATGCCATGGCGAGAGCCGGCCCGCAAATGCTGGTGCAGGTGTAGTCGACGAAAAGGAAGAGCGAGACCGGATGGGCGGAAAGGGCCGTCTTCAGCGTCGTCGTTTGCCCGGCCTCGTCTGTCACTTCGGCGTCGAGAGGCAGGGCGGCATCGGGGGGAGGCGACAGCACCACACCATCGAGGTCGGCCGGCGCCAGAACCGCGACGGCGGGAGCAGTGAGGAGCCACAAGAGCGCGAGGGTGGTGGCGACGGCGCGGATCATGGAGCCCTCCCTTGCCGAGCCTGGCCGGCCGCCTCGACCGCGCGGCCACGCGCGTCGTCGCCTGCCGCCGCTTCGAGGGGATCGAAGGCATGATCACCGCGCGCGGCGATCGCTTCCATGGCTCGCGTGATCGGCACATGGACGAGGCCCGCTGCGCGATCGACCCAGGCATAGCCGGTGAGCCTCTGGCGCTGGTTCGACTGGAGGACCGTGAGCTGCGCCTGCGGGTCTGTCTCGATGGCCGGAGAGGGGAATTGGCTCACGCTTTCGAACGGCGTGTTGACCGGAACATGCGCGTTGACGAAGAGGAGCATCGCGTAGAGGCCCGCCGCGACGAAGACCGTCCATCCGGCGAGGACGAGGAGAATGCGCCCGGTCCAGACGTGCGGCGCTTCCGGCTCGCGGTCAGCGCGCTTGCCTTCCATCGTCGCGCCGAGGCGCTGGCCGAGAGCGCGCAGCCCGCCTGCCAGCGGGATGGCCGCCGCGCCCGCCGCGAAAGCCGCCAGCGCGGACAGCATGAAGCGCGACGACGAGGTCTTCCTGTCGCGAGGGGGCCGGGAAGAGCGGTCAGGCGCCATGCGCTCTCCTTTTTCTTTGCGTCAGCAGGGGACGCGCCGTTCGTCCGAGGGCGCCGACAAAGAGGCAACCGATCGCCAGAAGGGCTGTCGCAGCGGCAATCCAACTCAAGGCCGTGGAGGAGGCTTCCGGGAGCACCAGCCAAAGAACCCGCGCGGAAACGCCGACGAGAGCGGTGGCTCCGCACACCTGCAGGGCCGCAGGTGAACGCCGCCAGCGGGCGCGCAGAGCGGTGGCGAAGGGAACGGCCACCGTGCCGAGAAACGCGCACGTCAGAACGGCAACCTCTCCGGGCCCAGACCGCCTCAGATACCAGGATGCCTTGTCGGGCAGATTGCCGTCATAGGCGACGAGGAACTGCATCATGTCGAGATAGAAGAGCCCCAGAGAGAAGGCGACGAGCAGGGCAAGAATGTCGCTCGTTGCCGGCGCAGCCTCATCCCGTGTCAGGGCCACGAAGGCGATGCCCGCGACGAGCTGCGAGACCGCGAGGCTCATGGCGAAGGCTGTCGATTTGAAGTGGGGATCGAGCGAGAGAACCCAATCGATCCCGGCAAAGCTGATCGACAGCCCGTAGAGCGCGAGGCCGAGAGCCGCGCCGAGAACGCCGAGGAGGCCCTGGGATGCGGTCCAGGCCAGGGCGCTCCACAGTCCCAGGATGACCAGGGCGCGGACGCCGAAGAGCGTCGGCGAGAGATAAAGGTCGGCAACGTCGGGATGAACGGCCGCATCGGCGTTGGCCGCCCAGGAAAAGAGGGAGGGCGACAGGAGCAGGATGGGCAGGAAGGCGAGCGCCAGAAGAGGCAGCGTCCGTGCCGTTGCCGAGAGCGTCTCCCGCGAGGCCTCTCCCCAGCGCCCGCCCGTCAGGCGATGGATGAGCAGGAGAAGCAGGGCGCCGACAGGAACCGCGATCCACGCCAACAGCGCGGCAAGAAGGCCGTGGAGCGCGGCGGATAGATCGAAGATCGCGACAACCACGAGGGCGACCGCGCCAAGCCCGCCGATGAGAGCGATGCGGCGCGAGGAATGATCGAAAGTGAAGCGGCGCACGATCATCGCAGTTTCTCCGAGGCTTCGGGAAACTCGGCAAGGCTCGCTTCGCGCGAAAGCTGAAGGGCGCGGATATAGGCCACGATCGCCCAGCGCTCTTCCGGCGTGACGCGGTCGGCGAAGGAATACATGGCGCCGAATCCGTTGGTGATGACGTCGATGAAGTGCGAGGCCGGCGCCGCCCTCAGCCGGGGCGAATGATAGGAAGGCGGCGGCGAGAAGCCGCGCTGGACGATGATGCCGTCGCCATCGCCGGCGAACCCGTGGCAGGGTGCGCAGAAGGTCTCGAAGTCCTCCTGACCCCGATGAAGCAGCGCTTCGGACACCGGCGGCGGGACGGCGAGCGCGGCTTCCGTCGCGGGGGCGATCTGCGCGATGGCGCCCTCCGGCAGCGGTCGGACCGACGTTCCGATGCCCCAGATGTCGCTCGCCTCCTGGTCGCGCAGCGAGGGTTGATCGGCCATGTCGCCATCGCCGCAGCCGGCAAGACCGAGAGCGGCGAACAGCACGAGAAACAGTGCCGCCCTCATGTCTCCACCTCGCTGACCGAGAGGGCGCCGAGGGCGTGTAGATACTGGCGCGCCGCGGCGCGGTCCGCCGCCTTGCCAGCATCGACCTCCAGGAAGAAGCGATCCTGCGTGGCGCGCTCGAAGTCCGGCGCGTCGAAGATCGGGTGGTGCAGACGCGGCAGGCCGCAGGACCAGAGCAGAACGACGAAGCCGGTGGTGGCGGCGCCGAAGACCATCATCTCGAAGGTGACGAAAAAGAAATCCGGCCAACTGGCGAAGGGCCGCCCGCCCGCCATGATGGGCAGGGCGATGGCCGCCGAATACCATTGCAGGAAGAGGCCGAATGCTCCTCCGGCGATGCCGCCCGCCAGCATGGCCGGGCGAACGGGAGATGTGGCAAAGCCCTCGATCTCTTCGGCCAGCCCCTCCACTGCGAAAGGCGAGAAGGCGTCGATGACGCGGAAGGTGCTTGCTTCCCGCGTTTGGCGGGCGGCGTCGAGAAGCGAGCGGGCGCTGTCGAATTCGGCCAGGAGAAGCGTCATTCGCGCCCTCCCTCGAAGACCAGCTTGCGCATCTCGTGCATGGAGATGGCGGGCGCGAGCCGCAGAAAACAGGCGAAGAGCAACAGGAAGAAGCCGAGCGAACCGGCCAGCAGCAGCCAATCCCACAGGGTCGGCGCGTAGCTGCTCCACATCGACGGCAGATGGCCGCGCGACAAGGTGTTGATGATGATGAGGATACGCTCGAGATACATGCCGACATTGATGAGGACGGCGATGACGAGGAGCACCGGGATGCTCCGGCGCGCGGCCGGCAGCCACAGCAGCTGCGGAATCGCGACGTTGCAGGCGATCTGCATCCACATCAGCCAGGCATAGGTGCCCGTGTACTGGAAGGCGACGACGGTGCGGTCGACATCGTCGCCGGCGTACCAGCTCTGAAAGGCCTCCGTGCCGTAGGACAGGCCCATGACGATGGACCCGGCAAGAAGGATCTTCGCCATCGCCTCGAAATGGTGGCGCGTGACCAGCTCCTCGGTGCGCAGGAAGCGGCGTACGATGGCCGCCAGCACCACCACCATGGCGAAGCCCGAAAACATGGCGCCGACTACAAAATAGGGCGGGAAGATCGTTTCCTGCCAGCCCGGCATGTTGCCGGCCGCAAAGTCCATGCCGACGACGCTGTGGACCGAGACGACCAGCGGCACGCCGAGCGCGGCCATCGTCTTGTAGAAGGTCTCGTAGGCGGCCCAGTGACGCACGGAGCCGCGCCAGCCCAGAGCCAGGGCACCATAGATGAGCTGACCGGCGCGGCTTCGCGAGCGGTCGCGGAAGGTCGCGAAGTCGGGAAGCGCGCCGACATACCAGAAGAGGAGCGAGAAGATCAGGTAGCTGGCGATGGCGAAGAAGTCCCACACCAGCGGGCTTTTCCACTGTGGCCAAAGGTCCATGGTGTTGGGATAGGGCACCAGCCAGTAGAAATAGAGCGGCCGGCCCAGGTGAAGGATCGGGAAGATGCCGGCGATGGCGGCGGCGAACAGCGTCATTGCCTCGGCGAAGCGGTTGATCGAGGAGCGCCATTTCTGGCGCGTCAGAAGCAGCATGCACGAGATCAGCGTGCCGGCGTTGCCGATGCCGATCCACCAGACATAGTTGGCGATCGGATAGGCCCAGACGACGCTGGTGTTGTTGCCGAAAATGCCGATGCCTTCGTAGAAGAGCCAGAAGATCGAGCCGAAGAAGACACACGTCAGAACGAGCCCGGCCGAAAAGAGCAGCCACCACGAGCGGCCCGCCGGCGCGCTCAGAACCGGGTCGGCGACGGATTCCGTCAGCGCTGTATAGCCGCGGCCGGACCTCGCCGTCATCGCGATCCTCCGCGAAGAGCCGGGTTCGGGTTGCGAATGCGCGACAGATAGGTGGTGCGCGGCCGCGTGCCGACCTCTTCCAGGAGAACGTGGTGCTGCGGCTCCCTGCGCAGCGCGCTGACCTTGGAGGTCTTCGTTCCGATGTCGCCGAAGTGGATCGCCTGGGTCGGGCAGGCACCGGCGCAGGCAGGCGTCACCTCGCCGTCGGCAATGCGCCGGTTCTCCTTTTCGGCCTCGCGCCGCGCGGAGGAAATCCGCTGGACGCAGTAGGTGCACTTCTCCATGACGCCGCGCGGCCGCACGGTGACGTCCGGGTTGTAGCGCGCCTGCGCCGGCTCCTCGCCGAGATTGGCGTATTCCTGGCCGTCCGCATAGCCGAAGAAGTTGAAACGGCGGACCTTGTAGGGGCAGTTCGCCTGGCAGAAACGCGTGCCGACGCACCGGTTGTAGACCTGGACGTTGAGCCCCTCGTGGTCATGCACCGAGGCGCCGACCGGGCAGACCGGCTCGCACGGCGCCTTCTCGCAGTGCATGCAGGGTACTGGCTCGAAGACGGTGCGCAGCTCGTCCTCTTCCTGGTGCTCATAGGTGTCGATGCGCAGCCAGTGCATGTCGCGGCCCCGCGCGATTTCGTCGGGGCCGACCACCGGCACGTTGTTCTCCGCCTGACAGGCGACGACGCATGCGTTGCAGCCGGTGCACAGCGTGGTGTCGATCACCATGCCCCAGGCATAGCCGGGCTTCTCCTCCTCGGCGACGCGCTCGTAAGGCTGCTCGGGATAGAAACTGTCCGGCTCCTTCTTCTCGCCGCCCGCCAGGGCCGCGAGCGCCGAGAGGGGGTGTTCCGGCGCGAGGTCGCGCCCGTCGGCATCGAGCGTGAACTGGGTGCGCAGAGCCGCGCCCTTGCCGCCGATGCGCCTGATCCTCAGCCCCGGCGCGACCCAGGGTGTATCGGACGTGCGAAGCGCGAAGGCATTGGCGCCGAGGCCGAGACCGATGGGGCTGGCGCTCGTGCGCCCATAGCCGAGAGTGATCGCCGCTGTGCCGGGCGCCTGCGCCTCATCCTGCCAGCAGGTGGCGTCTATCGCCCGCCCGCCAAGCTCCAGCCGCGCTTCGTCTCCGCTTTCGATGCCGAGAAGCCGGGCATCCTCGGGCGAGAGATGAACCACGTTTTCCCACGTATAGCGGGAGAACGGCTTCGGGCATTCCTGAAGCCAGGCGTTGTCGGCATAGCGGCCGTCCCAGATCGTCGGATCAGGACGGAAGAGGAGCGTCAGCCCCTCGCTCTCCCGCCGCGGCGGTCGCGCCGGCTTGGCCGCGATCAGGGGAGGCGCCACGGGGGCTGAGGCGCTGCCAGCGATGAAGCCGTCCGTCAGCGCATTCTGCCAGAAGGCCTCGAAGTCTGCCGCGCCGGCTGCCGGCTGCCACGTCGCCCGCACCAGGTCGTAAGCGGCGGAACCGTTCGCGCCGCCGAGCAGGGCGAGGAGATCATGGGCCGTGCGTGTTTCATAGAGCGGCTTGATCAGCGGCTGGACGACGGAGGCGGTTCCGTCCCGGAAGCGCAGGTCCGACCAGGCTTCCAGCGGGTGGCTCCCTGCCAGCCGCCACGCCGTGCGCGCGTTGGTTTCGTTGGGGAGCGTGTCCAGCTGGGCCGAGAAGGCGGCCTTGTCGAGCGCGGCGCCGAAATCGAGATCGGCCGGCGCATCGTAGACAGGATTGCCCGAGAGGATCAGCAGCGTATCCACCGCGCCGCGATGAAGGTCTCCGACCAGCGCGCTCAGGCTTGCGGCGTGGTCCTCCTCTATCGGGTCGCTGGGCTCGACCAGATCGACGGTCGCGCCGAAGGCGCCGAGACGGGCGTTCATCCAATGAGCGAGCGCATGAAGCTCCGGCGGTTGTCCTTCGCCGACCAGAACGAGGGCGCGGCCACGATGGGCATCAAGATCGGCGAGAAGCGCTTCAACAAATCTGGAATCGGGCGACGCCGCCGGTGCCGTTCCGGCGTCGTCCAGCCCGTCCGCCAAGCCCCAGGCGACGTCCAGAATGGCCTCTGGGCCGAGCGCCAAGCGATGATCGGCCATGGCGCCGGTGAGCGTCCGCTCGCTTTCGATGCTGTAGAGCCGCATCATGTCGCGCGCGTTGCTGCGCACCGTGCGCCGCTTGCGGAAGTCGGAGCCGTTGGCGATCTGGTCGGGGCCGGCGCCCAGCGGATCGGCGCCGAGGGTCAGGACGAGGTCGCAGCGGTCGAGATGCGGCACGAGATCGAGAGGCCGTCCGAAGGCCGCGCGGGCGCCGGCACGGGCATTGTCGTCGCCGATCGGCTCATAGCGCGTCCAGCGCATCGCCGGGTAGAGCCGCCGCAACGCCTCCATCTGGCGAAGAAGCGTCGGAGAGGTGACGCGCCCGGTCAGGATCGCAAGTCCTTCGCCGCCCCGTGCGCGAAGAGCGTCGAGGCGCGGCGAGAGTTCGGAGAAGAACGCCTCCCAACTTTGCGGACGCCCGGCCTTATAGGGCGTTCGAAGACGGGTTGGATCATAGAGCGAGAGGATTTCCGCCTCGGCGAAAATGTCAGTCGCTCCCTGGCTGCCGGGATGGCGCGGGTTGCCCTCGACCTTGATCGGCCGTCCGTCCACCGATGTAACGATCATGCCGCGGCCATAGCCGCCGAGGGGCAGCGTCGTGGCGAAGCGCAGGGGCTCCCCGGAGATGAGGCTCTCCGGCGCCTCGGTCAGCGGCACGATGTCCTCGGCCTTGCTGCAGGCGGCGGCAGAACCCGCCAGCGCCAAGGCGAGCAGGCGCAGCGCGTCGCGCCGGGTCGGCCCGGCGGCGGCAGAAGAGGCGATGGAGGGGGCAGGGGCTTGCGTCGTCATCGGTGGCAGACCGAACAGTCGATGAGATGCTTCGGGTCGATGGCGTAGTGGGCGATGAGAGCCTTCCCCTTCTCCTCCTGATCCTTGGGCGGCGACCAATGGAGGTTGTAGATCTGGTCTTCCGGGCGCAGCATCTTCTCCGGCGCCTCGTGGCAACTGAGGCACCAGCTCATGGTGAGAGGCTTTGCCTGTTCCATCAGCGGCATCGTGTCGACGGCGCCATGGCAACTCGAGCAACCGACGCCATTCTTCACGTGGGCGCTGTGGTCGAAGAAGACATAGTCCGGCAGATTGTTGACGCGCCGCCACTTCAGCGGCTTGTCCTCGGCCATGCTCGCCCTGACCGGCGCGAGCATCGGCGCGTTGGTCCATATCTGCGAGTGGCAGGTCATGCAGACGTGGGTGGTCGGTAGCCCTGCGAAGGCCGACTTCTCGACCGAGACGTGGCACATTTTGCAGCCGATGCCGAGCGCTCCGACATGATGCTGGTGGCTGAAGGGCGGGCTCTGGTCGACGAAGACGTTCTGGCCGGTGACAAAGGACGAACCCATCACAACGTAAACGACGAGAATCGAGATGACAGGGACCGTGACCAGACAGACCAGCACGATGCGGGCATAGGCGTTGGCGCCAGGCCTGAAGATCTGTGGCATCCGGTAGAGGCCTCGTTCCTGAGGTCGTGAAGGGCGCCGGTGAGGCATCGGCGAGTAGGGCACATAGGGGCGATGAGCGGCAAGGCTAGCCATATTGGCCGGCTAAGGAAGCGCGGGAATTCGATCGGCGCGGCTCTTTCGCAAGTCACGGCAAGCCGCCATAGTGCCGCCGCGCCTGAAGCGGCAACATGCGACAAAGGGAAATGGAATGAAGGTTCTGGTTACGGGAACCGCCGGGTTCATCGGCGCCAATCTCGCCGGGCGCCTGCTCGGCGCCGGTCACGAGGTGATCGGGGTCGACAACCTCTCGCCCTATTACGATGTCGCACTGAAGGAGGCGCGGCTGGCGCGCCTCATCGGCCAGTCGGGATATCTCGATGTTCGCGCCGATATCGCCGACCGCGACAGGATGATGGCGCTCTTCGCCGAGCATAAACCGAGCCACGTCGTCAATCTCGCGGCCCAGGCGGGAGTGCGGTATTCGCTGAAGGAGCCGTTCTCCTACACCCACAGCAATATCGACGGGCTTCTGTCGCTTCTGGAGGCTGCCCGCGCCCATCCCGTGGCGCATTTCGTCTTCGCCTCGTCCAGCTCGGTCTACGGCGCCAACCGGCAGATGCCCTATTCTGAGCACAAGAGCGCGGAGCATCCGCTCTCGCTCTATGCGGCGACGAAAAAGGCGAACGAGCTGATGGCGCACACCTACGCCCACCTCTTCGCGATCCCGACGACCGGGCTGCGCTTCTTTACCGTCTATGGGCCGTGGGGCCGGCCCGACATGGCGCCGATGCTCTTTGCCGATGCGATCCTGGCGGGGCGCCCGATCAACGTCTTCAATCACGGCGAGATGCGGCGCGACTTCACCTATGTCGACGATATCGTCGCCGGCATTGAGGCGCTGCTGCCGCTTCCGCCCGAGGTCGACCCGTCCTGGGACCCCGACGCGCCCGATCCGGCGACCAGCGGCGTCGCGCCCTACCGCATTCTCAACATCGGCAAGAACCGGCCAGAGGCGCTGATGGAATTCATCGAGACGCTAGAAAAGGCGCTTGGACGCGAGGCGATCAAGAACTTGATGCCGATGCAGGCGGGGGACGTGCCGGCGACCTGGGCCGATTCGGGCGACCTGATGCGCCTCACCGGCTACGCGCCGGAGACGCCGCTGGCCACCGGCATCGCGCGCTTCGTCGAGTGGTATGTCGACTACTTCCGCGTGACGCTGTGAGCGCACCGCAGCTGCTTCGCCATGCGTCCATTCGCGCGCGCTGGCGTGCGATAGCGATTGGAACGATCGCGCCGGGCGGGTAGACTCTCCAAATCGGTTTTCGGCCGGTCGCAAATGATGCGCGGAGGTCCATCTTGCGCTTACGGCCCGGCAAACCCGCTGGAGGACTTATGCACTACCGCTACGACAGGAAGATCGCGCGCATCCGCGCGGGGGAGTATCGCAAGGGCGATTTCATGATCGCCGACGCCAAGGACGGCGACATGGCCAACCCGCTGGTCCTTGCCGGGCCGGTGTGGGACGCGAAGGGAAAGCTGCTGCGCCACAGGACGCGGGCTGAATTCCTGGATGTCGTCACCGAGGTCGTCCAGCAGGACCTCCTCGACATCATGCTGGTGTCGGCGTCCAACCTGGAACAACTGACCAAGGCCGGCGCCTTCAAGGGCACGAAGGTCAAGCCCGCCTTCCGCGGCAACGACACCACCGACGTTTGGGGCGTGCGGCCCTCGGGCTACGGCAAGCTCGGGCCATCGCGGCCCTTCCGCTCGCCCTCGCTGAAACGCATTTCCAAGGCCGACCTTTCGGATCTCGCGCTCTACTCTGTCACCTTCAACAACGATCTCGAGGCCGACCTTCGTTCGCTGGAGGCTTTCCGCGATTTCCGCGAGGATGCGATCCAGAACGGGATCACATACTTCCTCGAAGTCTTCAACCCCAACGTCGACACGGGATTGCCGGCGGATGAGATCGGCAGCTACGTCAACGACTGCCTGTTGCGCTGCCTGTCGGGCCTTCTGGAGGAGGAGCGGCCCGAGTTTCTGAAATATCCCTACAACGGCCCGGCGGCGCTGGAAGAACTTGTGTCCTTCGATCCGTCGCTCGTGGTGGGCGTGCTCGGCGGCGGGGCCGGCACCAACCGCGACACCTTCGAGCTTCTCTACCAGGCAGAGAAATACGGCGCGCGCGTTGCCCTCTTCGGGCGCAAGATCAACCAGGCGGAAAGCCAGCTCGATCTGATCGCCATGATGCGCAAGGTCGTGGATGGAGAGATGATGCCGCTGGAGGCGGTGAAGGCCTATCACAGCGCGCTGAAGGAAAAGGGCCTGGCGCCCGTGCGCAGCCTGGAGGACGACAGCCTCGTGACCGAGGCCGTGCTGAAGGAAGCCGTTTCCGCCTGACGGGTCAGCGGAAGGGCGCGGTTCGGCGCGCCTTTCCGCTCCCTTTTTCCACCGCTGCCGCACGCGCTATGGCGGCTTGCGCCAAAGGGTCACAAAAAAATCAGAATAGACGCTTTTCATGTGATGTATTGTCGGCTATAAATCGTCCGACCGGTCGATCAATCGAGGAGTGACGATCGGCAGAGGCTTGGGAGGGCCGCTGATGACCGAGGCGTTTATCTGCGATGCGGTACGCACGCCGATCGGCCGCTATGCCGGGGCCGTGGCCCAGGTTCGCGCGGATGACCTCGCCGCTCTTCCCCTTTCCGCGCTGATGGAGCGCAACCCTCAGGTCGAATGGTCGGCGGTCGACGACGTCGTCTATGGCTGCGCCAATCAGGCGGGCGAGGACAATCGCAACGTCGCGCGCATGGCGGTGCTGCTCTCCGGCCTACCAGTCTCCGTTCCGGGAACGACCGTCAATCGCCTCTGCGGCTCCGGCATGGACGCGGTGGGCATGGCCGCCCGCGCCATCCGCGCCGGCGACTGCGCCTTGATGATCGCCGGCGGCGTCGAATCCATGTCGCGCGCGCCCTTCGTGATGCCGAAGGCCGAAAGCGCCTTCTCGCGGGCAAGCGCCGTCTATGACACGACGATCGGCTGGCGCTTTCCCAATCCGAAGCTGAAGTCGGCCCACGGCAACCACTCTATGCCGGAGACGGCGGACAACGTCGCCGCCGATTATGGCGTCAGCCGCGCCGACCAGGACGCTTTTGCCGCCCGTAGCCAGGCGCGCTGGGCGGCGGCGCAGGAGGCGGGACGGTTCGCGGAGGAGGTCGTGCCTGTCACGATCCCCCAGAAGAAGGGCGAGCCTGTCGTCGTTTCGGTCGACGAGCATCCGCGACCGGGCACCACGGTCGAGGTGCTGGCCAAGCTCAAGGGCGTCAACGGTCCCGATCTGACGGTGACGGCGGGCAACTCATCGGGCGTCAACGACGGCGCTGCCGCGCTGCTCGTCGCGTCCGAGGCGGCCGCCAAGGCCCATGGCCTTCGGCCCATCGCTCGGATCGTCGCCATGGCGGCGGCCGGCGTGCCGCCGCGCATCATGGGGATAGGTCCCGAGCCGGCGGCGCGCAAGGCGCTTCAGATCGCGGGGCTCACTCTCGACCAGATGGACTTGATTGAGCTCAACGAAGCCTTCGCCGCGCAGGCGCTCGCCGTTCTGCGCCAGCTGGGGCTGCCGGATGACGCCGACCACGTCAATCCCAATGGCGGCGCCATCGCGCTCGGCCATCCGCTCGGCATGAGCGGCGCGCGCCTCGTCACGACCCTGGCCTATGAACTCGCCCGCCGGGGCGGGCGTTACGGCCTTGCAACCATGTGTATCGGCGTCGGGCAGGGAATTGCCCTCGTCATTGAACGCGTCTGAAACAGGGAGGAGCCCCTTCATGTATGCGCAGATGGTCAAGACCGACGCCAAGGGCGTCAAGACGCTGGAAGAGATGAGCCCGGAGGAACGCGCCTTCCAGGAGCGCGTCGATCGCGGCGAGAAGATCGAGCCCAAGGAGTGGATGCCGGAGGGCTACCGCAAGACGCTGGTGCGCCAGATCGGCCAGCACGCCCATTCGGAGATCGTAGGCCAGCTTCCCGAGGGCAACTGGATCACGCGCGCCCCCACCCTGGAGCGCAAGGCCATCCTCCTTGCCAAGGTACAGGACGAGGCGGGCCACGGCCTCTACCTCTATTGTGCCGCCGAGACGCTGGGCGTCTCGCGCGACGAGCTGATGGAGAAGCTCCACAACGGCTCGATGAAATACTCCTCGATCTTCAACTATCCGACGCTCAACTGGGCCGATATCGGCGCTGTCGGCTGGCTGGTGGACGGGGCGGCGATCATGAACCAGGTGCCGTTGCAGCGCACCTCCTTCGGCCCCTACAGCCGCGCGATGATCCGCATCTGCAAGGAGGAAAGCTTCCACCAGCGCCAGGGCTACGACATCATGATGAAGATGGCCAAGGGTACGCCCGAGCAGCGCGCGATGGCGCAGGATGCACTGAACCGCTTCTGGTATCCCTCGCTCATGATGTTCGGACCGTCCGACAAGGACTCCGTCCATTCGGCACAGTCGATTGCCTGGAAGATCAAGATCAACACCAATGACGAGTTGCGCCAGAAATTCGTCGATCAGACCGTGCCGCAGGCCGAATATCTCGGCCTCACCATCCCCGACGATAACCTCAGGTGGAACGAGGAAAAGGGCGGCTATGACTTTTCCGAGCCCGACTGGTCCGAGTTCTTCGAGGTGATCGCCGGCAACGGCCCCTGCAACAAGGAGCGCCTCGGCGCGCGGGTCAAGGCGTGGGAGGACGGCGCCTGGTTCCGCGAGGGGCTGATGGCGCACGCGGAAAAGCACGGCAAGCGCCAGGCCGCCTGACGCATCCGACAGATTGAACGGGGTCGTCGGCAGCCGCGGGAAACACGCGGCGCCGCGCTCCACCGACGAACTGGGCTTTCATCCGGGAGGAGAACCGATGTCCAGCCAATGGCCCCTTTGGGAGATCTTCATCCGTGGCCAGCATGGCCTCAACCATCGCCATGTCGGCAGTCTTCACGCGCCCGACGCGGAAATGGCGATCCGCAACGCCCGCGATGTCTACACCCGCCGCAACGAGGGCGTTTCCATCTGGGTGGTGAAATCAGCCGATATCACCGCGTCCAGCCCATCGGACAAGGGGCCGCTGTTCGAGCCTTCCAACTCGAAGGTCTATCGCCACCCGACCTTCTTCGACATTCCCGAAGAAGTGGGGCACATGTGATGGGCGCGCTCGAAGCCTCCGTGGATCGCGCTTCCCTTTTCGAGTTCGCCCTGCGCATGGGCGACAACACGCTGATCCTCGGCCATCGTGTCTCGGAATGGTGCGGCCATTCGCCGGTCTTGGAGGAGGATATCGCGCTCGCCAACACGGCGCTCGACCTCATCGGTCAGACGCAGATGTGGCTGGGGCTCGGCGGCGAAATCGAGGGGAAGGGCAGGACGGCCGACAGCCTCGCCTATCTGCGCGACGCCGCCGCCTTCCGCAACCTGCTCCTCGTCGAGCGGCCGAACGGCGACTTCGGCCAGACGCTGATGCGCCAGTTCCTCTTCGACGCCTGGCATCTCGACATGCTGAAGGCGCTGGAGCGCTCGGCCGATTCCCGCGTTGCCGAGATCGCGGCTAAGGCCGGCCGCGAGGTCGCCTATCACCTCGAACGCTCCTCCGATCTCGTCATCCGGCTGGGCGACGGCACGGACGAGAGCCACCGGCGGATGCAGGCCGCGCTCGACGACCTCTGGCCCTATACGGGCGAAATGTTTCTGGCCGATGCGGTCGACGCGGCGATGGCGGAGGCCGGCATCGCGCCGGACCCGGCCAGTCTCAAGCCGCATTGGCAGGCGGTGATCGGCGAGGTGATGGGAGAGGCGACGCTCACCGTGCCTGACAGCGGCTACAGCCACAAGGGCGGCAAGCGCGGCGTCCATACCGAGCATCTCGGCTATATTCTCGCCGATCTTCAGTTCCTCCAGCGCGCCTATCCCGGCGCGAAGTGGTGAGCGGCCATGAGCGCTGTGCGAACCCTGCCGGCGATCGAGGAGGTCTGGTCCTGGCTCGCCGAAGTGCCCGACCCGGAGATTCCCGTGATCTCGCTGGTCGACCTCGGCATCATCCGCGACGTCGCCTATGAGGGCGAAACGCTGGTGGTCACGGTGACGCCCACCTATTCCGGCTGCCCCGCCACCAGCATCATCAATCTCGACATCGAGCAGGCGCTGCGAGACCATGGCGTCGAGGCCCTTCGCCTGGAACGGCGCATCTCGCCGCCCTGGACGACAGACTGGATCAGCGCCGAGGGGCGCGAGAAGCTTCGCGCCTATGGCATCGCCCCGCCCATCGACGGCACCGCCGCCGACGGGCGGCTGATCCAGCGGGCGCGCCGCCTTGCCGGCGCCGCCGACCTTTCCATCGCCTGCCCGCGCTGCGGCTCGACCCGGACGGAGCGCGTCAGCCAGTTCGGCTCGACGCCCTGCAAGGCGAGCTATCGCTGCGCCGAGTGCCTCGAACCCTTCGATTATTTCAAGTGCATCTGAGGATGCCGAGGAACCGCCTCATGGCACGATTTCATCCCCTGACCGTCACCGCCGTCAAGCGCGAGACGCGCGACGCCGTGGTGGTGACGCTGGAGCCGCGCGAGGAAGACCGCGCCGCCTTCGCCTTCACCCAAGGCCAGTATCTCACCTTCCGCCGGCTCTTCGACGGCGAGGAGTTGCGCCGTTCCTATTCCGTCTGTGCCGGCTGCGACGACGGCGCCCTGCGTGTCGCCATCAAGCGCGTCGATGGCGGCGCCTTTTCGAGCTGGGCCAACGAGGCGCTTCAGCCGGGGGATGTCCTTGAGGCAATGCCGCCCATGGGCAACTTCCACGTGGAGCTCGACCCAACCGCCGAGCGTCACTACCTCGCCTTCGCCGCCGGCTCCGGCATCACGCCGGTGCTCTCGCTCGTCAAGACGACGCTTGCCCGCGAGCTGAAATCCTCCTTCACCCTGGTCTATGCCAACCGCCAGGTGAACTCGATCATGTTCCGCGAGGAGCTGGAGGACCTGAAGGACCTCTATCTCGGCCGGTTCGCCCTGATCCATATCCTCAAGACCGGCGCGGACGAGATCGAGCTTTTTTCGGGGCGCATCGACGAGGCGAAATGCAGCGCGCTCTTCAAGAGCTGGATCGATATTGCCTCCGTCGACACAGCCTTCATCTGCGGCCCCGAGCAGATGATGCTGACCATCGCGAAGTCCTTACGCGAGCACGGCCTCGAAGAGCGCCAGATCAAGTTCGAGCTTTTCGCCTCCGGCCAGCCGGGGCGCGCGCCGGTGAAGCGCGCCGCCGTCGCGCAGAACGACCGGGGCAACGTCACCGAGGCGCTGGTGACGCTCGACGGCACGACGCGCGACTTCACGATGTCGCGCGAGGGCCAGAGCCTTCTCGACGCGGCGATCGAGAACAAGATCGACGCGCCCTATGCCTGCAAGGCGGGCGTCTGCTCCACCTGCCGCGCCCGCGTGGTCGAGGGCGAGGTGGAGATGATCGCCAACCACGCCCTCGAGGACTACGAGGTCCGCCAGGGTTACGTCCTGACCTGCCAGAGCTATCCGCTGACTGAGCGGGTCGTCGTCAGCTACGACAGTTGAGGATCGAGATGCCCGAAACGATGAGCATTGAGGACTATCTGGCCGAGGGCGGCATCCTCACCTCGCCCGCCAACGTGCCGTCGCGCTATCGCGGCGAGCTTCTGCGGCTCATGGCCTCCTTCGTCGACAGCGAGCTCGCCGGCTCGGCCGGGTTTGCCGACGCGATCAACGACGCGCCCGGCATCAAGGCGCGCATCGCCGCGGCGCGGATCGTCCTCGAAAAGGCCGATCACGCCGAGCGCGTCCTCAAGGTGATGGAGACCTTCGGCGTTGATACGGCGCGCTATGCCACGCACCGACCGTGGGACACGCGGGTCGAGCGAGAAGCGGACATCGCCGCCGCGCGCCAGGGCGGCGACATGCGCCTCTCCGTCTTCCATTATCCGCTCCAGGGCTGGGTCGACGCGGTGGTGATGAACGTCCTCATGGGGATCGCCACGGTGGTCCAGCTGGAGGAGCTGAGCCACGTCTCCTACGGGCCTCTGGCCGAGACCTTCCGCGAGATCGCACAGCGTGAGACGCGCCACGCCGAACTCGGCTATGAGGGGCTCGCCCGGATCGCGGAGAGCGAGGAGGGCAGGGCGAAGGCGCGCAAGGCGATCGCCTATTGGCGCCCGCGCGTCGCCGCGACCTTCGGCCAGGCGGGGTCGCTTCGCTATCAGGTGCTGAAGCGCTTCGGCCTTCGGCACACGCCGAACGAGATCCTGATGACGAAGTGGGCAACCCTCACCGACGACCGCCTCGGCGATCTTCAGCTCGATTGACCGATCCAGCAAAGGACCTGCCATGACCGCCACGGCATCCCGGCCGCGCCGTCTCGAAAGCTATGTCTGCGGCCGCTGGAGCGCGGGCACGGGCGAGGGGGTACCTCTTCTCGATGCGGCGACAGGCGAGCCCGTCGCCCTCGTCGACGCCTCCGGACTCGATCTCGGCGAGGCGCTCGCCCATGGCCGGTCGATCGGCGGGCGTAGGCTTCGGGCCATGTCGTTCCATGAGCGGGCGGCGATGCTGAAGGCCATCGGCCAGATGCTGATGGCCATGAAGGAGGCGTTCTACGAGGAGAGCTTCGCCACCGGGGCGACGCGAGCGGACTCGTGGATCGACATCGAGGGCGGCATTGGAACGCTGCTCTCCTACGGCTCCAAGGGGCGGCGGGAGCTGCCCAACACGCGCGTTCTCGTCGATGGCGACCTGGAACGCCTGTCGCGTGACGACAGCTTTTCGGCCCAGCACATCCTGACGCCGCTCGAAGGCGTGGCGATCCACATCAACGCCTTCAATTTCCCCGTCTGGGGCATGTTGGAGAAGATAGCACCCTGCCTCCTCGCGGGCGTTCCTGCACTGGTAAAGCCCGCCAGCCAGACGTCCTACCTCACCGAAAGCGTGGTGAGGGCCATCGTCGCCAGCGGCATCCTGCCCGAGGGGGCGCTGCAGCTCGTCTGCGGTTCGGTCGGCGATCTTCTCGACCACGTCACCGGCCAGGACGTCGTCACCTTCACCGGCTCGGCAACGACCGGGCGTAAGCTGAAATGCCATCCGACGATCGTCGCCAATTCGACGCGCTTCACCATGGAGGCCGACAGCCTCAACGCCGCCATCCTTGGGGCCGACGCCGGGCCGGGCACGCCGGAATTCGACCTCTTCGTCAAAGAGGTGGCGCGCGAGATGACGGCGAAGGCCGGGCAGAAGTGCACCGCCATCCGCCGGGTCATAGCCCCACGCGCCCACGCTAAGGCGCTTGTCGAGGCGCTGCGACAGAGGCTTGCCGGAACCACCGTCGGCAACCCGCGTGACGAGGCCGTGCGCATGGGGCCGCTCTCTTCGCTGGGCCAGCTCGCCGAGGTGCGGGCGCGCGTCGCCGAACTCGGCAAGGAGGCCGAGATCGTTGCCGGCAACATGCATGAGGCGGCGGCGGTCGTCTCCGGCAACCGGGAGAAAGGCGCCTTCCTCTCGCCCGTCCTTCTCTATTGCGATAGGCCGATATCCGCTTCCGCCATCCACGACGTCGAGGCGTTCGGGCCGGTGGCGACCGTCATGCCCTATGACGGCAATGAGGAGGCGGTGGCCCTGGCGCGGCGCGGACAGGGCTCGCTCGTCGCCTCGCTCTTTACCGACGATCCCGATGTCGCCGCCGAGGTGACGCTTGGCCTCGCGCCTTTCCATGGAAGGGTCATGATCGGCAATCGCGACAGCGCCAAATCCTCCACCGGTCACGGCTCCCCGCTTCCGGTGCTGGTCCATGGCGGGCCGGGGCGCGCCGGCGGCGGCGAGGAGCTCGGCGGGCTGCGCGGCATGATCCATTACATGCAGCGTACCGCCATCCAGGGTACGCCGCGCCTGCTTTCCGCCGTCACCGGCCGGTGGAGCGAGGGCGCCGCGGTTCGAGCGGACACAACGCACCCGTTCCGCAAATCCCTTGCCGAACTCGAGATCGGCGATCAGCTCATCGCCGGCCCGCGCACCGTGACGCTCGACGACATCGAGCATTTCGCGGCCTTTACCGGCGATACCTTCTACGCCCACATGGACGAGGCGGCGGCCAAGGCGAACCCGTTCTTCGACGGGCGGGTCGCCCACGGCTATCTCGTCGTCTCCTTTGCCGCCGGGCTCTTCGTCGATCCGGCGCCGGGGCCGGTTCTCGCCAATTACGGCGCCGACAATCTGCGCTTCCTGGCGCCGGTCTATCCGGGCGATGCCCTGTCGGTGCGCCTCACCTGCAAGGAGATCAATCCGCGCCAGGACGCAGGACACGGCGAGGTTCGCTGGGACTGTCAGGTGACGCGCCAGGACGGCAAGGTGGTGGCGCAATACGACGTGCTCACCATGGTGGCCAAGAGTTGGCCGCCGGCAGCGGAGGAGACCGCGCGATGAACGGCATCTATGCCTATGACGGGGTCGTCCCGGCGATCGATCCATCCGCCTTCGTCCACCCCAATGCCGTCGTCATCGGCGACGTCATCATCGGAGCCGCCTGCTATGTCGGCCCCTGCGCCGTGCTGCGCGGCGACTTCGGCCGCATCATCCTCGAAAGGGGCTCCAACATTCAGGAAACCTGCGTCGTCCATTCATTTCCCGCGATCGACGTGGTGGTCGAGGAGGACGGCCATATCGGCCACGGCGCTGTGCTTCACGGTTGCCGGGTAAGGCGCAACGCCATGGTCGGCATGAACGCGGTGGTGATGGACGAGGCGGTGATCGGCGAGAACGCCATCGTCGGCGCCATGGCCTTCGTCAAGTCGGGAATGATCGTGCCGCCGAACACGCTCGTCGCCGGCGTCCCGGCGCGGGTGATGCGCGAGCTGACGAAGGAAGAGATCGCCTGGAAGAGCGAAGGCACCGGTATCTATCAGCGCCTTGCCTTCGAGGCGGCGGAGAAGCTTGCGCCCGCCCAGCCGCTCGCCGCGCCCGAGGCGGACCGCCGCCGCGTCCGCTCGCCGGAATACGATCCGCTGTTCCTGGCGAGGATGACGGCAAGGGATTGAGGCTAGCGGCCATGATCCCCGCGCGAGCGGCGACCGATCAGCCGAGCTTTTCACTCGCCGTTGGTTGAAGCGCGACCGCGCCCGCCGTTCCGCGCGCGGTGCCCTTGAGCCATTTGGTCATCGGCTTCTCGAGCCATAGATGCAGCGCCGTGCCCGCCATCGCCGAGCAGGCGATCATCGTCAGCACCGTTGCAAGCAGGCCCGGCCAGCTTTCGTTCATCCCGGTCTTGATGCTGATCTTCCCGATGACCTGCAGAACAAAGGGATGGATCAAGTAAAGCGAGTAGCTCGCGTTTCCCAGAAGGAGCACCAGGCTGCTCCGGGTGTACCTTCCGCTTCCTTCAAGGGATATGGCCGAATAGACGATCAGGAAGGCTGAGGTGGCGACGACAGCCCGGTATGACCCTGCGCCCAGGGCGACGAATTCCGGCACGACAAGGCCGGCAAAGCCGGAAAGCCCGATCATGCCCGCGATGAGCGGCGGCGTTCTTGTCGTGCGCAGGATGAACAGCAGCGCGATGCCCAGCGCGAACTCGATGATGATCGGGTCCGAAAGCGTCTTGAGGGCGCCGCTCATGTGACTGTGCAGGGCGCACAGGACCACGATCGACAGCATCGAAACAGTCAGGCTCATGATCCTGTTGTCGAAGAACAGCGACATGCAAAATATCGCATAGAAGAACATCTCGTAGTTCAGCGTCCAGCCGACGAACAGGATCGGTCCGTGCGGATAAGGGATGAACGACAGGGAGAGAAGAAGCTCTTGTGCCGAAAACGACTGTCCGAAGAGCTTGAAGCCTGAAATCAAGGCTGCGGACGCGGCCAGCGTCAGGATGTAATAGATCGGGACGATCCGAAAAATTCGGTCGGTTGCGAAGCGGAGCGGGCTCGTCTGTGACGTCATAGCCGTGTACGCCATGATGTATCCGCTGATGACGAAAAAGATGTCGACGCCTCGCGCGCCGACATCGATATGGATATTGTAATTGCCAATATAGTTGTTGAGAGAATCGATGATGTGATGGCCGACGACGCCAAGCGCGGCGAGGGCGCGAAGCATCTGGATGTTGGCGATGGTCTTGCGCCGCTCGCGCGTTTCTCCAGACATTTTTGCCCGCCCCAAGTCGTCCTCGGGCTATTGTTGCATGTCTGCTTCCTCCCGCAACGTCTCAGAATCGCGTTTTCCTGGCAGATCGCGGCGCAAGAGGCGTATGGGTCGGGTTCCAGGAGTGGAGGCAGTCCGGCGGCCGAGGATCGATCCCTGTCCGGCCACCGCCCTTCCCAGCGGAGAGCGATCCCTCGCATCTGACGAGGAGGATGGGAAGCGAGTGAGGCCCGCCGGCAGGGAAACCGTTCGCCAGTTGGCTGTGCCAAGCGTCGCGATGGCGCGCGGTCGACGGTATGGCTACGCGATCCCTCCCTTGGCCGGGCTGGGGTTGGCTGGAATGCGCCTATGTCGGTTGTTCAGGCTCGATCCCGAGCCTCGCAAAAGCCGCACCCCAATCAGTTGAGGCGTCAGACCGAGACGTTACGCCCCTTGAGTTCGGTTTGTTTGTCCTCATTGGAACTTCGATCCAGGTTGAAGTTCATTCGAAACGCGGCGCCGCCAACTGTCGGCTCCATGCTGAAGGTTCCTCTCATACGTCGCATGGCGGTTTCACATATCGAAAGCCCCAGCCCGCTTCCCGAGCGGGTATTCTCATTACCCCGGACAAATCGTGCAAAGCCTGAAGTGGGAAACCCGCTGGGCAAGCCCGGTCCGGTATCGGCAAACAGAAGCGTTCCGTCCTTTGAGATGGACACTTTCACATTACTTCCGGTCGCTGTGTGCTTGCGGACATTATCCAAAAGATTCCTCAGAACCAGCGCGATCAATGTCGGGTCGCCGATTATTTGGACCGGTAGGTCGAGGCCGTCTGCCTCAATGAACCAGCCCGCAGACATCAGCCGAGGCGCGGCTTCCTCCAGGACTTGAGCAACTGTCTCGCCGAGGTGGAGCGATTGGAGGGAGAAGACCGTACTGCCGTCCAACCGAGCGATATGCAGCAGCTGCTCGATCAGACGGGCCATGGCGTCGATGTCCTGCATGGCCGCGTTACGGTCCGGATCGGACGAAAGGCTTTCCAGCCGCAGCTTGAGGTCGGCGAGCGGCGTCCTCAACTCATGGGCGGCATGGATGGAAAAATCACGCTGCGCGACGGCGCCGGCCCTTATGCTGTCCAAGGCATGGTTGACGGCGGCGATCAACGGCTGAACCTCCGCAGGTGCCGATGAGCCGGCAAGCCGCTGATGACCCAGATTGTCGAACGTGATCTGCTCGGCCTGCGCAGCTACTCGCCGAAGTCCCAAGAGACTGAAGCGAACGATGCTCACGGCCGTGATCACCATGACGACGAGCATTCCGATCGCCGCCCACCCCAATTCTTCGAGAGACTGGGCAAAGAACGTGTTGGTCAAGGCAGTCACATCAGAGCGCGATCGTGCCAGTCGGAGCCAGACCTTAAGTTCCGGCACGAACAATTCAGCGATGAGGACCGGTCCGGTGCCGTCGAGCGTCGGTCCCACCAAGAGAACGGGTTCCGAATCTGCGCGCCCGGGATGTCCGGCTGGAGCGTTGACCTCGGAGCGATCCAGCACCGTGCCTGCCGCATCCGTCACGGTGTATCCGTACACTGGCCGTGTACCTGACAGGAGTCCCGTATAGGGTGGGTCAATCTCTACTGACGGCTCGGCTGGGCGGTCAAACACAACGGTGCCGTCAGGATTGCGCCGAAGCAATCCCGCCCATTCCTCGACCTGCGCTGACAGTCCTCGTTCCTCGATCGCGAACTGGCCGCGCAGAAACTCCATGGACAGGATCGTCCCAGCACCCACCAGGGTTAAGGCAGATATCACGGTCACGACGACCGCGAGTCTCACATCGAGGCGATAGGGTCGTCTCATGCCTCGGTCTCGTACAGAATGTAGCCCAGACCTCGCAGCGCCTTAAGCTCGACCGTGGCGCCCGCCTCCAGAAGCTTCCGGCGGAGCCGATGAACCAGCGTCTCGACCGCGTTGTCAGACCAGTCCTGATGAAGCGCGTAAAGATGCTCGCCCAGCATGCGTTTCGGCGTTATGCGCTCGCCGGCACGGATCAGTTTGTCGAGGGCCGCATATTCTTGAGCGGTCAGCCTGACGACTTGATCGCCCACTGTCAGACTCGGGGTCTGGGGATCGTAGAGAAGATTTCCTATGCGCAACTCGCTCGCCGTGATCTCCGCAGAGCGCCGTCGCAGCGCCCTCAATCGTGCCAGTAGCTCTTCGGTTGCAAAGGGCTTAACGAGATAGTCGTCAGCCCCCGCATCCAGTCCGGTCACCCGGTCCCCGATCTCATCTCGCGCGGTGAGCATCAATGTCGGCGTCCGTAGACCGGCGGCCCGAACAGACCGGACGAGCGACCGGCCATCGCCATCGTCGAGCATGATGTCCACGATGCTGAGGTCGTATGGCGCGATTTTCCAGGCCGCCTCGGCGTCCGCAACAGTCGCGAACACATCGACCGCATGACCCACCTCGGTCAACCGTCGCTCCAAGGCCCCGGACAGCAAACGATCATTCTCAACGACCAGAATTCGCATCGCAGCTCTCCATGACGTCACAGCGGCTGGTCAACATGATGCTCTGCTTCCGCTGAGGGCACGCAAGCCAGCGCGACCGCCACGCGCGCTGCTCATTTCCGGCGGCTGCATCGAACCTTGCGCAAGATTGGATCTGCAAGTTTTCTGCAAGCTAGCCATCGCATGCGCCGGCCATGAGCGCCTCCCTATATCTCTCCGCTTCATCCGCCGCGAAATCGAACCGTCTGATTGTCGCGTTCTCGCTTTCCATTTTGGCAAGCAGCACGTTTTTCTGGATATTTCCAGAAGTCGATTTGGTTGTAAGCCGGTGGTTCTTCAGCCCTGTCGATGGCTTCATCTCCTCGAGCGACCCCAACCTGCAATGGCTCCGCAAGAGTTCTCCCTGGGTGCTGGCTGGGGTCATCATTTTTATCCTGGTCCGCATCCTCCGGGATGCCATCAACGGAGCGCTGACCTGGTCACGGGCACGCCAACCGATCTGGTTACTGTGTGGACTAGCTCTCGGGCCGGGCCTGATCGTGAACGGCCTCCTGAAGGAGTTCTGGGGTCGACCCAGACCGGTCAATCTGGACGTCTTTGGTGGGAGCGCCGCGCACCAGATGGTCTGGGTGATCAGCGAACGGTGCGATGAGAACTGTTCGTTTGTCAGCGGAGAGGCTTCCTCGTCAGCTTGGCTCGTCGCTGCGGCCCTGGTTACGCCTAAGCAAGTAAGGCCATATGCGACAGCAATAACGCTCCTCTATGCCATATCGCTATCGCTGAACCGGATCGCCTTCGGCGGACATTTCCTTTCTGATGTCGTGCTCGCCTGGCTTATCTGTGGGCTCGTCTTTTCAATCCTTTACCGGCTTATTCTCGATACCGCTTATCCTTTTCGCCTTGACAGCAACGACGCGTAGCGATTCAAGCTGAGCGGTCACCCGTCCATCGCGTCGCTCGAAAGCGCGCTCCCGCATCTTCACCTTCCCACGACCAATTCGCGAAAGCTGCGCTACCTTGAAGGGTGGGAGCAGCTTTGACGCGCTGTCTTAAACGACATCGGCTCCCTTCGCCTCGCCCTCGCCGAAAGGAGACTTCGATGCCTCGAATTCTGGCCGCAAGGCTCATTCTCACTCTCGCGCCGATCTTCGTTCCCTCGCTCGCCGGGGCGGTGTCGCCACCGCCGGTCGAAGCGGGCGAGGGGATGGCGGTGACCGCCCAGCACTATGCCTCCGAAGTCGGGGCCGACATCCTCAAGAGGGGCGGCAACGCGGTGGATGCGGCTGTCGCGGTCGGCTATGCGCTCGCCGTCGTTCATCCCTGTTGCGGCAATCTCGGCGGGGGCGGCTTTGCCACCATCCATCTGGCGAGCGGCAAGGACACCTTCCTCAATTTCCGCGAGAAGGCACCGGCGGCCGCCACCGAGACCATGTATCTCGACGACAAGGGCGAGGTCGTGCCCCGCCTCAGCCTCGACGGCTACAAGGCGGTCGGCGTTCCCGGCACCGTGCTCGGACTCGACACCATGCTTCAGCGATACGGCACGATGAAGCGCGAGGAGGTGATGGCGCCGGCCATTCGTCTGGCCCGCGAGGGCTATGTGCTGAAGAAGGGCGATGTCGACATTCTCGGCCAAGCCACCGACGCCTTCGCCGGCCAGCCCAACGTCGCCTCGATCTTTCTTCACGACGGCAAGCCGTGGCAGGTGGGCGATAAGCTCGTCCAAAGCGACCTGGCGGCCACTCTCGAGGCCATCCAGAAGGACGGGCCGGACGCCTTCTACAAGGGGCCGATCGCCGAGGCGGTCTCCGCCGCCAGCGAGAAGAACGGCGGCATCCTGACGACCCAGGACTTTGCCGACTATTCCATCGACGAAACCGACCCGGTGCGCTGCACCTATCGCGGCTATGCCGTCATTTCATCGCCGCCGCCGAGCTCGGGCGGCACGACGATCTGCGAAATCCTCGGCGTGGTCGGGGCCTATCCGTTGGACAAGCTCGGCTTCCATTCGGCTGAGAGCGTCCACTTGATGGTCGAGGCCATGCGCCATGCCTATGTCGACCGCAACTTCTCGCTGGGCGATCCGGCCTTTGTCGACAATCCGATCAAGAAGCTGCTCTCCAAGGAGCACGCGGAGGCCATCCGCGCCGAGATCAAGGAAGGGCGGGCCACGCCGTCGTCCGAAGTCCAGCCCGGCAAGGAGCCGCACGAGGGCACAGAGACGACGCATTTTTCTGTCGTCGACAAGGACGGGAACGCGGTTTCTCTGACCTTTACGATCAACGCGCTGTTCGGCGCCAAGGTGATCGCCGGCGACACCGGCTTCTTCCTCAACGACGAGATGGACGACTTCACCTCCAAGCCCGGCGCCGCCAATCTCTTCGGCCTCGTCCAGGGCAAGGCGAACGCGATTGCGCCGGGAAAGCGGCCGCTGAGCTCCATGAGCCCGACCATCGTCACCAAGGATGGACAGATCTTCATGGTGGTCGGCAGCCCCGGCGGCTCGCGCATCATCACCATCACCTTGGAGGCGATCCTCAACGTCATCGACCACGGCATGGATATCCAGGCGGCGATCGACGCGCCGCGCATCCATCACCAGTGGCTGCCGGACAAGGTCTTTGCCGAGCCCTTCGCGCTGTCGCCGGACACGCGCCAGAAGCTCACCGACATGGGCTATGAAATCGAGGAGCAGCCGACCTGGGGCGCTGCCGAAGGCATCCTGATCCACGCACCTGGAGCGGAAAGCACGAAGACGCGCGTCCTTGCCGGCGCCAACGACAATCGCCGGCCGGCGGGCGCCGCCGTCGGATATTGATACGCGACTGTCTGAAAGTCATGCGCGGTGGCGTGTTCGGGGCGGTCGCCCCTCACGTCACCGCCTTGACGCCCTCAAGGATCAAGGTGGTGGCGAGGTCGGCATATTTCTCGCGCGTCAGCGGCCCGCCGTCTCGGAACCACATGTAGACCCAGTTCATCATGCCGAAGAGCGACATGGTGACAGGCGTCACCAGGGACGGGGTTTTCTTGTCGAGCCCCGGATTGATCTCCGAGATGACGGTGGCGAAGCGGCGCACGACCCGCTTTTCGATCGCCGTGATCTCACCCTGCTGATCGGGCGTGAGAGCGGGAGCGGCGTTGAGCTGCACCTTGTGCTCGTTGTCGGCGCCGCGATAGCTCTCCAGCACCGCGCCGACCAGACGGCGCAACCGCTGCTGAGGCTCGGCGGCGGGATCATCCGCCGCCTCGATCGCGGCTTCCAGCTCTTCGAGATGGCCGCGAATGATGGCGAAGATCAGATCGCCCTTGCTGGCATAGTAATGATAGAGCAGCGCCTTGGAAACCTGGGAATGCTCGGCGATCTGCGCCATGGAGGCCTTTTCCATGCCGTTCTGGGCAAAGACCGCCGCCGCGCTCATCAGAATTCCGCGCCGCTTTTCTTCAAAATCGTTGGCGCGTGTGCGTGCCATGCCATTCGCCTCTTCTGCCATCCCGCCGCCAAAGGGCAGGCGAGCCGGAATTAGCGCGAAGCGCCCGGCGTGTCATCGCCGGGCGCTTCGCCGTTGAATCACCGCTTCGGCCGATTGTCGACCACGCGCCGCGCCTTGCCCTCCGAGCGGGCGAGGGAGCCGGGATCGCCGACGTCCACCTTGGCCGAGACGCCGATGGTGGAACGGATATGGTGGATGAGCTGCGCCGCGGCCTTTTGGCGGGCGGCGCTGTCCGTGGCGTCCGCTGCTGCCTCGACCTTCACCGTCATGGTGTCGAGACGGCCGGCGCGGGACAGTTCGATCAGGAAATGCGGCGCGAGGCCGGCGCATTTTAGCACCTGCTCCTCGACCTGGGTCGGGAAGATGTTGACGCCGCGCAGGATGATCATGTCGTCGTCGCGGCCGGTGATCTTCTCGATGCGCCGCATGGAGCGCGCCGTTCCGGGCAGGAGGCGGGAGAGGTCGCGGGTGCGGTAGCGCACCATCGGCAGGCCTTCCTTGGTGAGGGTGGTGAACACCAGCTCGCCCATCTCGCCGTCGGGCAGCACCTCGCCCGTCTCCGGATCGATGATCTCCGGGTAGAAATGGTCTTCCCAGACGTGAAGCCCGTCCTTGGTCTCGACGCATTCGTTGGCGACGCCCGGACCGATGATCTCGGAAAGTCCGTAGATGTCGACGGCGTGCATGTCGAAGGCGTGCTCGATCTCCTCGCGCATGGCGTTGGTCCAGGGCTCGGCCCCGAAGATGCCGACGGCGAGCGAGCTCTCGCGCGGGTCGATGCCCTGGCGGCGGAACTCGTCGAGGATCGACAGCATATAGGACGGCGTCACCATGATGATGCGCGGCTTGAAGTCCGCCATCAGCGCCACCTGGCGCTCGGTGAGGCCGCCCGACATCGGAACGACGGTGCAACCGAGCTTCTCGGCGCCGTAATGGGCGCCGAGGCCGCCGGTGAAGAGGCCGTAGCCGTAGGCGACGTGCACGAGATCGCCGGGACGGCCGCCCGAGGCGCGGATGGAGCGGGCGACGACGGTCGCCCAGGTGTCGATATCCTTGGCCGTGTAGCCGACGACGGTGGGTTTGCCCGTGGTGCCGGACGAGCCGTGGATGCGCACGAGCTTCTCGCGCGGCACGGCGAACATGCCGAAGGGATAGGTGTCGCGAAGGTCGCTCTTCATGGTGAAGGGGAACTTCGACAGATCCTCGAGGCTCTTCAGGTCGTCCGGATGGACGCCCTTCTCGTCGAAGCGCTTCCGATAGAACGGCGAGTTGTCATAGGCATGGCGGAGCGACCACTTCAGGCGGCTGAGCTGAAGGGCCTCGATTTCGTCGCGCGAGGCGATCTCGATAGGGTCGAGATCGCCCTTTCGGGGCGACAGGTCTTCCATGATTTCTCCTCCCTGAGAAATGTGCGGATGGCCGGCGAAGCCGGCTGTCAGTCGGCCGGCGGGGCCGGCAGATGCGTGCCCTTGACGGTGCGCGAGTGGCCGCGAAACTCGGCCACCATCTCGCCCGCCTGGTTGACGACGGAAATGTCGTAGATGCCGCCGCGTCCCTTTCGCGAAACCTCGCGCGCGCGCGCGGTCAACCGGTCGCCGGCAAAGGCGGCGGCGATGAAGGTGATCGAGGCGTGCTGGGCGACGGTATGCTGGTTATAGCCGTTGCAGGCAAAGGCGAAGGCGGAATCGGCGAGGGTGAAGATGAAGCCGCCGTGGCAAGTCGCAAGGCCGTTGCACATCGCCTCCGTCACCGTCATCGATACGGAGGCCTCGCCCGGCGCGACACGGTCGAGGCTCATGCCGAGCCCCTGGGACGCGCGGTCTAAGGCCCACATGGAAGCGGCGCAGCTTTCGGCCAGCGCCTGGGGCGAAAGATCCTGAGGCGCGGCGCTCATCGTCCGGAAAACTCCGGCGTGCGCTTTTCCAGGAAGGCTGCGACGCCCTCCGCATAGTCGGCACTGCTGCCGGCCTCGCGCTGGAAGTCCCGTTCGAGGTCGAGCTGCGCGTCGAGATCGTTGGCGCTGGCGGCCTGGATGGCGCGCTTGGTGAGCCCGAGCCCCTTGGTCGGTCCGGCGGCGAGGCGGGCGGCAAGAGCCGTCGCCTCCGCCATCAGCGCCTCGTCGTCCACCACCTTCCAGATCAGGCCCCACTCAGCGGCCGTCGTCGCGTCCAGCGGCTCGGCGGTCATGGTCAGCGCCTTGGCGCGCTGCTCGCCGAGGAGGCGGTTCAAGGTGAAGGTGCCGCCCGAATCCGGCACTAGGCCGATCTTCGAGAAGGCCTGGATGAATCGGGCCGAGCGGGCGGCCAGCGTGATGTCGCAGGCGAAGGCGAGGTTGGCGCCGGCGCCGGCGGCGACGCCGTTGACTGCGCAGACCACCGGCTTCTCAAGGCTGCGGACAAGGCGGATCAGCGGGTTGTAGAACGCCTCGATGGTGCGGCCGAGATCGGGTGGACCGTCTGCCTTGCGCGGATCGCGATCGCCGAGGTCCTGGCCGGCCGAGAAGCCGCGCCCCGCGCCCGTCAAAAGGACGGCGCGAACGCCCGTGTCTTCGTGGGCCCGCTCGAAACCGGCGCGAAGCGCTCGGTGCATCTCTTCGTTGAAGGCGTTGAGCTTGTCGGGGCGATGAAGCGTCAGCGTGAGGACGCCCGCCTCCATCGACACCAGGACAGTGTTCGATTCTGCCATGAATTCCTCCCGGACGCCGTTTCCTCCCCGGCATCCGAAAAAAGTTGTTGCATAAACCGACCGGTCAGTCAATTATAAAAACGCGATCTGGGAGGAGAGCGATAGTGTCGGAACTGTTCGAACGCCACCGGGCGCTGCTCGGCGATGCGCTGGATGCGATCAGGGCGCGCGGCCATTGGTCGCCGTTTCCTGAGGTGCCGAGCCGCAAGTTATATGGCGAGACGGCGGCCGAAGAGGGTGAAAGCGCCTTTGCCGCGCTATCGCGTTCTGCCTTCGATCTGCCGGGGCATCCCGAGGCGCGCCGTGTCGGGCGCGAGGTTTCTCCCTTCGGCGCGGAACTGTCCATCTCCTATCCCGCTGCCGACGCTGAGGCATTGATCGCCGCCTCTCGCGGCGCCTCACCCGTCTGGGCCGCCGCCTCCATCGAGGACCGTGTCGGCGTGTGTCTGGAAATCCTGACGCGCCTCCACGCCATGAGTTTCCTCATGGGCCATGCGACGATGCAAACGACGGGGCAGGGTTTCGCCATGGCCTTCCAGGCGGGCGGGCCACACGCCCTCGATAGGGGACTCGAGGCGGTGGCGACCGCTTATGACGAGATGGCGCGCGTCCCGGCAAAGGCGATTTGGGAGAAGCCGCAGGGCCGGGGCGAGCCGATCCGCCTGGAAAAGCACTGGCGCATCGTGCCGCGCGGCGTGTCGCTGGTTATTGCCTGCCAGACCTTTCCGACCTGGAACAGCTATCCGGCGATCTTTGCCAGCCTCGCCACCGGCAACACGGTGATCGTCAAGCCGCATCCTGGCGCGATCCTGCCCTTGGCGCTCACCGTCCGCGTCGCCCGGGAGGTCCTGGTCGAAGCCGGGTTCTCGCCGGATGTGGTGCTTCTGGCCGCCGACGAGCTCGGCGCCGAGATCACCAGCGAGCTGGTGCGCCACCCCGCCACGGCGATCATCGACTACACCGGGTCGAGCGCCTTTGCCGGCTGGATCCGGGACAACGCCCACGGCGCGGCGATCTTCACCGAGGAAACCGGCGTCAATTCCATCGTCGTCGCTGGCACGGACGATTTTGCCGGCATGTGCGCCAACATCGCCTTCTCTCTGTCGCTCTATTCCGGCCAGATGTGCACCGCGCCGCAGGACATCTTCGTGCCGAGGCGCGGCATTAGGACGAACGAGGGCCACAAGAGTTTCGAGGAGCTGGGTGAAGGAATCGCCCTGGCGATCGATGCGCTCCTGGCGGACCCGAAGCAGGCGGCCGGCATTGCCGGCGCCATCGCCAACCCGGCCACGCGCCAGCGCGTCGAACAGGCGCGCGCCGCCGGGCGCATCGTTCGCGACGATGCGAAAGGCGGGCCGCTTCTCCTCGCCGTGGAGGACGGCGCGGCCGGCGCGCATGAGGAGGAGTGCTTCGGTCCTGTCGCCTTCCTGATCCCGGTCGAAGATGGCGATGCCGGCATCGCGCGGGCGGCAGAACTCGCACGGACGAAGGGCGCCATCACCGGCGCGCTTTATGACACCGACGAGGAGCGGATCGCCCGCGCCATCGACGCCTTGCTCGGCGCGGGCGTCAATCTCTCGATCAACCTGACAGGCGGCATCTTCGTCAACCAGAGCGCCGCCTTCAGCGACTTTCACGTCACCGGCGCCAATCCAGCCGGCAATGCCTCGCTCACGGACACCGCCTTTGTCTCGGGGCGGTTCCGCCGGGCGATGTGGCGCCGCCCCGTGGCGCCTGACACGTGAGCCGGGCGAGCCTTCGCTCTGAACAATAACGACCATCTCTTGGGAGGAGACCATGATGGCGAAACTGACCACGACCACCACACTGGCCGCGCTGTTGGCCTTTGGCCTCAGCGGAACAGCGCTCGCCGACATCAAGATCGGCGCGACGCTCTCGGCCACCGGCCCCGCCGCCTTCCTGGGCGACCCGGAGGCGAAGACGCTGGAGATGCTCGTCAAGGATCTGAACGCCAAGGGCGGCATCAACGGCGAGAAGGTCGACCTCGTCTCCTATGACGACGGCGGCGATCCCAACAAGGCGCGCACCTTTGCCACCCGGCTGGTGGAGGACGACGAGGTCGTGGCCATCATCGGCGGCACGACGACGGGAACCTCGATGACCATCATTCCCGTCGCCGAGGATGCCGAGGTGCCGTTCATCTCGCTGGCCGGCGCCATCGAGATCATCGATCCTGTGCGGCCCTTCGCCTTCAAGACGCCCCACACCGACAAGATGGCCTGCGCCAAGATCTTCGAGAACATGAAGACGCGCGGCTTCACCAGGATCGGCATGATCTCCGGCTCCGACGGCTTCGGCGATTCCATGCGCAAGCAGTGCCTCGCAATCGTCGGCGACTACGGTATCGAGGTTGCCGCCGACGAGCGCTATGGGCCGCAGGACGCCGACATGACGCCGCAGCTGACCAACATCAAGGGCACGGACGGCATCCAGGCGGTGCTGAACCCCGGCTTCGGCCAAGGCCCGGCCATCGTGACGCGCAACTATCATCAGCTCGCCATCGACCTGCCGCTCTACCAGTCGCATGGCGTTGCCTCGAAGGGCTTCATCGATCTGGCCGGCAAGGACGCGGCCGAGGGCGTGCGCCTGCCTGGAACGGCGCTGCTGGTGGGCGATCTCCTGCCCGAGGGCGATCCGCAGAAGCCGGTGGTCGATGCCTATAAGGCAGAGTTCGAGAAGGAAACGGGAACACCCGTCTCCACTTTCGGCGGCTACGCGCACGATGCCTTCGCCATCCTGGTCGACGCCATCAAGCGCGCCGGCTCCGACGATCCGCAGGCGATCCGCGATGCGATCGAAAAGACCTCCGGCCTCGTCGGCACCACCGGCACCGTGACCATGTCGCCCGAGGATCATCTCGGCCTCGATCTCACGGCGTTCCGCATGCTCGAGATCAAGGATGGCGGCTGGACGCTGGTGGAATAGCCGAAAGCTGACGAAAAGACGCGGCGCCGCATGGCGCCGCCCCATCCGTCCCTGGTCGTCTCTCTGGCGGAATCGGTCGTCCCATGCCGGAACTGATGCAGTTTCTCTTGTCGGGTGCGACGGTCGGCGCGGTCTATGCGCTGGTCGCCCTCGGCTTCACCATCATCTACAACGCCTCCGACATCGTGAATTTCGCCCAAGGCGAGTTCGTGATGCTCGGCGGCATGATCACCGTCTTCGCCCATATGGCCGGCTTGCCGCTGCCGCTGGCGGCCCTGCTCGCCATCGTGGTGACGGCGGCGATCGGCGTCGCCCTCAACAAGCTCGCCATCGAGCCGGCGCGGGGCGCGCCCGTCGTCTCGCTTATCATCATCACCATTGGCGCCTCGATCTTCATTCGCGGCGCGGCGCAGCTCGTCTTCGACAAGCAGCTCCATCGCTTTCCCGCCTTCTCGGGCGATGACCCTATTGCGGTCCTCGGGGCGACGATCCTGCCCCAGAGCCTCTGGGTGATCGCCGGCGCGCTCGCGGTCTTCATCGGGCTCTGGCTGTTCTTCACCAAGACGCTGACGGGCCTTGCGGTTCTCGCCACCTCCAACAACCGGCTCGCCGCCCAGCTCGTCGGCATCAACACCTCATGGGTGATGACGCTGTCCTTCGCGCTGTCGGCGGGAATTGGAGCCCTGGCGGGCGTTCTCGTCACGCCGATCACGCTGACGCGCTACGACGTCGGCATCGCGCTTGCCTTGAAGGGCTTTGCCGCCGCCATGCTGGGCGGCATGGGCAGTCCCCACGGCGCCCTCGTCGGCGGCATCCTGCTCGGCCTTTTGGAGGCGCTCACCGCCGGCTACATCAGCTCGCAATACAAGGACGCCGCCGCCTTCATCGTCATTCTCGCGGTGCTCTTTGCCATGCCGCAAGGGATCTTCGGCGCCAAGCGGACGGAGCGCGTCTGAGCCATGCGCCTTTCCACCAAATCCGCCACGCTGCTCGTCCTCGCGCTGTTGATCGTCGCGACGCCCTTCTTCTTTCCCTCGGCCTACTATTACCGGGTGGGCGCGCTGGTCTTCGTCAACGGCATCGCCGTGACCGGCCTTGTCATCCTCACCGGTTATGCCGGCCAGATCAGCCTCGGCCACGCGGGCTTTGCCGGCATCGGCGCCTATGCCAGCGCCCTCGGCCCGACCCATCTTTCGCTGCCGCCCTCGCTCTCCGTTCTCCTGGGAGCGGCTCTCTCGGCGCTCATCGCCTTTCTCGTCGGCCGCCCGATCCTCAGGCTCAAGGGCTACTATCTGGCGGTCGCCACCCTCGGCTTCGGCATCCTGGTTTCCATGGTGCTGGCCAATGAGAGCGGCATCACCGGCGGGCCGGACGGCGTCCAGGTCGCAGAACTCGGGCTGCGCGATCTCCTCGCCTCGCTGGGGCTTAAGCTCAAGGCGCCGGTCTTCTGGTACGCCTTTTCCGGCGTCGTGCTTCTCGTCGGCGCATGGCTGGCGCTGAACCTTTACGACAGCCCGACGGGCAGGGCGCTGCGCGCGCTGCACGGCTCGGAGGTTGCGGCCAAGACGGTCGGCGTCGACGTGCCGCGCGTCACGCTCCAGGCCTTCGTCATCTCGGCGGTCTATGCCTCCGTCGCCGGCTCTCTTCTGGCGCTCCAGAACAGGTTCGTGACGCCCGACATCGCCGGCTACATGTATTCCATCGAGCTCGTCACCATGGCGGTCTTCGGCGGAGCCGGCTCGGTGTTCGGCGCGATCTTCGGCGCCGGCATCCTGACGCTGCTGCCCCAGGCGCTGACCTTCCTTGCCGAATACGAGCAGCTGATGCTCGGCCTCATCATGGTGCTGGTCATGATCTTCATGCGCGAGGGTCTCGTGCCGTCGGCTCTCAGGCTGATCCGGGGGAGGGGCGCATGAGCCTTCTGTCCGTCAGCGGCCTCGGCATAGAGTTCGGCGGCGTGCGCGCCGTCCACGACGTCAGCTTCTCGGCCGACCCCGGCGAGATCGTCTCTGTCATCGGCCCCAACGGCGCCGGCAAGACGACGCTCTTCAACATGATCTCCGGTGTCTACCTGCCGGGCTCCGGCTCGATCACCTTGGCGGGCGAGGACGTAACGGGAATGAGCCCCCATCGCCTCGCCGAGCGTGGACTGTCGCGCACCTTCCAGAACCTTCAGATATTCCAACAGATGACGGTGCTGGAAAACGTCATCGCCGGCCATCACCTCCATGAGCGCGGCTCCGTCTTCGCCGACATGCTGCATCTGCCGTCCTCTCGCCGGCGCTCGAAGGCGGCGGAGGTCGGCGCCATGGCTCTGCTGGAGCGCCTGGGCCTTGCCCGTGCCGCGCTTCAGGAGGCGGGGTCGCTCTCCTACGGAACGCTGAAGCGCCTGGAAATCGCCCGCGCTCTCGCCTTGAAGCCCAAGGTGCTGCTGCTCGACGAGCCGGCTGCGGGGTGCAACGCGGTCGAGACGGAGGAGATCGACCGTCTGATCGCCGAGGTCGCGGCCGAGGGCGTCGCCGTCCTCCTTGTCGAGCACGACATGAAGCTCGTCATGCGCATCTCCAGCCATATCGTGGTGCTCGATCACGGCGAGAAGATCGCCGAGGGCGATCCGGCGGCCGTCAGCCGCGATCCGCGCGTGGTCGAAGCCTATCTCGGCGCCCATGCGAAGGAGGCCGCCCATGCTGACGGTTGAGGGTTTGCGCTCGCGCTACGGCCGCATCGAGGTGCTCCATGGTATCGACTTCACCGTCAATTCCGGCGAGATCGTCTCTATCGTCGGGGCGAACGGGGCGGGCAAGACGACGCTGCTGAGGTGCCTCTCGGGCGTCCAACCCATCACCCACGGCGACATCACCTTCAGAGGTGAGGTCCTGACGGCGGTTCCCGCACACCGCCGCATCAGGCTCGGCCTCGCCCAGTCGCCGGAGGGGCGGCAGATATTCACCAAGCTCTCGGTGGAGGAGAACCTGCGTCTCGGCGCCTTTCTCTACAGCGACGAGCGGGTGGATAAGGACCTCGCCGACGCCTTCGCCATGTTTCCGGTGTTGAAAGAGAAGCGCAATCTCTCAGCCGGAGGGCTCTCCGGCGGCCAGCAGCAGATGCTGGCGATCGCTCGTGCCTTGATGGGGCGGCCTTCCTGCCTTCTCCTCGACGAGCCCAGCATGGGCCTCGCGCCCATCCTAGTCGCCCAGATCTTCGACGTGGTGAAGGGGCTGAAGGCGCTCGACGTCACGGTGCTCCTGGTGGAGCAGAACGCCTTTGGCGCGCTATCCATCTCCGATCGCGGCTATGTCATGGAAACGGGGCGCATCGTCATGACCGGAACCGGTGGCGAACTGATCGCCGATCCGAGGATTCGCGAAGCCTATCTGGGAGTTTGAGATGGCCGTTACGCTGGAAAAGGACGGCTCCATCGCCGTTGTCACGGTCGACTCGCCACCGGTGAATGCCCTGTCGCGCGATCTGCGCCAAGAGCTTATCGACGCCGCCGAGGCGGCGGACGCGGACCCCGACATCGAGGCGGTGGTGCTCATGGGGGCCGGGCGCGCCTTCATCGCCGGCGCGGACGTTTCGGAGTTCGACCGCCTGCCCGAGCCGCCCCATCTGCCCGATGTGGTCGCGCGGATCGAGACGGCAAAGAAGCCCTGGATCGCCGCCATTCACGGCGCGGCGCTGGGCGGCGGCATGGAGGTCGCACTCGGCTGCCGCTTCCGCATCGCCGCGCCCGGCACGCGGCTCGGCTTTCCCGAGGTGGCGCTCGGGGTCGTTCCCGGCGCTGGCGGCACGGTCAGGACACCGCGCCTCGTCGGCTTCGACAAGGCGGTGGCGCTGGTGACGGGCGGCAAGCCCGTCGGCGAGGAGGAGGCGAAGGCCATCGGCCTCATCGATGCGATTGCGGAGGGCGATCTGAGGCAGGCCGCTCTTTCCTTCGCGCGGGCGGCGCTGGGAAAACCGATGCCCTCGCCGCTCGCCGCCCGAGACGTTGCCGCACCGCACGAAGGGTTCTGGGTGGAGGCGGAAACGCGACTTGCCAAGCGCGGAGAGGGAGCCGCGCGGCTGCGCGCGCTCGCCTGCCTGAAGCGCGCAGCCGAGGCCGACTTCGCCGCCGCCATGGCGCACGAGCGCGCGACGTTTCTGGAGCTTCGGGCTTCGGACGAGGCGGCGGCGCTGCGCCACGTCTTCTTCGCCGAGCGCGCGGCGAGCCGGCCGCCCGAGCTCAAGGGCATCGAGCCGCGGCCGATCCGCTCGGCCGGCGTTGTCGGCGGTGGCACCATGGGCGCGGGCATCGCGCTGGCGCTGCGCCGAACCGGACTGCCGGTGGTCCTTCTGGAGCGGGACGAGGCGGCTGCCGCGCGCGGCCTTGACAATTTCCGCGATCTCGTCGGCGGCATGGTGAAGCGCGCTCTGGTGAGCGAACCCGAGGCAGATGAGCTTCTCGCCGGTCTGTCCGTCACCACCGAGATACGCGCCCTGGGTGATGCGGATCTCGTCATCGAGGCGGTGTTCGAGGAGATCGGCGTCAAGCGCGACGTCTTCGCCCGGCTCGACGGGGTCTGCCGACCGGACGCGATCCTTGCCACCAACACCTCCTATCTCGATCCCCGCCGCATCGTGGCGGGGCTTGGCGATCCCGAGCGTTATGTTGGGCTCCACTTCTTCTCGCCCGCCCACGTCATGAAGCTCCTGGAGATCGTGCCGCTGCCCGAAACCGCCCCCGAGGTGCTGGCCACGGCCTTCGCGCTCGCCGCGCGGCTTGGCAAGGTGCCGGTCAAGGCCGGCATCTGTGAGGGCTTCATCGGCAACCGCATCCTGAAGAGATACCGCGCGGCGGCGGAAGACCTTCTTCGCCAAGGCGCGGCCATCGCCGATATCGATGCGGCGATGCGCGGCTTCGGCTTCAGGATGGGGCCGTTCGAGGCGCAGGACATGGGCGGCCTCGACATCGCCTATCTCCAGCGCGAGGGCGCGCGGGCGGCGGGCGAGCCGGTGCTGGAGACGCTGGCCGATATTCTGGTGCGCGTCGGGCGAAAGGGGCGCAAGACCGGCGCCGGCTGGTATGACTACGCCGAGAGTGCCGCAGCGCCGACCCCTTCCTCCGAGGTCGGGGAATTGCTGGCGGCGCATGTCGGCGGCGGCCCGTCCCTTTCCGGTGAAGCGATTGCGGCGCGGCTCGTCTCCGAGATGGCGGAGGAAGGTGCGGCGATTCTCGCCGAGGGCATTGCCGTCGCGGCCAAGGACATCGATCTCGTCGAAATCCATGGCTACGGCTTTCCGCGCTGGCGAGGCGGGCCGATGTTTCACGCCAGTCGGCGTGGCGCGAAGAGGTTCGCCGACGATCTCGGAAGGCCTCCGTCTCCGGCCCTGGCGGCTTTTCTTTCTGCCGGTTGAGGCGCCTTTTCAGCCGAGCGCATCCAGGCGGCGGCGCGTCTCGGGCGTTTCCGCGGGCAGGGCGCCTTCGGCCGAAACGAAATGGCGGCCGATATGTGCGTCGGCGCTGCCCGAGAGCCGGCGATAGAGGTTCGCGAAAAGCGCCCGTGCTTCGCGGCCGGGCCAGTCTGCGGGGAGGGCAGCTGCCGGCAGGCGCGGATCGCGAAGCACCACGGCGCGGAATTCGTGCACGAGGGCAAGGCGAAGCGCCAGCGCGCGGCCGCCGGAAAGGCCCGCACCTTGGGCGAGCGTCAGCTCCAGCGGCGCGAAACGGGCGATGAAGCCGCGATAGGCCGCGTCATGTTCGCCCAGTGGCCAGCGTTCGGCCGCAAAGGCCGGCAGATCGTCAATACTCGCGATCGTCTCGCAGCGCATGAGGAGGCCGGAAGGAGCGCGAATATCCGGCCGTTCTGACGCGACGAAGAGCCCCCCTCCCAGCGCTGCCCAGCCGGCACGGCGCAACTCTTCCTCTCCCATTCCTTCGCGCGGACGGACAAGGAGCCAGTGTTTGGGCGGTGCGGCCGAGGAAAAGAGAATCGCGGCGGCTGCGGCGAACTCGGCCCGTGCCGCCGGCGTCAGCCGATAGTGGCTGCGGCGGCCGACACGCTCTCCGACCAGCTGGCCGGCCGCCGCCAGCCGCGAAACGGCGGTACGCACGAGCGTCTCCGAAATGCCGCGTTCGGAGCAGGCGTCGATGACGTTTCCCATCCAGAGCTCGCCGCCGCGCGGGGCGGCAACGTCGCCGTAAAGCGTGACGATGAAGGCGGCGGCGCGGGGAGGGGCATGTTCCAGAACGGCGACGAAGGCCGCATCTATCGAAGCCGAAGCATCCTCGTCCGGACTTGCTTCCGCCTGTCGCTGCTGGTCCGCCATTCTCCGTCCTCTCCCGGCGCCTCAAAAGGCGCGTGGTGATCGCGTCTATCATCCCTTGCCTGCCTGCCGATCTCAAGCACAGAGAGATCCGCTGAACCGATGGGCAGCGACGAAGCGGCACAATATCGCCCCTCGACAAACCGCTTGGTTCGGGTGATTGAAAAAGGCCTGGATCACCCGCGAGACGATCATGACCTCGGACACCGCCCAGCACCGTTCTGCAGCCGGCCCGCGCGGCTTTGCCGCCCCTGGCCGCGTCAACCTGATCGGCGAGCACACCGACTATAATGACGGCTTCGTGCTGCCGGTGGCGCTGGACATGACGACGCGCATCGAGGCCGAGCCTCGCGCCGACCGCACCGTCACGGTCCGATCCCGGATGAATGGCGCCGAGTTCTCCTTCAATCTCGACGAAAGCGATCCGGCGCCCCGCCGCGACTGGAGCGACTATGTGCGCGGGGTCGTGGTCATGCTTCAAAGGGCCGGCCACCGTCTCACGGGCGCCTCGCTTGTCGTCGACAGCAACGTGCCCACCGGCTCGGGTCTCAGCTCCTCGGCGGCTCTCGAAGTCTCGGTCGGCTATTCGCTGGTTCGGCTGGCGGGCGAGGAGATCGCGCTGCCCGAACTCGCCAAGCTCTGCCAGAAGGCGGAAAACGAGTTCGTCGGCATGCGCTGCGGCATCATGGACCAGTTCATCTCCTGCTGCGGCGTCGCGGGCCATGCGCTGCTCATCGACTGCCGGAGCCTTTCGACGCGAACCGTGGCGATCCCGCAGGGCACGCGCATCGTCATCTGCAATTCCATGGTCCATCATGAGCTCGCCAGCGGCGAGTACAATCTACGTCGTCAGGATTGCGAGCGCGGGGTGGAGCTTCTGAAGCCCGCGATGGGAGAGATCACGGCGCTGCGCGACGTTTCTCCCGAGGCTCTCGAGGCTCATCGCGACCTTCTGCCCGAGACCACCTATCGCCGCTGCCGGCACGTCGTCAGCGAGAATGCGCGGGTGCTCGCCGCCGTCGATGCGCTGGCCTCCGATGATCCCTGGCGCTTTGGCCAGCTGATGGTCGAATCCCACGCCAGCATGAAAGACGACTACGAGATCACCTGTCCCGAGATCGACCAGCTGGTGGAAATCGCGCTGGCGCAGCGGGGGGTCTACGGCTCGCGCATGACGGGCGGCGGCTTCGGCGGCTGCACGGTGTCGCTGGTCGCGGACGAGGCGGCGGAGGATTTTGAGCGCGCGCTTGTCGAGGGCTACCACGCTGCGACCGGCATCACGCCGCCGATCTACGACTGCGTCGCCGGCCCCGGCGTCCGGGAGATCACTCCGCGCGGCTGATTTCCGGCCGCGCCCACGCGCATTTGATCCTACGCATCATCAGCGCGGCGAAGTTGTGCAAGGTTCGCCGCCATGATCGACTGCCACGTTCCTCCACGGCGAGCCGTCATCGCGATCCTCGTCGCGCTGCTTCTGGCGATAGTCGGGACAGCGAGCTCCAGGGGCGCGATTGCCGCGCCCATTCGTGTCGGGGTCCTCGCCTATCGCGGCGGGGACCATGCCGAGGCGGTTTGGGGGCCGACGATCGGCTATCTTTCGCGCGCGCTGCCGGACGACGACGTCGTCATGGTCGCGCTCGACCTTGCCGGGATTCGCAAGGCCGTGGCGGAAGGCAGCGTCGACTTCATCCTCACCAACACCGGCAACTATGTCGAGCTCGAAGCGGCGTTCGGCGTCTCGCGCATCGCCACGCTCCATTCGCTGCGCTCGGGCGAGTCGGGCGGCGCGGTCGGCTCGGTCATCGTGACACGGCGCGACGAAAAGGACATCACCACTCTGGCCGATCTCAGAGGGCGCAGCGTCATCGCCGTCGATGCCGAAGCCTTCGGCGGTTTCCAGATCGGCTGGGGAGAGATGCTGAAGGCGGGCGTCGACCCGTTCAAGGATCTTTCGGAGCTGCGGTTCTCCGGCTTTCCCGTCGATCGCATCGCCTTCGCCGTGACGCGGGGCGAGGTGGACGCCGGAATCATGCGCGCCTGCGTTCTGGAGGACCTTGCCCGGGAGGGGCGGGTGAAGCTCTCGGACTTCCACGTTCTCGGAGAGCGGAACGTGCCGGGCTTCGACTGCCTTCTGTCGACGCCGCTCTATCCCGACTGGCCGTTCGCGCGGCTTGCGGCGACGCCGGAGGCCCTTGCCAAGAAGGTCGCCATCGCGCTGTTCGAGATGCGAAGCGACGATCCCGCGGCGGTCGCCGGCAATTACGAAGGCTGGAGCGTTCCCATGGACTATCAGCCGGTCCACGCCCTCTTCTGGGCGTTGAGGATCGGCCCCTACGCCAATCTGCGCAATCCTTCGCTTCTCGATGTCGCGAAGGCGAACTGGCACTGGCTCGTCATGGCGCTGATCGCGCTCGCCTGGTGGATATGGCATGCGCTGCGCGTCGAGCATCTGGTGAAGGTGCGGACCGGCGAGCTGGAGGCGGTCAACCTGGAGCTTCGCCGCGAGATGGCGGAGCGCCGCCGCGCCGAGGACGAGGCGCGCGAGCGCCAGCGCGAGATGGACCATGTCGGCCGCCTCTCGATCCTGGGCGAGATGGCGAGCAACCTTGCCCACGAGCTGAACCAGCCGCTCGGCGCCATCGCCAACTATGCGCGCGGCTGCACACGGCGGATCAGCGCGGGGCTCGCGCGCCCCGAGGACCTCGTGTCGGCGACGGAGGCCATCGCTCACGAGGCCGAGCGTGCCGGCAAGGTCGTCGCGCGCATCCGCGCCTTCGTAAAGAAGCGCCCGATCCAGCTCGGAGCCACCGATGTCAACGCCGCCATCTCCTCGGCGCTTGCGCTGTGCGAGCCACGCGCCCGCGGCGATCGCGTGCCACTTGCTCTCGATCTCGGCGAAGGGCTTCCGGCGGTCGCGGCCGATCCGGTCCAGATCGAGCAGGTGGTGATCAATCTCGTGAAAAACGCTCTCGACGCGATGACGGACGACGCCGCGCGGTTGAAGGGCATCAGGATAGCAAGCCATCTCGCCGAGCCGGGAAAGGTGGAGGTCTCCGTTGCCGATCACGGGCCGGGCTTCTCGCTTGAAGCCAGCCAGCGCCTTTTTGAGGCCTATTTCACCACCAAGCGCGACGGGATGGGGCTCGGCCTTTCGATCTGCCGCACCATCATCGAATCCCATGGCGGGCATCTGACCGCGCGCGACAACCCCGATGGCGGTGCGATCGTCGCCTTCACACTCCCGACGTTGAACAAGGAAGGAAAACGATGAAGGCCGAACCGGAGCGGATCGTCTATGTCGTCGACGACGATGCGGCCATGCGCGATTCCCTTGCCTGGCTCATCGGCTCGCTTGGCCTCAAGGTTGAAGCCTTTGCCTCGGCGGAGGATTTCCTGGCCGCACTTCGCCCGGGGCGGCCTGGCTGTCTCGTCACCGATGTCAGAATGCCGGGCATGAGCGGACTGGAGCTTCAGGACGCGCTGGCAAACACGGAATCGCTTCTCTCCGTCGTCGTCATTACCGGCCATGCCGATGTGCCCATGGCGGTGAGGGCGCTTCGCTCCGGCGCCGTCGATTTTATCGAGAAGCCGTTCAACGACCAGATGTTGCTCGACCGGGTGAACGCGGCTCTGGCAAGATCCTTCACAACCTACGACGACCGCGCAAGGCGCGCGGACCTGGAGGCGCGCCTCTCGCGCCTGACGGCGCGTGAGAGGCAGGTGGCGGAACGGGTGGTGGAGGGCAGGCCGAGCAAGGCGATCGCCGCCGAACTCAACCTCAGCCTCAAGACCGTCGAGGTCCACCGTCACAACATCATGGAAAAGCTGGAGGTGGCGTCCGTGGCCGAACTGACGCGCCTCTTTATCGACGCTGCTTGACCAAAAGCGCGCGGGAATGCGGCGGATGACCGCACTTCCGCGACACATCGTCATCGGTGAAAACCCTGAAAAGTCTGGGGTTTCCCCCAATGGGATCGACCCTGTCCAGCCGCTAGCCTCGCAGTCAGATGGCCCGCGCCTTTGCGCGGAACGAGGCGGAGAGTGGCATGGACCGATCACGACGCAACTTTCTAGGACTTGGCGCCGCCGCCGTCGGCACGGCCACCCTTCAGCCCGCGACCGTCGAAGCGCGCGAGGCGCGCCACGGCGGCGACGCCGCCCACCGTTGGGCGATGGTCGTCGACCTTCGCAAATGTGTCGGCTGCCAAGCCTGCACCATGGCGTGCATCATGGAGAATAGGGTGCCGGAGGACAGCTTCCGCACCATCGTCTCGACCTACGAGGTAGCCGAGAACGGCAAGTCGGCGACCTATATGCTGCCGCGTCTCTGCAACCACTGCGAAAATCCGCCCTGTACGCCGGTCTGCCCGACGGGCGCCACCTATCAGCGCCAGGACGGCATCGTCGTGGTGGACAACTCCGTGTGCGTCGGCTGCGGCTACTGTGTCCAGGCCTGCCCGTATGATGCGCGTTTCATCAATCATGAGACGCTGACCGCCGATAAGTGCAATTTCTGCGTTCATCGGGTGGATGCGGGGCTTCTGCCGGCCTGCGTCGAAACCTGCGTCGGCGGCGCCCGCATCTTCGGCGATCTGAACGATCCGGAGAGCACGGTCTCGAAGCTGGTGGCGAGCGAGGACGTCAAGGTCCTGAAGCCGGGCGAGGGAACGGACCCCCGCGTCTTCTATATTGGGCTCGAGGCCGAGTTCCAGGGCCGCGTCGACGGCACGCCGACCCTCTGGCGGCCGAGCCGGGCGAAGGCCGAACCCTCGCTAGTCTGATCGGCGTCGCGCGGCCGCCGGGCGCAGGAGCGCCCGCTTTTCCAGTTTCTCCACCCTGACGCCGGCCATGGACCATGGGCGCAGGGGGCATTCGGAGCCATCAGCGATGGACGAACACATCCTCGAACTCATCAACGTGACGCGGGAAGTCGCCTGGCTACCCTGGGCAGTACAGTATTTCTTCCTGATCGGCATCTCGGTCGGCGCCGTCCTTCTCTCGCTGCCGGGCTACTGGATCGGGCGGCCGAACTGGACGAAGCTGAGCCGCCTCGCTCTCGTCGTCGCCCTGGTCTGCGGGCTCGCGGCGCCCGTTGCCCTCGTCTCCGACCTGCATCAGCCGAACCGCTTCTGGCACTTCTATGTCGCCTGGCGTCCGCATTCCTGGATGTGGTGGGGCTCCTTCTTCATCCCTGTCTATATCGGCGGCCTGCTCTTCTATGCCTGGGCGGCGCTGCGCCCCGAGATCGCGGCCCAGGGAAGGGTCGATAGTCGCCTTGGCCGGCTCTACCGCCTGGTGGCCATGGGCGAGCCGCGCGGTGCCGGCCTGATGAAGCTCGCCGGAGCCGTGGTTCTCGTCGGGGCGGGGCTGGTGGCGCTCTATACGGGCGTGGAAGTCTATGTCGTTCGTGCCCAAATCCTCTGGCACACGCCGCTCCTGCCCTTCCAGTTCCTGCTGACCGGTCTCGCCGGCGCACTTGGGCTGGTTCTCGTGCTGAACCCGATCGTCGGCGACGGCGATGCCCGCGTCGAGGTGAAGGCCAACCGCTTGCTCGCCCTGGTGCTGGCCGGCGTCATGGTTCTTGGCATGGTTTGGCTCGGCCTCGGCTATTTCGATCTGGATGCCGCCAATGCCCAGGCCCTGAGGACAGTCGCCGCCTCTCCGGCATGGCGCAACACAGCAATTTGGGCGGCGCTCGCGACCCTCGTCCCGTTCCTCATCGCGCTGGTGAAGCCGAGAGGCACAGGCATCCTGACCGGGCTCATCGCCATCCACAGCGCCTGGATGTTCCGCTGGACGGTCTTCATCGACGGCCAGTCGATCCCAAAGACCGGCGCCGGATTTTACGAGTACGCGCTGCCACGCGGCGCCGAGGGGCTTCTCGGCATCGTCGGCACCGCCGGTCTTTGCCTCTTCCTGCTGGTCGTCATCACCGCGCTTCTGCCGATGCCTAAGCGCCCCGCGACCGGGGCGGCAGAGACCGCCTTCCTCCACCCCGCCGAATGATCGCCCGAGCGCCAAGGGAGACACCCATGTCCATCAATCGTCGCACGCTCCTCGGCACGACGGCCGCCGCCGGAGGACTCGCCGCCTTCGCCGCAGGGTTTGCCCACACCGGCCGCACCATGGTCAAGGGCGCCTGGGCGGGCGAGCACCCCCGCGACCGGATTTCAGGAAACGCCCTGTCGCCGGAATTCACCGTCGATCCGAAGACCGGCGAGCTGGCGCCGACGCCTGGGCAGATCGTCGCCAATGTCACGTGCCAGGGCTGCACCACGCTTTGCAGCGTGCGTGTGCGGGTCGATGCGGAAACGAACACCGTGCTTCGCGCCGTCGGCAACCCGTATAGCCCGTTGTCGACCGATCCCTTCCTGCCCTATGAGACGCCGGTGCGGGATAGCCTGACGTCGCTGTCGCGCTTCGAGGAGAAGGGACTCAAGGGCCGCTCCACCGCCTGCGGGCGCGGCAACGCCGTTCTTCAGATGATCACCTCGCCGATGCGGATCACCAGCCCCTTGAAGCGCGTTGGGCCGCGTGGCTCGGGTGAATGGCAGAAGATCAGCCTGGAACAGCTGGTGGCGGAAATCGCCGAGGGCGGCGATCTCTTCGGCGAGGGGCCCGTCGAGGGGTTGCGGGCGCTGCGCGACCTCGAGACGCCCATCGATCCGGCGGCGCCGGAGTTCGGCCCGAAGGCGAACCAGGTGGGCCTCATCGCGCCGGTCAACGATGGGCGCGACGCCTTCGTGCGGCGCTTCTTCAACCTCGCCTACGGCACCATCAACTATGTCGGCCACGGCTCCTATTGCGGCGGCGCCTACCGCTCCGGCTCGGGCGCCGTCTTCGGCGACTTTAAGAAAATGCCCCACGCCAAGCCGGACATGCAGAACGCGGAGTTCGTGCTGTTCATCGGCACCGCGCCCTCTAACGCGGGCAATCCGTTCAAACGTCAGGCGGCGCTGGCCGGCAAGTACCGCACGGATGGCGAGCTCAATTATGTCGTCGTCGATCCTGTGCTGACCAATGCCGACAACCGAGCGACGCCCGGCCGAACCAACTGGGTGCCGATCCGCCCTGGCACGGACGGCGCGCTCGTCATGGGCATGATGGGCTGGATGTTCGACAACGGTCGGATCGACACGAACTATCTGGCCCAACCGAACGGCAAGGTGGCAGAGGCGGCGGGCGAGGCCGGCTGGTGCAACGCCACCCATCTCGTCATCGTGGAGAAGGGGCATCCGCGCGAGGGGCGGATGCTGCGCGCTTCCGACATGGGCTTCGTCGCCCTGGAGGAAAAGGATCGCTACGGCGATGGCGACGCCTTTGTCGTTATCGATGCCTCGGGGGCGCCTGCCGCCCACGACGTGGCCGGCGGCGCGGCGGCGCTGTTCCATGACGGCGTCGTGCAAACCTCGGTGGGGCCAGTGGCAGTGAAGACCAGCCTCGCCCTGCTGCGCGAGGCCGCCAAGGCGCGCTCGATCGAGGATTACAGCGCGATCTGCGGCGTGCCGGTCGAGGTCATCGCCGGGCTCGCCGAGGAGTTCACCAGCCATGGCAAAAAGGCCGCCGCCAACACCCATGGCGGCATGATGGCCGGCAACGGCTTTTACAACGCCTTCTCCGTCGTCACGCTCAACACCCTCGTCGGCAATCTCAACTGGAAGGGCGGGACAATCTTCGGCAATGGCCGCTTTCCCGACTCGGGCGAGGGGCCACGCTACAACCTTGCGAGCTTCGAGGGAGCGGTGAAGCCTTCCGGTCTGCCGGTGAGCCGCCCCATCCCTTACGAGAAGTCGAGCGAGTTCAAGGCCAGGAAGGCCGCCGGCAAGGCCTATCCGGCGTCGCAGCCGTGGTATCCCAACGCACCGCAGCTCACCACCGAATACATGACCAGCGCGCTCGGCGAGGGCTATCCCTATCGGTTGAAGGCGTTGTTCTTCTGGAACAGCAATCCCGTCTACGGCATCCCCGGCATGGGGCTGGCGAGCGTTGAAAAGCTCAAGGACCCGAAGGTCCTTCCCCTGGTCGTCTCGATCGATCCCTTCATCAACGAGACCTCGGCCTTCGCCGACTACATCGTGCCCGACACGGTGATGTATGAGAGCTGGGGCTGGACATCGGCCTGGGGCGGTGTTCCGACCAAGCTCACTTCGGCCCGCTGGCCGGTGGTCGATCCGCGCAACGACAAGACTCCGGACGGCGAGCCTGTCCAGATGGAGACCTTCCTGATCCGGCTCGCCAAGACGCTCGGCCTCCCTGGATTCGGCGCAGGCGCCATTCCCGATGTCGATGGCAACCTGCATCCATTGGAAAAGCCGGAGGATTGGTATCTGCGCGGCGGCGCCAACATCGCCTGGCTCGGCAAGAAGCCGCTACCAGACGCGTCTGACGACGACATCGCTTTGTCGGGCATCGAGCGCATCCTGCCGCGCCTCAAGGCGACGTTGAAGGAGGAGGAGTGGCGCAAGGTCGCCTTCGTCCTCGCGCGCGGCGGCCGTTTCGAGAACCAGAGCGGCGGCTTCGTCGAAGACAAGGCGGGCCATACCTTCGACAAGGGGCTCCTCGTCTATAATGAGGCGCTGGCCACCTCGAGAAATGCCATGACCGGCAAGCGCTGGACCGGCACTGCGACCTTCACCCCGCCGGCCTTCGCCGACGGCACGGAGATGCGATCCGTCCATAAGGCCGAGGATTGGCCGTTCGAGCTGGTCAGCTCGAAATCCGTGCTCATCTCGTCGCTGACCATCCTGGCGACGCGCCTTCGCCATCTCCACCCAAGCAACCCCGTCGGCCTCAACGTTGAGGACGCGGCGCGCCTCGGCATCAGCACCGGCGATCATATTCGCCTGACGACGCCAGGAGGTGCGGCGGAGGGCGTCGCCATCGTGCGCCACGGCGTGATGCCGGGCGTCATCGCGGTCGAACACGGCTTCGGCCATAAGGAGCTGGGAGCGCGCGCCCACACGATCGACGGCGAGCGCCAGCCAGAGATCGCGGGGATCGGCGCCGGCGTGAACCTCAACGACCTCGGTATCGCAGATCCGACTCGTAAGGGCGTGTCGGTCTGGCTCGATCCGGTGGCGGGAAGCGCGGTGCGCCAGGGCCTGCCTGCAAGGGTGGAAAAACTGGCCTCGGCCTGAGCGGGAGCGGCGAAAGACAAGGGCCGGCTGACGGGAAGTCAGCCGGCCCTTGTCATGACCGGGCGCGTTCGACGCGGCTCGCTACAACAGCCACAGCATGGCGATGATGAGCTGCGGCGCGATGATGCGCAGGCACATGGTCAGCGGATAGACTGCCGAATAACCTGTCGCCTGCGCCTGCGAGGGCGAGAGCGCATTGGCGAAGGCAAGCGCCGGCGGATCCGTCATGGTGCCTGAGAGCACGCCACAGAGCGTGAGATAGTTGATCTTGAGAATCATGCGGGCGAAGAAGCCCACCAGGAACAGCGGGATGAACGTGATCATCGTGGCCTGCGCCATCCAGATCAAGCCGTCACCCGAGGCGATGGCGCTGATGAAGCGTGGGCCCGAGTAGATGCCGACGCACACCATGAAGCAGGTGATGCCGAGCTCGCGGATGATGTGGTTGACGCCCGGCGGCATGAACCAGACGATCGGGCCGAAGCTGCCGAGGCGGGACAGAAGGATCGCCACGATCAGCGGGCCGCCGGCGAGGCCGAGCTTGATCGGCACGGGAATTCCCGGAATGGTGAAGGGGATCGAGCCGAGGATCACGCCGAGGGCGAGGCCGACGAAGATCGGGATCACCTGGGCGTGCGTCAGGCTCTTGTCGTCGTTGCCGACGACCTCGGCGAAGCGGCTGAGCTTGTCGCGCTCGCCAACCACCATCAGGATGTCGCCGAACTGAAGCTGGCTTGCATCGTCGGGCACCAGTTCAAGGCTCTGACGGTTAAGCCGGGTGATCGTAACGCCATAGGCGCGGGGATTGACCTCGCCGATCGTCTTGCCGAAGAGGCGCGAATGCGTCACCACAAGGCGCTGCGCCTGGATCGGGCCCTTGCTCTCGTCCTGAAGCCGGACCTGCGCGGGCTGGCCGAGCAGCCACTGGAGATCCTGCAGATGCCGCTTCTCGCCGACGGCGAGAACCACATCGCCCTTCCTCAACTTGAAATTGGGGTCAGCGATTGCCTGGGTTCCGTCGCGGCTCACGCGGCTGATGACCAGGTTGCGCTTGGCGCCCCCCAGCACCTCGCCGATCGTGTGCTCGGCGACCTGCTCGTTCTGCACCTCAATGTTCATGCGGTCGAGGGTGAAGCGGCTGGCTTGGCGCGCCTTCTCCCACTCCGCCGCCTCTTCGGGGATCTTCACCGAGAAGAAGATGCGGATCAGCCCCATTACCAGAAGGATGCCGATGATGCCGAACGGATAGGCGACGGCATAGGCCGCCGCCGGGGTCGCGAGTTGGTCGGGCGTGGCGTTGACCTGCCGCAGCATGGAGATACCCGCCGCCAGCGACGGTGTGTTGGTGGTGCCGCCCGAAAAGAGGCCGATGACCGCTTCCCACGGCGTGCCGAAAGCATAATGCAGGAACACCGTGATGAGCGCGCCGCCTCCCACGACGAGCACGGCCAATGCGTTGAGACGCAGACCGTCCTTGGCGAAGGATGAAAAGAAGGTCGGGCCGACGGCGTTGCCGATGCCGTAGACGAAGAGCGCGAGGCCGAATTCGCGGACGAATTCGAGCATGTGCTCGTTCATCGTCAAGCCGAAATAGCCGAAGCCGATGCCCGCGAACAACGGACCGGCGATGCCAAGCTTTATCCCAAATACCTTGATTTCGCCGATCGCGAGGCCCGCGACGGCGACCAGCGAGACGGCGAAGAGCGCGTTGGCGACGCCTTCACCGCTTGCAAACAAGGTTCTCCAGAGCTCCATGGAGCCTCCTCTCGTTCATGATGCATGGCGCCGGCAGGACAGGGAGTGGCCGGGCCGGTGCATACTCGGCGGATACTGAAGTAGATCTTGTGAAATTCTTGATTTGGCCGGCGATCGACGCGCCAGAAAACACGGTGCTGGACGGTCGTCAAAGCGAATGAAGAGGAGGATTTCAGCTTACGCGAGCGGCGGCGGAGGCGGCAGGATACGTCGGAGGCAAAGGAAACGGCAGCAGCCGTTAAGCCTCTTTCAAACGATTGAACTCCTGGCGCGCACTCTCCGGACATGAACCGAAGTCTCTAGGCCGTCTGGGGTGAATTGAGCGCCGACGCGGCCCTCCCGGTCGCCGGCTTCGTTCGCCCGGTTCTAGACGTGAGACCCCGATGCCAAGTTGATCTGAATCAACATCGTCCGCCCCCTTCCGTCGCACCCAGGAGCTTTGGAGCGAGTTCTAGTATCGGATGGTCAGGATGATGGACTTTTTTTGATGGCGCAAAACAAAACACCCGGAAACCTGAGAGGTCTCCGGGTGTCTAAATGCCGTCGATCTGATGCCGCGCCGGATCGAAAACGGCGCTTCCCTCAATCACCACCGCGCCTCAAACGGGGAGCCCGCACGGTCCCGGCAACGGTGATGTAATTCATCGCGAGCCACTGATTCTTTTGATCATGCGGCCATGATGCTTCGGGATTGGAGCCAGGGCATCGTAAAGAGCCTGCTCCGGCATTGATGTTTACCGTTTATTAGAAGTCGAAGCGACGCTCGGCGATGTAGCGATCGGCCTGGCGCTGCCGGGCTTCGATGATGCGCTGGAAGAAGGTCTTCGGCTTGCTGGTGGAAGAGGTGTTGTTCTGACGCTCGGTCATCGTTTTTGCCTTTCGAAATCTCGTTCGCTGTTGCCCTTAAGATGGATCAATGCGCCGCGTTTGGTCAGACCCTTTCGCGCAACTGCTCCATTCGCTGAGTGCAAGGCTCACCGTCTCCTTTGGACAAAAGTGGCGGAAATAGGCCCAGACTGATCAGTCGTTATGCACTGAGCGCATCAGTTGGGCGCGTTTTCGACGGGAATGGCGCTCCCCTCGCGCCAGGAGAGCCAAACCCGGCCATTGTCGGGAAGCTCGGCGAACTCGCTGTCACGCGCGATCGCCTTTATCGGCTCGCCGTGCCGGTCGAGAATCAGCGTTCCCATGGCGCCGGCAAAGATACGCCGGCGGATTTCCGCGCGCAGGCGGATCGGGCCGCTCGGCTCTGACGCGCTCACCTGGACGTTCTCCGGCCGGACCGCAACCATGGCCGTTGTGGCGCCGGGGATCAAAGCGCCGTCGGGGAGGCGCAGTCCTCCGGCCTCCAACGAGCCGCTGAACAGGTTGGCCTCACCGAGAAAGCGCGCCGTGAAGGCGTCGCGCGGGTTGTTGTAAACCTCGCGCGGCGGCCCGTGGCGCACCAGTCGGCCGTTTCTCAGGATGCCGATCTCGTCGGAGAGCGTCAGCGCCTCCTCCTGATCGTGGGTGACGAAAATCGTGGTGATGCCGACCTCGCGCTGGATGCGCTTCAGCTCCACCTGCATCTCGACCCGCAGCGCCTTGTCCAGGGCCGACAGCGGCTCGTCGAGCAGGAGCACGCGCGGCCGCGTGACGATGGCCCTCGCCATGGCGACCCGCTGCTTCTGGCCGCCGGAAAGCTGGTGCGGCTTGCGTTGCCCGAGATCGCCGAGCTGGACGAGATCGAGCACGTCCTTGACCCGGCGGTCGCGCTCCGCGCCACGGATCCTTCGCACGTCGAGCCCGAAGGCGACGTTGTCGGCTACCGTCATGTTGGGGAACAGCGCGTAGCTCTGGAACACCATGCCGATCTCGCGCGCCTCCACCGGAACGCGCTCCACCGGCTCCCCGCCGATCAGCACACGTCCGTCATCGGGAATGACGAAGCCGGCGATGGCGCGCAACAGCGTGGTCTTGCCGCTGCCCGAGGGGCCGAGAAGGCCGAAGAAGCCGCCGTCGCGAAAGTCGAGCGTCACCGCGTCGAGCGCCTTCAGCGGCCCGTAGGTCTTGGTCAGGTTTTCGACGCGAACCTCGGCCATCAGCGCTCTCCCCCAAAGTTCGAATAGCGCGCCGCAAGGAGCATGACCGACATGGAAACCGCGATAATGAGGGTGGAAATGGCGTTGATCTCGGGCGTGAAGCCCTTGCGGATGGATGTGTAGATCAGGACCGGCAGGGTGGCGTCGCCGGGCTCGGACAGGAAATAGGAGACGACGAACTGGTCGAAGCTGACGGCGAAGGCCAGCAGGCCGCCGGCGACGATGCCGGGAAGGATCCAGGGCACCGTCACCCGCTTTGTCACCTGCCAGGGCGAGGCGCCGAGGACCCGCGCCGCCTCTTCCAGGGTGGCGTCGAAAGTCGCCAGACGCGCCGAAACGATGACGATCACATAAGGCAGCGCCAGCGCCACATGGCCGATGATGACCGTCGGCGTGCCGCGCCCGAGGCCGATACCGAAGAAGAAGATCAGCATTGCCGTGCCGATGATCAGCCAGGGAATGGCGATCGGCGGGAAGAGCAGCGCTCGAAGGACTTTCTTGCCCGGAAAGTCATAGCGGAAGAGGGCGATGGCGGCGGCCGTGCCAAGCGCGGTGGCAATGCCCGTCACCACGAAGGCGATCCAGATCGAGCGCCACGCGGCCGAAAGGATCGCGCGGTTGCTCCAAAGCCGCTCGTACCACTCGCCCGAATAGGCGAAGGGCAGCTGATAGAACTCCGACGCGTTGAACGACATCGCCGCCATGACGAGGATCGGCGCGTAGAGAAAGAAGAGGATCAGCGCGAGATAGACCCGCCCGACGATCCCGAGAACCTTGCCCGTCATAGGCGCGCCTTCCTCAGGATCGGGCTCGCGAGGCCCAGGATGACGAGGACGACGGCGAGCAGGATGAACGAGAGGGCGGCACCGAGCGGCCAGTTGAACACGGCGACGAACTGGTCCTCGATCAGTGTGCCGTAATAGGTGCCGAGCCGCCCGCCGAGCAGTCTCGGCTCCATGAACGAGCCGACCACGGGGACGAAGATCAGCACAGCGCCGGCGACGAGACCCGGCATCGACAAAGGCAGGATCAGCCGCCGCAGGATCGTCAGGCGCTTGGCGCCGAGCGAGCGCGCCGCCTCGATGAGGCTGTCGTCGATCGCCTGAAGCGCGAGATAGGAGGTGAGAATGACGTAGGGCAGGTAGGAGTGCACCAGCCCGATGACGATGGCGCTCTGGCTGTACATCAGGTTCAGCTTGACCGGCCAGGGAAGGACGGCGTTCACCGCCCGGTCAAGAACGCCGTTGCCACGAAGGACGATCGCCCAGGAGAAGATCCTCACCAGCGAGTTGGACCAGAAGGGCAGGACCACCAGCAAAAACAGCGCCTCGCGCGAGCGGCCTCGAACGACCTTGGCCAGGACATAGGCGCAGGGAAAGCCGATGAGTACGGAGAGCGCCGTGACCGTCGCGCCGAGCTGCAGCGATTTCCACAGCAGCCGGGCGTAGGTGCCGGTTTCGAGGAAGGCCTGATAGTTGCCGGCCGTCAGGTGCCATTCCCGATCGCCGAAGGGAACGTCGGTCAGGACGCTGAAGAAGACCATGGCCGACAGCGGCAGGAAGATCGCCACCGTCAGCCACAGATAGGCGGGGGAGAGGAGCGTGAGCGCGCGCAACCGGTCGCGTCGCAGGATCGCGCTCGCCATCGGCTTCCTCCCCCCCTTCAAGCCGCGCTATTGCGCCGCCTTCAAATCCTGCCAGAGCTTCAGATAGGTCTCGCGGTCGGCATCGGAGACCGGCTTGAAGAAGTGAACGCGCGAAACCGTCGCGGGATCGGCCACCAGCTTCTTGTTGAAGCTGTCATCGGGAAGGGCGGCGATCGCCTTGGTGTTGGAGGAGACCGGCGCGCCCTCGGCATCCCACTTCACGTAGAAGGCGGGATCGACCATCCAGTCGATGAAGGCATGCGCCGCATCCTTGTGCTTCGACGCCGCGGGAACCGCCAGGCTGTCGAGCCAGCCGACGGCGCCTTCCTTCGGCACGACGAAGGCGATGGGCAGTCCCTTGGAGATCGACCGCGCCGCCGAGCCCGACCAATAGGTCGCCACCGCGAACTCGCCGGAGGCCATCGCCTGGTTCCACTCGTTTTCCGAGCTCCAGAAGGTGGTGATCTGCGGCATGAGTTCGGCCAGCTTGGCCTTGATGGCGGAAAGGTCGGTGATGTTGTCCATATCCTGCCCGAGCGCCAGCGCGCCGAACTGAACCGCCTCCAGGCCGTCGTCACGGATGGAGACGCGCCCTTTCCACTGTGGGTCCCACAGGACCGAGAGCGAGGTCGGCGGCTCCGGGAAATCGTTGGTGTTGACGGCGAGCGCCGTCAGGCCCCAGGTCCACGGCACGCCGAAGAGCTTGCCCTTCGGGTTGAGAGCTTCGGTGCCGGTGAGCTTTGGATCGAGATCGGAAAAGTTCTTGATCTTCGCGGTGTCGATCGGGGCGATAAGGCCCTCGTCCGCTGCCTGCGCGGTATAGGCGGAATTGACGAGGACCACGTCGTAGGCGCCGGGGTTGGTCCGCAGCTTGGTCAGCATCTCCTGTTCGGAGGTGAAATATTCGTGGACGACGGTATTGCCCGTCTTCTCTGCGAATTCCTTGACGGCCCAATCGATATCGGTGCCGTAGCCCTGCCAGTTGAGGACGCGGATCTCGTCGGCATGCGCGGTTTGCGCGGCGAGGGCCAGGGTGGCGGCCAGAAGCAGTCTCTTCATCTTCTCCTCCTCACGGGTATGGGAGCGGTTCAGCCTGTCGGTGGCGTGGCGGTCTCGCCCATGGCGGCGAGGACCGTTGCGAGGTCGGGCGCCGTCGACGGCCCCTCCCTTGTGGTTGAAAGAGCGGCGCAGACATTGGCGATCGCCGCGGCGCGCAAAGGCGGCTCGCCGCGCGCCAGCATGGCGATGAACGCCCCGGTGTGTGCGTCGCCCGCGCCGTTGGTGTCGATCGGCTCGACGGCAAATCCGGGCACGTGCGCCGCCTCTCTTCCGGCGGGCGCAAGGAAACAGCCATTCGCCCCGTCGCGCAAGATCGCGCCGCCATCTGCCGGCCGTCCTTTGGCGAGGGCCTGGGCGACGGCCCCGGGGTTCGATTGGCCGGTGAGAGATTCGCCCTCGGCCCGGTTTGCCGTGACCCACAGCGCGGCATCGAGCGCCGCCCGGCGGGCGCGACTGTCGAGATGGCTGACGATGGGGCAGGGGTCGAACACCAGGCGCCGGCCCTTACCGTCATTCTCCAGCCAGTGCGTCAGCGCCTCGCGGCTACCCGGATAATGAAGGGCGTAGCCCGACAGCAGAAGATGATCGTCGGGCCGAAGCGTCAGGCTCGCGAGGTCGTCGTCGCTGACGAGCCCATCCGCGCCCGAGGCGGCGATGAAGCTGCGCTCGCCATGCCGGTCGACGAGCACGGTGCAGCAGCCCTGGTCATGTCCCTGAAGCCGGGGCCGCAGCCGCTCGATACTTTCGCTCGCCAGCGCCGCCTCGGCGATGTCGGCAAAGGGGCCAGTGCCTAAGGTCCCGGCAAAGGCGACGTCGATGCCGCAGCGCCGCGCCGCCGCCATGGCGTTGAACCCTCCGCCGGCCGCCACCGTCATGCCATGGACGATCGCCTCGCCGCCCGGCGGCGGAACCTCTTCGACGCGATAGATCACGTCGACGATGACGCCTGAGAGTTGGACGAGGCGCGGCATCATCCCGCGGCCTCCACGGTGCGCATGCGGCGCAGGTCGAGGAGCGCCAACGCGAGTTCCTCGAGATCGAGGCGGTTCACGGTGACGATACGCTGGAGCTTGTCGCGGGGAAACCCCGCCGCACCGCTGCACGCCCCCGCCATGGCGCCGGCAATGGCGCCGATCGTATCGGTGTCGTCGCCGATATTGGCGGCGATCACCGCCGCCTTCCACGGATCACCCCCCGCCAGCCGGACGACGCCGAAGGCGGCCGCTACCGATTCGCGGCTGGCAACGGACGTGCCGATCGTGCGGGCGAGCTCGGCTTCTGTCCCATGTGCGGCGATGTCGAGCGCCGCCTCGATGCGCCCGGCCATGTCGCTCTCTCCCACCGGGGCGCCGCGCCGCGCGCCCTCGCGTGCTGCCTCCAGTGCCGCCGGCAAAGCCGAGGTAAAATCCGCGCCGTCGACGCCGCGGCTGACGACCATGGCAACGGCCGCCGCCGCCGCGATGGCCTCCCGCGTGTTGTGGGTGACGCGGCATGCCTCCTCGACGCGGTCGACGAGGGCGGCGACGCTGCCTGAGGGTGTCACGATGGCGACGGGCGCAACGCGCATCGCCGCGCCGTTCGTTGTGCCGGCGCGACCGGTTTCCGAAGCGTCGACCCCGGACAGAAGCGCCTCGAAGGCGCGCTTGGTGGAGGGGCCGAGGAGATCGCGCAGGCCGCGCTCGCGAACGTCCGCCTCCCACGCTATCAGCGTGCGCGCCCATTCCAGATCGTCGAAACGACCGGGCGAGCGGACCAGGAGGCGCGCCAGGAGCAGTGTCTGCTCCGTGTCGTCGGTGATGGCGGCGGCCGGCAGGCCGTGGGATACCGGATGGCCTTCGCAAGGAGCGACGAAGTCTGTGATATGGCCGTAGGTCTCGGCGATCTTCTGACGCGGGAAGGTCTGCGAGGGCATTCCCAGCGCATCGCCGACAGCAACGCCGGCCAGGGCGCCAATGGCACGGTCGAGGGCCTGAGGTCTCTCAGCCATGGAACGCGATCCTCATCCGGCCGGGATTCGCAAGGGTGTTCGTTCCAGGAGATGATCCATTCCCGCGCCCGCCGTCAAGCGCGGCGCCATCAAGCGGAGGCCTGTCCCGCCTCGTCGCTGTTTACGGCGCGAGGTGGAACAGGCGAGTGGGCGCGGCCCGACAAGCCGGCGCCCCGTCATGTCCGATTTCTCAGAACTCCTCCCAGTCGTCTTCCTCCACTTCCATTTTTGCCGCTGCTCCCCCGATCCCTTGTGCCTTCATCTGGCGCACGGGCGCGGAAGGCGCGGCCTTCGAAGCGGTCTTGGAAGGTGATGTTTGAGCGCGCTTCGCCGCAGAGGTTGCCGGAGCGGGCTTGGGCACGGGGCGCCGGGCCGCGCGTTCGGCCTGAGCAGCGTGGGCCATGGCCGCCGCCGTCTTGAACTGGGCGATCAGCTGGGCGAGGTGGTCGGTCTCGTTCGCCAGCGTCTGCGCGGCGGCCGTCGTCTCCTCGACCATTGCCGCGTTCTGCTGGGTCACCTTGTCCATCTGATCGGCGGCGGTGGAGACCTCCTTCAGGCTCACCGCCTGCTCGCGGGCGCTGTTGGCGATGTCCGCGACCTCCCGGCTCATGGCCGCGACCTGCGCCACGATCTCCTCCAGGCTCTTGCCCGACGCCGTGACCAACTCGACACCGCGGCCGACCTGATGGGACGACATGGAGATGAGTCCCTTGATCTCCTTGGCGGCCTCCGCCGAGCGCTGGGCAAGAGCCCGCACTTCCTGGGCGACGACGGCGAAGCCCTTGCCGGCCTCGCCGGCGCGTGCCGCCTCGACGCCCGCATTCAACGCAAGGAGGTTCGTCTGGAAGGCGATCTCGTCGATGACGCCAATGATCTTGCCGATCTCCTCCGAGCTCTTCTCGATCTCGGCCATCGCCTCGACGGCCTGACCAACGATCTCTCCGCCCTTCTCTGCGTTTTTCTGGGCGGTTTCGGCCGAGTGCTGGGCGCGGCCCGCGCTTTCGGCCGTCTCGTTCACCGCCCGCGTCACCTCGGTCAGCGCCGCCGTCGTCTCCTCCAGACCTGCCGCCTGCTGCTCGGTGCGATGTGCGAGGTCGTTGGACGCGATGTTGATCTCGTCGAGCCCGTTGCGGATGGAGCCGATTGCCGTCACAACCGAGCCGATCGTGCCTTCCAGTCGCTCCACCGACATGTTGAACTGGCTCCTGATGTCCTCATATTCGGCCGCCACGGGGCGGGCCATGCGAACCGTCAGGTCACCATCGGCGAGCCGGGCGAAGCCTCTTTCGATATCGGCGACGAAAGCACGCAGTTCCTCTGCCTTGGCGCGCTCGGCGGCTGCCTGTTCTGCTTTTAGAGCCTCGGCGCGCTGGCGTGCGGCCTCGGCCTCCGCCTCGAGCCGATCCCTTTCAATCGCGGCCTGCCGGAAGATCTCGACGGCGCCGGCCATCTGGCCGATCTCGTCTCGGCGCGCGATGAAGGGGACCTCGATCGTCTTCTCTCCTTCGGCGAGCCTGTGCATGACACCCGTGATCCGCCCGAGCGGCTTCGTAATGCTCCGCGCGATGGGCCAGGCGCAACACGCCAGAACGCCAAGGATGCCGAGAAGCCAAGCCAGCGAATGGAGCGCCGCCGTCCAGGTGTGTGCATGAAGGTCGTCGATATAGACGCCGGTCCCGATCGACCACTGCCACGGCTCAAAGGGGGCAGCATAGGCAAGCTTCGGCGTCGGCGTCTTTTCGCCCAGACGGGGAACCGAATATTCGACGAAGCCGCCGCCGGCCTTGGTCGCCGCGATCACGTCGCGAACGAGATAAGAGCCATCCGCATCCCGCTCGTCCCATCGCGACCGGCCGACCTCATTGCTGCCTGGAAGAACCACGACCACACCGTCATAGTCGTACACGAAGAGGTAATCATCGTTGCCGAAGCGGATATTGCCCACTGCTTTCGCGGCGCGCTGCTTCGCTTCTTCCTCTGAAATCTCGCCCTGCTTGGCTTCGTCGGCAAAACCCTGGATCAGCGATCGGGCCGCGTCGACCTGGGCCACAAGTGTTTCTTCTTGATCTTCCCAAATTGTTTGGTTCAGTGAGTACAACTGGACGCCGATAGCCGCCATGGTCAAGGCAGCCGCAGTCACAATCAGAAGAACAAGCTTCTGCGGAATGTTTAAACGCACGACACTTCCCTCCTGGTCATCTTCAGAAGAAAAGGGTGTCCGCAATAATATAATAGTCTATTACTATTGCTTCTGGCTCAACTTTGCAGCATTGACGTCATGCAACCTTAGGTAAGCCGCGCGATGCGGTGCCTCCTGGTCGCGGGGGCCCGGGCTGATCCGATGGCGCGAGGCCACCGCCATGCCGGGTGCGTGACTCGCCTCGACAAATGAGGCAGGGCTACGGGCGCCAACACGCGAATGGAGCAGGCTTCGAGGAATGAAACCTTGGGACGAAGGCGGTGCGGGCGTTGGCCGATGCGCTTCGGGCGGCGTTTCAACGTGACGCCTTCCGGGCATTGAGGTGGATAGCGTCACCTGGAGGTGGCTGAATACCGGAAGCGGTCTCGCACAAATGACAAAGGCTCGATCGTTGGACCGAGCCTTTGCTGCACGAACCAGTTGAATGATGATGCGACAAAATGTCGCATAGACCGTCCTGATTCTGACTCTAATCCGGCAAGTTTGCTCCGATACGCGTCAGCGAGCGCGTTCTGCCCGCGCCTCCGCGCCGTTCAGGACGTGATAGAGGATGATGGCTCCGATCGTCGCCGTGCCGATGCCGTCGAGCGTGAAGTTGCCGATCGTCAGTTTGAAGTTTCCAGCGCCCAGGACCAGCGCGACGCCCACCGTGATGAGGTTTCGCGGGTTCGAGAAGTCGACGGCGTTCTCGACCCAGATGCGGCCGGCCGTTGCGGCGATCAGGCCGAAGACCACGATGGAGAGCCCGCCAAGGACCGGGACGGGGATCGTCTGGATGAGCGCGCCGAACTTTGGCGAGAACCCAAGCAGGATGGCGATGACGGCGGCGACGACGAAGATCAGCGTCGAGAAGATGCGGGTCACGGCCATGACGCCCATGTTCTCGGCATAGGTCGTCATGCCGGTTCCGCCGAAGAAGCCCGACAGGATCGTGGCCAAACCGTCGCCGATGAAGGCGCGGCCGAGATAGGGGTCGAGATTGCGGCCGGTCATGGCGCCGACAGCCTTGATGTGCCCGAGGTTTTCCGCGACCAGGATCAGCACCACCGGCATGATGAGCGTCATCGCCGAGGTGGTGAACACCGGGCTCGTGAAGTGCGGCAGGCCCAGCCATGCGGCCTCGCCGACACGGGTGAAGTCGATGGGGGCGCCCAAGCCCATGCCGTTGGCGAGCACGAGATAGACGACATAGGAGAGGGCGCCGCCGATGAGGATCGGCAGGCGCCGCGATAGGCCGGGGCCGTAGACCGCCACCGCGCCGACGGCCGCCACCGTCAGGATGGAGATCCAGCGGGCGAGTGCGCTGCCATCGGGATTGCCCGCCGAGGTTCCAGATGCGCTGGCGATGGCGATCGGCGCGAGAACGAGGCCGATGGCCGCCACGATAGCGCCGGTGAGGACCGGTGGCATCAGCCGCTCGATCCAGCGATAGCCCACCAGCATCACGACGACGCCGACGAGAGCATAGAGAATGCCTGCCGCCACGATGCCGCCGAGCGCGACGCCGATGTTCGGATTGGCCACGCCGACCGTCGCGCCGGTCGCCACGAGAACCGGTCCGATGAAGGCGAAGCTCGATCCGAGATAGCTCGGCACGCGGCCGCCGACGGCGACAAAGAAGATGAGAGTGGAGATGCCGGAAAAGAGGATCGACACATTGGGGTCGAAGCCCATGAGAATGGGGCCGAGCACGGTGGCGCCGAACATGGCGATCACATGCTGTAGCCCGATCACGAACGTTTGCCCGAGCGGCAAACGTTCGTCAGGCATGATCCTGCCTTCCTTCTTGAGAGTCCAATTCGGGAAATACCCGCCCCTACCGTTCATCGTCATCGCCCCAGGTCAAAATCCCAGGAGCTTTAACGGCTCGCTGATCGACGGGCCAGTCCGCCCGCCGAGTTATCCGCTGGAAGCTTTGGTCCAGGGCTTGAAATCTGAATATGCTGCCCCTCCCGTGCCGAGAAAACGGTCGTGTTGTCGTTCGATACGACGGTGACGGCCGGAATCGCTCGATGTGGCAAGACAGCTTCTGATCGTTTTTCACCACCGGACGTGGTAGCGTCCATTGCGTTTGGCTGGCGCGCCGTCGTCGACAAGCGCAAAAAAGGTGGGTGAGCCGGCGAACGAAATAGCCGCCGAGTATAACGCCCCTCAATTGTCGCAATGGTGAGATCGGTGATATGCGATCCTGTCCCGGGAGCCGGGGCTTGTCGGCGAGGATGATGATGTCGCTATCCAGACCCCACACTCGCATGCTGCTTGTTCGGGGCGCGGCGCTTTTCCATGATATCATCATGGGCACGATCGCCTTCCTGCTGTCCCTGGTCCTGCGGCTCGATTTCGACGGCTTGATGCCGCATTTGGTCGAGTACATCGTCGCCTCGCTCATGTTCGGCATCATCGTGAGCGCGTTCGGATTCCTGCTTGGTATGAACCGGGGCGTCTGGCGTTATGCCTCGCTTCCCGACCTCGTTGCCATCGTCAAGGCGGCGACGGCGTCGGTGTTGCTCTTCATCGCCATCCATTTCTTTCTCGTCCGTCTCGATGGTATCCCGCGCTCCTCCATTATCGTCGTCTGGGCCTTCCTGATCGTTCTGCTGGGCGGACCCCGCGTCGCCTATCGCGTTTATCGCAATGAGCGCGACACCCACCGAGGCAAGGCGAAGGCAAAGAAGCGGGCCCTGCTGATTGGCGCGGGAGACGCCGCCGACCTCTTTCTCAAGGTGATCAAGGAGCGCTCGAGCGCGGGCTTTGAGGTTCTTGCGATCATCGATGAGCGTGGGCGTCGGGCGGGGCGCTTCATCCAGGGCGTGCCGGTCAAGGGGCCCCTGGAGATGCTCGGCACCATCATCGAGGATTTCCATATCCGTGGCCTGGAGGTCGATGCCCTTATCGTGGCTCAATCGGCGGACGCGAACCAGGCACATGAGCTTCTGGTGCAACTCGTCGCCGTCGCCGGCCAGTATCATCTGGAGCTGCTTCGCCTGCCGAACCTCCTGGAGATGCGCTCGCTCGATCAAGCGGTCGAGGTTCAGCCGGTGAAGGTCGAGGATCTTCTTCAACGCCCGCCGGTGAAGCTTGATATGAAAAGCATCGCCGCGATGATTTCGGATAAGTCGGTGCTGATTACCGGCGCGGGAGGGTCGATTGGCTCCGAGCTGGTGCGGCAGGTGGCAAGGCTGAAGCCGCGCAACCTCGTTCTGCTGGATGCCAACGAATACCTTCTTTATTCGATCGACATGGAGATGGCGCGCGATTTCCGCGACGTTCCACGCCATGCGCTGCTGTGCAATGTGCGGGAGAGGGAGTCGGTCTTTCAGGTCATGGAGACCCATCGGCCCGAGGTTGTCTTCCACGCGGCGGCGCTGAAGCACGTTCCGATCGTCGAGGCGCAGCCACTCCAGGGATTGTTCACCAATGCGATCGGCACACGGCACGTGGCCGAGGCGGCGATCAAGGTCAATGCCCAGGCGGTGGTTCTCGTCTCTACCGACAAAGCGGTAAATTCGACCAACGCCATGGGCGCAACCAAGCGGCTGGCCGAGATGTTCTGCCAAGCCATGGATCTGGATGCCGACGCCACGGAAACCCGCTTCGTCACAGTGCGCTTCGGCAACGTTCTCGGCTCCTCCGGTTCTGTGGTGCCGCTTTTCGAACGGCAGATCAAGGCCGGCGGTCCCGTGACCGTCACTCATCCTGAGATCGAACGCTACTTCATGACCATCCCCGAGGCTTGCCTCCTAGTCATGCAGGCTGCCGCTTACGGGCTCAATCACCGCGGCGAGCGCGGAAGGATCTTCGTGCTCGACATGGGCGCTCCCGTGAAGATCGTCGACCTTGCGCGCAACCTCATCCGCCTGTCGGGTCTGCGCCCGGAACTCGACATCAAGATCGTCTACACGGGTCTGCGCCCCGGCGAGAAGCTGTACGAGGAGCTGTTCAGTACCGGCGAGGCTCTGAAGCAAACCAACGCCGAGGGTATCCTGACGGCGTCGCCCCGGGCCATTGAAGGTGCCTTGATCATCCGCATTTTTGACGAGTTGCGCCGGATGATCGAGACGAACAACGTATCCGGCGCTCTGCGTCTCCTGAAGGCGACGGTCAGCGACTTCAATCCCGGCGAAGAGATACAGAGCATGATGGATATGGACCACGGGCTACCGCTTGATCCCCCGCGTCGTCCAATCACCATCGCCAGGCAGGATGGCGAGTGAATGGTGGCACGAGGGGCGACGATGACTGCCGCCGTGGCGGCATTCCAATCGTGGAAGCGGTCGATCGAGAAGACAATCCGCCAAGTTTGAGGGCGGGGCTAAGACCCGCGCCCCTTTGTCGAGCTCTCAGGCGTCGACCGCGCGGTACGCATCGGGAATGACGAATACCTCGTCGGCGCGGGCATAACCGCCATCCTTGACCTCTTCGATCAGGACCATCGTGTGCGGACGCGCGGCCTCGGTGAAGTAGTCGACCAGCATGTCGGTGGCGCGGTGAACGATCTCCTCTTTCTGCTTTCGCGAAAGGGCGGCTTCGGGAATCTTGATGTTGACGAAGGGCATCGGGAAATCCTTATCGAAAGGGGGTATTGGGTCAGGTTATGCGGGAGAGTGTCGCCGTCGTCGTCTTGGCCACAGCGCTTCTTCAAACGACGCCGCCGTTCGCGCGCAGGGTCTGGCCATTGACCCAGCCGGCGTCCGGCCCCACCAGAAAAGCGACAACCCGGGTGATGTCGTCGGGTTCGCCGAGACGGCCGAACGGGTTCATTCGCTTGATCGCGGAAACCTGCTCGTCCGATTTGCCAGTGAGAAACAGGTCGGTGGCGACGGGGCCGGGGGCAACCGTGTTCACGGTAATGCCACGCGGCCCCAGTTCCTTGGCAAGGACGTGGGTCATCGCCTCGACGCCGGCCTTGGTGGCGGCATAGACGCCATAGGTGGGCTGATAGAGCCCGACGACGCTGGACGAAAAGCTCACGATGCGGCCGCCGTCCGCAAGCCGGCGGGCAGCCTCGCGCATCCCGCGAAAAACGCCGCCGAGATTGACCGCCACCTGACGCTCGAAGGCGGCGTCGTCCATCTGCGCGATGGGCGCAAGCGTCATGATCCCGGCGTTGTTCACCAGAATGTCGACCTTGCCGAACTCTCCCTCGGCCGCGTCGAACAATGTCGGCAAGCCATCCGAGGCGCCGATGTCGGCCTTGACGGCGATCGCTCGGCCATCCTTTTCGGAAATGTCGGCGACGACTGCCTCGGCGGCCTCGCGGCCATGGGCATAGTTGACAACGACGGCAATCCCATCGGCGGCGAGGCGGCGGGCGATGGCCGCGCCGATCCCCTTCGAGGCGCCGGTGACGATGGCGGTGCGTTGATGCTGCTCTGTCATGATCAATCTCCTTGTGCCTCGAACTTAAGCGAGCCTCGAAGCGGAATAATCGCCCGGAGCTTGCCAACTCCATTCGGTTTAGGCGAACAATGAGCGATGGATCATCTCAATAGTTTGCGCCTGCTCGTAAGGGTGATCGAACGGGCAAGCTTCACGGCGGCTGCCGCCGATCTCGGGTTGCCGCGCTCGACCGCAACGGAAGCGGTAAGGCGCCTGGAGGCGCGACTCGGGGCGCGCCTGCTCGATCGCACCACGCGGCATGTCGCGCCGACGCTCGACGGACAGGCGTTCTACGAACGGTGCGTGGCGATCCTCGCCGATATCGAGGATGCGGAGGGGGCGCTGCGCGCGGCCGAGCCGCACGGGCTCCTGCGCGTCGACGCGCCGGGCCTGCTCACGCGGACCTTCCTGCTTCCGGCGCTGCCGGCGTTTCTCGATAGGTTTCCGCGGATCGACATCCAGTTTGGGCAAAGCGACAGGCTGGTCGATCTTGTGCGAGAGGGCGTCGATTGCGCGATCCGCGTTGGCGAGCCTTCAGACAGCGGCCTCGTCATGAAGCGGCTGGGAACGCTGGAGGAGTCGACGCTGGCCAGCCCCTCCTATCTCAAGCGCCACGGTATCCCGCGATCGCTCGACGATCTCGACGGCCACCGGATGGTAGGCTTCATTTCCTCGCGTACCGGCGAGGCGATGCCGCTGGAATTCATGGTCGATGGAAAGGTGTGCGAGGTGACGCTGCCATGGCGCGTGTCGGCCAACCACTCCGATACGTCCGCCGCTCTCGCCTGTCTCGGGTTCGGGCTCATTCAGGCGCCGCTCTATCGGTTTGCCGACGACCTGGTTGCAGGGCGTCTGGTGGAGGTGCTGCCGAACCACCGGCCCCGGCCGAGCCCTGTGTCGGCGCTTTATCCGCAGAAGCGCCAGCTTGCGCCGCGTCTGCGTGTTTTCATCGACTGGCTGACGGCGGTCTTCGATCGCCCAAGCGGATGAGAATCACGCCCCAAGGCTTCTGACGAAGCGCACCGTTCGTGGCTCGGCCGGGGCGCTGAAGATCGTCTCCGGCGCGCCTTCCTCCACGATCTCGCCGCCTTCCAGGAAAGCGACGTGGCTGGCGACGCTGCGGGCGAGCCTAAGGTCGTGCGTCGCCATCAGCATCGTCGCGCCCTCGCTGGCGAGCGCCCTCAGAACGTCCACGACTTCCTCGGCGAGCTCGGGGTCAAGGGCGGAGGTCGGCTCGTCGCAGAGGATCAGCGCTGGCGAGGGGGCGAGCGCGCGGGCGATGGCGACGCGCTGCTGCTGCCCGCCAGACAGCGTCGCCGGCCACGCCTCGGCCTTTTCGGCCACCCCGACCTTGCCAAGAAGGTCCATCGCCCGTTCGCGCGCGCGTTCTTTCGGCCATTTCTGAACCGTCACCAGCCCTTCCATGACGTTCTCGATCACCCGGCGATGGGGGAAGAGCTGGAAGTTCTGGAAGATCATGCCGGTGCGGCGGCGCAGGCGCAGAATCTCGGCCTGCGAAGGCCTGCGTCCGGCCGAAAACTCGAGCCGAAGGTCCTGGATTTCCACCGCGCCGCCATCGGGGATCTCCAGGAGGTTGGCACAGCGAAGCAGCGTGCTCTTGCCGCTGCCGGAGGGGCCGATCAGGGCCGTGACCGCTCCTTCGGCAACGGTAAGATCGACACCCTTCAGGACAGGATTGCCGGAGAAACGCTTCTCGATTCCGGTAAGACGGATCATCGGACCCGCTCCAGAAAGCCGCCATAGCGGCCGAATTGCGTTTCCAGCCGGCTTTGCAGGGCGGTGAGCACGGAGGAGAAGGCGAGATAGATCAGCGCCGCCTCGATGTAGAGGATCAGCGGTTCATAGGTCACGGCGACAATGCGTTGTGCCTGCTGGAACAGCTCGGGCACGGTGATCGCGGCGGCAAGCGAGGTGTCCTTGACCAGCGAAATGAAAGAGTTGCCGAGCGGCGGCAGGGCGACCCGCGTCGCCTGTGGCAGGATCGTGCGACCCATCGCCTGTCGCGTCGTCATGCCGATGGAATAAGCGGCTTCCCACTGGCCCTTCGAGATGGAGGTGAGCGCCGCGCGGATCACCTCCGAGGTATAGGCGCCGACATTCAGCGTGAAGCCGATGAGCGCGGCAGGGAAGGCGTCGATCAGGATGCCGGCGCTCGGCAGGCCATAGAAGATGACGAAGAGCTGCACCAGCAGCGGCGTGCCGCGGATGATCCAGACATAGAAGGAGGCGACCCAGACCAGCGGCTTGGGCGCGAAGAGCCTGACCACCGCCACCAGGAGGCCGACGGCGAGCCCCAGGATGAAGGACAGGATCGCCAGCGGCACGGTGAAGATCAAGCCGCCACGCAGCAGCGGCCAGAACGAGGTCAGCATCAGTTGCAGCCAGTCGGGCAATCGGACCTCGCCGGGAGATAGGGGCGCTGCGCGGCGCCGGGCATGAGAACGCGGGACGAAGCCGGCGACGACACTTCGGTTCGCCCCCGGAGGAACCGCGCCGGAAACCTCACCCGCGAGCGTCGTGAAAGCTCGCGGATCAGCGGCGCGGCATATCAGGCAAATAGAGCGGAACGCAATTCGACAACTCGCATCCCGCGATGGCCTCGGGTGTTAGCGCGACACGTCCTCGCCGAAATACTTCTCGGCGATCGCCTTGTAGGTGCCGTCGGCCTTGATGTCCTTCAGCGCCTCGTTGATGGCGGCGACGAGCTCGGGATTGTCCTTCTGCACGATGATCCCCGAAGGCGCGCCGTCCTCACGGGTCTCCACGACCTTCACTTTTGCGTCCGGCTGGTGCTTCTTGAAGTCGAGGAAGGACAGGCTGTCGTTGATGGTGGCGTCCGCGCGGCCGGTGAGGACCAGCTGAACCGACTGGTCGAAACCTTCCGTGCCGACGATCGTCGCGCCGGCGGCCTGGGCCATCTTGCCATAGTTCGAGGTTAGCGACTGGGCGGCACGCTTGCCATTGAGATCGTCGAAGCTCTTGATCTCGTCATTGTCGCTTTTGACGATCAGCGCGGCCTTGGAGACGATATAGGGATCGGAAAAATCGAAGCGCTGCTGGCGTTCGGGGGTGATGCCGACCTGATTGATCACGGCGTCGTAGCGGTCAGAGCCAAGACCGGCGATCAGCCCGTCCCACTTGCCTTCGACGAATTGCGGCTCGACGCCGAGGTGCTTGGCCACCGCCTCGCCGATCTCGACATCGAAGCCAACGAGCTTGCCCGACGCATCGTGATAGGTGAACGGCGCATAGGTGCCCTCCGTCCCGATCCGCAAGGTGCCGGCCTGCTTGATATCAGCGAGGTTGCCGGCGAAAGCGGGCGCCGCGGCGAGAAGCGTGAGCGACAGGGCGGCGAGGAGGCTCTTGTTCATGGGTAGTCCTTCAAGGTGATCTCTGTTGGCGCCTTATCTCGGGTAGAGCGCGGGCGATCTCAAGGAATGCCTTTCTGCCGTGCGCCGCTGCGAGGAACTTCCATTCCTCGACCGGGCCGCTCCCGGCGCAGGAGGGGGCGCCAGGAGCAGGACGAGAGTCGGCTCACATCAGCTTGTCGAGCGTGATCGGCAGATCGCGTACCCGCTTGCCGGTGGCGTTGTAGACCGCGTTGGCGACGGCCGCGCCGACGCCCGTGATGCCGATTTCGCCCACGCCATGAGCGCCCATCGGCGTGTGCGGGTCGGCAATGTCGGTCCAGATCACGTCGATCTCCGGCACGTCCATGTGCACGGGGACATGATACTCCGCCATGCTGGGGTTCATGATGCGCCCGGAGCGCTCGTCGAAGACCGTCTCCTCCATCAGCGCTAGTCCGAGGCCCATGATGATGCCGCCCCGGAACTGGCTGGCCGCGGTCTTGGCGTTGATGATCCGGCCGCAGTCGAAAGAGCCGAGGAAGCGGCTGACGCGCGGCTCGCCGGTGATCGCGTTGACGCGCACCTCGCAGAACATGGCGCCGTAGGAATGCATCGACCAGTGCTGCGTCTCCAGCGGCATCGGCGCATTGCCGACCACCGAAACCTCGTCGGAGTTCGCCCGCGTCAGAATGGAGACATAGCTCTCGAAGCGGTCGGGCTCGTCCAGCTTGGCGAGGCCGCCGTTCATTCCGCCGACCTCGTCGGGCTTGAGCCCGGCGAGGGGAGAGTCGTTGCCCGCCAGCTTCAAGAGTTCGGCCACCAGTTCACGCTGGGCGGCGATGACGGCAGCTCCGATCGAGGCCGTCTGCTGAGAGCCGCCCGCCAGGATCATGCCCGGCATGGCCGAGTCGCCATAGTGGACCGTGACCTGGTCGAGCGATAGCCCGAGCCGCTCGGCCGTGATCTGGCTTTGCGCGGTAGCCGTGCCCATGCCCATCTCGTGGGCGGCGGCCTCGACCGTCACACGCCCGTCCCGCGTCAACGTCAGGCGCGCCGCGCCGCCGGGCATCCGGTGATAGGGATAGGTGGCGGTCGCCACGCCCATGCCGATCAGCCATTCTCCCTCCCGTCGCATGCCGGGGGTCGCGCTGCGGGCGCTCCAGCCAAAACGCTCCGCGCCCATGCGATAGGCATCGACAATGTGGCGTGAGGAGAAGGGCAGGCCGGAGGTCGGGTCCTTCTCCGGCTCGTTGCGGATCCTGAGTTCGACCGGGTCCATGCCGAGTTCCACCGCCAGTTCGTCCATCGCCGATTCCAGGGCGAAGGTGCCGACGGATTCGCCGGGTGCGCGCATGAAGGTGTTGGCCAGCATGTCGAGCTTGACCACCTCGACGTCGAGCTTGATCGAGCGGGCGGCGTAGGCGCTCTGTGTCGGCAGGATGAAGGGCTCTGGCATCGCGTTGTGAGGCGTCATCGCGACCGTCCCGGTATGGATGATGGCGTCGAGCGTGCCGTCGTCGCGCGCACCGAGCGCCAGCCGCTGCTCCGTCAGGGTGCGTCCGCCGACGAGGCGGTAGACGCCCTCGCGCGACAGGACGATGCGGACCGGGCGGCCGGTGAGCTTCGAGGCGGCGGCGGCCAGCACCTGGTGGTGCCAGAGCGACTTACCGCCGAATCCGCCGCCGACGAAAGGCGAGGTCACATGGACGTTGCTCTCGTCGATGCCGAAGATCTCGGCGAGCGACCAGGCGGTGTGGGCGACCGCCTGCGAGGCGTCGTGGACGCGGAGCGTGTCGCCCTGCCAGGCAACGGTGGCGGCATGCAGCTCGATGGCGTTGTGGCTGTGGCGGGGCGTGCGATAGACCGTGTCCACCTTGTGCGGGGCGGCCGCCAGAGCGGCTTCGGGATCGCCGATCTCAAGCTTCATCGGTCCCATGAAAATCCCCGGCTCGGTGCCTTTCGCCTTGGCCTCGGCGAAAGAGAGCAGGGCCGGTTCTACCTCATAGGCGACGCGAACCAACGAGGCGGCATGGTCCGCCTGCTCCTGGGTCTCGGCAAGGACAAGGGCGACCGGCTGCCCGTTCCAGTGGATGCGATCGTCCTGCATGACCGGTAGATCGTCGCCACCCGCCGCCTTCTGGCTGGTGAGGAACAGCGGCATGGGCCGCATGCGCGGCGCGTTGCGATGGGTCATCACCAGCACGACGCCCGGCGCGGCCTCGGCCTCTGCCGTGTCGAGCGTGGTGATGCGACCCTTGGCGATGGTGCTGAAGGTCACCGCCGCGTAGAGCAGCCCCTCCAGCGGAAACTCGGCCGCGAAGGGCGCCGCGCCGCGAACCTTGAGCGAACCGTCGACCCGCGAGGTCTGCGCGCCGATCAGCCCGTGCTTGCGATCGATCAGCGGATCGGGGCGTCCGCCGGGAATCCAGCTATCGGGCGCAAGCTCGACCGCCTTCTGCATCGCCGCCTGGGCTGCGCCCTGGACCGCCTGCTTGGCGTTCTCGACAAAATTGCTCATCGGCCCGCTCCCGCCAGATCGCCGAGGACCGCGACGATCGTCCGCCGCGCCAGCTCGACCTTGAATGCGTTGTCCTTGAGCGGCGAGGCATCGGCGAGTTCCGCCTCAGCGGCCGCGCGGAAGGCGTCTTCACTCGCCGGCTGGCCGCGCAGCGCCTCTTCGGCCCGCCACGCGCGCCAGGGCTTGTGAGCGACACCGCCGAGAGCGAGGCGCACGTCCTTGACTGTGCCGCTCTCGACCTCCAGGGCCGCCGCCACCGAAACCAGGGCGAAGGCATAGCTCGCCCGGTCGCGAACCTTGCGGTAGGTGGAACGGCTGGCAAGGGGCAGCGCCGGCAGCTCGATGGCCGTGATCAGTTCGCCCGGCTCCAGCACCGTATCGAGATCCGGCCGGCCGTCCGGCAAGCGGTGCAGCTCGACCAGCGGCACCGAGCGCTTGCCCGAGCGGCCTTCGATGTGAACGCTCGCATCGAGCGCCGCCAGCGCCACGCACATGTCGGAAGGATGGGTGGCGACGCACGCTGGCGAGGCGCCGAGAATGGCATGGTTACGGTTGAAGCCATCGATGGCGTCGCATCCCTGGCCGGGCTCGCGCTTGTTGCAGCGCGATCCCTCGCCGTCATAGAAATAGGTGCAGCGCGTGCGCTGGAGGAGGTTTCCGCCGATCGTCGCCATATTGCGGATCTGCGCCGATGCGCCCGCCAGGATGGCGCGCGACAGCATGGGGTAGCGCTGGCGCACCGCCCGATGTTCGGCGAGGGCCGTGTTGCGCACGGCCGCGCCGATCATGAGGCCACCGTCCTCCCGCTCCTCGATCTCGCGGGAGAGGGCCGTGACGTCGACCAGCGCTTCGGGGTGCTCGGCACCCTCGCGCATCAGATCGACCAGATTGGTGCCGCCGCCCAAATACTTGGTTCCGGCCACCGCGCCGAGGCGGATGGCATCGGCCGCACCGGCGGCCCGGGAATAGCTGAAGGGGTTCATTCTGCGGCCTCCCGAACGAGAATCTCGGAAATCGCGTCGATGATCCCGTTATGGGCGCCGCAGCGGCACAGATTGCCGCTCATCCGCTCCTGGATTTCCTCTCGGCTGAGCGAAAGACCTTCGCCGCCAAGGTCCGCCGTGATCACGCTCGGAACCCCGCGCTCGATCTCGGCGATCATGCCGACCGCCGAACAGATCTGTCCCGGCGTGCAATAGCCGCACTGGAACCCGTCGTGGTCGATGAACGCCTGCTGCAACGAGTGCAGCGCGCCCCCCGCCGCGAGACCCTCGATCGTCGTGACCGATCGCCCTTCGCATTGAACCGCCAGCGTCATGCACGAAAGTACGCGCTCGCCGTCCACCAGAACCGTGCATGCTCCGCAGGCGCCCTGATTGCAGCCCTTCTTGGTGCCGGGAAGGTTCAGGCGGTCGCGGACCAAGTCCAAAAGCGAGACGCGGGCATCGCCCGGCGCCTCGACGTCGCTTCCATTGATGGTGATGGCCATGTCGTCTGCTCCAAGCAGAAATTGGAACCGCGGATGCAAATTTGCATCCATGGCTCATCAATTTGGCGCCTGGAGAAGAATTGTCGATAAGCCTCGCTGGCTAAGAGGAAGCGGAGAGCGAACGCCGGGAGGCGCAAGCGCGTCCCGCTTTTCACCCCGGAAGGGTGACAACGAGCGGCCCGTTTCGGGTGGCGACGACGGTGTGCTCGAACTGAACCGTCGGCGCCGAAGGCTCGCTGAGCAAGGTCCAGTCGTCGTTGCCGTCGGTCGCCCATTCGGCCCCGAAGGACAGGAACGGCTCGACGGTGAAGACTAGGCCGGCATGCATGGTCCGGCGCTCCGACGGGTCCGGCCAGGTGGCGATCTCCTTCGGCTCCTCGTGAAGCGAGTGACCGACGCCATGGCTCGCGAGGTTCTGGACGAGCGTATAGCGATTCTTGCGCGCGAACTCGCCGATGGCCTGGCCGATGCCGGCGATGGGGCGGTCGGCGCCAACCTGCCTGATGCCGGCCCACATGGCGCGCCGGCCGTCCCTGCACAGCCGCTCGATCGCCTTGGCAACCGGCGGAACCGCAAAGGACGCGCCGGTGTCGGCAAAGACGCCATCCTTCTCGGCCGACACGTCGATGTTGACGAGATCGCCCGCCGCGATCCGGTATTCTCCCGGAATGCCGTGAGCGATCTCCTCGTTCACGCTGATGCAGGTCGCGCCGGGAAAGCCGTAGCACAGCTCCGGAGCGGGGCGGGCGCCGTGCTCTTCGAGAGACCGCCGGCCGATCGCGTCGAGCTCCGCCGTGGTCATTCCGATCTGAGTGGCAGCCTTCATGGCCTCCACTGTGTTGGCGACGATGCGGCCGATCTCCCGCAGCTTCTCGAGTTCATGTTCGTTGGAGATGGTCATACGGCTTGGGCCTTCATCGATCTTGGGGACATCCGTCAGCGGGCCAATCCGATCGCCGGCCGGCGTTATCCGCTTCGCGCGAGGATGCCAACCCCGGGGGCGCTTGTGGAGCGTCGCCTGTGCAATCTATCGTGACACGCGGTGATTGCCGTCATGTTCGATAGGCTGGATGCATGGCAACACTTTTCTTTATCACCCATCCCGAGGTCGTCGTCGATGCCGCCACCGCGATCGAGCGCTGGCACCTCAGCCCGCGCGGCATCGACAGGATGAGGGCGTTTGCCGCCTCGCCCTTGCTGTCCGGCGTCGCTGCGATCTGGTCGAGCGCGGAGACCAAGGCCATCGAGGCCGCCGGCATCCTGGCGGGAGCTCGCGGATGCGGCATATCCGCTAATAGGGCGCTGGGTGAGAACGACCGCAGCGCGACGGGCTTCCTGCCGCCGGACGAGTTCGAGCGGGTCGCCGGTGCCTTCTTCGCCCAGCCGGACGTGAGCGTTCGCGGCTGGGAGAAGGCAGCGGATGCGCAGGCAAGGGTCCGCCGCGCAGTAGAAGAAATCGTGGCGGGCCACGGGGAAGGCGATCTGGCGATCGTCGCCCATGGCGCGGTCGGCACGCTGCTTCTTTGCGCGCTGACGGGAAAAGCGATCAGCCGGGCGTTCGACCAGCCGTTTCAGGGACATTTCTGGCAGGCGCGCCTGCCGGACCTCGTCCCCGATCACGGCTGGCGTCCCATCGCCCCGCGCGAACCGGATTTTTGACCCGGTTACAGGCCGGACAGAATGATGATCGTTCGGTCGTCGAAAAGTTGCTCGGCGCTCGAACCCTTGACGCCCCAATGCGTCTCGGTCTTGCCCGGGTCCTCCCGCTCGATGCGGGCGAACACGTCTTCCCAGGCGGCAAGGGTCGTCTCCTGGGGCAGCTCCAGATAGCCGTCGCTGAAGATCTCGACCGTGTGGATCGTCTCTGCCGGACGCTCGAAAGTCAGCCAGCCAGGGCCCTGCGAGTGCCCGCCGTCGAGGGCGGCATAGCCCATGGGATGGCGTGGATCGTTGGAATAGCGGTACTGCCCTTTGGGAATCCCCGCGCGCAGCATCGGCTCGATGTGCTCGGAAAGAGCCGGGTCGAAAGTCGGCGCCAGCATCTCGCGTGTCCGGGCGATGAGCTCCTCGGCCTCCGCGGCCGAGAGCAGTTCCGGGATTGCCGCGTCGAAGCCGTGGAAGACGCCCTGCCGCGAGCGTTGCTCCAGCTCTGGCGCTTCCATGCCTCGTGCCTTGAGATGATGGAAAAGCGCCACGCGGCCCGCCGACATGATGTCGTCGACGGGCTTGAGATGCTGGAAGACTTCCGTGCCGTTGAGCCTCAGGCCGGAGTCGCCGACCAGGGTGAAGCGATAGGTCTCGCCCATGTCCTCCATCATCACCAGCGTCGTGGAGGCGCCGACGGGCTTGCCTTGGCGTTCGGACTCGCGCTCCAGCGCGTCCTTGAGGCGGCGGTTGAGCATCGCCACGAGGCCGCCGGGCAGGGGCCGGTCCGCCGGTGGTGTGCTCATGGCCGAGGCGAGGGCGGCGGCGCATTCGAGCGCTGCGAAGCGACCGCTGCCGACGCCGGCGATGGTCGAGCCGTTGACGTCGGTGGCGCCGTCGAACACGGCGTAGCATCGGCCGGGCATCACCAGTGGCACGTCGTCGCCCGGCCGGTTGGAGGAGAGATATTTCGGAACGGAAAGACAGTCGATGCGCATGGAAGAGGCCCTGACATTGGCACGGCGCCGCCTGCTGCCGCCTGTTGCGGCAGCCTCGCGGCATGCTCGGTGAAGAGGGCGGGAGCGACGCGCGCCCCGCCCCCGAAACTTAGACGAAGGCGCCTTCGCGGCTTTCCGAAAGGCGGAAGACGATGAAGACGCAGATGCCGGACGAGACGAGGAGGATCGTCGAAAGCGCGGCGGCAAGGCCGAACTCGCCGTCGAGAACGGCGCTGTAGATCTTGATCGGCATTGTCGCCGTCGATCCCGTGTAGAGAAGCAGCGTCGAGGACAGTTCATTGATGGCGGTGATGAAGCTCATCATCGCGCCGACGATGATCCCCGGCAGCATGATCGGCACCGTGACCTTGAGAAACGCCTTGGCCGGCGGCGAACCGAGATTGACCGCCGCCTCCTCGATGGACGGCTTGATTTGCCTGAGGATCGAGGAGGTCGAGCGCACGCCATAGGGCAGACGCCGGATGAAGACGATGAGAATGATGATGAAGGCGGTGCCGATGAGATCGACCGGCGCGCGGTTGAAGGTCAGGGCGAAGCCAATCGCCATGACGACGCCGGGCACGACGTAGGGGACCATGAGGACGCTGTCGAGCACGCTCGCCGCCAGCGTCTCGCGCCTCACCACCAGATAGGAGATGAAGGCGCTGGCGAGGGTGATCATCGCGACGGCGGCGGTGGCGAAGAGGAAGGAATTGCCAACGACGTTGGGCAGTTCGTTCCACACCCGCGCGTAGCTCGAAAAGCCGAACTCGCCGGTGAAGACCGGGCCGTTGGTCGCCAGGATCGAGGTATAGAAGACGACGACCATGGGAACCGCTGCCAGCACCACCACGAGATAGCAGAAGGCGTGGACGCCGGCCCCAAACAGGCCATGGAGCGGCTTCTTGATCGGCAGGTTGGTGAAGGAACCGGCATAGCGTCGCTTGGCGAGAATGAAGCGCTGGAGAAACACGGCCGCCATGGAAATGGCGATCATGACCATGGAGATGGCGACGGCCGTCGAGGGAGTGCCGCCCATTTCGGCCGTGTACTGGTTGTAGGCGATGGTCGAAAGGGTGCGGAAATTCCGCCCGATGATGGCGGGGGTGCCGAAATCGGCGATCGATAGGACGAAGGCGAGAATCGCCCCCGAGCTGACCGCGGGAAAGACGAGCGGCAGGGTGATGGCGAAGAAGCTCTTCACCGGCGAGCAGCCGAGATTGGCCGCCGCCTCCTCATAGGAGCGATTGATGGCGCGCAGCGCCCCTTCCGTCATCAGATAGACGAAGGGGAAGAACTTCAGCGAGAAGACGAGGATGATCCCCGCCGTTCCGTAGATCGACGGCAGATGGACGCCGAGATCGCGGAAGGCCCTGGTGATCGCGCCGTTGTTGCCGAGGAGCAGGATCCACGAATAGGCGCCGATGAAGGGCGGCGAGACGAGAGCGAGGACGGCGACAGTCGAGATGAGATTTCGCCCCGTGACGTGATAGCGGGCGACGAAATAGGCGAGGGGCACGCCGATCAGGCAGGCACCGAGCATGCCCCCGGCACCGACCAGCAGCGTGTTCTGCAGGGCGCCGACATAATAGCGGCGCGTCAGCACCTCGATATAGTTGTTCAGCGTGAAGGCGCCGGTTTCCGGGTCCAGAAAGCCGACATAGAGAACCTTCGTCAGCGGCAGGATCAGGAGCACGCAGACGATGAGGACGCAGAGCGCGAAGACGGCATCCCAGAAGCTCAGGGATGCGAGGCGGTTGCGCCGCAGCGGCGCGGAAGGAGTGGCCTCGCTCATGCCAGCAGCCTCCCGTTCTCGGCGTCGTCGTAAAGCATCAGGTCGGCAACGGGCAGCGACGCCTCGATCGGATCGCCGGGCTTCAGCGCGACGGCGCGCGCCTCCGGCTTGACCAGCGCGTCGACGACGCCGTCTTGCGTGGCGATGGAAACTTCCAGCTCCCGCCCGATGAACATGGCATGACGCACCGTGCCCTTGAGGGAGAACGCGTCCTCGCCGGCATCGCGGCCCAGCCTCACCTTCTCTGGCCGGATGGTGGCGATAACCGGTCCGTCGGGAAGGTTGAAGGGGCGTTCCGAGGCCTGTTCGCCGATGGCGAGGCGGCCGTTGGCAAGCGCGCCTTTCAGCCGGTTGTTTGAGCCGACGAAGGAGGCGACGAAGAGATTGCCGGCGCGCGAATAGATGTCCCAGGGGCTGGCGACCTGCTGGGCGACGCCGCCATACATGACGCAGACCTCGTCGGAAATCGCCAGCGCCTCCTCCTGGTCATGCGTCACATAAATGGTGGTGATGCCGAATTCCTGCTGGAGGGCGCGAATGTCGCGACGCAGCTCCACGCGCAGCTTGGCGTCGAGATTGGACAGCGGCTCGTCCATGAGAAGCACCTTGGGGCGGATGACGAGAGCGCGCGCCAGGCCGACGCGCTGCTGCTGGCCGCCCGACAGTTGATGCGGCATCCGGTCCGCGAGCGGTGCGAGCTGGACGATCTCCAGGATCTCGCCGACCCTCTGCTTGAGTTCCGCAGAGGAAACCTTGCGCTGGCGCAGCCCGAAGGCGACGTTGTCGAAGACGCTGAGGTGCGGGAAGACGGCGTAGTCCTGAAAGACCATTCCGACATCGCGCAGGTGCGCCGGCTTGTCGCCGATCGACTCGCCGTCCACCTGGATCGATCCTGAATCCTGCCGGTGGAAGCCGGCGATGGCGCGCAAAAGGGTCGTCTTGCCGCAGCCGGATGGTCCGAGCAGCGTGAAGAAGGCCCCCGAGGCTATGTCGAGAGAAATATTCTTGAGCGCGACGAAGTCGCTATAGCTCTTCTTGAGATTTTCGATCTTAACCCGGGCCATCGGCCTGCCTCCATCTTCCGAGGGTCGAGAAAACGGACGGCCGCCGGCGCGGCGACCGTCCGATGATCGTTACTTGCTCATGACGACGTCTTGCCACTTGGCAAGCGCCTCGTCGTGATACTTGGAGGCCCATTCGAGGTCGTAGTCGATCAGCTTCATCTTGGAGAGAGGCGTGAGGCTGGTGCCCGCGGTCACGTCCTCGCGCACGGGGCGCCGCCCGACCTCGGCGACCAGCTTCTGCGCGTCCGCCGAGAGCATGTAGTCCATGAAGGCCTTGCCGCCCTCGGGATTGGCGGGCGTGGCAAGAAGCGCCATGCCGTCGGCCTGGGCGGTCGTGCCGTCCTCCGGATAGACCACTTCCACCGGACCGCCGCCGTTCTTGAAGCGGTTGGCGATGTCCTCGTTCGCGACGCCGATGGCCGCTTCCCCGTCATTGACGAATTTCGGAACGGCGCCGGAAGAATTGGCCAGGACCGTGTTGTCGAGGATGCGGCTGTAGAGATCCCAGCCTTCGTCGACCCCGTAGATCTGCAGCAACGTGGCGAGCTGGATGTAGGACGAGGACGACTTGTCGAGACGCGCTATGGAAACCATGCCCTCGTATTCCGGCTTGGCGAGGTCCTTCCAGGTCTTCGGCCGCTCGCCCTCGGCGAGCTGATCGGTGTTGATAATGAAGCTCGTTGCGACCACGGTGAACGGCGTCCACACGCCTTCCGTCGCCACTTCCTTGACGATCTTGTCGGATTCCTTGGGCTTGTAGGCCTGGAAGAGATCGGGATTGGCCTCGATCACCTCGCTGCCCACCGACCAGAGGACGTCAACGGTCTCGCGTCCCTTTTCCGCCTTGAGGCGGTTGATCAGCTCGCCCGCGCCGGCCTTGACCACGTCGACGTCCATGCCCGACGCTTTTTCGAAGGCGGGAACGAGCTTGTCCACGATCTCCTGCGGCGCGGCCGTGTAGACGACCACCTTGCCGTCAGCCGCGAGAGCGGTCGTCGCTCCCAGGGAAACGATCGCGGCCGCCATCGTCATCCATGTCATTGCTTTCATGGTCACTTCTCCTTGTGATGCCCATCCTCCCAGCAGCCGTTTTCCGGCTGTCCTCATGGATGGCGTTGGTCCGCATGACGCGGAAGGCTTCGGACACCATGGTCCGGCTTTCGATGTTCGCTTCATGTCGCGCTCACCCGTGGAAAGCGCGGCAGGTCCATCATCACCCGCGTTCCGACGCAGGGCTCGGATGTCACCGCGATCTCGCCGCCCGACTGGCGAACGAAGCCGTAGACCGTCGCGAGGCCGAGGCCGCTGCCGGCATGGGCGGGCTTGGTCGAAAAGAACGGCTCGAAGATGTGGTCGAGCACATCCGGCGTCATGCCGCAGCCATCGTCGGCGACTGTGATGCGCACGTCGCCGTCCGGCGAAAGCTCGGCCGCAATCTCGATCGTTCCCGCGTTTGCGACGGCGTCGCGCGCGTTGAACAGGAGGTTGATCAGCGCATTCTCCAGCTGCTCCGGGTCGACATGGGCGAGGAGAGGGCGGCCATCCCCGGCGGTCGTCGCGCGGCGGCGCAGCGCCACGCCCTCGCCGAAGCCCGCGGACACGAGATCGACGATGGCGGCAATCATCGCGTCGATATCTGTCGCCTCGGGGGCGAGCGGGCGGCGGCGGCCGAAAGTCAGGAGTTGCTGGACCATGGCCGAGCCGCGCTCGGCGGCCTCCAGCGTGCGCAGCGCTCTTGTCCTGGCCGGCGAGGCGGGATCGGCGTCGTCATGGATGAGCTGAGCGTTGGTCGTGATGGCGGTGAGGATATTGTTGAAGTCGTGGACGATGCCCCCGGTGAGGCGCCCAATGGCCTCCAGCCGCTCGGCCTGCTGCAACGTTCGCGCCATGCGCGCCCGCTCGATCACCTGGCTCTTGAAAACCGCGAAGGCATCGGCAAGCGCCCCGATCTCGTCGGTGCGCGCGGTGCCGGGCACACGAGCTGAGGTGTCGCCCTTGGAAAGCCGGCGCATCGCTTCGGCGATGCCGGTGAGATCCGCGACCACTCCGCGCAGGAAGGCGTTGGCAATGAAAAAGGCGGCGAGGAGGGCGATCAGCCCCGCGCCGATGGCCACGAGCTTGCCGAGGCTCAATGCCCTGGTCAGCTCGGCCACCCGCTCGGCACTAATCAGATCGAGGATCTCGCCATAACGCCGCCCCAGGCTTGCCACCTCCGCCGCCGCGACGGTCGCGGCGCTGACGAGGGAGGCTTGGCGCGCCTCGACGTCGAGCACGGTGAGGCGCCTGTCGAAGAGTGGCGTCAACAGCCCGAGCGCCATCGGCCGGCCGCTGCGGGCGACGAGATCCCTATAGGTCGCGCGAAGTCTCTTCACCTCTTCAGGATCGTCGGAAACCACCGCCATGCTGGCAAGGGCAAGAGCCTCTGTGTTGGCGGGGGTGAGGTCCTGGGCGTGGAGCAGCGCCGCCTTGACGTTGCCAAGGTCCTCCTCTGCCGCATTCATCCCGGCATGAGCGTCGATCGCCTCGCCCGCCGTGGCCGCGAGCTCGCGAAGGACGCCGTCGAGCCGGTTGGCAGCGTTGATGATTGGCGGCATCGGGGAGGGCGTCTCGGCGCCCGCATGGACCGTCGGCAGTTGCCGCGCCATTTCGGAAAAGGCATCGATCTCCGCGCGAAGATCGGCCTCGGCGCGAAACAGCGCCTGACGATCACGAACCTTGGTGAAACGATCGGCCGCGAGTGACAGTCCCGCCGTGCTTTCGGCGAGCAGCAGCACCTTGCGTGCGTCCTGGCTGGCTTCGCTCTGGATTTCGCGAAGAACGCCGTCGAGCCGTTCCAGCCCGACCAGCGCCATGCCCTCGAAGGCGAGGATCACTAGAAAGACGCCGGCGGCAAGCCACATCAGTCGTCGCCGCAATCCCCGCTTCGGACGCGGCGTCCCGTCGAGCGCGGCGGCGATGTCAGGATTAGCCGGCGTGTCGGCTACCGCGTGAGCCTTGTCCTGGTCGGACGAGGGCGGACGAGCCGCGTAGACAGTATCGTTCATGCGCCCTCCTCCCCCGAGACGGTCGGCGATCTCCTTTCCCGCTCCCAACGGGAATGGCCGCCTTCCTGACCTGATCGACAGGTGGAGCTTTCAGGGAGTGTGTGAACCACGGATTTCACGCCAGCATAGCTCTTCTGTAATATTGTTCACGAAGATCTGCACCAGCATCAACGTCGCCGCGCTCGCGCGCTCAAGTGAACAAGACTTGATCCCTCTCGCGCTTCGTGAAACCGTAATGGGCAAAGATCGGGCGGGCTGAACGATCGAGTTTCACCAACAGGGAGGGAATGACGCTGTCGGGCCAGAAGGTGCGCGTTGCGGTGGTCGACGACGATACGTCAGTGCGCGAAGTTGTCTGCGACGTGCTGGCGAGCGAAGGCATCGAGGCTCTGGCTTGCGCCAGCGCTGCCGACTATCTCGGCCTTGCCGAGCGCTCCGAGAGCATCGATCTGGTCATTCTCGACCTTCAATTGCCGGATCGCGACGGCTTTTCGCTGGCCGCGAGCATCCGCGCTTCGAGCGCCGTGCCGATCATCATGCTGACTGGGCGCGGCGGCGAGCTCGACCGCATCCTCGGGCTCGAGATCGGCGCCGACGACTATGTCGTCAAACCCTTCAACGCGCGCGAGCTGCTGGCGCGCGTCAAGGCGGTGAGGCGACGCTACATCCAGGGCGGCGCCTCCTTCGAGCCGCCTCCACGCAACGGTTATCGGTTTCTCGGTCACGTGCTCGACACCGACCGGCGCCGTCTGACCGGTCCCGGCGGCGAGCCCATTCCTCTTACCGTCGCCGAGTTCGATCTCCTCCATGCCCTGGTGGAGCGTCAGGGCCGCGTCCTGTCGCGCGACCAGCTTCTGGAGATCACCCATCGCACCACGGACGACATTTTCGACCGCACCATCGATGTCCTGATCCTGAGGCTCAGGCGCAAGATCGAGCCAAACCCCACCAATCCGTTGCTGATCAAAACCGAGCGCGGACATGGCTACGTCTTCGACGTCAGGGTGGAGAAGCTCTCCCCGCATTGAAGAGGGGCGGCAGCGAAGCTCCGGCTCAGGCCTTGGGCTTCTTCGGCTTGGGGCGCCTCGGCTTCTCGTATGGGGTGCGGTCCTGTCCCTTGGCTCCCTTGGGGGCGTAGGGGCGCTTGTCCTTCGGCTTGAAGGTCTTGCGCTCACCGGCCGGCGCTCCGCGCTCGCCCGCGCCGTCGGCGGGAGAGATCGTGATGTCGTCATCGTCGCTATGCGCGGCGGCGTCGGCGAAGCGCTTGGCGACGCTCTCGGCGATCTCGAACTTGGTCTCGCGGTCGTAGATCTTGATCGCGCCGATCTCCTGGCGCGTGATCTTGCCGCGCCGGCAAAGGAGCGGCAGCAGCCATTTCGGGTCGGCGTTGTTGCGCCGGCCGACATCCATGCGGAACCAGATGGTGGGGCCGCCGCGCTGATGCTTGGAAGGGCCGCGCTCCTCGCGCTCCCTGCCGGGCTTCGGACCAGGGCCGAAATTGGGGTCGAAAACCTCCTCGGGAGCGGGAAGGCGAGCGCGCCATTGGCGCACCAGCGCGGCGGCGAGCACTTCCGGGGTATGCGCAGCGAGGAGCTTGGCGGCGGCCGCCGTATCTTCCTCGTTTGGCTCTTGGGTAAAGGCTGGATCGGCCAGCAGCCGTTCTTCGTCGGCGGCGCGGATTTCCTCGGCGGAGGGAGCCGCGCCCCAGGTCGCGTCGATATGAGCCTCGGCGAGAAGGCGCTCGGCCTTGCGGCGGCGTGAGATCGGCACGAGCAGGACCGAGATGCCTTTGCGCCCGGCTCGCCCGGTCCTGCCGGATCGATGCTGCAGCGTCTCTGGGTCGCTCGGCAGGTCGGCATGGATGACGAGGCCGAGGCTCGGCAGGTCGAGGCCGCGCGCGGCGACGTCGGTGGCCACGCATACCCGCGCCCGCCCGTCGCGCAGCGCCTGAATCGCCTGGTTGCGCTCGGCCTGCCCAAGCTCGCCCGACAGGGTGACGGCGGCAAAACCGCGCTCGATCAGGCCGGATGAAAGATGCCGGACGCTCTCGCGGGTGTTGCAGAAGACGATGGCGCTCGGCGCCTCGGCGCGGCGAAGGATGTTCGTGACGGCGTGCTCGACCTCGTTGGGCGCGATCCGCACGGCGCGGTATTCGATGTCGGCATGGCCGGATTGCCCGCGCGCCACCTCAATGCGATAGGCGCCCTGCTGGTAGCGCTTGGTCATCTGGATGATGGGCTTGGGCAGGGTCGCCGAGAAAAGAAGTGTGCGGCGCGAGGCGGGCGTCGCCTCCAGCAAAAATTCCAGGTCCTCGCGAAAGCCGAGGTTGAGCATCTCGTCGGCCTCGTCGAGGACGAGAGCCTTGAGGCCGCCGATCTGCAGCGCGCCTCGGGTCAGGTGATCGCGCAGACGTCCCGGCGTGCCGACGACGATGTGCGTACCCTGGTCCAGCCTGCGGCGCTCGGCGCGCGGGTCCATGCCGCCGACGAGCGTGGCGAGCCGGGCGCCGGTGTTGGCATAAAGCCAGGTGAGCTCGTTCGTCACCTGCATGGCGAGCTCGCGCGTCGGGGTGACGATCAGCGCCATCGGCTCGCCGGCTTCAGGCAGCGCCTCATCCTCCCCGAGCAGCGTATCCGCCAGCGCGAGACCGTACGCCACCGTCTTGCCGGAGCCAGTCTGGGCGGAGACAAGGAGATCGCGGCCGGCGGCCTCGGGATTGAGAACCGCGGACTGGACCTCGGTAAGGTCCGTATAGCCACGGGCGGCGAGGGCGGCGGCGAGCGGCGCGCTCGTCGAAGGGATAGACATGAGTGTGTCCTAGATGGGCGAGATCGAACCAGGCGGATGCGCGAAGGTTCGAAAAAATCGGGCGAGGCGCCCAGACTGTTGTCGGCTGCTTACCAAGGTTTTCGAGGGAAGCCAATCGCTCCCTTTCAACGCAGCGCGAACGCGACGACATATTGCCTGGGCGGCGGGGCACGGTTATCGCAGTGGCAGGTCAGCCCGCACGTACGAGATTCTCTCGCCGTGGGGCGCCTCGCACGGTTCCTGCTGAGCAAATAGAGCGTCCCGCGCGCCCTTCACGGCCGGCTGAACCTTCCCTCCCTTCTATCAATCCAATCAGGACGCCGTTCTCGGCGCCTTGGCTCATTGCCATGGAGGCACCACCCATGCGCTGTTTGCAGGACAACTTTCACATTCTCACGGGCGGTCCCGGCTCGGGAAAGAGCACCCTGCTGGATCATCTCGAAGGCGTTGGCTTTCGCCGTTCGCTCGAGGCCGGACGCGGCATCATTCAGGATCAGGTGGCCATCGACGGCCCCGCGCTGCCTTGGCGCGACCGAGCGCTCTTCGCCGAGCTCATGCTGGGCTGGGAAATGCGATCCTATCACGCCGCACGGCAAGACGGCTCCGCGCCGGTGCTCTTCGATCGCGGACTTCCTGACGTCGTCGGTTATCTTCGCCTGGAGGGCCTGGGCGTGCCGCCTCACGTCATGAAAGCCGCCGAGACTTTCCGCTATAACGAGCGCGTCTTCATCGCGCCTGTCTGGCCGGAAATCTATCGGCAGGATGCCGAGCGCCGACAGGATATGGAAACGGCACGGCGCACCCACGAGGCGATGGTGAGTGTCTACCGCGAGCTCGGCTATACTCTGATCGAACTTCCAAAGGCCGATGTCGCGGCGCGCGCCGAGTTTGTCAGGTGCTGCCTCGCTTGAGGGACGACGGGCTCCATTCCTGAAGGCCGAGTTGCGGCTTGCTTTCGCGTGAGCGCCGGGATGGCGATTGTCGGTTGCGCCAGCGTTCAGGACCACCAGATTCGGGACGCGAAAAAGGCCCGGCCGGCACCTCCTCGCCTTATTTGGCGAAGCCGTGCCCGGTCGGGCCATGATGCGCGGCTTCATCTACGTTGCCGCGTTGTGGCACCAGAAGAAAAGGCCGCGCCCTAGTTCTGCGACATTGCTGCGTCGGAGATCGGCGCAGCGTGGCGAAGGCCCCTTCTTTGATGGATCAGGGAACCAGGAGGATTTTGATCGATCCCTTGCCCTCGTGCATCATGTCGAGGCCCTTCTGGAACTCCGACAAGGGCAGCTTGTGGGTCACGACGCCTTCCGTCGGCAGGCGGCCGTCGGCGATCCCGGCGATGGTGAAGGGATAGCAGTAGGGGCCAAGGTGCGAGCCGAGAAGGTCGAGCTGCTTGCGGTCGGAGATGATGCTCCAATCCGCGGTGATCTCCTCGCCAAACACGCTGAACTCGACGAAGCGGCCGAGCTTGCGGATCATGTGAAGACCCTGCTTGACGCTCGAAGGATGACCCGACGCCTCGATATAGACGTCGCAGCCGTAGCCGTCCGTCATGTCCTTCACCGCCTTGACCACGTCCATCTCGAGCGGGTTCATGACGATGTCGGCGCCAAATTTCTTTGCGAGATCCAGGCGGTCCTGCTTGGTGTCGAGAACGATGAGCTTCGACGGATTCTTGAGGCGCGCGGCGCCGACCATGCCGAGCCCAAGCGGGCCGGCCCCGGCCAGCACCACGACATCGTCGAGCTGGATATTGCCGCGGTTCACCGCGTGGACAGAGCAGGCATAGGGCTCGACCAAGGCGGCCTTCTCCACGGGCACGTCCGTCGGGACCTTGTGGGTGCGAGAGGTAGCCGGGAAGCGCATGTACTTGGCCATCGCGCCATTGACGTTTTTCTGGAAGCCGTAGACGTCGTGGCGCTCGCACATCCAGTATTCGCCGCGCTTGCAATAGCGGCAATCGTCGCACGGAACGATCTGCTCGGAGATGAGCCGGTCGCCAACCTTGAACTCGCCCTTGCGAGCGACGTTCTCACCGACCTCGACGGCATAGCCGACGAATTCGTGACCGGGGATCATCGGCGGCTTGACGTAACGCGGTTGTTCCTTGTCTCCCCAGAAGGAGGGCGCGCCGATGAAGGTCTTGATATCGCTGGCGCAGATGCCGCAGGCTTCGACCTCGATGATGATGTCGTCCGGGCCTGCGCGCGGCACGGGAACCGTCTCGAAGCGATAGTCGTGCGGCGCATAGGCGACGACCGCCTGCATGGTTTCAGGAAGAGTGTTGGATCTTGTGGCTCCGCTCATGTCTCTACTCCTTCCGGCCCTCGGGCCTTTCATCACATTCGAGCCCTCGGCCGTGGCCGGTCACTCGGAAAGTCTTGTTTTGATGCCGTTGGCGAGCGTCTGCAGGATGAGACAGCAGGACGACGCCCCCGCATCCATCACGCCGCGCGAACGCTCGCCGAGGCGCGCCGATCGTCCGACTTTGGCCACCATGTCACGCGTCGAGTCACGCCCGCGCTCGGCCGCTACCGCCATTTCATCGAGAGCCTGCGGGAACGGCTTTCCCGCCGCGAGAGCCGCATCGAAGGCTTCGCTCGCAGGTGCGAGCGCGTCGAGCAGCGTCTTGTCGCCGACGGAGGCCGAGCCGATCTCCTGCACGCCCTCGAGCGCCCCGCGAAGCATGGCGCCAAAGTCGTCGGCCTCGAGCTTGCTCTTGCCTTCCAAGGCGTCGGCCATGCGCGAGAAGAGGTAACCATAGAGCGGCCCCATGGAGCCGCCCATATCCTCCATCAGCGTGCTTGAAAGCACATTCAGCGCCTCGGGAAGCGGCGGCGGCGTATCGCCGAGCTTGGCTCCAGCGCTGGTGAAGCCCTTGCTCATGTTGATGCCGTGGTCGCCGTCGCCGATGGCGCCGTCGATCTCCGAGAGCCACGTTCGATTGGCGTTGATGGCCTCGACGAGTTCCTTGACGAGCCCGCCGGCCGTCTCGATCCGCACGCCACTCATAATGCCACCTTGGTGAGGCCGACGGAGCGGGCCGGCGCGCCGACGAGGCGGTCGAGCTCGCTGTCGAGGCGCATGATCGTCAGCGTGACGCCCATCATCTCGAGCGAGGTGAAATAGTTGCCGATGAAGGGATGGCGGACTTTCATGCCGCGCTCGGCGAACACCTCCGAGAGGCGATCGTAAAGGATGTAGAGTTCCATCACCGGCGTCGCGCCGAGGCCGGAAACAAGCACCGCGAGGTCGTCCCCGCTCTCGAACGGCAGATCCGGCAGCACATGATCCAGCATGAGGTCCGCCATTTCACGCGCCGGTCGCGTTTCCATGACCTTGACGCCGGGCTCCCCGTGGTGGCCGATGCCGACTTCCATCATTCCATCCTCGATGGAAAAGTTCGGCTTGCCGTAGGCGGGGATGGTGCAGGCCGAAAGGCCGACGCCGATGGAGCGAGTGGAGTCGATCGCCTTTTGCGCGGACGCGATCACCTCATCGAGTTCGGCGCCCTCGGCGGCGCGGGCACCGCCCACCTTCCACATCAGGATTTCGCCGGCGACGCCGCGCCGCTTCTGCGGCTCGCTCTTCGGCGCCGAGGGCACGTCGTCGTTGGCAACAACCGTCTTGATCGTTAGTCCGTGTGCCGCGGCCTGCTTGACGGCGAGCTTCACGTTCATGTTGTCTCCGGCGTAGTTGCCGTAGAGGCATGCCACGCCGCGACCGCCATCGGCCGCCACGAACGCGTCGTGAAAAGCTTTCGCGGAGGGGGAGGAAAAGATCTCCCCAATGGCCACCGCATCGATCATTCCATCGCCGACATAGCCGAGGAACGCAGGCTCATGGCCGGAGCCGCCGCCAGTGACGACGCCGACCTTGCCTTTTTGCGGCGCGAGATGGTGGCGGATCACCCGCGGGTTGTCCGTCGGCGCGACGAGGTCCTTGTGAGCCTTGAGATACCCCCGGACCGCATCCTCGACCACGAGATCCGGATTGTTGATGATTCGATTCATCCAAAGTCCCTCAACAACTGAAGAGCGCAGGCGTCTTCCGCACTAGGCGCCACGGGGCGCGGATGGCGCTCCAGCGGCAGGTCTGGTGAGGCCAGACGAAGTGCCAGGTGTTCCTGCTCCAGCGGACTGGACGAGGTTTCGGTGAAAGCGGTCGGCGCGGGAATGACAAAGCGAGATGGATGCCATCACGAGGCTGGTGCCCGCCAAGACCCGGCGCTCGGCCAGGATCATCCCACGGCGGAACCGCCGTTCACGCTAACCTCATGCAAAGATCCTCCCAGCCATCTCCCATGGCCATGTCCGCGAGCGCAAAGCGCTTCGAACGAGAAAAACGCTAGGCGAAGCGTGTTCATCTGTCAAGACAACTGACCATCAGATCGGCGCTGACTGCCCCCTTCTAACAGGAGGAAACGCTCACTTCGCCGAAAATGTCGCTAAAACCAGCGATATAGCAGAATAATATCATGGCTTTTGATAGAAAGCCGACGTGCAAAAGATGACCAGTTGATCTTTGGCGATTCATTTGTCCCGCTGTGGCGGGGCGAACGCGGCTTGCGCGATGCGAGCTCCAGGTTGTGCCGATCACGCCGATGGTGTCGCCGTTAAAGCGAGTCTTTCGCCTTCGGACGCCTTTTGGGATAGCGATCGGTGCTCGCCTCCCTGGTAATAGCGGTCATGGAGAAGTGCGCGCTCCTCAATAGATGCACAATGTGAACCAACGGGCGCTGCGGCCTCATGTCGCGACGGGCTGGATGCATTGGCTGCTCCCGACGCGGGTGTGCGGCTCCATCTCAAGCGGCATGCGCCCTGCCGCACTGGTGATCGAACGATCGAGTTGTGAGCGGACTTATGTGCTTCCGCGCCTTGGCCGGCGGTGGCGCGCTGCCCGCAGTCGAGGGTCGCGGTCGTGGTGCGCGGCGTCTGCCGGAAAGCGGTCGACGCCTATCAAAGGGGCCTAAACCCCGCAAATGGCGCGATTGCGGAGCTAACGCTGAGAGGCATCCAATGGCCAAGAGTTTGATAGGTGTCTTTCCCGAGAAGCGTATTTAAAAATCCCACCTTGATCTAATGAACATCGAATGATTATATGACCAGAGTCGGGGCGGTCGGATGATCGACGGCGATTCATTTGATGTCGCCCTGCACGCTAGAGCGGGATGAGATTAGGATCGTCCATATCCTGAGTTGACGAGGTAGTTGCTGCATTCGTCGGCGGAGATGGTGGAGAGGATCTGGCCGATGGCGGAGCAGACGGCGTCTCTGGTGCGCTGGCCGGCTTTGCGCAGCAGGTGCTTCAGCTTGGCGAAGAGCTGCTCGATGGGATTGAGGTCGGGGGAGTATTTGGGCAG
>NZ_FUXL01000014.1 GCF_900167365.1 Consotaella salsifontis | reverse complement strand
GGACCGGTCAACGGCGAGCGCTTCCGGCTCTACGTCGAGCAGGTGCTGGTGCCGACGCTGAAGCCCGGCGATATCGTCATCATGGACAATCTCGGCAGCCACAAGGGCAAGGCGGTGCGCCGGGCGATCCGCGCCGCCGGCGCCAAGCTCTTGTTCCTGCCCAAATACTCCCCCGACCTCAATCCCATCGAGCAGCTCTTCGCCAAGCTGAAGCACCTGCTGCGCAAAGCCGGCCAGCGCACCAGAGACGCCGTCTGCTCCGCCATCGGCCAGATCCTCTCCACCATCTCCGCCGACGAATGCAGCAACTACCTCGTCAACTCAGGATATGGACGATCCTAATCTCATCCCGCTCTAGGCTTCAGAAAGCCCATGATTTGAAAGAACAGGCGGGCGCCTGATGACGCCCGCTTCTTTGCCGTTGATTCACGTGAAACATCATCGGGATGCGCTTAGCAGGGCGAGCGCCTGCGCCCCGTCGATGCGCCCGTCGTAGAGGGCCCGTCCCGAAATCGCGCCTTCCAGCTTGCCGGCATCCGGCGCCGCGAGGCGCTCGATATCCGCCATGGAGGCCAGCCCGCCCGAGGCGATGACCGGAATGGAGATGGCTTCGGCAAGCCCGATCGTGGCTTCCCAGTTGATGCCAGCAAGAACGCCGTCACGGTCGATATCGGTATAGACGATGGCGGATACACCGCTATCCTCGAAGCGCTTCGCCAGTTCCACGGCCGAAAGTTCCGAAGTTTCCGCCCAGCCCTCGACTGCGACCTTGCCGCCCTTGGCGTCGATCCCGACGGCGACGCGGCCGGGATGGCGGCGCGCCGCTTCCTTGACCAGCGCGGGATCGCGCACCGCCACTGTGCCGAGAATGACGCGCGACAGGCCCTTGTCCAGCCAACGCTCCACGTCGTCAAGAGTACGGATGCCGCCGCCGAGCTGCACCTTCATCGCCCCGCCGACCGCCGAGAGGATCGCCTCGACCGCCGCTCCGTTGACGGCCTTGCCGGCGAAGGCGCCGTTGAGATCGACGACGTGGAGGTGGGAAAAGCCTGTGTCCAGGAACGCGCGCGCCTGGGCGGCGGGATCGGCGTTGTAGACCGTGGCCTCGGCCATGTCGCCGAGCTTCAAGCGCACACATGCGCCGTCCTTGAGGTCGATGGCGGGAAACAGGATGGGCATGGCTCAGGGCTTCCAGGCAAGGAAGTTGGCGATGAGGGAGAGGCCGAGACGCTGGCTTTTCTCCGGGTGGAACTGCGTTCCCGCCTTGTTGGCGTTGGCGACGATCGCCGTAACCGGCCCGCCGTAGTCCGTCACCGCCACGATGTCGGCGTCGTTCAGCGCGGCGAGGTGATAGGAGTGGACGAAGTAGGCATGAAGGCCGTCCTCGCCCGTCGGAATGCCGGCGAGAAGCGGATGATCATGTCTCACGTGAATCGTGTTCCAGCCGATCTGCGGGATCTTGAGAGCGGCATCAGCCGGCTTCATCAAGGTGACGTCGCCCTCGATCCAGCCGAATCCCGGCGTGATGGCCTTCTCGAGCCCGCGGGACGCCATGAGCTGCATGCCGACGCAGATGCCGAGAAACGGCCGCCCATGGGTTTCGACGGCTTCGAACAGCGCCTCTTCCATGCCAGCGACAGCACCAAGACCGGCCCGGCAGTCCGCATAGGCGCCGACGCCGGGCAGAACGATCCTGTCCGCGCTCCTGACCACGTCGGGATCGGAGGTCAGCACGGCTTCGGCGGCAATGCCGTGATCCAGAATGGCGCGCCGGAAGGCGTTGACGGCGGAGTGCAGATTGCCCGAGCCGTAATCGATGATGGCGACCCTTTGCATGCGAGGCGCTCCTCTCAGTCGAACAGGCCGGCGGGAGCGGGCCGTGGCCCGCCCGAACTCGGCGAATTGGCCTGTGGCGACGGGCTCGGCGCGGTGCTCTCCCGCCCGCCAGCGTAATAAAGCTGCTCGGCGCCGCTCAGATCGTGCGCCACCAGCGAGGCGCCCTCCCGCCAGCCGCGCCGGCGCAGCCGCCAAGCCCTGAGCGAGGGCCCCTCCAGCGCAACAAGCAGGCCGATGATAAAGCTGACCAGCGTGCCGGCCGTTTCAAGCCCCGCGCGCGCCGCGACGACGCCAACGAGAATGTCCATGATGAGGACGAGAAGGCCGGAGATCACCAGCCCGTAGCGAAACAGCCAAAGAAAGGGAAAGAGCAGGGCCCAGAACGACCAACCGTCCCGCACGAAGAGGGCGCGATCGCTGCGCGCTTCTTCCCCCGGCGGCTCGAAGACGATGTAGCGCGTCATTCTGGCCTGCCTTTGCCGATCACGCCAGCATTCCCTTGGTGGAGGGCACGAGGTCGGCCTGACGCGGGTCCACCGACAGCGCCTCTCCCAGCACCCGCGCCACCGCCTTGAAGCAGGTTTCAGCAATATGATGGGCGTTGTCGCCATGAAGGTTGACGATGTGCAGGGTCAACCCGGCGTGCTGCGCCAGGGCCTGGAAGAACTCGCGAACGAGATCGGTGTCGAACGTGCCGATCTTCTCGCGCTCGAATTTCACCTGGAACACGAAGAACGGCCGCCCGGAGACATCCACGGCGGCGCGCGTCATCACCTCGTCCATGACGAGATCGAGCGAGGCATAGCGGCGGATGCCGCGCCGCTCGCCCATGGCCTTGCGGATCGCCTGGCCGAGCGCGATGCCCGTGTCCTCCACCGTGTGATGATCGTCGATATGGAGGTCGCCCTTGGCCTCAACCGTCATGTCGATGAGCGAGTGGCGGGCGAGCTGGTCGAGCATATGATCGAAGAAGCCGACGCCGGTGGAAACCTTCGCCCGTCCGGTGCCGTCGAGATCGACGTGTACGCGAATCTCGGTCTCGTTCGTCTTGCGCTCGATCGTGGCATCGCGCCGCCCGGCCGTCTCGCCCATGTCCACCATTCCCGTTGTCTGCCTGTGAGTGTGTCTATCAGGCGGGCGCGGTCATTTCCACTTCGCCATCCGCTCCTCGTGCCTTTCGGCTGGGCGACAGTTGGCGTTGCCGCTTGCACTTCATACATGAGCCGGGATCAGCGGCCGGATCGCTTCATCGCGGAAGGGTCGGCCGGCTGGATGAAAGGATACCGACATGGATTTCGAACGCCACGACCCCGCCACCATCTACGGCACCACGATCGTAACCGTCCGCAAGGGTGGCAAGGTGGTCATCGCCGGCGACGGGCAGGTCTCCCTAGGCAACACCGTGATGAAGGGCAACGCGCGCAAGGTGCGCCGCCTCGGCAAGGATGGCGCGGTGATTGCCGGCTTCGCGGGCGCGACGGCGGACGCCTTCACCCTCTTGGAGCGCCTCGAGGCCAAGCTCGAGCAATATCCCGACCAGCTGATGCGCGCCTCCGTTGAGCTCGCCAAGGACTGGCGCACCGACCGCTATCTGCGCCGCCTCGAGGCAATGATGCTCGTCGCCGACAAGCGCGTGACGCTGGCCCTCACCGGCACCGGCGACGTTCTGGAGCCGGAAGCAGGCGTCATGGCCATCGGCTCGGGCGGCAACTATGCCCTGGCGGCCGCCAGAGCCCTTGCCGAGACGGACTTCGCCGCCGAGGAGATCGCCCGCCGCGCCATGAAGATCGCGGCCGATATCTGCATCTACACCAACCACAACGTCATCGTCGAAAGCCTCGACGCGGAGGGCTAAACCTCGCCTTCACCGGCGGACGCCACCATCGCCTGAAGCGCGAGCGCGTCGCCGGTCGCGGCGAAGGCGGCCGTGTTGTCGAGGATCGCCCAGACCGTCGCTTCCGCGCGCGCCCGCCGGATCATGTCCCTGGCGAGCTTTTCCAGACGCTCGGTCGGGTAGGGCGAATAATAGATGCGCGGGCTGCCGTGCATTCGGTGATAGCAAAGGCCCGGCCACCCGCCGGGCCTTTCCGCGCCCGGAGCCGGAGCGGGATCGGCGGCGACGCGGGCGATGCGAAGCTCGGCGAGGCGCGTCTCGACGTCGGCCGAGAACCAGCTCGCGTGGCGCGGCTCCAGCGCCAACCCGCCCGAAAACTTCCGCCTGAGGTCTTCCAGAAAGCCGGCGCGCGCCTCATCGAAAGCGAGGCTCGGCGGCAATTGCACCAGGACGACGCCCAGCTTCTCGCCGAGCCCTCCGATTTCACCGAGAAAGCGATCGAGCTCTTCGGCGGCATTGGTAAGCCGGCGTTCGTGCGTGATCGCCTTCGGCAGCTTGACGGAAAACCGGAAGCTCGGCGGCACCGACGCCGCCCATTTCTCATAGGTCGATCGGCGATGCGGCCGGTAGAAGGACGAGTTGATCTCGGCCGCGCCGAGCCGAGCGCCATAGCGCGAGAGATGCGTGCCCTCGGCCGGAAACCAGTCCCGGCTCGCGGCGGGGATGGTCCAGCCAGCCGTGCCGATCAGGATCGTCTCGCCGAGTGGCGATGGGCGAGGCGGGAGCGCGTCGTCGGATTCCATTGGATTGGCCACCACCGCTGGCTGACGAGGGATCCAACGACATAGGCTCCGTCAGAGCGACGATCCAGCACCAGATCGTCCAATCCTGCATGTCAGAAAGCTGCGCTCCTCTCGGTAAGGTTGACTGAAACAAGACGTCGATCGAATTGAATAATATCAACCGGAGACAGGAATCGCATCAAACAATGCCGCGTCAAACGTGGGGATATTCATCAATGAACGAGCGGATTGACTTGAGTCATATTTTTATTACTCAATACCGGCAAGGAACGATCAGCTTTCGCGTGAGAAGACGACCCATCTCTCCGGCCAAGGACAGATGGTCCCGGTGATCGCGATCGAGAGTGGCGGCTTCCGGCGCTCGCGTCGGATGGGTCGTCCGGCATCGGCCGGCTCTTTGCGCAAGTGCAAAGTCGCCTGATCCCGCCGCCGGTAACACCGAAGCCGAACAGAAAAAGAGACAAAAAGAGCACCGGGCGGCCTGGCTCGCCCGGGAGAGGATTTCTGCGCCCTTTCGTCAGCGGAAGGCGCCATCGGCCCCGCATGGGCGGAAGGCGAGCGCATCAGGGGGAAGCCGGGCGACCAATGGCGAGGACGGTGTTGACAGGGATGATCGAGACGCTTGTCCGGCTGGTCCGGTTCACGCTTCTTCTCCTGGCGGTTCTGGTTTCTGCCTCCGCCGCGCCGGCCGCGCCGCTCGTCGGCCAGTATCTCGACAAGATCGCGCCCGGCGACCTCGTGCCGGGAGCCGACAGCTTCGGCGCTATCCGAAGCGATGTTCCCGTCGTGCCGGCGCTTGAGGGAGGCAAGGAGATCGGCTGGGTGTTCCTCACCTCCGACTTCGTGCCCACCACCGGCTATTCCGGCAAGCCGATCCACATTCTCGCCGGCCTTTCCAACGCGGCCGTCATCACCGGTGTTCGGCTGATGAAGCATTCGGAGCCGATTGTCCTGGTCGGCATTCCCGAAGCCAAGATCAAGGCGGTGACGGAAAAATACGCCGGTCTCGACCTCAACAAGGACGCAGCGGGCGAGGATTCCGGCCACGACCTCGACATCGTCTCGGGCGCCACCGTCACCATCATGGTGATCGACGATTCGATCCGGCGCGCCGGCATCAAGGTGTCGAAAGCCCTGGGGCTCGGCGGTTTCCACGCCGAAAGCACCACGGCGGGCGGTCCGGTTGCGCAAAAGGTCGTCGATCGCGAGTACGACGAGAGACAGGACTGGCAGACGCTGGCCGGCGACGGCTCGCTGCGGCACTTCTCCCTCGACGTTGCCACCATCAACAAGGATTTCGCGGCCCTCGGCGACCAGCGCACCGACAAGAATGCCGAGCCGGGGCCGGAGGGCGACGCCTATATCGACCTGTGGGTCGGTCTCGCCAGCCAGCCTTCCATCGGCCGCAGCCTCCTCGGCGATTCGGAGTACGAAAATCTCAAGAAGATGCTGAAGGAGGGCGACGAGGCCATCCTCATCGCCGGTTCCGGGCGCTGGTCGTTCAAGGGTTCGGGCTATGTGCGCGGTGGCATCTTCGACCGCATCCAGGTGATCCAGGACGACGTGTCCCATCGCTTCCGCGACCGCGAGCATCGCCGCGTGGTGCGCGTGGCGGCGGAGGGCGCGCCCGCCTTCGGCGAGGCCGATCTCTTCATCGTTCCGGCCAAGTCCGGCTTCGACGCCGCCGAGCCCTGGCGCCTTCAGATGCTGGTCCAGCGCGCCGTCGGCCCGATCGAAAAGGTCTTCCTCACCTATGAGCTCGGCTACGATCTGCCGGATCGCTATCTGCGGACAGTAACGCCGGCGCCTCAGGCCGCGCCCGCCGCGCCGCAGGCCGATGCCGCCGCCGCCGCGCCCACCAACGTCGCCGGCGATGACGGCGCGGCCGAGATCCGCAACGCCCTTTGGAAGAGGATCTGGCAGACCAAGCGCGTCGAGATCGTCATCCTCAGCCTCGCGCTCGTCTTCCTCACCGGCATCTTCTTCTTCCAGACCTTCGCGACGAAGAACGAGCGTATCTTTGACATCATCCGCACCAGCTTCCTTGTCTTCACCCTGGTCTTCGTCGGCTGGTACGCCAACGCCCAGCTCTCGGTGGTGAACATCCTCGCCGTCGCCTCGGCGCTCTTCAGCGACTTCCGCTGGGAAACCTTCCTGATGGACCCGCTGATCTTCCTCCTGTGGTTCGCGGTGGCGGCGGCGCTGCTGTTCTGGGCGCGTGGCGCCTATTGTGGCTGGCTCTGCCCCTTCGGCGCGCTCCAGGAACTGACCAACAAGATCGCCCGCGCCCTCAAGGTGCCGCAGGTGACGCTGCCCTGGGGCCTTCACGAGCGGCTGTGGCCGGTGAAATACGTCATCTTCCTCGGTCTTTTCGGCCTGTCGCTCTATTCGCTGGCGCTGGCCGAGCACTATGCCGAGGTCGAGCCCTTCAAGACGGCGATCATCCTGAAGTTCGCGCGGCCCTTGCCCTTCGTGCTCTTCGCGCTGGCCTGCCTTGCGCCTGGCCTTTTCATCGAGCGGTTCTACTGCCGCTACGTCTGCCCGTTGGGCGCCGGCCTCGCGATCCCCGCGCGGCTCCACATGTTCCGCTGGCTGAAGCGCTACCGCGAATGCGGCAATCCCTGCCAGACCTGCGCTCATGAATGCCCGGTCCAGGCCATTCATCCGACGGGCGAGATCAATCCCAACGAGTGCATCTCCTGTCTGCACTGCCAGGTCCTCTACCAGAGCGCGGATCGCTGCCCGGTGGTGATCGGCAAGATCAAGAAGCGCCAGCGCTTCGAAGCCCAGACGGGCCTTGCTCCCTCCGGCTCCGGCCAGCCCGGCGTCACCTATCGGCCCAAGGCAAGGGCCGAGACCACCCCTGCCCAATGATCTCAAGAACGAGGAAGAGGAAAGTCATGCCAGAGGAAAAGTCGAAACTGTCGCGGCGCGCGCTGTTCAGCGGCACGGCCAGCGGCGCGGTGCTGGCGGGGGCGGTGCTGGCCGGCGGCAAGAGCCTGATCGGACCGGCCGCGGCCCAGGAAGCCGGCTCGGTCGAGGTCAAGCCCGGCGAGCTCGACGAGTATTACGGCTTCTGGTCGTCGGGCCAGTCCGGCGAGCTGCGCATCTATGGCGTGCCCTCCATGCGCGAGTTCATGCGCGTACCGGTTTTCAACCGCTGCTCGGCGACGGGCTGGGGCTGCACGAACGAAAGCCTCAAGATCCTCACCGAGGGCCTTCTGCCTGAAACCAAGGAATTCCTCGCCAAGCGCGGGATGAAGACCTACGAGAACGGCGACCTTCATCACCCACACATGTCCTTCACCGAGGGCACCTACGACGGGCGCTACCTCTTCATGAACGACAAGGCCAACACGCGCGTCGCGCGCGTGCGCTGCGACGTCATGAAGTGCGACAAGATCATCGAGATCCCCAACACCTCCGACATTCACGGCCTGCGCCCGCAGAAGTGGCCACGCACCGGCTATGTCTTCGCCAATGGCGAACACCGCATTCCCTTGCCCAACGACGGCACGATCCTCGACGAGCCGGAGAAGTACGTCTCCCTGTTCACCGCCATCGACGGCGACACGATGGAGATTGCCTGGCAGGTGATCGTCGACGGCAACCTCGACAATTGCGACGCCGACTATCAGGGCAAATATGCCTTCTCGACCTGCTACAACTCCGAAGGCGGCGTCACTGTCGCCGAGATGACGGCGAACGAGCAGGACTGGGTCACGGTCTTCAACATCAAGCGCATCGAGGAGGGTATCAAGAAGGGCGACTATACCGAGCACAAGGGCGTCAAGGTGCTCGATGGCCGCCACGGCTCGCCCTACACCGCCTATATCCCGGTCTCCAACAGCCCGCACGGCTGCAACATGGCGCCGGACAAGAAGCACCTGTGCATCAACGGCAAGCTGTCGCCCACCGTCACCGTCATCGACGTCGACCTGCTCGACAAGGTGTTTGACGGCGCCGAGCCGCGCTCGGCCGTGGTCGCCGAGCCGGAATTGGGCCTCGGGCCGCTTCACACCGCCTTCGACGGCAAGGGCAACGCCTTCACGACGCTCTTCCTCGACAGCCAGATGGCGATGTGGAACATCGACAAGGCCATCGCCAAGTTCAAGGGCGAGGACGTCGACCCCATCATCCAGAAGATCGACGTCCACTACCAGCCGGGCCACAACCACACCACCATGGGCGAAACCCTGGAGGCGGACGGCAAGTACCTGATCTCGTTGAACAAGTTCTCCAAGGACCGGTTCCTCAACGTCGGCCCGCTGAAGCCGGAGAACGACCAGCTGATCGATATCTCGACGGGCGAGATGAAGCTCGTCCATGACGGCCCGTCCTTCGCCGAGCCGCACGACTGCATCCTGGTGCGCGCCGACAAGGTGACGCCGGCCTCGATGTGGACACGCGACGATCCGATGTGGGAGGAGGCTCGCCAGCGTGCCAAGGCCGACGGCGTCGACCTCGACGCGGCCGCCGACGTCATCCGCGACGGCAACAAGGTGCGCGTCTACATGTACTCCATGGCGCCGGCCTTCAGCCTCGAGAAGTTCGAGGTGAACGAGGGCGACGAGGTGACGATCACCATCTCCAACATGGACGATGTGGACGACCTCACCCACGGCTTCACCCTCGGCAACCATGGCGTCGCCATGGAGATCGGGCCGCAGGCCACCGCCTCCGTCACCTTCACGGCGGATCGGCCGGGCGTTCATTGGTACTACTGCCAGTGGTTCTGCCACGCCCTCCACATGGAGATGCGCGGCCGGATGCTGGTGAAGCCCAAGAACGCCTGAGGCGGGAACTGGCCATGCAGGTTTCTCCCATCCTTGTTGCCACGGCGGCCGCGCTGACGCTCGCGCCGGTGGCTCCGGCGTCCGCCGCCGAGACCGCGGTGGCGCCGGGGGTGGGAGTGCTTGCGGCGGCCATCGCGAACGCTGCGCCGGGGGACACGCTCCGGCTCGGTTCCGGCGACCACGCCGGCAAGGTGACGATCGATCGACCGCTCGCCCTTATCGGCAGCACGGGTGCGCGGATCGTCGGCGACGGCGAAGGGTCGGTCGTCACCATCTCCGCCGATGACGTGAGGCTGGAGGGGCTCACCGTCACCGGCTCGGGCAAGCGCCTCGACAATCTCGACTCGGGGATCGTCATCGACAAGACGTCCGAGCGCGCCCGCATCATCGGCAATACCGTCGAGGGCAATCTCATCGGCATCGACGTTCAGGGCGGCAAGGATGCGCTCCTCAGCGGCAACCGCGTCTCCAACCGCACCGACCTTCGCCGCAACGAGCGCGGCGCCGGCATCTATGTCTGGAACGCGCCAGGGCTTCTCGCCGAGAACAACGAGATTTCCGGCGGGCGCGACGGCATCTTCGTCACCACCTCCCACCATGCCGTCTATCGCGGCAACCGCATGAGCGATCTGCGCTTCGCCTTCCATTCGATGTACGCCAACGACATCGAGGTCGCGGGCAACCGCTCGACGGGCAACGAGATCGGCTTTGCCTTCATGTATTCGAACCGGGTGAAGGCCGAGGACAACGTCTCGGAGAGCGACGCCAGCCACGGCATCTTCATGAACTTCGTCAACCGCTCCGAGATCGGGCACAACGAGGTGCGCGACGGCGGCGAGAAGTGCGTCTTCGTCTACAACGTCAACGACACGCGCATCGTCGGCAATCTCTTCCAGGGCTGTGACATCGGCATCCACTTCACCGCCGGCTCGCAGCGCGACGTGGTGGCGGAGAACGCCTTCCTGGGCAACCGGACGCAGGTGAAGAACGTCGGCACCCGCTGGCTCGAATGGAGCGAGAACGGGCGCGGCAATTTTTGGTCCGATCATGTCTCTTACGACATCGACGGCGACGGCATCGCCGATGCGCCGTACCGGCCCAACGACACCATCGATCTCGTCACCTGGCACCAGCCCATGGCTAAGCTACTGCTCGGCTCGCCGGCTGTGCAGCTCATCCGCTGGTCGCAGTCGCGCTTTCCGGGACTTCTGCCGGGCGGAGTGGTGGATTCCCATCCGCTGGTGAAGCCCGATGCGGCCGGGACGCGGCGAGACCTTCAGCAGGAGGCAGGCTTGAAATGAGCGATCCGTCTCTTCTCGACGTCACCGGACTCTCCGTCGCCTTCGGCTCCCTCAAGGCTCTCCACCGGGTGTCGCTGGCGGTGCGGCCTGGCGAGCGCTTCGCCCTGCTCGGCCACAACGGCGCCGGCAAGTCGACGCTGTTTCGCACCGTCCTCGGCTTCGTTTCGCCCGCGTCCGGCAAGGTCGAGGTTGCCGGCGCGGCTCCCGGCTCCGACAAGGCGCGGCGCACCGTGAGCTATCTGCCGGAGTCGGTCGCGTTTCCCAAGGCGCTGACGGGGGCTGAGCTGCTGGCCTATTTCGCGCGGCTCAAGGGCCAGACGCCGAAAAGCGCGATGCCGCTCCTGGAAACCGTCGGCATCGCTGATGCGGCAAACCGGCGCGTCGGCACCTATTCCAAGGGCATGCGCCAGCGCCTCGGCCTCGCCCAGGCGCTGATCGGCCGGCCCGAGCTGCTGCTTCTCGACGAGCCGACCAGCGGTCTCGACCCCATTTCGCGCGGCGACTTCTATGCCATTCTCGATCGCCTGGCCGGGGAGGGCACGGCCGTCGTCCTTTCCTCCCACTCGCTGACCGAGGTGGAGGCGCGCACCGACCGCATCGCCATCCTGTCCCGCGGCAGGCTGGTGGCGGAGGGCTCGCTCGCCGAACTCGCCCGCGCCGCGGCCCTTCCCGTCACCGTGCGCGTCAAGGCTGCCGCCGAGGACGCCGGCGCGCTCCACGCCAGGATCGGCGGCCGGCGCCTCAACGGGCGCTCGGTCGAGCTCGACTGCGCGGCCGGCGACAAGATGGCCGTGCTCTCGCGCATCGCGGCGCTCGGCGACGTGGTCGCCGATATCGACATCGACACGCCGAGGCTCGACGACGTCTATCGCCATTTCAGCGGCCATTCGGCGGGAGGTGAGGCATGAAAGCGACGCTCAACCGCATCGCGGCGGTGACGGCGATCGAAATCCGCCTGTCCGTCCGCAATCGATGGGTGGCGCTCTCGACCCTCATCCTGGTGCTCTTCGCTCTCGCCCTTGCCTTTCTCGGCTCGGGACCGGCCGGCGCCAGCAAGGTCGGCGCGCTGACTTTGACGGCGGCGAGTCTCGCCACTCTCTCGGTCTATCTTATCCCGCTGATCGCGCTGCTCCTTTCCTACGAGACGATCGCCGGCGAGGTCGAGCGGAGCACTCTGCCCCTGGTGCTGGCGACGCCGGTTCGGCGCTTCGAGGTGCTGACCGGCAAGTTCGTTGGCCATCTCTCGGTGCTGACCCTCGCCATCGTCGTCGGCTACTCCATCGCGGCCCTTGCGGTCGTCGCCGTCCATGGCGCGGATCTCCATGGGGCTCTGGCCTGGGCGCGGCTGATCGCGACGGGTGTGCTTCTAGGCGCGGTGTTCGTCGCCATCGGCATCCTGGTTTCGGCCTCGACCGCGCGCGTCGGCACGGCGGCGGCGCTCCTCGTCGGCATCTGGCTGGTGCTGATCGTCCTCTATGATCTGGCGCTTCTGGCCGGCCTCATCGTCGACGACGGCGGCTTCTTCACCAAGAGCCTCTTCCCCGCCCTGGTGATCGCCAATCCGGGCGACGCCTTCCGGCTCTACAATCTCGCCGCGCTCGAAGGCTCGGCGCCCGTCGCCGGCATCGACGGCCTGGCGCGGAGCCTGCCTTTCCCGCCATCGCTGGCGCTCGCCGCGCTTGCCGCCTGGCTCGCGGCGATGATCGCCGCCGGGCTCTGGCGCTTTCAGAAGGTGCGTCCATGAAGAAGCTTCTTGCCGCCCTGGTGCTGGCGACCGCGCTGGCCGGTCCCCTTTCCGGCTGCTCCGAGGAGAGCGCCGCCAAGCCCGTCCCCATCACCATGACCGAAGAGGCGGTCGGCCATTACTGCCAGATGGACGTCATCGATCACGCCGGGCCCAAGGCGCAGATTCACCTCGCCGGGATGGAGAAGCCGCTGTGGTTCTCCCAGGTAAGCGATGCCGTCGCCTATCTCCACGACCCGGAGCGCGAGGCCGAGGTGCGCGCCGTCTACGTCACCGACATGGCCAAGGCGCCATCCTGGGGAGACCCTGGCGCGGACAACTGGACCGACGCCGACAGTGCCGTCTTCGTGATCGATAGCCGGCAAAGCGGCGGCATGGGAACCCCCGAGGCGATCCCCTTCGCCGAGAAGCCGGATGCCGAGGCGTTCGTCAGGGAGAAGGGCGGGCGCATCGTGACGCTCACCGAGATTCCCGAAGCCTATGTGCGCTCGGCGCGCGATGCGTCTGCAACCGAGGATGCGGGCGCGGGTGCCGAACCAGCCGGGATGTAAGGCCATGATAGACACCTCTCACCCGAACTTGACCCGTCGCCGCCTGCTTTTCGTCGGCGCGACCTTCGCCGCGGCGGCGGCCATGCCGTGGAGCGCTGCCCCGGCGCGGACCGATATACGCCGTTGGCAGGGCCAGGCGCTGGGCGCCCACGCCTCCATCGTTCTTGTCGGCGCGCCGGAAGGCGTGGCGCGGGAGGCCTTTGCCGCCGTGGAAGCCGAAATTTCCCGCATCGAGGCGATCTTCAGCCTCTATCGGCAAAACAGCGAGCTCTGCCGCCTCAACCGGGAAGGGCGCCTTGCCGCGCCCTCGCCGGACCTTCTCGCGGTGCTTTCGCTGTCGCGCGCCATCCATCGCGAGACGGGCGGCCTGTTCGATCCGACGGTTCAGCCTCTCTTCGCCGCCTATGCCGAGCATTTCGCGACACTGGGCGCCGATCCCGCTGGCCCGCCCCCCGCGGCGGTCGAGGCCGCGCTCGCCAAGGTCGGGCTCGATGACGTCGCCTTCGATGCCGGTTCGGTCGAACTTCGTCGGCCCGGAATGGCCCTCACGCTCAACGGCGTCGCCCAAGGCTATGCCACCGATCGCGTGGCGGCGCTTTTGAAGGCGCGCGGCTTTTCCGACATGCTCCTCGACATCGGCGAGATCACCGCCGCCGGCGCCGGCCCGCAAGGCGGCGGCTGGCGCGTCGGCCTGTCGCGCGGCCCGGACGACGAGAGCATCGCCGAGCGTCTGCGGCTGACGGACGAGACGGTCGCCACGTCCATGGCTCTCGGCACGGTCCTCGATGGCGCGGCACGCGTCGGCCATATCTTCCATCCGAGAAAGGGCGCCGTCGCTCCGACCTTTGCGCGCGTCTCGGTCGTCGATGCCAGCGCCGCGCGCGCCGATGCGCTGTCGACGGCGGCGGCGCTGATGACGGGGCAGGAGATCGCCGCCCTGCGCGCCAGAGGGCGGGACATCCGTGTCTGACGGCTGACGATCAGGAGAGGAAAACCGTAACGATCGAAACGGTTTGCGCGTCGTTGCCCGACAAAAGCTCGATTGACAACCAACGATTCTAATCTACCCTCAACGTCAGGTCGATCTTCTCGGGGAGGTGCGCATGAACGTTGAGCTCTCGCGCCGCGGCTTTTTGAAGCTGGCGGGTGCGGGTGCGGCGGGAACGACGTTGGGAGCGATGGGTTTCGGCGAGGCCGAGGCCGCGACGGTGGCGCATGTCCGGCAGTTCAAGCTGACCGCCACGACTGAAGTGCGCAACACCTGTCCCTATTGCTCCGTCGCCTGCGGCATCATCATCTACGCCAAGGGAGACGCCTCCAAGGGCGAAAAGGCCGACATTCTTCACATCGAGGGCGATGTCGACCACCCGACGAATCGCGGAACGCTCTGCCCCAAGGGCGCGGCGCTGAAGGATTTCGTCCATTCGGCGACGCGCCTCAAATACCCGATGATCCGGAAGTCTGGCTCCGACCGCTTCGAGCGCGTCAGCTGGGATCAGGCGCTCGATCGCATCGCCCGGCTGATGAAGGACGATCGCGACGCCAACTTCCTGACCCACAACGAGGCGGGTGTTCCGGTCAACCGCTGGACCAGCACCGGCATGCTGGCCGCCTCCGCCACCACCAACGAAACGGCCTGGGCGACCTTCAAGGTGGCCAAGACCCTCGGAATTGTAGGATTCGACAACCAGGCACGCGTCTGACACGGCCCCACGGTGTCCAGTTTGGGCCCGACATTTGGCCGTGGCGCGATGACCAACGCCTGGACCGATATCAAGAACACCGACCTCGTCGTCGTCATGGGCGGCAACGCGGCGGAAGCGCATCCCTGCGGCTTCAAGTGGGTGACGGAGGCAAAGGCGCATCGCGGCGCCAAGCTGATCGTCGTCGACCCGCGCTATACGCGCACCGCGTCGGTCTCCGACCTCTACGCGCCGATCCGTCCGGGAACCGACATCGCGTTCCTTTCCGGCGTGATCAATTACTGCATGGCCAACGGCAAGGTGCAGTGGGAGTACCTTCGGAACTTCACCAACGCCTCCTTCATCGTCAAGGACGGCTTCGCCTACCAGGATGGCCTGTTCTCGGGCTATAACGAGGAGAAGCGCGACTACGACAGGACGAGCTGGGACTATGTCATCGGCGAGGACGGCTTTGCCGTCACCGATCCGAGCCTTCAGCACCCGCGCTGCGTCTGGAACCTGCTGAAGGAGCACGTCTCGGTCTACACCCCCGAGATGGTCGAGCGCATCTGCGGCACGCCCAAGGAGAAGTTCCTGAAGGTGGCCGAGCTGATCTCCACCTGTTCGGCGCCCGGCAAGGTCATGACCTCGATGTACGCGCTTGGCTGGACGCAGCACTCCAGCGGCTCGCAGAACATCCGCGCCATGGCCATGCTCCAGCTCATCCTCGGCAATATCGGGATGCGCGGCGGCGGCATGAACGCCCTTCGCGGCCACTCCAACATTCAGGGGCTGACCGACCTCGGGCTGATGTCGCACCTTCTCACCGGCTATCTCAACATGCCGACCGAGAAGGAGCCGGACTTCGCCAAATACATGGAGACCCGGCAGTTCAAGCCGCTGAGGCCCGGCCAGACGAGCTACTGGCAGAACTACAGGAAGTTCATGGTGAGCTTCCAGAAGGCCATGTGGGGCGATAGCGCCACCGCCGAGAACGACTGGAACTACCACTATCTGCCCAAGCTCGACGTGCCGTCCTACGATGTGCTTCGCATGTTCGAGCTGATGTATGACGGCAAGGTCAACGGCTACATCTGCCAGGGCTTCAACCCGCTGCTCGCCTTCCCCAACCGGGCGAAGCTGACGGCGGCGCTGTCCAAGCTGAAGTTCCTGATCACCATGGACCCGCTGGAGACCGAAACCGCCCGCTTCTGGGAGAACCACGGCGAATACAACGACGTCGACACGGCAAGCATTGAGACCGAGGTCATCCAGCTGCCGACCACGTGCTTTGCGGAGGAGGAGGGCTCGCTCACCAATTCCGGACGCTGGCTACAGTGGCACTGGGCCGGCGGCACGCCGCCAGGCGAGGCCCAGCACGACACCTGGATCATGGCGCAGATCTTCCTGCGCATGCGCGAGCTCTACCGCAAGGAGGGCGGCGCCTTCCCCGATCCGCTGATGAACCTTTCTTGGGATTACGCGGACCCGAACGAGCCGACGGCGGAAGAGCTGGCGCGCGAGATCAACGGGCGGGCCCTCACCGACGTGATGGACCCGGCCGATCCGACCAAGGTCCTCGTGCCGGCCGGAAAGCAGGTGCTGAACTTCTCGCAGCTGAAGGACGACGGCTCCACCATGTGCGGCTGCTGGATCTATTCCGGCTGCTTCAACGAGCAGGGCAACAACATGGCTCGCCGGGACAATCACGATCCCGACGAGACCGGCGCCTATCTCGGCTGGACCTTTGCCTGGCCGGTCAACCGCCGCACGCTCTACAACCGCGCCTCGGCGGATCTTTCCGGCAAGCCGTGGGACCCCACCCGCAAGATCATCGAGTGGAACGGCGAGAAGTGGACGGGCTACGACGTGCCGGACATCTCTCCGACCGCCAAGCCCGAGGAGGTCGGCCCCTTCATCATGAACCAGGAGGGCGTCTCGCGCCTCTTCACCCGGGGCATGATGCGCGACGGGCCGTTCCCCGCGCATATGGAGCCTTTCGAGGCGCCGATCCCCAACGTCATGAACCCGAAGATGGTCGGCAATCCGGTGTCGCGCGTCTTCGTCACGGATGCCGAGGAGTTCGGCACCAGCGCGGAGTTCCCCTATGTGGGCACCTCCTACCGCCTCACCGAGCACTTCCACTACTGGACCAAGCACAACCGGGTGAACGCGGCGCTCCAGCCGGAATTCTTCGTCGAGATTTCCGAGGAGCTCGCCAAGGAGAAGGGGATCGAAAAGGGCGGCTGGGTCCGCGTCTGGTCCAAGCGCGGCTCGGTCAAGGCGAAAGCCGTGGTCACGAAGCGCATCCGTCCGCTCGTCTGCGACGGCAAGACGGTCCATGTCGTCGGCATTCCGCTCCACTGGGGCTTCACCGGCGCGGCGAAGAAGGGCTTCGGCCCCAACTCGCTGACGCCGTTCGTCGGCGACGCCAATATCGAGACGCCCGAGTCCAAGGCGTTCCTCGTCAATATCGAGCCGTCGAGCGGGCCTGAGGAGGCGAGCGCATGAGCAACAGCCCCATCACCGCCGTCTCCAACCCGCCGGTGCAGCCGGTTTCGGCCGATCTTGGCCCGAGGGACCTGAAGCGCCGCTCGGCGACCCTCGACCTGCCGCCGCCCGAGCGGCAGCTCACCGAGGTCGCCAAGCTCATCGACGTGTCGAAATGCATCGGCTGCAAGGCCTGCCAGTCGGCCTGCGTCGAGTGGAACGACACCGATCCCGGCGTCGGCGAGAATGTCGGCGTCTACGAGAACCCCGGCGATCTCAACCCCAACATGTTCACCCTGATGCGCTTCAGCGAATGGGTGAACCCGGAGACCGACGATCTCGAATGGCTGATCCGCAAGGACGGCTGCATGCACTGCGAGGACCCTGGCTGTCTCAAGGCCTGCCCCTCGCCGGGCGCGATCGTCCAGTATTCCAACGGCATCGTGGATTTCATCCACGAGAACTGCATCGGCTGCGGCTATTGCATCAAGGGCTGCCCGTTCAACATTCCGCGGCTCTCCAAGGCCGACCACACGGTCTACAAATGCACCCTGTGCTCGGACCGCGTCGCCGTCGGCCAGGGGCCGGCCTGCGCCAAGGCATGCCCGACCCAGGCCATCGTCTTTGGCTCCAAGGAGGACATGAAGGCCCATGCCGAGGAGCGCATCGAGGACCTGAAGTCGCGCGGCTACGAGAACGCCGGACTGTATGATCCGGCCGGCGTCGGCGGCACCCACGTCATGTACGTGCTCCACCACGCCGACAAGCCGCACATCTATTCCGACCTTCCCGACCGGCCGGAGATTTCGCCGGTGGTCGAGACCTGGAAAGGCGCGGTCAAATATGTCGGCCTCGCGGCCATGGGCATCATGGCGGCGGGCGCCGCGCTTCACGGGCTCATCGCCAAGCCCTCGACGGTGAAGCGGGAGGACGAGGAGCACGCCGAGGCGCTGGTGGAAGAGGCGCCGAAAAACGGGGAGGGCGTGTGATGGCTTCTTCGTCCGATATCCAGCGCGGCGATGCCATTCATCCCGGCGATCCGGTGATCGTGTCGCGCTACACGACACCCAAGCGCATCAACCATTGGATCACGGCCACCAGCCTGATCCTCCTGGCGCTATCGGGCCTCGCGCTCTTCCACCCCTCGCTGTTCTTCCTCACCGGGCTGTTCGGCGGCGGCCAGAACACGCGCTGGATTCACCCGTGGATCGGCGTCGTCCTGTTCGTCAGCTTCTACATCTTCTTTTTCCAGCTCTGGCGGGCGAACATTCCGCGCAAGGTGGATTTCGTCTGGGCCGCCCACGCCAAGGATTTCCTCGCCGGCAACGAGGACAAGCTGCCGGAGCTCGGCAAGTACAATCTTGGCCAGAAGGTCGTCTTCTGGGCGATGGCCGCGCTGATCGTGGTGTCGATCGTCACCGGCGTCATCATGTGGGATCAGTACTTCGCCACCGCGACGGCGATCCCGACCAAGCGCATCGCCATCCTGATCCACTCGATCGCGGCGGTGCTGATGATCTGCGTCTTCATCGTCCACGTCTATGCGGCGATCTGGGCGCGGGGCACGCTCCGGGCGATGACGCGCGGCACCGTCACCGGCGGCTGGGCGTGGAAACACCACCGCAAATGGCTGCGCGACCTCGCCGGCCATGGCCGGATCGACCCGGCGGAGTAACGGGCGCCGATGCTATGCGGCGGGCCTCCCGGCCCGCCCTTGGCGCTCCGTGGTGGGACATCACTCCGATCACGCCGCTTCATCGCCCTTCGGCTTTCGTGACCGCAATCCTCCAACCTCCTGGAAGACGTGACGGGCTCACCCTGATAATGCTCGGGCGTCGCAGCGAGGATGCTGCGCCGATATGCATGGGGGCCGCGAGGGATGAGCGAGGCGATTGTTCTTGGCGCCGGCATGGTGGGCGTGGCCAGCGCGCTTGCCCTTCAGGCGCGGGGCCATCAGGTGGTGCTCGTCGACCGGCGGGAGCCGGGCCGCGAGACGAGCTACGGCAATGCCGGCATCATCCAGGCCGAGGCGATGGAGCCCTATGCCATGCCCCTCGGCCTTGGCGATCTATTCGCCATCGCCGCGAGGCGGACAAACAATGTCCACTGGCATCTTGCCGCCCTGCCGGGAATGGCCCGCCCGCTCCTTGCCTATTTGGCCCATTCGTTCCCCGCCCGCCATCGCGCCGCCTCCGTCATCTACAGCCAGTTGATCCGGCGGGCGACGAGCGATCATGCCCCGTTGATCGAAGCATCCGGCGCCGGCGATCTCGTCTCCAGGGACGGGTTTCGCCAGGCCTATCGCAGCGCGCGCCGGATGGACGAGGCGGTCAAGGAGGCTGAGCATCTTCGCCGCGAGTACGGCGTCGGCGTTCGGGTGCTGACGTCCGACATGCTCAGCGCCGAAGAACCGGCGCTGAGGAAGAGGCTCGAGGGCGCCCTTCACTGGACCGAGGCGTGGTCCTCGTCCGATCCCGGCGGGCTTGTCGCGGCCTATGCCGATCTCTTCGCCCGGCGTGGCGGAACGCTCGCCACGGGCGATGCGATGAGCCTCGCGCGCCACGGTGCCGCATGGCGCGTCATGGGCGATGCCGGGCCGATCGAGGCGGAGAACGTCGTCGTCGCGCTCGGGCCGTGGTCGCCCCAGCTCCTCGCCCGCTTCGGCTACCCTGTGCCGATGCTGCGCAAGCGCGGCTATCATCGCCACTACCGCCAGACAACGCCGCTCCGCCAGCCGCTGATGGACACGGAGACGGGGGCGGTCTGCTCGCCCATGCGCATCGGGCTGCGCATTGCCACCGGCGCCGAACTCGCCGCCTTCGATGCCGCGCCGACACCCCGCCAGCTCGCCTTCGCGGAGCGTCGCGTGGCCGAGCTGTTCGATCTTGGCGAGCCGGTCGAGGCCGAACCCTGGCTCGGCAACCGGCCGTGCATGCCCGACATGCTGCCCGTCGTCGGAAGGGCGCCCCGCGACGCGGGCCTCTGGTTCCATTTCGGCCATGGCCACCAGGGCTTCACGCTGGGGCCGACCACGGCGAACCTTCTGGCGGCGCAAGTCGACGGCGAGCGCGGCGAGCCTCTGGCGGAAAGCCTCGCCTACCGCTTCTGACGCGCCTTCCTATGCCTCCGCCGCAGCTGCGGCCGGCTCGGTGTTGAGATGGCAGGCGGACTTGTGACCCGGCGCGATCTCCAGAAGCGCCGGCCGCACGCGTTTGCAGACATCCATGGCGAACGGGCAGCGCGGATGGAAATGGCAGCCGGGGGGCGGCGCCAGCGGCGAGGCGATTTCGCCAGACAGCGGCGTGAACGAGATGTGCCGGTTGTCGAGGCGCGGCACCTCGCGCAGAAGCGCCTGGGTATAGGGGTGGTTGGCGTGGGCGAAGAGCTCCTCCACCGGCGCCTCCTCCACCACGCGCCCGAGATACATGACGACGACGCGGTCTGAGATGTGCCGCACCACGCCGATGTCGTGGCTGATGAAGATGTAGGAGAGCCCGAGCTCGCGACGCAGACGCATGAACAGGTTGATGATCTGCGCCTGGATCGAGACGTCGAGGGAGGCGACAGACTCGTCGCAGACGATCAGCTCGGGATTGACCGCGAGCGCCCGCGCAATGCCGATGCGCTGGCGCTGGCCGCCGGAAAACTGGTGGGGAAAGCGATCCTTGGTGCGCGGATCGAGGCCGACGCGTTCGAGGACGCTGTCGACATGCGCCTCCAGCTCGCGCGCCGGCGCCACCCGGTGATAGCGCGGCGCCTCGCGCACGATCTCGCCCATCCGGTAGCGCGGATTGAGCGAATCCAGCGGGTCCTGAAAGATCATCTGGATCTTCAGGGCGATGTGGCGGGCGCGCGCGCCCTCGGCCTTCGCCATGTCCTCGCCGCGATAGAGGATGCGCCCGTCGCTGGGGCTGTCGATGCCGGCGATGATGCGCCCGATGGTCGACTTGCCGCAGCCCGATTCGCCGACCAGCCCGACCACCTCTCCCTCATTGACGGAAAGGCTGACGTCGTCGACCGCGTGGACGACGCGCGAGGCGTGATGGGCGCCGAGCTTGTTGGCGATCCTGGCCGCAAGGTCCGGATGCTTGGCGAAACGCCGTGAGATGCCTTCGGCGGTGATCAGCGCAGCGGACATGACTCAGCCCTCCACGAGGGGGTGGATGCAGCGCGCCTCGCGGGCCGGACCGAAGGAGCGGAGCGCGATCTCCTCAAGGCATGCGTCGGTGCGGCGCGGGCAGCGGGGATGGAACCGGCAACCCGCCGGCATGCGGTCGAGCGCCGGCGTTATGCCGGGAATCTGGTTCAAAGGCTGGCCCGGCGCGTTGTGCGAGGGTATCGAGCGGATCAGGCCGTCCGTATAGGGGTGGATCGGCCGGTCGAGGAGGTCCTCCACGGGAGCCTCCTCGACGACGTCGCCCGCATACATCACGTAGACACGGTCGGTAAGGCCGGCCACCACCGTCAGATCATGGGTGATCCAGATGAGGGCGGTGCCGGTGTCGCGGCAGAGTTTTTGCATCTGCGCCAGGATCTGCGACTGGATGGTGACGTCCAGCGCCGTCGTCGGCTCGTCGGCGATGATGATGTCGGGCCGGTTGAGCATGGCGATGGCGATGGCCACGCGCTGGCGCATGCCGCCCGAGAACTCGTGGGGATAGGCCTCCAGCCGCTCTTCCGGCGAGGGGATGCCGACGAGGCCCAGCGCGTCGCGGCAGCGCTCGCGCGCCTCCTGGCGGCCGACCTTGTGATCGTGAACGCGAATGGCCTCGATCATCTGCGTGTCGATGCGAAGGACCGGATTGAGCGTCATCATCGGGTCCTGAAAGATCATGGCGATGCGGTCGCCGCGCAGTTCGCGCAGCCGCTTCGGGCTCGCCTTTCGCAGATCCTCGCCATTGAGCAGGATCGCGCCGGCGGTGATCTCGCCCGGCGCGTCGATGAGGCCCATGATCGACAGCCCCGTCACCGACTTTCCCGAGCCGGATTCGCCGACGAGCCCGACGATCTCGCCCCTAGCAACCTTCAGGTTGACGTCGCGGACCGCCGCCACCGGCCCCTTGGCGGTGTTGAACTGTGTCCGCAGGCCGGTCACGACCAGTGTTTTCATCTCTTCGGGCATGGCGCTAACGCTGCATTCGAGGGTTCAGGACGTCGCGCAGGGTGTCGCCGACGAGGTTGATGCCGACGATGAGGAGAAGCAGCGCCAGACCTGGGAAGAGGGAGATCCAGTAGTCTCCCGACATCATGTAGTTGAAGCCGTTGGCGATCAGCAGCCCGAGCGAGGGCTTGGTGACGGGCAGGCCGATGCCGAGGAAGGAGAGCGTCGCCTCCAGGCTGATGGCATAGGCGACGCGCATGGTGGCGACGACGATCAACGGCGGCAGGCAATTGGGCAGGATGTGGGAAAACACCACCTTGCGCGGCGGCAGGGCGAGACAGCGCGCGGCGTCGACATAGGCGCGGCGCCGCTCGACCAGGGCCGAGCCGCGAATGGTACGCGCGTAATAGGCCCACTGGGTCACGACCAGGGCGACGATGATCTTGTCGACGCCCTGGCCGAGAACGGCGAGGAGAATGAGCGCGATGAGGATCGGCGGGAAGCTCAGCTGGATGTCGACGACGCGCATGATGAGCGTGTCGACCCGCCCGCCCGCATAGGCGGCCGTCAGACCCGCCGCCGTGCCGATGACGAGGGCGATGGCGGCGCTGAGGACGCCCACCATCAGGCTGGTGCGCAGGCCGTAGAGAATGGCGCTGAACAGGTCGCGGCCCTGGTCGTCCGTGCCGAGCCAGTAGGTGACACCCGACATCGACTGCGAGCCGGGCGCCAGCCGCCCGTCCATGAAGTCGAGCTGCGACAGGTCGTAGGGGTTCTGCCAGCCGATCCACGGCGCGAAGATCGCCGCCAGCACCATGACGGTGACGATGAGGACGCCGAGAAGGCCGACCGGATCTCGGAGGACGCGGCCGATCACCAGGAGCATCGGGCGTGTCGGCTTGGCCGGGAGCTCCTCGCCGGCAGCCTCTAGGATGGCGGCGTCGGCATGGACGTTGTTGTCGGTCATGACCGGGAATCCTCCCCGAGACGGACGCGGGGATCGGCGAGCGAATAGCAGATGTCGACGATGAGGTTGATGATCGTGAACATGACCACCGTCATCAAGAGGTAGGCGAGGATCAGCGGCCGGTCGAGCACGCCGATGGCGTCGATGATGAGCTTGCCCATACCCGGCCAGGCGAAGATGGTTTCGGTGACGACCGCGAAGGCGATGAGCGAGCCGAGCTCCAGGCCGATGACCGTGATCAGCGGGATCAGCGTGTTCTTCAGCACGTGGAGGAGGACGATGCGCGCCTCCGGCACGCCCTTGGCGCGGGCGAAGCGCACGTAGTCCATCTGCATGCACTCGATGACGCCGGCGCGCGTCAGCCGGATCACCAGGGAGATCTTGAAGAGCGCGAGGTTGAGCGCCGGCAGCACGAGATGAGACAGGCCGTCCAGCGTCAGGATGCTGAGCGGAACGCCGAGAACGTTCACCGTCTGGCCGCGACCGGAGGCGGGCAACCAGCCGAGATAGACGCTGAAGACCAGGATCATCATCAGCCCGATCCAGAAGGTCGGCAGGCTGAAACCGAGGATCGAGAACACCATGACGCCGCGCGAGCCGACGGCGCGCGGCTTGAGCCCGGCATAAAGGCCGAGCGGAATGCCGATGAGGAGCGCGATGACGAAGGCCGAGAAGGCGAGTTCGAGCGTCGCCGGCATGCGCGACAGGATCAGCCGGATCGCCGGCTGATTGTAGACGAAGGAATTGCCGAGATCGCCGGCCAGCGCGTTCTTGAGGAAGATCCAGTATTGCTGCCAGACGGGCAGGTCGAGCCCCATCGCCGTGATGATCTGCTGCCTTTCGGCCGGCGTGGCGCTGGCGCTGATCAGAATGTCGATGGGATTGCCGACCATGTAGATGCCGACGAAGACGAGCACCGACATCACCAGGAGAGTGATGACGGTCTGCGACAGGCGGCGCAGGAGAAAAGCTGTCATGAGCGCGTCTCCGATTGAGCCTTTTCCCTCTCGCCGTAGGCGCTGAGGCGGCCGAGGAGAAGAGCGAACAACCGCTCCTCGTCCACCGCCACGGCGATCTCGGCCACGGGCACGTCGCCGGCCGGCGCATCGAAGTCGGCGAAGGTATGCCCCGCCGTCGATCCTCCGGTTTCGATCCCAAGGACCGCCGGGCGCAGCGTGAAGAGGTCGGGGGCGATCAGGAAGGCGACGGGCATGATGTCGTGGATCGGTCCGCCCGGTCGCCCGTAGCGGGCGAGATTGCCTCGATCCGAGAACTCGAACATGGCGGCGAGCGCCTTCCCCGCCGCTCCGCACGAGGCGCGAAGAGTGGCGAGATGGTGGTCCTGGAGCAGCGCCTGCTGCGTTACGTCGAGCGGAAAAAGCGTGACGGCGACACCGCTGGCGAAGACCGAAGCCGCCGCGTGCGGATCGGCCAGCATGTTGAATTCGGCGAAGGGGCGGCGGTTGCCGAGGGCGGTGAACGCACCGCCCATGATGGCGATGCGTTCGATGCCACGCGCCACCCGCGCGTCCATCGTCAGCGCGAGGGCGATGTCGGTGAGCGGACCGCTCGCGCAGATGCTGAGCCGGCGCCCGTCCCTCGCCGCCACGATCGCCCTTTCGGCGATGAAGAGCGCGGCACTTCCGCTTTGCGGGTCAATTTCGGTGGGTGGAACAATGTCGTCGGGGAAAACGCCGACGGCGGCGTGCTTGCCCAGCACCTGCTCGGCCACCAGCGGCCGCGCGCTTCCCCGAAGGACCGGAATGCCCGGCTGCCCGGCGAGGGCCACAGTCTTGAGCGCGTTTCGCACGGTCGCCTCGACCGGCACGTTGCCCGCCACCGCGCAGACGGCCTCGACATCGAGCTCGGGGCTCGCCAGCGCCAGAAGGATCGCGCCCATGTCGTCGACGCCCGGATCGGCGTCGAGGATGACGGATCGCGCCGTCATGACGCCTCTCGCAGCCCGTAACGCGCCAGCCGCTCACCGAGCAGGGCGAAGAAGCCGTCCGCATCGACGCGGGTGACGATATCCACATTGGGCGTCTCGCCCGACTTGCCGTACCAGTCGGCGACGGTCTGGCCAAGACAAAGGGCGCTGGAATGCTCGACGAAGACCCGCGCCTTGCGTGTCTCGAAGAGCTCGGGCCGCAAGAGCGCCGCGATGACCAGGGGATCGTGCATCGGGCCGCCGCGTGAGCCGTAGCGCCGGGGATCGTTGCGGTCCCAGTGGGCGAGGAGGGTTTTCACCGCCGCGCCCACCGGTCCGCCCAGCCCTTGCTGCACGGCGGCGGCGCGCTCCGGCGTCGCCATGGCCTGATGGGTGGCGTCGAGCGCCAGGCTGGTGATGGCGATGCCGGAGGAGAAGACGATGCTGGCGGCGTGCGGATCGGCGAGGATGTTGAATTCGGACGTCATCGTCCGGTTGCCGGCCTCGACATAGGCGCCGCCCATGGAAAGGATGCGCTCGATGCCGGGAATGAGGTCGGGCCGCACGCGCAGGAGCACCGCGATGTTGGTCATCGGGCCGAGGGTGCAAAGGGTGATCGGCCGCGTTCGCGCCAACGCGTCTTCCAGGATCTCGATGAAAAAGGACACGGCGTGGGGGGGCTGGATCTGACGCGACGGCTCTGGAAGCATCAGCGGCCCGAGGCCGCTTTCGCCATGGAACTGCCCGCCGATCGGCGCGACGACCAGCGGTCGATGGCAGCCGGCGAAGACGGGAATGTCGGGCCTTCCGGCGAGTTCGGCGATCTGGAGCGCGTTGCGCGAGGTCCGCTCGACACCGACATTGCCGGCGACGGTGGTGATGCCGCGAACGTCGAGCTCGGGCGAGGCGAGCGCCAGGAGGATCGCGATGGCGTCGTCGACGCCGGGATCACAGTCGATGACGATGGGGCGGCTTCCCGGTGAGGAGAGCGGTGCGGAAGGGGACGCGGACAAGGCTTAAAGGGCTCCGATATCGCGCAGGGCCTTGGCGAGGATTTCGCGCTCCGCCGCGCCGAGCGGGGCGAGAGGCGGGATCGGGTCGCCGACCGGATAGCCCTGCATGTCCAGGCCGGCCTTGATGCAGGCGGCCAGGGAAAAGCGGGCGAAGAGCTCGTTGAGGCGCCAGAGCGGGTTCTGCAGCGCCATGGCGCGCGTCCAGTCGCCGGCCGCGGCCGCCTCGTAGAGCGCGACGCTCTGTTCGGGCACGAGACAGGCCGGCCCCGCCATCCAGCCGACGCCGCCGATCATCATCACGCAGGCCGGAATATGGGCAGATGCGGCGAAGACGCCGAGCCGCCCTTCCGTCTGCTGGAGGATCGACAGAAGCCGCCCGGTGTTGGACGAGGCGTCCTTGATGTAGGCGATATTGTCCACCTCGCTGAGCCGTCGGATGACGGCGAGGCTGAGGTCGGACCTTTGGAAGTTGGGATTGGTGTAGAGGACGACGGGCCGGCCGGAGGCGGCCTCGGCCACGGCGCGGAAATAGCGCTCGACGCCGTCTTCCGTCACCGGAAAGTAGGCCTCGAGCACCGCGAGGATGCCGTCCGCCCCTTCGCCCAGCGCCGCCTCGGTCTGCGCCCTCGCGTCGGCGATGGAGGTGGAGGCGACGCCGGCGATGACGGGAACGCGGCCGCGCGCGGCCTTGACCACGACGCGGATGATCGTCCGCCGCTGTTCGTTGGAGAGATAGGCGAACTCGCCGGTGCTACCGAGTGGCGTCACGCCGTGAACGCCCTTGGCGATGAGATCGTCGACGAGCCGCGCCAGAACGGCCTCGTCGACCTGCCCGCTCGCGTCGACAGGCGACACGAGATAGGGATAGACGCCCTTGAGCGAAAGCATGACTGTGCGTCCCTATCGGTTGGGCTTATTGGCCGGCCGGCTTCACGTCGTAGGCGAGGGTGTAGCCGTCGGTGCGCGGGGTGAGCTGGAACGCGTCCTTCATCGCCCAGCTGTTGGCCAGGAAGAACAGCGGAATGACGCCGAGATCCTTCATGGCGATCCGCATGGCATCCTGCAGCAGGGCCTGCCGCGCTCCCTCGTCGACGGTCAGCCGGGCCTTCTGAAGCGCGGCGTCGAACTCCGGTGAGGAATAGCGGCCGCGATTGCCCTGGCCAGCGCCGGGGCCGTAGGTTTCAAGAAGCGGCCCGAGGACGCCCGACGCCTCACCCGTCTCCACCGCCGCGCCGCCCATGATCATGGAAAATTCCAGCTTGGAGGCGCGGGAAAAGTAGACGCTGGCCGGCAGGGTGACGATCTCGGTCTTGATGCCGACGCGCGTCAGGAGCTGACCAATGGCCTGCGCCACCAGCGAGTCGTTCGGGTAACGGTCGTTGGAGGCGTGGAAGGTGAGGCTGAAGCCGCTGGGATAGCCCGCGTCGGCCAGCAGCTTCTTGGCCTCGTTCGGATCGTAGGGGTCGACGGCGATATCCGGCGCATAGCCGAAATAGCCCTCGGGAACGAGCTGGCCGGCGGGCACGCCCTGGCCGTCCATGATGCGATCGACCAGCGCCTCGCGGTTGATCGCCAGCGAGATGGCGCGGCGCACCTCAGCCTTCTTCAGCGGGTTGGAGCCGTCCCGCCCCTTGGCGAAAGGCGACTGATCGCGGTCCTGATCGAGGTGGAGATACATCACCCGGTTGCTGGAATGGGTGACGACGTCGATGTCCGACTGGTTCTTGAGGGTATCGAGATCGGCGGTGGGAACGGCCTCGATCATGTCCACATCGCCCGAGCGGATCGCCGCGACGCGGGCGCTGGGATTGGTGAAGACGCGGAACGTCACCTGGTCCCAGGCGGCGGGTTCGCCCCAATACTGGTCGTTGCGCTCCAGGACGACGCGATTTTCCGGCTGCCAGGAGACGAACTTGAATGGCCCCGTGCCGATCACGTCCTTGCCCTGGTTCAACGTGTCGGTCGGCACGTCCTCGAGCTCGGCCGGCATCATGGCGATGCGCGATAGATTGTTGAGGAGAAGCGCCGCCGGCTGCTTGGTCTTGATGCGCACCGTTAGCGGATCGACGACCTCGACGCTCTCGATATCGGCCACATAGGGAAGAAACGAGCTCGGGCTGTTCTTGGAGGCGAGTTCGACGCGCTTGATGCTCGCGGCGACATCCTCGGCGGTGAAGTCCGATCCGTCGTGGAATTTCACGCCCTCGCGCAGCTTGAACTCCCATGTCAGATCGTCGGTCGTCTTCCACGAGACGGCGAGAGCCGGCTGGATCTGCTGATTCTTGTCCTGATTGACCAGGCCGTCGAAGATGTTGCGCGCCATCGCGCTGTTGGGACCGACGACGTAGAACTGAGGGTCCATGGACGTCGGCGAAGCCGCCAGCCCGATCGTGAGATCCGCGGCCTCGACGCCAGCGGTCGTGGAAATAAGCGCCGCGACGGCGGCGGCCAGAATCGCCTGCTTCAAATCTTCCTCCCGGTTCTCGATGGCGCGGCTCCTCGTTTCCGCGCGACCGCAACCATTGCAGACCGCCCTAGGCCAATGCAAATCGCAATTTGTTGGCCGCGGATCACCAGATGTTATAATAGGCGGTGAGGCAGTCTCCTAGCGAGGCCGATGCCGTGCGGTCAATCAAAGCCATGGCCGGGAAGAAATCGATGAGAATCCAGCCGCGTCAGGTGGAGGCCTTCCGGGCCGTGATGATCTCCGGCAGCTTTTCGGCCGCCGCACAGACCATGCACATCACTCAGCCGGCGATCAGCCGTCTCATCCGCGATTTCGAGGCAGAAGCCGGCTTTCCGCTGTTCGAGCGCAACGGAAACCGCGTCTTTCCGCGCGAGGAGGCCGTGCTGCTCTACCGCGAGGTGGAGCATCTTTATGTCGGCCTCGACCATATCGGGCGCATTGCCAACGACATTCGCAACATGACGGGGGGCGTCCTGCGCGTCGGCACGGTGACCTCGCTCAACGGCCTGTGCGTGGCGAACGTCCTCCTCCGCTTCGCCGAACTCTATCCCGAGGTGACGGTGATCTTCGACACCGAGAACACCGAGCGCGTGTTCGACCTCGTCACCATGCGCCATTACGACCTTGGCCTCGTGGTCGGCGGGCGGGAGGCGGGTGAACTGCCCGACGAGGAGCTTGCCGAGGGCGCCGCCGTCGCCGTCATGACTCCCGGTCATCCCCTTGCCGATCGAAGCGAGGTCACGCTCGCCGATCTCGCCGACGTCCGCGTCGTCCTGCCGGGCCGCCGCTCGCCTTTGCGCATGGTTCTCGACGAGCACCTGCGCGTCGAGGGTATCAATCTGCGACGGCCGATCGAGGCTTCGCTGGCCAATTGCTGCGAGCTGGCCGCGCGCGGCCTCGGGGTCGGCGTCGTCGATCCGCTGGTCATGTCGGGCCTCGATCTCGACCTCGTCGCCCGGCCGCTCTCACCCGTCCTACCCGTCACCTACCGCGTGCTGCGACCGCCCCAGGCGCCGTCCAGCCGCCTCACAGACGGCTTCGTCGCCTTGCTGAAGGAGGCCGTGCACCGATCGATCCTCTTCAGCGGCGCGACCGCTAGCTCGACATAGGTGGGCGCCGGCAATCCGTGCATGATTTGCCGGCGGGCTTCTTGTTCCGCATCATGGCGCACCGCGCCCCATCCTTTCAAACCGGGCGAAAGGAACAAGACCGAACACGTCCGCCTCATGAAGAACCGATCCGTCAGCAAGACGATTCTCATCGCCCATTGGCTTGCCGTCACCTTCGGCGCCGCGATTACCCTGGCGATCGTCGGCTACGCGTGGAACAGCTATTATTCGGCCGACCGCGCGGCCCGACTCGTGGAGATCGACCGCCTTTTGTTCAACGCCGCCAGCGAAGTGCGCCTGCGGATCGGCACCATCGGCGTCGCCCTGATGGACGAGCAGGATCCCAAGGCCACGGTCGAGGGCGATCTTGCCTTCATCGCCGCGACCAATGCCCGCCTCGTCGAGGCCATGGAGCAGTCCTTCGACGACGACGGCGCGAGCGTCCGGCAACTGGCGCATGCCGACGAGAAGCTGCGCCGCCTCAGCGTCCTGGTTCGCCAGCAGGAAGACGCACCGCGCGACGAGCGCAATCTCTTCGCCATAGAGCCGTGGCGCATGGCGATCTTCGATGTCGCGGCCGCCATCTCTTCCGCCAGCACCTACACCGGCCACGAACTGCGCAAGATCGACGCCCGGTTTTCCGATCTGCTCGCGCTTCGACAGCTCGCGTTCGCGGTGCGCAATCGCTATGCCCGCCAGTGTTCGGATTTCAGACCGAACGTCGTCAAGAACGTCCCCCTGAATGCGAAACAGAAGCTGCGCTGGCGCGACGATATCGGTGCCTACAACGAGCTGTGGACCCAACTCCTGACGCTGGCGACGCAGCTTCCGCAACCAGGCGACTTTCCGGCGCTGGTCAGGAGCGGGCTCGGTGATACCCAGAAGGCTCAGGCCCTCATCTCGCAAACCATTGCGGAACTAGACGAAACCGGATCGACATCCATCGGCGTCACGGAGTGGTTCGACAACTGCGTCTCCGCCTATGCCGGCATATTGAATATCGGCCGCCATGCCCTCGATCTCGCGGTGATGACCGCCGGCGAGCGGCGGCATGAGGCGCTGGTCGCCGGAAGTGTCTCGACGCTGTTTCTCATCGCCGCCCTCGGCTTCGGCGTGGCTTCCCTGCGTTTCGTCCGGCGGCGCCTGACGCGGCCCGTTGAAACCATCGAAACAGCTCTCAAGCGCTTCCGCGTCGGCGATTTCACGACGCCGCTCACTGTGCCGACTCACCACGACGAGCTCGGCTCGATCGCGGCGACCCTCGAGGAATTTCGCCACAACACGCTGGAGCACGAGCGCTTGCGCCAGCGCATCGACCACATGAGGGACGAGCTCGTCGCCCAGGTCGAGCGGGCAGGGCGCGTCAAATCCCAGTTCCTGGCGACCATGAGCCATGAGATCAGGACGCCGCTGCACGGCATTCTCAGCACCATCCAGCTTCTGGAGAAGCCGGCCAGCGAGGAGCAGCAGCGACTCATGTTGGCGCTCGAGCGCTCGGGTGCCATCCTGCGCGACATCATCAACGACATCCTGGATTTCACCCGGCTGGAAAGCGGCCGTGTCACGATCGAGAACACGGTCTTCTGCCTGAGGGAAAGGATCCATATGGTGGAGGCGGCGGTGGCTTCCTCCCTCGATCAGAAGGGCGTCGGCTTTTCGGTGTCTGTCGACCCGGCGCTGCCGGACGTGGTGCGCGGCGACGCCGGCAAGCTCGCCCAGGTCCTCCTGAACCTCATCGGCAACGCCGCAAAGTTCACGGAAAAGGGACAGGTGAGCCTTGCCGTCGAGCCGGCCACCGGGCGCCGTGACATGATCCGCTTCGTCGTAGCCGACACAGGAATCGGTATCGCGCCCGAGGCGCTCGCTCATATCTTCGAGCCCTTCGCCCAGGCCGACGGAAGCGTCGCGCGAAGGTTCGGCGGCTCGGGGCTGGGGCTCGCGGTCTGTCGCGGGCTTCTCAAGGCGGTGGGCGGCGATATCCAGGTGGAGACGTCCGTCGGCGACGGAACCCGTTTCACGGTTCTCTTCCCGCTGGAGGCGGCCAAAGACAGTGTGGCGGTGGTCGATGAGGAGGGCGAGGAGCTGCCGCCGCTCGACATTCTGGTCGCCGAGGACAATCCGGTCAATGCGCTGATCGCCCGGACACTTCTGGAGAAGGACGGCCATCGCGTCGAGATCGCCGAGGACGGCGTCGAGGCGGTGCGGGCGGCGACCACGCGCGACTTCGACATCATTCTGATGGATCTGTCTATGCCGCGCCTGGGCGGCGCGGCGGCCTGCCGCCAGATCCGGGCGAATGCCCATCAGGTTCGAAATGCCGTTCCGATCCTGGCGGTTTCGGCGGGTGGGGGCGATGCCGGCGACATTTCGGCCGGGTTCGACGGCTGGTTGGAGAAGCCCTTCCAGCGGGAGGACCTTATCGCGGCGATCGCCGAAGCCATCGGCGTGCGGCCCCGGGGCCCCGCGCGGGAGATCGGAGCGCTCGGCGCGATCGGCGAACAGGCGCGTGACCTCGGCGTCGAGGGCGCCCATCGACTCGTGGACCTCTATCTCTCGACCCAGCGCGTGCTGTTTCAGGAGGCTCGGCTGGCGGGCGAGCGGCGCGACATCGCCGCTCTCGAAGCGCTTGGCCATCGGATGAGGGGTGGAGCGCGGCATGTCGGCGCCGATGCGATCGCCGAAATCGCCGAAAACATCGAACAGGCAGCATCAGCCGGCGAGGAGGCGCGGCTCTTTGACGCTGTCAGGCGCCTTGTCGATCAGGGCGAGGACCTTCTCGCCCAATGGAAACGGGAAGCAGACAGGCAGCTGTCTCAGTTGGAGACAAGAATGGGGCGCGCTCCGGCCGATAGGGATTCATGAAATCGCCAGTACGAAAATTGTATAGACAATATTGCGGAAAAAGGCCCGCCGAACCTGTTTTCCGGGTTGCCCTCGTGCGAGCGGTATGACGGCTTTCCTCCAGGCAAAGGCGAGTCGACGGCCCGTATAGTTCGCTTGCGTGTCTGACGAGAATATTCGAAGGGGGATCGCCGCCGCTGCCTGAAGGTCGCCGGGAAGCATTTCGTTCACATGTCCGCAAGGTCTGTTCACATTCGTCCGCATCTGTCTTCATAGGCGATTGATAGACCGCCTCTCGATTTGAGCAGCCGGCCCCACGTCTGGGGAGCCTCACCGAGAGAGAACAATGATCAGACGGGCATGGAGAGCATTCTGGCGTCCCAGCACGAAATGGGGCCTCGGAATTTTGTTGATCGGCGGCATCTTCGTCGGCGTCCTGGGCTGGAACGGCCTGCATTACGCGATGGAAAAGACGAGCGGCCTCGAGTTCTGCGTGTCGTGCCACTCGATGCGCGACAACGTCTATCCCGAATACGTCCAGTCCATCCATTTCAAGAACCCGGCCGGCGTCCAGGCCGAGTGCGCCGACTGCCACGAGCGCAAGACCGGCCTTGCCGCCTATGTCGACAAGTTCAACGCCTGGCGCGACATCTGGGGCGAGATCCGCGGCACGATCGACACGCCCGAGAAGTTCGAGCAGAACCGCCTGCGCCTCGCCAAGCAGGTGTGGAAGCACATGGAGGAGACCGACTCCGCCACGTGCCGCAGCTGCCACGACTTCGCCCACATGGATTTCGACAAGCAGAAGCCCGAGGCGGCCAAGCAAATGCAGACCGCCATGAAGAACGGCGACACCTGCATCTCCTGCCACAAGGGCATCGCCCACAAGCTCCCCGACATGGCCGCCGGATACAAGGCCATGCTCAACGACCTCAAGGCCGAGGCCGGCAAGGATGGCGCGGACGAGGTCTACGCCATCGCCACGATGCCGCTCTACATGGAGCAGCCGTCCGACGCGTCGGGCAAGGGCGACGGCCAGCTCATGCCGCTGACCAAGGCCAAGGTGCTGGAGCGCTCCGGCGATTGGGCCAAGGTCTCCATCGACGGCTGGACCCAGGAAGGCGTGGAACGGCTGCTCGTCGCGGCGATGGGCCGGCGCATCTTCCAGGCGACGCTGTCGACGGAAGCCGCCGAGACGCTCGAGGTCCATCAGACGAAGGTCGACCCCGAGACCGACCTGACGTGGAACGAGGCCAGCTTCGTGGCCTGGACCAAGGCGGACAATCTCACGAGCAACGCGGAAGGCCTCGAGGAATACGGGTCGGAGCTGAAAAGCGCCGCCTGCGGAGCCTGCCACGCCACGCCTCCTGCCAACCACTACCTCGCCAACCAGTGGATCGGCCTCATCAAGGAGATGAAGGGCTACACCGCGCTGAGCGCCGAGGAAGTCCGCTTCCTTCAGAACTTCTATCAGCTGCACGCCAAGGACATGGCGGCCGGCAGCTGATCGGGAACTGAAGCGGAAAGGAAAAGGAAAAGACATGGGAGAAAATTCACTCCTGAGCGTCAGCGCCCCTGTCTACGCCGATGCCATCCGTCTGTGTGCCCGGCTCTTTGGCTCGCCGCTCGAACTCGCCGATGTCGAGGCCATCCTTCGGCCGGAGGAATCGGGTGTCCTCAAGCCGCTGATCCGCATCGAGGGACTGTCTCGCGAGGTCGAGGCGATGGCGGCGGCGCTTGTCGCGCTCGGGCCTTCGCAGAAGGCCGAGATCGCGCTCAACCGGGCCTTCTGCCAGCTCTTCATGGGGCTTGGCGGACCAAAGAGCGCGGCGCCCTACGAGTCGGCCTATCGCGGATCGGGCCGGCTCTATCAGGAGCCGGCTGGCGAGATGGCTCTCCTCCTGCGCCAGCAGGGAATGGAGACGACGACAGACTTTCCCGAGGCGCCCGATCACCTCGTCGTCGAGCTGGCGCTCTTCGACGACGCGCTGCGGCTTGGCGCCGTCAGCGGCGACGAAAGCGACATGGCGACGGCCGAGGGGCTGCGCGAGCGCATGGAGGGCTGGGTTCCCGCTTTCGCGCAATCCTGTCGCGATCACGACCGCACGGGATTTTATGCGTCCGCGGCATCGCTGCTCGCGGCGCTTCTGGCGCGGACCGTCGACTGGCCCGCGTGACTTCATTCGAATGTTTCACAAAACTGGAGAGGAAAAAGACATGTCGAGTCTATCCTTGACGTCCTGCTCGCTGTCACGGCGACGCTTTCTGAAGGTCAGCTCGTCCCTGACGGCTCTTGGCGTCGCCGGCGCGATGCTCCCGATGGGCATGGGCCGGGCCTTCGCCGCCGGCGAGGCGGGCGAGGTTCTCAGCGGATCGCACTTCGGCGTCTTCTACGGCAAGGTCGAGGACGGGCGGCTCGCCAGCGTGCGGCCGTGGGAGAAGGACCCGCATCCGGCCGAGATGCTGGATGGCGTGCAGGACATCGTCTATTCGGCCAGCCGCATCCGCTACCCGATGGTGCGCCGCGCCTATCTCGAAAAGGGACCGCAGGCCGAGCGCGATAGCCGCGGCGCGGGCGACTTCGTGCGCGTCTCCTGGGACCAGGCGCTCGACCTCGTCGCCAAGGAGATCAAGCGTCTCGAGGACGAGGAAGGCCCCTGGGCGCTCTACACGGGTTCCTATGGCTGGCGCAGCGCCGGGCGCATGAACCCGCAGGCCATGCTGCAGCGCCTGTTCAACCTCATGGGCGGTTCGGTCTCAAGCTCCAGCAACTATTCCAAGGCCGGCATCGAGGCCATCATGCCCTACGTCATGGGCATGATCGAGGCCGAGGGGCCGCAGACGACCTTCAAGACCGTCAACGAGCATTCCGATCTCGTCGTCTTCTGGGCGGTCGATCCGGTCAACAACAACCGGATCTCCAACACCATCCCCAGCCATGACGAGTGGAACTGGATCGACGAGCTCAAGGCCGCGAACAAGAAGACCGTCTTCCTCAACCCGGTGAAGGTCGAGTCCTGTAACGATCTCAACGGTGAATGGATCGCGATCCGGCCGCAGTCGGACGTCGCGCTCGCCCTCGGCCTCTGCCACACGCTGCTCAGCGAGGACCTTTACGACAAGGACTTCATCGCCGACTACACCTACGGCTTCGAGCAGTTCGCCGACTACCTGATGGGCAAGGGTTCCGACGGCGTCGAGAAGACGGCCGAGTGGGCCTCCGAGATCACCGAGATTCCTGCGGATGACATCCGCGACCTCGCCCACCGTATGGTGGCGGGCCGCACCATGATCGTCAGCGGCTGGTCGACGCAGCGTCAGCACCACGGCGAGCAGTTCCCCTGGGCCCTGGTGACGCTCGCCTCGATGATCGGCCAGATCGGTCTTCCCGGTGGCGGCTTCAGCCAGCGCTACCACCTCGACGCCTGCGGCGCTCCCGTGACCAACGGCCCGAGCATCGGCTCGCCGATCTCGGCCGGCAAGCGCAAGGAGACGAAGGAGTGGCCGGAAGAGAAGGGGGCGCAGATCATCCCCGTGGCACGCGTCGTCGACATGCTGGAGAAGCCCGGCGAGTCGTACGAGCATAATGGCGGCACCCACCTCTACCCCGACGTCAAGATGACCTACTGGGTGGGCGGCAATCCCTTCCATCACCACCAGGACCGCAATCGTATGCGCAAGGCCTGGAAGAAGTTCGAGACGGTGGTGGTCCAGGACATCGAGTGGACGGCAAGCGCCCGCTTCGCCGACATCGTCCTTCCGGCGGCAACCACGGCCGAGCGGAATGATATCGAGATGGTCAGCCCGACCTGCCGCAAGGCTCTTCTGGCCATGAAGAAGATCATCGATCCGGTGTTCGAATCGCGCAGCGACTACGACATCTTCTCCGCTCTCGCCGACAAGCTCGGCATCGGCCAAGAGTTCTCCGAGGGCAAGAGCGAGATGGACCGCATCAAGGAGGTCTACGAGGCCGCGAAGGCTCAGGCCGCCGGCAAGAAAGTCGAAATGCCCGAGTTCGACGCCTTCTGGGAACAGGGCATCCTCGAATTCGAGGTGCCGGAGAAGAACCGCGACTACGTCAAGCATGCCGAGTTCCGCGAGGACCCGCTGATCAACATGCTGCCGACGCCGACGGGCAAGATCGAGATCTACTCCAAGCCGATCGAGAAGATGGGCTACACCGAGGATTGCCCTCCGCATCCGACGTGGATCGAGCCGATGGAATGGCTGGGCCAGAAGGACAAGACCTATCCGCTCCACGTCAACTCGGCACACCCGAAGTACCGCCTCCACTCGCAGCTCGCCGGCACCAAGGTGCGAGAGCAGTACACGGTGGCGGGCCGCGAGCCCTGCCTGATCAACACCAAGGACGCCGAGAAGCGCGGCATCGCCAATGGCGATATCGTGCGGGTGTTCAACGGCCGTGGTCAGGTGCTGGCGGGCGCCGTCGTCACCGACGAGATCCGCCCCGGTGTGGTGCGCCTGTGGGAAGGCGGCTGGTACGACCCCGAGGACGTCTCGGACGACAACACGATCTGCAAGTATGGCGATGTGAACGTCCTGACGCCCGACATCGGCACGTCGCGTCTGGCCCAGGGAACCTCGGCGGCGACCTGCATGGCCGAGGTCGAGAAGTTCAAGGGCGAGGCACCGGCCGTGACGGTCTTCGACGCGCCGAAAGACGCGGCCTGATCGACCCGACTCTTCTGCCGGCCGGTGCCCGAAGCGGCGCCGGCCGGCTTGGTAACGTCAAGGGGGGCGGTGCCGCATCGGCGCCGCCCCCTGCTGGTTCAGGGGCGCGGCCGCCGGGACGCGCGCCCATCCGGCGGCAAAATCGATAGCCGGGCAAAGACTTCGGCAGGCTCATGTTATATGCACTGTCGGAGTATCAGGCGGCCTGAAGGAAGTTCTACCATTAAGAGTATGAAGTTCCCGCTTGGGTTGCTCAATATACTGAGGAAGGTCATGGAATAAGACCGGTCGCGGGAGCACGGTGCGGCAACGGTCTGCCGCATGAAATGCGCGCACCTCGCTGATCCAAGAAGAAGCAGAGAGTTGATGAACTGGACGAGCGTCGCGATCATTCCCAACCAGATCCGAATCGCCGTGGTGGACGACGAGCCGGTGATCCAGGAAACGCTGGTCGCCTATCTTCAGGAAGAAGGCTTTCGTGTTGCCGCCGCCGATAGCGCGAGCGGCCTCAAACGCCTTCTCGATCGCGTCACCTTCGACCTCGTCCTGATGGATATTCGCCTTCCGGATGGCGACGGATTGGCGTTAATGCGCGAGATCCAGGACCGGTCGCGAATCCCGGTGATCCTCGTCACCAGCAAGACGGCCGAGGCGGATCGCGTCGTCGGCCTGGAGCTGGGAGCCGACGACTACATCACCAAGCCGTTCTCCAACCGTGAGCTTCTGGCCCGGGTTCATTCGGTGCTGCGACGCACCGCGCGCCCCGCAGAGCCGCCCTTGCGCAACAAGGCGCGCCGTTTCGCCGGCTGGAGCCTCAATCTGGAGGAGCATTGGCTGAAATCGCCCGCCGGTGAGTCGGTGCGCCTCACCCACGCCGAGTTCAGTCTTTTGGCCGCCCTCGTTCTTCATCCCGGTCGCATCATGAGTCGCGGCGAGCTCATCGAGGCGATCGGGGACCACCAGTGGAACCCGCAGGATCGGACGATCGACGTCCTGGTGGCGCGGCTGCGGCGCAAGATCGAACGAGATCCCGCCGAACCCACCATGATCCTCACCGAATACCGCCTCGGCTATGTCTTCGCCGAGACGGTCACATGAACCTCGCTCGTCAGAAGGTCGAAAAGGCCTGACCGCCCTACCGACCCCCTGAGGCCGAGTGAACGGTGAGCCCTCAGGCCCCGTGCGCGGCGCCGACGACCGAATAGTCCATATTCCGAAGATCGGCGATGAGTCCCGGGCCCCTGGGCTCCCAGCCGAGCGCTTTGCGTGTCCACGCGCTCGAAGTCAGCATGTCCCATCCGGCGAACAATGCGAGCCAGCCGAAATGCTCTCCCGCCTCCTGCGGGGAGAGGGAGACCGTCGGAACTCCGAGGCCAGCGCTCACCACCTCCGCGATCTCACGGACCGGAACGCCCTCTTCTGCGGACGCATGATAGCGTGTGCCCGGCTGCGCCTTCTCCATCGCCAGCCGGTAGAGCCGCGCCACGTCGACGACGTGCGCCGCCGACCAGCGGTTGAGGCCATCGCCGACATAGGCCGCCACGCCCTTGGCCTTCGAGAGTTCGATATAGGGAGAGACGAGGCCCTGCTTGGCGGTGTCGTGAACCTGAGGGAGCCGGATCACGGAGACGTTGACCCCTTCTGCCGAAAGGGCCGCGCCTGCTCGCTCGGACGCGATGCGGGGGCTGGGATGATGAGCGTCGAAGACATCCTCTCTCGCCGCCTCGCCAGGGCCGGTGGCACCCATCCCGACGGCCGAGGTGATGAGGATCGGCCGGTCCGTTCCCTTGAGGGCCGAGCCCAGCGCCGCGATGGCGCGCCCGTCCTTCTCGCAGTTGGCCGCGAAATTGGAAAAGTCGTGATCGAAGGCGGTATGGATCACGGCGTCCGCGCGCGCCGCTCCTTCGCGCAGGCTGTCGGTGTCCTCGAGGGTCCCGAGATGCGCCTCGGCGCCTGCCGCCGCGAGCGCCCGCGCGCCGGCATCCGAACGCGTCAGCCCAAGCACCTGGTGCCCTGCCTCGAGCAGTTCGGGAAGGATGTGCGAGCCGATGAACCCGGTCGCTCCAGTCAGAAATACACGCATAAGAGTCTCCGTCGTTGTTCGGCGAACCTTTTCGGCCTAAGCTTTGTCCTGTTAAAGTAGTGACCTTATCCTGGTATAATCATCAACAGGCTGGCCATGTCCGTTGCAACCGGCAACAAGCTCGGCAATTTTCTGCGTGATCGGCGCCTGCGACTCGATCCGGCCGCACTGGGGTTCTCGGGCGGGCGCCGGCGTACGCCCGGGCTTCGCCGGGAGGAGGTGGCCCAGCGCGCCAACATCAGTCCGACCTGGTACACTTGGCTCGAACAGGGGCGCGGCGGCGCCCCCTCCGCCGACGTTCTCGACCGCATCGCGGGCGGGCTGATGCTGACCGAGCCCGAGCGCGAGCATCTTTTCATGCTCGGGCGCGGACACCCACCCGAAGCCCGCTACAAGCCGGTGGACGGTGTGACGCCGCGGCTGCAGCGTGTGCTCGACGCGCTGGGTGAGAGCCCCGCCATCGTCAAGACCGCCACGTGGGACGTCGTGGCGTGGAATCGCGCGGCGGCGGCGTTGCTGACGGATTATGCCCGGCTTCCCCCACGGCAGCGCAACATCCTGCGCCTGATCTTCGGGAATTCCCGCATCAAGGCGGTCCAGGAGGACTGGATGGGCGTCGCGCGCTACGTCGTGGGAGCCTTCCGAGCGGATGCCGCCAGAGCCGGCGCGGACAAGGAGATCGCCGAGTTGGTGGAGGAATTGTCTCTTGCCAGCCCGGAGTTCGAGGCGCTGTGGCGCGGCAACGATATTGCGGCGAGTGGAGAATGCGTGAAGCGGCTTTGCCATCCCGAGGTGGGCTCCATCGCTCTCGAATTCTCCGCCTTCGCCGTGGATGGCCGCCCCGATCTCGGAATGATCGTCTACAACCCTGCCACGCCCGCCGATGCCGAGCGGATTCGGTCGCTGATCGCTTCGCGCGCGGCCTGAACGCTCGCGCTGTTGCATCGCGCGCACACCGCGAACAAGAATATCGGGACCGCCGCTTCGGATGGATCGATTGGCGCGCGACTTCGTTAGTGCCGCGTCTCGCGCTTGTTCCATGAACCAAGCGATCACATCCAGAAGGAGATATCGATGAAGCGAGCCCTTGCCATCACGATGCTGGCGCAAGCATCCCTGTTCGGCGGCGCCTCTCTCGCTCAAGCCGCCGATCTCGTCGTTGCCGAACCCGCCCCCACCTATGAGCAGACCGATTCCTATGGCGGCGTCAGGCTTGGATATCTCAGCTGCGATGTCGGCGGCGGCGTCGGCTACGTCCTCGGTTCCGCCAAGACGCTGGATTGCATGTTCCAGCCGTCCTCCAAGACGGGCCGCGCCGAGGCCTATACCGGCACCATCCGCAAGATGGGCATCGATGTCGGCTTCACCACGCGCGGCAAACTCGTCTGGGCGGTGTTCGCGCCGACCGCCGGCTATCATCGCGGCTCGCTCGGCGGGCTCTATGAGGGCGCCAGCGTCCAGGCGACGGTCGGAGCCGGAGCGGGCGCCAACATTCTCGTCGGCGGCACGGCTGGCTCGATCCAGCTTCAGACGGTCAGCCTGACCGGTCAGATCGGCCTCAACGCGGCCGCCGCCGGCACGTCCGTGACCCTTACGCCCGCCGGCTGAGTGGTAGGCGTCCACCCCTGAGAGCTTTCCTCACGCCGGTTCCGGCCGGCGTGAGTCTTGTCTTGCTTCACACCCACCACGACAGTCCGTACCCTTGGCGTCGTTGCGGCGGGAGAGAAGTGTGTCAGCCCCTCGCGCCCGGATAGTTCGGGCTTTCGCGGGTGATGGTGATGCCGTGCGGATGGCTTTCGGCGAGGCCCGCGCCCGAGATGCGCACGAACGTCGCCTTTTCGCGGAATTCCTGAAGGTTTGGGGCGCCGACATAGCCCATGGCGGCGCGCAGGCCGCCCGTCAGCTGATGAAGCACGGCGGCGACCGGCCCCTTGTAGGGAACCTGCCCCTCGATGCCCTCCGGCACCAGCTTCAGCGTGTCGCGAACCTCTGCCTGGAAGTAGCGGTCCGCCGAGCCGCGCGCCATCGCGCCGACAGAGCCCATGCCGCGATAGGCTTTGAAAGAGCGGCCCTGGTAGAGGTAGACCTCGCCGGGGCTCTCTTCCGTCCCGGCCAGCAGCGAGCCGATCATGGCGGCCGAGGCGCCCGCCGCCAGCGCCTTGGCGAGATCGCCCGAAAACTTGATGCCGCCGTCGGCGATCACCGGAATGTCGGCCCGGTCGGCCACTTCCACCGCGCCGAGAACCGCCGAGAGCTGCGGCACGCCGACGCCCGCCACCACCCGCGTCGTGCAGATGGAGCCCGGCCCGATGCCGACCTTGACGCCGTCGGCGCCCGCATCGATCAGCGCCTTCGTGCCCTCGGGCGTCGCGACGTTGCCGGCCACCACCTGGACGGCGTTGGACAGGCGCTTCACCGCGCTCACCGCCTCGAGCACGCGCGAGGACTGGCCGTGCGCGGTGTCGACGACGACGAGGTCGACGCCCGCGTCGATCAGGCGCTCCGCCCGTTCCATGCCGTCCGGGCCGACGCTGGTGGCGGCGGCGACGAGCAGGCGGCCGTGGGCGTCCTTGGCCGCGTTCGGGTTGAGCTGCGACTTCTCGATGTCCTTGACCGTGATCAGGCCGATGCAGTGGTCTTCCTCATCCACTACCAAGAGCTTCTCAATGCGGTGGGCGTGGAGCAGGCGCTTCGCTCCGGCATGATCCACCGTGTCGCGCACGGTGATGAGGTTCTCCTTGGTCATCAGCTCATGGATGGGCTGACGATCGTCCGTGGCGAAGCGCACGTCGCGGTTGGTCAGGATGCCGACGAGCCGCCCCTTGGTCTGGCCGCCGAGCCCGCCGTTGATCACCACGGGGATGCCCGAGATGCGGTGCTGCGCCATCAGCGCCTTGGCATCGCCAAGTGTCGCGTCGGGGCCGATAGTCACGGGGTTGACCACCATGCCGCTCTCGAACTTCTTGACCTGGCGAACCTCCTCGGCCTGCTCGATCGGGGTGAGGTTGCGGTGGATGACGCCGATGCCGCCGGCCTGCGCCATGGCGATGGCCAGCCGCGATTCCGTCACCGTATCCATGGCCGACGAGAGAATCGGTATGTTGAGTTTCAGCGAGCGGGTGATGCGCGTGCGCACGTCCACCTGTCCCGGCATCACCTCCGAATAGGCGGGCTGAAGCAGCACGTCATCGAAGGTGAGCGCCGTGTCGCCGGTTGCGGTTTGAATGATCCGAGCCATCGCCGTCTTTCCTGAAGGTGGTCAAGCAGAAAGGGTTCGCCGCGCGCGGCGCCGAAGGGCCGGGGCGAACTGGGATGGCAAGGGCTGGTAGCACGGCGAGCGGGGGTTGGGAAGGCCGGTCTTCGCACCGCAGCGAAGGGACCGGCCTCTCCCGTCACACCAGAAGCTGATAGGTGTGGGGCATGTAGTGGTAGCCTTCGCCCATCTTCATGACATAACCGAGGGCGGGGAAGGGCATATGGTAGCCGATGAAGGGCGAGCGCTCCTCGGCGATCATGTCGAAGACGCGCCGGCGCGTCTCCTTCGCCATCGCCTTGTCCTGGTCGAAGCTCACCGACCAGTCCGGCCGCTGGAGCGAGGCGACGAAGTGATTGGCCGTATCGCCGGTCAGCCAGAGCTTCTTGCCGCCCGACTGAACGGCGAAGATCATGTGCCCCGGCGTGTGGCCGAATGCCTCATGCGCGGTGATGCCTTCGATGACCTGGTCGCCTTCCTTGACCATGGTCATCTTGTCCTTGAAGGGGACGACGTTCTTCTCGACCATCTCGGCGTTCTTGGCGCGATCGCCGGAGCGGGCCTCGTCCGACGTCCACCACTCGTATTCCTTCGCCCCGGCGACATAGCGCGCATTGGCGAAGGCGGGCTTGCCGTCCTCCATGAGGCCGCCGATGTGGTCTCCGTGGAAATGGGTGAGGATGACGAGTGACACGTCGTCGGGCTTGTATCCGGCTTCCTTCATCCTTTCTGTGAGGAAGCCCATTCCGTTGCCCCGCGCGCCGGCGCCCATGCCGGTATCCACCAGGATCAGTTCGCCGCCCATCTCGATGAGGACGGGGTTGAACATGTTGACGAAGCGGTTCTCGGGAAGGTGGTTCTCGCGCATCAGCGCCGCCACGGCCTCCTGCGACTGATCGGCGCCGAAGGTGGGATAGGGCCCGTCGCCGGCGCGCGTCCCGTCGAGGACGGTGGTGATCAAGGCGTCGCCGAGCTTTACCCGCGACCATGCCGGCATCGGACTGCCCTCGGGAGCCTTCGCCGCGCCGGTTTCGCCAGACGACGCGGCCTGTGCCATGTCGAACCGCGAGGTGACGGCGGCGCCCAGCCCTGCCGCCACTGCCGCGCCCGCCTTCATCATCGAGCGCCGGCTGAAACCGAGTCCTGCTATCATCGCCCTATCCTCCGTCCTTTTGTCGTCCTGAGACCTTGAGCGCTCATTTGGCTCGAGGCAGCGCCGCAGAAAGGTTGAAACACGCCAACTTGAACCATAATGACAGTCGAGGCGTTTTCGTTCGTTCGCCCACCCGGCTTCCAATCCCGATCCATCGGACAGCACCGCAAGGCGCGCTCCCCGCCCGCTCGAGGCTTCCTTGACCCGCATCGTTCCCATTGTTCTTGCCGTCGCCCTGTTCATGGAGAACATGGATTCGACGGTCATCGCCACCTCCCTGCCGGCGATCGCCGCCGATATCGGGACCAGTCCGATCGCGCTCAAGCTCGCGCTGACCAGCTATTATGTCTCCCTCGCCATCTTCATTCCCATCTCGGGGCGCATGGCGGACAAGTTCGGACCCAAGCTCGTCTTCCGCGCGGCCATCGTCATCTTCGTCTTGGGCTCGATCGCCTGCGCCCTCGCCGGCTCCCTGACGGGCTTCGTCGCCGCACGGTTCGCCCAGGGCATGGGCGGCGCCATGATGACGCCGGTGGGCCGCCTCTTGCTGGTGCGCGCCGTGCCGCGCTCCGATCTCGTCTCGGCCATGGCCTGGTTCACCATTCCCGCCCTGGTGGGGCCGCTCGTCGGCCCGCCGGTCGGCGGCGCCATCACCACCTTCGCGGATTGGCGCTACATCTTCCTCATCAACGTCCCCATCGGCCTTCTCGGCATCGTCCTCGCCACCCGCTTCCTGCCGCATATCGACAGGGTCAGGAACGTCCATTTCGACGGACGGGGTTTCGTCCTGTCGGGGCTCGCCTGCGCGGGCCTCGTGTTCGGGTCGTCCGTGGTCTCGCTGCCCGCGCTGCCCCCAGCCGTCGGCGCCGCGATGATGGCGATCGGCGCGACGGCGGGCCTTCTCTACATGCGCCATGCGCGCCGTGTGCCCGAACCGCTTCTCCGGCTCTCGCTGCTTCGCATCCCGACCTTGCGCGCCGCCATTTCCGGCGGCACGATCTTCCGCATCGGCGCGGGCGCCGTGCCCTTCCTGATGCCTTTGATGCTGCAGCTCGGCTTCGGCTATTCGCCCTTTCAGTCGGGCCTCATCACCTGTGTCGGCGTCAGCGGCGCCCTGGCGATGAAGTTCGCGGCCAAGCCCGTTCTGAAGCGACACGGCTTCCGCGCCACGCTGATCTGGGCCGCCATCCTCAGCGGCCTGACGACGGCGGGTCTCGGCCTCTTGCGGCCGGACTATCCGGTCGCCATCGTCCTGGCGCTCCTTTTGGTCGGCGGCTTCTTCCGGTCGATGTTCTTCACCGGCGTGAACACGCTGGCCTTCGCGGACGTGCCCAATGAGCGGGCCGGCGACGCGACGGCCATGCTCGCCGCCGCGCAGCAGATCTCGATCGCCCTCGGCGTCGCCCTCGCCGGCTTGATCCTCGAGATCGGCATCCACCTCAGCGGACGCGAGACGCCGGCGATTGCCACCTATTCGGTGGCCTTCATCCTCGTCGGCCTTCTCTCCGCCTCCGCCACGCTGAGCTTCACGCCGCTCGGCGATGACGCCGGGGCTGAGGTGGCAGGCCGCCAGCCAGCGGAGTAAGCCGGCAAAGGAACTGGCCTGGTCGAATCATTCGGCCGCCTCGTTCTCGGCACCATCCTCCGTTTCCGGGGATGCGCGTCGCTTGAAGCCTCGGGCCAGCAAATAGAGCTCCACCGACCCATCCCGCGAGGCGGGAGGCTTGACGTGGTGCACGCTGGAAAATGCCTGCTTGAGGCTCGAAAGAAGCTCGTTCTCCGTGCCCCCCTGGAATGTCTTGGCCAGGAAGTGGCCTCCCGGCCGCAGCGTGCGAAGCGCGAAATCGGCGGCGATCTCGCAAAGGTGCATGGTTCGAAGATGGTCGGTGCGGCGGTGCCCGGTGGTCGGCGCCGCCATGTCCGACAGCACCACGTCGGGCGCCCCGCCGAGTTCCTCGATCAGGCGGCCGGGCGCCGCGTCGTCGAGAAAATCCATCTCCAGAAAGGTCGCGCCGGCGAGGGGCTCGATGGGCAGGACGTCGATGCCGACGAGGCGCACCGCGTCGGCGCCGGCCCCCGTTCGATCCACCACCACCTGGCACCAGCCGCCGGGAGCCGCGCCGAGGTCGACCACGCGCATGCCCTTCTTCAGGAGCTTGTAGCGGTCATCGATCTCGATGAGCTTATAGGCCGCGCGGGAGCGGTAGCCCTCGGCCTTTGCCCGGCGTACATAGGGGTCGTTCAGCTGGCGCTCCAGCCAGCGTCGTGAGGAGGCCTTCTGCTTGCTCTTCACCTTGACGGTGAGGCCGCGCTCGCCGCCGTGCCTGTCGTTCATGCCAATCGCCTCGATCGTTCGTTGGAGCGGCGGCGCCATACGCCATCGGCGACCATCATCTCGGTGAGCAGGCCCTCCCGCAGGCCCCGGTCGGCCACCCGCAGCGTCTTCGCCGGCCAGGCGCGCCGGATCGCCTCCAGGATCGCGCAGCCGGCAAGGACCAGATCGGCGCGATCGCTGCCGATGCACGGATTGGCGACACGCTGCTCGAAGCTCCAGCCGGCTATCTTGGCGATCAGCCGGTCGATGTCACCATTGGACAGCCATGTTCCGTCCACCTGTCGACGATCATAACGCTCGAGGGCCAGATGGACGCCCGCGAGCGTCGTCACCGTTCCCGACGTGCCGAGAAGATGGAACGAATCAGTGCCGACGAGATCCTCGAGCCGCGAGCGGCCCTCGAAGCGCTCGATGCGCTCCAGCACCTCCTGGATCATCGCCTCGAACGTCTCCGGCGAGACGTCGCGCCCGCCATGCCGCTCGGCCAGCGTGACAACGCCAACAGGCAGGGACGTCCACGCCACGATGCGGTTCGACAGGCGCCGCGTGTAGCCGGGGCGCAGGTCGAGCAGGGCGATCTCGGAAGAGCCGCCGCCGATATCGAAGAGAACGGCGCCTTTGGCCTCCCGGTCCACCAGCGAGCCGCAGCCCGATACGGCAAGGCGCGCCTCGGTCTCGCGGCTGACGATCTTGAGGTCCAGCCCTGTTTCGGCGCGCACCCGCTCGATGAATTCCTCGCCATTGGCGGCGGCGCGGCAAGCCTCGGTCGCGATCAGCCGGGCGTCGGCGATGGTGCGCGCCGCCATCTTTTGGCTGCACACGGAGAGCGCGGCGAGGGCGCGGTCCATGGCGGGCGCGGCAAGCCGTCCGGTACGGCTGAGGCCTTCGCCGAGCCGCACGATGCGCGAGAAGGCATCGATGACCCGGAACTGGCCGGGGCGCGTCGGAATGGCGATCAGCAGCCGGCAATTGTTGGTGCCGAGGTCGAGTGCGGCATAGGCGCGCGGCCGTACGCCGTTAGCCGCCGGCGAGCGCACCGAGATGATGCCGGGCGCCTCCAGGGCCGTGCTTCGCGCCACCGACCCGCCGCTGGGCGAGGATGCCGCCTGCGCGGCCTTGGGAGGCGCCACCTTGGGGGCATGGTCCGCCGCGGGAGCGCAGCGGCCGTTCCGGCGCTTTCTCCGGGGCTTGTGCGCGGGCTTCTCGCTGCGTTCAGGGCTTTCCCCAACTTCGGCGGCCGGCGAAGCCTCCGCCACGCAAGGCGAAGCCCCGGCGCGGCGTCGGCGGCGCTTCTGGCGTTTGGTCAGGCCGCCCGGCGCGGAAGGCGGCGTATGACGTCGCGCGGTTTGCGAAGCGCCTGGGGCACCTGACCTTGCGGCAGAGGCCTCTTCACGTTGGTGGGAGATCGCATCGGAAGCTCTCAGGCTCTCCGATGCGCCGTGTCCGAAAGCATGATCCTCGAAAAGCTTTTTGTTTCGAACAGATTCCTCTGGCGGATACTCTCTCCCGTGCAGTTCACGGATAGTCACTCTTGTCTCTCCGGCGTGGGACACGGCATCGCGCCATGCCCGTCTCGGCGTGTGTTGCGTTAAGTGTACCAAGCCGCAGACGAAGCACAAGGGCAGGGCGAAAGCGGAATGGCGCGAAGACGATGGCGGCGGGCGCCATGCAGGAAAAAGTTCGCGGGAGGCTTCACAGACGGCGCCAACATCGTTATATAGCGCCCTCGCAGCGCTTGGGCGCTCGCCCCGCTGGGGGATAGTTTAATGGTAGAACAGCGGACTCTGACTCCGCTAGTCTTGGTTCGAATCCAGGTCCCCCAGCCACTCCTTCTCTTCATAAAGAGCTGAAAAGGCCCGGTTTTCCGGGCTTTTTTCATGTTTGGCTTACGGTTTCCGCGGTACTCTGCCAGCGCTTTCCAGGCCGGGATCGACCGATTCTGCACCCGGTCACTGGATATGGAGTGGATATGGGATCTGCCATATCCACCGGGAGGCGCCGATGCCCACAGAGAAGGTCCGACTCGGTCCCGCCGCGCAGAAGCGCGCCCTCGCCGAGGCCGACGGCCGCCATGCCTCCTCGCAGGCGCTATCGCTGACCGATCCGGGCCGCGTCGGCCTGTCGATCCGCGTCTCCGGCCACAGCGCCGGGTGGTTCCTGAAATGGAGCGGCACGTTCAAGCGCCTCGCCCCGGTCGGCCATCCCGACACCAAGAGCGAGCAGCGCAAGCCGGGCGTCCTCTACACCGTCACCGATGCCGATGCGCTGGCGGGCGAGATCCGCGAGCGCATGAAGGAAGGGCTGGAGGTCGACGTCTACCTCAAGGCCCGTCTCAGCGGGCAGTCGGCCGCGACGGCAGCGGCCAAGGGCGCGTCCTTCGCCGCGGAGCGGGACGGCGCCTGGCGCTGGCCGACGCTCGTCGACCGCTACATCGCCGAGCACGTCGCCCAGCCGAAGGTCAAGGCGAACGGCAGGCTGAAGCCCGCCAGCGCCAAGACGATCAAGGACACGGAACTGATCCTGCGCCACCCGGAGGTCACGACGCGCTTCGGCAAGATGCTCGTCCGCGATATCCAGAAGGTGGATATGGAGGGGCTGCGCGATGCGTGGTGGGCGGCAGGCCACAAGGCGCGGCAGCGCAAGCTGGTCATCTACACCAAGGCGGCCTTCAAGTGGACCAAGAAGCACCACGCAGCCGCGCACCTCGACGACATCGCGCCCTGGTGGCTGGAACTCACCCACCACACCTATGCGACGGAAGCCACACTCGCCGAGATGGACGGCCAGCCGCCGATCCCACCACTGACGGCCGCCCAGGTCGCCACGCTGCTCGACATCGCCGAGCGCCACCGCATCAAGCCGGACCGCAAGATCCGCCTGGAAACAAGCGAGATCGCGCTCGCCGCCCTCTGGTGGGTGGCGCTGACGGCGCAGCGCACCCACGCCGCCTATAACGTCATCACCGACCGGATCGAGGACCGCACGGACACGGACGGCTGGTACGAGGTCTCCTGGCTGCCAAGCGCGATGAAGAGCGGCCGCCCCTTCGCCCTGCCGATCCCCGAAGAGGTGTTCGAACGCACCCTCGCCCGCGCCCTGCTCGATCCCCATCGCCGCCCGGACAGCCTCTGGGTCTTCCCGTCCTCGCGCACCAAGCTGCGCGACAAGGACGGTCACGCCGACAAGCCCATCGGCGACACCATTTTGAACAGCCTGCTGAACCGCCTTCGCGGCAAGGACGGCGACAGGACCGACCTGCTCGCCGCAGCGGGCCTGCCGCATTTCACCCTGCACGACCTGCGCAAGGCGATGACCTCCCACCTCGCCACCCACACCGGCCTCCCGGCCGCGACCGCCTCCGCCATCCTCGACCACGCGCCGACCGAGCTCGATCCCGCGGCGCGCGAAGCGCAGGTGACGCGCGACCACTACAACAAGAGTCAGCGCCTGAACCTGAAATACCGCGGCCTGCAGGCCTGGGCCGACGCGGTTCTCGGCGAATATGAGAAGATCGTCGAACGCCGTCGGAAGCAGGGACTCGGCCGCCGTCTCCGTCATCCGCCGCAGCTACCGATGCAGGCGCCCCCACGCCGTCAGGCCGAACGCGCGCAGGCGGAGTTGGAACGCCGCATGGCGCAAGCGGCCGAAGAGGCCAAGCGCAATCGGCCGCCCGTGATGCTCGACCTCGGGAAGCTGACGGAAGCCGCGCCGATCGAGGAGGGATTTGTGGAGGAGGCGGAGGGATAAAGCCGATACCGTTGTCGTTGGGCTGTCACCTCAGTAGCAAGTGAGAAAGACCTTGCAGCGATTCGTGATCCCTCCCGCGACAAAGGTGTAATAATCCAGTGACTATCTGTTCATTGTCTTAAAACGGCTGACAGAATATCTAGCATTTTTTGCGATTTCTTACACTGAACTGCAAAATCCCTGCAGAGTAATACTTCTAGCGCCGATCGATAGGCTGAAACGGCCTCCTCCAGACGCATCTTGTCGGCCTGCCGCATCCCGAGCGCCGCGAGCGCAAAGCCGAGGTTCATCTGCGTCTCGGCCCAGTCGAGCGGTAAGCGTTCGCGGGTTCGCTCCTCCAGTGCATTGCGGCAGGCCGTCACCGCATCCTCCAGGCGCGCTGTGCCCGCATCCTGCAAACCCAACATTGTAAGCGCTATGCCGAGATTGTTCTGCGCCGCGGCCCAGTCAAGCGGAAGGCGCTCGCGCGTCAACTCCTCCAGTGCAAAGCGATAGGCCGTCACCGCCTCCTCCATGCGCGCTGCCCTCGCCTGCCACACGCCCAACCTTTGAAGCGCGTTGCCAAGGTTGTTCTGTATCTTGGCCCAGCCAAACGGCAGGCGATCGCGGGTCAACTCCTCCAGTGCAAGGCGATAGGCCGTCACCGCCTCCTCCAGTCGCGCTGCCCTCGCCTGCCACACGCCCAACATCTGAAGCGCGTTGCCGAGGTTGTTCTGGATAGCGGCCCAGTCAAGCGGCAGGCGCTCGCGCGTCGACTCCTCCAGTGCAGAGCGGTAGGCCGTCACCGCCTCCTCCAGAAGCCCTGTGTCCACCTCTCGCTCACCCAGGGTGGCAAGCGCTCTGCCCAGTCCGGCCTGCGTCTCAGCCCAACCGAGAGGCAGGCGATCGCGGGTCAACTCCTCCAGTGCAGAGCGGTAGGCTGTTACCGCGTCCTCCAGACGTGCTGTGCTGGCCTCCCGCTCGCCCAGCGTGGCAAGCACACTGCCCAGGCTGGCCTGCGTCGCAGCCCAACCGAGAGGCAGGCGATCGCGGCTCAACTCCTCCAGTGCAGAGCGGTAGGCCGTTACCGCGTCCTCCAGACGTGCTGTGCTGGCCTCCCGCTCGCCCAGCGTGGCAAGCACACTGCCAAGGGTGGCCTGCGTCGCAGCCCAGTCAAGCGGTTCGCGCTCGCGGTTTCGCTCCTCTAAAGCCAACCGGTAGGCCATCACCGACTCCTCCAAACGCGCGATGCCCGCCTCCCGCCTGCCCAGCGCGGCAAGTGCGCTGCCGAGGTTGTTCTTCGCCGTAGCCCAGTAGGATGGCACGCGTTCACGGGTCAACTCTTCTAGTGCAGAGTTGTAGGCCATCACCGCCTCCTCCAGACGCGCTGTGCTGGCCTCCCGCTCGCCCAGCGCTACAAGCGCGCCGCCGAGGTTGCTCTGCGTCGCAGCCCAATCGAGCGGCGCGCTCTCGCGCGTCCGTTCCTCCAGTGCTGAGCGGAAGGCCATCACCGCCTCCTCCAGATGCGCTGTTCCTGCCTCCCGCGTTCCCCACGCGGTAAGCGCAGCGCCGAGGTTGTTCTGCGCCGTGGCCCAGTCAAGCGGCAGGCGTTCGCGGGGCAACTCCTCTAGCGCAGAGCGGAAGGCCATTGCCGCGTCCTCCAGACGTGCCGTGCCCGCCTCCTGCTCGCCCAGCCATTCAAGCGCAGTGCCCAGGCCGATCTGCGTCATGGCCCAGTCGAGCGGCACGCGCTCGCGCGTGCGCTCCTCCAGTACTGACCGAAATAGGACAACTGCTTTCTTAAGAGGTTGATTCTGACCGTGCTGGTCTCCATATACGGCCAGAGCATTTGCTTGCCTCACAACGTAGGTAACAGCAGCATCCGCCGAAGCCTCTCCTGCGATCTCAGCAGCTCTTTCGAAATGCGCGGCGGCCGTCAGGTAGTCCAAGGTCTGCAACGCGACTTCACCGCGTTCACCACGCGCTTGTGCCGCCGTCAGAAACCGCTGGTTGGCTGCTTCGGCCGCTTGCCTAATGATCTCCCGGGCCGTGCGCGCCGCGGTCAACTCGTTCCCCTCCGCGCGAGATAACAGCCGATCCGCTTCTTCCAGTTGGCCAGCCTCCACCGCGGACTTCGCCTTATCGAACAAACGGCGCGTTTGGGGGTTCTCCGGCTCGAGTGCCGCAAGACGGGTGACCAACTCCTTGTGCCTTACGGCAATATCGGCAAGCGTGGTCAGCAGTTCCTCGTGAGGAACGTTCTTTCGCCCCAATATTCGAAAGAAATTTTCCGTTGCCGCATTCGTTATTCCCAATTTTTCGGCAAGACCCGCAATGATCTGAGATGCATCTTGTTCGTCTAAAACTCTTCGAACGATGTCAGCGACTTGCGGTTCGGTGAGACCGTTGATGATTTGCGTGATGTTGATGTCACGGCCGGAGATAACATCGCCATCTGCCTGAATGGCAGGTGTTGAGATATCCTGTGCCCTCCCGTCGGGCGCTGACAAGAGAAAAAAGGCAGCCAGCGCCAACTCAATCCGGAGCGACCCAGTTATTAGGCGTTTCATTGCCCTGCCTCTCCCATCAGCGCCTTGACGCTGCCGATGATTATGTCGATGTCTTCGGCAGTAACATCGCCGCACGTTGCCTGGATAAATTTACGCTCCAGTCGATCGGCCCTAATCGCTATCCTGCGGCCAGCCTTAACGCTTCCGCCTGCTTCAATGGCCGCAGGAGGCGCGAGAGAAGCGTCGTGCGATGGAAGATCTGCGAGTTCTTTCAGGCAATCCGCTTGCCGCGCGGCAGCGCGCTCTTGAGCGCTCGGTCGGACCTCAATCCAGATCCGAACTGCAATTGCAGCCAGAGCAACTGCGAATGAATAAACTGCAATTCGGTTGACGAGCCGAGACGCCGTCGCAGGCGGCCAACTTGTGCTACGGGCAATAGCCACCCGGAAGACCAGGACCGATGCACCAACGGCAACTCCGGCAATGCCCGCCACGTTTGCAAGTTCGTCCAAGTGTTCCATGTTGTGCTCCGAGCCGGGGTATACAGCATCACATTGGGGTTCCATGAAGCACGGATATTCTGCCTAAAGGATCGTTCTAGGAAGCCGACTCATTTGGCGTTGATCCAGATACGGATGGCGGCGAGCCTGAGGACGGCGAGGAAGTTGTCCGCCCTTCGGTCGTAACGGGTTGAGAGGCCTCGCATCTGTTTGATGCGGTTGAAGAAGCGTTCGACCCGGTTGCGCTGACGATAGTCCCAGCCGCTTAAGGCAAAGGCGTCCTTTCGGATGGATCGCGGCGGAATGTTCGCCCAACCCTTACGGCTGGCGACGAAGGAGCGGATGCCGTCGGTATCATAGGCCTTGTCGGCGATGACGGTGGCGCCGGGTGCGACAGCGTCGAGCAGCTTGGTCGCCATGGGGGCGCCGCTAGCCTGTCCAGCCGTCAGTTCGAGGCGCACGGGGCGTCCGTCGGCGTCGCCGAGGGCATGGATTTTGGTGGTCAGGCCGCCACGCGAATGTCCCATGCAAGGATCGGCAGGCCCCCCTTTTTTCGCCGGCACCATGCTTGGTGGACGCGGACGCAGGAGCTGTCGATCATCACGATGTCGCTATCGTAGGCCTCAGAAACTGCGGCCAGCGGGCGATCCCACACACCGGCGGCCCGCCAGCGGGAGAAGCGGTTGTAGAGCGTGGTCCGAGGGCCGTAGCGCTCCGGCACATCGCGCCAGGATGAGCCCGTTCGAAACCGCCACAAAAATCCCGTTAATCACCCGGCAATCGTCAACACGGGCGACGCCGCGGCCATTTCGAGGCAGCAGCGGCTCGATGACCGCCCATTCCTGGTCCGTCAGTTCATGGCGTCACATGGCAATCTCCTTTCCGGGAGATTGAACCAGATCATGACGCGCCGATGAACCCGTTTATGGGGACGCTCGCTAGTGCGTCGACATCACGGATGCCAAACACCGAAGAACGATGGAGCCGATTTTTGCCGGCCTGCTTCACCTCCCCCTCGGCCAAGAGAGGGCTGGCACCGCTTAGCGACTCAGTCACGTCGTGCGTCTGGACCATCGTTGCGGCGGCAAACGCCGTTTGCAGGAGTAATGGCCCCGATTCACGTATTGAGCGCTAACGGCGTTAGCAGAAGCCCCGAATGGCGCGGCCTCGGCCGGATTGTGAGGCCCGTCACGCGACGCCGATGACGATCAGGTCAGACGAGACCGAGCCGGAAGCGGTCGCGGTCCGTGGATCGCTCGTCGGCTGCGGATCGAAATCGCCTTTCACTCGGCCTCGTCGAGTTCAGGCTTCATCAGATGCGGCTTGCGGCGGAAGTCCCAGCCGTCTTCATACTTGTCGATGAGACCGTCGAAACGAAGTTGGCTTTCCTTCCGGTCGAAGCCCTGCTCGACGAGGCGGAGCACGACCCCCGTCCGGAAATTCATCAGGCCGTCATGGTCTTTGTTTTCCAACAGCAGCGTGATGATCCAATTGAGGAGAACCCGCGCGACGTCGTCCCGCGACGGACGGCGGCGCTCCTTCTGTGCGGCACGATACGCTCGCTGATAGTCCGCTTGGTCCGCATTGCGCCGTTGGCGCCTGACGGAGGCACCGGATTTGTCGGCTTTCGAGGAGGTCATGGTGCGCCGTTGTCCGGTCGCTCACGGCATCACGGCCCCGCCCGAAGGCGAAGCCGCAACGCCAAGAGCGCTGCCTACCGAGCGGGCCCGGGCTGCGGACGCACCATTTCTGTCGGCATCGGCGGCGGAGTCAGCGACGCCCTGCGGTTCGGACGCAGCCCCGCCAGGGACGTTGTCCGCAGAGCCTCCGCGGCCGACGCCTCGTCGGAAGCGGCAACGCGGTCGTGTTCATCGTCATCCGAGGCGGTGGGGTCATCGAGCGGATCCAGCGAAGTGTCCTCGGCCGGAGCTGCTGCGTCGATCTGGTCCGCAGCGGAAAACTTTTCCGCGTAGCCCGGCTCCAGCCCCACATCGGCGGCAACGACCTCGGCTTCGGCATTTTCCAATGCGTCATCCGCCTCGTCGTCCGCGACGTCCTCTTCTTCCGCGTCGGCGTAGACGGCGTCCGCATCCGCGTTCGCTTCCGGCGCGCGCGGCTCGATCGGCGTGCCGTCCAGGGCGAAGGCGAGCAGCGGCAGGAGGCGATCTTCGGCCCAAGCCTTCAGCGTTGCCGCGTCGGGCCAGTGTTCCCGACTACCAAGCTTGCCGAGCAGGTCGTGAAGCTCCGTCCACGGGCCTTCCGGCAGATCGTGGTGGCTGTGCGAGACCGTCCCGCTGATCGTCTCCGCGTCGATGTCGCAGAGAAGTTCCGTCAGCTCGCGGTGGCAGAGCCGCCCGGGCAGCTCCAGCGCCGTCCAGAGATCCTTCTTCGACAGTCGCTTCTGTCCGGCCGCCTCCAGCGCCTCCTCGAAGGTCGTCCGGATGAACTGGAGCCCGGCCTCGAAGCTCTTCTGCTGACGCGCGGCCTTGGCGGCGGCGAGCGCCTTCAAGCCTTTGGCGCCGCCGCGCAGTTCCGGCGCCAGCGGCTCACCGTCCGTCCCGGCATCGCCCGCGACCATCTCGGCGACCTCGCGCACCTTGAGGCGGCGACCTTTGCCATAGGCGGCGATCACCGTGTCAATGATCTTCGCGTCCGCGGCCGCGATCTTGAAGAGGACCGACGGCGGAATGTTGTAGTCGATGCATTCGTCCTGACGCTCACCGAGCGCGCGGTGCACGGCGCGGAGGTTGCGGGCGTGGCGGGTCGAGATCTCGCACTCCCGCTTCACCCAACCTTCGAAGGCCTTTTCCGGCAACAGCTCAGCCGCCTCCTCGAGATACGCCCCGAAATCGAAGACCTGCCCGGTGGTCCGGCGGCCGAGCTCGTGAACGCGATTGCGGAGATCAGCCAGACGCTGCCGCTCCTGCTCGTTCAGCTTGTCGATGGCCTGTTGGGTGACATCCGCCTTGCGCTTGCGTCCGCGGATCTGTCCCTGGGCGGTCTCCGTGTCGGCGGCGGTCTCGTGGGTCTGCTTGCTGTTGTCCTTGAGCATTGTTGGTCCTGCTGGCGCCGGAATTGGCGGGACGCGGGTTGTGCGTCCGCAGGACCTGACAGGACATAAAGAGAACAATTCGAATTTGAGCGATCCCGCACGGAAGACGTAGACCAAGGCGGCAAATCACCGGGGACAAAGCCCCCATTCTGCCGCCCCGAATTGGGATAAGTCATGAATTCGCAAGGAGCTTTTCCTTAAACTCCGCTCCCCTCCTCTCCGGACCTTGCGACATTCCGCCACAGAGGGAAATCCGCACGGTAAAATGCATCCGTATGGGCTGGCTCCCCCAAGCGCCCGTGTGGCTCACGCCCGTCGAAGGCTCTATCCTACCTTCGATGATACGGAGGCGGATCGATGCAGGCCTTTGAAGACGTGGTTGCCGTTCTCGGGCTGTCCGGCGATGACGCCATGGCCGCCTCGCCCTTCGGCCTGATGGCGAGCATCGAGAAGGGCCTTCCAGTCGCCGCCCTCGACCGGATGGCGCGTGACGTTGCCCCCGGGGCTTGATCCAGGTTGAAGCTCGTTCTGGCCAATCGACGAGGACCAGAACATGAAGCGCGGCCGTTTCCGATGGCTGAACCGCGCCGGATTTGCCGGAGGCTGATTGATCTTAGCTATGCGGCCATGTCGGTTTGGTCCATGGCGGCGTAATAGTTGGCTTCAGCTTCCGCGGGCGGAATGTTGCCGATCGGCTCGAGCAGACGGCGGTTGTTGAACCAATCCACCCATTCGAGTGTCGCGAATTCGACGGCTTCGACATGGCGCCTTGACCCATTCGTTCAGCGTCTGCGCCGCGCAGCCGATCTTCGGGGCAATCGAAAGAATGGCGGTCCAGCGCGAGACGTGCTCCCCTTCATGGTCCAGCACCATCCGCACCGCTCGCTCGCGCACTTCCGGCGAGAATTTGTTGGTCGTCTTGCTCATCGTGGCTCCATCCTCTCAGGAGTGGGAGCCTCCGGCAAACCCGGCGCGGTTCAACTTGTCCCTCCTTCAGAGGCAAGATCGGAGGGCGGAGAAACAGAAGCTTATGGCTTTATGGCTCGCGAGATCGCGCCCCGGTCTCTGCTTCAAAGCAGGTCCTTGGCTCTCAAGAGGTCTCGCGAATAGAGCCCAGCTTTGCGCTGGGATTCTGAAGGCGATGAATGCCATTAATTGCGTAAGTTAACACCTTACCGCGGAAGCTGAGAACCTGATAGCGGCGGAGAGGGTTATGCACATAGGTTCCACAGCTATTCGGGTCGAACGGTGATTGTGGCGCCCCGGTGTTGAGGTTGGCCTGGAGCAATGCCAAGGGAGGCAGTAGGTACGACCCCGGCTACAGCGATGAACGAAAAAATGCAGACTGATCCCTCCTGCGACTGGCATCACAAGGACGCGAATGAGGAGTTCGTATGCTGGTCCCGGATGCAAGCCGAGGCAGGGCAGAAGCTTGATACAATAATCGCTCGAAAAGAGCTTGAGCGGCGGGCTGGCGAAGGCCTGTTTCTGTGGGGCGTAGGAAATGCCCCCGCAGTGATCACGAATGTGCTCGCACGTACGAATGTCCCAGTGAGGGCAGTATTCTCGATCATGAAGTCCCGCCCAAAGCCGGTCGATAGCGCACCGACCCGCATCTTCGTCTGGCGCCACTACATTGACGCCTGTGGGGTGGAACGGGAGCTGCCGCCCCGCTCCTTGATCACAAGCAGGGGAAGCACCACCGGAGGAGGCAAGCGAGCCCACTATGCGCTGATGTGTCGTTCGGAGTCCCCGCTGATCCTTCGCCGAGGGGACGTATTTGATCCCAGCGCATACCGGAATGTTGGAGGGACTGGGGCGCCAGTGGGTGCTTCGCAGGTGACGGCGCTCATTCGTCGGGTGCACCCTGCGAGTACGCGTGCAGACTATGAAGCGAATCTAGTGGCGGAGCTAACCGGTAGCTATTGGGTGCGCCTCACGGACCCAGTGGAGATTAGCGCGGAAATGCGATCGAAGCTCGAAGATGCCGGTCAACGTGGAGTAGATGAATGGTCCACCTTGGTGTCCGAACTCAGGAGTGGGCCACGCCGAACTGACTCCGCCTCCGGAGGGAAGCTCCTCTAGCGCACTTCGCGTTAGCATCGCGTTATGCTAGCCCTTCATCAGGGCATCTATCAGGGGCAGCGGTGGCAAGCGGCGAAAACAAACTCATCGAGCGGCTGAGAAGTGCAGGTATTAGCCGTGCCGCTATCCGCGCTGCATGGCCGTCGTGGTGGACTGACGAAGCCGGGGCTACGCCGTCAGGACGCGCGGAGCTCCGCTTCGCCCTCGCGCGGAGGCTGGGGCTCGAGCCCAAACCTCTCCTCGGTGAGCGTGTGGAGTTCGTTTGGGACGACGACGTCAAATTCAAGCACCTCTCCGCTGGGGATGAGGGTCAGCGGGCAGCATTATCCTCCTTTGGCATGTCTGTAGGGCGCCTGCTACTCCGCGCAACAGCCGGTCCGCCGACCCGGACTGTCTCCTCCGATGCCCTTAGGGACGCCATCCTGCGTGGATCGCGATTTGTGGATCTCCAATCGCTGTTAGCCGCCTGTTGGGCTCTCGGCGTTCCGGTCATTCACCTGCGCGTCTTCCCCTTAGAAGCAAAGTCCATGCATGCGATGGTTGTCGGCATGGACGGGCGCTTCGCGGTCCTGCTTGGCAAGGATGCAGCCTACCCCGCTCCGGTAGCCTTCACATTGGCGCATGAGCTTGGGCACGTCATGCTCAACCATCTTGCCGAGGCTCCCGCCTTAGTTGACGTTCAAGATCCTGCTCGTTTTCATGATTCGGACTCCCAAGAGCGCGAAGCCGACCAGTTCGCTCTGATGTTGCTCACGGGGTCGCCCGAGCCCGACATTCAGACGAACCTATCTAGCTTCAACTCGCCCACGCTAGCAGCGGCCGTTTTAGCCGCCTCTGGTGAGTACGGTGTAGAGCCAGGCACTCTAGCGCTCTGCCTAGCATACCGCCGCAATGCATGGGCTGTGGCGATGTCATCGCTCCGCTTCATCTACAAAGAACGTAAACGTGCTTCCGACGAAGTGAACCAGATTGCTGAAACGGAGCTGGACTGGAGCCTCCTAAACGACGAAGGCGCCCATTTCCTCCGAAACGTCATGTTCGGTAAAGATGACTGAAAGAACGCTTATCGACAACGACGTAGCCCTAAAGGCAGCTTGCTACACCCTAGTTGAAGAGACTGTTGAGGTCTTGACGATCGATGACGTCGCGCCCGCAATGCTCGGGGTAGGCCGCTTCGTGATTGCAAAGCGCATCGAACGCGCTAAGTACATCATGGATCGCAATCGAGCGTCTGCCGCATTTTCCCGCCTCCTTGCCAGGGTTCTGATGATCGAGCCGGACGACACCGAGCTGTCGATCGCGGCTGACCTAGAAGCTGAAGCCAACCGACGAGGCCTAGAACTAGATGGCGGAGAGAGCCAACTGCTCGCGGTGCTTGCGAACAGATCGTGTAGCTTCCTAGTGACGGGCGATAAGCGCGCTATCGTTGCTATGTCGCGAGTCGCGGCGAAAGAAGCGGACTCGCGCATAATGTGCTTTGAACAGCTCGTGGCTTGCATTGTCTCGGCCGCAGGGCACGACAATGTCCGTGTCAGAGTCTGTGGTGAGCCGCTTGCGGATCGGGCCGTCACGTCGTGCTTTGGCTGCTCCCTGTCAGAGGCACCCGACCCACAATACGTCCTCGATGGCCTTGCGAGCTACTCCCGTCACCTGAATGGAGAAGCCCCGGGCGTGCTCTCGCGAGAGGGAAGTTTCCGAGGCCTCGTCCGCGAGAAGCCACAGACACCTTAACGCTCGCCGCGCAGGAATACCGCATACGGCTCGCGTAGCGTTGCTACCAGGTCGATATCAATTTCGCGAGGATCGCCCTCGTTGGTCAATTCTGGAGCGTCGAGGACGCTTAAGCAGGCTTTATCGACGCGGCCCTTGACGTACCGGCTGCCCAACCGTCCTGTGCTCGGTCCGACCGGAACGCGCGTCTGATCAAGAGGCAACTTGAGTTGTTCCTCTCTAAGCTGATCAATCACCAACGCATACTTGGACCCTCGGACTTCGATCGTATGCGGAATCTCCTCCCACTGCACCCCATCTACCGAGTATTCAGCGGCGCACATCGGTGCAGCAATATGGCTTGAGTTCATCGTCTCCATACAGAGATGAATAGGCTGGCCGATTTGCGCGAATTTCCTCGCAAAAGGCTGAACCATTGAAGCTGGATGGCACGTATTGCCTCCGTAGCCCCACATCCCATACCCGGTCTTGCTTATCTCTTCCTTCTTTCGAGCGATAATATCTGCCAACTCTTCCTGTGCATGAGTGCCGATCTTCATGAAAAGCACGCCCGCGCCCGGCTTAACGATCTCATTCATGGCCGCTCTCCAAAAACTCAAGTTTGTACTCATCCTCGTGGGCCACGCCGTAATCGAGACGACGCCTTGCTCTCACGTACCGGACCCGAGGCTCCTGAGATAGTCCGTAAAAGTTCTCGAGTCGTCGGGGGTCTGTGATCGCGCCACTGCCTTCGCGAGGTGGGTTGCCGGGCAATGCAGTTAGGTAAAGGTTGCAGGACTTCAGGTCTGGTGCATCGTCGAGGTGATATTCGTGCAATTTTCGCTGCATCCGGGAGACATAAAAGCCCTGACTGGAAGCGAAGCGTTGCACGCTAGCTAGAACCTGCTTCGGCCAGTCAAGTTCGTCATCGTCCGCTATAACGACTACTCCCTCGCCGGAGTGATCAGTTGCCTCCATCCCCCTCTGAACAAACACATTCACGCTCTCGCCGTTGTTTGACGCCCCCCATGGCGGGTTGGTATAAAAGCAGTCGTAGCGATCCGATACGTCGAAGGCATCGAGCACATTGTAAAGGCGTGCATCAAGGTTCCCGATTCGCTCCCGATCAGCGAACTTCATCACGGCCTCCACCGTTCGTTCGTCGAAGTCGAACACTGTGATATGAGCAGGACCAAAGTTGAGAACCTCACGCACTCGAAGGTACGCTACACATACACTGATCGCATCGCCATCGCCGATAAACGCCAGGCGTTTCCCATCGGCCCAATCGGCGATAATCTCGCTCTGCAAGACCATATCGCCCGTCTTCATATGGATCTGATCGAAGACGCGCAGCGGGCGGGGCCGGTTCTGGACCACGTCGGACACGGCGTTGATAGCCTTCCGCAGATCGACACGACGCCGCTCCTGGTGCGGCGTGGCAGGCGTTGACGCAGCCGGCGCCTGGTGTGAGCCGTTGCCTACAGCTCTGCTCAGCCAGTCGAAAAATCCGTTCACTGGAGCCTCTGGCGGAGTCGGTAAGCGAGCTGCTCCTGAGAACCTGCGGTGTCGAATAAGTAGACTGGTCTACCTATGGCCATGCCGTATGTCGCTGCCACTGACGACTGCAATGCAGTGTGCATCCTCGCTTCTTCTTCGGTGACCAACGGGCGTCCGGCGGCGTCCAAGCTAATCCGCCTCCGGGTCTCATCAGGGCTCACATAGAATAGCCAAATTTCGTCGGGCGCGAGTCGTGTGAACTGATCAAGAGAGAACGGCGTGATACGGTAGCCGTATTCTTCTTTTGTCTCGGGGTGGGAATCGATCAAAATATTATAATCGGTTCGATGTAATTCCACGAAATAGAGAAGTATTTGGTCAACTTCTGCCACATCAGAAGGTTTCACAATGGAAGCGGACTGAGATCGGAGGTCGGCCTGGTTTTCTACATCCGCGGAGCGCTCCCTTAAATGTTCTGTTAAACGTGCGCCGTACTCCCAGACCTTGAGCGCAGGAACGTCTTCCGCGAGCTTCCTTAAGGTGGAACTCTTCCCCGCCGCGGGCGCTCCTGTGACGTACACAACCTTGGGCATGCCTACCCCCCCATTCGAAGCTCACTTTTCATAAGCCGCGCCGGCGTTACGGCACAAGTGATTCCCCTCAAGAAGAGGTTGAGAGGAGAAATTGTACGTTGTGTCGTGCGCTAGTTCCTGGTTGCGCTCGCTCCCGACTGGCGTTGATGGCCGCTTTGGAGCGCGGCGATTGGGCTTCGGACGGAATCGACGGATTTTTAGCCGGCCGCTTTCCGCTGGGAATTGCTCCAGAGCTGCCGGACCCTTTTCGGCCTGACCTTGCCTTTCAGATCGGGCGGAAGCGGCAAAGTTTTCCGCTCCTCATCGTGCGCCGAGTCCACTTGTGATCTCTAGTCCTCGCCCCGCGGCTCGCCGAGGCGATAGAAGCGGGAGAGCGTCCGGGCGTAGCCGTGGTGAGGCGCGAACAGGTGGAGTTGCGAAGTGACCGAGCGGTGGCCGCGGGCGATCGAGGGATGGCCGTGGACCTGCCCCACCAGGCACGGTTGCAGCCGCATGGCCAGCGACCAGTTGTCGAGGATCGGCGCGTCGGCCAGATCGCCCCGAGTCGGCCTGTCGCCGTTTTGGATGCGCTCGAGGTCAGCGACGAGGCGGTGGAGCAGATCGAGTTCGTCGAGGTTAAGCACGGTGCCGTCGGCCGCGATGAGGATGCTCATCGGAAAGTCCTTTATCGGGCGCCTTGGAGCGTCCCGGTGAGATGGGAGAAGAGAGGCCCCCGGAGACCGAGGAGCCGCAGGTAGGAATCCAGCGCCATGATGTTTGCAGGAGCCTGCAGCCAAGACGCGGCAACCCTCTATCTCCGAAAGTACCCGAACGGCGGGAGGGGTGACGCCCGTCGCCGCGCAATGATGAACGCGGGCTTGCCGAAGCCCTTCAGCCCGACGGCGGCGGTGCCGCCTTCTCGTCACCGTCGAGGATAGTGGTGATCTCGTCGGCGTCGAGCGTGCCCGCCTCGGTCAGCGCATCAGCAAGGCGCAGAAGCAGATCGAGATGCGCAGCGGTCGTGATCCGGGCCTGCTGCTGTGCTGCCTCCAGCCTGGCGTTGACGCGGTCGAGCAGAGCGCCGTCCCGCAGGAGCATGTGCTCGGCCAGGTCGAGATTGCGGTGCACCAGCGGACGGTCGGCGCCGAGGCCAAGGCACATCTCGATGCCGAGGGCCAGTCGCGTCGCCCGGGCGAGGTCACTGTACTCGGGTCCGCCGCTCGCTGCGGAGACTTCGCCGAAGACCAGTTCCTCCGCGGTGCGGCCGCCGAGATAGACGGCGATCAGAGCCATCATCCGATCTTCGGTTTGAATGGCTTGGTCGTCCTGCGCAGTGGTCGTTCCGCCGCCTTCGTCGACGACGGAGAGGGCGACGATCGTTCCGAGGCTCAAGGCATGACGCAGGACGGCATGTCCGGCCTCGTGCACGGCGATCCGATGGCGAAGCTCGGCGGAGCGCTGCGGCTTCGACCGGGCGAGCGCCGTTTCGAGATCGGCATAGGCCAGACGGCGCTGTTCGCGCCGCGCTCGACCCCGCGCCTCACGCACCAGGCGTTCGATGTCGGCGCCGCTCATGCCGACGGCCTGGCGGGCCAGCGTGTCCAGCGCTGTCGAGGGGGAAGGTGTCATGGCCGAGGCTCCTCTGAGGTGGTCGCGCCCGAGTCGTCGGAATTGCGCTCGGCGCTGCCGACATCAATTTCCCCGTCGTGCACGCTGTTTGCCAGGATCGGCGATTTCGGCGGAGCGCTGGCGAGCACGCCCTCGAGATCGGCGCCGAGATGATGAGCGAGGATCGCCGCGAGCGCCTTTCGGTCCGGCATCGGAATTGCGACGTGGCGTTCCCAGCGGCCCGAGCGGCGGAGCGCAGGCTCGATCTGATCCGGGCGATTGGTTGCGCCGACGATGACAACGCCCTCCGTCTTCACCCTCCCGTCCATCAGTTCGAGCGCCTTGTTGACGACGGCATTCCAGTAGTCGGCATAATCGCGATCCATCGATACGCGCTGGCCGATGCCGTCGGCCTCGTCGATAAAGAGCACACACGGCGCCAACGCCTTGGCGATGTCGAAGCTCGCTGTCATCCGCTTCAGAACATCGCCCAGATGTCCCCTCTCCAGAAAGGTCGAGACAGAGGTCGCGAGAAGCGGAATATCGAGCGTGTTGCAGAGCGCGCTGGCAAAGGTCGTCTTGCCCGTTCCGGGCGGACCACTGAGCAGCAGACGCGAGCTCACCGCGCCCCAACCGAGCCCACCATCCTGCCAGAGCGCGAGGTCGGCCTTCAGATCCAGCGCCCAGTCCCGAGCTTCGCCGAGCCCAGGCAGCGTCTCGACCGTGACGCGGCGGAGGTCGTCCGCCGCGACGGGCTGGATCAGCTCGGCGCCGGATTCGCCGAGCCTTTTGCGGTCCGCTTTCGACAGGGCCCGTGGCGACCGCCGATCGTCGTCATCCGCGGGTTCGCTTCCACCGCCCCCGTCTCCCGCCTTGTCTCTGCCGGACGACTGGTCAGCCCGCCCGCCGGAGGTCAACCACTTGAGGATGGCGATACTGCGCTCCAGCGGCAGGCCGGGACGGATGGCGACGGCGAGATCGGCGATGTCCAATCGCGACAGATCGAGTCTGGCTTCGTCCAGGGCGAGGCGAACGCGGCGAGCCTCCTCCTCCATGACCTGGACCATGGTCGCAGCGACGATCTCCGCATCGAGGATGCCGCCATCGAGGATCGCATCGGCGGAAAGCCCGATCACCGTCGGCACGGCGACTTCGCTCACAACGAGGAGCGGCAGACCACTGCGCATGACGATGCCGAGACGACGGCGATAGATCACGTCGGCTTCGAGCGTGTCGCCCATGCTGAGCGCAGCGGTGGCGACGATGAAGTCCGGGCTGTCGGATCGGCGGAGCATCTTGCTCGCCCAGTTGCGGACGGTCGACATATCCGTCGCTTCGACCGAACCGGGCAGCAGCAGGCCATCGTCGAGCAGCCGCAAGGCGGCCCCGGCAAAGCCGGGCGCCCGAGCCTCCAGAGTGATGATCGTGCTGGACGTACCGAACATCTCGCCGAGATCGGTGCGGCTGATCTTCGCGCGAGCCAGCGCCCGGTCGATCAGGAGCTGGGTGGCGACGGCGCTGGCATCCTGGACGGGCGGCGCGTCTTTGGCCTCGGGCTCGTCGCTTGCCATCAGGCCGAGGATATTGTCGGCGTCGAACCCCTCGGCCGATTTGGTCTTCGAACGCGGTGCGGGCTTTGGGCTTCCCAGTTTCCCGGCCATCAGAGCTCTCCCCCGCAGACGGGGCGGAGCGGCCCGCGCCGATCAGCGCGGCGCTCGATCCATTCGGCGACGAGGCGGCAGGTGGCGTTTCCGGCCGCGACGTGGCGACGCAACTCGTCGAGGATCGGCGCCGGGATCGTGCCGCCGTATTTGCAGAGCTTGGCGTGCTGCATCGCGAGGCTGACGATGATGGCCGGATCGGAGTTCGGCGCGGCTGATTGCGGCGCGGCGTCGGTTGCAGCGGGTTCCGGCGGGCGAAGGCGGGCCGAGGCATGGGCACGGCGGCGGTACGCCGCGGCCCGGTCGCGCGGGCTGATGGGAGCGGGATAGATGGTCTTCATGGACGCTGTCTCTCGTACGCCGAAGGCCGAAGCCGACGGCGGCAAATTCGATGGGAAGTGATGAGGAAGCGAGCGGGCTGACCCCGCTCCGGTTCAGCGCAGTATCAGGCGCTGGCGCATGTCCGCGCGACGCCGACCCGGATCATCCGGGCGCCCGGCCAACCTGCGGAAATGTTTTCCGCTTCGACGCCGTAGTTGACGTTGTCCTGGACGAGCTCACAGCGGAAGTGCGAATGGCTTTTGTCAAAGGCGGTGTCGAACCGCTTGGCAGGTCTGCCCACCACCCGCTCGGCCTCCGCCTTGAGCAACTCGCGGACGCGGTCGCCGAAGGTCAGGCGCATCGCTTTCATGGCGGTGGCGGCGCCATGCATTTCCAAGAGATCGTCGATCTCCTCGAGCGCCCAGATCCCGGCGTCGTGGTCGCTCGGCGCGCTCGCCCCGTCGACGATGGCGATACCGACCTCGTCGACCATCAGCCGCTTGTGTTCCTTGTAGAGCCAGTCCGGCAGGATCAGCGACACCGCCAGCATCCGCCGCTTCAGCTCCTCCAGGCGATTGGTGTCGAGATAGGAAGCAACCGAGCGCTTCATGTCGATGACGGTGGCGCTGTGACGCCGACGGTTCACGACGATCAGATCCGGCGTGTACGTCATCCGGGTCTTCACGTCGGCATCGAACGCCAGGCCCTTGAGCGTACCCGTGCGATTGTTGGCGATCGCTTCCAGCGCCGTTGACGTGACGGGCAGGCGCAGGCTCTGCGACAACACCACCAGATCGGTGTTCCGCTGGCAGAGGGCGACCATCGCCTGCTCTAGCAGCCTGCCCTCGTGGAAGGAGAGCGAGCGGATCAGCGAGGCCAGCCCGACATAGTCGCCGAGGATGGCATCGGGCGCGGGCACGCCCGCGACGATGTCGGCGATCGTCTTGTCGACCAGCGCGGTCAATTCGCGCTGAACCTCAAAGGGCATGAACTGGGTGCGATAGTCGCAGGTGTTTCTCTCGTTGGCTTCCGCCTCGAGTGCATCAAAGTGATCCAAGGAAGGGTTCTCCGGATGGAGATGATCGCGGTGCGCCGCGCGGAGCAGGCAGCCGGATGCGACGGGTCTACGGCAGGCAAAATGGTCCCGCCGCCGATTGCCGATTGTGTCGGCCCGGTTAGCGTCTTGGCGCCAACGCAGATTATGCGTTCGCACGGCGTGCGCTCGATCATCTCGGATTGGGAAAGGACGTTGGGTGAAAGGCTCGCGGCCTACGCGGCGCGGTGCGCGCAGCGGCGAACGCCAAGGCCGCGGCCGATCGACGGCGCAGCCGTCCCAACTCTCAGGAGAACTTTTCTCGGATCGACGAAGGCGATATGGCTCGTCATAGCCCAAGACCTCTTACGCAGGTTGCGGGTCAGGCCCTCGTTGGGTGGTGCAAACACCCGCGAGGGCCGATCTCGTTCCAGCCTCGCCGGAACGCAAAGCAAGGTGGGCTCTTCAACCACCGATCGCAAGGCGCCTTATGCTCGAAGCGATCGCGTGGTTAACGAGCGGCGATCGTGCTGCCATACTCCACGTCGCCACCATCAGCAGTAGGTCAGCTATCCTCGCCTCAGTTGCTGAGCACCACCCCACAAAGATTTCCCCACGTCGGTCCAACGCCTCCGATCGCACAGGTTGCAGGTTAGCGATCGATCAGCAAAACTGACGAAGACATCCTCCTGTGATTCGATCGCAAGAATTGCGCGACCAATCCCGCCGAAGTGGATCTTCCAGTGCTCATCGGAAGCGACGAAGAAGCGCCACTGGTCCACGGTTCATACGACGACTCTTGCGAGAACTGGACTGATCGAAATGGCATCCCTCGAGCAGGTGAAAAACGGCACGTTTGTTCGTGGCTTGGTGCCTGAACAGTCCGTCGAGATCGTCTCAACCGACTGGATTGGCCGTCAAGCAGTCAACATCGTCTATAGAACCCAATCAGGAGTCGTGGCCGAAACGACGCTCTACCGCGACGACGAGCATCGCTTGAGCATTGAAAGTCGCGGTCGTTCCTGGTGCTTTGATGCCGATGGCGCGCTGCTTCGACTGGTCACGGAAGCAACCCGCATCAAGCTAGCGCACTATTTTGATCCGTACCTGGCTATTCACACCAGCCTGATCGATCCTCTCCCACACCAGATTTCGGCGGTCTACGGCGAGATGCTGCCAAGACAGCCACTGCGGTTTCTGCTGGCCGATGATCCTGGAGCCGGCAAGACCATCATGGCGGGCCTCTTGATCAAGGAATTGATTGCACGCAGCGACCTTGAACGCTGCCTTGTGGTTGCGCCTGGCAGTCTCGTTGAACAATGGCAGGACGAGCTTGGCGAGAAATTTGGTCTGGAGTTCGACATTCTGACGCGCGACCTAATCGAGACATCCCGATCCGGCAACGCATTCAACGACAGAAGTCATCTCATTGCTCGGCTGGACGTTCTTGCTCGGAATGAGGACCTTCAGGAAAATCTGGCTGCCTCGGAAGAGTGGGATTTGATCATCTGCGATGAAGCCCACCGCATGTCGGCGACCTATTTCGGCGGCGAGGTGAAGTTCACCAAACGCTATCAGCTCGGACAGCAGCTCGGGCAAAAGTGCAGGCATCTACTCCTCATGTCGGCCACGCCACACAACGGCAAGGAAGAAGATTTCCAACTCTTCATGGCCTTGCTCGATGGCGATCGTTTTGAAGGCCGCTTCCGAGACGGGGTCCATTATGCCGACACCGCCGATATGATGAGGCGCCTCACGAAGGAGGAGCTGCTTCGGTTCGACGGGCGCCCGCTCTTTCCGGAACGCCGCGCGTACACGGTCAAGTATGAGTTATCTCCTGAGGAGTCGGCCCTCTATGGCGCTGTCACGAACTACGTGCGGACAGAGATGAATCGGGTTCAGCGCTTCGCCGAGCAGGACGGGAGGAAGCGCAACAATGTCGGCTTCGCCCTTCAGATCCTCCAGCGCCGTCTCGCCTCCTCTCCCGCCGCCATTTACCAGTCCCTGAAGCGGCGGCGCGAACGACTGGAGAGCGAGCTTGGCGAGGCTCGCCTCACGCGGAAGAGCGAGTTGGGCGGATCCGATCTCACGGATGAAGTCCTCCGCAACATCGAGGAGTACGGTCAGGAAGAAGTTGACGAACTCGAGGAACTAATCTCGACCGGGGCTACCACCGCCGAAACTGTTGAGCAGCTAGAACTCGAAATCCAGACGCTCAGATCCTTGGAAAGCATGGCGCTTGGCGTCCTTCGTTCCGGTCAGGATACGAAGTGGACTCAGCTCGACAGGATCCTCGACGACGAGTTGATGGTGGACAGCGCGGGCAATCGCCGCAAGCTGATCATATTCACCGAGCCGAAGGACACCCTGTACTATCTGTCCGAAAAGGTGCGTTCCCGGCTCGGCCGCCCCGATGCCGTAGAAGTCATTCATGGCGGTATCACTCGGGAGGAGCGGCGCAAGGTCGTCGAGCGTTTCATGCAGGATCGCAATCTGCTGATCCTCATCGCGAACGATGCGGCCGGGGAAGGCGTCAACCTTCAACGTGGCCACCTGATGGTAAACTACGACCTGCCGTGGAATCCGAACAAAATTGAGCAGCGCTTCGGGCGCATTCACCGCATCGGACAGACGGAAGTCTGTCATCTCTGGAACCTCGTGGCCGCCGAAACGCGCGAAGGCGAAGTTTACGCCCGCCTGCTGGAGAAGCTCGAAGCCGCTCGCGAAGCCTTGGGTGGCCGCGTCTACGATGTCCTTGGCGAGCTGTTCGAAGGCACCGCCCTCAGGGATCTTCTCTTTGAGGCGATCCAATACGGCGAGCAGGACGATGTGAAAGCGCGGCTTCTCCAGGCCGTCGACGGAGCCGTCGATCAGGACAATCTCCTGCGGTTGCTGGAGCGCCGAGCACTGACCAACGACACCATGCCACAGGCCAGAGTACAGGAGCTGCGTCTGGAGATGGAGCGGGCCGAGGCGCAGCGCCTTCAACCCCATCATATCCAGAGCTTCTTCGTCGAGGCCTTCCAGCGTCTCGGCGGCCAGATTAGGCGGCGGGAGGAAGGGCGCTGGGAAATCACGCATGTTCCGATGAGCCTACGGGAGCGAGATCGGCAGATCGGCAATGGCTCGGCGGTCCAGAAGCGCTATGAGCGCATCTGTTTTGAAAAGGGCCACATCAATCAGCAGCCTGTCGCCACGTTCGTCTGTCCCGGCCATCCACTTCTCGAGGCGATCATCAGCGTCGTGCGAGAGCAGTACGACCATTTGATGCGCCAGGGCGCTATCCTGGTCGACGACTCGGACCCAGGCGAGGATATCGCTGCGCTTTTCCTCCTGGAGCACAGCGTCCAGGACGGGCGACCGACGGCCACTGGCCGGCCACACATTATCTCGGAGAAGCTCCAGTTCGCAGCGATCGACCAGAGTGGAGCGGTCACCAATGCTGGCATTGCTCCCCACCTCAACCTGCGTCCGATCAAGGCGGACGAATTGACGCTGGTCGAGGATCGGCTGAACGAGCCGTGGCTGCGCCAAGATCTGGAGAAATCGGCGGTGCGGTTTGCCACCGTGGAACTTGCGCAAACCCATGTGGCGGAGGTCAAGGCGCGCCGTGTTCCAGAGATCGATAAGGTCGAGCAGGAAGTCCGCGCCCGGCTGAAAAAGGAGATCAACTACTGGGACGCCCGTGCCTTCGAGCTGAAGGAAGAGGAACGCGCGGGAAAGAAGACGCGCCTCAACTGGCAAAATGCACAGCGCCGCGCTGAGGATCTGGCCGAGCGGTTGAAGCGACGGCTCTCGGCACTGGAAAAGGAGCGCTTCATATCAGCGCAGCCGCCTCGCGTCCGGGGCGGCATGGTGATCGTGCCGCGTGGCTTGCTCTTGGCCCGGAGCGCGCCGGCAGGCACGACGTCGCATGGCTTCGCGGAAGACCCGGCGGCCCGGCGGGCAATCGAACTCGCGGCGATGAAGGCGGTGATGGAGGCCGAGCGCGCGCTAGGAAACACCCCCACTGATGTCTCCGCCCAAAAGGTGGGCTACGACATCGCCTCCTACGATCCGAAGGTCGACCACCTCCGCTTTATCGAGGTCAAAGGACGCATCGACGGAGCCGACTCGGTCATGATTACGCGCCAGGAGGTGATCACCTCCCTGCACGAACCGCAGAAGTTCATTCTCGCCATCGTCGAGATCGAGGAAGGCTTCGCCCGCGAGCCGCGCTATCTCCGCGGCGCCCTGGACACGCGCGAGCCACCCTTCGAGCAGAATGCCATCCAGTTCAACATGAAGCGCCTGCTGGAGCGGGCGGAAGCGCCGAAATAAGAGTACCTGCGTTGAAAATATCGAAAGGCCTCATCATCGCCGATCCCTGGATCGGCTACATCCTCGACAGATCCAAGACATGGGAGATGCGCTCGAGCAGCGCCTCCCATCGCGGCTGGTTCGGCCTGATCCGCAAAGGCACTGGCGCAGTCTATGGCGTCGCGCGCTTGGTCGATGTTGGTGCCCCGCTCTCGCCTGCTGAAATGATTTCCGTCTTCGAGCGCCATCGCATCCCGGAGGGGATGATCCGCTCGGGCGAGGTCGCCAAGTGGAATGTCCCGTGGAAGCTGGACGGCGTGCTCCGTTTGGCCCGCTCCGTTCCCTACCGCCACCAGAGCGGCGCGGTCACATGGGTCCAGTTCGATGACGCTGTCTCGGAGGCGATCGCGCGGCAATTGAACACGCCCTCGGAGACTGACGTCTCGGTGCCCCCGTCACCTCGTGCGGTCAAAACCACATCGCACGAGCCTCGACGCTCGTCTCTCGCGCCAGCAGAGCATGCCGTACACGCGAGCCAATTGTCTTCCTCCAGCTCAAGAACCGCTGGTGCTCTGATCGGTGAGGTGACGCTCACGCAGGGAAATATCGACCACAATCACATCTACCTCCGCTCGTTCTTCGAACGCTTCCCCGAAGATGCGGTGGGCGGATCGAACCGTCACGAAAGGGCGCGACGAGACGTCCTCGTCGAGTGGGGCGGGCCGGTTCCGGTCCGCACGGACCTCGACGGGTCCAAGCGATTCTTTCGCGCGCGCGGCTGGATCCGGGATTTCTTCGTGTCGAATGAGGCGCAAGCAGGCGACCGGGTGCGGATCGAAGAAACGGCCCCCTACTGTTACAGGGTGAGCTTGAAAAAGCGGGCGCGATGACGGCGCGCACCCATTCAAGAACGACCGAGGGAGGGGAAACATGACCATCAACGCACAGAACAGAACCCTGCCGGACTGGTTTACGCGTATCCGACTACTGCAGACGCGGCTCCCGCGCTTTCAGCGTTTTGAGGCTTGGGACCACTCGAACGTCACACAGATGTTCAACACGATCCTCCGGGGCCTGCCTCTGGGGGCGACGCTGGTTCTGGAGATCGGCAACGAGGAGCCGTTCTTGTCGCGCCCGATCAAGGGAGCACCGACGACCGGAGAGCGGGCCACCGAACATCTCCTCGACGGGCAGCAGCGGCTGACTGCGCTCTGGCGCGGTCTGCACAACAACTACGAGGAGCGCACCTTCTTCCTCTATCTCCGAGAAGAAGAGGAAACAGACATGCCCTACTTTATCGACTCCGTAGCCCGGTGGAAAAAAGAGGGCGACACCGACCGTCGACCCTTCTGGGCGAACGAGATCAAGGATCTCTGGCAGCGCAGGATGATCCCGCTCGATCTGTGCGCGCCGGGCGACGAGGCGAGCCGCCAGTTCAAGGACTGGATCAGGGTGGCGGTGCCGGACGCCAACGAGCGCGAAGACATCATCGAAATCCGCAACAAGGTCGCGATGATCTTCGCGACCTTCAACCTGCCCTACCTCTCGCTGCCTGTGACCACGAACAAGGACACCGCTCTCGACGTCTTCATCAAGATGAACACATCGGCAGCGCCGCTGTCGCGCTACGACATCGTCGTGGCTCAGGTGGAGGCGGCAATGGGCGAGTCGCTGCACGATCTGATCGCCAAGGCGAAGCAGGAGTGCCCAACGATCGACATCTATTATCCGATCGAGGAGCTGACCCTCTACGCCAGCGCCCTTCTGCAGGGCCGGCCGCCGAGCAGCGCCACCTATTTCATGAAAGACTTCGGCAAAGAGCTGCTCGCCAACTGGCAGACGCTGGTCCGCGGCATGAAACGAACCGCGGAGTTCCTCGAGGAGGAGCGTGTTTTCGATGCGGCACGCCTTCCGACAGACGTCGCGGTTCCGGTCCTCGTGGCGTTGTGGGCCGTCGCGCCGCAGGCGCTCGATCCCGCGGGCCAAGCGCGCACGACGATCCGCAAGTACTTCTGGCGAGCAGCCTTCTCGGATCGCTACGAGCGGGCGACGGGCTCCCGAGCGTTGGTCGACTTCACCGAACTCAAGCCACTTGTCACGGGCGAAGATAGCAGCTCGCAGACACCAGCGATCTTCGACGATGAGCTCCACCCGCTGCCACCCGAGCAGGAGCTTCTAGCTGTCGGCTGGCCGAAGAAGAAGGAACGCCTGGCACGCGCGATCCTGGCGGCGGCCCTTCGGAATGGCGGCTGGGACCTGGCGGACGGCAGCGCGGTGACGCGCGCCAATCTGGCGAGCCGCGAATACCATCATTTGTTTCCGGTGGCGCTGCTCCGCGACAGGAAACAGCGCTCGAACGGCGAAATCTATCGCGCGCTGAACTGCGCGCTGGTCACGTGGCAGACCAACCGCAACATCTCAGACAGCGAGCCGGAGCGTTACCTCGCGCAGCGCCGCGATGCCAACACGCTTGGCGACGAGGAGGTGAAGGCTCGCCTGACCAGCCACCTCATCCCCTATGACGAACTCATCGGCGGCGACTATGACGCCTTCCTCAAGAAGCGTGCGCAGCTCGTCCACGCGAAACTGACAACCCTCTGTTCTGGTGGAGCCGCCTGATGCCGTCGGCAACCTACGAGAACAAACTCATCGGGGTCGCGATTTCGCTCGAGGCAAGCAATGCAGTGTCGGCACACTAGCGCCAAAGAAGGCGCCGGAAGCGCGCGCGCCCGCTTGAGCAGAACGATATTGGTTTCACGATGAAGCGCCGACGGGGAGGACGCACCGAGATGGTTGACGAACTCGACAATGAGCTAGCGGATTGGAAGGATCTACGCGGCCTGGAAGACTGGTCGGGTTTGCTGATCGGAAACGGCTTTAGCCAAAACATTTGGAGAAGCTTCGGCTACACCTCCCTTTTCGAGGCCGCAAAGCAAAAAGATGGAGCGCATCTGAGCGATGAGGACGTGGCTCTTTTCGACCGCCTGCAAACGCGAAATTTCGAGGTCGTGCTCAGCGCTCTCGCGACAAGCAAGGCCGTCGCGACCGCTCTAGGACAACCGCATGAACACCTCGTCGCAAGCGAGGAGAGTATTCGCTCCGCGCTGGTACGGGCTGTCCACGCGGTTCACATCCCTTGGCTAAACGTACCAGACGCTACGCTCGATCGCGTCGCAACTGAGCTCGCAACATACGCCTCCGTATATTGTACGAACTACGACCTTTTATTGTACTGGTCCATGATGCGAGACACGTCGGCGTTTCGCGATTACTTTTGGACAAAGAAATTTGATATCGCTAACACCGAAGTTTGGGGAAAGAAATCGAAGATGCACTTCTTGCACGGCGGGCTTCATTTATACAGAAAGCCGACCGGGCAGACTCTGAAGCGCAGCGCGCAGCCGGGCCAAAATCTTCTTGATCTATTTGCGGTCCAATATGGAGATGCCACGCCGCTTTTCATCTCAGAGGGGACTGCAGAGGAGAAGCTCACCTCGATCTACAGGTCGGACTACCTGTCCTTTGTCTTCTCCTGCCTTGTGCATGATCCCGGTCCGCTGGTGATTTTCGGACACGGCCTCGGTGACAGCGACAAGCACATTGTCGAAGTCATCGGCGCCCATCAAGGGCGCTCGATAGCTGTCTCCCTACGTCCCGGCGGCAACGTTCGACAAAAGAAGGCTGCGATCATCGAGGCCTTGCCCAATGCGGCCTTGCACTTCTACGACGCCTCCACCCATCCGCTCGGCGCAGCCGACCTTCAAGTTGAAAATCCTGACTGACATGACCCAGACCTACAAAAAGAAACTCATCGAGGTCGCGATCCCGCTCGAAGCGATCAATGCGGCGTCGGCGCGGGAGAAGTCGATCCGCCACGGGCATCCCTCGACCTTGCATCTGTGGTGGGCGCGGCGGCCGCTGGCGGCTTGCCGGGCGGTGCTGTTTGCACAGCTCGTTGACGATCCTTCGGCGTACGCCGGGGAACTCCTAAAGGACGAGACGCTGCGGGCGCAGGCGGAAGCCGAGCTGCCAGAGCGGCTGAAGGCCTGGGAGAAAAGCAAGTCCTCGGCGCACGGCGCGGCGGCGAATGCGCCGGAGCCGACGCTGGAAGACGTGGTCGTCGGACTCGAGCGCGACAGGCTGTTCGACATCATCAAAGACTTGGTGAAGTGGGAGAACTCGACCAACGAGGAGGTGCTGGAAAAGGCGCGCGCCGAGATCCGCAAGAGCTGTGCGCGAGGCCTCGATGGGCGGATTCCGGATGGGGCGCTGGACAAGGTCGAACTGCCGCCAGTCTATGATCCGTTCTCGGGCGGCGGGTCGATCCCGCTCGAGGCGCAGCGGCTGGGCCTCGCCGCTTATGGGTCCGACCTGAACCCGGTGGCGGTGATGATCGGCAAGGCGATGATCGAGATCCCGCCGAAGTTCAAGGATCAGCCGCCAATCCACCCGGGCATCAAGGAGCGGTCGTTCTATCGCAACGCCGAAGGGCTAGCCGAGGATGTGAAATACTACGGCGAATGGATGCGCGAGAAGGCGTGGGAGCGCATCGGACATCTCTACCCGCAGGTGGACCTGCCGAAGGAGTACGGCGGCGGCAAGGCGACGGTGATCGCCTGGATCTGGGCGCGGACGGTTGCGAGCCCTGACCCAGCTTTCGGAGGCGTGCATGTTCCGCTCGTGAACTCCTTTGTGCTTTCGTCGAAAAAGGGCAGCCAAGCTATTATCGTTCCCGCAATCGACAAAGAGAAAAAGACCGTCACCTTTGCAATCGAGAGCGGCGCTATTCCGAAGGATCAAATGGTGCAGGCCAGCACTGGCACCAAAGCGGGCAAGGCACAGGACTTCGTTTGCATCCTATCCGGCACGCCGATTCAGCGGGAGTACATTCGAGAAGAAGGAAAGGCCGGCCGTTTGGGTGCGCGCCTGATGGCAGTCATTGCCGAGGGCAATCGCAAACGTGTGTATGTTTCCCCAGCAGACGAACAGGAAAACTCTGCGCTGGAAGCAAAAACGTATCCGGAGGTCGCAGAAGCGCGAGAGACTTTCCTCTCGGGTGCAACGCCGACTAGAGCTGAGATAACAGGAGGAGTCTGTTCCGCCTACGGCCTCACAACGTGGGGTAGTCTATTCACAGACCGGCAGCTAGTTTCTTTGCTCACTTTCTCTGACCTTGTCTTAGAGGTTCGAAATAAGATCGAAGAAGACGCCGCTTCGGCCGGCCTTCAGAGAAATACTCATAAGCTCCGCGATGGTGGCGTAGGAACGTTTGCGTATGCTGAGGCCGTGAGCATGTATCTTGGTTTTGCGATTTCTCGCCTTGCCGACCGAGGAAGCGCTGTCTGCGGGTGGGACTCGGGCTACACGAAGATTAGGAATACCTTCTCCCGGCAGGGGATACCCATGTCTTGGGATTATGCCGAAGGAAATCCTTTCTCATCTTCGACTGGGAATTGGATTTCCTGCTGTGAATGGATTTGGAAGGTCGTTGCAGCGCTCGTTCCGGGAGCATCTGGAGTCGTAGAGCAGCAGAACGCACAATCCGCTGCGCGCTCAGAGCCAGTCATCATAAGCACTGATCCGCCATATTATGACAATATTGCGTATTCAATACTATCTGATTTCTTCTATGGATGGATACGGAAAGCTCTTCGCGACATCGAGCCTTCGCTCTTTGGCGTAATTGCGACTCCAAAGTCTGACGAACTCGTGGCGATAGCTTCACGGCACGGTGGGCGCGAGGGAGCAGAACGATTCTTCATCGAAGGAATGACGTCGGCGGTCTCTCGCATGGCAACCCTATCCCTAGATGGGTTTCCGGCCACCATTTACTATGCTTTCAAGCAAAGCGAGATAGCTGACGAAGGTATTAGCTCTACTGGTTGGGCGACCTTTCTGCAGGCCGTGGTCGAGGCCGGATACGCGGTCGTCGGCACTTGGCCGCTGCGCACGGAAATGGCGAACCGCATGATCGCATCGGGCACCAATGCCCTCGCCAACTCCGTCGTCCTCGTCTGCCGCAAGAAGGAAGCGACTGCCGACACCATCACCCGAGCCGAGTTCATCCGCACGCTGAAACGCGAGCTGCCCCCGGCCATCGCCGAGCTTCAGGCCGCCAACATCGCCCCGGCCGACATGCCGCAATCGGCCATCGGCCCCGGCATGGGCGTCTTCTCGCGCTACAAGGCGGTGCTTGAGGCCGACGACAGAGCGATGACGGTCAAGACCGCGCTGCAACTCATCAATGCCGAACTCGACGAGTATCTCGGTGGCATCCAGGGCGAGTTTGACGCCGATACCCGCTTCGCCATCACCTGGTTCGAGCAGAACGGCATCGGCAAGGGCGAGTACGGCGTGGCCGACAACCTCGCCCGCGCCCGCGGCATCTCGGTCGACAGTGTGAAGCATGCCGGGATCGTCGAAAGCGCGGCGGGCAAGGTGCGGCTGTTGAAGCGCGACGAGCTCGATCCGGACTGGGCGCCGGAGGGCGACAGCCACCTGACAGTCTGGGAATGCCTTCAACACCTCGTGCGCCTGCACGAGAAGGAGGGCCTTTCGCATGACGCGGCAGCGCTGCTGAAGCGCTTCGGCCCGCAGGCAGAAGCGGTCAAGGATCTCGCCTACTGCCTTTATGACATCGCCGCCAACAAGCGGCGCGAGGCATCCGAAGCGACGGTCTACAACGCGCTGATCGCCGACTGGTCGGAGCTGTGCCAGTTGGCGGCAACAGTCTCGCTCGAAGACCGCAACCGCCAGACACGCATGGCATTCTGAGGGGGAACCATGGCCAAAAGCACTCGCCAGCACGTTTTCGAGGGCATGGAACTGTTGCCTGAGGGGCTGATCCCCTTCGTCGAGAAGCGGCTCGAATCCTCGCTCACCGGACACTGGCAGATCGAGGTTGTGCAGCGCGTCGGCGGGCTGCGCCCTAACGACAAGGGCGAGGTCGGCTGGGACCAGCAGGGGCTTCTGAAGACCATGATGGCCTTCTGGAAGGAGGCCTTCGCCATGGTGCTCGGGCACCCGGAGCGCTCCTACGTCTCCGAGCTGCTCGACGTGCGCAACAAGCTCTCGCACAATGAGAGCTTCACCTATGACGACGCCGAACGCGCACTCGACACCATGCGGCGGCTGCTGGAATCGGTCAGCGCAAAGGAAGTCGCCGAGAAGATCAGCACATCGCGCGACACGATCCTGCGCACCAAATATGCCGAGCTGGCGCGAAACGAGGAACGCCGCAAGACGCAGCGGCTCGACATCTCCGTCGACACCGTCGGCGGGCTTCTGCCCTGGCGCGAGGTCGTCGAGCCGCACCAGGACGTCGCGACCGGCGAGTTTCAACAGGCCGAGTTCGCCGCAGATCTCGCCAAGGTTCACAACGGCAGCGCGCCCTCGGAATACCGCAATCCGCGCGAGTTCTTCGCCCGGACCTATTTGACGGAGGGCCTGAGCAGCCTTCTCGTCGGCGCTGCGAAGCGCCTGACCAACGCGGGTGGTGACCCCGTCGTCGAGTTGCAGACCAATTTCGGCGGCGGCAAGACGCACTCGATGCTGGCCCTCTACCACATGGTGGGCGGCACGGCGGTGGAGGACCTGCCCGGTCTCGATCAGCTCCTGTCGCGCCACGACCTGAAGGTGCCAGCGACGGTCAACCGCGCGGTGCTGGTCGGCACGTCCCGCGGGCCGCAGGATGCAATCAGCCTTGCGGGCGGGCGCACCATCCGCACCATCTGGGGCGACCTCGCCTGGCAGCTCGGCGGGGACGAAGCTTTTGCCATGGTGGCCGAGAACGATGCCCGTGGCATCGCGCCGGGCTCCAACCTGCTCGAGGCGATCTTCAAGAAGTGCGCGCCCAGCCTCATCCTGATCGACGAATGGGTCGCGTATCTGCGCCAGATCTACAAGGTGGACGGACTGCCCTCTGGCTCATTCGACGCAAACCTTTCCTTCGTGCAATCGCTGACGGAGGCGGTGAAGGCGAGCCCGGGCACGCTGCTCGTCGCCTCTCTGCCCGCTTCGCAGATCGAAGTGGGCGGCGAAGGTGGCCAGGAAGCCCTTGCGCGGTTGAAGCAGACCTTCAGCCGAGTGGAATCGTCCTGGCGCCCGGCGAGCCAGGAAGAGAGCTACGAGATCGTTCGGCGGCGGCTGTTCAAGGACATTCCGGGCGACAAGTTCCACCACCGCGACAACACGCTGAAGCAGTTCGCCAAGCTCTATCGCGAGAACTCCAACGACTTCCCCCAGGGCAGCGCCGACGAGGACTATCGCCGCAAGCTGGAGAAGGCCTATCCCATTCATCCCGAACTGTTCGATCAGCTCTATACGAGCTGGGGATCGCTGGAGAAGTTTCAGCGGACCCGCGGCGTTTTGCGCCTGATGGCGCAGGTCATCCATGAGCTCTGGATGGGGAACGATCCTTCAGTGATGATCATGCCGGGCAGCGTGATGATCAGCTCGGCGCGCGTGGAACCGGAGCTGCTGCACTATCTCGACGCGAGCTGGCAATCGATCATCGCGGGCGACGTCGACGGCGTGACGTCGACCCCCTACAAGATCGACCAGTCGGCACCCAACCTCAACCGCTACTCCGCCACCCGGCGCGTCGCGCGCGCCGTGTTCATGGGCACGTCGCCGACCCACGGGCAGGAGAACAAGGGGCTCGACGACAAGCAGATCAACCTCGGCGTGGTGCAGCCGGGCGAGCGGCCCGCCATCTTCGGCGATGCATTGCGGCGGCTGACCAACCAGGCCAAGTTCATGCATAGCGATCTTGGCCGATACTGGTATTCGATGTCGGCGAGCCTCAATCGCATCGCGGCGGACCGGGCTGGCCAAATCGAGGACGCGCTGGTGCTTCTGGAGATCGACAAGGCGCTCGGCACCTACATCAACGGTCTCGCCGACCGCGGCCATTTCGATGCGGTCCAGGTCGCACCTGGCGGCTCGGCCGACGTTCCGGATGAGCCGGGTGGCGTCCGCGCAGTCGTACTCGGTGTCGCCCATCCGCACACGGGACGTGACGGATCCGAGGCCTACGCCGAGGCCAAGGACATCCTGATGCAGCGTGGCAGCACGCCGCGCGTCTATCGCAACATGCTGGTGTTCCTGGCCGCGGAGCAGCGCCAGCTCGATAGCCTCAAGCAGGCGATGCGCTCGGCGCTGGCCTGGGCGCAGATCGTCAAGGATCGGGAACGGCTCAACCTTACACAGAGCGACGCCAAGCTTGCGGAATCGAAGGTCGCCGAGGCGAGCGACACCCTGAAGACGCGCATGAAAGAGGCCTGGTGCTACCTGCTCTACCCGGTTCAGGAAAGCGCCCAGAGCGAGGTCGAGTGGACCACGAGCAAGGTTCCGGCGCAGGACGGGCTTCTCGCCCGCGCCAGCAAGAAGCTCGTGAGCGACGAAGGACTGCTGCCCGAGCTTGGCCCGGCGCGTCTCGATCGCGAATTGCAGAAGTACATCTGGAACGGAAAGGACCACCTCTTCCTGAAGGACCTCTGGGAGTATCTCAACCGATACACCTACCTTCCCAGGCTCAAGGACCGAAACGTTCTGGTGCGATCGGTCCAGTCCGCGGTTTCAGGCATGCTGCCCGGGCCTTTCGCCTACGCAGAACGGTGGGACGAGGCGCGTCAGTCCTATGCCGGACTTGCCATCTCCGGGTCGGGCAACATCGCCGTGGTGATCGACAGCGAGTCGATCATCGTCAAACCCGAAGTGGCGGAGGCCCATCGGGCCAAGCTGGCAGCCGCCGCGGCCGAGGCGCGCGACGAGAAGGTCGCAGGACCGGCGGGAGGGTTAGACGAGTCACAATCTGGTTCTGGTGGACTGGGAACTGGGTCAAAACCCGATGAGGAGCGAAAGCCGACGCGCTTCATGGGAACGGTGATGATTTCACCCGACCGTCCAGCACGGGAAATTCACCAGATCGTCGAGGCGATTGTCGAACAGCTCACCACGCTGCCCGGCAGCGAGGTCTCGCTGAAGTTGGAGATCGATGCGGAAGTTCCGTCCGGGCTCGACCGCTCCAAGGTGAGAACGCTGGTGGAGAATGCGACGACGCTCGGGTTTATCGACAAGGTCATCAAGTAGAGACGACGTTCAGCCGAGCGCCGGTCCGGCGCTCGGTTCATTCATGGCCAGAATAGGAAACACTCAGCCTGACCAAGCGGTGCATGCCATCGAATTATTCACGACAGCGCCAGGTACGTCGGGCCGGAAAAGTTTGCCGAGATCGAGCGCCATACGCGGCGTGCTGATACTGCCTGCGCCGAGCAAGAGCACCTCACATTCCGAAATCGTGCCTGTCCTCGCTCGGGCGGCACAGATCAAGATCGGCGCCCACCAGAGGTGATCGCCGTAACGCTGCCAGGATGCCGCCCCTCTTGGGCTGCCTTTCTCCCATCAGTTCGGACACGGTCGCGCGAAGCTCCGAAGCCCCATGCGTGTCTTCCGCAAGCCGACGTGCAAGCGCCCGGATCAGTCCTGGTCTTGATCACGCCCGATCACTTCGAAGCGCGAGAGGTCGCCCTCGCCAAGCCGAGATCGTTGTCGTCGAGGATCGAGCAATGGGGTCGTGGTGATGGTCATATCCTCATCGCTTCAGTCGGACGCCCCATCAGGCTGCTTTCTCATGTCGAAATCAAGAGAGGCGCCCAGGAGATCGCATCAATTCTCGCAGCACCCGAACGTGTCTCTCCGAGACTGGAACGCACGCCGGGTCGTGGATATGGAGTGGATATGGAAACTGAATTTGCGTAGCAGAACCGACGTTATCTCGGCCAATTCGGCCGTATTCTGGCAATTTTCGGAAGGTAATTCCCGCCAGCCATAGGACTCTGACTCCGCTAGTCTTGGTTCGAATCCAGGTCCCCCAGCCACTTCTCTTTAGGAGAAGCACTAACCTTCTGTAATCGCTGATGTTTTCGGGCACTGAGAATCCTTCTTAGTACGCCTGGAAGCCGTGTGGCCCACACCTGTGGCCCAAAGATGATGCCCAACAGGCTCGTCTTGGACCCAGCCGAGGGTTCATCAGCGGTGACGATTCGTCATGCGGTCAGCAATCTCGAGCGACGCGGCAACATCTTCTATTGGCGCGCCCGCATCCCTGCGCGTTTCTCCTCCATCACGCCAAATGCGCGCCTTTCCCTCAGCCTGCGATTGTCGGACCATGGCAAGGCGGTTACATGGCCCGTCGCCTCAACACCCTGCTCTCAGGCCTCGCCGCCCGATCCACAGCTTCGGAGCTTCCGCCCTGGGCCGGGCGAAGTCCAGGCGATCGATTTCGCAGGCCCATGAAGCCTTGAGGGCGGCGCGCAGCATGGCGCCTGCGGTGGAAGATGCCGAGCGCAATGACCCGCCCGTGAAAGTCGACTCGAAGAAGTTGATGGAATCCGAGGCGATTGGAGAAGGACTTGTGGAGGGGCGGAGCGATTGGATCAATGCCGATGCGGCCGTCACAGCAAGAGATGGATCTCTACGAGGCTATTTCATGCGCATCGCCGAAGCGCGGGGAGAATGGTGAGGCGGTCCGGGAAGCGGTCGTCCAATTTGGGGCACAGCAGTCGTAAAGCTGCCGGTCTCCTATCATGCACGGTCCGGCAACCGTTCGGGGGTTTCGGGAGCAGTCGTGACCCCCTAATCGTTCCCGAACGTCGAGACAGGTTGCTGGAGGTGAGAATGTCTGAAATCGCCGATGCCGAAGTGGCAAGATGTTGGGACAGTAACGCCGATCAGTGGACAGACGACGTGCGAAACGGATTCGACGTCTATCGCGACAGGTTCACTTTCCCGGCTTTCATTGACGCCATGCCACAAATCGACGGACTCGAGGTCGTGGACTTTGGTTGCGGTGAAGGGACCAACACTCGCGCTTTCGCTAAACGCGGAGCGCGATTAACCGGCCTGGATATCTCGCAGCGTATGATCGAGCATGCCTGCCAGAACGAGGCTGACGATCCTCTGGGTATCAAATACCTCGTGAGTTCCTACAGCGAGCACTGCGGGCTACCGGACGCATCATTCGATGCTGTGCTGTCCACAATGGCGCTTATGGACGGCCCCGATTTATCCGGGGCCGTGCGGGAGGCCTTCCGTCTGCTCCGGCCCGGTGGGTTCATTCACTTCAGCATCCTCCATCCCTGCTTCATCACGCCAGGTCTTGGCTGGGAACGAGACGAAGAAGGTCAGGTCGTTGGTCTCCGCGTGGCACGCTACTTTGATCGCTCGACGTTCACCGAACATTGGCGCTTCGGTGATCGGCCGAAGGACGAAGATGTCGTTCCATTTGCCGTGCCACGTTTTCCGCGAACGATCGGCGACTACCTGAACGCCCTGGCGGCCGCTGGCTTCGTGCTGACAGCGCTGGTCGAACCGCAACCCGCCCCGGACGCGTGCGAGGACGTGCCGAGATTCGCTCGATGGCGCGACCTTGGGGCTTTCCTTCTTATTGTGACTGCGAAGCGGCCGACGGTCTAGGAAAGACCGCCTCCGCCGATCCGCGCCCTAGGCCGAACCATCTCCATCCCACCCGGCATCGTCGTTCCGGTCTTGGTCAAGATGGGCCGGGAATGGACCGACTGCTTTTGCTCATTTGGTAAGCGAAAGCGGATCTTCGTATTCCGCCCCCGATTGACGGTTCGCTGCCATTCGAAAGCCGCTTACCGCTGGGCTTTACCGACAATGGACTCAAGGTTTTCGTCCTCGTCGGCGGCATTGGGTGGCCGCAGAGGCCCGGCTTCATAAATTGCTTAGAGCGACAGAGGGCTCAGCTCCGCAGTCCCGGCGCTTCCTGGCCAGTACGCTCGACATATTCGCTATAGCCGCCTCCATAGACATGCGGGCCATCCGGCGTCAGCTCCAGCACGCGGTTGGAGAGCGCCGCCAGGAAATGGCGGTCGTGGCTGACGAAGAGCATGGCGCCTTCGAAGCGCGACAGGGCCTCGACCAGCATCTGCTTGGTGGCGATATCGAGATGGTTGGTGGGCTCGTCGAGCACGAGGAAGTTCGGCGGGTCGAACAGCATCTTGGCCATGACCAGCCGCGCCTTCTCGCCGCCTGACAGCACGCGGCACTTCTTCTCGATTTCGTCGCCGGAAAAGCCGAAGCAACCCGCCAGCGCACGCAAGGCCGCTTGCCCGGCCTGCGGAAAGCTGTCTTCGAGCGACTGCAGCACGGTGTGATCGCCGTCGAGCAACTCCATGGCATGCTGGGAGAAATAGCCCATCTTGACACTGGGCCCCCGCGTCACCGTTCCGGAATCCGGCTCTGACGCACCCGCGATCAGCTTGAGCAGCGTCGACTTGCCCGCACCGTTCACCCCCATCACGCACCAACGCTCGCGCCGACGCACCTGGAAGTCGAGCCTGTCATAGATGGTGCGATCACCGTAGCTCTTATGCACGCCCTTGAGCGTCGCGACGTCCTCGCCCGAGCGCGGCGCTGGCTGGAACTCGAAGCGCACTGTCTGCTGGCGCTTCGGGGGCTCGACGCGCTCGATCTTGTCGAGCTTCTTGACCCGGCTCTGCACCTGCGCGGCATGGCTGGCGCGCGCCTTGAAGCGTTCGATGAAGGCTACTTCCTTCGCCAGCATGGCCTGCTGGCGCTCGAACTGCGCCTGCTGCTGCGCCTCGGCGAGGGCGCGCTGCTGGCGATAGAACTCGTAGTCGCCCGAATAGGAAGTCAGCGCGCCGCCGTCGATCTCGATGATCTTCGTGACAATGCGGTTCATGAACGCGCGATCGTGCGACGTCATCAGCACGGCGCCGTCAAAGCCCTTGAGGAAACCCTCGAGCCAGATCAGGCTTTCGATATCGAGATGGTTCGACGGTTCGTCGAGGAGCATGATGTCGGGGCGCATCAGCAGGATCTTTGCCAGCGCCACACGCATCTTCCAGCCGCCTGACAGCTTGCCGACATCGCCGTCCATCATTGCCTGGCTGAAGCCGAGGCCATCCAGCACCTCACGAGCGCGCCCGTCCAGCGCATAGCCGTCGAGTTCGTCGTAGCGGCCCTGCACTTCGCCGTAGCGGGTGATGATCTCGTCCATCTCGTCGGCGCGGTCCGGATCGGCCATGGCCGCTTCCAGCTCCGCCATCTCGGCTGCCAGAGCGCTGACCGGCCCGACGCCGTCCATCACCTCGACCACGGCGCTACGCCCCGCCATGTCACCGACATCCTGGCTGAAGTAGCCGACGGTCACGCCCCGATCGACCGAAACCTGGCCTTCGTCCGGCATTTCCTCGCCGGTAATCATTCGAAACAGGGTCGTCTTGCCAGCGCCATTTGGGCCAACGAGGCCGATCTTCTCGCCGCGCTGGAGTGCCGCCGACGCCTCGATGAAGACGATCTGCTTGCCGTTCTGCTTGCCGATGCTTTCGAGGCGGATCATGCGGAAATTCCCGGTCGGTGCTAGTCGGCATCATGCTCTAGGAGGGAGCCGCCTCAAACCATCCCACCCGCCGCCGCGCAAGAGGTCGCGGCGCCATATGTTCAGTTTTTGTCAGGGCCCGCACACCATCCAACTCCCCACTCAGTCTCAGCCGTGCAAGCCGGAAAGCACTTCAGGGCCGAAAGCGGACTGGCAACTCCAGAGCAGCGACCGGCGGAGAGCTGCCGTTCCGTGGGAGCCTTTCTGGTCGCCCCCCTGGCCGGGGTGGGGCGGCAGGGCATTCCTCGGCTCGTTGTCCATTACTGAAAGTCGACATTCGGGCGTCGAGGATGACCGCCCCCGACCTTCAATCAATTCGTCAGTCAAGGACGTTGAGTTAACAGATTGACCTTACCTTGACTGCGACTTGGCTGCGAGCCACCGCTCCAAATCTGTGTTCTCGATGTCTCGAGCAACGGCAATCAAGAGAGGGATGGGCTCTTCAATGCCCGATGCTGCGGCGACGGAGATGGCCAGATCCGCTAGCTTGTAACGCACTTTAGGAAGAGGCATCTTGCCAGTGTATATAATTGCCGTCGTTACGTCGATAAAGGATATTTCCCCTGAAGAGGCCGGATAGTCGAGCAGAGCATACCGATAAGAATCTAATTTTCCCGCATACGGGCATAGAGAATCCGTCTGGTGTGATTTTTCTGGAGAGATCGTCCTAAGGTAATTTTTCGCATTAGCCTCGTCTCCTACTTGCAACCAGTATTCGACTTCACTCAATCGTATTGATTCAGAGCATGACTTGTCTTTAATCGCGTTAGCGAGATTTTCCGTAAAATTAGTAATAAGGGCCTCATCCAATCTCCCACCTTTTTCGGCCATCTTCTCAAGGATGCCGCGATGGACGATCCAAGCCCGGATTTCGGCCTTTGGTCGCTCGCTAACACGCGCAATGATGGCCGCAGCAGCCGCGCTGCCCTCATTCTTAAGGACGGAAGCCGTAATGACGACAGAACAATGCTCGGGTTTCTCAACCCTCTCGCCCTTGCAAGGGCCGCTTTTTGGCCTGTCGCGTAAGGAGGCATTCCATTTCAACAGCGTTGCGGCTGCGTCCGATATGGTGTCCGTGAACCAGAATGGACTTTGGCCGCTCGGTTCAGTGTTCTTGGAATCCGAAACTTGAGCGTTTGCAGACAGCGCGCTGGCCGTCATTATGGAAACAACGATTAAACAACGAAGCATATCAAAGCACCATTCTATCCTTTCCCGATTATACATCGATAGTGTCGATCAAATAGGAAACATCCAGGACTGGGTTAACGCCCCGATGAACCTCAGACAGATTCGATCCTGAAGCTCTGAGCGAGCAACCTGATGCTGTTTAGCTTGAACGTCGGTGAGCGGAGAAAATCGTTGATCTGCACTCGAGCTGGCGGCAGCTTTAGGCCAGAGGTCCATCCCCGTCTCTCCATATCGCGGCTCGGCCGGCTTTCAGCCGCATCGCCTGCGCCTATGCTCGGCCCTCGCTCAACCCCAACCGATATCCGAAAGCAGGCAGGCACGCAGTCCAGCGTCGCGAAGACTTCGTTTGGCGAAAAGCCGACGTTCCCCAGTCGACCCTTCATTGCCGTTCCGAAGCGCGGGGCGCCTTGACGTTGCCCCCGAGTCTTATCCAGCCGAGAGTTCGTTTCCGGCGTTTATTTTGCCGAGGCTGGTCTTCAGCGGCCTGAACATCATCGCGGTGATCGTTGCGGTCGGCAGCGAAGACAGCCGCAACTGAACACGCTTGCTCTGGCCGAAATGCCGGCGTGGGAGATCCCGATCTCCCTAGCAAGTGCCAATCAAGCCGTCGTTGCGGCGCGCAAGTTCACCTCATCGGGTGGCGGGGATCGATGCCTCCGCTGCATTCGTACTCCAGCTGGCTCAGCGCGCTCAATGAAATCCGGATCATTCGGCTGACCTTATGGCCATCAACGTTGATGCACGGGAAAATGCCTAACTGTCATCGGCGGCGCGATCATGGCGGGCAGCCCCGACCGAGTTCTGCGCATTCGTACGCCGCGTTCGCGGACGAAACTGCCATCGCCTTGGACCGTCATCCCGCGTCCTTGCGAACTCCCAACCTGATCTTGTCGATGACGGCGCGCGTGGCGGCGGGCATATGGCGCTGGCGGGGATAGGTCAGATGAAAGCCCGCGAATGGCGCGCTCCAGCGTTGAAGCAAGGGGATCAGAGACCCTGCCGCGATATGATCACGAACCGTGTCCTCGATAGAGAAGGCAATGCCGAGCCCGTCCAGAGCGGCCCGCTGCGCCATCGTCTTATCGTTCACGATCAAGCCGCCCGACGGCGTGATGGAGAACCAGCGGCCGTCCTCGAAAAACTCCCATGGAAAGGGATGCGGCTGGCCGGGCCAGCGCCAGCAGATACAGTCGTGGGCCAATAGATCACGCGGATGACCGGGGACGCCGTGCCGCGACAGGTAGGCCGGGGCCGCAACCGCGATCTGGCGCAGATCCGCGCCCAAGGGCACGGCGATCATATCCTGAGCGATGACCTCGCCGATACGGATGGCGATGTCGAAGCCATCGGCGACGGGATCGCCAACGGCATCGTCCAGGGTGATGTCGAGCGTCACGTCGGGCAGGTCCCGGCGCAAGTCAGGGAGGATCGGCAGCAGGAATCTCTCGGCGGCCGACCGAAAGGCGACGATGCGGACCGTTCCCCGCGGGCCGCCCTTGCTGCGCGCCTGTGTTAGCGCCGCGGCCATTTCCGCCACTGCAGGCTCCATGCGTCCCCTCAGATGCAAGCCCGCCTCGGTCAGCACCACGCTTCGGGTCGTCCGCTGGAACATCTGCTGCCCCACCTCGGCCTCAAAGGCGCGGATGGTCTGGCTGAGAGCCGAGGGCGTGACACCCAGCCTCTCTGCCGCGCGCGAGAAATTGAGCGTCTCGGCGACGGCAAGGAAAGCACGAATCTGCGCGAAATCGGTGGGCGTCATGGTTGCGATCATGAAGCTGAGCTAACAAGCCTAATAAATTACTCGTGGATTATAAAGCCCTGTAGCCAAGCGTATCTCCGTCGCAAAGGAGATACCTATGACTGAAGATCTTGTCGGCCAAACAGCCCTCGTGACCGGTGCCGCCCGCGGGATCGGCCGTGCCACCGCCCTGACACTGCGTGCACGCGGCGCGCAGATCCTCGCCACAGACATGTCGGAAGCCGTGCATGATCTGGCGGCCGACGGCATCGCGACCCTGACTGGAAACGTCGCGGACGAACAAACCGCTGTTCGCAGCGTCGCCCTGGCCGTGGAACGCTTTGGCAGGCTCGATATCCTCGTCAACAACGCCGGCCGGACGATGAACAAGCCGCTGGTCGACATGAGCCTGGCCGATTGGGATGGCGTGATGTCCGTCAACGCCCGCGGCACCTTCCTGCATGCTCGCGAGGCGATAAGGGCCATGCTGCCCAGCGGAGGCGTCATCGTCAATATGGCATCCATCGTGGCGCGGGTGGCGATGAAGGATACCGCCGTCTACGCGGCGTCCAAAGGCGCGATTGCACAACTGACCAAGGTGATTGCGGTCGAATATGGCGATCGCGGCATTCGCGCCAATGCGGTCCTGCCCGGCGTGATCGAAACCGACATCCTGGAGGATATCGTGCCCGACAGCCGTGCCACTCTGGCCAGCTACGGCCCCGCCCATCCGCTCGGTCGCGTCGGCCAGCCGCAGGATATCGCCGAGGTCGTGGCCTTCCTCGCCTCGCCCGCCTCCGCCTTCATGACGGGCGCGCTTGTGACCGCCGACGGCGGCTTCACCGCACTTTGAAAGGAAACACCATGCCCTCCATTCTCATCATCGGGGCCGAGCGCGGTCTTGGTCTTGGTCTGGCGCAGACCCTCCACGCTGAGGGCTGGCAGGTCACCGGCACCGCCCGTCACGGTGCAGACACAGGCAGCCTGAGCAGGGTCGCGCAGGTCGCCCATGTGGATGTCACGCGCGTCGACGAGATCGCGCCGCTGCGGGATGCCATTGGCACCTTCGACGTGATTTTCCTGGTCGCCGGTGTTTACGGTCCGCTGCACAACTCGGTTGTCGAGGCGACAGAGGACGAACTGTCCGAAATCATTATGACCAATTGCTTCGGTCCCATACGCTTGGCGCATCACCTGCTGGACCGGCTGAACGAGGGCGGAACGCTCGCCGTGATGTCTTCGCACCGCGCAAGCATTGCGATGAACACCGAGCCGGGCCTGAAGCTGGACCTTTATCGGGCGAGCAAGGTGGCCCTCAACATGCTTGCCCGCATGATTCATGCCGACACCGGGCTGACCGTTCTGTCGATCCATCCCGGCTGGGTCGCCACCGCCATGGGGACGCTGGACGGGACGGTCGAGGCGGAGATCAGCGTGGAGGAAAGCGTGACCGGAATGGCCGAGGTGCTGAAAGCCAATATGGGATGCCGGGAACACCGCTATCTGGATTGGCAAGGCAACACGCTGCCCTGGTGATTGCCAAGACAGATGGCTGCACGGGGTTCGCTTGCGCGAGCCCCGTTCACTCGGAAGGCGGCCATTCCCGCTCGTTCCACACCCGGCGTTGCGTTCGGCGCGTAAGGCGGCGAGAGGCCGCCTCCGGTCTTAATCCTTCATCCGCGGCATGTCCGCTTCTCGCTAAGATCCGTCCTTAAGCTGACCGGCAGCTTCCGAGCGCGCGTTCGGGGCGGCCAATGCTCGCGTCGTTGGCGCGCTGATTCATCGACTCGCGACGGCGACCTCGCCGTCGTGGGATTCAGTCGCGGTATTCAGGAAGCGCCTGCGCAGCCATGACGAGAAATCGTCGACGAAGGAGTAGATCACCGGGATGACGACGAGGCTGAGGGCGGTCGAGACCAGCAGCCCGCCGATGACGACGAGCCCCATCGGCCGGCGGAAGCTCGGATCGCCGCCCGACAGGCCCAGCACCACGGGGCACATGCCGCCGATCATCGCGATCGTCGTCATGACCACCGGACGCGCCCGCTTGTGGCAGGCGTCGAGCAAGGCTTCGCCCCGCTGCCAACCCTTTTGCTGGGTCGCCGCCGCATATTCGACGATCAGGATCGAGTTCTTGGTGACGATCCCGATCAGCATCAAAAGGCCGATGGCGGTCGCCATCGAGAAGCTGGTGCCGGTCAGGACCAGCGGCAGGAGGGCGCCGCCGAGCGACAGAGGAATGGCCATCAGGATCGTGAACGGCTGCAGGAAATCGTGGAAGAGCAGCGCCAGCACGGCATAGATGCACACCAGGCCGATCACCAGCGCGACCAGGAAGCCGGCGAACATGGAATCCATGCTCTCCACCTCGCCTTCGTCGATCGTCTTGACGCCCGCCGGCAGCGCCTTCATGGCGGGAAGCGCCTGAACCTCCTCCATCACCGAGCCGATGCTCTTGCCGTTCAGTTCGACGCTGACGGTGACGTTCCGCTCCCGGTCGATGCGCGAGATGCTTGTCGGCCCCGTGCCGAGCCCGACATCGGCGACAGATCCGAGGGTCACGCTGCCGCCGTTGCCGTCGACGCGCAGCTGGCGGATGTCCTCGAGATTGCTTTCCGGGTCGGCATCGAGTTTCAGCCGGATGGGAAGCTGGCGTTCCGGAAGGTTGAGCTTCGGTTGTGAGGCTTCGTAGTCGCCATAGGTGGCGATGCGCACGACATCGGCGATCGCCTCGGGCGTCACGCCGACGGCGCTGGCATGAGCGCTGTCGGGAACGATCTGTACTTCCGGCGCCTCCAGGGCGGCGGTCGAGGTGACCGCGCCGAGGCCGGGCAGGCCGCGTATCTGCTCCTCGAGAGTCTTCGCTGCCTGGAGCAGCGCCGCGTCGTCGTTGCTGGCGAGGACGATGCCCAGGGTGCTGCCGTCGCCTCCGGCCCCAACCTGAACCCGCGCGCCCGGCACACGGTCCAGCGCCGCGCGAATGTCGTTCTCGATTTGTGTCTGTGACCGATCGCGCTCGTTGAGCGGTGTCAGATCGACGGTCAGCAGGGCCCCGGTCACGTCGGGGATGATGGCGAGATTGGGGCCGCCGCTGTTGCTGCCGGAGGCGCCCACCACGGCAAAGACAGACCGGACCTGTCCGACCTCGGCGATGGCGGTGGCCGCCTGTCGCACGACCGCATCCGTCTCCTCCAGGCTGCTGCCCGGCTGGACGTTGAGGGTCACCGTCGTCTGGGCGATGTCGGCGGGCGGAACGAAGGCGGTTTCGAGCAGCGGTACCAGCGACAGGGAGGCCGCGACGAAGAGGATGGTCGCCAGGATGGTCAGCTTGCGCCAGGCGAGGCAGAAGCGGGCGAGACGCATATACGTCCGCATCAGCCGGCCGTCCGCCCGCGCACTCGCCGTGCGCTTGGCCTTGAGCAGGGACGCCGCCATCATCGGCGTCAGCAGCCGCGCCACCAGGAGCGAGGCGAGGACGGCGGCCGCGGCCGTGATGCCGAACTGCCGGAAGACAAGGCCCGGAATGTCGCCCATGAACGCCGTCGGCAGGAACACGGCGACGAGCGTCAGGGTCGTGGCGATGACGGCGATGCCGATCTCCTGCGTCGCCTCAATGGTGGCCGCGCGCGGCGTGCCGCCATAGGACAGGTGGCGCTCGATGTTCTCGACCTCGACGATGGCGTCGTCCACCAGGATGCCCACCACCAGCGATAGGGAGAGCAGCGAGACGACGTTCAGCGTGAAGCCGAACAAGTCCATGATCATGAAGGTCGGGATCATGGCCAGCGGCAGCGCGGCGGCCGAGACCACGGTCGCGCGCCAGCTCCTGAGGAACAGCCACACGATCACGATGGCGATCACGATACCCTCGGCGAGCATGTGCATCGAGGCCTCGTAGTCGTCGGCGGTCGCCTTGACGGTGTTCGAAGCCTCGGCGATCGCGACTTCCGGATGGGCTGCCGCGAAGGTGGCGATCACCGAGCGGATGCCCTCGGCGACGGCGACGTCGGAATAGCCGTTGGATCGCTTGATCTGGACGCCGATGACGCGATCGCCATTGAGATAGGCGAGCGAGGTTCGGTCGGCGTGCGCGTCCCTAATCGTCGCGATCTGGTCGAGCTGGATCGAGGTTCCGTTGGCGGCGGGCACGGAGACCGAGGACAGGCGGTCAATGGTATCGGCGGCGCCGAGAACCCGGATCGACTGGCGCGAGGACGTCGTCTGGACACGGCCGCCGGACTGGTCGAGCTGGACCGAGCGCAGAAGACCCGCAACGTCCGTCACCGACAGGCCGAGGGCGGCGAGCTTCCCCGGATCGACCGCGACGACGACCTCGCGATCGATGCCGCCGACGCGCGCGACGTCGCCAACCCCCTCGACGGAGCGCAGCGCCTTGGTCATGTCGTTGTCGACGAACCAGGATAGCTCGGCCTCGTCCAGTTTTCCGGAGGTCACGGCATAGGTGATCAGCACCGAGTTCTGGATCGACAGCTTGGTGACGCTCGGCGCGCTCATTTCCGACGGCAGGTCCGCGCGCACGCTGTCGACGGCATTGCGGACCTCGTTGAGCGCTTCCTCCGGATCCTTGGCGATCTCGAACTCGGCCATGATGCCGACGGAGCCGTCGTTCACCGTCGTCGTGATGTGGTTGAGCCGGCTCAGGGAGGCGACGCTGTCCTCGATCTTGCGCGCCACCTCGGTTTCGAGCTGCGCGGGCGCCGCACCTTCGAGATTGGCGGAGATCTGGATGAGCGGCAGGTCGAGATCGGGAAACGACTGCACGCCCAGCTTCGAGAATGAGAACAGGCCGCCGATCAGGAGCAGGACGAAGAGAAGGATGACGGGAACGGGATTGCGGACGGCCCAGGCGGAGACGTTCATTTCTGCGCCTCCTCGGCAACCACCGCGACGGGAGCGCCATCGAACAGGAACCCACCGCCGTTCACGACCAGTCGCGCGTGAGGATCGAGCCCCGAGACCACTTCGACATGGCCGTCGCGGCGGCGACCGATCGTCACCGGGCGCCGCTCGACCGTGTCATTATCGGCGAGGCTGTAGACGTAGCTGGCCCCGCCCTCCATGGTCACGGCCGTCGATGGAACGGTCGTGACAGCCTTGGTGTCGATTTCGATTGATCCGCTGGCAAACGAGCCGGGGGTAAGAGCGCAGTTCTCCGGCAGATCGATATAGACCGTTGCCCGTCCCGTGGTGCGATCCGCCGTCGGTGCCGTGGTTCTGACGGATCCATAACACAGCGCCTGTCCCTGGTCGGAGATCTGCGCCCGCTGGCCTGTCACGATTTGCGTCAGATCCTTGGCCGTGACTTCGGCTTGCCATTCGATTCGGTTCTGGCGAATGAGACGGAAGAGTTCTGTGCCGGCTGCCGGCACGGCGCCGAGCGTCGCGGATTTTTGCGAGACGACGCCATCGTCGATGGCGCGAATGGTGGTCTGCTCAAGCTTGAGCGTGATGCTGTCGAGGTTCGCCTGCTCGGCTCCGAGATTGGCCTTGGCCACCTTCTCGCCGATCAGCGCGTCCTGAATGTCCTTCTGCGACATCGTTCCCTTGGCGTTCTCGGAAAGGCGGCGGGCGCGGCTGGCGTCGGTCGTCGCCTTTTCTAGGCTCGCCTCGGCGCTGGCGACGACGGCTTCGTGGCGGCGCAGGTCGGCCTCCAAGGCGTCGTGCGACAGGCGGGCCAGGACCTGCCCCTTCTTCACCCTGTCGCCGATGTCGACGAGAATCTCCTCGACCCGGAGCTCGCCGATCTCGGTGGAGATCGACGCCTCGTTCCAGGGGGCGATCCAGCCGCTGGCGGCGATGGTGGAGGTCCAGCGCTCCTGCCGCGGCTCGACCGCCCGGACGGTCAGGACCGGCTTAGCGGGCGCTGGCGCGCCGTTCTCGGCCGCGACGCGGGTGGGAGCGAGCGAAAGCCCCGTCAGGCAGAGCAATGTGAGGAACAGGGTTCTTTTCCGGCTCATCGGAGCCTCCTTTCGCGGATCGCCCGCTGGCTCATTGCTGCTCGGCTGGGGCCGCCGCCGGCATCAGCCAGACGAGGCCGAGGCAGACGAGGACGATGGCCGCGACGACGGCGAGACTGAGAAGCATCGCCTGGCCCTGATCGGCATGGGAGGCCACGCTGAAGAAGACCGTCGTCATCACGGCGATGCCGGTGCTGGCCGCGAGCTGCTGAACGGCGCTCAGGGAACCGCTGGCGCTGCCGGCCTCCTCGGTGGCGATATCGCCCAACGCGACGTCGTAGATGGTGGCAAAGCAAGCCCCCATGCCGAGCCCGAGCAGGAAGATCGGCGCCACCAGCGGCCAGTAGCCGACGCTACCGCCATGGCTCGCGACGACGGCAAACAGGAAGGCGGCGGCCGCCAGCGTGATCAAGAGGCCGCTCACCACCAGCCAGCGTCCCAGGCGTGCGAGCAGCGGGGCGCACGCCCCCGACGCGACGACGATGCCGATCGCCATGGGGATGAGGCCGAGCGCGGCGCCTGTCGGGCTGCGGCCCAGGCCGCCTTGGAAAAACAGCGAGATCACGAAGCAGAGCCCGCTGACCGCGGCAAAGAAGCCGAACCCGACCAGAAGACCGGACGTAAAGCCCCGGTTGGCAAGCAGGCTCGGCTCGATCAGCGGATTCGCGGCGCTCGCCTGGCGCCAGCAGAACAGGATGAAGGAGACGGCGCCCAGCGCCAGCGCGATCGGCGGCCAACCGGTCCACCCGGTTTCGGCACCGAGCGAAAGACCGGCGATGAAGGCGAACATCGCCAACGCCAGCAAGGCCGCCCCGACGAGATCGAGAACGACGCCGCGTCCGACCTCGATCTCCGGAAGGATCTTGAGGGCGGCGAGGAAGCCCGCGGACCCGATGACGATGTTGATCAGGAACATCGCGCGCCACCCCAGGCCGAAAATGTCGGCATCGATCAGGAAGCCGCCGAGGACCGGCCCCAGCACCGCGGCGATGCCGAGAACCGGCCCGAAGACGCTGAAGGCGGCGCCCAGCTTGTCGCGAGGAAAGGTCGCCGTCAGGATCGCCATGCCCTGGGGAATGAGGAAAGCGCCGGAAGCGCCCTGCGCCAGCCGTGCCGCGATCAGCATGACCGGCGAGGTCGACAGGCCGCACAGCAATGATGCCAGCGTGAAGCCGGCGATGCCGATGAGGAACATGCGGCGCTGGCCGAATTTGTCGCCGAGCCGCCCGCCGAGGACGAGGAGTACGCCGAGGGCCAGCGCATAGCTGGCGCCGAGCCACGTCACGAGACTGGCTCCGCCACCAAGATCGGCCGCGATCGAGGGCGCGGCGATCATTGTCAGCGTTGAGTCGAGAAGGTCCATGGCGTCGGCGACAAGGACGACGGCAAGGATGGACCAGAGCCGGCCAGGGGCCGGGGAGGGAATGGAAGCGGTGTGGCACACGAGAGAAGACCTCCAAGGGTCTTTGAGATCAAAAGATCATCGCGCCGATATGGCGTATTTCATCGATACACCGTATCGCTGCGATCCAGTGTTGTCAACGCTGTCGCGATGCGCAACAACGAAACGCTATGACCGACCGAGAAGAAGAATTAGACGCCCCGAATCCACTCCTTGTTTGGGAGAGGCCAGAGCCCGAGAGGCGGCCGGCGCCGGCTCCGCTCAGCCGGGAGCGTATCGTCCAGGCGGCGATCGAACTGGCGGACTCGGAAGGGCTCGCGTCCGTGTCCCTGCGCAAGGTTGCCGCTCAGCTCGGTTCCGGCCCGATGCGGCTCTATGGCTACATCGCCACCAAGGAAGAGCTGCTCGACCTGATGGTCGATGCCGTCTACGGCGAGATGATTGCGGAAGGACCGTTCGAGGGTACTTGGCAGGATACCCTGCGGACGATGGCGCATCGCATGCGCGGGGCCGCCCATCGACACGCCTGGCTGACCGAGCTTCTGAGCGGACGCCCGCTCCGGGGCCCGAATGCCATGACTTATAGCGAGGCGGCACTCGCCGCGCTCGGTAGCCAGAAGGGGTTCGAGGATATCGCCGTCACGCTTCAGACGCTGAAGACCGTCACCGCCTATGTTGTCGGCGCCCTCCTGGACGAGGCCAGCGAACGCCATGCCATCCAGGCGAGCGGCATGACCCAGGAGGAGTGGCAGCTCGCCACCTATCCCTATCTTCAGCGCGTGCTGGCCACAGGCCGCTTTCCAAACATCGCCAGGATCGTGGAGGAGGTCGAGCACCCCTCCCAGGCGGAGGAGTTCGAGCGCGGCCTCCGGATCATTCTGGATGGCGTCGCCGCGCGCATGAAACGCTGAGCCATCCAGAATTGGCAGGCTTGGCGCCTCGTCGCATCAGGCTTGCACTGCGCTGCGGATGGTCGGGATCGACCAAATGTCCGCTACGACGTGATCAACGCTCCAAAGCGGCCAATCCGCCTTCCGTCTCGTCCGGCCGACTGCGCAACGGCAACTTTGCGCTGCGGGGCGCAGAGCTGATGCCCATCGGCTCCGGGGCAGAAACGCCAAGGATCAGAAGATTAGATTTCATCTGGTTGGGGATCCAAGTTCCCCATCTGGCCGATTGTGTCCAGCCGTGCGACGTCGACCTTGGGCGCCAGCGGGCCGATGGAGTTCAGATCGATACCCGGCTTTCGCCGTGCTTCCCCCGCTCCGGGGTGGCCGGGATCCAGCTCCTGCCTGCCCTTTCTGCCGCAGATGATGGTGGGCGCGTGGCCGCAGGCGTTTTTCGCCCTCCCGCGAAGCCCTTCCAGCCGCGCAGAGCCATATGTATGTCGCGGCGCGCCTCGCCAGTCGTCTGCTTCCGCAATGGGTGATCTTTTTCAGCATTCCATAAAATCGGCGTTCCCAACGGTAAATACTAATTATATCTTGATATAAGAATAACCTTGCAGAAATATATGGACAGCAAATATACTCTTGTATGTTATTATGCCATAAAAGAATACTTAACAGTTACGTGGAATAGCCGGACCAAGAGAAAGATCGACGCGCGTCCTTCCTTCTTTACCGAACCAACTTCCCCGGGGACTCCCATGGCGCTTGTGAAAACGCACAATCTCGCTGGAAAAGATCAAGGCAAGCTTTCCTCGCGCACGAGCAGCGCCGGGGTCGGCGGCCCCGTGGCCGATATGGTCAAGGACGTTGCCCATCGTCTTCCTGCATCCACCAGCGAGCCCAAGGCGCGCTCCGCCAATGCCGCCGCGGAAAACCAGAAGCGTCGCGCGCGGACATTCGCGCGCCAACAGCAGGCGGCCGAGCGCATCTCCTCGGCAACGGCCGAACTCGCCTCGGGCATGACCCAGGCCGCCTCGGCGTCCGAACAGCTGAAGCAGGCGATGGACCAGATCGCCCAAGCGGCCGAGGAGGCGTCGTCGAACGCTCAGCAATCGCTGAAGGCGATGAATGGGCTCGGCAACCTGATCAACCGCTCGAAGGCGGTCGCCGACGAGTCGATCGAAAAGACGGTGGCGTTGCAGACGCAGCTCACCGAGGTCCGCGGCCAGATCGAGAATTCGATTGCGGCGATCAGCCAGTCGTCCGAGCGCCAGGGGACATCGGTGCGCGTGGTCGAGGAGCTGGAGCGCCAGGCGGGCGTCATCGGCGAGATCGTGAAGACCGTCGCGCACATAGCCGACCAGACAAACCTGCTTGCGCTCAACGCGGCGATCGAGGCCGCACGCGCCGGCGAACATGGCCGAGGCTTCGCCGTCGTTGCCGACGAGGTGCGCACGCTTGCCGAGGTTTCGGAGAAGAGCGCCCGCGAGATTTCGGCACTGATCGGCCAGATCCAGGTCGAGGTGAAGGGCATAGCCGAGGCGATCCGTTCCGCCAACGATGCGGTCAAGACCGAAGTGGAGAACGGCAAGAACGTCAGCGAGCAGATCGAGCGCGTCCGCACCGACATGGTGGTCATCGTCGACGGCGGCCGCGAGATCGCGCGCTATGCGCTAGAATCCGATACCGCCGCGCAGGAGACGCAAAAGGGTGCCGAGCAGATCGCGGCCGGCGCGGAGCAGCAGTCGGCCGCCTGCGAGGAGAGCCTCAACGCCCTCAAGGAGCAGGCCAATGCCCTCGCCGAGGCGGAGAAGGCGACGGAGAATCTCGGCGAGGTGGCTGACGAACTGCGCACTTCCGCCGATATCTCCAAGAGCGCCGAAGAAGTCGCTTCGACCGCCGAAGAGCTGTCGGTTACCGTCGAGGAGATCAACCGCGCCTCTCAGCAGATCCTCGTTGCCGTCAACCAGATTTCCCAAGGGGCCGATACGCAGAGCGCCGCCGCCGAACAGTCGAGCGCGGCGATCGAGCAGATCCGCAAAGGCATTGCCGTCACCAAGGACAAGGCCGGTGCGGCGCTCGATCGTGGCACGGCGGTGGAAACGCTGATCGGCGAAGCCAACAAGGGCGTCGACAGCCTCATCGGCGGCGTGTCGGCTTCGCTGGCCGCCAATGCCAGGATCCGTGAGCAGATGGGCGCGCTCTCCGAGGTGTCGCGCAAGATCGACAAGATCGTCGACTCCATCACCATGGTCTCGGTGCAGACCAACATGCTGGCGGTCAACGGCTCGGTCGAGGCCGCGCGCGCCGGCGAGTTCGGCAAGGGGTTTATGGTGGTCAGCACTGACATCCGCAATCTCGCGCAGGACTCCTCGGAGAACGCTGAGCGGATCAAGGATCTGGTGCGCGCCATCCAGGACCAGATCGGCACGGTGACGCACGATCTCCAGGACATCTCGACGCAGACAATGCAGGAGGTCGAGAAGAACAAGCGCATCACCACCAATCTCGCCCAGGTCAAGAGCGACATCACAGTGGTCGTCAACGGCAACCGTCAGGTGCTGTCGGGCAGCGACGAAATGGAAGGGCTGATCGAGTCGATTCAGAAGGGCGTCGAGCAGGTGCTGGTCGCCGCCCGGCAGGCTGCCTCGGCCACTCAGGAAGCCGCCTCCGCCGCCAACCAGCAGAGCCAGGGCGCCGAGGAACTCGCGCGCGCCGTCGAGGAGATCGCGGCCATGGCCGACGAGCTCCAGTCGGCCGCCTGACGAGACGCCGCGCCGGCCGCCGCTCGGCGGCCGCGATCCGCCTCCTGCCCTCAAAGGAACTGCCATGAGCGAGATCACAGCTCAGGACACGACTCTCGGGTCTGTCAGTGCAAAAATGTGCGAAGGCGGGTGCGAGTTCGTCACCTTCTTCATCAAGGCAGAGACCTTCGCGGTGCCGCTGCGCCAAGTGAAGGAAATCATCCGGATGCCGGCGCTGATGAACCTGCCGCTGGCGCCACGCAGTCTGCAGGGAATTACCAATCTCAGGGGCGCGGTGCTGCCGGTTCTCAACTTGCGGCGCGCCTTCGGCATCGAGGACGTCGGCAGCGACGACGCGACCCGCGTCGTCGTCCTCGACATCGGGCGCCCGGTCGGCATCGTCGTCGACCGCATGTCGGCCGTGGAGACAGTCGATCCCACCCTGATCGAGGGCACCGAGCGCATCCGCAGCCAGGTCGATAGCGAGCTGATCAAGGGCGTGATCCGCCAGAGGCCCGCCGGCGCCGGAGAGGCGCAGATGACCATGATCCTCGACATCGAAGAGGTGGTGGCACGCGAATGCGCGGCGCCGACCACGACGCAGGCTAACCGCGCGCCGGACCAGGCACTGATGGAGACGGCGGCCGCGGCGCGTGAGACAGCGAGCGAGGACGTTCGGCAGTTCGTGAGCTTCGTCGTCGACCGTCAGGAATACGCGTTGCCGATCGAGGACGTGCAGGAAATCGTGCATGTTCCCGCGACAATCGCAGCCGTTCCCAATGCGCCCGCCGCCGTCGTCGGAATGGTGACGCTGCGCGACCGACTTCTGCCGATCCTGAGCCTCAGGCGGCTGCTCGGACTGTCGGAGAAGCCGGTCAGCGAGGAGGACCGCGTCATCGTCGTCTCCCCCGCTGACACAGGACACACCACGACCGTGGGCCTCGTCACCGATGCGGTCCGCGAGGTGCTGCGGATCGGTTCGTCGGTCATCGACGCAATGCCGCCGATGCTGGTGCGGGGCGAAACGCTCAATGAGATTGTCTCGGTCTGCCGGCTCGACGGCGGCAAGCGGCTGGTCTCGATCCTCGATGCCACCGCCGTCGTCGACAAGCGCGACGTGCGCGAGGTGGTCGCCAATCACACCAAAACCCCGGAACAAGCGGACGAGGCCATGGAGCGCAACCTCGCAAGAGCCACTGCCGACGAGGAGCAGGTCGTCATCTTCAAGCTCGCCGACGAAGAGTTCGGTGTCGCGATCGATGCCGTGCAGGAAATCGTCCGCCTGCCCGAAAGACTGATCCGCGTGCCGAAGGCGCCGAGCTTCATCGAGGGCATCATCAATTTGCGCGGCACCATCGTGCCGCTGGTCGACCAGCGCCGTCGCTTCGGACTTGCCCCGATGGAGCGCAACGAGCGCCAGCGCGTCGTGGTCTTCACCATGAAGGGCGTGCGTTCCGCCTTCATCGTCGACAGTGTCGTGGAGGTGCGCCGCATCCCGCGCTCGCTGATCAACGATGCTCCGGAGATGTCGGAAGCCCAATCCAAGCTGATCCGGCGCGTTGCCAACCTCGCCGAGCAGAGGCGGATGATCCAACTCCTGGACGTCGACCAACTGCTCGACACGCGCGAGAGCCGCCTGCTGCAGACCGCCGTCGACGGCGAACAGGCAGCCGCGTGACGGTGCGGGCAAGGAGACGACATCGTGACGAAGGTTCTGATCGTCGATGACTCGGCGCTGATGCGCAAGGTGATTGCCACGATGCTGACGGAAGGCGGCTTCGAGGTGGTCACGGCCCACAACGGCGTGCAGGCGCTGGAGGCGCTCCGGCGCGAGCAGCCGGACGCGATCACGCTCGACATCAACATGCCCGAGATGGACGGCTTGACCTGCCTGGCGCGGATCATGACGGAACGTCCGACCCCCGTCGTCATGTGTTCGTCACTGACAGAAAAGGGCGCGGCCGCGACGCTGGAGGCGACCGCCCTCGGCGCCGTCGATTTTCTGCACAAGCCGGACGGGACGGTCTCGCGATCGCTGCACCTCCTGCAGGACAAAATGGTCGCCAAGGTGCGCGCCGCGGCCCAGGCGCGGCTGCGCCGGCGCACCGCAAGTCGGCAACGCACGGTCGAAGCGTCTTCCGCCCCACCCAAGGCCACCGCGACATCACTCGAATACATCGTGCTCGTCGGGGTTTCGACCGGCGGTCCGGCGACGCTGGAGGACTTGCTCTTCTCGTTGCCGCAATCCCTGCCTGCCGCGATCGTGATCGCCCAGCACATGCCGGCTGGCTTCACGCAGGCGTTGGCGGAGCGGTTGAACCGGATCACGCCCTGGACGGTCGCCGAGGTGAACGGCAAGCAGGAGCTGAAGCCCGGCCACATCTATCTTGGGCGCGGCGCCGCCGACGTGATCCTGATGCAGCGCGGCACGCGCGTCGAAGTCACCACGGTTCCGGCGGATGCGTCGCGCCTCTGGCACCCGTCGGTTTCGCGCCTCGTCCAGAGCGCGCTCGACATCGTCACGCCCGAGCACTTGATCGGGGTCCAGCTGACCGGCATGGGCGATGACGGCGCAGCCGAGATGACGGAGTTGAAGCGGCTGGGCGGGCGCACGATCGCCGAGGCTGAGGAGACGGCGGTTGTCTTCGGCATGCCGCGGGAGCTGATCCTGCTCGACGGTGCCACCGCCGTCCTGCCGAGCCATCGCATCGGTCGCGAAATCGGCCGCTGGGCCGCCGGCACCGTCTCGAAATCCGCTTCCCGGGGAGAGCGTCGATGGGCCTAGTCAAAGCCAAGATTCGCAAGACCAAGACCGGTTCGGGCGCGAGCGATGATATGGTCGGGCTGAGCGCCGCGTTGCAGGCGGCCGACCCCGCCGAAAGGCGCAGCGCCGCCCGTCGGCTCGGTTCGACGACGGGCTGTGAAGCCGCCCTGCTTGACAGGCTCGCCTTCGAACACGAGGCGAGCGTCCGCGAGATGCTGGTGCTCTCGCTCATGCAGCTCGGAACGCAGGATGCGGTGCGCGGCTTGGCTGAGCACCTGCGCAGCGAGGACGCATCGCTGCGCAACGCCGTGGTGGAAGCCCTGGAGGCCATGCCCGACGCAGTGGCGCCGAATATCGAGCTTCTGCTCGCCGACCACGACCCGGACGTGCGCATCTTCGCCTGCAACCTCCTGGTCGGCCTCGCCCATCCCGACGTGCCGAAGTGGCTGAGCCACGTCCTGGAGAACGACTCTCACGTCAACGTTTGCGCCGCCGCGGTGGATGCGCTGACCGAGATCGGGCGGCCCGATTGCGTGCCGGCGCTGCGCGCCTGCGCCAGGCGGTTCCCCGAAGAGCCGTTCCTCAGCTTCGCCATCGACGTTGCGATCGCAAGAGCGGCCGAACAATGAGCGCGCTTGCATCGGAAGGACAGGGGGCGGAGGGGCCGCCGCATCCGCTCAGCGATGAGGAACTGGCAAAATTCTCGGAGTTCTTCTACCGCAAGACCGGCATCCGCCTCGACGAGCGCAAACGCTACTACATGGAGCGGCGCATCGTGGAACGCATCCGGCGCACGGGATGCCGCTCGTTCTTCGAATACTTCACGACCCTCAAGCTGAATGGGGCGGCCGGGGAACTCGAGGCCCTCATCAACGAGATGACGGTCAACGAGACCTATTTCTGGCGAGAAAACTACCAGTTCGAGTGTATGACGCGCTCGATGCTCGACGAGATCGCCCGGCGCAAGCGTCCCGGCGAGCCGATCCGCATCTGGTCCATTCCCTGCTCGACCGGCGAGGAACCATACACGATCGCCATTCACATCCTGGAGTACTGGGCGCGGGCGGATTCCTACGACATCGAGATCTTTGCCAGCGATATCGACAGCAATGTCCTGAAGCGCGCGCGAGATGGCACCTATGACGAGCGTTCTCTCTCGCGCCTGCCGCCGCAGTTGCGCGCGCGCTACTTCAAGCTCGTTTCCGAGCGACGTTGGCAGGTCATCAACGAGCTGCGCTCCTCCATCGCGTTCGGCTCGGTCAATCTCAGCGATCCGCTGGAGACCGCGCGCTATCGCCAGATCGACCTAATTTTCTGCCGTAACCTCCTGATCTATTTCGACGACGTATCGAGGCGCCTGGCCGCCGAGAACATGTTCGAGGCGATGTCGCCCGGCGGCTTCATCTGCCTTGGCCATTCCGAAAGCATGAGCCGCATCACCAATCTCTTCAGGCCGCGTCAGTTCGCCGAGGCGCTCGTCTACCAGAAGCCAGCACCATCGAGGGGCGCATGACAAACGCATTGCCCACCCCATCCGCCGCCGAAGCGGGCGCGCGCCGATTCACCTGGCCGGGCACTCGCGTCCTCGTGGTCGACGATGCCATCACGATCCGGCTTTTCTGCCGCCAGATCCTAGAGAAGGCCGGCTTCGAGGTGATCGAAGCGATCAACGGCCTCGAAGGTCTGGAGCAGCTTCTGCAGGGCACGATTGATCTCATTGTAGTCGACGTCAACATGCAGAAGATGGACGGCTACGAGATGCTCAGGGAAGTGCGCCGGCAGCCCGTTCTCAGCGCGATCCCCGCTGTCATGATGAGCACGAAATCCAAGCCCGAGGACGTCGACAAGGCCTACGCAGCCGGAGCGAACTATTATCTGTTCAAGCCGATCCGACCGGAGCCGTTCCTGGCCTGCGTCCGGCTGTTGACCGCGACGGTGCAGTGATGGACCATCTGCTCAAGCAATTCGTGCCCGAAGCGCGCGACCTTCTCGATAAATCGTCGGAGGCGTTGCTCACCCTGGAGAAGAACCCCGCCGACGGCGAGGCGATCAATCGGTTGTTCCGTTCGGTGCATACGCTGAAAGGCACCGCGGGGATCTTCGAGATCCCGTCCTTCACCAAGCTGCTGCACGCTGCCGAGGATATTCTCAATCTCGTGCGCGAGGACCAACTCGCCCTCGATCCAGAACTGGTCGACCAGCTTTTGGCGGGCATCGACGTTCTGGCGCATTGGGTCGAGTGGCTACACGAAAAAGGCGAACTGCCGAACGACGCCGCCTCTGTCGGCGAACGATGCGTTGCCGTCTACCGCCAGCGCCTGAAGGCGAGTGCGCCGGCGCCCGCTGCCGCCGCTGTCGATGAAGCGGCGGAGACAGGGCCGGGCGCAAACTGGTTAGCGACGCTGCCCGAGGCCGACCAACTCGCCGCCGTCCGACTTCTCGCCGAACTCGGCAACGATGCCAGGTTGCTGGCGATCGCCTACGACCCCGATCCCCAGTGCTTCTATAACGGCGAAGATCCGCTGTTCACTGTCAAGCAGATGCCTGGCGTATTGAGCGTTGCGATGGAGTGGCGCCAGGATTGGCAGACGCTCTGCGAGGGGGACCCCTTCAGTTGCCGCGTCCGCTTGCGCGTGCTGGCCGATGCGTCGCGGGATGCGGCCGGCGAGCTCTTCCGTTATGTTTCGGAACAAGTTGACGTCCGGGAGGTGCGGCTCGCTGAGCTTCTTTCCTTTTCCGTCACGCCGTTGCCCGCCGATTCCGAGGCGATCGTCGCGCAATGGCGGGAAGACGCGGCCGATCATGATTGGATGGCCCTCGCCAACGCTGCCGAACAGGCGAGCGACCGCGAGGACTCGATCGGCTCGTCCGCCCGCCTGATCCGCACGCTTCTCGAAGCGCCGAATCCCCCGATTGATGGCGTCGTCGCGATCATCGAGCGGCTGGGCGCGTCGCCTGAGGCGGAGCCTCGCCCTGGCGACTCGCCGGTGCGCCAGCTTTCCGAGGAAAGCTTGGGGGCGCTAGTGCTCCAGGTACAGCAGGCGATCATCGCCACCGAGCCCGGTTCCCAGGAGTGGCGAAACCGCCTCGCCGCCGTTGTCGAAACGCTCGGCCGGGTGGTCTACGTCGAATTTCAGCGCGATGTCCGCGACGAGCTCGAGCAGGCGTTCGAGGCAACGCTCGCCGCCAACGCGGCAGAACCCCTTCTCACCGCGCTGTCCCAGATCCTGTCACCGGCGCCCGCCATAGCGGCCGAAGCCTCGGTCTCCGCAGCCGCGGCAACCGTCGATACCCCGCGCCGCGATGGCGAGAAGGTGCTGAAGGTCGAGCAGAGCCGCGTCGATGCGATCATGGACCTGGTTGGCGAACTGGTGGTGGCCAAGAACGCTCTGCCTTATCTCGCCCGGCGCGCCGAAAACGAGTTCGGTTGCCGCGAACTGGCTCGCGAGATCAAGCACCAGTACGGTGCGCTCGATCGCATCAGCCAGGCGATGCAGGGCGCCATCATGCACATCCGCATGATGCCGGTCGGCACGCTGTTCCAGCGTTATCCGCGGCTCGTGCGCGATCTGTCACGCAAACTCGGCAAGGACATCGAGCTCGTTATCGAGGGCGAGGACACCGAGGCCGACAAGAACGTCATCGAGGCGCTGTCGGATCCGCTGCTTCACATCATGCGCAACTCCCTCGACCACGGCATCGAGCTGCCGGACGAGCGCGGCGCCGCTGGCAAGCGGCGAACGGCGCAGATCAAGCTCAAGGCTTTCCAGGAGGGCGATCGCGTCTGCATCGAGGTGAGCGACGATGGTCGCGGCATCGATCCGGCGCATATCCGGCGCAAGGCCGTCGAAAAGGGACTGATCGACGAGGCCCGTGCGGCGGGGCTCAACGACCGGGAATCGGTCCAACTCGTGTTCATGGCGGGCTTCTCGACGCGCGACGAGGCCAGCGACCTTTCCGGCCGGGGTGTCGGCATGGATGTCGTGCGCACCACCGTCGAGCACATGGGGGGCGACATCGCGCTCGATTCGGAGGTGGGAAGGGGAACCCGAATCCTCCTGCGCCTACCGCTCTCGATGGCGGTCACCCGTGTCATGATGGTCGAGGTGGCCGACATGCTGATCGGCATTCCCATGGACACGGTGATCGAGACGGTGCGCGTGCCGAAGGGCTCGTTGCGCCGGTTCAAGCAGGCCGAGATGTTCACGTTGCGCGAGGCGCTGGTACCGCTGGTGCGGATGCGCGAGCGATTGGCGCTACCGCGTCACGAGGCCGAACGCGACAGCGAGGCAGTCCTCGTTTGCCGGCTCTACGGCGCGCCGATCGGCCTAGTTGTCGATGATTTCAACGTCGGTATCGAGGTGGTCCTCAAGCCCATGACGGGCCTGCTCGCCGGACTTCCCGGCTATGCCGGGACGGCCGTCCTCGGCAATGGCCAGGTGCTGCTCGTTCTCAACCTCAAAGAGCTGCTGTGAAGGAGGCGGACATGACCATCGTCTATGACGACCACACCGTGCGCTGCTCCGGCGTCTGCCCCATCGAAGAGGCGCCCCAGCTCCTGGAATGGCTGCAGAACGCCGCCGATCCCCTGGTCGATCTGTCGGACTGCACGTACCTGCATACGGCCATCGTGCAGATCCTCCACGAATCCGACGCGCGCCTCGTCGCCGCGCCGACCGATCCCTTCCTGTCACGCTGGATCGTCCCGCTGATCCGGCCCGCGAACGCGCAAGCCAAGGAGTCGCAACGATGATGGTTATGTTGGTCGACGATTCGCCGACCCTTCTGGCAAGCATGGAATCGGTTCTGAGGCGGGCCGGCCACGACGTGGTCAAGTCGCTATCGGCCGAGGAGGCGCTGTCGAAGCTGAAGGCCGGCACCAAGCCGCGGCTGGTCATTACCGACCTCAACATGGGCGGAATGAACGGCATCGACTTCATCCGCCAGGCCAAGAAGGTTTCCGGCATGGCCTTTACGCCGATGCTGATGCTGACGACGGAATCCCAGCAGGCGAGGCGTGCGGAGGCGAAGGCGGCCGGCGCGGCCGGATGGCTGGTGAAGCCTGTGGCGGCTGACGCCCTGATCGGCGTCGTCAAGCAGCTCGTGCCTGCGTGAGGTGACTGCGGTGAGTGAGGTTGGTCTGATGACGGCAGGGCGTCGGCAGTCGCGCTGGTCGCCGCTCGACTGGCTGCGGCGGCGCCGTGGACCGGATGCACGGCCGGCGCAGTCCTCCACGGTGGCTGTCGCCGCAGCCGACGCGGCAACGGCCGCGCGCCTCCAGGCCCTTCAACCAGAAGCGGGGGAAGGGGAAGAGGACACGGTCACTATGCCCGTCGCCGCGCCCGATCCTGTTCCATCCCACGATGGCATTCGGCTGGAGGCGGAAGCGCTGCGCTCGTTCGGCGACATCGCCGCCGGGCAGTTGCAGCTCGTGCGCGACCAGACCGAGCAGGTTGCGATGGACATCCTCAGCCTGCTCGGCCCCCTGGAAGGCTTGGTCGGATCGTTTTCCGACAACGTCTCCGCCTCGGCCAAGCCGGTCGAAACCCTGATCGGCCGCATGCGGCAGGAGGCGGGCGAGCATGTGGAGTTGTTCAACCGCACGGCCGAGATCAACCGGCAGCAGGCGGCCCGGATGAAGGCGATGATCCACCAGGTTGGCGACCTCGTGAACCAACTGGTCAAGGGCCTCCATAGCATCGAGGACATCACCCGAAAGACGCGCATCCTTTCGCTCAACGCCAAGATCGAGGCGTCGCGGGCCGGTACGGCGGGGCGCGGCTTCGGCGTCGTCGCCGACGAGATCCGCGCCTTGTCCGACCAGACCGACGGCATAGCCTCGAGCCTTGGAAACAGCGTGCGCGGCATCGACGATCTCGTCAAAGGCACCTTGATGGGCTGCGTCGACAAGCGCGACGACCACGAGACGGAGATGCGCGAGGGCATGAGCCGGGTCAGCGAGGCCATGCTGCGCGATCTCGACCTCATGCGGCGCCAGCAGGCCGAAATGATTGACGGGGTGCGTTCGCTGGGCCGCGACATCGCCGGTCCCATCCAGGAGATAGCTGCCTGTGTCCAGTTCCAGGATGTCGTGCGCCAGCAGACTGAGCGCATCGAAAGGGGGGTGCGCGAGGTGACCGAGATGGGTGCTTCGCTGCTCGTGGCGCCCTCGCAGGCCGACGGCGAGCAACTCCAAGCGGTGGTCGAAGCGCTTTACCACAGCTATGTCAGCACGGCGCAGCGCGATGCCCATCGCCATAGTGTCGGCGACGAAGCCGATACCGCCTCGGGGGCTCCGGCTATCGAGTTGTTTTGAGACGCCAGTGCGTCGATCTTTGGATGGAGAGGGCGGGCCGATCGTTCACCGGAAGGCAGGCTGTTCCTGTTTTTCTCGATCGACTTCCGCCACGCGCCGGATCGTTTCAGCCAGCGCCTCATAGTCCTGCCGCCGGCCGGAGGTCGAGCGGAAGGCGAGAGCCAGGCGGCGCGACGGAACGGGCGCGGCGATCGGGCGGATGGCGATGCCCCCGCTCAGCCTTTCGGCGGCGACGGCGATCTCTGGAACCAACGTCACACCGAGTCCTTCGGCCACCATGCGCAGGATCGTGGCCAGACTTGTGGCGCCGAGGGCGGCGAGACGTCCCGGCTCGATGATGCCGCAGATCTGCAGCGCCTGATCGCGCAGGCAGTGCCCTTCCTCCAGAAGGATCAGCCGCTCCTTGTCGATGAGGTCGAGCCTCACCGGCGACGGGAAGGCGTCGGCCTCGCGCTCGGGAACCGCAAGGTGGAAGGGATCGTCGAAGAGGTCGATGACCTCGATCCCGGGTCTGCGGAACGGCAGAGCCAGGACGATGCAGTCCAGCTCGCCGCCATCCAGCGCATCCACCAGCGTCGCCGTGATGCTCTCGCGAATCTCGATCTTCAGCCGGGCGTGGCGCGTGCGCAGCTCGGGCAGAAGCGCCGGCAGCAGATAGGGCGCCACCGAGGCGATGAAGCCGATCTTGAGCCGGCCGCCCAAAACCTCGTCCGATCGCGCGGCGAGCGCCTCGAGGTCGCTGATATCGGCCAGGATGTGGCGCACACGCTGCGCCACGGCTCGCCCCTCCGCCGTCAACATGACGCCACTGGCGCGCCGCTCCAGAAGCGGGCTGCCGAAGAACGCCTCCATCTGCTGAATCTGGGCGGAAAGGGCCGGTTGGCTGATGTTGAGCCGGCGCGCCGCCTTGCCGAAATGAAGCACCTCCGCCAGGGCGTCGAAATAGCGCATCTGGCGAATGGTGGGCGATGCCATAATTTTTTCCAATCAGCATGCGAAGCAAATACGATTGGAAATTATCGCGTTGATGTGATGGAAGGCAAGCGAAGAGAAGAGATCGAGGGAGGCCATCATGGCTGATCGCACGAGACTGACGACGACGGCCGGCGCGCCGCTGTCCAGCAACCAGAATTCGAAGACGGTCGGCCCGCGCGGCCCCGTGCTTCTGGAAGACTACCAGCTCATCGAGAAGCTGGCGCACCAGAACCGCGAGCGTGTGCCGGAGCGCGTGGTCCACGCCAAGGGATGGGGCGCCTATGGCACCCTGACCGTGACGGAGGACGTGAGCCGCTATTCGCGCGCCAAGGTGCTGCAGCCCGGCGCCAAGACCGAGATGCTGGCGCGCTTCTCGACGGTGGCGGGCGAGCAGGGCGCGGCCGATGCCGAGCGCGACGTTCGCGGCTTCGCGCTGAAGTTCTACACCGAGGAAGGCAACTGGGACATCGTCGGCAACAACACGCCCGTCTTCTTCGTCGCCGATCCCTACAAGTTCCCCGATTTCATCCACACGCAGAAGCGCCATCCGCGCACCAACCTCCGCTCGGCGACGGCGATGTGGGACTTCTGGTCGCTGTGCCCGGAGTCGCTCCATCAGGTGACGATCCTGATGTCGGATCGCGGCATCCCGACCGATCCCTCGCGCATGAACGGCTATGGTAGCCACACCTACAGCCTGTGGAACGACAAGGGCGAACGCTTCTGGGTGAAGTTCCACTTCAAGACGGAACAGGGCCACGCGCACTTCACCAACGAGGAAGCCGAAAAGGTCATCGCCAAGTCGCGCGAGAGCTATCAGGAGGCCCTCTACGGCATGATCGAGGAAGGGCGCTTCCCCAAGTGGACCTTCTACATCCAGGTCATGCCGGAGATGGAAGCTGAGGACTTCGAGAAGAAGACGGGCTGGAGCGCCTTCGACCTCACCAAGGTTTGGCCGCACGGCATGTATCCGCTGATCAAGGTCGGCGAGATGGAGCTGAACCGCAACCCGGAAAACTACTTCTGCGAAATCGAGCAGTCGGCCTTCAACCCGTCCAACATCGTCCCCGGCATCGGCTTTTCGCCCGACAAGATGCTGCAGGGTCGCCTGTTCTCCTATCCGGACGCGCACCGCTACCGTATCGGCACCCATTACGAGTCGCTGCCGGTCAACAAGCCGAAGAGCCCCGTCGCCCACTACCACATGGGCGGCACGATGCCTTTCGGTCTGCAGACCAATCCGGATGCCTATTACGAGCCCAACAGCTTTAACGGCCCGGTCGAGGACCCGAGCGTCGAGGAGCCGCCGCATCGCTATGCGGGGCAGGTCGGCCGCTACGACCATCGCGGCGAGGCGGATCACTTCAGCCAGCCGCGCGCCTTGTTCAACCTGTTCGACGACGGGCAGAAGCAGCGCCTGTTCCACACCATCGCCGGGGCGATGCAGGGCGTCCCGCAGTTCATCGTCGATCGCCAGCTGGCGCTGTTCGATCAGGTGGACCCGGCCTATGGCGCGGGCGTGCGCAAGGCCATCGAGGAGCAGGGCCGAGACGATGCGGAGGCCAGCCTTTCGACCAGCCACAGCGCGGCGGCCGAATAAGGCAACGCCTTTCGCCTGATTGAGATCACGAGGGTCGGCGCCCGCGCGCCGGCCCTTTTTCTTGCCGCGACGCGGGATGGGCGGTAGATGGCCCCTGACCAAGAAGGAGGCTTCATGAGACTGGGTGGTCGTATGGCGGCGGCGATGGAGATCATCGCCGATATCGAGGCTCGGCATCGCCCGGTGGCCGATGCGCTGAAGGACTGGGGCCTGTCTCACCGCTTCGCCGGATCGGGGGACCGGGCCGCCATCGGCAATGTGGTCTACGACGTTCTGCGCAGAAAGCGCTCACTCGCTTGGCGCATGGAGGCGGAGACGCCGGACGCGCTCGTCTTCGCCGCCATGCTCACCGGTCAGGACATGTCGCCCAATGATCTGCGCCAGGCGCTCGACGGTGACCGCTTCGCGCCGCCACTGCCGGACGATGCCGCCTTCGAGCGCTGTGCGGCGCGCGATCTCGCCGAGGCGCCCGATGCCGTGCGCGCCGATCTGCCGGAGTGGCTGGCGGCGCACTTCAAAGAGGCTTTCGGCGAGGACTGGGTGGCGGAGGCGGCCGCCCTTGCCGAGCGCCCGCCGCTCGACATGCGCGCCAACGCGCTGAAGGCGACGCGCGACAAGGTGGTAAAGGCACTGGCGCCGTTTTCCACCGTCGAGACGGCGCTGGCCCCGGAGGGCCTTCGCATCGCCCCGACCACGGGGGCTGCGCGTCATCCCAATGTTCAGGTCGAGGCGGCCTTCCAGAAAGGCTGGTTCGAGATTCAGGACGAGGGTTCGCAGCTCGCCGCGCGCCTTGCCGGTGCACGCGCGGGGATGCAGGTGCTGGACTTTTGCGCGGGGGCGGGCGGCAAGACCCTGGCGCTCGCCGCCGCGATGGAAAACAGCGGCCAGATCCACGCCTACGATGCCGACCGTCAACGCCTCGCACCCATCCATGATCGCTTGGCGCGCGCCGGCGCGCGCAACGTTCAGGTCCATGCGCCGCGCGACGATCTCGGCGAGCTGAGGGAGCGCATGAACCTCGTGCTCGTCGATGCGCCCTGTACAGGTACGGGAACCTGGCGGCGGCGGCCCGACGCCAAGTGGCGCCTATCGGAAGCCGCGCTTGAAAAGCGGCTGGGTGAGCAGGACGCGGCGCTGGATGCCGCGAGCGCCTTCGTCAGGCCCGTCGGGCGCCTCGTCTACATCACCTGTTCCCTGCTGCCGCAGGAAAACCGCGAGCGCATCGCCGCCTTCCTTGAACGCCATCCCGACTTCGCCGTTCTCGATGCGCAAGCCCTGTGGCGCGAAAGCCTGCCCGACGCCGCGCCTGCCTATCACGCCGTCGCTGCGGGAGAGGGGCGCGCCCTGATGCTGACGCCGCTGCGCTCCGGCACGGACGGCTTCTTCTTCGCCGCCCTGGAACGGAGATGACCATGAAACGCTGGGGCCTGCTCGCTCTCTTCCTTCTCCTGACGCTCGGCGGCGGCTGGATCATGGGCTCGCTGACGGATACCTCGGGCTGGTATCAGGAGATCGCCAAGCCCTCCTTCACGCCGCCCAACTGGGTCTTCCCCGTCGCCTGGACGACGCTTTACGTCCTGATCGCCATTGCCGGATGGCGCGTCCATCTCGCCGGGCTCGCCCGCGCCCGCGCGCTGTGGTGGCTTCAGCTCGTCCTCAATTTCGCCTGGACGCCGCTGTTCTTCGCGCTGCATTGGACCGGGGTCTCGCTCCTCGTCGTCGCCGCCATGCTCGTCATCATCCTGAGCTTCATCGCCGAAAGTTGGCGTGGCGAGCGCCTCGCGGCCGGGTGCTTCGTGCCCTATGCCTGCTGGGTCGCCTATGCCGGGGTGCTCAATGCCTCGATCTGGTGGATGAACTGAGGAGGACGGCGCCATGAGCGTTCTCGGGCGGGCGGAGATCGCCACGGACGTTCTGGCCGGGCGCCGCGTTCTCTTCGTCATGGCGGCGCGGGCCGAGTACCGCGAGCGGCTGAAGGCGCGCATTCGCCCCGTCATGACCGGCGTCGGCCCTATCGAGGCCGCGCTCGGCACCGGGCTGGCGCTCCAGGCCCTGAAGGATGCGGGCGAAGCGCCGGACGTCGTCGTTTCGCTCGGCTCGGCCGGATCGCGCACCCTGGAACAGGGCGAGGTCTATCAGGTCTCCTCGGTGTCCTGGCGCGACATGGACGCCTCGCCTCTCGGCTTTGCCAAGGGCGTGACGCCGTTCGTCGATCATCCGGTGGATACGCCTCTGCCGACGCCGATCGAGGGCATCGCCCGCGCGCGCCTCTCGACGGGTGGAAATATCGTTTCCGGCGCCGCCTATGACGCCATCGATGCTGACATGGTGGACATGGAAACCTTCGCCGTGCTGCGCGCGTGCCAGCGCTTCGGCCTGCCGCTGATCGGCCTGCGCGGCATTTCGGACGGCGCGGCGGAACTTCGCCATTACGACGACTGGACGAGCCTGCTCGGCCATATCGACGAGCGCCTTGCGGACGCGATCGACCATTTGGAGCAGGCGATCGCCGCTGCGGATCTTTGAAGCGGGAAAGGCGGCGCCGGCATTTCCGGCCGGCGCCGCCCCCTCGCTTGAAAGGGTCTACTCGGCCTTCAGGAAGTCGCCCACCTCGAGAAGCACGAACTCGTCGTCGTCCGCCTTGTCCAGCGCGCGGCCGGCCGAGAAGGGGAAGTTGTTGTCGTTGCCCACGATGATGTGGGTGTCGTCCACCTTGTCGACGTTCTCGATGGTCACGAACGGCATGTCGTAGCCACCCTCGAAGCCGCCCTGGCGCGCCGCACCCTTGGGGTCCTTGATGTCCAGAAGATCGATATAGCCGATCTTCCTCACCGCCTTGCCGACATTGTCGTCGGAAAGCTCGATCTTGTAGATGCGCTTGAGCTTGGCGGGCGTGGCGAAGCAGTCCGGCTTGGCCTCGCCCTGACAGGCCTTGTCGGCGCGTCCGGCGCCATTGTCGCGCTCGATGATCAGGCCGTGGCTGGCGTCGATCATGTTGAAGTCGCCGATCGCCTCGCCGCCGGCGGCAAGCGGATAAAGCCAGGAGCGGCCGGTCCAGTCGCCCTTGGCGGTGTCGAACTCGACGATCCGGAGCGCCGTGCGGCCGTCCTCGGCGGTCTCGGCCTTGCCGTCCTTGTAGAGCGGGCCTTCCAGAAGGCCGTAGAGGTGGCCGCCGTCGGGAGAGATGGCCATGCCCTCATAGCCGCCCGAGCGCTTGATGTTGAAGGTCGGCATGGGCTGGGTCGGGTTGCCGGGAAGCTGGAGCTTGGCATTGTCGGGCGACATCACCTCGGTCTCGCCGACGCGCGTCGCGTGGACTTCCTTGAGCTTGCCGTCGCGATCGAATTTCAGGATGTAGGGGCCGAATTCCTCACCCACCCAAAACCCGTCCTCGACGGGCTGGATCGACTCGACGTCGAAGTCGGCGCCGGTGAGATAGCGCGTGTCGGAGCCTTCCATGACGATCGGGAAGGGAGCGACCTTGTCCGGGTCCGACAGGAAGACGGTTTCCATGCGATTCACCGTGCCGGCATCCCAATCGAAGCCGAGGTGATGGAGCATCAGCATCGAATCGTTGGAATTCATCTTGGACCCGAAGCCGTTGTCGGACAGGGACCAGAAGGTGCCGTCGGGCATCGCCTTGATGCCGGAGAAGCCTTGCAGGCTCTGGCCGTCGATCGGCAGGCCGTAACCCGTGTGCCGGACGCCGTCCTTGCCCTTCTGCGCGCCGAGCTCGGCGGTGCGGGCGCGGTCGGCGGTGGTGAACTTGCCGGCCTGCTGGAGGTGGGCCGGGGCATCGGCTGGCGCGGCCACGATGGAATCGGCCGGCAGGACCGCCTGGGAAACGAGAGTGGCGTCGAACGCCTTGCCTTCGAGGGCCTCGTTGGCGGCACAGATGCTGGTGGTGGCGGCGAGGATCGTCGTCGCCAGAAGGATCGCTTTCATGAGGTCTCCCCGTTTTCGTGAACGGCGGGACAACAGCGAAATTTGGTGACAGGCGATTGACAGGTCGATGAACGGCCGGTGACGGACGGGGCCGCGCAGTCATGCCACTGCCCAGCAAAAAGGGCCGGCGCGGGCCGGCCCTCTTGCATGAGTCAGCCGTCCTGATCAGGCGGCCTTCTTGTTGACCTTCGCCTCGGCGATCTTGGTCAGCTTCTCGTCGGCCGCCTTCTCTTCCTTCAGCGTCTCGCCGAGGATCTTGATGGCGTCCTTGTGGCCGAGGGTTTCGGCCCAGGAGACGAGCGTGCCGTAGCGCGTCATCTCGTAGTGCTCGACCGCCTGGGCGGCCGCGACGAGCGCCGCGTCGAGGGTCTCTGCGTCCTCGATCTCTTCCATCAGCTCTTCGGCCTCGGAAACGATGCCCTCGATGGCGGGGCATTTTTCGGCCTTCGGCTTCTGGCCCAGAGACTTGAAGACCTCGTCGAGGCGCTCGACATGGCCCTTGGTCTCTTCCAGATGGCTATCGAAGGCCTTCTTGACGTCGGCCGACGATGCCTTCTTCGACATCTTCGGCAGGGCCTTGGTGATGGTCTTCTCGGCGTAGTAGATGTCCTGCAGCGTGTGCAGGAAAAGATCGTCCAGGGTCTTCACGGACATGGCGTATCTCCTCAAAACATGCGGCCATTCCGACCGTCGCGCATCAACGCCGACCCCCAAACGGTGTTCCTTGAGAAAATCTCCGAAACTCGATAGGCGTGACTGCATCGCAAAAGCGGCTCATAAGGGCCGCCGCTTGCCTTCCTTCATCGCCTCGACTAATGGCTCGTCATGACAGCCCATCCTGAATCCGTTCTCATCGTCGATTTCGGCAGCCAAGTCACCCAGCTGATCGCGCGCCGGGTGCGCGAAGCCGGCGTCTACTGCGAAATCGTCCCTTTCCAGTCCGCGGAAGAGGGGCTGAAGCGTCTCCGCCCCAAGGCCGTCATTCTCTCAGGCTCCCCCGCCTCGGTGCTCGACGAGAAGGCGCCTGGCGTGCCGAAAACCCTCTGGGACGCGGGCCTGCCGGTGCTCGGCATCTGCTACGGTCAGCAGGTGATGTGCTCGGCGCTCGGCGGCCATATCGAGGGCGGCCTCGACCGTGAGTTCGGCCGGGCCTTCATCGAGATCGAGCGATCCTCGCCGCTCTTCGACGGCATCTGGGCGGAGGGCACGCGCCATCAGGTGTGGATGAGCCACGGCGATCGCGTCACGCAGATTCCGGAGGGTTTCGCCGTCATCGCCACGTCGCCCGGCGCGCCCTTCGCCGCCATCGCGGACGAGCGCCGGCGGCTTTATGCCGTGCAGTTCCACCCCGAGGTGGTTCACACCCCGGACGGCGGGCGGCTTCTCGCCAATTTCGTTCATCGCATCGCGGGCCTTTCCGGCAGCTGGACCATGGCGGCGTTTCGCGAGCAGGCGATCGCCGACATCAGGGCCAAGGTCGGATCGGGCCGCGTCATCTGCGGCCTGTCGGGCGGCGTCGATTCCGCTGTCGCGGCGGTGCTGATCCACGAGGCGATCGGAGACCAGCTGACCTGCATCTTCGTCGACCATGGCCTGTTGCGTCAGAACGAGGCCGAGCAGGTGGTCGAGCTGTTTAGGGGCAGCTACAACATTCCGCTGGTCCATGTGCAGGCGGAGGATCTTTTCGTCGACGCGCTGACGGGCGAGAGCGACCCGGAGGTGAAGCGCAAGACCATCGGCCGCCTCTTTATCGAGACGTTCGAGGCCGAGGCCAAGAAGATCGGGGGGGCGGATTTCCTCGCCCAGGGCACGCTCTATCCCGACGTGATCGAGAGCGTTTCCTTCACCGGCGGCCCGTCGGTGACGATCAAGAGCCATCATAATGTCGGCGGCCTGCCCGAGCGCATGAACATGCGGCTGGTCGAGCCGCTGCGCGAACTCTTCAAGGACGAGGTGAGGGCGCTCGGGCGCGAACTCGGCCTGCCGGAGGCCTTCGTCGGCCGCCACCCGTTCCCGGGGCCCGGCCTTGCCATCCGCTGTCCGGGCGGCGTCACGCGCGACAAGCTTCATATCCTGCGCCAGGCGGACGCGATCTATCTCGACGAGATCAGGAAGGCGGGCCTTTACGACGCGATCTGGCAGGCTTTCGCGGTTCTTCTGCCGGTCCAGACGGTCGGCGTCATGGGCGACGGGCGCACCTACGAGTTCGTCTGCGCCCTTCGCGCCGTCACCTCGGTGGATGGCATGACGGCCGACTTCTACCACTACGACATGGACTTCCTCGGCCGCACCGCAACCCGCATCATCAACGAGGTGCGCGGCATCAACCGCGTCGTCTACGACATCACCTCCAAGCCTCCCGGCACCATCGAGTGGGAATGATTCAGGCCTTGCCGGGAATATCCGGCGGCACGCCAGAGTTCGACATAACACACTGAAAAACAATAAAAAATAGTCCGTGACCTTTCGTGAACTATCACCCCGCAAGCGTTACGAATGACGGACCGGGTGACGGACCTCCGAAACGTTGCTGTCGATCAAAATTGAAAGTACCGTCAGCAGTGTGAAAGCCGCTGACGGACTTTTTTTGAGCTTATCGCGCTGAAAATAAATAGAATTTTCCGCCAAGGTGGCGCAAAAATGCCCTGACGGACATTTCGGCGACTTTCCCTCGATTTTCCACCGATATCGGAGGGAATATGCTGACCGATACAGCCCTTAAGGCTTTGAAGCCACGAGACAAAAAGTACAAGGTGACGGACCGCGACGGCATGTACGTGCTCGTCATACCGACGGGAGCCATAAGCTTCCGCTACGACTATCGGATAAACGGTCGCCGGGAGACGGTCATCCTTGGCCGGTACGGACCCGCTGGCCTTTCCTTGGCGCGAGCGCGGGAAAAGCTGATTGACGCGAAGCGAGCGGTTCAGGAAGGCCGATCTCCCGCGCGTGAGAAGCAGCAGCAAAAGCGACGTCTGAAGGAAGCGAAGAGCTTCGGTGAGTTCGGCGAGCGCTACTTCCAGGAAGCGCCGATGGCCGACAGCACGCGCGCCATGCGCCGGACGATCTATGAACGCGACATCCTGCCGAAGTTCCGCAAGAGACTGCTCACAGAGATCGAACCCGATGACCTCCGAGCGTTATGCGCCAAAGTGAAAGATCGGGGCGCTCCTGCGACTGCAATACACGTCCGCGACATCGTCAAGCAGATCTATGGCTTCGCCATCCTGCATGGCGAGAAGGTCGCCAACCCTGCGGATGAGGTCGGCCCCTCGTCGATCGCGACCTTTGCACCGAAAGACCGGGCGTTGTCGCCTGCGGAGATACGCATCATGCTCAATCAGCTTGAGCATGTAGCAACGCTTCCGACGATCCGGCTGGGTCTGAAGCTGATCCTCCTGACGATGGTGCGTAAGAGTGAGTTGCAGGATGCCACCTGGGATGAGGTCGATTTCGAGAACGCGGTGTGGTCGATACCGAAGGAACGCATGAAGCGGTCGAAACCGCACAATGTCTACTTGGCCCAGCAAGCGCTCGACATCATGGTTGCCCTCAAGACCTGCTCTGGGAATTCCAAGTATCTTCTTCCGTCGCGCTACGACGCCGATGCACCGATGTCGCGCGCCACGTTCAACCGCGTCACGATGGCCATCATCAAACGTGCAAAGGATGAAGATCTGCCGCTGGAGCCCTTCACGGTTCACGACCTGCGTCGGACCGGATCGACGCTGCTCAACGAACTCGGTTTCAATAGCGACTGGATCGAGAAGTGCCTGGCGCACGAAGATGGCCGCTCGTCCCGGGGCGTCTACAACAAGGCCGAGTACGAGCATCAGCGTCGGCACATGCTGCAGGAATGGGCCAATCTGGTGGATGCCTGGACGGCAGGGCAGAAGTATGTTCCGACCCTCTATCCGCCCTCGATGGACCTACTGGTGCCGGAGCCTAACGTTTGACAGGCCGGGTTTTACGGAGGTGGACGTCTGGCATCGGAGCTCGCCGGGCCGCCTTTGCGGCTGACAGCCTGCGACGGTCGTCGAGCCACTGTTCCACCTCGTCCAGATCCCAGACAACGCAACGGGAGGTGAGATAGAAGCGACGAGGGAATTCCCCGCGCTGCTCCATCTCGTAGATCGTGGTGTCGGCAAGCGGCACAATCTTGCGGAGCTGATCTCGGCGAATGGTCCGGCTGAAGCCAACGGACTTTGACAGTTCGGAATTCGGGGTGCTCAAGTCGACCTCCATCAATTCTAGGCTATCGACGACAATGTGAGCGAAAAAACGATGGGGAAAGAGCTTGTCCGCCATCGGCGTGTAGAAGGATATTGCAGCGTAGGAAATGGGAGTGAGGCCTGGCTTTGAGCTTTGATTTCGGCAGGTGACTTGGCACGAGCGCCCATCGGCCGGAGCGTCACAAGTCGTGCTCTTGCCAATCACTGCCTTTGAAACTACTTCAAGAACGCCTTATAGTGGGCGACTTCTGCGCTCGCGCAAGGGCCTCAAGAGATTCCTTTTGATACTGTGTAGAGGGCACCAGCTTTCGAAGCTCGTGTTGCGTTTGCGGCGTGAAGTTGGCTTTCAAGCCCACACTGCAACGTTCTGATGGCCTGCTCCGCCCGCCGCGCTGCTCGAAATGCTGCGCCAATGCGGATGCATCAGATGGAACTTTGCCATCTTCGGTATCTGACAGCGGCCGTCGAACACGGTAGTTTCCGCCGTGCCGCCTTTGAGCTTGGGGTTCAAGAATCGACTATCAGTCGCCGTATTCGCGACCTCGAGGACGAGATCGGCGCGGCCTTGTTCATACGTCACAGCAGTGGGATTCACCTGACACTAGCTGGGCAGCGGTTTTTTGCACGAGCAAAAAAGGCAATAGATCAACTGAACTATGCAGTTAAGGATGCTGGCGCAGCTGGCCAGGGGCAGATCGGGTTACTGCGGGTTGGAATATATTCATCGCTAGCTTCGGGGTTTCTTTCCAACCTCTTGCATAGATACAACGCTACCCACTCGAGCGTTCGTATGGAGTTTGTTGAAGGTAATCAAGATAATCATCTTATGGAAGTTCGTCGGTTTCGTCTTGACGTGGCCTTCATCACTGATGCTACGACTGTACAGGGATGTGATATAGCTCCGCTATGGACAGAGCGCGTTTTCGTTGTTCTGCCGTCGCGCCATCCTCTTTCAGAACTGACGGAAATAACGTGGTCAGACTTACGAGGTCAGCCTTTTGTCGTGAGTTCAGATTATCCAGGGCCCAAGATTACAGAGTATTTGATTAGACATCTTTCGAGGGGTTCCGAGCATCCAAGCGTTGATCCACAAGATGTCAGCCGAGACAATTTGATGCAGATCGTTGCGCTTGGACGCGGGCTAACGCTTACCAGCGAGGCGACTACAGACGTGGTATTTCCGGGAGTCATCTATCGGCCGATTTCGAACGAACAAGTGTCCTTCAGTGCAGTCTGGTCGCCGCGGAACGACAACCCAGCGTTCCGTCAGCTGCTCAGTTTGGCTCGGTCGATGGCAAAAGAGAACGCACCGTCAGCATAGGTCATTCATCACGCCACTGCGTTGGCCCACTCCTTCGCGCCTTCGCAAATCCACGATCGGTCGCGATGAAGCGCTGGAGCATGGGGACGATGAGGCGGACGGGATCGGCGGCGGGATGGCCGGTCTCACGGGCGAGGATCTCGGCGTAGACGGCAAGATCGCGATGCAGGCTGGCGGGAAGCTCCAGCGTGACCTTCACAGGTTTCTCGTCGGCCAGGGGACCGAGTTTCAACTTGACCATGGGCATGCCTTTCCGATTGCGCGACCGACGTCCAATGCCGTGCGGCTTCGGGATCAACCGCCATAAGGCTCGAGCACGAGGTCGCGGGTGACGATGATGCGAACGGGGAAGCCCGGACGGATGGTGAGCGTCGGGGCGACGTCGAGCTTGCGGCGGATGATCTCCTGACCGGCGTCGTTGAGGGTGTCCTGAGCGCCGTTCTGGATCGCCTGGACCAGGCGATCGTCATCGTCGGTCGCCAGTTCCGTGCCGACGCCGAGAAGGGTCGAGAGACCGGCGGCCTTGGCAAGGTCCCACCAATGGTGGTCGACGCCATCTTCGAGACCGGCATAGCCCTGGGTGTCGGCACCCGGCAGGCGTTCCAGCACGATCGATTTGCCGTTCGGCAGGATCAGCCGGTTCCAGACCAGGAGGATGCGCCGCTGGCCAAACTCGACGCCGTGATCGTAGGTGCCGATCAGGCGCGTTCCCTGGGGAATGAGCAGGAAGCGGCCGGTGGGGCTGTCGAAGACGTTCTCCGTCACCTGGGCGGTGATCTGGCCGGGCAGATCGGAGCGGATTCCGGTGACGAGCGCGGCGGGAATGACGGCACCGGCCTGAAGGACGTAGGGGCTTGCGGGAGCGGCCAGGCGCTCGGCCGAGACAGTGCGGTGATCGGCTGCGGCGTTGAGGAAGGCGAGCTGTCGATCCTGAGCAAGCGGCGCGCCGGTACCCGGCGCCGCTGACGCCGTTCCTTGGTCGCCAACTGCGGCTCCACGGCCCCCTTGCTGGGCGACGAACAGGCGACTGGTGAGGGCCGCCTCCTGTTCCTGCGCCTGCCGCTGCTCCTCGCG
>NZ_FUXL01000008.1 GCF_900167365.1 Consotaella salsifontis | reverse complement strand
GAATTCCCGCACCAGGCCGCGCAGCGTGAAGGGCTTCTCCGTGCAGCGCCGGCGCAGCCACTCGGCATGCGCGCCGGCGATCTTCTTCGGCTTGTGCCCACCCATCTGGCCGGGCGCCACACTGCCCGTCTCATGGTGGCGCTGCAGCCATTTGACCGCCGTGCTCACCGCAACCCCGAAGCGCTCCGCCGCCTGATGGCGCGACAGCCCGCCCTCAAGCACCGCCGCAACCACCCGCTCGCGCAGATCCATCGAATAAGGTCGACCCATCCATGCTGGCCTCCGTCTCCAGCCAGCATGTTGAATCAGATTGGCGCCTCCGATGGAATCCTCTTCCGATTCTGCCGAACTTCATCCCGCTCTAGTTTCCATGGATCGTTAGGCGCCTGCCCTTTGCCCCTGACGACGCCGGCCTGGCGGTCGGTCAGGTTGAGGCGCACGGCGTGGCCCTTGAAGCGGTGAACTCGGCCTTTGCGCTGTTCGAGGTCCACCGGGTTACCCGGCAGGTTCCAGTGATAGACGCGATAGCAATAGGGATGGAAATCCAGCCCCTCCTGGCCGACCGACTTGGTGGCGAGAACGAACGGCCGGAACGGCGAGTTGAACGCATCGCGCACGCCTCCGAGCCGGGCGACGGCGCCATCCTCGTCCTTGTAGTCGGCGAGCCGCATTGCGAAGCGTCCGCGCATCTGGAATTTGCTGATGGCGAGGGCCTCCCCATCGACATGCACGTCATCGACATCGATCTGCACGGGCGGATGGCCAAGGCCTGGGCCATGGCGCGCGCGACGCCGAGGGCGCGTTCCTCGGCGGCGGGCTCCGAGACCTTCGGCATCGACAAGGTAGTGGGCGTATTCGTCCAGGACGGCCTGTATGCGTCGGGCAAAGGCATTGGCCATCGGAACTTCAACCGATATCTGCGGGACGGCGACGAGATCCGGCAGGCGGTTTCGATCGTGGCCGAGGCGTATGCGAAGGCTGACCAGAAATAGGAGGCCTCCCGCTAGCCCAGCCTCCGCCGCACATACCCCGCCGAGACGGCCTTGGCGACCTCGGCTGCAATCTCCTGCTGCCCCCGGATCAGCCCCGAGATCGCCCGCCTCACGTCCCCGCCGGCAGCCTCGAGCACCTCGTCGACCGCCCGCTCGATCTCGTCGCCGTCGTCCCGCCTTGCCGCCGCGTCTGCCATGTCCGCCTCCTGAGTCCCGCGGCTAGAATCGCACGAATGGGCATCGCCGCGGAGTCTTTTGTTCCTCTTTTGTTCTCACTATCATCCGGTGATGACGAGGACCGTTCGCGATCTCAACGACGCCGCCCGATTTCGCCTATACGTCGTCATCGAGTGCGGCGGCTGCGGACGAAAGGTGCGGCTGTCGGCATGCGAGCTGCGGCAACTTGTGCCCGGCTATCTCGACGTCAGAGTAGGGATAGAAGCTTTCCGACGACTTCGGGTCGGCTCCCCCGCACCCGCGGGAATCGACCACGTTCGACCGAACGGTCACGCTGACTTCCCTGGCTCCCCTGGACCTTGTCGCCGGATCGTGCGCTCGGTTTCAGCTCGTCGCGAGCAATCACCGGTCCGCCCCGAGTTGATCAGCGCTTCAAAGCCGGCAGTCTCCCTGCGTGAAGGGGCTCCACGCCGGGAGGCATCCGAAAACCTCAGAAGAACGAACCCACAGGATCTTTTGGCGATGCCGACCGTGGTACTGTGCTTATCCATTGGTCTATTGCATACAGTCACCAGCGTGGCATCACCGGCACCGAGACGCTCGTAACGCGGGGCCCCAGCGCTGGCGCGTGTTCGGAGGTTGTGTCGTTGTGACCAGACGAATGGTTACGCTCTTCGATGTCGCCGCGCACGCGGGCGTGTCTCATCAGACCGTTTCGCGGGTCGTCAACGACAAGCCGGGCGTCGCAGAGGCAACGCGGGATCTGGTTTGGTCCATCGTGCGAGAGCTGGGCTATCAGCCCAATGAAACGGCCCGACAGCTCGTCAGCAACCGCTCCAAGACGATCGGCCTGATCGCCTATGCGACCGAGCATTCGGTCCCGGCGACGACCCTGGTGATGATCGACCAGACCGCGCGCGAGAACGGCTATCGCGTCATCCTGGCCAGTCTTTCGAGCCTCGACCTCGAGACCATCAGCACGGCCGTTCACGATCTGCGGGCCCACGGCGTCGCGGGATTGGTCTTCAACGTCTCGATCGCCCTGGATCTCGCCGTGCTGCGAAGGCACCTTCTTGGTTTGCCGGCGGTGTTTATGGACATGGCAGGATCGCAGTCCTGCACCACCATCATGTCGGAGCATGCCGAAGGCATGCGGGCGATGGCCCTCCATCTGATTCGCCTCGGGCATCGCCATGTGGCCTATATCGCCGGACCCGATGGCTGGTCGGCAAGCCAGCAGCGGTACGCCGGTTGGCAGGCGGCAATGCGCGAGAGCGGCCTGAGCAGCGATCTCATGGTCAAGACCGACTGGACGGCTCGCAGTGGCTACGAGGCGATGCAGCGGCTGCTCGAACAGAGGTCGGAGCGATATTTCAGCGGCATCCTCGCGTCCAATGACGATCTGGCTCTCGGTGCGATCAAGGCGGCGAAAGAGGCGGGGCTGTCGGTGCCGGACGATCTCAGCATCTGTGGTTTCGAGAACATGTCAATGTCGGCATTCACCGATCCGCCGATCGATACGGTCCGCCTCAACTTCCGAAGCGTGATCGAGAAGGGGTTTTCCTTGCTGCTGGGCCAAATTCATAAGCCGAACGCCGACGGGCATCATGTCGAGGTTCCGGTCGAGCTGATCATCAGGGGCAGCTCAGGACGCTGCCGGACCCCACCCAGCGTTTGAGCGCGCCAGCGTCAGTCCGCCTCCACCTCCGCCAGTCCGCCGGCCGGTCGCCGGGTCCGGCTCCTCTGGTGATGATGCCTATTTTTTATTCAACTACGGCTATTGATATTTATATGCACATCGGTAGGGTGAGGCCGTCGCCAACGCTCATCAGAAGAAGGTTCGCTCGATCGGCCCCTTAGGAACGTTTCATCGATTACCGCTAATGTTAACGTTAACAATGACGGGCAGCCTTGGAATCCTTCCCATCCGTTCGTCCATTCATTGACCAGAGAGGGGCCATGGGCTCCACCAGGAGAGAACATGCGTCGACGCACGCTTTTGAAGTCCATGGGAGCCCTTGGCGGGGCGGCGCTGGTACCGGCCTTTGCCATGCCGTTCCGCTCGGCATCCGCTCAGGAAAGCCTCGCCAAGATCGCCTATCAGCTGAGCTGGGTGAAGAACTTCCAGTTCGCGGGCGAATATATCGCCGATCACAAGGGCTATTTCCGCGACAACGGCCTTGACGTGGATCTGCTGGCCGGCGGTCCGAACATCGCGATGGATCCGGTGGTGGCATCCGGCAAGGCGCTGATTGCGCAGAGCGCGCCGGATTTCACGGCCAACGCCAATAGTCAGGGGGCCAATCTCAAGATCATCGGGGCGAACTACCAAAAGAGCCCCTATGCCATGATCTCCCGGGCAGACCGACCCCTGCAAGGCCCGCAGGACATGATCGGCAAGAAGATCGGCATCCAGGCCAACAATCTCGTGCTTTGGAATGCCTTCCTCGCGCTGAATGGGATCGATCCCACATCGATCAACGTCGTTCCGGCCCAGCATGACTTCACGCCGCTGGTTTCGGGCGAACTCGACGGGTTCTTCGGCTATTCGAACGACGACGTCATTCAACTGCGGGCGAAGGGAAACGACGTTCACTACTTCCTTTTTGCCGACCACGGCTACAAGCTCTTCACCGCCACCTACACCGTGCGCGAGGAGTCGCTGGCCGATCCCGAGCAGCGCGCCCATATCGCTGCCTTCATGAGGGCCGCAATCAAGGGCTGGCAGGATGCCATCGAGGATCCCGCGCTGGCGGCCAAGCTGACGGTCGAGGTCTACGGCAAGGGGAACGGGCTGAACGAGGAGGCGCAGAAGCAGTCTGCCGCCGCCACGAACGAGCTGATGGTCAACGAAGCGACCAAGGAGCACGGCCTGTTCTGGATGACCGACGAAGCCGTTCAGGAGACGATTGCGACGCTGTCGGCTGCCGATGTGACGGCCACGCCCGATCTCTTCACCAACGAAATCCTTGCCGAAGCCTTGGACGGCAAGACCCAGCTTTGAATCCAGCGGGCCCTTGGTCCGAGATGGCGAAGGCGTGCCGGCGATGCAGCGCCGGCGTGTCGCCCTATTGCGGGCCGAGCATCCTCTCGGACCCGCCGACATCCCGGCGCGCGAGGTTCGGCGCCTCTTGAATGAAGGAACAGACAATGGCTGCGAATGTACAGAGTTTCGACGTGTGGAGCCGGACGAAGACGCGAAGGGGGTTTGCCGTCGACGAGCTTCGCTCCGTGCTGCAGAAGTCCATTCGCAGGGGCTGGCTGGAAAGCGCGATCCTGGCAGCCTACGAACTCTATGACAACGGGCCGGAGACCGAGGAGCTGCTGTGGCGACGGCTGGAGATCATCGCGACCGAGGACGTCGGCTACGGCATGCGCGATGCGCCGGCCGTCATCGAGGCGATCAACCAGCAGCGGCAGCGGATGGATGATCGCGGCGATCGCTGGATCTTCTCGGCGCATGCGGTCCGCCTGCTGACGGAGGCCAAAAAGGATCGCACCAGCATGGAACTCGCCATGTGGGCGCGTGGCGTGACCGAGAGCGGCGAACGCACCGTCGAGGTGCAGGACTGGATGGTCGACTATCACACCAGCCGCGGCGATGCGATGGGCCGCGACGCCGAGCATTGGTGGAGCCAGGGCGGCGCCCAGCTCGACAACCAGATCGAGGGGCTTCCGACCAAGTACGGCGCCTATCTTCGCGCTCAGCATGACAAGGCCCAGGCCGCAAAGGGCTGACACGGGAAGCTGCACCATGGCCGCCGACGGACCTTCTTCTGCATCCGATCATCCCGGTGCTCCGGCGGCCTCGCCGGAGACCGGTATCATGCTCTGGGGCGTGAACAAGGAGTTCACCAGCCGCGCCGGGACCGTGGCGGCACTCGACAACGTGCATCTGAACTCGCCGGCAGGATCGTTCCTGTCTCTGCTAGGGCCATCCGGTTGCGGCAAATCGACGATCCTGCGCATCCTTGCCGACCTCGAGGAGCCTTCGGCCGGACGGGCGCTGGTGCACAATCGGACGCCGGCGGTGGCACGCCGCCGTCACGAGACCGGTATCGCCTTTCAGGATGCGGCGCTGCTGCCCTGGCGTTCGGTGGCGGACAACATCCGTCTGCCCACCGAGCTTGCGGGGCGGCGAGCCTCGGCCGGCGAGATTGCCGATCTGATCAAGCTGGTTGGCCTGTCGGGCTTCGAGAACGCTCGGCCGGCCCAGCTCTCGGGGGGCATGCGCCAACGCGCCGCCATCGCACGCGCGCTGATCACCGAGCCGAAGACGCTGCTGCTGGACGAGCCATTCGGCGCGCTTGACGACATGATGCGCCAGAGGCTGAACCTTGGGCTTCAGGCCATCTGGATGGAACGTCCGACGACAACGTTGCTGGTGACGCACTCGATCGAGGAGGCCGTCTTCCTGTCCGACACCGTGGCGGTGATGAGCGCCAGGCCGGGCCGCATCGTAGAGACCCTGGCCATCGATCTGCCGCGACCGCGACGACCCGAGATGATGCGCACGAGCGCGTTTCATGCCTTGTGCGATCGTTTCAGCGAAATTCTGTTCGGCCAGGGCGATACGCCGGCAGAGGGGGACATGTGACGGCGCTTGCGATCCGGATGTCCGCGCGCACGGCCCATCGATGGCGGTCGGCATTGACGAGTGCGGTGGGGGTCTTCGCCTTCATCGGGGGATGGCAGATCGTCGCTGGCGGCCTGTTTACGGGAAATGGCACCATTCCGACGCCGAGCGGGATCGTGGCACAGATCCTCGATGACGGCCTGTGGTTTTATCTTTCGCTCTCCATGGAGACGTTCCGCTCCGCCGTCCAAGGCTATTTGTGGGGCAATGGGTTCGCCATCCTGCTCGCGATGGTGGTCGTCCTGGTCCCGGCGCTGCAGAACACGATCCTTCTGATCGGCGTCGTCTCCTACTGCATGCCAATCGTCGCCATCGGCCCGGTGCTGGTGGTGGTGCTGTCGGGTTCCGAACCGAAGGTCGTGCTTGCGGCCCTATCCGTGTTTTTCACCACGCTGCTCGGCGCCGTCGCCGGCCTGCGCAGTAGCGACCGCACGGCGCTGGATCTGGTGCATGCGTTCGGGGGGGACAGCCTGGCTGCGCTTCTCAAGGTTCGCATCCATTCGGCCCTGCCGAGCCTGTTTGCGGCGCTGCGCATCGCGGCTCCGGCGGCCGTGCTGGGCGCCATCGTCGCCGAATACATGGGAGCCGAGTACGGTCTCGGCGTCGCCATCATCAACGCCCAGCAGGCGATGGAGGTGAACCGGACGTGGGCCGTCGCTCTCGCGGCCACGGCCTTGGCGGGGGTCGGCTACGGGCTGGCGTCGCTCGCCGCCGCCATCTTGACGCCATGGGCACGCGACGTGCGCACCGACCTCGCCGTCACGGGCCCGCCGCGCAAGCGGCGCGGCCCGACGCGGACCGCTCTCCTTGCTCTCGCGCGCCTCACCTTCTCCATCGGCTGCATCCTGGCGGTCTGGCAGGCGACGCTCTGGCTTCTCGGCGTACCCAAGTTCATCGGCAAGGGGCCGGCAGACGTCTGGGTCTATTTGACCGATCCCGTCTCCTTCGCGCAGCGGTGGGCGCTGCTCTGGACGGAATCGCTGATCCTGTTGCGCGACGCCTCGCTGGGTCTGGTGTCGGGGACCCTGGCGGCGCTCGTTGTTTCCATCCTCTTCAATCTATGGCCGACGCTGCAGCGGGCTTTTCTGGGCTTGGCGATCGCGTTGCGTGCCATTCCGTTGGTGGCGATGACGCCGATCATCGTGCTGGTCTTTGGCCGCAACCTGGTCACCATCACCGTGATCGGCGGCGTGATCACGTTTTTTCCCACGCTGGTGAACGTGACGCTGGCGCTCGCCCAGGCGTCGCGCCAGGCGACGGACCTGGTGCATGTCTATGGGGGAACGCGCTGGCACCAGCTCTGGAAGGTGCAGATACCGAGCGCCCTGCCGGCCCTGTTCACCTCGCTGCGCATCGCCGCGCCGCTGGCCACGACCGGCGCCATGATGGCCGCCTGGCTCGCGACCGGCAAAGGGCTGGGCTACGCGCTGGTGACGGCCGGGACCGTCTCCGACTACACCGGCCTGTGGAGCCGGGTGGCGTTGGTGACGACCTTTTCGATCATTCTCTATCAGGTTCTGGAATGGCTGGAACAGCTCGTTCTCGGCCGAATGTCCGGCCGCTGATGCCGGTCGCCGCCACGTCCCAGGGACTCCCCTCGACAACCACCAGCAGGACAGGAACAATGGCCGCAGACCCCGCCACGCGCGATTTTGTCTTCAATCACACGATGATCCGGGTTTGCGACGCCCGTGCGTCGCTCGATTTCTACACCCGCATCCTCGGTTTTGCGCTCATCGAGCACCAGGATTTTTCCGAGGCGGGATTCAGCCTGTATTTTCTCGCGTTGGGCGTGGATGTCGAGGCGATGCCCGCCGACGAAGCCGAGCGCAGCCGGTGGCGGAAGTCGATCCCCGGCGTTCTCGAGCTCACCCACAATCACGGCACGGAAGAGCAGGCGGAATTTCGCTACCACGACGGCAACGCCGAACCGCGCGGCTTTGGCCACATCTGTCTTTCTGTGCCTGACGTGGTGGCCGCCTGTGAGCGGTTCGAGGCGCTGGGCGTGACCTTCCAGAAACGCCTGACCGACGGTCGCATGAAGGGCATTGCCTTCGTCCGCGATCCTGACGGTTATTGGATCGAGATCATTCAGCCCACGCCGCTGGCCGGCTGAAGGCCCGCCACCGACGCACCGTCGACGATACGGTCCCACCGTGCGATCGGCCGGATGTCCATTCAGGGAAAGTGAGCAGATGAGCGATATCCTCTATTCGGTCCGCGGTCCCAAATCGTGGACCACGATGACCTCGCAAGAACTGGCCGAACGGCTTGCCGAGACCGACGTGACGCTCGTCCCCGTCGGTGCGATCGAGCAGCACGCCGGGCATCTGCCGCTCGGTCAGGACAATTTTCAGATCGAGGAGATCGTCCGGCGGGCGGTGCTCAAGCTGGAGGAGGCGGGCCGGAAGGCGATCTTCGGACCGACGATCCCCTACGGCCCGATCGCCAATCTGCGCTTTCCCGGCAGCATCGACCTGAAGCCGAGCACGCTGATCCTGCTCGTGAAGGAGGTCTGCCTCAACCTCTACCGTGATGGCGTCCGCAACATTGCGCTGGTGATGGGCCATGACATGAGCCTCGGCGCGCTGATGGTTGCGGCGCGGGAACTGGCGCACGAGACCGACGACGACCTCAAGGTCATCGTGCTGAACTGGCTGCCGCTGGTCGTGCAGATCCTGCCGACGATCCTCGCGTCGCTCCCGCCGGAGTTGACGCGAAACATCCCGAAGAACGCTCGCGACGGCCATGGCGGCATGGGCGAGACCGCCCGGCAGCTTTGGCAGAATCCGGAGCTCGTCGTCACCGAGCGGATGAAGGATTATGTCCTGGAGATGGCTCCTCCGGCCGCGCCGTTCGTGTCGCCGGTCGTTTCCGGCGGAGGCGTCTACGCGCCGCGAAAGACGACCAATGAGCATCCCGACTATCAGGGCATCCTGGGCTTCCCGACGGTCGCCTCTGCGGAGATGGGCGACAAGCTTTATGAAGCGCTTTCGGATTGGGTGGCGACGGTCGTCGGCGAGTTCTGTTACGGGAGCCTGCCACAGTCGTACAGCTATTGAGGGCATGGTTCCGCGTCGCCTGCCGAAGGCGGCACCACCTCGAACGATATCGATGGTCTGCGCCCGTTGTTCCGAAAACCTGGACTTCGGATGAGCCGGAAGCTCGGATCCGCGCCATCCTACCGGACGGTCGATGGGTGTTGAAGATCATCGGCTGGTCGAAAGGCGCCATCGCCCTTTCGGGCGCCTCGCTGCAGAGTGAGGAGGACCAGAAAACGATCCAGCGATCGTTTGTCTGTCAACGACGGAGCAAAACCCGGCCAGGAGATGGAGTGGGGCCCCTCGGGGCGGACAAGGTCACGCGGCAGTTTTGACCGGCGGCCGGGATTGTTGATCCTCGAATTGGGCGGGGCTGAGGTAACCGAGTGCGGAATGCAGCCGCCGCGTGTTGTAGACCTCGTCGATGAAGCGGGGAAGGTTGCCAGCGACATCGTCGAACGTTTCGAACTCCATCGAATAGACCGCCTCGACCTTCAACGTCTTCATGAAGCTTTCGGCCTTGGCATTGTCGTAGGGATTGCCGCGCCGACCCATCGACCCGACGAGGCCGTGGTCGGCAAGCAGCTTGCGGTAGGCCTTGGCGGCATATTGTGAACCGCAGTCCGAATGGTGAACGCAGCCCGGCGGTGGCGTGCGGCGCTCGATGGAGGCGAGCAAGGCCGCGCTTGTCAGGCGCCCATCGATCAAGCGGGAGATGGCGTATCCAACGACCCTGCGCGACCACGCATCGATGACCACGGCCAGGTAGACGAAGCCCGTCATGATCGCCACGAAGGTGATATCGGCGATCCAGAGCTGGTTCGGTCCGTCGGGCTTCATGCCCTTGGCCAGATTGGGAAAGATCGGCTCGTCATGGTCGCTGTCCGTTGTCGCTTTGAAACAGCGGCGCATCTTCGGCTGCAAGTCGTGCGCGCGCATCAGACGCCGGATCTTCTTGTGATTGACCACCATGCCCTGGTGGCGAAGAGCCGCCCGAACGCGGCGCCAGCCGTAATGTTCGAATTCCTCGCAGATCGCCGCGATGGCCTCGACTGCGGATTCCGATTCAAACCGGCCGGGTATTCTGATTTGATGTCGGCCACCATTCCGGGATGAAGCCGGCCAGCATTTCCGATCAATCACCGGCCACCTTCCGGCGTCTGAAGACCCTGGGTCAGCAACTCGGGCATCAAGCTCCCTGTCCAATGAGGAGAGCGCGATGCCGGCAAAGAGAAGGCTGACCATGAGACAATTGCGACAGATGCTTCGGCTCACCCGGGACAGCGTCAGCGCCCGGGAGATCGCCGTGATGCTCGGCGTGGCGAAGAGCACCATCCAGGACAATCTGAAGCGCGCCGCGGCGGCGGGGCTGAGCTGGCCGCTGCCCGGCGAGATGACCGACGATGCGCTCGAGAACAGGCTGTTCGACCGTGCCGGCGTCAAGCAAGGCATGCGACGGCGGCCGGAACCCAACTGGGCCGATATCGCGGTCGAGTTGAAGAAGCCCAGTGTCACCCTGCAGATTCTTTGGGACGAATATCGCGCCGTTCATCCCGGCGGCTACGGCTACAGCCGTTTCTGCGAACTGTTCCGAAGCTTCAAGCACCGGCTTTCGCCGACCATGCGCCAGGAGCACGTGGCGGGCGACAAGGTCTTCGTCGACTATTCCGGCAAGAAGATCGCCATCGTCGATCCCCGGATCGGCGAGGTTCGGGGCGCGACCTCGGAATGGATCGGCGGGCATCTTGTCGACGAGGGCTTCCCCGTCGTGTGTCTGGAGAGCCGGCATGTCAAAGCGGCGCTGAGCGCGATGACGTTGAAGACGGACCGGAACGACGCGCAGGGCATCGCGCAAATCGTCCGCACAGGTTGGTTCAAACCCGTCTATCTGAAGTCCGCAGCCGGCCAGCGGCTGCGTACGCTGACGGCGGCGTGCAAGGCCGCCGTGAGAGCACTGACGGGCAACGAGCAGGTCATCCGGGGTCTATTGCGGCCGTTGGGACTGAAGATCGGCGCGGTGACGCGCGTTCGGTTCGAGGTCAGGATCCGTCAACTGATTGGGCTAGATCCCGGATTACTGGCAATCTTCGAGCCGCTCTTGCAGTTGCATAAGAGCCTGCGCGAGACCCTGGCAGATCTGCACCGCCTGGTCCTCAAGGTAGTTCGTGCGGAGCCAATCTGTCGTCGCCTTATGACCATGCCTGGCGTTGGACCCGTGACGGCACTCACCTACAGGGCGACAATCGACGACCCCACGCGCTTCCGGCGATCCAGGTCCGTGGGTGCCTATCTCGGCCTCACTCCGCGACGATACCAGTCTGGAGAAGTCGACAGGGTCGGTCGCATCACAAAGGTCGGCGACGGTGAAACGCGAACCGCTTTGTTCGAGGCGGCCAATGTTATCCTTCCCCCGACGACCCGGTGGTCGAGTATGAAGGCCTGGGCTATGAAGATTGCCGACCGTCAGGGAGTTCGACGCGCCAAGGTGGCGCTTGCTCGGAGGATGGCGGTCACGCTTCATCGCATGTGGATTGACGAACAGGACTTCCGCTGGACGGCCGCCTAGGCAGGCCATTCCAGGGAATGGCCAGCGCTCGATGCAGGGCGCGGTCCGAGCGAGTTTGCATGATCTGTCGTTGCCGGCCCCCGAGCACGTCGAAGAGCTTTGAACCGAACGGACCTCCGAACACCATCATGCCGGCGGCCAGGTGCCGACCGCGAACAGAAGCAAAGAACCTGCATCGGACGTGGCGCTTGACTGGAGGACACCGAATACAGAAGCAGATCATCGGCATCCTGAAGCACGAGGCCGGGGTTCCGGTCGCCGAACTCTGCCGCAAGCATGGTGTCAGCGACGCCAGCATCTACAAGTGGAAGGCGAAGTTCGGCGGCATGGAGGTCTCGGAGGCCAAGCGGCTGCGGTCGCTGGAAGACGAGAACGCCAAGCTGAAGCGCATGCTCGCCGACGCCATGCTGGACAATGTCGCACTGAAGGACCTCTTGGGAAAGAAGTGGTGACGCCCGCTGCCAGACGAAAAGCTGTCGCCCACCTCATGGAGCGCCACGAGATGAGCGAACGGCGGGCGTGCAAAGCCATCGGCTGCTGCCGCATGACGTTCCGTCATCGCTCCATCCGCTCCGATGACGGGATCTGCGGGCGCGGATGATCTCTCTTGCCCGGGAGCGCCGCCGCTTCGGCTATCGGCGCCTGCACGTCCTGCTCAGGCGCGAGGGCCACACGGTCAATCACAAGAAGCTGTTCCGGCTCTACCGCGAGGAACGGCTGGCGGTGCGCCGCCGCGGCAGCCGCAAGCGGGCGATCGGCACGCGAGCGTCGATGCTGGTGCCGCTGGCACCGGGCGAGCGCTGGTCACTGGACTTCGTCGCCGACCAGCTCGATGACGGGCGTCGTTTCCGAATCCTCACCATCGTCGACGACTGCACCCGCGAGAACCTGGCGCTGATTGCCGACACCTCGCTGTCCGGCGTCCGCGTCGCCCGCGAACTGGATCGGCTGATAGCCGAGCACGGGAAGCCCAAGATGATCGGCAGCGAGTTCACCTCGAACGCCATCCTGAGTTGGGCCGACCGGGCCAGGGTCGAGTGGCACTACATCGCACCGGGAAAGCCCATGCAGAACGTTCGCAGCTTGCTCGAACCGGTGGCGCTGCGCTGCTCACCATCGAGAACTTCAACGGCCGTCTGCGCGACGAGCTTCGGGGCGAAACGCTGTTCTCGTCTCTCCCTCATGCCCGGACGGCGCTGGCGCTCTGGCGCGCCGACTACAACACGGCGCGTCCACACTCGCAGCTCGACTGGAGCACTCCGGCCGAGTTTGCCGCAACCCTGAAACCGCGACGGGCTCTGGCGTTGCGCTCCGTGGTTGGCTCCGCGCCGCTGCCCGTCGATCTCCCCGCCCATCCGGGCAACCCAACCGCCGGAAACGAACCCGCGGCTGGACAAAACTTGGGGGCAACGTCAGCTGGTCTGGCGCACCGTCTTCCAAAGCCGCGCCGAGGCCACGGCCGCCATCGGCCGATATATCGACGCTTTCTACAAACCCTGTCTGGCGCCATTCGGCACTCGACTTCGTCAGCCTCCTTCAGTTCGAAAGGCTGGCAGCGTAGAAATCCAAAATCCCTCTCCACTTTCCCGATGCAAGTCCAGTCCGGCCCGAGGCGCCCGCTTCGGAGAGCGGAATGTCTGGATGCCGATTGATCGCCAATGTCTCGGGCGATCATGCCGTCGCTGCATTTTGGGCGCCCCTGGCGCTCCGGACGGATGGTCACGGCGTGGCCCGCCCTGCGGCCGCGAACGCTATCGGTCCTCGTTCCCGACCTGTTCGGAGATCTCACGCGCCTTTTCGAACAGGAGATCGCACTTCTCCTGCAGGGCGGCCTCGTCGGCATAGCCGTAGAGCCTGGAGAAGGCCAAGGCCGAGTCCGTGCCGGCCACCGTGGTCGCCAGACGGACTTCGCCGTCCGCCAGGCGCCAGATGACGAAGCCGCGGCGGCGCGCCGCCTCGATGACCGCCCGTGCCGCGCCGAACCGCTCGTCGCCGACCATGGCGGCGATCTCGTCGTCGCCGCGCTGGGAGAGCAGGCACAGGCCGATGACGGATTCGCACGGGTGCTGGATCCGGTAGCCGCCCAGCGCCTGCGACAGCGAGTCGCCGGCCCTGGCATGGTAGAGGTAGACGACGTGCCCTTCCCAGAGCGACCCGAGCGCCGTGGTGAAATCCGGGTGGGCCAGCTTCTCCAGCGCCTCGGCGGTCGCCCGGAACAGCCCTGATCGGCGGATCGATTGGGCAGCCAGAACGTGGATGCCGTGGCCGGTGACGTATTTCCGCTTCGCCGTCTTCTGCGTCAGGCCCATGTGCGCCATCGTCAGCAGCAGGCGATTGACGCGCGAAGGGTCGAGACCCAGCGCCCTGGCCAGTTCGCGCCCCCCGACGGGCTGCTCGCTCGAGGCGATGTACTGCAGGCAGCGGAAGCCGTCGATTACACTCTGGTTCGGCTGCGCCGAATTCACATTTTCGATCTCGCCTCGCTGCACCCGAACACCCCTCGATCTCGTGGCCGGCACGCCGAAGCCGGCCGGCGCCCTTGCCGCCGTCGCTGCCCTTGAGCCGATCGCCGGTGCGGCGGCCCCTCCCGCTCTCGATACCAAAGAGTCGCTATTATAGCAACGTATCTTGACAGACGTTTGTAGCTACTATAGCATCATTTTAGCTTCGATTCACCTCGGATCAAATGGGAGGAATTATGCGCAAATCGCTTTTGGCGCTCGCCGCCGCGGCGGCCTTCGCCTTGCCGTCCGTCGCTCGCGCGGCAGACGACGTGGTCATCGCCATGGGCTCGATCTCCGGCTCGACCTACGCCCTGGGCATTCAGGTCAGCGAGATCCTGAGGGACAAGTTCCCCTCCATCTCGGTCGACGTGAAATCCGGCGGAGCCCTCGGAAACGTGCTCCTCGTCGACAAGGGGCGGGCCACCTTCGGCCATACGAGCTCCGGCCTGGCGTTCTCCGCCTATCAGGGCCTGGAGCCCTTCAAGGACAAGGCCGAGAACATCCGCGGCATGGCCAAGTTCATGGATTCGATCTTCCAGTTCGCCATCCTGGACAGCGCTCCGGTCAAATCCTTCGAGGAGATCAAGCAGCAGCACTATCCGCTGAAGCTGGCGGTCGGGCCGAAGGGGCGGGAAAACGAGCTGCTCTCCCGGCGCGTGCTGGAAGCCTATGGCATCACCTACGACATGATCGAGGACTGGGGCGGGCGGATCGAGTTCGTCAATATCGGCGACGCCAGCTCGCTGCTGCGCGACGGCCATATCGACGCCGTGACGATGCTCTCGGGCATCCCCTACGGTCCCATCACCGAGATCACCTCGGCGCGGCCGCTGCGCTTCCTCGCGCTGAACGACGACGTGCGCAAGCAGCTCGATGCTGACTATGGTTACGTCGACGCCACGATCCAGCCGGGCAGCTACGACGGCCAGGACCAGGCGATCGGCACCATCGGCGGCGGCGTGATCCTCGTCGCCAACAAGGATGCCGACGCCGAGGTGATCTACCAGGCGACCAAATGGATCAATTCGCCGGAAGGCATCAAGTCGCTCGGCGCGCTGTCGGGGGGCATCCGCGACTACCTGACCGGCCCCGCGGCGGGCCGGGCCGGCCTGCCGATCCCGCTGCATGAGGGCGCGGCCCGCTTCTATCAAGAAGCCGGCATTCAGGACTGACGACGCTTTCGGCACACCGGATCGCCCAAGACGACGGGGAGCCCATGACCATGGGCTCCCCCGGCCGCAGAGCCGCCGGCGCTCGTTGGCGCGATCCTGGCTTCAGTGGGGGGGGGTGAGCTTCAATGCTCCGAAATTTCCGCATCGAGTATCTCTACCGAATTTCGTGGATACTCGCGCTTATCGCTTCGCTGTACCATCTTTCGATGGTCTATTTCGGCCTCCCGGAGGCATTCAAGCTGCGCACGACGCACTTGATGCTACTCCTGCCGATCGCCTTCCTGATCAATCCAGTCTACAGGAAGGGGCGATCCCGGGTCTATGCGTTGTTCGACGCATTTTTCTTCTTCTCGGCACTGGGAACGACGTTCTTCCTGGGCTGGCTCGACTACGACACGATCATCGCGCGGATTCCGCAGATCGACGAGCTGACGACGACGCAGGTGATCGTCGGCGTCCTGCTTCTCGTCACCGTCCTGGAGGCGACCCGGCGAATCGTCGGCTGGAGCATGGTGTGGGTCTGCGTCGTCGCCATCGGCTACGCCCTGTTCGGCCATCTCGTGCCGCGCCCCTTCGCCTATTCCGGCAGTTCCTTCAAGGAAGTGCTCGACCAGCTGGTGTTCACGACCGAGGGCGTGTTCGGCATTCCGCTGGCGGCATCGGCGACGTTCATCTTTCTCTTCATCCTGTTCGGAAAGTTTCTGGAGCGCTCCGGCGCCGGCGCCTTCTTCATGGATCTGTCCTATGCGCTGGCCGGCCGGACGCGCGGCGGACCGGCCAAGGTCGCCGTCCTCGCCAGCGGCTTCATCGGCTCCATCTCCGGCAGCGCCACCGCCAACGTGGCCTCCACCGGCGCCTACACGATCCCGCTGATGCGAAAGGCGAAATACCCGCCCGAATTCGCCGGCGCGGTCGAAGCCGCCGCCTCGACCGGCGGCCAGCTGCTGCCGCCGATCATGGGCGCGGCGTCCTTCCTGATGGCCGAGTTCATCGGCATTCCCTACACCTCGCTGATCGTGGCGGCGGCCGTTCCTGCCATCCTGTTCTTCCTTAGCGTCGGCGCCTCGGTGCACTTCGAGACGGTCCGTCTCGGCCTGCTCACGCCGAGCGAGATCGACATTCCGAACGGCCGGACGCTGCTCAAGCGCGCCCATCTGATCGTGCCGCTGTTCGTCGTCGTCATCATCATGTTCCAGGGCTACACGCCCTACATGTCGGCGGTCATCGCCATCGGCTCGGTGCTGGTGGTGAGCTCGATCCTGGCCGCCACCCGGATGAGCTTCAAGGACATCGTCGCAACGCTTGCCGACGGCGCCAAGGATGCCGTTCTCATCACCGTGACGACCGCGGCCGCGGGCATCGTGATCGGCGTTGCCAGCGAGACCGGGATCGGCGTCCGCTTCGCCTCGATGGTCGTCAGCCTAGCGGCCGGCAACCTCTATCTCCTGCTCGTCCTCATCATGATCGCGTCGTTGATCCTGGGCATGGGACTGCCCACCTCGGCGGCCTACATCATGGTCGCGGCGATCGCCATTCCGGGCATGATCGACGCCGGCATTTTCCCGCTCTCCGCCCATCTCTTCGCGCTCTACTTCGGCGTGTTCTCCGCCGTCACGCCGCCGGTGGCGATCACCGCCTATGCCGCCGCCGGGCTGGCCAAGGCCAACCCCATGACGACCGGGGTCAAGGCGTTTCAGCTCTCGATCCCGGCCTTCATCATCCCCTACGCCTTCGTCGCCCACCCGGAGATGCTGCTGGAGGGATCGCTGGTCGACGTCCTCTGGGTCATCGCCCTGGCGATCCCCGGCGTCATCGCGTTCTCGTCGGCGGCGACCGGCTTCTTCTCCTGCCGGCTCAGCATCGTCGAGCGACTGCTGATGCTCGCCGGCTCGCTCGGCCTGCTGCTCAGCACCAGCACACCGCTGACGCTGGCCGCCCTGCTGGCGGTGGCGGGCGTGGCGGCCTTCCAGATGCTTCGCACCCGCAGCCGAGCCCTCGCCGAACTGAAAGGGTCTCCCCATGAAAATTGACGCCGTGGAATGCTTTCCGCTCAAGATCGCGCCGAAGCAGATCTATCTCGGCGGCGATGGTGGCGAAACCGGCGTGCCCGACTACTACTATCGCGACGAATATCGCTGCGTCTATTCGCGCAAGATGGAGACCTGCCTGGTCAAGGTGACGACCGACACCGGTCTGCACGGCTGGGGCGAGGCGCTGGCGCCCGTCGTTCCGCAAGTTCCTGCCATTCTGATCGAGGAGTTGCTGGCCCCGCTGCTGATCGGTGCCTCGCCGTTCGACAGCAATGTCCTGTGGTCGCGCATGTACGATGCGATGCGTGATCGCGGCCATGTCACGGGCTTCATGCTCGATGCATTGGCGGCGTGCGACATCGCCCTGTGGGACCTCAAGGGCAAGGCTGCCGGGCTGCCGGTCGCGGCGCTGCTCGGCGGCGCCTACCGGTCGCGGCAGCCGGCCTATGTCTCGGGGCTGCCACTGCCCACCTTGGACGAGCGCCTAGATCTCGCCAGCGACTGGAAGGCCAAGGGATTCCACGCCATCAAGGCGGCGCTCGGCTATGGTGTGGACGAGGACGTGGACAATATCCGCCGGCTGCGCGAGCGCCTCGGGCCGGAAGTCGCGCTGTTTCTCGACGCCCACTGGAACTACAGCGTCGCCGAGGCCAGCGAGCTGGCGAAACGGCTGGAGCCGCTCGGTCTCGGCTTCCTGGAGGCGCCGCTGTTGCCGGAGGACGTGCGCGGCCATGCCGCCCTGCGGGCGAAGACGACGATCCCGATCGCCCTGGGCGAGACCGAGCGCACGCGCTTCCAGTTCGCCGCGTTCCTCGACGCCGACGGCGTCGACATCGTCCAGCCCGACGTCGGCCGCGTCGGCATCACCGAGACCATGCGGATCGGGTTCCAGGCCGAGACGCGCAACCTGGCGATCGCGCCGCACCTGAGCGTCGGCCTCGGCCCGTGCATCGCCGCCTCGATCCATGTCGCGGCGGCGCTGCCCAACACGTTCATGCTCGAATACCAGCCCCCGGTCTTCGACATCGCCAACACCCTGCTTCGCGACCCCCTCGTCTGCCGGCAGGGCCACTACGAGATCCCCCGAGCACCGGGGCTGGGGATCGAAATCGACGAAAACCAGATCAGAGAGTTGGGACGCAAATCATGAATGGAACTCGCTTGCAGGGAAACGTCCCGATTCTGGCAACCGCCTTCGCCGACGACGGGACGGTGGATCTCGACAGCATATCGAGGCTTGTTTCCTTCCTTCTGGAGCAGAAGATCGACGGCTTGGCGCTGTTCGGCAACGCCAGCGAAGGCTATGCCCTCACGGCCGCTGAAAAGCGCGCCATCCTCGAGCGAGTGCGTGAACAGACGGCGGGCGCCATTCCGCTGGTGGTCGGGGCCGGCGGCGCCGGCATCGAGGTCGCCGTGGAAAATGCGCTGTGGGCCTGCGGCGAGGGCGCGGACGCGCTGATGGTGATGCCGCCGAGCGTGGTCAAGCCGGACGAGACGCGGCTGCTGGAGTTCTACGGCGAGCTGGCCCGCCGTGTCAGCGTCCCGATCATGCTTCAGGATGCGCCGGGCGTCAGCGGCGTGTCCATGTCGGTCAAGCTGCTCGCCCGGCTGTGCAGCGAAAACGACGCCATCCGTTACGTGAAGGTCGAATCGCCGCCCACCGCCCTGAAGATATCGGCCTTGCAGGCGCAGCTGCACGGCGCCGCCGAGATATTCGGTGGGCTGAACGGCGTCTACATGTTCGAGGAGCTGGAGCGCGGCGTGACCGGCGTCATGCCCGCCTGCGAATTCCCCGACGTGGTCAACGCCATCCTGCGCGCCCATGCCGGTGGCGATAGGGAGGAGGCGCGCGCACTGTTCTACCGCTACCTGCCATTCTTCCGCTACGGCACGCAGCCCGGCATCAACGTTGCCGTCCACAAGGAAGTGCTTTTCAGGTCCGGCGTCTTCGCGACGGCGCGGGTGCGCAATCCAAACGTTCCCCTGGATCCAGCGACCCGCGGGGAGCTGTTCGCGATGCTCGAGCATCTGCCGCTCGCCATCCTGGCGTCATGAGCGGCACCCGGTGGCGAACCACCGAACTCCAACGTTTTCCCCCTCAGAATACGGTGAAGCCATGATCCTGGGTCGCCTTGCCAATCTCCGACGGGAAGAGGCCGTCCTGCCGGAGAAGATCAGAGACGGACTGCGGTTTCTGCAAACGCACGATCTGGCCAGTCTGCCGGCGGGGCGGATCGAGATCGACGACGCGATGTTTGCCGTGGTGCAGGACTACACGACCGCGCCGAAGGCGACGCGGCGGCCAGAGTTCCACGAGCGCCACATCGACATCCAGTATATCGTCGCCGGTCGCGAGGTCATCGGCGTGGCCCCGCGCTCCGGCGACGTCCGGATTGTTGAGGATCATCTTGCGACGCGCGACGTGGCCTTCGTCGAGGAGATATCCGAGGAGACCGACATCACCGTCTGGGCGGGCGGCTTCGCCGTGTTCTTCCCATGGGACATTCATCGGCCGCAGTGTTTTGCCGCGGCGGCCGAGCCCGTCCGCAAGGTGGTGATCAAGATCGACGTGCGCGCCTGCCGCCTTGGCTAGCGCCCTTGCCACGCGGCGGGAGCCGACCGGAGCACGCTTGCTGCTCCGAACGACCGGTGGCCGGAGGCGGTGAGCTGACGGCCGCGGCTTCATCCGGCTCCAGCTTCGCCTCTCGGACCGCCGTGCGTTCGAAACCATCGGTTTCGGCTCGCCTCTTTCCGAAGACTGCTTCCCCCCTTGGGCGTCGCCGCATCGGAGCCGGATCCTTGCAAGGCGGTAACGGGGAGCGCGACGCAGAGCGCCGCCGGCGGCTGCGACTCTCGCGGCAGGCGGATCCGCGATCGCCCGGCGCGCCGGGCTGCTTTCTACGGAGGACGTGTCCTCTCTCGATCCCGGGTTGCTGCACTGCGCCCCATTTAGTCGGACACCCGGCATAAGCGGAAAGGCTCAAGGACATCCTTGAGGACAGCCTTATGTCGGACGAGTATCAGCTGACCAGCCACCGATCCTTCATCCAGCGGCGATTAGAGCCTCGTCCTCTTCTGCTACGCCGTTGGCCGTTGGCCGGCGCAACGGCCAGGAGCGTCTGCCGGATTGACATAGGCTGCCGGCCCGCCTTGCGCCGGCATAACCCGCTCGGAGACGATTTGCGGGCACAGTCGTAACAGGCGGCCCGGCGAGCCGAGACTAGCCCGGACATCCGCGGCCTTGATCCTCTACCCCAGCGTGCTACCACTGGAACGTTGGGGAGCATGTGCGGGCGGTGATGGGGGACGGTGCCAGCAACTTCGAGTTCCTGAAGGGGCACAGTCCTCAGCTCGCCAGGCTGGGGACGCTGGCCGAGAGCTATTTCAGGAGCGATCCGCCGGCCGCGCTCATCAAGCTGCGGCAGTTCGGCGAGTTCACCACCAAGGCGGTCGCCGCCCGGCACGCATTGCTGCCGCCGCGTTCGGTCGCCTTCGACGAGCTGCTGCGCTTGCTCCAGGCCCGCTCGGTCATGCCGCGCCAGCTGGCGGAGTACTTCTACCACCTGAAACGGGCAGGCAACGCCGCCGCGCATGAGGACAAGGGCTCGGCCGGCGATGCCCTGACTTCGCTGAAGGTTGCCTGGGCGATCGGCATCTGGTTTCACCGCACCTACGCGAATGATCCCGGCTTCAAGCCCGGCCCGTTCGTTCCCCCGGCGCCGCCCGAGGATGCCACGGCGAGCCTTCGCTCGGAGCTTGCCGAGCTGCGGCAGGCGGTCGCCGCCAGCGCTGATGCCGAGGCCAAGGCGCGGCTCGCCGCCCAGGAGGCCGAGGAGGCGCGGCTCAAGCTCGCCGAAGAGGCCGGCCAGGAGGCGGAACAACGCGCCTTTTGGGAGAGCTATGCGAGCGAGACGGAGGCCGCGTTGCGGACGGCCGAAGCGACGCTCGCCGCAACGCAACGCGCCGCCGAGGCTGCCCCGCCGCAAGATCTGGCGGTCCTTACCCATCTGGGCGCTGAGAGCGCAGAGCGCATTGAGGTCGACGAAGCGACGACGCGCGTCCTGATCGACGAGCAGCTGAGGAGCGCCGGCTGGGAGGCCGACAGCACGGCGCTGCGCCACGCCGGCGGCGCGAGGCCCGTGGCGGGCAGGGCGATGGCGATCGCCGAATGGCCGACACAGGGCGGGCCGGTGGACTATGCCCTCTTCGTCGATGGCCGCTGTGTCGGCGTGATCGAGGCGAAGCGGCGGATCAAGGACGTACCCGGCCATCTCGGCCAGGCGCGGCGTTATGCCCGCGACATCATCCTATCGGCCGAGCAGGTGCCGCTCGACGGCCCATGGCAGGACGGGCTCGACAGCTACCGCGTGCCCTTCGTCTTCGCCACCAACGGCCGACCCTACGTCAAGCAGCTCGCCACCAAGTCGGGCACCTGGTTCTGGGACGCGCGCCGCGGCGACAACGCGCCGCGTGCGCTGGCCGAGTGGCTGTCGCCGCGCGACATTTCCGAGCGCCTGGAGCAGGAGCTGGGCGAGGCCCATGCCGGCTTCGCCGAGCGCGAGCTCGGCGTCACCGGGCTGTGGCCGCACCAGCAGGAGGCGATCGCCGCCGTCGAGGCGGCGGTGGCGCGCGGCCAGGACCACATTCTGCTGGCCATGGCCACCGGCACCGGCAAGACGCGCCTCGCCATCGCGCTGATGTACGAGCTCCTTCGCACCAAGCGCTTCCGCCGCATCCTCTTTTTGGTCGACCGCAACGCGCTGGGGCGCCAGACGCTCGACGCCATGAGCACGACGGACACCAGCGGGTTTCTGAAGTTCGATCAGGTCTTCCCCGTCGCCGATCTCGCCAAGAAGTTCCCGGAGGCGACGGACCGGGTGCAGGTCGCGACCGTCCAATCCATGATCCGGCGCATCTTCGGCGATCCCGACGCGGAGCGGCCGACGCCCGGCACCTATGACCTCGTCATCGTCGACGAGGCGCACCGCGGCTACACGCTCGACGCCGAGCTGCGCGAGGACGATCTCGGCTTCCGCAACCTGGAAGACTATCTCTCCGCCTATCGCCGGGTGCTCGACTATTTCGACGCGACCAAGGTGGCGCTGACGGCGACGCCGGCGCTCCACACCCGCGAGATATTCGGGCCTCCCGTCTTTCACTACAGCTACCGTCAGGCGGTGATCGACGGCCGGCTGATCGATCACCGGCCGCCGCGCCGCATCACCACCGCCTTGAGCCAGACCGGCATCAGCTTCGACAAGGGCGAGGAGGTCACCGTCCTCGACCCGCGCACCGGCCAGATCGACCTCTTCGACCTGGAGGATCAGGTCGATTTCGAGGTCGCCGAGTTCAACAAGAAGGTCTACACCCGCGCCTTCAATCGGGCAGTGGCCGAGGCAATCGCGGCCGAGTGCCCGCCCGACGGGCCGGGCAAGACGCTGCTCTTTGCCGCCCGCGACGACCATGCCGATATTCTGGTGGAGGAATTGCGCGCCGCGCTCGCCGCCGAATACGGGGCCCAGCCGCACGATCTGGTCGAGAAGATCACCGGCTCGGTGGATCGGCCGCTCGATCGCATCAAGGCGTTCAAGAACGACCCCCGGCCGAAATACGTCGTCACGGTGGACCTGCTGACCACCGGCATCGACGTTCCGGCGATCGTCAACCTCGTCTTCGTGCGACGGGTCAACAGCCGCATTCTCTACGACCAGATGATCGGCCGGGCGACGCGCCGCTGCGACGCCATCGGCAAGGAGTTCTTTCGCATCTTCGACGCCGTCGACATCTATGCCAACCTCCAGGAGGTCACGGACATGCGGCCGGTGGTCGTTGATCCGAACCTCTCCTTTGCAACGCTCCTCGGCGATCTCGGCCGCGCCGAAACGGACGAGGACCGCACCTTCGTGCGCGACCAGATCGTGGTGAAGCTGCGCCAGCGGGTGAAGTATATCGACGCCGAACGGCGCGAGGCGCTGGAGGCCGTGCTCGGCCCACTCGGCGATCTCGCCGATGGGCTGAAGGCGGCGCCTCCGTCGCACACCGTCGAGCTCTTCAGCAAGCACCCGCAGCTCGCCGCGATCCTCGATGCCGCCAACCCGGCGAAGAAGCGCGACGGGATCTATATCTCTGAGCATGAGGACGCGCTGATCTCGGTCGAGGACGACTTCGGCAACAAGGCGAGCCCGGCCGACTATATCGAGAGCTTCGAGGCCTTCGTGCACGCCAACATGAACGCCGTGCCGGCCATGGTCGCCGCCACCCAGCGCCCGCGCGAGCTGACCCGCAAGGAGCTGAAGGAGCTCGCCCTGCTCCTCGACGAGAAGGGCTTTTCGGAAGCCAATCTCCGCCGCGCCTATGGCGCCGCGCGCAACGCCGACATCGCCGCCCACATCATCGGCTTTGTGCGCCAGGCAGCCGTCGGCGATCCGCTCGTCCCTTACGAAACGCGGGTCGAGAACGGCCTCGCCCGGCTGCTCGCGAGCCGCGCCTGGACACCCAAGCAGAGGCAATGGCTGACCCGCATCGGCCGCGCGCTGAAGGCTGAGCCGGTGGGCGACCCGGAAATCCTCTCCGAGCCGCTGTTTGCGCAGTTCGGTGGCTTCGAAGTCATCGACCGCGAGTTCCAATCGGGTCTAGGAGAGGTCCTAAAGGATCTGAACGCGGCGATATGGGATAGCCCGAGCGCCGCCTGAGCGCATGACGAAAGAGACGAGATGAACCCTTCGGCCGATCTGGTGAACAAGCTCTGGCGGCTCTGCGCGCTCTTGCGCAAGGACGGCGTGACCTACCAGCAATATGTCACAGAGCTCACCTACCTCCTCTTTCTCAAGATGGCGTCGGAGCAGAAGGACGAAAGCCGCATCCCGGCCGCCTATCGCTGGGGCGCGCTGAAGAGCGCCCCCGAGACCGAGGTGCTGACGCGCTATCGCCAGGCGCTGATCGACCTCGGCAACGGGGAAAAGATCGCCGACCGCTCCGTCGTCGCCATCTTCCAGAACGCCACGACCATCGTGCGCGAGCCGGCGAACCTCAAGAAGCTCATCGACGCCATCGACGGCCTGCACTGGTTTTCCGACGAGCGCGACGCCTTCGGCGACGCCTATGAGGGCCTCCTCCAGAAGATGGCCGAGGAAACCAAGCGCGGCGCCGGGCAGTATTTTACCCCGCGCGTGCTGATCCAGGTGATGGTCGAGCTGATGCGGCCTGAGCCGGGCGAGGTGATCCAGGACCCCGCCGCCGGCACTGGCGGCTTTCTCATCGCCGCCGACCGCTACATGAAACAGCGCACCGACAACTATTTCGAGCTGGCGCCGAAACAGCAGAGCTTCCAGCTCTCTCAGGCCTTGCGTGGCCTCGAAAACGTGCCCGACACCTTCCGCCTGCTGCAGATGAACCTGCATCTGCATTCGATCGACCCGGACCATCTCGACCTCGCCGACACGCTGTCGCCGGCGGGCTCGGGCGGCCGCTTCAAGAACGCGAACCTGATCCTCACCAATCCGCCCTTCGGTCCGGCCGGCGGACCGCCGACGCGCGACGACCTGTCGATCACCGACCGCGTCTCCTCCTACCAGCTCCCCTTCGTGGAACACTGCATCCGCGCGCTAAAACCCGGCGGACGCGCCGCCGTGGTGGTGCCCGACAACGTGCTCTTCGACGACGGGCGCGGCAAGGCGCTGCGCCAGCGCCTGATGAACTGGTGCGACCTCCACACCATCCTGCGCCTGCCCACCGGCATTTTTTACGCGCAAGGCGTCAAGACCAACGTCCTCTTCTTCACCCGCTCGACCGACGAGGCGCCGCTGGAGGACGCCACGCAAGCGGTCTGGATCTACGACATGCGCTCCGGCGCGCCGGCCTACGGCAAGACCAACCCGCTGAAGCACAGCGACTTCGAGGATTTCGTTACAGCCTTCGGCGACGATCCCAACGGCCGCGCGCCGCGCACCGACCAGGGCGAGGAAGGCCGCTTCCGCCGCTTCACGCGCGACGAGATCGCCGCCCGCGCCGACAATCTCGACATCACCTGGCTGAAGGACACCAGCGGCGAGGCCGAGGACGGGCTGGAGACGCCCGAAGACATCCTGGCCGCCATCGACGGACATCTCACGACGGCCATGACCGAAGTCCGCGCGCTGCTGGAGGAACTGGGCGACGGGGTGGCCGACGCGGACGCGCTGTCGGAGGCGGCGGAATGACGCTGCCGAGGGGGTGGGCCGAGGCTACATTGGGCGACGTAGGCGACCTTTATTCAGGGCAATCCGTATCTGCTTCCGAAGTCAATTCTGCAGGATTGGGACCTGCCTATGTCACGGGGCCGGATCAGTGGGATGGCCGCGAAGTTCGGCGTGACAAGTGGACTGAGCATCCGAAGAAGTTGGTGCCAGCGGGATGTATCTTTGTGACCGTCAAAGGCGCTGGCGTAGGAAAGCTGTTTCCTGGAATCGAGTGCGCGATAGGACGAGATATCTATGCGTACAAGGGGGACGGAGGTCTCGATCCAAGCTTCATCTATCGTGCACTACAGCATCGCATAGCGATCATCATCCGGGAAGCACGAGGTGATATTCCGGGGCTGTCGAGGGAGCATCTCACGGGGCACTCCATGACTTTCCCCCCGCTTGCCGAACAGCGCCGGATCGTCGCGAAGCTGGACGCGCTGACCGCCCGCATCGCCCGCGCCAGGGCGGAGCTGGATCGGGTGCCGGTGTTGGCGAGGAATTTCCGACGCCGGGCTTTGCTGAATTGTTTCGATAGAGCGGACGTCCCGTCAACCACGGTAGGCCGGATATTGACCGGGATAGAGGCAGGAAAGAACCTTCGCTGTGACGAGCGGCCGCCACGTGAGGATGAGAAGGGGGTCGTGAAGGTCAGCGCCGTCACTTGGGGACGTTTCGATCCAACGCAAGCGAAGACCTTTCCCTCCGGTTATCAGCCTCCCGAAAAAGCTCGGATACGGAATGGTGACCTGCTGTTTTCGCGGGCCAACACTATTGAGCTCGTTGGTGCTATCGCTCTTGTAGAACACGCGCCCGAGAACTTGTTCCTCAGCGACAAAGTTCTGCGGCTCCATGTGGACGACGACGACAAGCGGTGGTTGATGTGGTTCTTGCGTTCCCCTGAAGGGCGTAAGCAGATCGAACAGCTTGCAACCGGCAACCAGCTTTCGATGCGAAATCTCAGCCAAAGCGCGTTGAGAAGCATACGGCTTCCCTATCCGAATTCCGAAACCCGCGCTTCTCAAATCGCTCAATTGGAATCCGCCTTCGCCCGCGCCGACCGCATGGAAGCCGAAGCCGCGCGGGCGCGAAAGCTGCTGGACCGGCTGGAATCTGCCATCCTCGCCAGGGCGTTCCGTGGCGAGTTGGTGCCGCAGGACCCGGACGACGAGCCGGCGAGCGTGCTTCTGGAGCGCATCCGCGCCGAGCGCGCCAATGCGCCGAAGCAAAAACGCGGGCGGCGGCGGGCAGGGGAGGCGAGCGGAGCTGCATCATGAGAAAGCCGCAGACGGTCAAGGCGCTGGAAGAGCTCGGGCGGGTGCGTCTGTCCGAAACCTTCTTCATGCGCGATTTTCTGCATTCGGAGATTGCCGACTTCCACGGCATCCCGAACATTCCCGACGATCCCGATCTGGCGATCGCCGCCGGCAGGCAGCTCTGCGAGGCGCTGCTGGAGCCGTTGCAGGCCACCTTCGGCCGCATCGCCATCCGCTCGGCCTATCGTTCGCCGGCCGTCAACGACTTCGGGAGCCGCAACGGGCTTTCCTGTGCCCGCAACGAGGCGAATTACGCCGGCCACATCTGGGACCGGCGCGACGCCGACGGCTGCATGGGCGCCACCGCCTGCATCGTCGTGCCGTGGTTCGCCGACCGCTATGCGCAAGGCGCCGACTGGCGGGCGCTTGCCTGGTGGATCCACGACCATCTGCCCTATTCGAGCCTCCAGTTCTTCCCCAGGCTCGCCGCCTTCAACCTCACCTGGCACGAAAGGCCGCTGCGGCGCATCGACAGCTACATCGCCCCCAAGGGCTGCCTGACCAAGCCGGGCATGGATAACCATGCCGGATCGCACGCCGAATGGTACGCGGGCTTTCCCGAGCTGAGGCGATCTTGCTGCCTGGGCGCCGAGGCCGATGATCGCGCGCCCCCACTGAAGAAAGGCGTTTGAACCATGCCGATCCGCAACAGCATCTGGACCATCGGCGAGAGGCCGGGGGCCCTGCGCGAGGGCAAGCTGGCGAGCGAAAAGCTGCTGGAGGCCATGATCGTCGCCGCGCCCGACATCCTCTCCGACCAGTGGATGATCGTCGGCCGGCAGGAGAAGACCGCTTCTGGGGGCATCCTCGACCTTCTGGCGCTGGCGCCCGACGGCACGCTGATCCTGATCGAACTGAAGAAGGCGAAGACGCCGCGCGAGGTGGTCGCCCAGGCGATCGACTATGCCACCTGGGCGGAGGCGCTCGATGCGGAGGACCTCGGCCGCATCTACGAGCGGTTCTCGGGCGGCGGCAACCTCGCCGAGGCGTTTCGCCAGCGCTTCGGCACGCCGTTGGACGAGGCGAGCCTCAACCAGAGCCACCAGATGGTGATCGTCGCCGCCACGCTCGATGCCAGTTCCGAGCGCATCGTCGGCTATCTCGCCCAGCGCGGCATCGCCATCAACGTGCTCTGTTTCCAGGTGTTCGAGACCGGCGCGGGGCAGCTCCTCAGCCGCGCCTGGCTGATCGATCCCGTCGAGACGCAGGTCGCGGCCGTGGAGACCAAGGCGACGGATCGCGAGCCCTGGAACGGCGAATACTACGTCTCCTTCGGCCATGGCGAGAGCCGCTCCTGGGACGAGGCGCGGGCGCACGGCTTCATCTCGGCCGGCGGCGGCACCTGGTACAGCGGCACGCTGCGCCTGCTCGCGCCCGGCGACCGCATCTGGGTCAAGGTGCCGGGCCACGGCTTCGTCGGCGTCGGCACGGTGAAGGGCGCGCCGGTGCCGCTCGGCGAGTTCGAGCTGTCCGGAGAAGATGGCGCTATGCGGCCGGCTGCAGAGGTGTTGACGGGCGCACGCTATCACCGCGAGTTCATCGACGACCCCGACCGCGCCGAATATTTTGTGCCGGTCGAGTGGATCTCTTCGGTTCCGTTGGGACAGGCGGTGCAGGAGGTCGGCATGTTCGGCAATCAGAACACGGTCTGCGCCCCCAAGACGCCGAAATGGCGCCACACGGTGGACCGGCTGAAGGCGCTCTTTCCCGGCTGGGACGGCGGGCGCTGACGCGTCGGGCCGCCATTGCGCCAGGGAGCCGGGACCACCGCAATATGCTCACAGACTGCGACATATCGGCAATGTCTTGCTCCCTTACGATCCGCTAAACCTTCGGTCGCGTAATCTTGACCCAAGGGGAGGGTAAGGTTGTACGCTCGCCTCCTGTCATTGTGGTTCTGGATCGGCCAATGCGGATAATGTGGAGCGCGTTGCGCTTTTTTGTCTTCTGGGTGCTGACGGCCGGCGTGGTCGCGGCCGCCGCCTCTTTCATTCCATTGCTCGATCTACGGCTTGTCGGCCACACGATCGCAAATGTATTCGCCGACCCGGATGGCGTCAGCAAGCAGAGCTTTGCCTTCTCCGTGGCCCTGCTGATCGGCGCAGCAGCCATTGGTTTGGCTGTCGCCTATTTCGTCTGTCACGTCCTCTCGATCGGTCTTTCGCTCCGGCGGGCGCGCAAGGTCATCAGGAGTGCCGGCGGCAAGACCAAAGACCTTCAGGGTCGACGTCTCGCCTTCGGCCAGAACTATGAAACTGTCCGCCAGCGCCTCTGCCAGCATCCGCTCATCGGCCATGCCTATCAGGAGTTCGACGAGACGCTGGTGCGCGACGATCGCCGGCCGGACGTGATGATCAACACCGTTCGCCCGCATTCCTTTCTGAATGTCGGGATCGCGCGCGAGAAGCGGATGGGGCTGAAGCTGATGAACGCCGTGCCCGGCTATTTCGTCGGCATCGGTCTTCTGCTCACCTTCATCGGTCTCGTCTTCGCCCTGCACAAGGCGGGCGAGGCGGCGGAGGCCTCGGATGCCGCCGAGATGCAGGCCGCCATGGGCGAGCTGCTGCAGATCGCGACGTTCAAGTTCTCCACCTCGATTGCAGGCCTCGGTGCCTCGATCCTCCTCTCGCTGGTCTTCCGCATCTACACGATCTGGATCGAGGGCAGCTTTGATAAGCTCTGCGCCGAGCTGGAGAGCAGTCTGCTCTATGCCGCGCCGCAGTCGATCTCGGTCGAGATGAACGCCACGCTGAAGGAGCAGCGCGACCAGCTGAAGGAGATCACGCAAGGCGACTTCTTTGCCCGGATGGGCGAAGCGATCGCGCCGCGCCTCGACGAGTCGTTCCGCGGTGCCCTGATGCCGGTCAGCACCAGCATCGACGCGGCCATGGGCAAGCTGGCGGCGAACAGCAGCGACGGCATCGCCCAGCTCGTGGGCGAGTTCTCGCGGTCCGTGCAAGGCAGCGCCGGATCCGAAATGCGCGAGCTGGCCGCAACTCTGGCCCAGATGCAGGCAGGACTGGCGGAAATGCAGTCTGGCCTGCGCGGCACCGGCGAGGACTTCGGCCGGCGCATGGCAGAAGCCGCCGAGAACCTCAACCGGATGGTTGCCGAGGCCGGATCGAACTTCGGCCGGAGCTCGGAGCAGAGCCGCGCGGCCTTCGCCGACGTCGCCGAGACGCTGCGGCAGACGATGGAGCGGGCGAACACTCAGGTCGCCCACGCGCTGGGCCAAGCGGCCGGCGGCGCCTCGGACAAGCTCGAAGCTGCCATGGGACGGGTGCTCGAGAAGCTCGAGGCGCAGGTTGGCGCCATCAGCAACGACATCGGCCGCTATCAGAGCGAGATGCGCAGCGACATCGAGGCGACCGGCGCCCGGTTGGCGACGGCGCGCCAAGAGGCCGCGGACTCGTTGACGGCGGTCTCAAGAGAGCTGTCGGAAAGCCTGAAGGCTGGCACCTCAGGGATCGTCGGCGCGATCTCGGCCGAGTTCGACCGACTGACGCAGACCATCCGCACCCTGGAAAGCAGCCTGCAGGGCCAATCCACGGCCATCGCCGCCACCACGTCGGAGACGCGCAAGACCGCCGACGCCTTCCACGAAACCGCCGCCAGCGTGCGTCTCGCCTCGCAGCCACTGGCCCAGGTCGGCGACCGCTTCGCGCACGCCACCGACACGATGGCCGCCAATCTGGCCGAGACGCTCGGGGCGCTGCAATCCGCCCAGCAGGCTTCCAGCGAAACGGCGGCCGCGCTGCGCGACGCGCATGGCGAGGTGAAGCTTTTCTGGGAGCGCTATGCCGAGAGGTTCCGCGGCGTCGACGAGGAACTCGGCAAGGCGGTGACCGCCCTCTCGGAGGCCACACTCAAACAACAGCAAAACCTGGATCATCATGTCCAGGGCGTCGATTCCGGGCTCGCTCAGGCGGTCGGCAAGCTGAACGGGCTTCTGACCGAGATCAACGACGCGGCCCAAAGCATCTCCGACAGCATGAGCCGACTGGAATCGGCCAATGCGCTCCAAGCCGCGCAATAGCCCGGGCTCGCCGCAATGATCGTTGACGCCGACATTCCCCACACGGCCACCGAGGAAGCCGAGGAGAACTACTTCATCTCGATGACCGACATGATGGTCGGCATCCTGTTCATTTTTATCATCATGCTGATGATCTTCGCCCTGAACTACCGGCAGACGACCGACCAGCAGATCGAAATCACCGAAGACCAGAAGCGCCGTATCGAGATCGTCGAACAGGTCGCCCGGCAGATCGACCATCTCCAGGCCGAGGTCCATGAAGACATCGAGGCGCTGAGCGAGTCGGAACGCGTTCGGGCACAGCTCCTGACCGACATCCGTGAGCGGCTGGAAAAAGAGAACATCCGGGTGACCATCGATCAGCGCAACGGGGTGCTGCGCCTCGACGAAAACGCCGTTCGATTTGCGTCCGACCACTCCGATCTGACGAGCCAGGCAGCGAGCAATGTCGACGCGATCGCTCGGGCGCTGTCCGCGACGCTGCCGGCCTACAGCGACTGCTCGGCGCCGCTGGTGGCCGCGTGTTCGAATGCGCTGGGGCTCAGCATTGAGACGGTGTTCATCGAAGGCCACACCGACGTCACCGGTTCGGACGATCGGAATTGGCAGCTCTCGACCGAACGCGCCGTCAACACCTATCGCCGCCTGGTCGAGACGGCCCCGACGCTCAAGGATATGAAGAACAGCGAAGGGCGGGCGGTTCTCTCCGTGTCCGGCTATTCCTCGACCCGGCCCATCGCGGACGAGCAGGATTCGGCGGGCTACGAGCGCAATCGCCGCATCGATCTGCGCTTCGTCATGGAAACGGAACGCCGCAAGCGGCTTGAAGCGGTGACGAACCTGCTCGGCCAGATGCGGACGCAGATCGATCAGCTTCTCCAGTCTGCGCCACCAGAAGCGAGCACCGGACGAGGGCCGCGCCTGTGACGACGTTTCGCGAAGCCATTCGGGAGATGTCGCTTCGGCATTCCGGCCGAGCTCCGCCGCCGCGCGATGCGGCCATCGCGGTTGCGGCGGCTCAGATTCAGGGTGTGGACGGGGGGTTGACCAAGAAAAAGGACTACGACGCCATTGCCGAACGGCTCGGCCCGCGCCTGGCAGCCCGCCAGAAACTCACGCTCAACGAGCTGCGCGATGCGGCCTGGTGCCTTTGGGAAACGACGACGCGCCTCGCCGCTGCCGACGAGACGCTTGCATCGTTTCTCGACCAGATCCGGCGGGCGGACCGGAAGTCGCCGTCCCGCACGTTGGCGCTGTCCTTCCTGTTCAGCTTCAGACCGGATCGTCCGGGCCTTGCCGCCGTCGCCCGCGTGCTCTCGGCTCTGGCCGAGACGGCCGGCAAGCCGTTCGACGCGCTGCATCGCGAGTTCGCAATCTTCGATCCGTCCATTGGTCCCCAGAAGGTGGCGAGGCGGGCGCATGACCGCCGGATCGCCCCCAGCGCTCTCCTGCAGCAGGCGGGGCTAACGGCATCGGTGATCCGGGCCGGCTTTGCGGAGATCTGTGCCCGTGAGGCGCTGCGGCTTCTGGCCGGCGATCGGCGCCTAGATGCGCTGGATCGGCTCGCCTTCGTTAAGGAAATCGCGGTCGATGAAGTGGGCCAACTCTATTTCCCGGCACAAGGTCCAGACGTCGCCAACGCCCTGCTGCTCCCCTTCGAACAGATGCAGCCTCCGGAAGATATCTGCGACCGATATCTCGACGTCCTGATCGGTCTCTTCGGCGATCCCCGGACGCAGGAGGGGCGCTGGGTCAACATGCCGGAGGCCGCCGAGATCGCCCGCCGCTGGCTCACGCGGCAGGCGTTGCGGCAGTTCCTGGACGTGGTCGGCGAAGTGGCCGACGCCCACATGTGGCGATACCGACGCGCATTCTGGGAGGCTGTCTACAAACGAAAGCTCATTCAGACGGCATGGGTGGTCTTCGATCCTGCCGGGGTCAGAGCCGCTCAGCGGCGCTTTGGAAGCAAGGTCTCGTTCGGCCGCTTCCACAAGGGCGGCGGCGTCCAGTCGGGACAGTCCGTTTTGCTCCTGCGAGTTGGTAGGGGCGTGGTCGCAGAATGGAGCCACAACGGTTCTTGCCGTATCTGGAACGAATGGGATCGAACGGGAGCGCCAGCTCTGTACAAGCAATTCTATGATGCTTACGAACTGAAAGATGGCAAAGGCTATGCTCCCGAATTGACGAAGTCGCACAACCACGCTGAGACTTATTCTTGGCAAGGAGTGGTTGCCGAGAAGATCTATCGGATGACGGGGGCGCGTATTCAGCCGCCCGAATATCATCTCAGTGCGCGCTGACCGATGGTCAAGTTTTCCCACGACCTCCGACCAGACGGCGCCTATCTCCAGGCCAAAGAGCGGCGCTTGCTCAGCCGTAGGTTCGTTCCGCCAGGCCAGTGGATGGCTCTGCCCGCACCGCTTGGCAATGCGGCCAAGACGCTTCACCGGCTGATCGCGGAGGGAGAGGCGGCGATTGAGGGCGATGGCATCCTGTTGCCCTTTCCGGTCGCTTCACAGCTCGCGGCGTCAGTGGCCGACGCGCTGGGACTGCCTGCGCTGACGAACCTGTCGGCGACGCTCTCCTTCGAAGGCAAGATGACGGATAGTGATGCTCGCATCCGGGTGCGCTGGTACGACGACAATTTCTCCACGATCAGGGTCGCGCGGCACGGGTGCTTCGTGACCTGGGGTGAGAACAGCGCTCGGCTCGTCGCTAGCGTCTTTGAACTGCTGGAGGCGATCGACGCCTATAACGCCTCTGCCGGGAGCTCATCGGAGGCACGGATTGCGGCCTGGGGACCGGTGCAGGACGCGCTCAAGCGCACCACCGGCCAGACGATCAGTTCCGACGACGGCTACTTGAAGAGCCTCACGGTCTACCAGGCGGGATCGTTCGCCTTGGACATTCGCGAAACCGCAGACGGCCCGGATTTCGTGCCGATCGTCATGGGGCGTGAAAAGGCGGTTCTCGAGGCGGACGATGCTCCGATCGGCGAGGGCGACGATGATGCCGTGCCCGGCGTTCATCGGGATCAGGTCGAGGACGCGCTGTTGCCGCCGGACCTGCAGACGCATTTCGTCGCCGACGTCTTCTCGCGGGAAGCGCAGACGCGCGACGGCTATGTTCTGGCTCGCAACACTTTTCTTGTCGTCGACAAGGATCTGAAGACGGCACTGGATGTGGTGCGCGAGAAACGCCGCGCGCCGACGGCCGAGCGGCGCGCCTTCATCCGCAATCCGCGGCCGGCGATCGCCGAGGCTCTGGGCGAGGGGCGCGATGCTGCCGCGGCCGTCCTGTTCGTCGAAACGGCGCAGTATTCCGAACGGGTCCTCGGCCTCGGAATCTGGCGGCCGCCCGTGCTTCCTTGGCTGAAGAACAAGGCCGGGCAGTGGCTGCCGGAGAGCTTCCCCTTGAAGATCGGCGATCGTCTCGTCGAGATGAACAGCGACCGCTACGACGAGATTACGAGGAAACTTGCAGAGGCGAAGGCAGCGGATCGCGACGAGATCCTGATCGAGAATGTCCCGACGCCAGTCTTGCACGTCGAAGAAGCGTTCGCCGAATTTCAGCTGCCGGGCGGCGAGCCTGTCCAGCCCGAAGCGGCGTCAGAAAACGGCCCAGTTGAGCAATCGGGCCCTGACGACGGCGCCGCCGAGCCAGCCGCGCCAGATCGACCGAGCGACCGCGAGGTCCTGCTGATCGCGCAGAACTTCGAAGGCGTCGACTACGAGGTCGCATGGCCGAAGCGCACGGCAACGATCGCCGAGACGTTTCCGCGCGGCGAACTGGCGCGAACGGAGCCGAAGCCGCATCAGGAAGAGGGCTTCGGCTGGCTGGTCGACGCATGGAAGGCTGGCTGGCCGGGCGTTCTTCTTGCCGACGACATGGGTCTCGGCAAGACGTTCCAGGCACTCGCCTTCCTCACCTGGGTGCGCAAGAACCGGGCGCGGCTCGGGCGAAACCAGGGGGCTGCGCGAGAGCCGATCCTGATCGTCGCGCCGACCGCGCTGCTGCGCAACTGGGTGGAGGAGAGCGAGCGGCATCTCCTGCCGGGCGCGCTCGGAACGCGCGTCGATGCTTTCGGCTCCGGTTTGCGCAGCTTGAAGGCCGAAAAGGGAGTGGACGTCACACCCGAGGATGCCCTCGATATCAGGCGCATCCATGAGGCTGATTGGGTGCTGACCACCTATGAAACGCTGGCGAACTATCACCGCGTCTTCGCCCGCGTGGCCTTTTCGGTCGCAGTCTTCGACGAGGCGCAGAAGATCAAGGCGCCCGGTGCGATCAACACCCAGTCGGCCAAGGCGATGAACGCCGACTTCGTGTTGGCGCTCACGGGCACGCCGATCGAGAACCGACTGACCGATCTCTGGTGCATCATGGATCGCGTGGTTCCGGGCTATCTCGGCGAGCTCAAGGTTTTCGCCAAGATGTACGAGGAAGGCGGGCCGGCCGAACTCGAGGAACTCAAGGCACGTCTCGATCGACCCGATCTGCAAACTCCTGCCGTTCTTCTGCGACGGATGAAGGCGGATATCTTGACGGGCCTGCCAAAGAAGGAGGTCAAAACCGAACGCATCGTGATGCCACCGGCCCAGGCCGAGGCCTATGACAAGGCCGTGGCCGCCGCGCGTCTCGGCCAGCGGCGACAGAGCGACATGCTGCGGGCGATCCATGCCTTTCGGGGCATTTCGTTGCATCCTGACGGATCGGAGGGGCTCGACCCGTTGAATCCGCGTTCGGTCGCTGCCTGGATCGCCCGCTCCGCACGGATGACGCACGCCGTCGGCTGCCTCGAGGCGATTGCCGCAGCCAAGGAAAAGGCCCTTGTCTTCCTTGAGGATCGATCCGTCCAATCGGCCTTCGCCAGCGCGATTGCAACGCATCTTGGGCTTTCGTCGGAGCCGGAGATCATCAATGGCTCTGTCCCCGGCGACAGGCGGCTGGAGATCGTCGACCGCTTTCAAGCGAGAGGACCGGGCTTCGATATCCTCGTCCTGTCACCCAAGGCGGCAGGCGTCGGACTGACCATCACCGCGGCCAACCACGTCATCCACCTGTCGCGCTGGTGGAACCCTGCCGTCGAGGATCAATGCAACGACCGCGTCTATCGCATCGGGCAGGACAAGCCGGTGACGATCCACGTGCCGATCGCGGTGCACCCCACGTTCCGTGAGGCAACGTTCGATGTCACGCTCGACAAGCTTCTGGAGAAGAAGCGTCGCCTCTCGCAACACATGCTGATGCCGCCGGTCGAGGATGGCGATATCGACGCGCTGTTCGGCAGCGCAGTGGATGGGCAGCCGCTGGCCGCGTGAATGGCGCCTATGTCAGCTTGGCCTCCTCCAGGAACGGCGATGCACTCGCCACTTGGTCGCCGATCCGGCCAGACAGCGTCAGGATCAGGCGGCGCTTGGCTCGGGTCATCGCCACGTAGAACAACCGTCGTTCAGCCTCGATCTCACGTTCGCTTTTGGCACGGCGCAACGGCCAGATTCCGTCGACGACGTCGAGCATGACCACGGTGTCGAACTCCTTGCCCTTCGCCCGCAGTGCGGTCATCAAGTGGACCGGCCGGCGCCAAAGGCTGTTGGCATCGTCCTCCTTGTCCTCTCCTGGCAGCCGCACCAGCGTGTCCTTGGCCGTCTCGAGATCGTCGAGGAAGCGCTGAAAGTCGTCGCCGTAGGCTTCGGCGAATTCGGTCAGGTAGAGGAAGGGAGGATCGACCAGGAAGATGTCTTCCTGAGCGCGGCCATAGTCCTGCTGGAAGCCGCCGAAGAGGTCCTGCATCGCCTCAATCGCCGCTCGCACGGTCGGCGCATGAACGAGCTTGCGGAGCGCCTGGGCGAAGGCGGCGCTGATCTTGCCGTCCTCGTTCTTGCCCTTCAGCGGTCCACGATAGGCCTCAAGGGCATCGATCACCTCATCGTAGCTTTTGGGCCGGCCGTTGCGCAGATGCCTGGCAAGCGCGTCGGCCTCGGCCCGTTTCAGCGGGAAACGTCGCACCGAGTTGCAGAGGGTCACGACATCCTCGACCATGGTCGGCAGGCGCACGCCGAGCGTCGCCATTGCCCGTGTGCGAATCGCATGCAGCAGACGGTCGAACGTCTCCGATAGGAAGACGTGCAGATCCTCGGCCGCGCAAAAAGAGAGGCCCTCGCGTGCCATGATGATCTGATAGGGGATCAACTGTGCCCGCTTCCGCGACAGCACCGCGAGCTTTTCGCCGGGAACATCCCGGGCGAGGAAGGCGCGAACCTCTTTCATCACCGCGTCGGTCGCGGCGACGAAGCTCGCATGCTCCAGCCGCTCGATTTCGGCATCCCGCTCCAGAACCGGCGACATCGTCTTCGCCTCGCGGTGCTGATTGTGTTCGATGAGTCGGGCCGACTTTTCGACCAGGTTTCGCGGACAACGGTAGTTGCGTTCCAGGATATGAGTGGCGAATGGCTGGCCGAAATGCGCCTGGGGTTCCAGAATGTAGTCGGGTGTCGCGCCCCGCCACTCGAAGATCGCCTGGTCGTCGTCGCCGACAATGGTGATCTTGGCGTCGTTCAGCACCGCGATCTCGCGCACCAAGGCAAGATCGAGCGGATTGATGTCCTGGAACTCGTCAACGAGGATGTGGGTGGTCCGAGCATCCGCGGTGGGGCGGCTGCCCTCCCTGACGCGTCGGCGCGTGTCGAGAAAGGCGACATATTTCTGGTCTTCCAGCGTGAACGTCGACTGGGCCACCTGGAGATCGCACGCTTTGACCCAGAACGGCATCACTGTCTCGACAAAGGTCTCGAGCCTTCGGTTGGCCAGCACGCCGTGCTCCTGGAGCTTCTCGATCAGCTGATCGATATGGCGCGAAAGGCCGAGATCCTCCAGCGCATCGAGCCGGGCGTTGGCATGGCGCATGGAGCCGTCTTCATGGTCGAATCCCAGCGCCTTCAGGATGTCGAGGACCTCCGCGAGGATCTTGGGCAGCTGATAGGGATGGTCCCTCATTGCTTCCGCAATCGCCGGTTCCTCCGCCCAGGACGCCTGCAGCGTGTTCCTGATCAGAAGGTTCCGGTCGTTCTCGCTGGTCATCAGCCGGGGATTGAGAAAGTTGCCGCGAATGATGCGGTGTCCCCAGCCGTTCAGAGTGACGACGTCAGCGTTGGTGGACAGCGATCCGAACTGTGGTGTGAACAGCCGTGCCCGCAATTCGTCGCGGGCGGCGCGGGTGAAGGTCACGATGAGAAAACGCGCTTGGCCTTCGCTCCGATGAAGGATCTCAGCGCAGCGCCAGAGCAGCGAGTGCGTCTTGCCACTGCCTGCCGGCGCCAACAGCCGCACGTTCGTATCTTCCGCCTCGACGAAGCGGCGCTGGAATGCGTCGAGCCTGGCTGCTGCAACATCTGCGTCAGATTTCCTCGGGATCATGTCAACTTGCCACTGCTTCCAACGTTTGCTGAGTACTTCTTCGGCATGAAGAACATCCGACATCTGGCAAGGCGGGCGCCTCACATATCTGCATCAATTGCCCATTCTGGCTAGGGCACGACCGCTCCTCGGAGGGCCGCATAGCAAGCCATTCAGTATGCTAAGATATGGAATCGACTCTGTTCTGATAGCTTCAAAACAGGGCTTTGAACCGCGCCGGATTTGCCGGAGGCTGATTGATCTTAGCTATGCGGCCATGTCGGTTTGGTCCAGGGCGGCGTAATAGTTGGCTTCAGCTTCCGCGGGCGGAATGTTGCTGATCGGCTCGAGCAGACGGCGGTTGTTGAACCAATCCACCCATTCGAGTGTCGCGAATTCGACGGCTTCGACGTGGCGCCATGGCCCTCGGCGATGAATGACCTCGGCTTTGAACAGCCCGTTGATCGTCTCGGCGAGGGCATTCTCATAGCTGTCACCGACACTGCCGACGGACGGCTCGATCCCCGCTTCGGCGAGTCGCTCGGTATATTTGATCGACAGATATTGGGATCCTCGATCGCTATGGTGCACGAGCCCGATGCCTTTGGCGGGGCGGCGTTGATGAACTGCCTGCTCCAAGGCATCGAGAACAAACCCGGCACGGGCCGTGCGGCTGACACGCCAACCGACGATGCGGCGGGCATAGGCGTCGATGACGAAGGCGACGTAGACGAACCCCTGCCAGGTCGCAACATAGGTGAAATCGCTCACCCATAAGACATTCGGCGCCGGGGCCTGGAACTGGCGGTTCACCCGGTCCAGCGGGCACGGCACTGCCTTGTCGCTGATCGTCGTCTTCACGCGCTTGCCGCGCACCGCGCCTTTGATGCCCATTGTCTTCATCAGGCGAGCCACCGTACATCGGGCGATGTCGAACCCTTCCCGGCGCATCTGCCGCCAGACCTTGCGCACGCCATAGACGCCGAAATTGTCGTCGAAGACACGCTCAATCTCGGGCCGCAGTTCCGCATCGCGTTTGGTGCGAGGTGGAAGGCGAGAGGGATCGGCGCGCTTGGCCACATGGTCGTAATAGGTCGACGGGGCGATCGGCAGCACCTGGCAGATCGGCTCGACCCCGTGTTCCCCGCGATGATCGTCGATGAAGGCGATCATGACTTCGACCGGCGGTCGAGCTCCGCCATCGCAAAATACGCCGAGGCCTTGCGCAGGATCTCATTGGCCTGACGAAGCTCCCGGTTCTCCCGCTCCAGCGCCTTCATCTTCTCGGCCATCTCGGTGGTGATGCCCGCCCGCTTGCCGCTGTCGACCTCGGCCTTCTTGACCCATTCGTTCAGCGTCTGCGCCGCGCAGCCGATCTTCGGGGCAATCGAAAGAATGGCGGCCCAGCGCGAGACGTGCTCGCCTTCATGGTCCAGCACCATCCGCACCGCTCGCTCGCGCACTTCCGGCGAGAATTTGTTCGTCGTCTTGCTCATCGTGGCTCCATCCTCTCAGGAGTGGGAGCCTCCGGCAAATCCGGTGCGGTTCAGGGGTCCCTCACGGTCACTGGAAGACGACAACCTTCACCGGCGCGTTACGACTGACGGGGATGACCGCGCCAATGGTGCTGGACGGGGCGATGAACGCCATCGCCTTCCGAGCCTATGTCGAGCAGGTGCTCGTCCCGACGCTCGCGCCAGGCGACATCGTGGTCATGGACAATCTACCGGCGCACAAGACCGAAGGCGTTCGCTCGGCGATCGAGGGGGCTGGCGCGGAGTTGCACTACCTCCCGCCCTACAGTCCCGATTTCAACCCGATCGAGATGGCCTTCTCCAAGCTCAAGTCGCTGCTGCGGGCGAGAGCCGAGCGATCGGTCGATGGCCTCTGGGACGCCGTCGGCGCGGTCCTCCCACTCTTCAAGCCTGACGAGTGCGCCAACTACTTCGCCGCCGCTGGCTATGAGCCGGATTAAGCCGGAAATGCTCTAATCGATGACGGAGTTCTTGCGGCAGCCTCATGGTATTCGATGTTTGTCTGTCGTTCGGCCTTCCGAGATGGTTTGACTTGCGAAGTCGTTTCTGGCGTTGGCGCCCCGCATCGAAGCCTAGCAGAGAGGCCAGAACGACGCTTGGCGTAATGCACCGTCGCCGTGCGCGTCGTCTTGTGCCCCGCCAGCGCCGCGACCTCTTCCATCGAAAGCAGCTGTTTCGCAGTCGCAAGCGCCGCATGGCGGGTCGAGTAGAGCGAGACTCGGCGGATCGCGCATCGTTTACACGCACGTGCTATTCGCGCGGCGATTCGGCTCCAGAGGCGCGCCCAACCGCCGGCTTCCGCAGCAGCTTCTCGCAAGCGTTGCAGGAACCGGAGAAGAAACGCCGGAAATGACGGATTTTGATCTGTTACCGGAGCAAGATCGATGTCTCGGGTCATACCGAAGCTTCGGCCGTTTGTCGCTTTCGCATTGATGACTTTCAACGTCCGCCCGTCCGAGCAGGCGTCCTGATACTCGACGGGCCTCAGCCCGAGCGGCAGGTTGCATGAAATGAAGGATGCGGCCAGCTTGTCGCGTTCGTCACCATTGATGAGTGCTCCGATCAGGCGCCCCCATTCCTTGATGGGAACGGATTTCCTCTTCTTGGCAGAGGTCCGTCGCGGCTCCTCATGACGATCACGCGGGGCAGGGCCGGATTTTAGATGTGCGATCAAGGTCTCCTGCCCCTCCGCGGAGATCCTACGTGCGGCCGCTGCCGCCTCGATCATGCACGTCAGCGCCGCCCGATACTGCCTGACGGTTGATGGCGCCCACCGCCGATCTTGTCCTGTGAACCACCGGATGAGGTCCATGATTGGCATTGGGCGGTTGGTCTCCCGATATGCCTGGTCCTTCAGATCAAGGCATCGCTTTCGATAGCGGTGTTGTGTCTCGGGCGTCCTGGTCACCTCGGTCCTTGTACAGTCGATCATAAATCTCGGCCCCGACTCCCTTCGTTACTCGACAATAAAAAGTGATTCGCAGCATGAGAGAAGCGATTCTTTCTGGCCCGGCACCACGCCGGGCCGCCCGGCAATTTGCCGCAGCCAGTCAGTCCGGCGGTCTCTCGACCGGCTGAATCGTGAGAGTCTGCCAACACCTTTCACATGCAAAATCCTTCAGTGCTTGCTGGCCCATGACCCGCTCTTTCATGAGACGATCGGCCAAGGCGACCACGTCGCTCTTGTGGGTGAGGATGAGGATCGCCGCTTCGCCGTAAAGCCGTCGCAGACGCCGTTCCGTCGGAGCGTGCTCGGCACCTGTCACGGCAGCGAGATGCGACCCCAGCCCCAGATAGGCCTCGACCTGGGCGACGAGCGTCGTCGCTCGCTCAAGGTCATTGGAGGCGCCGGCAGAGACATTGCCGAGGATGATCTCCTCGGCCGCCCGCCCGGCCAAGGTCCGGATGACCGTTTTTTCAATGTCGGGAAGGACGCCTTCGCCGCCCACTGCCGGCGTGATGACTCGACCGCCACTGCTATGGTCACCGACGATCGATACTGACCGAGGCACGGCGCCTTGAACCATACCGACAACGGCGTGCCCCGCTTCATGAATGGCGATCCGCCGGCGGAGGGATTCGGGACGCTCATCGACGGGCAACGCTGTGGCGAGCACGTCGCTGGGCTCCATTGCTCTTCCCCGACTTCTCGCTCTTGCGCGGGCATCACGCGCGAGGCGAGCTACGTCGGCGCCGGACATCGTCCCGGCGTGGGTAATGGCGATTGGCTCGAGTTGATCGAGTGGCAGGTTGGGAAGATGATGTGCCAGGATCTTCGTTAGGGCGGCTTCGTCCGGCAAGTCTATCCGAATGATTCGGTCAAGCCGACCAGCGCGGACGAGCGCTCGATCCAGTCCGCGATCGTCGTTGCAAGCGCCGACCACGACGACTCCTTGGCGCCGGTCCGTACCGTCCAATTCTTCGAGCAGGGTCGCCACAATGGCACCCCACCAGTCGTCATGCCGTGCTCCGGCATTCCGAGCCGGAATCGCATCGAGTTCATCGAGGAAGACAATTGCCGGAGACGCCGCGCGTGCATCAGAAAACGTGCGCTGGATTGATTTGGTTACATCGCCCAAATGCCCTTCCCGCTGGCCCTGCCACGCCGAATACGAGGCCGGAAAGAAGGCCGTTCCGGCTGCTTTCGCGAGGGAATTTGCGAACAGCGTCTTGCCGGTCCCAGGCGGACCAACCAGCAGCGCTCCCGGACCGATGTCGCTGCCCGCAATCTCACCGCGTCTGTATGCGGCGTTGTCGGCGATCATCTGCAAGCCCCAGGCTTTGGCGTCCCCATAGCCTTCCAGCTTCTCGAACGCCGGAACCGAACTGTCACCGCTTGTGGCTGAGGAACCGGCGAGCTTGGCCAAAAGGCCGATGGCTTCGCGCGGCCTGCCGGACTTTCTGCAAGCCAGGTTGAGATCGACTGGGGTCAAGGCAGAGAGACCTGCCTCGTGCCCAAGGCGAATGCGAGATCCCGCATAGCTGCGACGAAGTGCCCTGGTGACCTCGTCGACCGCGAACGGGGAGATCGTCATGTCGAGATCGGCCAAGGCGGCGAGCACCGGTGGCATCTTGCACCCCTGCGGCATCGAGAGAATGCAATGCCCCGATAGAAGGTGCCCTCGAACCTCGTCGACGTCGATCGACTTCCGGCGAGAAGAGGGCTCGAAGATTACCCGCCCGCATCGTCTCTCCTCGCATCCTGCTCGCGCGGCAAGATCTGCCATTGCCGCTTCTGCGGCCGGGACCGCCGATAGGAGCCAATCGGCGGATGGAACCCGGAGCAGAATCAGCAGATTGCTGCCGCGCGCAACCCTGCGGCGCAGTGGAAAGACCTCGCATCGTATCCGGTCGGCAAGCAGGCGCTCCGCAGGCAAGAGACGGGCAAACCGACGGTGCCGATGGTCAGCAGATTGCGGGGCGTCGTCGCCGACTGCAGCGTCGAACTCGTCGAGAGCAAGGTCGAAGTCCCTATCGACTGTCTTCGGTAGGTCAGCGAGCGCCATCGCAGCCTCCCCTGTCGACGCCCGCCCGATCAACCGGCTTCGCCACGAGTCGATCCAGCCAGCTCACGACGAGTTGGGCCGCCGGATCGCCCTGAACTGCCCGATGGCGAACCTCCGCCTCGACGTGTGGCGCGGCAGCTCCGGCTCGATGAAGCCGCAGCAGCGCGCCGATCGCGATGAACGACGGAAGTTTGACGACCGTGGGAGCATTGGTGTTATCGGGGTTCCCGTCATCCATCTTGCCATCCGCTCGCGTGCACGTTCTATCCCGGCTCATTGGGCACCTCCGACGACGTGCAGACCTCCGGATTGCCTTTGCCGGGCGGCGAGGATGCGCGCCGGCCCAATGGGGTTGTCGCCAGCGTCTTCATCGCCGACGGCTGAAGCCGCTGCCTGACTCTGCCCGTCCCCAGAGATGTTCACGCTGGCGGGGGTGAGCGCCTGGGAGAGGTTTTCGTACCGGCGGACCAAGGCGGAGCGAGCCCGAGCTCGATAGATCGCGTCGAACCTGTCGAGCTGACGAGTGATCGGCAGCCCAAAGAAATCGTCGATCTGGTCGCGCAGGATCACGCCGGGCGCAGATTCCGTGCCGTGGAGATCGATGATGACCGCCTCGACGCGCGAGATCCGGCTCTTCTGCTGCAGATGAAAACGGGCGGCGAGACGGGCGATCTCGAGACGGCGCAGCATTGCCTTGTGCGACCGGCTCGAGGCGCCGCGTTTCACTTCGATCAGCACCCCATAGCCGACCTTCTCGCAGAGCAGGACGATATCGCATCGATAGCTACCACGGACACCCTGGTCGTGTGGGAGATCAACCTGGTGCAGTCGGTGGGGTGCATTAGCGATAACGGCGGCTTCGGCCGCTGCCGTCAGCGGGATCTTCTCCTCTGTCAACACTTGGAAATGCGGTCCCGACACCTCGATGATCCGGGCGAGTGCGGTTGCCGCGGCCTGCCCGTGTCGCAGCACGATGGAGTGAGCGAGGCTGGTCAGCCCGGCAAACTCCTGAAGCACCGGGTCCTGACCCCGAGCAAGGTCGTCCGCTTCGCGGATCACGCGAGCTGCGAGTTGCGTGAAGGCCGCGTCGAGCCGACTGTCGGCCTCGTCTGCGGGCTGTTTCTGGTCGAACAGTCTCTCACTGAATTTGGACATAGTTCACCCTCGGTCGCGCAAACCGTGCGCACCGCCTTTTCATCGCGATGGAATAAAGTCCCCCTGCAGCGCACAGGGGCGAGGATTCAAGGGCCTGCCGTCTGTCAGAGTCGGCGAAGCGGAAGGTCGCGCGAGAAGGGAAGGGTGCAGTCGGCTGCGATCAGCCCACGGTCGACCAGCAACATCATCGCCGACAGCACCGGCGCGTCGAGCGAGAAACTTTGCGCCACCTCGTCCAGCGTCATGCGGGACCCATCCTCGGGCAGCGCGGCGAGGATCGAGGCCGCGGTGGCGGCGATGTCGGCTTCGCGGGTGACGGCAACGCGATCGACGGAATCATCCATCGTGACGGGAGGCGTCGGAATGGTGGAATGGGAAACGGGCTTGAACCCGCACAGATGTGCGGCGTAGATGGCGTCAGCCATGATGGACTCTCCAATCCAGAGCTCTGTCATGGTCAGGCCGTCGCGGAGCTGCAACTCCGTCGGCGGCCGCCCTGCAAGACAGACGCCGATTGGACCACCCGACCGGGTGAAACACGAGCTGGGCTCGCAAGGACAACATGGAGCTGAAGGACTGTCGAATCCAGCTGAACGGGCAGGAACTCCGTCTCTTTGGTTAACGATTAGCCTTCGGATGCTCAAGCTCAATCCGCAGCAAAGCAATTCGACCAATAACTTCTCTGTAGACCAGGCTCGGTTGCGAACATGCTTGCGGCTAAAACCTCCAGCCGCGGCGCTTAATCCTTCGCCCGCTAGACCTGCAACCGATCAATCCAGTCCATCTCCTCGCGCGACGGTATTGGCGAGCCGTATCGGCGTCTCAGCTTGGCGCGCGATCCTCGCGGTCGAGCACGGCCATCCTGGACGGCAGTCTCATCGACGGCGTGGCCCAGGAAGCGCTCTCTCACCGAATCCGGCACCCCGGCGGCGTCACATGCCGCCGCGAAGTTATGCCGGGTCGAGTGGGTGACGTGTCGGCGGTCAGGTGTCACCTCGTCGATCTGTCGGGTCAGGCGCTTCGACAGCGCGGAGGAGTAGCAACCATATCGGTCGGGCTTGCACTGCGGAAATAGGGGTGCCCTTTCGCCGCTCCGCTTCCTCCGCGCTTCGACGAGGTCGAGGAACCCGTCCTCGATCAGTGCGCGGTGGATTGGAACAACGCGGCGGGAGTTGGAGGTTTTGACGTCGAGCTCCTTGCGGCGTTCCCGGTGAGCGGGGTCGCCATTGTCGAGATGGAGGAGATCGACGCACCAGCGTCCATGAATCTGACGGATGTCAAACACGGACAAGACCGCGAACTCGTCGAGACGCAAGCCGGTTCGCGGCAACACCCGTATCCACCAGCGATCGGGTGAGGACTGTGGCTTTTGGTCGGCAATCTTCCGAAGCTTCGCTAGATGGTCCGGTTCAAAGGGCAGACGTTCCTCGGAGGGGCCGATCGCGATGCCGTCCTCGCCTTTCATGCGCTTCGACGTGATGCCGTCGAGCGGACTCTTCTCGATGACGCCAAGGCCTTCGAGATGGCTGAACAGTGTCTTGATCGGGCTGAGGTATTTGGCATCGACCGTGACCGGGTCGATCGGGGGGAAGGGGATGGCAAGTTCCCGATTCATCCTGATCTGTAGTAACGGATCAGCCGTCTTGAAGCGCTGCCGGCCTTTGACGGGGATCTGGTCGAGGATGTCGCGGAACCGGTGCATGTCCTCGATGGTGTAGGCGCCGATGGGCTTGTCGCCAACGATCGCAATGAAGACCGCGATGCGGCCCGAATAGTCCGCCAGGTGCTTCGCCTTGGGGCCCAACTCTTCGGTCTTCCTTTGGAGGAAGGCGGGCACACGCGATGAGAGAAGATCGTCCGAGCCCGGACGGGCCATGGCGCGCTTGATAGCGGCACCAATCCCCTTGTCGATCATGGCCGCGATGTCCGCCGCGGACATCGAAGCCCCGGCGGTGGGCTGCGCGGCAGATGGGACTGTGGCCATGGCGCCGCCGCGGGAGGCGGCCGTTCGCATCGCGACATCGGCGGTGACGCGCGGCCCCGCTTCCGGGTGAGGGCGAATGTTCGGATATGTCGACCGAGGCGCTTCCGCTGCTTCCCTATCGAAGGCGGGCATCAACGGCTCGTCGGCGACCAGTCGCTCGATCAGGTATCGGTATTTGGCCCTCTCAGCCCAGCGAGATTGGCCGCCATCGAACTCGTCGATGACGTGATCGAGGATCGCACCGAACGCCGAGCGGGCGTCGGAACTGAGTCCGGCCCTCCTCAACGTCTCGAATGCTTCCTCGACCGCGCGCAACAGCGTCCATGCCCTTCGTCTGGCGGCCCGAGCGTCGCTGGTGCGCAGCGAACGCCGGATATCCGACTTGCCGAGGCAGGAGACCAGGTCCACCGGAACCGGCCTGCGGAACCAGAAGAGGAGTCCGCGCCTCGTGACGAAGGGTGCGAGCAGAGCATGCAAGAAACAAACGCCCGAAACAGTGTGACAGGGCGCTGTGACAGGATGATCTGGGAATCAGGCGTTCGGATCGCAGGAAATCAATGACTTAGGCATGGCGGAGAGAGAGGGATTCGAACCCTCGATACGGTTGCCCGTATACACGCGTTCCAGGCGTGCGCCTTCGACCGCTCGGCCATCTCTCCGGGTCGGGTTTCCCCGACAGGTCCGTGGCGATGCTCGTCAAGCGAAGCAGCCGACCGCGAACCGACTGGCGCGCACTTAAGCCAGAACCGCGCGACGTTCAAGCGTCGAATCGCGAGAAAGCCCTTCTGTCGGTCTCAACCACTCGTCCAGGCACTGTTGGCGGGCGGAGGGTGGCGCTTCCGCGCCTAATCGCGGACCCTGGAGGTCTGATCAGCACGTGCGTGGGATTGCTTGTTGCCCCTGCTCGTCCCACATACCGAAAGCGGACGGCGTATTCGCGATTCGTTCTGAAATGGCGCGGGTGGCCGCCCTCGGCGGGATGGGGAGAAAGCGATGCTGAGATTTCTTGCGCGCTTGATAGGTCTCATTTTCCTTGCGATCGCCGCCGTCTTCGCGGTCGGCGACATCGCGCGCTCGATCGCCGAAAATAGCGCGCGCCTTATGTCCTTGTCCGACGCTCTGGCGCTGGTGGGGGTGGCCGCTCCTCCGGTCTCGGGGGCGGATGATGCATTCGCCGAGAGCCTAGCCAGCCTCCTCGCCGTGGTCGGGCCATGGCCGGCCTCGGGCGTCTTTCTCGGCCTCTCCCTGCTGCTTCTGTTGCTCGCCGGCCTTGGGCGCCGCCCACCGGAACGGGCACTTTCCTGATCTAGGTCGCGACTTGGCCGCCGACCCATCCGAAGGACCGACGACATGACCCTCTTCGATCTCTTTTCCAAGAAAAGCGAAATGCCGGAGGCCGGCGAGGCGCTGCCGGGGCGCGACACTCCCTTGCCGACCGCCGCGAACCATTTCGTATCCGGCCACGCTCTCAAGGGGCCTTATCCGGGGGGGATGGAAAGCGCGATGTTCGGCCTCGGCTGCTTCTGGGGCGCAGAGCGCGTCTTCTGGAAGCGCGAGGGGGTGTATGTGACGGCAGTCGGCTACGCCGGCGGGCAAACGCCCAATCCCACCTATGAGGAAGTCTGCTCCGGCCGAACAGGCCATGCCGAAGTGGTGCTCGTGGTGTTCGATCCTCGCGTCGTCTCCTACGAGGACCTGCTCAAGCTCTTCTTCGAGAGCCATGATCCGACGCAAGGGATGCGCCAGGGCAACGACGTCGGGACCCAATACCGCTCGGCGATCTATGCCTTCGATGAGGCGCAGCGCCGCGCTGCCGAGGAGGCGAAGGCGCGCTATCAGGAGGCGCTGACGGCCGCCGGCCACCCAGCCGCGATCACCACCGAGATCGCTCCGGCCCCGACCTTCTACTTCGCCGAGGACTATCACCAGCAGTATCTCGCCAAGAATCCGAACGGCTATTGCGGCCTCGGCGGCACCGGAGTCTCCTGCCCGGTGGGCATTTCGGCGGCATGAGACGAAGAATCAGGGTGATTTCCTGCTCCCGTCGTGCCAGTCTGCCGAAGGATGCAAGGTCCTTGGGACGTGCTGTTTCGCATGCATGTTCCGCCGCTCCGTCCGGTGGGCGAGGGCGGCGGTTTTGGTCAACAGGGAACGAATGAACATGAAACGAATCCTGGTGGGGCTCGCCGCGGCAACGCTTCTTTCGGTATCGGGCGCGAGCGCGGCCGAGCCTGCGCTGATCTTCGATCTTGGCGGAAAGTTCGACAAATCCTTCAACGAGGCCGCCTATCACGGCGCCGAGAAGTTCAAGAAGGAAACCGGCCAGTCCTATCGCGAGTTCGAAATTCAGAACGAAGCCCAGCGCGAACAGGCGATGCGCCGTTTCGCCCAGCGCGGCAACAGCCCGATCGTGGCAACCGGCTTCTCGGCCGCCGCCGCGATGGAGAAGGTCGCCAAGGAATTCCCCGATATCAAGTTCGCCATCATCGACGCGGTGGTCGATGCGCCGAACGTGCGCTCCATCGTCTTCAAGGAGCAGGAGGGCTCCTATCTCGTCGGCATTCTGGCGGCGATGAAGTCCGAGACGGGCACTGTCGGCTTCGTCGGCGGAATGGATATCCCGCTGATCCATAAGTTCTCTTGCGGCTATATCGGCGGCGTGAAGTCGGTGAAGCCCGACATGAAGGTACTGGAGAACATGACCGGCACCACGGGCGCGGCCTGGAACGATCCGGTTCGCGGCGGCGAACTCACCAAGAGCCAGATCGACCAGGGCGCCGACGTCGTCTTCCACGCGGCCGGCGGCACCGGCATCGGCGTTCTTCAGGCTGCGGCGGATGCTGGCAAGTACGGCATCGGCGTCGATTCCAACCAGAACGGCCTTTTCCCCGGCCATGTCCTGACCTCCATGGTCAAGGGCGTCGACGTGGCCGTCTACAACGTCTTCAAGGAGGCGGCTGCTGGCGAGCTGAAGGGCGGGACGGTGGATCTCGGCCTCAAGGAGAACGGCGTCGATTATGCCCTGGACGAGAACAACAAGGACCTGATCACCGACGAGATGAAGGCGGCGGCCGAAAAGGCCAAGCAGGACATCATCGCCGGCAAGGTGGAGGTCCACGACTACTCCACCGATTCGAAGTGCCCCTACTGAGCAGGCACTGAGCGTGACCGGGCTGCTTCTGGCGGCCCGGATTACGCGATGACCGCCGCGAGACGCGCCATGCGGCGAGGGCCTTTGCGGATCGTCTCGCGGCGGCCTACCAATGGGGAGGTTTGGTGACCTCGGGCCGAGGTGCCGCCATGTCTTCCAGCTCGACCAGGCGGCCGACGAGGGCCGCGACGGTCTTCGACAGCCGGTCGATCTCCGCCCACTGCTTGAGCAGCTGCTCCGACAGTTCGTCGATCGTCCGGCCCTGGTGGGCTATCTGCATTTCGAGGCGTTCGATCGGCGTTTCACTCATGGTCGTCGCTCTCCGGGTCGGTGTGGGGCGGTCAGTCTTCGAAAAACCATTCCTCTTTGTCCAGAGCGTGCCATGGCGGACCCGGCGATCGAACTGATCAACATCGACAAGAGCTTCGGCGCCGTTCGGGCCAACAAGTCCATCAACCTCAGGGTCGACAAGGGCACGATCCACGGCATTGTCGGCGAAAACGGCGCTGGCAAATCGACGCTGATGTCGATCATCTACGGTTTCTACCAGGCTGATGCCGGCGAAATCCGGGTGGGGGGCAGGAAAGTCTCCATTTCCGACCCCAACGTTGCAATCTCCTCGGGCATCGGAATGGTCCATCAGCATTTCATGCTGGTGGACAACTTCACCGTCATTGAGAATGTCATGCTGGGCGCCGAGCAGTCGCCCCTGCTAGCCGCCGGCATCCAGCGGGTGCGCGACGAATTGAAGCGCCTGGAGCGCGAACACAATCTCGAGGTCGATCCCGATGCGGTGGTCGAGGAGCTGCCTGTCGGGCTTCAGCAGCGCGTCGAGATCCTGAAGGCGCTGTATCGTGGGGCCGACATCCTGATCCTCGACGAGCCAACCGGCGTCTTGACGCCGGCCGAGGCCGATCATCTCTTCGAGGTGTTGAAGCAGCTTCGCGCCGAGGGCAAAACCATCATTCTCATCACCCATAAGCTGCGGGAGATCATGGCGATCACCGACGCGGTGTCGGTGATGCGGCGTGGCGAGATCGTCGCCACGGTGAAAACGGCGGAAACCAATGCCGGCGCGCTCGCCGAGCTGATGGTCGGCCGCCGTGTGCTGCTGCATGTCGACAAAGGACCGGCCGAGCCCGGCGCGGTTAAGCTCAAGGTCGAACATCTGTCCGTGCGGGATGCGCGGCGCGTCAAGATGGTGGACGACGTGTCCTTCGAGGTGAGGGCCGGCGAGATCGTCGGCATCGCGGGCGTCGCCGGCAACGGCCAATCGGAGCTGCTCGAGGCATTGTCCGGCATCCGCCGGGCGGAGGCCGGCAGCGTTCGCCTGCTCGACCGAGAGATCGATCCCATCAAGGGTGCGGACCCGGGCGCCCTTCGCGCCATGGGGCTGGCGCACGTGCCGGAGGATCGGCACCATATGGGCCTCGTGCTGCCGTTTTCGGAGAGCGAGAACGCCATCCTCGGCTATCATCGCGACGCCGATCTCGGCCGTGGCGTCTTTCTCGATCCTGCCGCCGTGCGCCGGCGCGCGGCGCGGGAGATCGAGGATTTCGATATCCGCCCACCCGACTGCCGCCTCAAGACGTCGAACTTTTCCGGCGGCAATCAGCAGAAGATCGTTCTCGCCCGCGAGATGGAGCGCGATCCGGAGGTACTGCTCATCGGCCAGCCGACGCGTGGTGTCGACGTCGGGGCCATCGAGTTCATCCACCGGCGGATTGTCGCCATGCGCGATGCCGGCAAGGCGATCCTTCTCGTCTCGGTGGAGCTCGATGAAATCCGCTCCCTCTCCGACCGCATCCTGGTGATGTTCGCCGGGCGCATCGTCGGCGAGCGTGGCCCGGAGACGAGCGAGAACGAGCTCGGCCTTCTCATGGCCGGCGTCACCAGCCAGGAGGCGGCGGAATGATCGATGCCCGCGTTTCCCTCGTTACGCTCGGTGTTTCCGACCTTGCGCGTTCGGCGGCCTTCTACGAGGCGCTGGGCTGGAAGCGGACGGCGGCGGGCAACGACAGCGTCGCCTTCCTGCAAGGGGCACGCCTCGTTCTGTCTCTCTTCGGTCGCGACGATCTCGCCAAGGACGCGGGAACGTCTTTTGCGGGGCGAGGGCATTCGCCCATCACCCTCGCCATCAACATGACCAGCGAGGCCGAGGTCGACCGCCTCTTCGCGCTGGCGCTCGCCGCGGGCGCCGCGCCCGTGAAAAGACCGCAGAAGGTTTTCTGGGGTGGCTATTCGGGCTATTTCGCCGATCCTGACGATCACCTATGGGAGCTGGCCTTCAATCCGTTCTTTGCGCTGGATGACGAGGGGCATCTCGATCTCGCGAAACATGAAGGCGAAGGAGCCGCATGAGCCGTCCCTACGTCAAGCTGCCCGCCTGGATCGAGTACGGGCTCATTCCCATCGCCAATGTGGCGGTGGCCTTCATCGTCGCTGGTCTGGTGGTGCTCCTGGTGGGCGAGAGCCCTGTCGAGGCCGCCAAGCTGATGCTCTACGGTGCCTTCGGCTATGGTGGCGGCATCGCCTTCACCCTCTACTACACGACGAACTTCATCCTCACCGGGCTTTCCGTCGCCGTCGCCTTCCATGGCGGGCTCTTCAACATCGGCTCGGAGGGGCAGGCCTATATCGGCGGCCTTGGCTGCGCGCTGGTGGCGCTCAATCTGGATACGGTTCTGCCGTGGTGGGTCAATTTTCCGCTGGCAGTGATCGCGAGCTTCGTCTTCGGCGCGGCCTGGGCCTTCATCCCCGGTTGGCTTCAGGCCCGTCGCGGCAGCCACGTGGTCATCACCACGATCATGTTCAACTTCATCGCCTCGGCGCTGATGGTCTATCTCCTCGTCGGCATGCTGAAGCCCATGGGCTCCATGGCGCCGGAGACCCGCACCTTCCAGGCGGGAGGGCAGTTGCCCAAGCTCGACTGGCTGTTCACTCTTTTCGGCTCGAGCCTCGGCGGAGCACCGCTCAACGTCTCCTTCTTCCTGGCGCTTCTCGCCGCTTTCCTGGTCTGGGTGCTGATCTGGCGCACGCGCCTCGGCTATGAGATCCGCACGCTCGGCTTCTCGCCCTCGGCGGCGCGCTATGCCGGCATGTCGCAGACCAAGGTCGTCGTCATCACCATGATGATCTCGGGCGGGCTTGCCGGGCTCATGGCGCTCAATCCGGTGATGGGCGACCAGGCTCGCGTCCAGATCGATTTTCCTGCCGGCGCGGGCTTCGTCGGCATCGCGGTGGCGCTGATGGGGCGGGGGCATCCGGCCGGCATCATCCCGGCGGCTCTCCTTTTCGGCATGCTCTACCAGGGCGGGGCGGAACTCGCCTTCGACATGCCGAATATCTCACGCGACATGATCGTCATCATCCAGGGCCTCGTCATCCTCTTCGCCGGCGCGATGGAGAATATGCTGCGGCCGGGCATCGGGGCAGCCTTTCAGTTCGTGCGGTTCCGGCCATCGAAGGACGTCCAGGCGGAGGAGCCGCGCTGATGGATTTCGATTTCGCCGCCCTTACCTCCATCCTCGCCCTGACGCTGCGTCTGTCGACGCCGCTGATCTTCGCCGCTCTGGCGGGCCTCTATTCCGAGCGCTCGGGCATTTTCGACATCTCGCTCGAAGGCAAGATGCTGATCGGCGCGTTCTTCTCTGCCGTTGCCGCGAGCGCTAGCGGCTCGGCGTGGATCGGCCTTCTGGCGGGCATCGTCTCGACCATCCTCTTCGGCTTGGTTCACGGCCTCGCCTCGATCACCTATCGCGGCAACCAGATCGTCTCCGGCACGGCGCTGAACTTCGTCGCGGCGGGGCTGACGGTCATCCTCGGTCAGGCCTGGTACGGGCAGGGCGGGCGAACGCCCTTCCTTTCCGGCGCGGCGCGTTTCGGCACCATCGATCTGCCATTTGCCCAAGAGGTCGCGGGCGTGCCCGTGATCGGGCCGCTCTATGCCAACGTCCTCTCGGGCCAGAGCCTCCTCGTCTATGTCGCCTTCCTGATGGTGCCTCTCACCTGGTGGATTCTCTTTCGCACCCGCTTCGGCCTCAGGCTTCGGGCGGTGGGCGAGAACCCGGCGGCAGTAGACACGGCCGGCGTTTCCGTGCCGTGGCTGCGCTACCGCGCCGTGATTATCTGCGGCGTCCTCACGGGCTTTGCCGGCACCTATATGTCGGTGGCACAGTCCGCCGGCTTCAACCGGGACATGACTGCCGGGCGCGGCTACATCGCGCTCGCCGCGCTGATCTTCGCCAACTGGAAGCCGGTGCCGGTGATGTTCGCCTGCCTTCTCTTCGGCATTCTCGACGCGCTGGCCATCCGCCTTCAGGGGGCGAGCCTTCCCATCGTCGGCACGGTTTCGGTACAGTTCATCCAGGCGTTGCCCTATATTTTGACGGTGATCCTGCTCGCCGGTTTCGTCGGCCGGCCCTCGCCGCCCAAGGCGGGCGGCGTGCCCTACGTGAAGGAGCGGTGACGGCCGAGGCCGCCAGAGCGTAACAGCAAATCCGGGAGCCATGCCCTATGGCCGATGATCTCTTCGTCCGAGCCAAATCCGCCATGCGAAAGTGCCACGCGCCCTATTCCCGCTTTCCGGTGGGCGCGGCGCTGCGCACGCGCGACGGGCGCATCTATGCCGGCTGCAACATCGAGGTGGTGAGCTTTCCCGAAGGCTGGTGCGCCGAGACGACCGCCATCTCGCACATGGTCATGGACGGCGGCGGCGAAATCGCCGAAATCGCCGTGGTGGCCGAAAGGCTGGTGGCGTGCCCGCCCTGCGGCGGTTGCCGCCAGCGGATCGCCGAGTTCGGCTCGCCTGAAACCCGTGTCCATCTCTGCGACGCCGAGACGGGCGTCGTCGAAACCGTGCTGCTCGAGGACATTTTCCCGCGCGGCTTCAAGGCGGAGGAGCTGTCATGAACAAGATCGCGGCGACACTGGCCGAACGCATCGAGGGGCGTCATCCGAAGATCGCCCTCATCCTTGGATCGGGGCTGGGCTCCCTGGTGGAGAGCCTCTCCCACGCGATCCGCGTGCCCTATGGCGAAATCGAGGGGATGCCGGTGAGCGGCGTCTCGGGCCATGCCGGCGAATTCGTCTCCGGCTCCCTCGGCGGCGTTCCCGTGCTCGTTCTGTCGGGACGCGTCCACTATTACGAGGCGGGCGATCCCTCGGTGATGCGGCCCGCCATCGAGGCGCTTCGCGACCTCGGCGTCGAGACGCTCTGCCTCACCAACTCGGCGGGTTCGGTCAACCCGACCATGGCGCCCGGCTCGGTGATGCTGATTTCCGACCACATCGCCTTTTCGGGCAAGAACCCTTTGATCGGCGAGCCCTCGGACTCGCGCTTCGTCGGCATGACGGCGGCCTATGACCGCGGCCTTCGCATCGCCATGCGCGAGGCGGCGCGGGAAGTGGGCGTCGAGGTGGCCGAGGGCGTCTACATGTGGTTTTCCGGACCGTCCTTCGAGACGCCCGCCGAAATCCGCATGGCGCGCACCCTCGGCGCCGATGCTGTCGGCATGTCGACCGTGCCGGAGACGATCCTTGCCCGCTTCTACGGGATGAAGGTCGTCGGCGCCTCGGTCATCACCAATTTCGGCGCCGGCATGACGGGGGCCGAACTCTCCCACGAGGAAACGAAGACCATGGCGCCGCTCGGCGGGCAGAAGCTCGCCCGCGTTCTCGGCGCCGCCGTGTCGCGCTTCTGAGCGCGGCGGAGACGGGAAGGGGATAAGACCATGGCGATCCTGCCGCAGGAGACGGTGCGCAAGAAGCGCGACGGGGGCACGCTGACGGGCGAGGAAATCAAGGCATTCATCGCCGGCTTCGAGGGCGAGAAGGTGACGGAAGGCCAGGTGGCGGCGCTCGCCATGGCCGTCTTCTTCAACGGCATGAGCCGGACCGAGACCGTTGCCCTCACCGAGGCGATGCGCGATTCCGGCGATGTGCTCGACTGGTCGGACATCGACCGGCCGGTGGTGGACAAGCATTCGACGGGCGGGGTCGGCGACAACGTCTCCTTGATGCTCGCGCCCATCGTCGCCGCCTGCGGCGGGGCGGTGCCGATGATCTCGGGGCGCGGCCTCGGCCACACCGGCGGCACGCTCGACAAGATGGAGTCGATCCCCGGCTACAGCGTGACGCCCGACAATGCCACCTTTCGCAGGACGGTGAGGGAGGTGGGCTGCGCCGTCATCGGCCAGACCGGGCGGCTCGCGCCCGCCGACAAGCGCTTCTATGGCATTCGCGACGTGACGGCGACGGTGGAATCGATCCCCCTCATCACCGCCTCGATCCTGTCGAAGAAGCTCGCCGCCGGGCTCCAGGGCCTCGTTCTCGACGTCAAGAGCGGCACCGGCGCCTTCATGGCGAAGGAGGAGGATGCGCGCGCCCTTGCGAAAAGCCTCGTCGAGGTGGCGAACGGGGCGGGGCTGAAGACCTCGGCGCTCCTCACCGACATGAACGAGGCACTGGCGAGCGCCGCCGGCAACGCCGTCGAGGTGCGCAATGCCGTTGATTTTCTGACCGGCAAGCGCCAGGACCCGCGTCTTCTCGACGTGACGCTGGCGCTCTCCGCCGAGATGCTGGCGCTGGCCCAGCTCGCGCCGGATAGCGCCGCCGGCCGAAAGGCTGCGGAGGATGCGCTGGCGAGCGGCAAGGCGGCGGAGATCTTCGGCCGCATGGTGACGGCGCTTGGCGGGCCGGTGGATTTCGTCGAGAGGATGGACGCCTATCTCGAACCCTCGCCGGTTATTGTGCCGGTGAAGGCGAGGGCGGCGGGTACGGTGGCGGCCGTCGACACGCGCGGCCTCGGCCTTGCCGTGGTGGCGCTCGGCGGCGGGCGCACGCGACCCCAGGACCCGGTGGACCACGCCGTCGGCCTCACCGATCTGGTCGGGCTTGGGATGAAGCTCGGTGCCGGCGATCCCCTCTGCCTCGTCCACGCCCGCAGCGAGGCGGCAGCGGAAGAGGCGGCCCGCATGGTCGAGGCCGCCTATTCGCTCGGCGAGGGAGCGGTGAATGTCGGCCCGGCGGTCATCGACCGGTTTGGATGAGGGGGCGGCCGGAGCCGGTATGCCCTGCTGCGAGAAGGGCGGGCGATGCCGTGCGTTATCCCGGTGAACGCCAGTCGTGTCGTAGTGACGCAAGATCAGAAAATAGATAATATCCTATCGAGGCTCCTGATTGATCGCTTTGGTAATTTTGTTATAAATAAAGCGTACTGGTTATGCGGGGCGCAAGATAAAATGAAGTACGAAGTCTACGGGCCATTTTGGGCGCCGAGAGCTGAAAGTGAAGCTTCCGGTGAGGCATTACGTGCGTTCTGGGATGCTATCGACAACATGGTTCCCGACTTGCCTAGGGCCATAGGCATATATGTCTTTTCGACCTGTCATGGAACAAACTACACTCCTTGGTATGTCGGCAAGACGAACGCCAAGACTGGCTTCCGGGGCGAGATATTTCAGGAACACAAGCTCAATCACTACATCGGCGCAAACCAAAGGAAGAATGGCTATCCCGCCATCCACCTTGTTGCCAAGGTCGAGCCCACCCGCGGTAACTTTTGTCGCGCCTCCGGGCGCTCGGGACGCGAGATAGATGAACTTGAGACAGTGATGATCGGCATGGCCCTACGGGCGAACCCCCACGTGAGGAACTCGAAGAAGACGTGGTTTAATAAGAACTGCCAGGTGCCCGGCATAATTGGAAGCCCCATTATTGGCCGTCCAGCCGATGCAGTCATGACACTCCGGAACTCTCTCAATATCTGACTCAATGAGGTTTCTATTCGGATTGTTCATCCAGTAACATTTGAACGTTCAATGGGGCAGCCCCCACCCCGGCCAAGGGAGGGAGTCCCATCACAGCTTCTCTCCCGCGTCATCCTCGCGCGATAGCGCGGGGATCCATGCCTCGGCGATGGTGCCGCAGTTCGTTGACGAACCAGCAGGTCGGGCGGCTTCGGCATGGATCCCGGCCTTCGGCCGAGGATGACGGGCGACTGAGACGGCCAGCGTTTGGCCGAGGACGCTGTCGCTGGGGGCGGAACGGCTGGCCTTAAGCGGGATGAGTTGAGCTTCGCTCATCATCCCGCTCTATCTTGTTCTTTGCGCATGACCTTTTCCGAAGGCCGGTTCCCACTTTTCGGGATTATGCGCTGGCGGCGCGAGCGGCCTCGGCCGGTGTCTCACTGGCGGGAAGCCGTTCAGCGAAGGGCGGACACCGACGAGAGAGTGTGCTAGCTGATCGGAACCTCTTCGGATCATCTGGCCAGCGTTCATGACCCCGACCCATCGCGTCCTCGACCACGCCCGCATCCCCGAGCTGCCCAACCCCTATTACGGCAAGGTGCGGGACTGCTACGACCTGCCGGACAAAAGGCGCATCCTCATCGCCACGGACAGAATTTCGGCCTTCGACCGCATCCTCGCCGCTATCCCGTTCAAGGGGCAGGTGTTGACGCAAATCGCGCGATACTGGTTTGAGGCGACGGCCGACATCTGCCCGAACCATGTCCTCGACTACCCGGACCCCAATGTGGTGATCGGCAGGACGCTGACGGTGCTGCCCGTCGAGATCGTCGTGCGCGGCTATCTCGCCGGGACCACCGGCACATCGATCCTGACGCGCTACAAGAAGGGCGAGCGGGCGATGTACGGCCACCATTTCGCCGATGGCCTACGCGACAACGAGAAGCTCGGCGAGCCCATCATCACGCCGACCACCAAGGCCTTCGACGGCGGCCATGACGAGCCGCTGGCCGTCGACGAGATCGTCGCGCGTGGCATCTTGCGTGAAGAGCAATGGCAGGCGCTGTCGTCCTACGCCCTTGCCCTCTTCAGGCGCGGCCAGGAAATGGCCGCGAAACGCGGGCTGATCCTCGTCGACACGAAGTATGAGTTCGGCACCGACGAGACGGGCAAAATCATCCTCGCCGACGAAATCCACACGCCCGACAGCTCTCGCTTCTGGCTGGCCGATGGCTATCAAAGCGCGTTCGAGGCCGGCACGCGCCCGCCTTCGCTCGACAAGGACGTCGTGCGCGCCTGGGTCGACGCGCGCTGCGATCCCTATCATGATCCGATTCCGGAAATTCCGGATGATCTGATCGAGGCGGCGTCGAAGACCTATGTCGATGCCTTCGAGAGGATCACCGGCCAGATTTTCGAGCTGGACCTTTCCGGCGAGACGCCGCTCGCGCGCGTGCGCCAGAACCTGTCGCGTTATTTTTCGAGGCCGTAGAGGCCAAGCGTCGGGAGCCTGGCTGCACCCGTTCGAGCCTGGCGATTGACGGCCTGCTCCGCCAACTCCAGCGTGCCGGTATCGACGCTGTCGGGATGGGCAAGCGCGACCTTGCGCCCCCCCCATTCGCCACTCGATGCGCCCGATTGCATTTTCTGAATAGACCACTCTACTATACGAACGCCAATTGGTCCGCGGCGGCTTCCGCCCGACGTAGCTCGAATGTGGAGCGGTGCATGCGACGGCTGCGGGGGTGGACGCGGGATAGGGGGACGGTGTTGCCGTTCACCCTTTTTCTCGTTCAGCTCCTGTTTGCGCAGCTTTTTCTATCGGGTCTTGCGTGCGCCTCCATGGCGCTTCCAGGAACCGCTGGCGCCACCGTTCTGTGTCAGAGCGCCGATGCGGCTCAGAGCACACCGGAAAAGCCGGCGCTGCCTTCTGGGTGCTGCCTTGACTGCCCCTGTGCCACGGCCTGTGGCGGCATGCAGAATCTTCTCGCGGCCATCCCACCATTGAACTCGATAGGCCTGGTCGAGGCGATCGACGTCGCAGGCTTGCCGCGCTTGCCTCAGGCGCGGACCGTGTCGCCGCGCCCTCCGCCCGGCCTGATTCCGTCCCCGCGCGCCCCACCCGCCATCTTCGTTTGAATGATCTCATGCCGGCAAGATCGTTGCCGGCCGCATTCTCTTCATTCGGAGTATCGTATCCATGACGTCTTTGCCGACGCGGCTGTGTGCCGCGATCGCTCCGGCCGTACGCCCTTTTTGGAAGGGCGCCCGATGAGCGACATCACATCTTCCTCTCCATCCACCCCAACGACAGCGGCGCCGAGCGCGCGCAACGCGCCTCTTCCCAGACTCTATTCTTCTGTCTGGCGCTGGCACTTCTATGCCGGGCTGATCGTTCTGCCGTTCATGGTCCTGCTGGCTGTGACCGGATCGCTCTATCTCTTCAAGGACGAGATCAACACGCTCGTCTATGGCGACCTCCTGCGCGTCGAGGCGACCGGCGCCCCCATGCTCGCCCCCACGCAGATCGTCGCGAAAGCACTCGCCGAGCATCCCGGAACGCTGAAGGGGTTCAGGCCGTCCGCCACGCCGGACGAGGCCGCGCAGGTCAGCATCCGGGACGATGATGGCTTGAGCGACGTGATCTACGTCAATCCCTACGATGGCGCCGTGCTCGGAAGCTTGTGGGACGGCGGCGCGGCCGGTTCGCCCGTCATGTATGTCGTGCGCAAGCTCCACAGTCTCGACTATGTCGGCTGGTGGGCGAACCGCATCATCGAGGCCGTCGCCGGCTGGGCGGTGCTGCTCGTCATCACCGGCATCTATCTCTGGTGGCCGCGTGGGCGAAAGGTCGGCCGGTTCAAAATTAGAAGCGCGACAAGCGGGCGGCCCTGGTGGCGCGACCTGCATGCAGTCACCGGCATCTACACCTCCGTCTTCATCCTGTTCTTCGCCTTCACCGGGCTTCCCTGGTCGGGCGTATGGGGCGACCAGTTCTACAAGCTCGCCTATGCGGCAGGCCTCGGCATTCCAGATGGCTATTGGGACAAGTTCCCTGTCTCTACGGTGCCCGTCGCGCAGGCGCTGGACCGTTCGCCCTGGATCATGGAACAGCAGCCCATGCCGGTCTCGAAGACCGCGCCCGGCATAGGCGTGAAACCCGCCAGCCTTGACCAGATCACTGCTACGGTCGAGGGAGCGGGCATTGCCAAAGGCTACGCGATCGCCGTTCCCACCAGCCCGGACGGCGTCTTCACCGCTTCCGTTTATCCCGATGACGTGCGCAAGGAACGCGTCGTCCATCTCGACCAGTACAGCGGAAAGATCCTGTTCGATATGGGGCTCGCCGAGCTTGGCGCGCTGGGGGCGGCGGCCGAATGGGGCGTCAGCCTTCACATGGGACAGCAATTCGGCCTGTTGAACCAGCTCGTCCTTCTGGCCGCCTGCATCGCCATCATGACGATGGCGGTCTCGGCGATCGTGATCTGGTGGAAGCGGCGGCCGGCGGGCGGCTTCGGGGCGCCGCGTGTCCCGGCGGACTTCCGGGTTCCGCCCGCGGTTTTCGTCATCGCGATCGCGTGCGGAATCTTCTTTCCGCTGGTCGGCTTGTCGCTCATCGTCGTGGCGATAATCGAGCTGGTGCTGGGGGTCGCGAAGAGAGTGCGGGCGGCGTGATGAAATGGCGGCCGCCGCAAAACCGGCGGCCGCCAGATATTCGGACGGCGTAAACGACAGGATCAGGCGCTGGTGGGCAGCTCCCTCTACTCCGCCAACTCCAGCGTGCCGTTCTCGACCTGATAGCGCGAGAGCTTCTTCAAAAAGCTCATGCCGAGGAGCGTTTCGGAGAGGCCGCCTTTCATCACCAGCGCGTCGACGTCGCGCACGCGGATGTCGCCGATCTCGACGCGGTCGAGATGGGCGAGCGCCACCTTGCGCGGTCCGTTCGCGGTGTTGGCGGTGTAGCGGTAGTCGTCGGTTCGCACGAAAAGACCGACGCGGCGCGCCGTCTCCTCGCTGATCGCCAGATAGGTGGCGCCGGTGTCCACCAGCACCGGCACAGGGCGGCCGTTGAGCCGGGCATCAGTGCGGAAATGTCCGTCGGGACCGGCCTTGATCCTTTCCTGGCGGCCAACGGGCCTCGTCGATGCCTCGACGACGGCCGGCGGCGGGTCGAGGCGCTCGCTCTCGGGCTTCATCAGCGAGCCCTTATAGCTCTCGAAGACCGAAGGGGCGGCCAGCGCCACGAGCGAGGCTCCCAAGAGAACGACCATCACTCTGCCCATCGCCGCTTCACCTCCTGCCGATCATGTTTCCCAGCGCCCAGGCAGCAAAAAGGCCGGGCGGGCCCGACCTTTGATCATGGAGGCAAAGGATTAACGCCGCCCCAAGGGCGGCGCGGTGGCCGGGGCCGGTCGGCTGCTGGCCTACTTCGTACCGTACATGCGGTCGCCAGCGTCGCCGAGGCCAGGCACGATATAGCCTTTTTCGTTGAGCTTGCTGTCGATGGCCGCCGTGAACATGGGAACGTCCGGGTGGCCCTCCGCGAAGTTCCTGATGCCCTCAGGCGCGGCCAGAAGGCAGAGGAAGCGGATGTTGCGCGCGCCGCGCGCCTTCAGCTGCTGGATCGCCGCGATCGCCGAGTTGCCGGTGGCGAGCATCGGATCGACCACGATGACGAGCCGATTTTCCAGGTCCTCCGGCGCCTTGAAATAGTACTCCACGGGCTGGAGCGTCTCATGATCGCGGTAGACGCCGATATGGGCGACACGCGCCGCGGGCACGAGGTCGAGCATGCCCTCCAGAAGCCCGTTGCCGGCGCGAAGGATCGAGGCGAAGACCAGCTTCTTGCCTTCAAGGACCGGGGCCTCCATGGGCCCCATCGGCGTCTCGATCGGCCGGGTCGTCAGGTCCAGATCGCGCGTGACCTCGTAGCAGAGCAGGGTCGAAATTTCCCTGAGGAGCCGCCGAAAACTCGCCGTGGAGGTTTCCTTGTCGCGCATGATCGTCAGCTTGTGCTGGACCAGCGGATGAGCGATGACGGTGATACCGTCCATGGCGCATGAACCTCTCTGTCAGAATTTGCCGCCGCGCACTCTACGGGGTGACGTCCGATGCGCCAAGCGAAATGGCGGCGGCCTCCAGCTTCGTCCTTAATCGTCCACGGCTTTCCTCGTCCACGAATGCCGCGTCGATGGCCGTGCGCGTCAGATCGACGAGGTCGGCCTGCGAAAAGCCCATGGCGCCGGCCATCGCGTATTCCTCGGCAAGGGTGGTGGCGAAGAAGGGCGGGTCGTCGGCGCTGACGGTGACGGGGATGCCAGCGGCCTTCAGCCGGGGCAGGGGGTGGGTATCGACTCCATCGAAGATGCCGAGCGCGAGGTTCGAGCCCGGACACACCTCGAGAACGATCTGCTCCTCGGCCAGGCGGCGGAGCAGCGGCCCGCTCTCGATGGCGCGAACGCCATGGCCGATGCGGCTCGGGTGCAGGGCGTCGAGCGCGGCGGCGACGCTTTCCGCTCCGGCCAGCTCCCCGGCATGGACGGTGAGGGAGAGGCCGGCGTCGCGCGCGATGTCGAAGGCGCGGGCAAAATCGGCGGGATGGTGCATCCGCTCTTCGCCGGCAAGCCCGAAGCCGCTGACCAGCCGATGGTCGAGGGCAGCCGCCCAGCGCGCCACCGCCTCCACGGCCTCGGCGCCGAGATGGCGGACGCCGATGACGATCATCCGCGCGACGATCCCGGTGGCGGCCTCTGCCCGCGCCATTCCCTCGGCGAGGCCCTCCACATAGGCCCTTGGCGAAAGTCCGGCGGCGCGGGCATGATCAGGGGAGATGAAGAACTCCGAGTAGATCGTGCCGTCGGCCGCAAGGCGCGTCAGATGGTCCTCAGCAAGGAGCGCATAGTCTTCCCCGGTGCGAAAGACGCTGGCCGCAAGGTCATAGGCGGCGAGGAAGCTGGTGAAGTCGTGCCAGAGATAACGCCCTTCGGCGATGATGCCGGAAACGTCGACGCCGTATCGCGCCGCCTGCGCCGCCACCAGGGCGGGCCGCGCCGCGCCCTCGATATGGCAATGAAGCTCTGCCTTCGGCAGGATGGGCGACGAGGTCAGGCCTGGAACGCGCGAGGCGTTCACAGGAAGCTCTCACCATGCTCTCCGGGCGCGAGGCCGAGATGGGCCGCCACCGATTCTCCGATATCGGCAAAGGTCTTGCGCCGGTCGATAAAGCGGGGGGCGATGCCGGGACCGAAGGCGAGGACGGGCACGGCCTCGCGCGTATGGTCCGTGCCGCGCCAGGTCGGGTCGCAGCCATGGTCGGCGGTGATGATGGCGAGATCGCCCGGCTTCAGCACGGCCATCAGCTCAGGCAACCGCGCGTCGAACTCCTCCAACGCCCCGGCGTAGCCCGCCACATCGCGCCGGTGGCCGTAGATCATGTCGAAATCGACGAAGTTCGCGAAGATGAGATCGCCATCCCTGGCGTCGGGCATGGCGCTCATCATGGCGTCGAAAAGGGCCATGTTGCCGGCGCCTTTCCTGACCTCGCTGATGCCCTGATGGGCGAAGATGTCGCCGATCTTGCCTATGGCGATAACCCGCCGTCCGGCCGCGACCGCACGATCGAGAAGCGTCGGCTCCGGCGGCGGCACGGAATAGTCGCGACGGTTCGCTGTCCGCTTAAAGCTCGCCCGGTCCTTGCCGACGAAGGGGCGGGCGATCACCCGGCCGATATTGAGGGGGTCGACATGGCGCCGCGCGACCTCGCAGAGGTTGTAGAGGCGCTCGAGCCCGAACTGTTCCTCATGCGCGGCGATTTGGAGCACGGAGTCGGCGGACGTGTAGAAGATGGGCTTGCCGGTGGCGAGACTCTCCTCGCCGAGTTCGTCGATGATGTCGGTGCCGGAGGCATGCTTCTGGCCGAGAACGCCGGGAATGTCCGTATCGTCCATGATCTGCTGGATCAGCGAGGCGGGAAAGCAGGGGATCTCGTTCGGGAAATAGCCCCAGTCGAAGCGTACCGGCACGCCGGCAATCTCCCAATGGCCCGAAGGGGTGTCCTTGCCGTTGGAGACCTCCTCGGCGGAGCCCCACAGGCCTTTCGGTTCTTCGCCCTCGTCTCCCGCCGCGCGGAAAAGCCCAAGCGCGGCCATGTTGGGGACGGCGAGATCGCGCGCCTCGCCTTCCGCACCCGAGCGTAGCCTTTCGCGAATATGGCCGAGCGTGTCGGCGCCGGCGTCGCCGAACTTTTCGGCGTCGGGGGCGCCGCCGATGCCGAAGGAATCCAGTACCATTAGAATCGCGCGGCCCATGATGCACCCTCGTGGCTTGAGCATGATGGGGAAAGGATGCACGACCTTTCGGGCAACATCATGCGTCAGATCATCTTTGGAACCGCCGTGATAGCAGCCGGGCCAGCGCCGGTCGACCTTGAGGCGCGAGAAGTCTCGTCAGCTCGCGCCGGTACAAGCGCTGGCGGGAGCGCAATCGGCGCATTCGATGGTCGATGAGATGCGAGGGTAAAGATAGGCGGTCTCGCCCATGTCAATGGGAGTGTTCAGACCGTATCCGCCGAGAGGAACGTAACGATAGAGGGTCTGCGATACGACGATCTGCATGTTCTTCAATGCGCGAAACTCCGCGGGCAGAGTGATCTTCGTGCCGGCGGCGTCCTTGGCCATGCCGCGTGAACAGGACCAGGCGGCCGTTGCCTCGCCCGCGGCGTTGATGCTGACGGCCGTGACCTTGATGCCGAACGGTGCCGAGCCGTAGGGCTGGAGCGTTGTGCCGCCGACGCTCATCATGTCCATGACATCGGCTGCCGTCAGCGTGGTGGAACTCTGTGTGACGAGATCGTTGACTGCGGTGGCGGCGTGATGGACCTTGCGGTTGATCGAGACGGCGATCGCGGTTTCCGCCCCTCCGAGATAGAGCACCAGGAGAAACGGTGCGACGAGCGCGAACTCGACCGCGCCGACCGCCGCGACATCGGCGACGAAGCGCGCCGGCAGCCGGCCCAAACGCGCGCGAACGAGGCCGAATACGTTCAGGCGGAACCTTTCGATCATTCGAAAGGCTCCGTGCGGAAGGCTGCGACGCTGGCGACGAGGAAGGAGCCGTCGCTGAGATCGGCCAGATATTTGCGCATCACGTCGGTGTAGATCGGCCATCGGTAATAGACTCTGAGCGCCATGATGGTCTTTTCGCCAGCCGGCGCGAAACCGAAGTTCGCGGTGTCGAGAGCGCCCTCCTTGATAGGCGGCGTCGAGGGAATGTCGGAGAACTTGCCATAGGCTTTGACGTCGATGGCGAGCTTGGCGCAATCCATCAGGAAATCGACTTGCGCGCATAGCCTGCTGCGGAATCTGCCGGCATCGTCCCCGTCCCTCTGGACCTCACCCGTCCTCAGCTCCCGCCCGACCTGATCGACGGCGCGGTCCAGGGTCATCTCGGCGAGAAATACCGTCGATGTCTCTAGAATGGCGAAGACCAGGGCGAAGAAAGGAGCGGCAAGGATGGCGAACTCTATCGCAGTCGCACCTCGGCTGTGGGGCAGGAAGGCGCGCAGACCACGAGGCACCCGGCCGGGCGCCGCCCCCTTTGGCTCTGTCCGCGTGTCCTTGGCCTCTGCGGGGCGCATTCGAAGTCTCCGCCGCACGTCGATACGCCGGAGAATAGGCCAGCGAACCTTACCATCAGGTGACGGATTCACCCACGCTGTTGCTTCGAGGCGCCTGCGAGGGATGTCATTTCGCCGCGCCGAGGGCCATTTCCTGGCGTGTCTTGAACTGGCTCGTCGCCCGGGCGAAGGCCGAGGTTTCGTCGCCGATGGTGACGGTCGGCTCGCATTCGGGCGCGCAGGCATAGGTGACGCGTTCCGCCTGCCGATAGATGCGGACGGTCTTGTTCTCGAAGGTCTGGACCACAACGGACTCGTCCATAATGGATTGGCCCGCATCGTCGAGGATGATGAGATTGGTAATGCCATAGGACCGGCCGGTGAGAACCAGCGTTTCCGAGTCGTGGACCGTCACGTCGACGATGGCTGGATTTCCGACAATGACGGTCGCGGCCGGTCGGTCGATCTTGAGAACCCTCGCGTGGTCGACGATGACCTCCAGCATTGGGTCTGTCTCGGCCCTGGCGGCCGGTGCCGCGACGATCGCCGCAAGAGCGAAAGCGGCCGAGGCAAGGAGACGCGCGGAAGGAAAAACGGGCATGGACGTCGACTCCGTTCGGCTGACCGCCGATAAGTAACGCCGCCTTGGTGAATGAAGCTTTAAGCGCGCGTTCCGCGTCGACAAGGATGGACGGCCATCACCTCTTAACCTTGCCCTAAGGCAGAGACGGCTATCGTCGGCGCTGTGCTTCACACTTCGCGAATCGAGGTAGGCGGGATCGAGCGATGATGGTGCTTCTTCTTCTCTTGTTCCCTTTCGCCATGATCGCGGCGGCGATTTCCGACATTCTTTCGATGACCATCCCGAACAAATTGACGCTTGGCCTTGCGCTTTGCTTCTTCATCGCCGCGCCCATGGCGGGCATGCCGCTGGCGACCATCGGGCTCCATGCGGCGGTCGGTTTCGTTGCGCTGGTGATCGTGATCGGCTTCTTCTCTGCGGGCTGGATGGGCGGGGGCGACGCCAAGCTCGTCGCCGCCGCGGCGCTTTGGTTCGGCCCGAGCGAGGCGCTGCTGATCTTTCTTTTGGTCAGCGGCCTTCTGGGCGGCGCCCTGACGCTGCTTCTGCTGACCGCACGCGGTGTTATCGCCCCGATCACGGGGGTCGCCTTTATCGACCGACTTCTGTCGCCCCATGTCGGTGTGCCCTATGGCGTCGCTTTGGGTGCCGCCGGGCTCATGGCGTTTCCTGCGCTGAGCTGGGTGGGGCCCGCGGCGCAGATGGTGCCCAATCTTCTCGGTTGACGTTGAGGAAGATTTCGCAGGTCGAGCGCACGGAAGGCAAATGTTAACCGTTATCCATAGTGGTTTGTTAACCATACATTGAGGGTTTCCGCGCCATAACGATTCCTGCCTGCTCTCCATGGGAGGGCGTCTCGCAGGAGTCTTTTGATGAAACTCGCGCGGCTCGCGGTGATGGGAATCGCTCTCCTGGCAGCTGGAGGGGCGGCGCTCATCGCGCTCAACATGACCTCGTCCAACACGGGCGATCCAGTCGTCATTACCGCTGCGCCGGCCGAGCCACCCATCAAGCTGACCGAGGTTCTGGTCACGTCCAAGGACATGCCGATGGGGTCCACCGTCGACGGCATGCTCGCCTGGCAGAAATGGCCCGAGGACGGGGTCAGCCCTGATTTCATCCTGAAGAGCAAACGCCCCGACGCCATTGACGAGCTCAAGGGCGCGGTGGCGCGCCAGTCCTTCTTCGCTTCCGAGCCGGTGCGCGAGAGCAAGCTCATCAAGACTGATCACGGCTTCATGTCGGCCATCCTGCCCTCCGGCAAGCGCGCTGTCGCCGTTCAGATATCTGCCGATACGTCCGCCGGCGGATTCATCCTTCCGAATGACCATGTCGACGTCATCATGACGCGGCGCAATCAGAACGAGAACGCCGGCAACCAGTTCGATACGGAAACGATCATCAAGAACCTTAGGGTTCTTGCCATCGATCAGACCATTGAGGAGCAGAACGGTACCAAGGTGGTGGTGGGCTCGACGGCGACGCTGGAGGTGACGCCTGAGCAGGCCGAGGCGCTGACGGTCGCCCAGCAGGTCGCCGACAAGCTCGTCCTGTCGCTCCGCTCGCTTGCCGACTCCGTGCCCGGCACGCCGGGCTATGCCGCCTTCCTCCTCGCCCAGCAGAACAATGAGCCGAACAAGGTCCGTATCGTCCGCTACGGGCAGACCGTCGACATCACCACCAAGAAGTGACGAGCGCCATGAACCGGATCTCCGAAACATCTCCTCGTACGGTTCCCTCGGCACGGCTCAGCTTGGCGGGTGCGATGGCCGTGATCGCCTTTGTCGCGATGCTGGTGGGAACTGCTCCGGCGTTCGCCGAAAGCTCGGTGATGGCCATCAGCCGCCCGCACCAGACCATCAGCCTCGGTCTCGACAAGTCCAAGGTGATCGATCTGCCGCGCGACGCGCATGACATCCTGGTCGCCAATCCCGAGGTGGCGGACGCCGTGACGCGCACGGCGCGGCGCATCTATATCTTCGGCAAGCAGGTCGGCCAGACCAACGTTTTCGTCTTCGACGCAGCCGGTCGCGAGGTTGCCGTTCTCGACCTTCGGATCGAGCGGGACATTTCAGGTCTCGAGAGGACCATCGCGAAGTACATTCCCGGCTCCGACGTCAAGGCCGAGATGCTGAACGACAACGTCGTGCTGACTGGCACGGTGGAGACCCCGCAGCAGGCCGATCGCGCCGTTCAACTCGCCCGGATCTATGTCACCGGCGGCGAGGCGACCACCGGCCAATACCTCAAGACGGTGGGCGGTAATGGCGGCGACGCTGCAATCGGCAGCGAAGACCGTCAGGCTAGCCAGATCGTCAACCTGCTTCAGATTGCCGGCGAGGATCAGGTCACGCTCAAGGTGACTGTCGCCGAGGTGCAGCGCTCGGTGGTCAAGCAGCTCGGCTTCAACGGCACCATCGACAGCGTCATCGACGGCATTGCCTTCGGCGCGGTCAGCGACAGTCCCTTTGGCCTCGGCAAGGCGATTTCCGCTTCGGGCGCCTCCCTATCCGGCACGGTCGGCTCATCGGTCATCGATTCGCAGATCAGTGCGATGGAGCAGGCCGGCGTGATGCGCACCCTCGCCGAACCCAGCCTCACCGCCATCTCCGGCGAGACCGCGAGCTTCAAGGTCGGCGGCGAGTTCCAGGTCCCCAGCGGCAAGGACACGACGCCGCCCTCGGTGGAATATGTCGACGTCAACGGCGTCACCAAGCAGGTCGTCAATCCGGCCAAGGTGAGCTACGAGCACAAGACGATCGATTACGGCATCGGCCTGGACTTCACCCCCGTGGTGCTCTCGCCGGGGCGCATCTCGCTCAAGATCCGCACCTCGGTCTCCGAGCCAACCTTCGAGACGCCCTACAACATTCCGGGCGACGCCTATTCCTCCGGCGTTGGCCTCATCGGCCTCAGGAAGCGCCTCGCGGACACGACCGTCGAGCTGCCGTCCGGCGGATCGCTGGTCATCGCCGGCCTGGTGCGCGACGAGGTTCGCCAGGTCGTCTCGGGGCTGCCTGGCATGTCGAAGCTGCCGATCCTCGGTACGTTGTTCCGCAGCCGCGACTTTCAGCGCTACGAAACCGAACTGGTGGTGATCGTCACGCCCTATCTGGTTCGTCCGGTGGCGCGCCAGGCGCTGGCGCGGCCCGACGACGGCCTGTCTTTCTCCAGCGACGGCTCGGCCAATTTCCTCGGTCGCGTCAACCGCATCTACGGCGCCATGAAGACCGATCTGCCTCCGGGCCGGTACCACGGCATCGTCGGCTACATCTACAAGTGATCGGCATGAGGAGAGCCACAGTGTTCACGCCTTCATCCCTGACTCGTGCCGTTTCCCGCCCCGCGGCTCTCGCTCTTGGTCTTGCCATGGCGCTTTCGGCGTGTGCCGACCGCAACCATGTAGAGGTCGGTGCGATCCCGGACGACTACCGCACCCGCCACCCGATTGTCGTCTCCGAGGCCGAGGTGGGGCTCGATATACCGGTTGTTTCGACCGAAGGCCGGCTTTCCTCCGCCGACCGCGAGCGGGTCCGCGATTTTGCCGGGCGGTTCAAGACGGCCCGAGCCACAACCATCCGCGTGCTCCAGCCCAGCGGCTCGGGCAATGCGCTGGCCGCCGATCTGGTGACGCGGGACGTCGTCGCCGCGCTGAAGGCCAATGGCGTCGGCAGCAACCGCATCCTGGTCCAGCCCTATCCGGCGGCGGATCTCGGCGGGCCGGCACCGATCCATCTCGCCTACGTGACACTTGCCGCCAAGACAGACCCGTGTGGCCGTTGGCCCGAGGACTTGGCCAACACCTCCGACAACCGCAACTACTTCAACTTCGGTTGCGCCAGTCAGCAGAACCTCGCTGCCCAGATCGCCGATCCGCGCGACCTGCTGAGCCCGCGCGGCCTGGGCGAGATCGACGCCGAGCGCCGCACGCAGGTGATCGGCGACTATCGCACCGGCAATCCGACAGGGGCGGTAACGCCCAGTTCCAACGTGGACTACGACTGGTGAGCGGGAGGGAAGCAATGGTCGACGTCAACGGAACCGGGGAGGACGCCGCGATGGATGGCGAGCTCGAGCGGGTGCGCCCGATCCCGCGCATCTCCATTCAGGCCTTCTGCGAAACCGAGGCGGTGGCCGAAGCGGTGGAGCAGGCGGCGGCCGATCGGCGCATGGTCAAGGCGCATCTCCGCGTCCACATGGGCGGCATCCGCGCCGCGGCGGAACATTACGCCAGCGCGCCAACCCCCAATCTGGTCATGCTCGAATCGCGCGTCGGCGCACCGCAGCTTCTGGAGGATCTGGAAGCCTTGGCCGACGTCTGCGACCCTGGCTCCAAGGTCGTCATCATTGGCCATACCAACGACGTCACCCTCTATCGCGAACTGATCCGTCGCGGCATCTCGGAATATCTCGTCTCGCCGGTGTCCATGGGCGACATCCTGTCGGTCATCGCCAATCTCTTCGTCGCGCCGGACGCGGAGCCGCTGGGCCGCACCCTTGCCTTCGTCGGCGCCAAGGGCGGCGTCGGCTCCTCGACGATCGCCCACAATGTGGCCTGGTCGATCTCGCAGCTGTTCTCGACCGACGTCGTTCTCGCCGACCTCGATCTGCCCTTCGGCACCGCCAACATCAACTTTGATCAGGACCCGCCGCAGGGCATCGCCGAAGCGATTTTTTCGGCGGATCGCATGGACGACGTCTTCCTGGACCGCCTTTTGACCAAGTGCACCGATCACCTGTCGCTGCTCGCCGCACCGTCTATTCTCGATCGGACCTACGATTTCTCGGCCGACGCATTTAATCCGCTGATCGAAACCGCCCAGCGCGGCGCGCCAATCGTGGTGCTCGACGTTCCGCACACTTGGAACGAATGGACGAAGACCGTGCTCGCCCTCTCGGACGAGATCGTCATCACCGCGACCCCCGATCTGCCCAATCTGCGCAACGCCAAGAATCTGGTGGAGATGCTGAAGCGGATGAGGCCCAACGACCGCTCGCCGCGTCTTATCCTCAACCAGCTCGCCATCCCCAAGCGGCCGGAAATCTCGTCCTTCGAGTTCGCTGAGCCGCTGGAGATGGAACCGCTTGCGGAAATCGCCTTCGATCCCGCTGTTTTCGGCGCGGCTGCCAACAACGGCCGGATGATCGGCGAGACGGACCCCAAGCATTCCGCTGTCGAGGCCTTCCACCGCGTGGCCCATGCCATAACGGGACGTGGGGAAGCCAAGCGGGCGAAGCGTGCCTCGCCGTTTGACCTTTTCACCCGCCTGCGGCGCCGCCAGCCGGCCCTCGCTGCCAAGAACGGATAGACACTCGGCCATGTTCGGAAAGCGCGGCAACGAAGGACCCAAGACCACCAGGCCGGCGGCAGCCGAGCCGGCAGTGCCGGCACGCGCTCCCGTTGCCGCTGTTCCGGAGCCGGGCTTTTCCCCATCGCGCTCGGCCGCCTCTTCGGCGCTCATTCCGCCATCCTCGGTGGCCCCCGCTGCAGCGGCTCCCGAGCCCGAGCAGGTGCGCGAGCGCTCGGAAAGCTATTATACGACCAAGGCGCAGGTCTTCGCCGCTCTGATCGACACCATCGATCTTTCCCAGCTTGCCCGCCTCGACGCGGAAAGCGCGCGCGAGGAAATCCGCGACATTGTCAACGACATCATCGCGATCAAGAGCTTCGCGATGTCGATCTCGGAGCAGGAACAGCTCCTTGCCGACATCTGCAACGACGTTCTCGGCTACGGACCTCTGGAGCCGCTGCTCGCCCGCGACGACATCGCCGACATCATGGTCAACGGCGCCCGCCAGACCTTCATCGAGGTGAACGGCAAGGTTCAGTCGACCAATATCCGTTTTCGAGACAACCAGCAGCTCCTCAACATCTGCCAGCGCATCGTCAGCCAGGTCGGCCGGCGTGTCGACGAGTCCTCGCCCATCTGCGACGCGCGCCTGCCCGACGGATCACGCGTCAACGTCATCGCCCCGCCGCTCGCCATCGACGGCCCGGCTCTCACCATCCGAAAGTTCAAGAGGGACAAGCTCACCCTCGACCAGCTCGTGCGCTTCGGCTCGATCTCGCCCGAGGGGGCGGCCATCCTCCAGATCATCGGCCGGGTGCGCTGCAACGTCGTCATCTCCGGCGGCACCGGCTCGGGCAAGACGACGCTGCTCAACTGCCTGACCCGCTATATCGACGCCGACGAGCGCATCGTCACCTGCGAGGACTCGGCCGAGCTTCAGCTCCAGCAGCCCCACGTGGTGCGCCTCGAAACCCGCCCGCCCAACATCGAGGGCGAAGGCGAGATCACCATGCGCGACCTCGTCAAGAACTGTCTGCGCATGCGGCCCGAGCGCATCATCGTGGGCGAGGTGCGCGGACCGGAGGTCTTCGACCTTCTCCAGGCGATGAACACCGGCCACGACGGCTCGATGGGCACCATCCACGCCAACAGTCCGCGCGAGTGCCTGAACCGCATGGAATCGATGATCGCCATGGGTGGCTATTCGCTGCCGCCGCGCACCGTGCGGGAGATCATCGTCGGCTCGGTGGACGTGATCATCCAGGCGGCGCGTCTTCGCGACGGCTCGCGCCGCATCACCCACATCACCGAGGTCGTGGGCATGGAAGGCGACGTCATCACCACACAGGATCTCTTCATCTACGACATTCTCGGCGAGGATGCGGGCGGCAAGATCATCGGCCAGCACCGCTCCACCGGCATCGGCCGCCCGGCCTTCTGGGACCGCGCGCGCTATTTCGGCGAGGATCAGCGCCTTGCCGCCGCCCTCGACGCGGCCGCGCAGGAGGTCACCCTTCCGTGACCGGATCACTCTTGAACATCGTGCTGCTCATGGTTCTGTCGTCTGTTGCGGCGGGAGGGCTGGCCTATGCCTTGCTCTATTCGCGCATCGACGCGGAGCGCAATGCCGAAAGCCGGCTCAGCCATTATAAGCGCGCCGAGACCGACGCCCAGGCCAAGCGCGCGGCGCGCGATCGCGTTCAGGAGGCCGCCAAGCGGCGGCGCACGATCCAGAGCTCGCTGAAGGAAATCGAGGCCAAGCAAAAGGAGCGCGACCGGCACACGACGAAACTGCCGATCGAGCGCCTGCTCGCCCAGGCCGGCCTCAACTTCTCGCGGCGCGACTTCATTCTCTTCAGCGTCGTCTCTGGGCTCGCCACGGCGTTTATCGGCGTGCTCTTCATCGGGTCGCTGCCGGTGGTCCTTTGTCTCGCGATTATCGTCGGACTGGGGTTGCCGCGCTGGACCATCCAGATGCTGCGCAAGCGTCGCCAAAAGCAGTTCCTCAACGAATTCGCCAACGCCGTCGACGTCATCGTGCGCGGCGTCCGCTCCGGTCTGCCGCTCAACGACTGTCTGCGAATGATCGCCAGCGACGCGCCCGAGCCCGTGCGCTCGGAGTTTCGCAAGATCGTCGAGGCGCAGCAGATGGGCCTGTCGACCGCCGACGCGGTGGAGCGGCTCTACCACGACATGCCACTGGCGGAGGCCAACTTCTTCTCCATCGTGCTGGCCATCCAGTCTCAGGCTGGCGGCAACCTGTCCGAAGCGCTCAATAATCTCTCGCGAGTCTTGCGCGACCGTAAGAAAATGAAGGGGAAGATCCAATCGATGTCGATGGAGGCAAAATCCTCGGGCATCATTATCGGGTCTCTTCCAATGATTGTTGCGGGTCTCGTCTATCTAACGACTCCGGACTACATGCTTATACTGTTCGATACAAATACAGGAAAACTAATTATCTTAGCCGCCTTGGTCTGGATGTCGCTTGGCGTCTTCATCATGCGCAAGATGATCAATTTCGACTTCTAAGATGCGGGCGGGTTTGGAAGGCGGATGCCTGGCGAAGCATGATCGGCTGATCGGTCGAGAGCGAATGCCGAAATCGGGCAATGTTCGGTTGGGTTCGATGGCCATGGAAAGCGCGCTGAACCAGGCGCCAGAGCGGAGACGCCCATGAACAACTTCCTGGAATGGTTGGGATTGTCGCAGTCGCTGCTGCTCAGCATTCTGGTGGCCGTGGCCGTGTTTACGACATTCATGACCATCGCGCTGCCGATCCTCTCGGGCAACGAGTTCAAGAACCGGATGAAAGCGGTCGCACTGGAGCGAGACCAGATGCGCGCGCGCGAGCGGGCGAGGCTCTCCATCGAGCGGGAGCGGAGTCGTGGCGGTCTGCGTCAGGATGCAGGCAAAGGCCTCGCCGTCACCGTCGTCAACAAGCTGAACCTTCGTCATCTGCTGGCGGACGACAAGACGGTGCGCAAGCTGAAGGTTGCGGGTCTGCGCGGCCAGCGCCAGCTCACTATCTTCCTGTTTCTGCGCGCGGCGTTGCCTGGCGTGCTCTTCGCCGTCACCCTGCTTTACCTTCTCGGCCTCGGCTTTTTGGCGGATAAGCCCTTGTCGCTGCGTCTGCTCATCTGCCTCGGCGCCGCTCTTTTCGGCTTCTATCTGCCCAACATCTACGTGAGCAACCTCGCCCAGAAGCGGCGCCAGTCGATCCAGCGGGCTTGGCCGGATGCGCTCGACCTGCTGCTGATCTGCGTCGAATCGGGCGTCTCCATTGAGGCGGCGTTTCGCCGGGTCGCAGACGAGATCGGCATACAGTCGGTTCCGCTCGCCGAGGAACTCGCGCTTCTCTGCGCGGAGCTGTCCTTTTTGTCGGATCGGCGCGCGGCCTTCACCAACCTTTCCGAGCGCACCGATCAGGAAGGCATTCAGGCCGTAACGACGGCGCTTATCCAGGCGGAGAAGTACGGCACACCTCTCTCCCAGGCGATCCGCGTCCTTGCCCAGGAGAACCGCGACATGCGCATGAACGCGGCGGAGAAGAAGGCGGCGAGCCTTCCGCCGAAATTGACCGTGCCGATGATCGTGTTCTTCCTGCCGGTGCTCTTCGCCGTCATCATCGGGCCCGCTCTCATCCAGATCATGCATCTGGGATAGGAGCCTTCAGGCGGATCAGTCGCGGTCGGGGATCGGCAGGGGAAAGAATGCTCTGAAGGGCCTTGCCTCGTCGATGACGCGCCGGATCGAGGGTCGAGCAAGGAGGCGCGCGCGATAGGTGCCGAGGGCCGCCAGTTCATCCGGGATCGGGTGGACCCAGTGGCTGTAGAAGAGAGCCGGCGCGGCCGCGCAATCGGCTATGCCAAAGCGCTCGCCGGCCGCCCAGGTCCGCCCGGTGAGCCAGCCCTCCAGCCAGCAATAGCTCTTGTCCAGAGTGCGATGGGCGGCCGCCAAGCCGAAAGGATCGCGATCGGCGCCGCCGCGCAGGGCGTCAGCGACGATCGCCTGCATGGGCACGGCCACATAGTCGTCGAAGATGCCGTCCATCTGACGCGCCTCGATCGCCGCTTTGGGGTCGCGCGGGACCATAGGCTCGGCATCGCCATGATGGAGGTCGAGATACTCGATGATCGCCGCGGATTCGACGACGCTGCGCCCGCCTTCCACCAACACCGGGAACTGGCCGGTTGGCGACAATCCTGCGAAACGGGCGACGTTTTCGGGATGATCCGGGCCGAGCACGCGGAATGCGAAGGCAATGTCGCGCTCGTAAAGCGCGATGAGCGCCTTCCAGACGAAGGCCGCGAAAGGATGGCCGTAAAGCTCGATCATGAGTGCACCTTGGATGTCCAGCCGGACGTCCGTCCTATGACGTCCCTGAACCGGGAATGATCCCGCACAAAAGGGGCCGCTACCCCTCGACGATGGGCTCGAAACCGCCGAAGATCATGCGCTGGCCGTCGAAGGGCATTTCGCCCATCTCCTTCATGCGGGGGTCTTCCATCATCTTCTTCATGCCTGCGTCGCGAACCTCCTTGGACGGCCATTCCAGCCAGCTGAAGACGACGCTCTCGCTTTCCTCGGCCTTGACCGCGCCGTAGAAATCGGTGGTCTTGCCGCGTGGAACGTCGTTGCCCCAGCACTCCATCAACCGGGTCGCGCCATATTCCCTGAATAGCGGCAGGGCCTTCTTGGCGAAGGCGGTGTAGGCTTCCTTGTTGGCGGTCGGCACCGCCAGGACAAATCCGTCGACATAGGCCATGTGAAATCTCCTCCCTGGGGATCAGCGATATAAGTTGATATCAACCTAAAATCCTTAAGTCAATCTTCGATCGGCACCGGGCCTTGGCGCCGGCATCGATCGCGCCATTCTTGGTCGTGCGCCCGAGGAGCGGTGGGGCGAAGAAGTCTGGAAGGGGAGGCCCATTGCGGATGTTCGAGGGCTTCGAGCTGACGATGATCGACGTGCCGGAGGCGCGACTTCGGGTGCGATATGGCGGAAAAGGCAGCCCGGTGTTGCTTCTCCACGGCCATCCCCGCACCCACGCCACATGGCATCGGGTGGCGCCGCTGCTGGCCGAGCACCATACCGTCGTCTGTCCAGATCTTCGCGGCTTTGGCCAATCGTCCAAGCCCGGCGACGCGCCCGACCATGCCGGTTCGTCGAAGCGGGCGAAGGCTGGCGACTGTGTCGCCCTGATGCGCGCGCTGGGGCACGAACATTTCGCTATCGTCGGCCATGATCGCGGCAGCTACACCGCCTTTCGGGCGGCAATGGACCATCCTGATTCCGTCACCCACCTTGCCATTCTGGACGGCGTCCCCATTCTCGAAGCGATCGAGCGCTGCGATGCGCGCTTCGCCAGGGCATGGTGGCACTGGTTCTTCTTCGCGGTGGAGGAAAAGCCGGAGCGCGCCATCCTCGCCGATCCCGACGCGTGGTACGGCGGCTCACCCGAAAAGATGGGAGCGGAAGCCTACGAGGATTTCCGCGCGGCGATCCACGATCCCGAGACTGTCCATGGCATGGTCGAGGATTATCGCGCCGGCCTTGCGATCGATCGGCGCCATGACGAGGAAGACCGGCGCGCCGGGCGACGCATCTCCTGTCCGACTCTCGTGCTGTGGTCGCTCAAGGACGACCTCGTGGAGCTCTATGGCGACGTTCTGAACGTCTGGCGGCCCTGGACGACCCGTCTCTGCGGACACGGAATCGACAGCGGCCACCACATGGCCGAGGAGGCGCCAGAGGAATTGGCGCGCTCGCTGCTCGCCTTTATCGCCGAAGGCTAAGCCCCGCGCGGGGATCAACCCTTCTTCTTGTCGGCGTCCTTCAGCATCGACCAAGTGTTCTGCTGGGCGAGCATCTGCTTGAGGTAGGCGACGTTGGCCTCGGCCTCGTCAGGGGAGAGTTCGGCCGAGGCGATCTTCTCCGCCTCCTCGAAGCGCCCCTGAAGCCCGACGACGAGGGCGAGATTCTGCCTGACGCGGCTGTCGGCGCCGGGCTGGCGCACCGCCTGACGAAGATAGGTCTCGGCATTCGGCAGATCGTTGGCGAGAAGATAGGACATGCCCAGATTGGACAGCACGGATGGCTCGTTCGGCGCGATGTCGAGCGCCTTGCGGTAAAGCACACGGGCACTGTCGGACTGGCCGAGCTGGTCGAGGATCGCGCCTTCCGCCGAGAACAGCCGCCAGTCCGGCGAATCGGGCGTCTGCGCCCGGCGTACGGTTTCCAGCGCCTTGTTGAGGTCGCCCGCCGCCGCCAACGCCTTGCCGTAGGCCGAGAGCACATCGCGATCCTTGGGATGGGCGATCGCCACCTGCTGCATGACGGCGAGCGACTGGTCGTTGCGTCCGGTCATCTGGAGGATCGAGGCGTAGGTGAGGCCGGTCCTCTTGTCCTTCGGGTTCTTCTGATAGGCCGCGCCATAGACGCGCACCGTCTGGTTGAGCTCGGAGACGCTCATTTGGCTGACGGGGCGGGAGAGTGCCGGAGCGACGGAGCCCGTGGTTTCGCGGGAAACCGAGGCGCACCCCCCGGACATGAGCAGGAAGGCGGCGCCTGCTGCCAGAATTGCCTGTCGCATGGCCCGGCCAGGGCGATTATGGTGCGTCATCTCGGCGAATCTCCTGGTCCCGGAGGGGGCGAAGCGCCCACGGGATGAAGGGGGGAGTCGGAGGCGACAGTATTTCGTTAACCCTAACGACCCGTTAATGCCGGGCCGGCCACAGGGGACAGAGGATGACAATGATGGAAGACGGCTTGCTTCAGAACGCGAGCGAAAACGCCACCCCGATCTTCGCGGTGGATGGGCGGGGGATCGACGCCCTGCCTGACGCGGCGAAGGCCTGGGCAAAGGCCACCGGGTTCAAGGCAGAGGCGGGCCGCGTTCTGCTCGTGCCGGGCGAGGCGGGGCAGGCCATCAGGTGCGCGCTCCTCGGTCTCGGCGAGACGGCGCCGAAGGATGCGACACGGCTCGCGCTCCTGGCGGGGCATCTCGCGCGCGAACTGCCGGCAGGCGCCTTCGCCTTTTCCGGCGCAAGCCCGCTCGACGGCGATCTCGCCGCGCTGTTCTTCCTCCTTGGCGCCTACCGCTTCGAGCGCTACAAGGCGCAGCCGAAGGAAAAGAGCGGCGCGAGGCTCGCCGTGGCCGACGGTGTCGATGGCGCCCGCGCGCAGGAGATCGCCGCTGCCGTCGCCATGGTGCGCGACCTCATCAACACGCCGACCAACGACATGCAGCCCGACACGCTCGAGGCGGCCGCGCTGAGCCTGGCGAAGGAGTTTGGCGCCGAGGGGCGCTCGATCGTCGGTGACGCGCTGCTCGATGGCAACTTCCCGATGATCCATGCTGTCGGCCGCGCCGGCGCGGTCGCTCCGCGTCTCATCGACTTTTCCTGGGGCCGCGAGGACGCGCCCAAGGTGACGCTGGTCGGCAAGGGCGTCTGCTTCGATACGGGCGGCCTCGACATCAAGCCAAGCTCGTCCATGCTTCTCATGAAGAAGGACATGGGCGGCGCGGCAAACGTTCTGGGCCTCGCTCGCCTCGTAATGACGAAAAAGCTGGACGTGCGCCTGCGCGTTCTCATCCCGGCGGTGGAAAACTCGATCTCCGCCTCCGCTTTCCGCCCGTCGGACATTCTGCGCAGCCGCAAGGGCAAGACGGTCGAGATCGGCAACACCGATGCCGAGGGGCGCCTCGTTCTCGCCGATGCCCTGGCGCTCGCCGACGAGGAGGCCCCGGAGATCATCGTCGACATGGCGACGCTGACGGGGGCGGCGCGCGTCGCCCTAGGGCCGGAGGTCGTACCCTTCTACACGGCGGACGACGCTTTTGCCGGGGCACTTGCCGCCGCCGGCGGCGCGGTCGTCGATCCGGTTTGGCGCATGCCGCTGTGGCAGCCCTACGCGGCCAACCTCGCCTCCAAGGTCGCCGACACCAACAACGTCACCTCGGACGGCTTCGCCGGCTCCATCACCGCGGCGCTCTTCCTTGAAGGCTTCGTGGAGAAGGCGAAGGTCTGGTCGCATTTCGACATCTATGGCTGGCGGCCGAAGGCGTCGCCCATCGGCGATGTCGGCGGTGAGGCGCAGGCCATCCGCGCCATCGCCCGAGTGCTGGAGGAGCGCTACGGCCGATAGGCAAATCGCCTCGGAGCTCCGGTTTCGAGGCGATCATGTTTGACCTTGCGCCGGACGTCTGGCTTGTCCTATCTTCGTCGGAACGGGACCGAAACGAGTTTCGCCGATGGGGATCGAGTTGCGGCCGGCGCAGGCCTTGAGGCTCCTGCATCAGTCCGCGCTCGCCCAGGCGCGGGCGGCGGAGCCCGATCTTTCGCTGAGGCAGACGGCGATCCTCCTGACGGTCTATCTCGAGCCGCCACCCCACACCGTGCGCGGGCTTGCCGCCAAGCTCGCCGTCACCAAACCGGTGATCACCCGCGCGCTGGATAGCCTCGGCACTCTAGGGCTCTTGGAGCGTCGGCGCGATCCGCAAGACAAGCGCAATGTTCTCGTTCGCCGGACCGTCGCCGGCAGTCTCTACGTCTCAAAGCTCGCCGACCGCTTCGTCGTCCTTGCAGGAACCCTTGCCCCATGACCGATGCCCTGGACCATCGCCTCAACGCATTCCGGCCGGACTTGGCGGATGCGCGCTTGAAGGGGAGGGTGGAGGCGGACCGCTTCGTCGAGGGCATGCCGGCCAGGGTGAGCGCGCCTGTTACACCGCTGAAGCGTTTCCCGCGCCCTGACGCCATGGCCGAGACCGAGGCGCTGTTCGGCGAGGATATCCTGGTGTTCGAGACGACGCCCGAAGGCTGGGCCTGGGTGCAGCTCGAGGACGATTCCTATGTCGGCTGGATGTCGTCCGACGCGCTGGGTGAGCGGGACGCGGCGCCGACCCATCGCATCATCGCGCCGCGAACGCTGGTCTTCCCTGGGCCGGACATCAAGCTGCCGCCGCTCTTCGCCCTCCCCATGGGAGCAAGAGTCACGGTGGCAGCAGAGGCCGTAGACCATAACGCCCGCTATGGCCTGATCCGGCCGGCGGGAGCGATCGTCACGCAGCATCTTGGCGCGCCCAATGAGGCGGCGGACGATTTCGTCTCCGTGGCCGAGCGCTTTCTCGGCGCTCCCTATCTGTGGGGCGGCAAGACCTTCATGGGGATCGATTGTTCCGGTCTGGTCCAGGTCGCGTGCCGCATGGCGGGCATCACCGCGCCGCGCGACACCGACATGCAGGAACGAAGCCTCGGCACCCGTCTTGCCGGCGTCGAAGGGCTTGAGCGCGGTGATCTCGTCTTCTGGAAGGGTCATGTCGGCATCATGGTCGATGGCGCGAACCTTCTTCATGCCAACGCCCATCACATGATGACGGCGATCGAGCCGCTGGCGGAAACCTTGGCCCGAACCGAGGAAAAGGGGCTGCCTGTCACCAGCGTCAGGCGGATGGCGCGCTGATTTGCGTTTCCTCCTCGGCGATCTCGGCCATGAGCCAGTCGCGGAAGGCGCGGATCTTCGGCAGGTTGCGGCGGCTTTCCAGATAGCACAGCCAATAGCTGCGGCCGGTCAGGATCAGGGTCTCGAACAGCTGCACCAGCTGGCCTGAGGCAAGCGTTTCCCTGACGAGGCGGGGCGACAGGATGGAGACGCCGTGGCCGGCCATGGCGGAGCGCGCTTCGAGATGGCCGTCGCCCATGCCCGCGAGCGCCTTCGCGCCGGGGTCATAGGCGACCTTCCAGTGCTCAAACCAGAACGTCCACCACGGGTCGCCCGGCGCCACCATTGGAACGCCGATGAGGTCCTCAGGCCTTCTGAAGGGACCGAAGCGTTCGATGAAGGCGGGGCTTGCCATCGGGGCGCAGTCCATCGGCCAGATGAAATGGGCCTTCAAGCCGGGCCAGTGGCCCGAGCCGCCGCGAATGACGCAGTCGATGTCGTCGCGGGTGAGATCGACCATGGCGCGCGTCGCGTCCACCCGGACGGCAAGGTCCGAATGCGCCATCTGGAAGGCGCCGATACGGGGCGCGAGCCACATCGCGGCAAAGCTTGGGAAGACGCTGATCGAGAGAACACCGCCGGCGTGGCCGCGCGCGGCGGAATAGGCTGTGCTGAGACGATCGAGCGCCTCGCTGCTGACCCTGGCCAGCTCCTCGCCGACGGAGGTGAGCGATACGGCGCGGGCCTGGCGGACGAAGAGGGCCGCTCCCACCCGCTCCTCCAGAAGCTTGATCTGATAGCTCACCGCCGCTTGCGTCATGCCCAATTCCTCCCCCGCCCTGGTGAACGAGAGATGGCGGGCAGCCGTCTCGAAGGCGCGGATGGCGGCAAGCGGCGGCAGGTCGCGGCGATCGGTCATGGACGCTCGGGGTCAGGGATCATGAATAAGTTCAGCTTATGCATGATCCCGCTCGTTCTGTTGGAAATCAAGCCCTCCAGGGTGCTCTATCGGTTCTGACGATCAATAGAGGTGGGTCCAATGACCCGGAGGCAACCATCATGAGCATCGTGGATAACCCCGCGCAGGGCTTGCTGGCTTCCTGGCTCGAAGCCCTGCCGCGCCTTGGCTGGAGCAAGCGGCGCGCCATTTCACTCGACGTTGAAGCTCTCTCCGCGAGCCGGCTGCGCGATCTCGGTCTCCTCGACGGCCGGGAACGCCCGCTTGGAGGCCACGACGAGATCGGCCGTTTCCTCTGAGAAGAGAGGGACGCGGAAAAGAAAAAGGCGAAGCGCGGCCGGAGCTTCGCCTTTTTCATAGGATCGAGAAAGACAGGAACTTCCTCAGTAGCCGGTCGTGCGGTTTACAATGTGCTTCAGCGGCTCGCCGCGCTCGAACGCGTTGATCTGCTGGATGATCAGCGGTGCCAGCGCCTCGGGTTCCGAAACGGCGGCGATATGAGGCGTCAGGAAAGCCCGCGTGTTCTTCCACAAGGGGCTCGCCGGGGGCAGGGGCTCGTGCTCGAAGACGTCTAGGGACACCTCGAACAGCACCTTCTCGTCGAGCGCCCTGACGATATCGGCTTCGACATGGAGCCTGCCGCGCCCGGCGTTGATGAGGACAGGGCCGCCCATGGGCGTCTGCTTCTTCATCCGGGTGAAGAGGCCGTAGTTGAGAATGCCGCGCGTTTCCGCCGTCAACGGCAGAAGGCAGACGACGATGTCGCTGACGCTGAGGAAGGCGTCCAATCCTGCCTCGCCGGAGAAATGCTGGACACCCTCGATGTGTTTCTCTGAGCGGCTCCAGCCGGCGATGGAAAAGCCGAGCCCTGCGAGCTTGCCGGCCGCGTCACGGCCAAGTTCGCCGAAGCCCATGATGCCGACGGTGACTTCGCTGGCCTTTGGCTGGCGGCGGCGCGGACGCCAATGCACCGCGTCCTGCTGGGCATGATACGCGAGGCCCCGGCGCATATGGTCGAGCACCCGCCAGACGACGTATTCGCTCATGCGCGTCGTCAGGTCGTCGGCGACGATGCGCACGATCGGCACGTCGGGCAGGCGCTTATCCTTGAGAACATGGTCGACGCCGGCGCCGATGGAGAAGATCGCCTTGAGGTTTGGCAGACCGGCGAGCAACCCCGTCGGCTGGTGCCAAACGACGGCATATTCGATCGAGGGGTCGTGGGCGTTCTCCGGGTGGAGCAGGATCGAGCGCTGCGGCGCATGATCGGTCAGCGCCTTGAGCCAGCGCGTCGGCTCGAAACCGGTGATGGACAGAAGAATCGTCAAGTGTCACTCCTCGTCGAGGCTCTTCGCCAACGCCGCCGCGACAGACCGACCCTTGCGGGCGAACCAATTGAGGGCACCGACGAGATTCCCGTTCACGATCCGACCCGCGTCGGCGGCGGCGACGAGATCGTCGAGCGTGCCGACCATGGGACGAATATCCTCGTGTTCATGGCTGTTGCCGGCGGATTCGGCAAGCCTCGATGAATCGACCAGGGCAAGAAAGATATAAGCCACCTCGTCTGTGAGGGCCGGTGTCGGCATGATGGCGTAGGCGGGAGCCAATGCCAAAGCCTCCAGCCCGGTTTCCTCCCGGAGCTCGCGTCGGGCCGCTTCATCCAGCGTTTCCCCCGGATCGACGACGCCCGCCGGCAATTCGACAGCCGCGCCGAGACCGAGCGCGAGCTCGGCACCGAGCCGAAACTGGCGGATCACCACCATGACTTCGCGCCATGGATCGAAGGCGATGATGGCCGCCACCTGGCCGACATGCATGATCTGACGGTTCATCGGCCCGAGAACACCGCCGTCCGAAAGAGAACGGTGCGTCAGCGTCACCTCGTCGACGGGGCGAAACCCGTCATAAACCCGCTGGCGTTCGATCTGGTCGAAGGGGAAAGCATGGTCGGCAAAGCGGGCGGTGTCGGGCGTGGTCATTCGGAGACGATACCCTCCGGCGCGGCGGTGATGTTGAAGGCGGCGGCCATCAGGGCGCGGGTGTAGTCGGTCTTCGGCCGCTCGAAGATTTCCGCGGATGGGCCACGCTCCACCACCTCGCCGGCGCGCACGACGATGACCTCGTTGGCGAGCGCGCGCACGACCTTCAGGTCGTGGCTGATGAAGAGGTAGGCGAGCTCGTGGCGCTTCTGGAGATCGCGCAGGAGATCGACCACCTGCGCCTGAACGCTCATGTCGAGGGCGGATGTCGGCTCGTCCAGCATGACGAAGCGCGGGCTCAGAACCATGGCCCTGGCGATCGCGACGCGCTGGCGCTGACCGCCGGAAAATTCGTGCGGATAGCGAAAGCGCGTCGCCGGATCGAGCCCGACCTCGGTGAGCGCGGAAACCACCTTGGCGTCGCGCTCGGCGGCCGAGAGTTTCGGCTCGTGGATGAGCAGACCCTCGGCGATGATCTCGGCCACCGACATGCGCGGCGAGAGGGAGCCGTAAGGGTCCTGGAAGACGATCTGGATGCTCTTGCGCAACGGGCGCATGGCCTTGAAGGAGCGGTTGTCGATCCGCGCGCCGTCGAAGGTGATCTCGCCCCTGGAGGAGATCATTCGGGTGAGGGCGAGGCCGAGCGTGGTCTTGCCCGAGCCCGATTCGCCGACGACGCCCACCGTCTGGCCGGCGCGCACCGTGAGGTCGATGCCGTCCACCGCCTTTACATGGCCGACGGTCTTGCGCATGAGCCCGGCCTTGATGGGGAACCAGACCTTGACGTCCTTGGCCTCCATGACGACCGGCGCATTGAGATTGGCCGCCGGAGGCGCGCCCTTGGGCTCGGCGGCGAGCAGATGGCGGGTGTAGGGATGTTCGGGGGCCGCGAAGATGCGCCCCGTCGGTCCTTCCTCGACGATCTTGCCGCGATGCATGACGCACACCCGGTCGGCGATGCGTCGGACGATGCCGAGGTCGTGGGTGATGAAGAGCATCGCCATGTGGCGCTCGGCTTGAAGCTGCTTCAGAAGCTCCAGGATCTGCGCCTGCACTGTGACGTCGAGGGCGGTCGTCGGCTCGTCGGCGATGAGAAGATCCGGCTCGTTGGCCAACGCCATCGCGATCATCACGCGCTGGCGCTGGCCGCCGGAGAGCTGGTGCGGAAAGGCGCCGAGGCGCTTTTCCGGCTCGCGGATGCCGACCTGATGAAGCAGCTCCAGCGTGCGCTCGCGCGCCTTCGCCTCGGACAGGCCGCGATGGACGGTGAGCACCTCGCCCACCTGCCGCTCGATGGTATGGAGCGGGTTGAGCGAGGTCATCGGCTCCTGGAAGATCATCGAGATGCGGTTGCCGCGCACCGCCCTTAGATCCTTTTCGCTGCCCTTGATCAGGTCGATGCCGCCGAAGCGCACGGACCCCGTGGGATGGCTGGCGGCGGGATAGGGCAAGAGCTTCAGGATCGACAGCGCCGAAACCGATTTGCCCGAGCCCGACTCGCCGACGAGCGCCAGCGTCTCGCCCGGAGCGATCGAAAAGGATATCTGGTCCACGGCGAGGCTGACCCGCCCCTCCTGGCGAAAGGCGACGGAAAGGTCCTCGACGGAAACGAGAGGGGCGGCGGTCTGGCTCATGGCGCTCCTCAGTGATGGGCGTGGTGGCCGGCGACGGGCGCGCCCGAGCCGGATGTGCAAGGATTCTTCGCGTCGGCATCGGCGCAGAGGCGATGCTCGACCTCGACGGTCGCGTGATCGACCGAGAAGCGCTGCCGCAGCTCAGCCTTGATCGCCCGCGTCACCGCCGGGCCGTCGGCGGCGTCCGCGATGGCCGCGTGAAGCGTTACCATCTTCCTTTCAGGCGTGATCGCCCAGGCGTGGACATGGTGGATGCTGCGAACCGCGGGCACGTTCTCGATGAGATGCGGCCCGATGGCGGCGAGTTCGAGATCGTTCGGCGCGCCTTCGAGAAGGACATGGCCGGCGTCGCGGACCAGGCGCCAGGCCGAGACGAGGAGGATCAGCGCGACGAGGACCGACAGGATCGGGTCGATGGGCGTCCAGCCCGTCGCCATGATCACCAGGGCTGCGGCAAGCGCGGCCACCGAGCCTAGAAGGTCGCCGATCACGTGGAGCACGGCGCCCCGGACATTGAGGTTTTCCCTGTCGGCGCCGTGAAGGACGAAGAAGACCGCGACATTCACGAGAAGGCCGGCGAGCGCGATCACCAGCATCGCTCCACCCAGCACCTCGATCGGCTGCATCAGCCTCTCATAGGCCTCGTAGACGATGAAGGCGGCGATGACGAAGAGGGCGAGACCGTTGACGAAGGCGACCAGCACCTGAAAGCGGTCGTAGCCATAGGTGCGCTTGTCGTCGCTTGGCCGGGTCGAGAGGCGGAAGGCGAACCAGCCGAGCCCCAGCGAGGCAAAGTCGGTGAGCATGTGCCCGGCATCGGCGAGCAGCGCCAGCGAGCCGGACAGAAGGCCGCCCACCACCTCGGCCAGCATGAAGGCTCCGGTGAGGAGCGCGGCAATCGCCATGCGGCTCTGATTGGCGCCGTGAGCGTGGCCGCCCAGCGCATGGGAATGCCCATGATCGTGCCCGCCGTGATCATGGTCGTGGTGGTCGTGACGATGAGCACTCATGATCTCACCCGAAGCTCTTTCTGGGGTCGAAAGCGTCGCGCACCGCCTCGCCGATGAAGATAAGCAGCGACAGCATGATCGAGATCGTCACGAAGCCGGAAATGCCGAGCCAGGGCGCCTGAAGGTTGTTCTTGCCCTGGGCCAGAAGCTCGCCCAGCGACGGCGACCCCGGCGGCAGGCCGAAGCCAAGGAAGTCGAGGGAGGTCAGGGTTGTGATCGACCCGTTCAGGATGAAGGGCAGGAAGGTCAGCGTCGCCACCATGGCATTGGGCAGGAGATGGCGGAACATGATCGTCCAGTCGCCGACGCCGAGCGCGCGCGCTGCGTTGACGTATTCGAAATTGCGCGCCCGCAGGAACTCCGCCCGGACGACGCCGACAAAGGCGACCCAGGAAAACAGCAGCATGATGCCAAGCAGAACCCAGAAACCAGGGGGCAGGATCGCGGCGATGATGAGGAGCAGATAAAGCACCGGGATCGACGACCAGATCTCGATGAAGCGCTGGAAGAGAAGGTCTACCCAGCCGCCGAAATAGCCTTGGATCGCCCCGGCGCCAACGCCGATGACAGCCGAGGCGGCGGTGAGGATCAGGCCGAAGAGCACTGAGATGCGGAAGCCGTAGATCAGGCGGGCGAAGACGTCGCGCGCCTGATCGTCTGTGCCGAGCCAGTTGCGGTTGCCGAACGTGCAGTTGGGATCGTCCACCCCTTGCGGATACTGCTTGCACAGATCCTCCTTGGAGAAGGTCCAGGAGGGGGCGGAAGGGGCCGGCGTCGGCACCTCGTTGTTGACCGTGTCGTAGGAATAGCGGATCGGCGGCCAGATCATCCAGCCATTGGCCGTAATCTCCTCCTGGACGAAGGGATCGCGGTAGTTCGTGACGGGCAGGAAACCGCCGAAGGTCTCTTCCGGGTAATCAACGAGGATCGGATAGTAGAACTCGCCCTTGTATTCGACGAGGAGCGGCCGGTCGTTGGCGATCAATTCGGCGCACATCGCCAGCACGAACAGGATCGCGAAGATCCAGAGCGACCAGTAGCCGCGCCGGTGCGCCTTGAAGGTCTTCCAGCGGCGCTGGTTGAGAGGGGAGAGGCGCGAGCGCTTGAAGCGCATCTCGGGCGCCTGCTGGGCGATGCCGCTGGTCTGCTCGCCGGCTGTTGCCGCCGCGTCGATCTCCTGCGGAAAGTCCTTTTCGTCGGGCCGATCCATGGTCACACCTCCCGCTTCTCGAAATCGATGCGCGGATCGATCCAGGTGTAGGTGAGATCGGAAATCAGCGTGGTGACGAGGCCCATGAGCGAAAAGATGTAGAGCGTTCCGAAGACCACCGGATAGTCGCGCTTGTAGATCGATTCGAAGCCAAGAAGTCCCAGCCCGTCGAGCGAGAAGATGGTTTCGATGAGCAGCGAGCCGGCGAAGAAGGACGAAATGAAGGCGCCGGGAAAGCCGGCTATGATGATCAGCATCGCGTTGCGGAAGACGTGACCGTAGAGCACGCGGCGGTCGGAAAGACCCTTGGCGCGGGCGGTGACGACATACTGCTTCCTGATCTCGTCGAGGAAGGAGTTCTTCGTCAGCAGCGTCGTCGTTGCAAAGGCCGACAGCGACAAGGCGATCAGCGGTAGCGTTAGATGCCAGAAATAGTCGGGAATGGTGCGCGTCACGCAATCCGGGATGTCGAAGGAGCTGGACCAGGGCGCGCACCAGGCGCCCTTGACGCTATCCGAAAGGAGGCCGCGCAGGGGAAAGATGTCCCAGAACGAGCCGCCGGCGAAGAGCACGATGAGCAGCACCGCGAAAAGAAAGCCGGGAATGGCATAGGCGACGATGATGACGCCGCTGGTCCAAACGTCGAAGGTGGAGCCGTCCTTCAGCGCTTTTCGAATGCCCAGCGGGATCGAAATGAGGTAGGAAATGAGCGTGATCCACAGGCCGAGCGAGATCGACACCGGCATCTTCTCGAGGATCAGGTCGATCACCGAGATGGAGCGGAAATAGCTCTCGCCGAAGTCGAAGCGGGTGTAGTTCCACAGCATCAAGCCGAAGCGCTGGAGCGGCGGCTTGTCGAAGCCGAACTGCTTTTCAAGCCGCTTGATGAACTCCGGATCGAGCCCCTGCGCGCCGCGATAGCCGGAGCTGGAGCCGAGAGAATCGGAGGTCGCCGCTCCCGCGCCGAAGTCGCCGCCCCCGCCGGAGACGCGCTCGGTGGCGCCGCCGCCCTGGCCCTGAAGCTCGGCGATGACCTGCTCCACCGGCCCGCCCGGCGCGAACTGGACCACCAGGAACGACACCGCCATGATCCCGATCAGCGTCGGGATCATCAAAAGCAGGCGGCGGATGAGGTAGGCTCCCATGAGACCTGATCAAACCTCTTGAGCGAAACGATGGATCAATTCTGGCCGGCGGTCTTCGACCACCAGAGCGATTCAACCGGCCAGCCATAGTCCGGCTTGTCTTCCCTGAAGCTGAACTCGTCCCAATAGGCGACGCGATGCTCGGCGGAATGGATGTTCGGAATCCAGTCGAGGCGGACGCGCAGCAGCCGATCGAGCGCGCGCATCGCCGTCACCAGCTCCTCGCGGCTCTTTGCCGTAGCCGCATTGCCGATCAGCGCGTCGACGGCCGGATCGCCCATGCCGGGAAGATTTGACGAGCCTTCGCGGTTCCGCGTCTCGGAACCGAAGAAGGTGGTCAGGCTGTCGCGCGTCGGCGTCGCCGCAAGGCTCCAGGCGCCGCCGATCATGTCGTAGTCGAAGCGGTTCTTGCGGTCCTGATACTGCGCCGCGTCCACCAGACGGAAGCGCGCATCGAGCCCCAGGCGCCGGGCGGTATCGATGAACTTCGAATAGACCCGCTCGAAACCCTGGTCGTCGATCAGGAATTCGAGAGCGAACCTCTCGCCGGCGGCGTTCTTGAGCCCGCCGCCCTCGGATTTCCATCCGGCGGCGGCGAAGAGGTCCAACGCCGCCTTGAGGCGTCTACGGTCGTTGCCGGTCCCGTCGGATTCCGGCTGGGTCCAGGCCGGTCCGAACACCTCTTCCGGCACCGCTCCGCGCAGGGGCTCCAGCAGCGCCAGTTCCTCCGGCGAAGGCTCGCCCATGGCCTTGAAATCCGAGCCCTCGAAGCAGGAATCGGAGTGCAGATAGAGCCCGTAGAACATGTTGGCGTTCGTCCACTCGAAGTCGAAGAGCAGATTGATCGCCTGACGCACCCGCCGGTCGGCGAAGCGCTCGCGGCGCTGGTTGAGCGCCCAGCATTGGAATTTCGGCCGCCGCTCACCGGGGAACGTGCGGCGCTTCACGCGTCCGTCGACCATGGCGGGAAAGTCGTATTCCGTCGCCCAGTTCTTGGCGGTGAACTCTTCGCGCCAGGAGAGCGCGCCCTTCTTGAAGGCCTCGAAGGCGATTTGCCGGTCTCGGAAGAACTCAATGCGGATGGTTTGGAAGTGGCCGAGGCCGCGCGCGAAGGGCAGGTCCCGTGCCCAATAGTCGTCGCGCCGCTCGTATTCCATGAAGCGGCCGGGCTCGAACGCGCCGACGAGGTAGCCGCCGCTGCCGGGAATGACCGTCATGTCGGCGGTCTCGAAATCGCGGCCGTCGAAGAAAGCCTTCGGCAGAACGGGATAGGACGACAGCACGCCGAGCGCCGTTTGCAAGCTCTGGCGGCCGGAAAACATCAGCCGCACGGTCGCCTCATCCTCGGCGACGGCGTCGATCAGTTCCCGCAGGTCGAGGGCAAGGTCGGGATGGCCGTGATCGCGCAAGGTGAGATAGGAAAAGGCGACGTCGGCCGCCGTCACCGGACTGCCGTCCGAAAAGCGCGCCTCGGGCCTCAGCTTGAAGGTGAAGGTGTTGAGATCCGCCGAAAGCGTCACGCTTTGCGCCAGCGCGCAATAGATCGAATCGGGCTCGTCCAGCGCGGAGGTCATCAACGCATCGTAGCACATCTCCATGCGCGGCGGCGCGTTGCCCTTGAGCACGAAGGTGTTCAGCGTGTCGAAGGTGAGCGGCGACTGGTTGAAGAGCCAGTTCGGCACCGACATGCGGAACGTGCCGCCGACCGGCGCTTCCGGCGAGGCATAGTCGAAGGCGGTATAATCCGGCCCGTATTTCAGCTCGCCGAAGACCGAGAGGCCGTGCAGCGGAACGCCCGTCGGATTCGCGGCGAGGGCCCGCCCCGGCAGCATCGCCGCGGCGCCCGCTCCCAGGGCGAGCTGGCCGAAGCGGCGGCGGGAGAGGATGAGGCTCATTGCGGCGTGCCGCCGCTTGCGGCGTCCTTGATCCACCAGGAATAGGGGTCGATGCCGGCATATTCCGGCGCCGTTTCCGGCATGCCGAACTTGTTCCAGTAGGCGAGCCAGATGGTGTCCTTGTACCACTGCGGCACGACGTAATATTCCCAAAGCATGACGCGATCGAGCGCGCGCGTCGCGGCCACCAGATCGTCGCGGTTGTCGGCATAGACGATGGTATCCACCAGCTTGTCGATGACCGGGCTCTTGATGCCGGCATAGTTGCGGCTGCCGGGACTATCGGCCGCCTTCGAGCTCCAGAAGTCTCGCTGCTCGTTGCCGGGCGACAGCGACTGCGGATAGTACTTCGCGGCCATAACCTCGAAATCGAAATTGGTCATCCGCTCGACATACTGGTTGGTGTCGATGATGCGAATGTTGGTCTTGATGCCGAGGCGCTGAAGCTGGCGGGCGAAAGGCTCCAGCGTTCGGCTGTCGGTGGGGTCGTCGCCCAGGAATTCGATGGTGAAGGGCTCGCCCGTCTTGGCGTTGACGAGGGAGGTTCCCTTCAGCTCGTAGCCGGCCTGCTTGAAGAGATCGAGCGCCTGCCGCAGGTGCTCGCGCGTCGCAGCCGCGTCGTCATAGACAGGAAGGGTGAATTCCTTGGTGAAGACCTCGTCCGGGATCTGCCCACGCAGCGGCTCCAGAAACTTCAGCTCGCCCTCGCTCGGCAGGCCCGTCGCGGCAAGTTCGCTGTTGGCGAAATAGCTCGTGATGCGCTTGTACGAGTTGTAGAAAAGCGTCCGGTTCATCTCTTCGAAGTTGAACGCGAGGGTCAGCGCCTGTCGCACCCGCCGGTCCTGGAACTTAGGCAGGCGATTGTTGAGGACATAGGCCTGCATGGATTCGACGCTGGGAGAGTGAATCTCCTTCTTGATCACCTGTCCGTTCTGGGCCGCCGGAAAGTCGTAGCCCTCGGCCCATCGCCGCGAAATGTTCTCTACACGCCAATCGTCGAGCCCGCCCTTCTTGAACGCTTCCCACGAGGCGTTGGAATCGCGCAGGTAGACGAATTTCATCCGGTCGAAGTTGTGGCGACCGACATTCTGGGGCAGATCCTTCGACCATGCGTCTGGCACCCGCGCCCAGATGATGGACGAGCCGGTCGAGAAACTGTCGATCTTGTATAGGGCGGAGCCCAGCGGCGGCTCCAGCGTCGGCTGCGTGATGTCGCGCTTCTTGCCGGAGGCGTCCGTCCCTTCCCACCAGTGGCGGGGCACCACGACGAGATCGCCCATGATGTGAGGGAGCTCGCGGTTGCCCTTCTGGTCGAAGGTGAACGTCACCTCGCGCTCGCCCGTCTTCTCCGCCTTCACCACGTTGCGGTAGTAGGCGTTCCACTGGGGATGGAGTTCCCTCAGCGTATCGAAGCTCCAGATCACATCGTCTGCGGTGATCGGCTCGCCGTCATGCCAACGCGCGTTGGGATTGATGCGGAACTTCACCCAGGAATCGTCCTCGGGAAACTTCATCGCTTCGGCGATGAGCCCGTAGGAGACGCCCGGCTCGTCGGTGGACTGTTCGGTCAGCGTCTCATAGATCAGCCCGCCGCCGAAACCACCATTGCCCGCCGACATGCCCGCCGCGGCCGTGCCGCGCACGATGAAAGGGTTGAAGCTGTCGAAAGAGCCGATCGCCACCTGATTGAGCGTTCCGCCCTTCGGCGCGTCCGGATTGACATAGTCGTAGTGCGGAAAGCTGTCGGCATATTTTGACGGCCGGATCAGCGTGTCCCACGTCACCCAGCCGCTGTCGGCGCCCGTGGCGGCGGAGGCGCCTGCGCCGGTGGACGCGGCATCGCTGGGCGTCAACGGATTGGACTGCTGCGCTCGCGCCGATGATCCGCTGACCGCCAGGGCGGCGGCATAAAGGGAAAGGCGAAGGGCGGATCGGCGAGTGAGCGTCAAGCTGACCTCCAGTTCTCGATGGGCACGGATGACCGATTCGGGGCGACTATGCCACAATCTATGGCGGACCCGAGGCTTCAGAACCGGAATGACGAAAGTTTAATCCTTCGCTCCTCGGCGGAGCTTCGCCGCCAGGACCAGTTTGACGCCATGCCGAACGAAAAAGGCCGGGCGTCGGCCCGGCCTTCAGACTGCTGACGAACCCCGTCATTATTGGCGGGGTTTGTTTTTTGTGGCGATGCGGATCGCTGCTCGATTTTGTCTGTCTAGGTCGGAGCGGATGCTGGGAGCCCTCATGCGGGGCTCGGAGCCGGCATCCGGCTGAGTGCGATGGCCATCTTCTTGATGTTCTGAGCGGCTGCGGCGAGCAGGCACTGGCTGGAGACGCGGATCAGACTTCGGAACCGGGCGTAGCGGTGGCCATGGAGCTGCTTTGCATCGGCAAAGGAGCGTTCCACCGTCTCCTTGCGCCGCTTGTAGATCGCCTTGCCCCAGGGTGTCAGGCGATGGGCATCGGTCCTTTCGCGGCTTTCGGTCCACACATGGCGGGTGATGGTGCGCTCAGCCTTGGCGTTGGTCGTGCAGGAAGCCAGAAGTGGGCAGGTCCGGCAGACCCTTGGGTCGGAGCGATAGTGCCGGTAGCCGTGGCGATCGGTGGTGGCGTAGGCGAGAAGCTGACCCTGCGGGCAGCGATATCCGTCGGCCTCGGCCTCGAACGTGAACTTCGACTTGCGCATCATGCCGGGTTTGGGCGGCGTCGGATTGCGATAGCCCGTCACGCCCAGGATCTTGCGATCTTCGAGCCCCTTGGCAATGCCCGCCGTGGCATAGCCGGCATCCAGCCCGACGGCGCCGACATCGAAGCCGAAGCGCTCCCGCTGATGGTCGAGGCGTGAGAGGTAGACGATCGAATCGTGGACGTTGGCCGGCGTGGCGAAGGTGTCGGTGACGATCGCCAGCTTGCCGTCGACGGTGCGGTGGTCGAGATAGAAAAAGCCCCTGGGCTTGCCGTCCCGCACCATGTAGCCGCTCTCGGGATCGGTGCGCGAGACCTTGGTCTCCCTCGCCACCGGCTGGCGCTCCTTGGCCTTCAGCGGCTTTTGGCCGTGCACCGCGCGCTCGGCCTCCACCGCGGCGTCGAGGTCGTTCCAATAGTCGGAGTGCGACTTGGCCACGACCGCCTTGTCGAAGCGGTTCTTGTTGGCGTTCGCCTTCAGATGGGTGGAGTCGGTATAGAGCACGCGCCCGTCCACCAGGCCGTGGTCGATCGCCTGTTCGACGATGGCATCGAAAATGTCGCGCGCAACGCTGTCGTCGGTGAAGCGGCGTCGGCGGTTCTGGCTGATCGTCGAGGCGTCAAACACCGCATCGGTCAGCTTCAGCCGCAGGAACCAGCGATAGGCGACATTCACCTCGATCTCGCGCACCAACTGGCGCTCGGAGCGGATGCCGAAGAGATAGCCCAGGAACAGTGCCTTGAACATCAAGGTCGGATCGAGGGCCGGGCGGCCATTATCCGGACAATAGAGCCCGGCAACCCGGTCATGGATGAACGAGAAGTCGATCACCGCGTCGATCTTGCGAAGCAGGTGATCCTTGGGGACCAACTGATCGAGCGTCACCATCTCGATCGCAGTCTGCTCAGGCGCTGGGCTCTTCAACATGGCCCAATGAATCAAAAAGCCCCGGCTAACGCCAGGGCTTTGTCAGCAGTCTGAAGGCCGGGCGTCGGCCCGGCCTTTCATCAATCGCTCGATGTCGAACGGCGTTATTGCGCGGGAGCCGCGGGCGTCTCGGCCGGAGCAGGAGCCTCAGCCGGAGCCGCGGGCGACGACTGCTGCGTGTCGGCACCGCCCGTCGGCGCCGCCGTTCCGCTCTGCGGCGTCGCGGCAGGCTCGGCCGTGGTCGGCTGCGTGGTCACGGCGCCCTGCGGGCTCGTGGCATCGGCGGGAGCTTCAGCCGGCTGGTTGGCCTGCGGGGCGGCTGTCCCCGCAGCGGCGGGCTGGTTCGCCTGGGTGTCGCCAGAGGCGGCCGGCTCGCCTGTCCCGGGCTGCTCGCTGGCCGCTGGTGCGTTCGTTCCGGCTGCGGCCGGGGCCTCTTCTGTGGCGGCGGGCGGCTGATTCGCCGGCGCCTGGGGCTGCGCGGTCGCAGCGCCTGCGGCCTCGCCGGTCTCCGTCGTCGTCGCGGGCGCCGCCGGTTCAGGGGTCGGCAGCGGCTCGGGATTGTCCGACAGGGTGCGGAGATAGGCGAGCAGGTTGGCCCGGTCGCTGTCCTTCTTGATGCCGGCGAAGCCCATGGCCGTGCCGGGCACGAAGCCCTTCGGGTTGGTGATGAAGTGGTTCAGGTTCTCGAAGGTCCAGTGCTCCTCGCCGCCCTTGGAAAAGTCCTTCATGGCGGAGGAATAGTTGAAGCCTTCGTGGCTGGCGACCGGCCGGCCGACCACGCCCCAGAGCTCGGGACCGACCTTGTTGGCACCACCCTTGGTGCCGTCATGGCAGGCCTGGCACTTCTTGAACTGCGACGCGCCGGCATCGGCATCGGCCGAGGCAAGGAGCGTTGCGACGGGAACCTCGGCTGGAGCCTCGGCCGCCGGTGCGGCCTCGCTGTCCTCGCTCACCACCACGGCGTAGCCGAACTTCTCCGGCACCTCCGAATGGAAAATGGCGCCGCCCACGAGGCTGGCGCCAAAGAGAACGAAGATCGTCGCCAGTACCGCGCCGATGATCTTGTTGAGCTCGAATGAATTCATCGCGAAAGGACGGCTCCCACGTCACGCGGTGCGAAACACCGGTATAATTCTCCTAAAGCGCGCGGAAACTAGGTCTTTTGCACCTTGAAGGCAACACCTATAAGGGTGCTTTCGCCGTCCTTCGTATCCATGCCGTATCAGGGCTGTCGCAATTTTTCATGTGGCCTGCTGACGATCGGCAAGGCCGCACTTTGTTCTCCCCGCGTCGTACGGCCGGCGCTCCGTTCGCCCGTCCGAGGAGGGACCACACCATGAATCTTTTCGACGTGATGCCGGAGATCGACGGGCGCTTCATCGCTTATCAGGGTGAGCCGGGCGCGAATTCCGACATGGCTTGCCAGGCGGTCTTCGGCGATCGGCTGAAGCGTCTGCCCTGCGCCTCCTTCGACGACGCTTTCGACGCGGTGAAGAGTGGGCGCGCTGTGCATGACGGCGAGGAGGTCGAGGTCGCGCTGGCGATGATCCCCATCGAGAACACGCTGGCGGGCCGCGTCGCCGACATCCATCTCCTGATGCCGGGCTCCGGTCTTCAGATCGTCGGCGAGCATTTCATGCCCATTCATTTTCAGCTGATGGCATTGCCCGGCGTGACGGCCGACGGCATCCGCAGCGTTCACAGCCACATCCACGCCCTCGGCCAGTGCCGCCACTATATCCGCCGCAAGGGCTGGAAGGCGCAGGTTGCCGCCGACACGGCCGGCGCGGCGCGCGAGGTGGCCGCCTCCGGCGACAAGACGCGCGCGGCCCTCGCGCCGGGGCTCGCCGCCGACGTCTACGGGCTGGAGATACTGGAGCGCAACGTCGAGGACGGCGAGAACAACGTCACCCGCTTCGTCATTCTCGCCAATCCGGCCCGCCGGCCTCTCGCCGATTTCGAGGAAAAGCGCTTGAGCCTTTGGGCACCACGTCAGGCGACTCTCGACGAGACCGGGCGGACCTATGTCAGCCGCGATATCGTCACCACCTTCGTGTTCCGGGTGAAGAACATCCCGGCGGCGCTCTACAAGGCGCTGGGCGGCTTTGCCACCAACGGCATCAACATGACGAAGCTCGAGAGCTATCAGCTCGGCGGGAGCTTCGCGGCCACGCTCTTCTATGCGGACGTCGAAGGCCATCCGCACGATCCGGCGCTCGACCGGGCGCTGAAGGAGCTCCAGTTCTTCTCCGCCGAATACCGCAATCTCGGCGTCTACCCGGCGGCCGAGGATCGCCCGGCGCTGCTTCTTCCTGGCCAATGATCAGGCGCCGCCGGCGTCAGTGGCCGGCGGGAGCGCCCTTGCCGAGCGGCACGGTGCGAAGGATGAGGGCGAGCGGCACCGTCAGCGCCGAGATCACCATCAGCACGAAGAAGACGTCGATATAGGCGAGGTACCCGACCTGGGCCGACAGCGCCTGGCCGATCGCCGCGAGAGCCTGACTTCCAGCGGCGGCCGGCGATGAACCCTGCTGAACGAAATGCTCCGTCGCTGCCGAAAGCTGTTGCTGATAGGCGGGGTTCGACGGCGAGATGTGCTCGATCAGGCGACTGTGGTGGAACTGCTCGCGGAAGGCGAGGGTGTTCTGCGCGATGGACACGCCGATCGGAACCGCCGACATTGCGCGCGACGTTGATCAGCGCCGATGCCTGATCGGTCTTGTCCGGCGGAATGCCGAAATAGGACGCCGTGGTGATCGGAATGAAGATCAGCGGCAGGCCGAGGCCGATATAGACCCGCGACCAAACGAAAAAGCCGAAGTTGAGGTCGGCATAAATCCGCGTGAGGTCCCACATCGCCAGCGCGATGATCGATGCGCCGGCGGCGATCAGGTAGCGCGGCTGGATGATGCCGGTGAGGCGGCCGACGATAAACATCATCATCATCGTCACCAGACCGCCGGGCGAAAGCGCCAGCCCTGCCCATGTGGCGGTGTAGCCGTAATACTCCTGGAGGAGCTCGGGCAGGAACTGCGTCGTGGCGATCAGGATCGCGCCGGTCGCCATCATGACGACGAAGCAGGAGCCGAACTGGCGGCTCGCCACCATCCTGACGTCGATCACCGGGTTATCGCGGGTCGCCTCCCAGGGAATCATCGCCAGGAAGCACAGGGCGCAGATGGCGGCCACCGCGATGATGAAGGTGGAGCTGAACCAGTCGTCGGTCTGGCCACGGTCGAGCACAACCTCCAGCGAGCCGAGAAAGCCCGCCACGAGCAGGAAGCCGACGAGATCGAAGCGCACATGCTGGCTTCTGAGCCTCTGGCGCTCCTTGCGGACCTCTTCCGATTCCTTGACCAGGAAATAGACGAGCGAGAAGGCCAGCACGCCGACCGGGCCGTTGATCAGGAAGCACCAGTGCCAGGAGTAATTGTCGGAGAGCCAGCCGCCGAGGGTCGGGCCGATGACCGGGGCGACGACGACGGCGATGCCGAACATGGCGAAGCCCTGGCCGCGCTTTTCCGGCGGGAAGCTGTCGGCGAGGATCGACTGGGAGATCGGCACCATGCCGCCGCCGGCAAAGCCCTGAAGTACCCGGAAGAAGAGCAGCGAGGAAAGGCTCCACGCCATGCCGCACAAGATCGAGGCCACGGTGAAGAGCGCTAGGCAACCGAGATAGAAGGACTTGCGCCCATAGCGCTTGGCGATGAAGCTGGAAGCCGTGAGCACGATGGCGTTGGAGACGAGATAGGTCGTCACCACCCATGACGCCTCGTCGGCGCTGATGGCGAGGCCGCCCGAGATATAGCGCAGGGCGACGTTGGCGATGGTGGTGTCGAGGACCTCCATGAAGGTCGCGATCGACACCACGATGGCGATGAGCCAGGGGTTGCCCGAGCCGGCGTTCTCCTTGCTCACGATCCTCAGCTCCGCGGCCGCACGGTCACGGTCGGCACCACCGACATACCGGGGCCGATGGCGACGTCCTCGGGCCATTTGTCGACGGTGATCTTGACGGGGATGCGCTGCACGACCTTGACGTAGTTGCCGGTGGCGTTTTCTGCCGGAAGCAGGGAGAAGGCCGTGCCGGAGCCAGGCTGGATCGAGGCGACGTGGCCCTTCACCTCCTGATCAGGATAGGCGTCGATCGAGATGTCGGCGGGCTGGCCCGGCCGCATGTCCGTGATCTGCGTCTCCTTGAAGTTGGCGGTGATCCATACCTCGTCGGGCACGAACATTGCCAGGCTCTGGCCGGCCTGGGCGAACGCCCCCTTGGCGCCGCTCAGACGGACGACCCGGCCGGGCTGGGCCGCCTCGATCGTCGTATGCTCAAGGTCGAGATTGGCCGCCGCGAGCTGCGCAGCCGCCTTCTTCTCGTCCGCGATGGCGGTTCCCTTTTGCGCCGCCTGGGCGCGCACCTGCTTCTCGGCGGCCGTGACGGCGGCCTTGGCATGGACCAGATCGGCCTGTGCCTGCTGGAGATTTGATGCCTGTTGCTGGGCGGTCTCCACCGTGCCGGCGCCGCTCTTTACCAGCTCCTGGGCGCGCTTTGCCTGTTCCTCGGCAAAATTGAGCGAGGCCTGCGCCTGGGCGACCTGGGACCGCGCGGCCTCGACCTGCGCCTCCTGCGCCTCGATCTGCGCGTCGGCGCTGGCGATCGCCGCCTTTGCCGCGTCCTCCTGGGCCTCGGCCTGTTGCAGGGCGATCTGATAATCCCGCTGGTCGATCCTGAAGAGCAGATCGCCGGCGTTCACATGCTGATTGTCGGTGACGGCGACCTCGGTCACGTAGCCCGAGACCTTCGGCGAAACGGCGAACTGGCGCGAATCGACGAAGGCGTCGTCTGTGCTCTCGTAGGGTTCGATGTCGATGAGCCAGTAGAAATATCCGCCGACCGCGGCGGCGGCGATGACGAGGACGGCAAGCGCCACCCAGAACGGATGGCGGCGAAGAAACGAACGCTTGGCCTGCTTGTCCTCGGCGCCATTGCCCTGATCCTCGCCACCGTGCCCGGCGGAGGGAGCGGAGCCCCCGGAGCCGGAGCCATCCTGGCGAGCGGCGGCGGGGGTGTCGTCCGAAGCGCTGTCCGGCGAATGCTTCGCGGCAGCAGCGGCCTGCGCATCGTCCATACCTTGCCTCATCGATTGTCGGTGGAACCGACAGGCAACTCTCGACGCATCGATCCGTTCCGCCTCGCGCCGTCTGCGGGAGGCTGCCATGCACCCCGCTAGAAGCTGCCCTCGGCGAAGGCCTTGATGAGATGGTGGGCGATGGCGAAGGGCTGCGGCAGCGTCAGCCCGTCGGGATGGCGCCCCTCGAACATGGCGATGACCTCGTCCCGAGAGAACCAGCGGCAGTCCTCCAACTCCTCCCGGTCGAAGTCGATCTCGGTCGTCGCCGCCTCGGCGATGCAGCCTATCATCAGCGAACCGGGAAAAGGCCAGGGCTGGGAGGCCAGATAGGTGACGCGGCCGACCTCGAGTCCGGCCTCCTCATGCGTTTCGCGGCGAACCGCGTGCTCCATCGTTTCTCCCGGCTCGACGAAGCCGGCGAGGCACGACCAGAACAGCGTCTTGAAGCGCGGTTGGCGGGCGAGAATCGCGCGGCCCGCGCCGTCATGCACGAGCATGATGGTCACGGGGTCCGTGCGCGGGAAGAACAGCGCCTCACAGGCGGGGCAGCGGCGCCGCACCCCCGCCGCCTCGGACAGGGTGGGCGAGCCGCAGCGACCACAGAAGCGGTTGTTCCGGTGCCAGGTGAGAAGGTGGGCGGCCTGCGCCATCTGGCCCTCGGCGTCGCGGTCGAGAAGGCCTTGTTGGCCGATCGTGCGAAGATCGATGACAGCCAGCTCGTCGCTGGGCGCGGCCGGCGCCTCGGCCGGGATGGCGAGGCGAGGTCGACCTTCGATGTCCGTGCCGAGGAGCACCGCCTCCTCGATCCGGGCATGAAGCGCGCGCGCCTCTTCGACGGAGAAGAGCCCGTCGTGAAAGAAGCCGTTGTGCTTGACCAGCCAGCCGGCGTCGCCGCCGAGGAAGGCGCGGGTCTCGGTGTCGGCGAGCGCCAGACGCAGGGTTTCCTCGGTTCGCCGCTCGGAATCGCGGCGAATCCGGTTGCCGGCAAAGCCGGTCCTCTCACTGATTTCGGAAATCATATCTACCTCAGGATGCCAGAAGGGCCTGGCGCAGGGTCTCGGCGAAACGCTCGCCCTCGCCCTCTTCGTAGGGCAGGGAGCCGCCGCGGCCGAACACGGGTTCGGGCCATAAGGGATCGCCAGCGGTGCGGGCGACCATTTGCAGGTGAAACATCGGGATGACATTGGTGATCATCGCCGTGTTGATCGTCTCGGCCTTGGTCTCGCGCTTCAGCACCCGTCCCACGAGTGCGGCCTCGAAGGTCAGCATGGTCTGGTCGAGGGGCGTCAGGTCGTGAAATTCGGTGATTTGGGCCCGCTGGGGCACGAGCGCCAGCCAGGGCCAGCGCCGGTCGTTCATCAGCCGGAGCATGCAAAGGCCGAGAGGGCCGACAGGAAGGGTTTCGGCCTCCAAACGAGGGTCGAGATGAAAGCTCAACATGGTTCGCGAATCCAATTCGATGACGACCCTTGCATTTGGCGCGGCGATTGTCGATATGAGGCATGGGAGGTTGGTGGTGGACGCGCCACTCGCCAACCGGGTCAGGTCCGGAAGGAAGCAGCCCCAACGAGCCAGGCACGGGTCGCCGTGCCAGCCTCCCACCTTTTTTGAAAGGCCCGGTCGCGCCGCGATCGGGCCTTTTGCTTTGCCGAGCGGCCTTTCCATCCTGTCCCGTCCAGCGATTTCTTGAAGGCGCGCCTTGCGTCGTCTCCCTCTTTGCCACACAACCGCGCGGAGGAGACGTTCTCTTCAGATATCTTCGAGGGAGCCGGATACGATCATGACCGAGCGCGCTTCTCGGCTTCATTGCGCCGCCGTCCGTCCGGCGGGCGGGCGCTCGCGGCCATGAGCGAGACTGGCGGAACCGGGCCGGCCACGCCCTATCGGGTGCTGGCGAGAAAGTATCGGCCGCAAAGCTTCGACGATCTCATCGGCCAGTCGCCGATGGTGCGCACACTGACCAACGCCTTCGAGACGGGGCGCATCGCCCAGGCATGGATGCTGACGGGCGTACGCGGTGTCGGCAAGACGACCACTGCCCGCATTCTGGCGCGCGCCCTCAACTACAAGACCGAGACGGTCGACCAGCCCACCATCCACATGCGCGAATTCGGCGTTCACTGCCAGGCGATCATGGAGGGGCGGCATGTGGACGTGGTGGAGATGGACGCCGCCTCCCACACCGGCATCGACGACATCCGCGAGATCATCGCCCAGGTGCGCTACCGTCCGGTCTCGGCGCGCTACAAGGTCTACATCATCGACGAAGTCCACATGCTCTCCAACCAGGCGTTCAACGGCCTTTTGAAGACGCTGGAGGAGCCGCCGGAGCATGTGAAGTTCGTCTTCGCCACGACCGAGATCCGCAAGGTTCCGATCACCGTTCTCTCCCGCTGTCAGCGCTTCGACCTGAGACGCATCGACTCGGGCGAGCTGATGGCCCACCTGAAGAAGATCGGCGAGGCGGAGGGCGTTGACGTCGAGGACGAGGCCCTGCGTCTCATGGCGCGCTCGGCGGAAGGCTCGGCGCGCGACGCCCTGTCCATCTTCGATCAGGCGATCGCCCATGGCGCGGGCCACGTCATGGCGGATGCCGTGCGCGACATGCTGGGGCTTGCCGATCGCGTCCGGGTGATCGACCTCTTCGAGCACCTGATGAAGGGCGATGCCTCGGCGGCACTGGCCGAACTGCGCGATCAATACGCGGCGGGCGCCGACCCGGCGGTGGTACTCACCGACCTCGCGAACTTCACTCACCTCGTCACCTCGCTGCGCTTCGTGCCGGGAGCGGGCTCGGACGCCGCGCTTTCGCCCGCCGAGCGGGAGCGCGGCGAAGCCTTCGCCAAGACACTGTCGGTGCGCACCCTCTCCCAGGTTTGGCAGATGCTGCTCAAGGCGATCGAGGAGGCACAACGCGCCGTCGATCCGCGTCAGGCGGTGGAGATGGCGCTGATCCGCATCGCCTATGCCGCCGATCTGCCGTCGCCGGACGATCTGTTACGGCAGATCGAATCGGGCGGAGCCTTGCCATCTCCAGGCGGGCCGTCATCTTCCGGCGGGGGAGGCGGCGGTTCGGGGAGTCCGGCTTCACGCTCCTCCATGCCCGTCGGTCCCGGCGGAGATGCCGCCCGCGCGTCCGCCTCGGGCAGGGGAGGCGGGTCGACGCTTTCTCATGGGGGCTTCGGCGCGGCCGGCGTCCAGTCGCGGCCCCAGCCGAGCCTTCAGGTGGCGGCGGATGCCGAGCCTGTGCTCGATTCGGCAGAGGCGCTTGCCGCGCTCGCCAAGGAAAAGCGCGATTCGCTGCTTCACGTGCGCATCCGCCGGTATCTTCGGCTGGTGAAGATCGAGCCGGGGCGTCTGGAATTCGCGCCGACGCCGGAATGCCCGGCCGCCTTCGCCGGGGATCTGGCGCGAAAGCTCCACGAGTGGACGGGCCGGCGCTGGGTCGTCTCGATCAGCCGGGAGGCGGGCGCGCCGACTCTCGAGGAGAAGGAGAAGGCCGAGCATGAGGCGCTGCTGAACGATGCCTCGGCCGATCCCGACGTCGCGGCGGTTCTCGATGCCTTCCCCGGTGCGCGCATCGTCGACGTGCGGCTGCGCGGTGCGCCGGATGCGGTGGAGGAGGTTCTCGTCGAGGCGGTGGAAACCTCTGTCCCGGCCCTTGATGACGACGACCTTCCACTCGACATGGAAGCCGGCGAGCCGGACGAGGACGACGAGTAAACCTGCCGGCGGGCGAGGATGAGAGCACCGGCCCTTTGGGAGGGCGGGAGCTCTGCGAACCAATCTCACAAGGAGACGGCGATGAAAGATCTGATGGGCATGATGAAGCAGGCCAAGGCGATGCAGGAGAAGATGCAGAGCCTTCAGGCCGAGATCGCGGACATCGCGGTGGAGGGCCATGCGGGCGGCGGCCTCGTGGCGGTGACGCTCGATGGCAAGGGCGACCTCAAGACGCTCCTTATCGATCCTTCCCTCGTCAAGCCTGAGGAAAAGGAAATCCTGGAAGACCTGATCGTCGCCGCCCATGCGGATGCGAAGGGAAAGCTGGAGCGAGCCATCCAGGAAAAGACCGAGGCACTCACCGCCGGCCTGCCGCTGCCGGCCGGGATGAAGTTCCCGTTCTGATCGGCAGAGGCGCGACCCGGTAACACCCATGGCCAAATCCATCGCCGGCCCTGAAATCGAGCGGCTCATCCAGCTTTTGGCGAAACTGCCGGGCCTCGGTCCGCGCTCGGCCCGGCGGGCGACGCTTCAGCTCGTCAAGCGTCGCGAGCAGCTTCTCGCGCCCCTGGCCGCCGCGATGGCAACCGCCGTCGAGACCGTGAAAGTGTGCTCGACCTGCGGCAACATCGATACGCGCGATCCCTGCACCATCTGCGCGGATGCGAGCCGTGACCACTCCGTCGTCATCGTCGTGGAGGACGTCGCCGATCTCTGGGCGCTGGAGCGGGCCAAGGCGCTCAACGCGGCCTATCACGTGCTCGGCGGCGTGCTGTCGCCGCTCGAAGGCATCGGGCCAGACGAGCTCACTATCCGCCAGCTGGTTGAGCGCATCGCCGGCGGTGGCGTGAAAGAGCTGATTCTCGCGGTCAACGCGACGGTCGAGGGTCAGACCACCGCGCATTACATCATGGACCAGCTGGCCGGTATGGATGTCCGGATCACACGCCTGGCCCATGGCGTGCCGGTGGGCGGGGAACTGGATTATCTGGACGAGGGAACACTCGCTGCCGCCATGCGCTCGCGAACCGCGATGTGACGAGCGATGCGCGCGATCGAACTTTGGACGCCGGGCGGCCAATTCTTGCGCGGGGCTCGCCTGTTTCAGGGGCTTGATGCGAAACAAGGCTGCCAACCGCAAATTTCGTAAGGTCGACACAAGATCGTCATGGTTGATTGAGCTCAGGAAATAACTCGATAAGAGCGCGGCTCGCAAAAACACCCCTCACTTCGCCGCGCTCTTCTTTTTCCTCCCCATCCTTCTCTCCTTTCAAAAACGCCAGCGGCACGGCCCGCGGCCCGAACGACCGCCGATGGGTCGTTTTTTGCCCGCGAAACCGTGCCGTTTGTGAAGGTGTGGTCGATCCAGGATCGAAAAGAGCCGGGACGCCCATAAGAGGGCGTCCCAACGGGTTTACTCGTCGTCGTTGGTGTCGTCGTCCGAGGGGCTTTGGTCACTGTCCTGCGACCAGCGCGGACCGTTGGACCAGTCGCCATGGCGACCCTTGTGACCATCGCGCCAGCCGCGCTGGCCGTCGTCGCGCCAGCGATGGTGCCAGCCGCGATGCATTCCTCGATGGGGCATCTCGCGCAAAAGCGCCTGCGCTGTCTTCACCTGATCGGGCGTGAGCACGGCGGAAAGCCCGCTGACTGCATCGCGCAGTTTTTTCGCGGCCTCGGCGCGCTGGGCCTGCCGGTCGATCATGCGATCCAGCATCCGCACCGCTGGAAGGTCCTCGAGCTTGCGCTGGGATCTGTTGTTCGACGAATCCGGCTCCGGCACGGGCGCCACGCTGTTGGACTGGGGCGTCGCCACGGAAGGTGGCTGATCCGGTGCCGTGTCCTCGTCGTCGTCATCGGCCGAAGACGACATCTGGTCCATCATGTCGGGACCCATCATATCGGGTCCCATCATGCCAGGACCCATGGGGCCGGGGCGCATCGTCTGGGCGAAGTTGATGACGGCCGACGTAAAGGCCTTCCAGGCGTCCTGCTGGTCGTCGGTGATGCCGAGTGCCGTCTCCGCCGCATTGAGCCCGCCCGACAGCATGAGAAGCTTCGGACCGCCGCCCATCATCCCGAAGCCAAAGCCCTTCGGGCCGTGGTGGCCCCAGTGATGGGGAGGCTGCGCCATCGGCCGGTCGTGCGGAGGCGGGGGTGGGGCGGGCTGCGCCGAGGCCGCGCCGACCGCCAGCGCCGGAACACTGATGCCGAGCGCGAGAAGGGCAGCGGTGGTCTTCGTCGGAAAACGCATGAGATGAACTCCCGTGTTTTTCGGTTTCGATGGGTCCGAAGATACGTCCGGGGCGAGCCCAGACCATGATCGGGGAATATCGATGTGTTACGTTTTGTTTCGTCGGGAGGCGGCTTTTTGCGAGGCTGTCGGCCCTTGCGGCGAGCGGGCGCAACCTTTCGCAACAAAAATCCCCGCCGTGGAGCGGAATGATCGCGATACATCACTGATCGTGATGGACTGGACGAGACGATGGAAAACAAGACGCGCGTTCTTGTGGTGGATGACGACCCGGAAATCCGCAAGCTTCTCGGGCGCTATCTCGAAAGCCAGGGCTTCCAGACCGTGCTGGCGGGCTCCTGCCGGGAATGCGAGCAGGCGCTCGCCGACCGGGCGATCGACCTTGTGGTGCTCGATGTCATGCTTCCCGATGGCTCGGGGCTGGATCTCTGCCGTCAGCTCAAGGGCGAGCGGCCGGAGCTGGCCGTCATCCTGCTCACCGCGCTGAAGGAGGACGTCGACCGTATCATCGGCCTCGAGCTCGGCGCCGACGACTATCTCGGCAAGCCCTTCAATCCGCGCGAGCTGGCCGCCCGCATCCGCGCGGTGTTGCGCCGTGGCTCGGCGCCTGGCGTCGAGACTCCATCGAACGCGGCCCGCTATCGCTTCGAGAACTTCATCGTCTCGCCGGGCGCAAGGCGCGTGACCGATGCCGAAGGGACGGAGATCGACCTCACCGGCGCGGAGTTCGATCTCCTCTTGATCTTCCTCGACCGGCCGGGACGGGTCCTGTCGCGCGATCTCCTGCTCGACCTCTTGCACGGGCGCATGTCCGATCCGTTCGACCGCACCATCGACGTCACCATGAGCCGGTTGCGCCGCAAGTTCGGCGACTCGGGCGTCTTCCGGCTGTTCAAGACGGTGCGCAACGGCGGCTATCAGTTCGCCGCCGATGTCAGCCGTGAGGACGTCGCCGCATGATGACACTGCGCGCCCGTCTGGCGCTGCTCATCACGGTGGCCATCGTCGGCGTCGTCATCGTCGCCGCCATCGTCACCTTCCAGATCACCGATCGTCGTCGTGACGACAGCTTCGGCAATACGCTTGCGCGCCAGATCCACATCATCTCCCGCCTTATCGACGGCTCGCCCCGGCGGGCGAGGGAGGTTGGCCTGATGGTTGGGGAAGAGCCTCCGCGCGAGGCTGTGGTCGAAAGACTGACCCGGCGAATGCGCCGCGAACTGGCCTTCTATGACCAGTCGATGGCGGTGAAAGCGGTGCGCATGCCGGGCGGCAGCCAGGCCATCAGCTTTCTCCTGCGGGATGGCTCCTGGGTCTATCTGCCGTTTCCCAGCGGGCCGCCGTCGCCCTGGCGCGCGCTGACCAGCTACCTGCTTCTCATCGTCATCGGCGCCATAGCGATCTCGCTTCTCGCCGCCTCCAAGATCACCAGGCCGATGCGCATGTTGGAGGAAGCGGCCGCTTCCATCGGTCCCGGCGGCAGCATCGCCGCATTGCCCGAGACCGGGCCGGTCGAGGTGCGTGAGACGGCCCGCGCCATCAATCGCCTGTCGTCGCGCCTCAGGGCGGCGATGGAGAGCCGAATGCGGCTGGTGGCCTCGGCGGGGCACGACCTGCGGACTCCAATGACGCGGATGCGTCTTCGCGCCGAGTTCCTCCCCGAGGAGGACCGCGAAACGTGGCTGAAGGATCTCGGCGAGTTGGAGCGCATCGCCGACAGCGCCATCCGCCTCGTGCGCGAGGAGGTCGAGGAGACGAGCGTCGAGTGGCTGCGCATTGATCGGATGGTGGCGGAAATCGCCGGAGAGATGGAGGAAATCGGCCGCAAGGTGGCGCTCGGACCTCTCGCTCCGGCCGAGGTGTGCTGCCGGCCGCTGGCGATGAAGCGGGCCATCCGCAACCTCGTCCAGAACGCGGCCACCCATGGTGGCGGGGCACTGGTTGGAACCGGCATGGAGCACGACGTGGCGGTCGTCACTGTCGATGACGAGGGTCCGGGCATTCCCGAGGAGCTTCTCGGCCGGGTGTTCGAGCCCTTCTTTCGGGCCGATCCCGCGCGCCGCCAGTTCCATCCCGGTGCTGGCCTCGGCCTTGCCATCGCCAACGAGATCGTCACCCAGGCCGGCGGCACCATTGAGATCGCCAATCGGAGCGAGGGCGGGCTGCATCAGGAACTTCGCCTGCCCGCGCGAGCCGTCGCGGAGAAGGGGATCGTGTTGGCGCCGGCTTAGGGCTTTCGGCTCGGCTTGCGCCGGCGCCGAAGGAGGATTGCGCGCCGGCATCTTTTGCCCGTCATCGGGTTGTGGCAAAGGAGTTCGCCCGCGCCCCCGGCGCCCTTTCGCGGTCCCGCTCCTTGCTCTCCTTTCTGCTTTTTCTCGCGACGCTCGTCCTCGTGCTCTGGCAGCCGAAGGGCCTGGGCATCGGCTGGACCGCCATGGGCGGGGCCACTCTCGCCCTTATCTTTGGAGGGGTCGATCTCCAGGACATAGGCGTTGTCTGGCACATCGTCTGGGACGCGACCTTCACCTTCGTCGGTCTCGTCCTCATCTCGCTGGTGCTGGAGGAGGCCGGCTGTTTCCACTGGGCGGCGCTTCATGTCGCCCGCTGGGGAGGTGGCTCTGGCCGGCGGCTGTTTCCGCTCATCATTCTGCTCGGGGCGATCGTGTCGGCGGTCTTCGCCAATGACGGCGCGGCGATGCTGTTGACGCCGCTGGTGCTCGTCATCCTGCTCAGCCTCGATTTCGAGCGCGAGGCGGCCTTTGCCTTCGCCATCGCCATCGGCTTCGTCGCCGACACGGCGAGCCTGCCGCTCATCATTTCCAACCTCGTCAACATCGTTATCGCCAATTATTTCGGCATCGGCTTCGGCCGCTATGCCGGCGTCATGGCGGTGGTGAACCTTGCCTCCGTCGCCGCCACCCTCCTTGTCCTGTGGCTCTACTTCCGCAAGGTGGTGGACCGCCGCTACGACGTCTCCTCGCTGAAGCGGCCACGTTCGGCTATTCGCGATCCCGCCATTGCGGGGCTCGCGTTGCCGCTCCTGGCGGCGCTGATCCTCGCCTTCTTCCTGGCGCCCTCCTTCGGCATTCCCGTCTCTGTCGTGACGGGCAGCGCGGCGCTCATTCTGGTGGCGGTCGCAGGACGCTGGTTCGGCGGGCGTCACGCCGTCGTGCCGCTGAAGACGGTGATCCAGCGCGCGCCCTGGCAGATCGTCTGGTTTTCTGTCGGCATGTATGTGGTGGTCTACGGTCTCGGCAACGCCGGCCTGACCGAGCGCACGGCCGCTGTCCTGACCTATCTCGGCGGGCAGGGAGACGTGATCGCGACCGTGGGCACAGGCTTTGCCGTGGCGATCCTCGCCTCGGTGATGAACAATCTGCCGGCGACGCTCCTCTCGGCGCTCGCGGTGAAGAGCGCCGCCGTTTCCGAGCACACGCGCGAGCTGATGATCTACGCGAGCGTCATTGGCAACGACCTCGGGCCGAAGTTCACGCCCATCGGCAGCCTGGCGACGCTGCTCTGGCTGCACGGGCTGGCCCGCAAGGGCCGCCATATCGGCTGGGCTCAGTACTGCCGGATCGGGCTCATCCTGACGCCACCGGTGCTCCTGGTGGCGCTGCTCACGCTCGCCTTCTGGGTCCCTGTCGTCGCGCGCCTCCATTGAGGGGCGCGGCCACGGGGCGAGAGCGGGGATTTAGGCGAGTTCGAGCTGCGAGGCGCCCACGCCGCCGCTGAGATAGCCGTTGACCGGCGCGCCGGGGAGCCCAAGGGCCAGCAGCGATTCTTTCGCCTCTGTCGGGCTCATCTCGCCGTCGAGAAGCCGGCGATAGGTCGCCCCCACCGTGACCATGTCCAGCGTATGGGGCGAAATCCGCAGCCGTTTGATGCCGTGGGCGGATGCCTCGCCCGCCGTTGGCAGGAAGAGCTGGACGCCGTCGGACAGCGTCTGGATGCCGTTGATGGCGAGGAACTTCTGGCCATCCACGGTGTCGACCGCCAGGCCATCGGGATCGCGATCACAGATGAACTGGCAGGAGTCCTTGTGAAGGCCATGCAGCCGGGCGTGGTAGCAGCGGCTGGAGAGCGCCAGCGGCAGGCGGCCAAAGGCGAAGACCTCCGCTTCCAGTCCCTCGCAGGCCTTGGCGATGACCGCGACCGAGGATAGCGGCAGTTCCACCGGCAGGCAGATGGACTTTGCGCCGCGCCCGGCGAAAAAGGCGGCCGACGCCTCGTTGTAGACGTTGATCAGTGGGCCCACAGTGAAGGGCCGGCCCTCCAACGAGGCAAGGGCGGTGATGTCGTTGATCTCGGCCATGACGTCGCCCGAGACCAGCTCGGCCAGGGCTTTGCGCTCGCGCACGGTGGAGGGCATCGCGAGCGTTGAGATCACCACTTCCTTGCCGGCGCTTTGCAGCGTCTCGATCACCTCCGGCCACACCGGATCGGAGAAGGGCATGCGCTTGCCGCAGACGACCTCGCCGACATGGACCCGATCATAGACAGAGTTCTCGGCGATGCCGCGATAGAAGGCGAGAAGGCGCTCGGCCGACCAGTTGAACAGACAGGGGCCGAGGGTAAGACCGATGCGGGCCATCTCTTATCTCCAAGTCTTCTGATAAGCGCCCGACGTCTGGCGTCCGCCTTCGACGAGGCCGGCGAGCATCGCCTCCGCTTCGACCTGCGGGCGGCCCGCCTCCAGCGCATCCACCGCCTTGCGGAAGGTCCTCACCACCTCGGCGATGTATCCCTTGCCGCGCTGGCGGCCCTCGATCTTCAGGGCCGTGACGCCGGCTTCCCTCAGGCGCGGCAGGAGGCTCGCGGCATTGAGGCTCACCGGGTCCTCGAAAAGGTGCGAGGTTTTGCCGCCGGCAACGAAGCTGCCCTTGCACAGCGTCGGATAGCCAGCGGGCGCGCCGGGCGCGAAACGGTCGATGGTAAAGCCGCCGAGGCGCGTTGCCGTGCCGTCGGCCCCTTCGTCGCAATATTCGACGAAATCGGGCGGCGAGCAGACGCCGACGAGATTGGGCGACTTGCCGGTGGCATAGGAGGACAGGGCGCACCGCCCCTCAGCCATCGGGCAGAGGCCGCCGAAGACGAAGACTTCCGTTTCGACGCCGGTTGACGCGACCGCACTGTTGAGCTTCTTGATCTCCTCCACGGAGAGCACGCGCGGCAGCACGACGCGCCTGACGCCGAACGTATCGGCGTAGAAGGCGATGGCCTCCGGGGTCGCGGCCGCCGCCTGCACCGAAAGGTGGAGGCGAAGATCGGGGTGGTGACGCGCCGCATGGTCGAGCACGGCGATATCGGCGACGATGATCGCATCCGCGCCCGCGGCCTCGACATTGGCCACAGCCTTCTTCCACGGCTCCATCGCCCCCGCCTTGGCGAAGGTGTTGACCGCGACCAGCACCTTGGCGCCGCGCTGATGGGCGTAGCGCACGCCCTCCTTTAGCTCGGCCGGCGAGAAATTGAGGCCGGGAAAGTTGCGGGCGTTGGTTTCGTCGCGAAAGCCGCAATAGACGGAATGCGCGCCGGCATCGACGGCGGCGCGAAGGGCCGACGGCGTGCCCGCCGGGCAGACGAGTTCAAGGCTCATGGCATGGCTCCCATGTTCGGCGCGCCAACAACGCGCCGGGCCGAGGCGAGCGCCCTCAGAACGGCGCTGTCGAGAAAGGCGGCGCCGCGTCCCGTGACGCCGAGGAGATCGGAGGGCTTGAGTTCCGCGTCCTCGATGGTGTTGCGCAGCGCCACCAGGGCGTCGGTCTTGCCGGAAACAGAAAGGACGCGGTTGAAAAAGAGGGCGTCGCCGTCGAACGTGCCGTCGAGAAGGCCGAGCAGCATCAGGATCGGCCCTTTGACGTGAACGTCGGCGGAGGGCAGGGCGCGCTTCGAATAGGAACGCACGCTCGCCTGCTCGCCGTCCGGAACCAGCACGAAGGCGAAATCGAGGTCGCTCGGCTCCACCAGGAAAGAAGCATGACGGTGTTCGTCCAGGCGTTCGAACAGGGTCGGGCGACGGCGCGCCATGCGCCGCACGGCCTGCGTCAATACGATGCCGAGAGGCAGCAGCCCCGCGGGACGCGCCAGAATTTGCAGAACTTTTGGAAGTTCGCCGTTCGGTTGGTCGACCATGGAGTTTCCTGTCATCGGTCTCCCGCCATAGGCGGCCGACGCCATTCAAAATTTGATCCATCGCAAAGTTTGGGTGCATTTGGGGTGGCAGTCAGCCGGTTCCGACCTCGGAGAATCCCATGTACCAGCGCTCGCAACCGGCTTTCGCGGACCTTCGCGCCTTTCTCGACCACTGCCAGCGCCAGGGCGAGCTGAAGAGCGTGACGGCCCCGGTCGATGTCGCCCAGGAGATGAGCGAGATCCACCGCCGCGTCATCGCCCAGGGCGGCCCGGTGTTGCGATTCGACCGGCCAGTCTCGGGCGACAGATCCTTTGGCCTGCCCGTCGTCGCCAATCTGTACGGCACGAGGGAACGCGTCGCGGCAGCGCTCGGCACGAACCTGGAGGGACTCAAAGGGCTCGGTGAGATGATGGCCTGGCTGCGCTCGCCGAAGCCGCCCGAATCGGCCAGGGCCGCGCTGGACCTTATGCCGGCGGCCAAGGCGGCGCTGAACTCACGTCCGCGATCGGCGCGCGACGGGGCGAAATGGGAGGAACTCGCTCCCGATCTTTCACTTCTGCCGGTCCAGACCTGCTGGCCGGGCGACGCCGGCCCGCTCATCACCTGGCCGCTGGTGGTGACGCGCGCGCCGGGCCGCGACGACTTCTCCACCTACAATCTCGGCGTCTACCGGATGCAGGTCCTGGACAAGCGGCGCGCCATCGCCCGCTGGCTTCAGATGCGGGGCGGAGCGGTTCATCATCGCCAATGGGTCAAGGCCGGCAAGGAGATGCCGGTCGCCGTGGTCATCGGCGCCGATCCGGCGACGATGATGGCAGCGGTCATGCCGGCGCCGGAAGGGACCACCGAACTCTCGCTCTCCGGCATTCTCTCAGGGGGGCGGCCGGCCATGGTCCCCTGCCGCACCATTCCGCTGCATGTGCCGGCGAGCGCCGAAATTGTTCTCGAGGGGACGGTGTCCCTGACGGAGACGGCGCAGGAAGGGCCGTTCGGCGACCACACCGGCTATTACAATCCGCCCGAGACCTTTCCCGTCTTCAATCTGAAGCACATGCGCGTGCGCCGCGACGGCGTCTATCTGTCGACCTTCACCGGCCGCGCGCCCGACGAGCCCGCCGTCATCGCCGACACGTTCCTCGAGGTCTTCAAGCCGCTCCTCAAGCAGCAGATGCCGGAGGTGCTCGATGTTTGGTTACCGCCGGAGGCCTGCTCCTATCGCGTCGCCGTCATCGCCATCGACAAGCGCTATGCCGGTCAGGCGCGCCGGGTGATGATGGGATTCTGGTCGCTCCTGCCGCAGTTCACCATGACGAAAATGCTGATCGTCGTCGATGGCGATATCGACATCCGCTCATGGAGCGACGTGATGTGGGCGGTGGCGACCCGTATGGACCCCTCGCGCGACCTCCTGACGGTTGACCGCACCCCCATCGACCATCTCGACTTCGCCTCGCCCCTGGAGGGGCTGGGCGGCAAGCTCGGCATCGACGCCACCAACAAGATCGGCGCGGAGACGAGCCGGGGATGGGGCACCGTTATGCGTACCGATCCGGATATCGCGCGGCGGGTGACGGAGCGTTGGAACGACCTGTTCGGAGCGTAGGCGTAGCTTCGCGCTCCTCCTGTGCTGCCCCCGTTCGACCGTCTCCGAGGCGGCTAAAGTTCATCTTGGTGAGCTGCCGCTTGGGGATCTAACGGGAAGTCGCACGGGTTGCGCTTTTGCTGTCTAAATTAAAAATCTGTGCCGAGCTTGCATTTTCCGCGCCGATCCTCCATATTCCGGAAGTCGATAGACGGCCGGGACTTTGGCCTTGGCGCGGAATGAAAGCGCTCTGTTCAATAATTCTCTCCTGACAAAATCGATCTACAATGGTCCGTTCTCGGGCCTGTCTACACTCGTCTTTGAAAGGGTTTCCCATGACGACGGGAACCGTTAAGTGGTTTAATTCGCAGAAGGGCTTCGGCTTCATCGCTCCTGATGATGGCGGCCCGGATGCCTTCGTTCACATCAGCGCCGTCGAGCGCGCCGGCCTCAGCGAGCTGAAGGACGGTCAGAAGGTCAATTACGAGCTCGTCTCGGACCGCCGCTCCGGCAAGAAGTCCGCCGACAATCTCTCGCTCGCTTGAGCTTCACCGGTAGCCGTTAGGGCTGCGGGTGGTCCGCATCGAAGCCGGGTCGACCACGGATGTACTGGCGAACCCGCGCTTGCGATGCGATGAACACGATATCGGCGCTTGCCACAGGATCGGGCTCCTTCCGCGAGGAAGGAGCCCGATTTGCATTCGGGGCTATCCTCGATCAGACTGCACTGTGCGTGTGCCGCTTCGGCGCTATCTATCACGCAAGCTGCTCCGCCGAGTTTTCCACGCACCCGCGTGACGCGATCACGACCTCGGCTGACCGAAAGCATATCTCATGAACAACACCAGTCAGGCCGAAAGGCGCGCCAATTCCGTTTTTCGTTCGGAATCGCCGCGCCACGAAAAGGGCTCCGCCATGGGGCTGATCAAGGCCGACGCCACCGCTGTCCAGCAGAAGACGGCCCGTCTTCGTGCCCTGAGGCTCGAGCGGGAAGCCGCCGATGCGGGCAAGGCCGCCGATGCGAAGACGGAAGCGAGCCCAAAGAAGAAAACCAGGGCCCGGCGCTCGGCCTGAGCTTACGGCTCACCGCGAAAAGGGTGGTTGCTTCTCGTTTTGACAGAGCCTTACCGCCGGCCACAGGTATCATGACCGCCAAACCGGCTGCCTGTCGCATCAACCGAACGCTCGGAAAGAAAGCTCGCTCCTGATGCGGGCTTGCCATGAAATCGCATGGAGCCGGCCGATCAACCCTTGGCGAGGCCCTTGCATGCGGTCTTCCTGGGCCCAACTCTCCTGCATAGAGGCCGGCGCCGTCGTCCGGTCATCGATCCCGGCAGGAGACTTTTCATGCTCGATCGGCCCACGCTGCCGCCAACGATCACCCCGCACACGCGCCCGCTCACCATCCTCCAGTCGGTCAGGGCAGCGCGGCGCAACGTCCTCGAGCTGATTCCAGAGATCGCCTATCAGCAGCCGATCGTCACCGGGCGCGCGACGTCGCGCTGGCACATGATCCAGGACCCGGCTGCCCTGAAGCGCATCTTCCTCGACAATGTCGACAACTACCCGAAGTCCCAGACGATGGTGCGCATGCTGCGCCCGGCGGTGGGCGACAGCCTCTTCACCTCGGAGGGCGAGGCCTGGCGCTGGCAGAGACGGGCGGTGGCCCCGGTGTTCGCCCAGCGCAATGTCAACGCGCTCGCGCCAATGATGACGGCGACCGCCGAGCGCGCCAGCGAGAGGCTGGACGCCGCCGGTGGCGCCGCCGAGATGGTGCGGGAAATGCTGTCGGCGACGTTCGACGTCATCTGCGAGGTCGCGCTCTCCGGGCGGGAGCATTTCGACGGAGAGGTCTATGCGGCGGCCATCTCCCGTTATTTCGAAACCGTCGGACGGGCCTCTCTCCTCGATTTCCTGCATGTTCCGGACTGGGTGCCGCGCCCCGGCGCCATTGCCGGGCGTGGCGCAGTCAAGACCATGCATGCCATGGTCGCGGAAGCGATCGCCGCGCGGCGCGCCGAGGCACCCGGCGGAGCGGATGACCTGCTCGACCATATGATGAAGGCCAAGGACCCGGAGACGGGGCACTCCATGTCGGCCGAAGATGTGCTGCACAACATGCAGTTCTTCATCGTCGCCGGTCACGAAACGACGGCGCTGGCGCTGTCATGGTCGCTTCTCCTCCTTGCGCTCGATCTCGATGCGCAGGAAAGGGCGCGAGAGGAGGCCCGCGCCGTCCTTGCCGGCCGCGCGGCGGGCGCCGACGATCTTTCGAAAATGCCTTTCATCGGCCAGGTGATCGAGGAGGCGATGCGCCTTTATCCGCCGGTGGGCATGCTGGCGCGTGATCCGCGCGAGGCGGATGTGCTGGCCGGCCGCGACATCAATCCCGGCGAGGTCCTGTTTCTGCCCTTCTATGCGCTCCATCGCCACCATCTCCTGTGGGAGCGTCCCGATCGCTTCGATCCCGACCGCTTCTCACCCGAGGCGCGGCGCAAGATCGACAAGTATCAATATCTGCCGTTCGGGGCGGGGCCGCGCGTCTGCGTCGGCGCCAACTTCGCGATGATGCAGGCCGAGATTATCCTTGCGACGCTCATTTCGCGCTTCCGCTTCGACCTTGCGAGCTTCGCCCTGCCGAAGCCTGTCATGGCGATGACGCTGCGCCCCGATCCGGGCGTTCGTCTCGCGGTGACGCGGGCCTAGGCGCGGCGCGGACGAATCGTCGCGGCCTGGATGGTGGGCTGGAGTGAAGGTCCGCTTGCCCTACGTGTTTAGGGCGACGTCGCAATGCCGACGCAATCATTCTGCATCGCAACAAGGACGATTCTGCCATGAAAGGCCCAGAGGTTTCCCTCAAGCATCTTCAGCGTGCCCTCACGATGGAGCTTACGACGGTCAACACCTATCTGCTTCAGGAGCGCAAGCTCGACGATTGGGGCATCGACCGTCTGGCCAAGCGCATGCGTGAGGAGATCGGCGAGGAGCGTGAGCACGCCAATCTTTATCTGTCCCGCCTGATTCTCCTGGAGGGCGAGCCCGATGTTCATACACTCGACAAGATCGAGCAGCCGAAGTCGGTCAAGAACATCTTCGAGACGCAGCTGGAGATGGAGAATGAGGCGCGCGCCTATTACAACAAGGCCGCGCGCGAATGTGAGGCGGCCGGCGACGTCGGCACCTTCAACCTGTTCATGACCATCCTCGGCGACGAGGAGGAGCATGTCGATTTCTGCGAGGAGCAGCTTGGTCTGATGGAGATGCTGGGCGACCAGCTCTACATCTCCCGTCAGGTTTCCTCCGCGGCCGGGGAAGACGAAGAATAGCGCCGGCGGGCTGTTTCACCACGCCCCGCCCGGCGCATGACGACAAGAGGTGGGGATGGTGAAATTCTCGTGCCGGCTCTCCGCCGGCCTTATGCTTGCTTCGAGCGTGTTGATGGCGGCCGCCTCGCCCAGCGGGGCGGCCTCGCCGCTGGCCAAGGAAGCCTTCTCGGCGGCGCGCGAGCCGGCGGCGATGGCGACGCGGAGCATCGGCTTCTATTCCAAGGGATGCCTTGCCGGCGCCGCGACGTTGCCGATCGACGGGCCTGACTGGCAGGTCATGCGCACCTCCCGCAATCGTCACTATGGGCATCCCGCGACTGTCGCCTTCGTCGAGAAGCTGGCGGAGCGAGCGGCGCGCGAAGATGGCTGGCCGGGGCTTCTTGTCGGCGACATGTCGCAACCGCGCGGCGGGCCGCTGCCCTATGGCCATGCGTCGCATCAGATCGGGCTCGATGTCGACATCTGGTTCCGTCCGATGCCGGAAAAGCGGCTCACGGTCGAGCAGCGGGAGGACTATCCCTTCCGCTCGGTGCTCAAGAAGGGCACGTTCCAGGTCGACGACACCATCTGGGACAAGCGCTATGCCGGGCTCGTCAAGCTCGCGGCCGAGGACCCTGAGGTCGAGCGCATCTTCGTTCATCCGGGCATCAAGAAGAAGCTTTGCGAGACGACGCGCGGCGATCGCGGCTGGCTCAACAAGGTGCGCCCCTATTACGGCCACAACGAACATTTCCACGTCCGCCTGTCTTGCCAACCGGGGTCCGACGGTTGCAAGCCCCAGGCCTCGACAGGCACGGGAGACGGCTGCGGCGACCTTGGCTGGTGGTTCAATGTCGCGCTTCAGCCGCCGAAGCCGGGCGCCAAGCCGGCCAAGCCCAAGCCGCCCATGCGGGTGGCGGATCTGCCTGCGGCCTGCGCCGCCGTCCTCGCCGCGCCTTCGGCCGGCGGCGGTGCCTCGCAGCCTGTCGCGGTGACGGCCCCGCCGGTTCCCTCAGCGGCGCCACCCGCCGCGATGTTCCCGGAGGCCGGACCGGTTCCGCCGCTTCCCGTCGCCGGTCCGAGGCCCGGAGCCCGCCCCTCGAACTGAGGGGCGGCGTACCGCCCTGCCTTTGCGTCCGGCCCCGCGATAGCGTATTGGCGGGCCGGACAGATTGGCGCGAAGCGGGTTGAGGCATGATCAGCACTCTCGACAGCGATCCGGGACTGACCTTTCCGGTCTTGATCGGCGACATCGGCGGCACCAATGCCCGCTTTGCCGTGCTGGAAAATGAAACGGCCGAGCCGAAGCACTACGAGATCGCTCGCACCGCCGATCACAAGACGATTGACGATGCCATTCGCGCGGTTGTGATCGCGGCGGGCGGCCGCCCAAAGTCCGCGCTGCTCGCTGTGGCCGGGCCGGTGGACGGCGATGAGATCGACCTCACCAATGCGCCCTGGGTCATCAAGCCGCGCCAGATGCTCGCCTCCCTCGATCTTCGGGAGGTGGTCGTCCTCAACGATTTCGAGGCCCAGGCGCTGGCCGTTTCCGCCCTGCCGCCAAGCGTTCATCATGCCATCGGCGGCGGCCACGTCCATGAAACGGCCTCGCGCGTCGTGCTCGGCCCCGGAACCGGCCTCGGCGTCGCCGGGCTCGTCAAGGTGCGTGACATCTGGGTGCCTGTCGCGGGCGAGGGCGGGCATGTCGATCTCGGGCCGCGCACGGCGCGCGACCAGGCCATCTGGCCTCATCTCGAGACCATCGAGGGCCGCGTTTCCGGAGAGCAGGTGCTGTGCGGGCGCGGGCTCGTCAACCTCTACCGTGCGATCTGCGCGGCCGATGGAGTCATGCCCATTCTCAGTGAACCAGCCGAGGTGTCCGGAGCGGCCAGCACCGCTGCCAACGCCCAGGCCGTCGAGGCGGTGAGGCTTTTCACGCTCTATGTCGGGCGCTACGCGGGCGATCTGGCGCTGATCTTCATGGCGCGCGGCGGCGTCTATATCGGCGGCGGCATCTTCCAGCGCCTGATCCCGATTCTCGATGTCGGAGCGATCCGCGCCGAGTTCGAGAACAAGGCGCCGCACACCGATCTGATGCGGCAGGTGCCGCTCTTCGTGGTCACGGCGTCCCTGGCGGCACTGACCGGGCTGGCGGCCTACGCCCGCGCGCCGCGCCGATACGGCATCGAGACGGCCGAGCGCCGATGGATGGCGTGACATGCAGGACCGGCCGAGCATGAAGGCTCCGATTTTGACCGGCGGCAAGGCGGAGCGCGGGCAGGTGATCCGCCTCCTGAAGAGGATTGCCGCCGAGAACGGGCGCGAATATCTCGGGCTCTATAGCGTCGCCGCCGTCTGCCTGGTCCTTGGGTCGCTTTCCACCGCCTTCATGGCGTGGATCATGCGAGACGTCATCGACGAGATCTTCGTCGCCCAGAATCGCTCGCTTCTCGTGGCGCTGCCCTTCGCGGTTTTCGTCTCCTTCGTTGTGCGCGGCCTTTCCGGCTATCAGCAGGGCGTGATCCTGGAGAGGATCGGCAACAACATCGTCGCGCGCTACCAGCGGCGCCTCTTCTCGCATCTCACGGACCTCTCCGTCGATTTCTTCCACGAGAACCGCTCGGCGCAGCTGGCTGCGCGCATCAACCAGAACGTGACGGGCATCCGCTCGACGCTGAACCTGACCATCACCTCGATCGCACGCGATCTTCTGACGCTCATTTTCCTGATCGGCGTGATGGTCTATCAGGACCCCCTCCTGTCCTCCATTGCCCTGGTCGGCGGCCCCTTCATCGGCGTGATGATTATGAGGCTGTCGCGCAAGCTGCGCTCGGCGACGCGCAAGTCCGTCGACGTCAACTCCCGCGTGCTGGCCTCCATCCAGGAGGCCGCGCGCGGCATTACGGTGGTCAAGGCCTTCACCATGGAGGAGGTGTTGCGCCAGCGGATCGAGGCGCTGATCGTCGAGGCGGAGGAACGCTCCAACCGCATCGCCCGGATCACCGAGCGCTCCGGACCAGTAACGGAGATCGTGGCGGGCATCGCGATCGCCGCGATCATTGCCTATTCGGGCTATCGCGCGGTCGTCTACGGCTATTCGCCGGGCTCGATGTTCTCGTTCATCACCGCCCTGCTTCTCGCCTACGATCCGGCCCGCCGTCTCGCGCGCCTTCAGGTCCAGCTGGAGCGCGCGCTGGTCAACGCCCAAATGATCTACGAGATCCTGGATATCGAGCCGCGCCAGCCCGACGCGCCCGACGCGCCGGCGCTCGCCGTTGCGGGTGGCGAGATCCGCTTCGAGCATGCCGACTTCAACTACTATCCGACCGAGCCGGTGTTGCGCGACCTCTCGTTCACGGCGCCGGCGGGCAAGACGACCGCCATCATCGGCGCCTCGGGTAGCGGCAAATCGACCGTAATCGCCCTGATCCAGCGTTTCTACAGCCTCCAGGGCGGGCGCATTCTCATCGACGATCAGGACATCTCCGAGGTTACGAAGCGCTCGCTGCGTTCCAGGATCGCGTATGTCCCGCAGGAGCCGTATCTCTTCCAGGGAACGATCCGAGACAACATCCGCTTCGGCCGCCCGGAGGCGACCGACGCGGAGGTGGAGGAGGCCGCCCGGCTCGCCCAGGCGGAGGAATTCATCCTTCTCCAGCCGCAGGGCTACGATACCCCTCTCGGAGAGAACGGAATCACTCTTTCGGGCGGCCAGCGGCAGCGTCTGTCGATCGCCCGCGCCCTGGTTCGCAACGCGCCGATCCTGCTTCTCGACGAGGCGACGTCGGCGCTTGATTCCCGCTCGGAGACGCTGGTCCAGACGGCACTGGAGGAGGCGGCGAGGAACCGCACCGTCGTTGTCGTTGCCCACCGCCTGTCGACCGTCATCGGCGCCGATCGCATTCTGGTGATGGACAAGGGTCAGGTTGTCGAGGAAGGCAGCCATTATGACCTCGTCAATCGGCCGGGCGGCCTCTACGCACGGTTCTACAGCCTGCAGAACCGTGTCGGGTCCGACGCCGAGGCCCTGGCGGAGACCGTCCATGGCCGAGGGTGAGAGCCTGGTGCGGCAATGCGCCGGCTTGCGGGCAAAGCGTGGCCCTGCTCCCTGCCGCGCGCGAAGGAGAGCGAGATGAGCGAGATGAAGCTGGTGGTGACGGGGGCTTCCGGGCGCATGGGGCGCACCCTCGTCCAGACCATCGCCACGACCGAAGGCGTCCGCCTTGTCGCGGCGCTGGAGCGTGAAGGAGCCGCGGCTCTGGGAAGCGACGCTGGCGTTCTCGCCGGCCTTGGCGAAAACGGCGTCAAGCTCACCAGCGAAGTCGCGGCCGCGCTCGCAGGTGCGGATGCCATGATCGATTTCACCGCGCCGGCGGCGAGCGTCGCTAATGCGAAAGCAGCGGCGGCGGCGGGCGTTGCCCACATCATCGGCACGACGGGCCTGTCCGCCGAGGACGAGGCGGCGATCGCCGAGGCCGCGCGGCGCGTCGCCATCGTCAAGTCGGGCAATATGAGCCTCGGCGTCAACCTGCTCGCCGTCATGGTGGAGAAGGCGGCGAAGGCGCTCGGCCCCGATGCCTTCGACATTGAGGTGCTGGAGATGCATCATCGTCACAAGGTCGACGCTCCCTCGGGCACGGCGCTGCTCCTGGGCAAGGCGGCGGCGGACGGGCGGGGCATCGATCTTGGCGACCACAGCGTCAGGGCCCGCGACGGCCATACGGGGCCACGTCCGTCCGGCGCCATCGGCTTCGCCACTTTGCGCGGCGGCTCGGTGGTGGGCGACCATTCCGTGATCTTCGCCGGGGAGGGGGAGCGCATAGAATTCTCCCACCAGGCGAGCGACCGCTCCATCTTCGCGCGAGGTGCCCTGACCGCCGCTCTCTGGGCCAGGGGCCGCGCCCCCGGCCTCTATTCTATGAAGGACGTGCTGGGGCTTTAGCCGACGGCGCGTCGCAACATGGGCCGGTTCGGCCCTCCCTTTGACGAACGCAAACGGAGAACTCTCACATGGAACGCACCCTCGTTCTCGTCCGCCACGGACAAAGCGACTGGAACCTCAAGAACCTCTTCACCGGCTGGCGCGACCCTGACCTTTCCGAGAAGGGCGTCGAGGAGGCACACGCAGCGGGCCGCAAGCTCAAGGAAGCCGGCCTCAAGTTCGACATCGCCTTCACCAGCGTGCTCACCCGCGCCCAGCACACGCTCGGCCTCATCCTGGAGGAACTTGGCCAGACAGGCCTTGAGACGTTCAAGGATCAGGCCCTCAACGAGCGCGACTATGGCGACCTCTCCGGCCTCAACAAGGACGACGCCCGCGCCAAATGGGGCGAGGAGCAGGTGCATGTCTGGCGCCGGTCCTACGACGTTCCGCCTCCCGGCGGCGAAAGCCTCAAGGACACCGGCGCGCGCGTTTGGCCCTACTACATCCACACCATTCAGCCGCATGTGCTCAAGGGCGGGTCGGTGATCGTCGCGGCCCACGGCAACTCGCTGCGCGCCCTGATCATGGCGCTCGATGGGCTGACGGGCGAGGAGATCGTCAGCCGCGAGTTGGCGACCGGCGTGCCGATCGTCTACCGGCTGAACGCCGATTCCAGCGTTGCTGAAAAGACTGTCATGGGCTGATCGCCCTCGATTCGAATGCATGAGAAGGCCGGGCCGCCAAGGGCGCCCGGCCTTTTGTTTTTTGCGAGCTTTCGCGCTTGCTTCTCAGCGCCAGTTATTGCGGCATCTCGACATGGCCGCCGAAGCCGAAGCGCATGGCCGAGAGCAGCTTTTCGCCAAACGTATGGTCCATGCGGGAGCGATAGCGCGCGTAGAGCGCCGCCGTCAGCACGTGGGCCGGCACGGCCTCCTCCATCGCGGCCTCAATGGTCCACTGCCCTTCGCCCGAATCGCTGACGTGCCCGGAGAACTGCGAGAGCTCCTTGTCCTTGGCGAGCGCCTGGGCGGTGAGGTCGAGAAGCCAGGAGGAGATGACCGAGCCGCGCCGCCAGACCTCGGCGATGTCGGGCAGGAAGAGCTCCATGCGCTCCTCTTCCGGCAGCTTGTCCGACGCCTTCTGGGCGAGGATGTCGAAGCCCTCGGCATAGGCCTGCATCATGCCGTACTCGATGCCGTTGTGGACCATCTTGACGAAGTGGCCGGCGCCCGCCGGTCCGGCGTGGATATAGCCACGTTCAGCGCGGTCATCGGGCTCGTCCCGTCCATGGGTGCGCACGATGTCGCCATAGCCCGGCGCCAACGTATCGAAGATCGGATCGAGAAGGTCGACCTGCTCCTTTGGGCCGCCGATCATCATGCAATAGCCGCGCTCGAGGCCCCAGACGCCGCCCGAAGTCCCGATGTCGATATAGTGCATATTCTTCTCGCCAAGCATTTTCGCCCGGCGCATGTCGTCCTTGTAGTAGGTGTTGCCGGCATCGATGATGACGTCGCCGGCCTGCCCGATGCCCGAAAGATCGGTGACGGTCTGTTCGGTCGGTGCGCCGGCTGGCAGCATCACCCAGAAGATACGCGGCCCGTCGAGCTTGGCCGCCATGTCCTCCAGCGAAGTTGCGGGCGTCATGCCCTCCTTGGCCAGGGCGGCGACCGCCTTTTCGCTGCGGTCGTAGACCACGCATTCGTGGCCGCCGCGTACCAGGCGGCGGGCGATGTTTCCGCCCATTCGGCCGAGGCCGATGATCCCTAAGCGCATGATGGCTTCCCCTTGATTGGTCGGATTGCCCCATCGACGAGTGACGCCTGAAGGGAGCGGGTTCCTTCGCAACAATTGGCGGTCGAGAAGCGACTGGCAAGTCCATTCTGCTCGCCGGCGGTACTTGAAGCCACGCGCGGCTGAAGGCTAGATGCCCCACCATCAGCGGCCTGTCCTCCCGAACGGAGGAACGGCGCCGTTTCCTTCTGTCGCACGCGAAGAGGCCGGACGTGACGAGCTTTCCCGACAAGACCCTGATCGCCGAGATGACGGCCAAGATGTTGATCGAGGTGCAGGCCGTGCATTTTCGCGCGGACGAGCCCTTTCGTCTGACTTCCGGCGCGGCGAGTCCTGTCTATATCGACTGCCGAAAGCTCATCTCGTTCCCGCGTCTGCGCACCACGCTGATGGATTTCGCCACCTCCGTCATTCTGTCGGAAGTTGGCTTCGAATCGCTGGACGCCGTGGCAGGCGGCGAGACAGCGGGCATACCCTTCGCGGCCTGGATCGCCGATCGTATGGCGCTGCCGATGCAATATATCCGCAAGCAGCCGAAGGGCTTCGGACGCGGCGCCCAGATCGAGGGCGCCTATAGCGAGGGCGCGCGCACGCTCCTTGTCGAGGATCTCGCCAGCGACGCCGGCTCCAAGATCAAGTTCTGCGAGGCCATGCGCAACGCAGGCCTCAAGGTCGATCACTCGTTCGTGGTCTTCTACTACGACATCTTCCTGAGGGCGAAGACGCGCCTCGATGAGCTCGGCCTTGAGCTTCACTGGCTCGCCAGCTGGTGGGATGTCTTGAAGGTCGCTCGCGACAAGTCATATTTCGATGAGCGAACGCTCAGCGAGGTTGAAGCTTTCCTCCATGCCCCCGAGGAATGGTCGAGGTCGCACGGCGGCACCAACTGAGAATCGAGTTTGCGGTGGGCCTTTTCCTTGCCGCGCGGGGCGCATTCCGGCCGGGAGGTTCGAATGACGATTCCCGAAAAGCCCTTTGCCGATCGCCGCGATGCCGGCCAAATGCTGGCGGAGGTGCTCGTCCCTTTGGCGGCGTCGCGCCCGGTTGTCCTCGCCCTGCCGCGCGGCGGGGTGCCCGTCGCCTTCGAGGTGGCAAGCGCGTTGAAGGCTCCGCTCGACGTTCTCCTGGTGCGCAAGATCGGCGCGCCCGGCGAGCCTGAGCTTGGGCTCGGCGCCGTGGTCGAGGGGGAGCCGGCGGAAATCGTCCTCAACGACGAGGTCACGACCTTCGTCGAAGCGTCTCCCGCCTATGTCGAGGCCGAGGCCCGGCGGCAGGTGGCGGAGATCGAGCACCGGCGGGCGCTCTATGGCCGCGACCGCGTTCGGCCCGACCTGAAAGGGCGCACGGTCATCCTGATGGATGACGGGATCGCGACGGGCGGAACGGCCCGCGCGGCCCTGACGGCTCTGGCGCGCTCAGGGGCCAGCCGGCTCATCCTCGCCGTGCCGGTGGCGCCGTCCTCCGCGCTTGCAGGTCTTTCGGAGGCGGCGAGCGAGATCTTCTGCCTGAGGCAGCCCGAGGACTTTCGCTCGGTCGGCGAAGCCTATGTCGATTTCGATCAGACGTCGGACGAGGAGGTGATCGCGCTTCTCGATCAGGCGCGGTCCCTCGGCGATCCCAAATGAGAGAAGTGCGGAGGAGATGGGCGGGCGCGGCTTAACACCCCTCGAAAGCCGCGACCCGCCCGCGATATCGACGAAGAGGGCGGTCTTTTGCCGTCTCTCTTCCTGAGCGAAGCGCGTTCCCGCTGGACCGCGTCGTCACTCGATCTTCTTGTTTTATGCATGTTCCCAGAGAGCCTCGGGAGCTTCCTGGATCATGCTCCGTACCCGCAAAGCTGAATCTGGCCTTGAATGGTTAACGAAAGGTTAACGTTTGAAGGTCGGCATTAACTGATGCTGGATCGTCACACCTCGCGCGTGCTGGGGAGGCGCTCCTTCCGCTGAATGGATAGGCGATACTGCTGCCACGAACTGTCAGTATCGGGATATAGTGGAGGCCATGTCTCGCTCCGAGCGCCTGTTGCGCCTCCTTCAAGTCCTTCGCGCCCATCGCCGGCCGGTCAGCGGCCGTCTCCTGGCCGAAGAGACGGGCGTCTCCCTGCGCACGCTCTATCGCGACATCGCGAGCCTGCAGGCGCAGGGCGCGGCAATCGAGGGTGAGGCGGGCGTCGGCTATGTGCTCAAGCCTGGGTTTCTCTTGCCGCCGCTGATGTTCTCGAGCGAGGAGATCGAAGCGCTGGTTCTCGGCTCGCGATGGGTGGCGGAGCGCGGCGACGGGGCGCTGTCGGCCGCAGCCAGAGGGGCGCTCGCCAAGATCGCGGCGGTCCTGCCGGAAGACCTTAAGACCGAGTTGCAAACCTCGGGCCTCGTGGTCGCTTCGATGGAGATCGAGCACCATGCTGTGCCTCTTGCGCTGCTGAGGCAGGCCGTGCGCGAGCGCCGCAAGTTGACGATCCACTATCGCGATGGCGGCGACGCCGAGTCGCGGCGCACCGTCTGGCCCTTCGTGCTCGCCTTCTTCGATCAGGTGAGAATGCTGGTCGCCTGGTGCGAGCTGCGCCAGGACTTCCGACATTTCCGCGCCGACCGCATCGGGGCGGCTGAGATGTCGGGGGAGCGCTATCCGTCCTCCCGGCCGGCGCTCATGAAAGCCTGGAGAGACAGCCAAGGCATCACACGCACCTTCGATTGATTGTTGCCCCGCCACTGAACGCTGCTGACACAATCTGGCAGTGGAGGCTCGTAGGGTCTGCTCCTCTTCCCAAAGGAAAGGACGACCCATGACCACCCATCCCAGCTACGTTCTTCTTCACGTCGCCGACTCGGCGAAAAGCGCTGCCTTCTACGGCAAGCTCTTCGATGTCGCGCCGACCGTGGTGGAAGACAATTCGCGCTCTTCATCCTGTCCACGGGGCTGCGCCTCGGGCTTTGGGCCAAGGGAAAGCCCGCCGTCAGCACCGGCGCGGGCACCGTCGAACTCGGCCTTCGCCTGGAGACGGCCGGGGCGGTGAAAGCGCTTCACGAGACATGGAAAGCCGATGGGATCGCCATCGCGCAAGGACCTCAGGCCGCGGACTTCGGGCTCAATTTTCTGGCGCTCGATCCCGATGGCCACCGCATTCGGGTCTGGTCCATCGATGAAGGCTGAGCCTTTGCCATATGAATTTCCGTCGCCCCTGCCAACCATGTTCGGCGGGGGCGGTCGGAAGGGTTCATGGTTCGGCGGGGGCGGTCGGAAGGGTTCATGCAGATCAAACGACGCAGCGGCGCCTGAAGATTATTTCGCGCCGGCCAGAACCTTGCCGAGCGCCTGCTCCAGCGGTCCCTTGACCACCTCGGGCGTGAACGGGCCGGTCTGCTTCCACGCGATGGTGCCGTCGGGCGAAACGAGGAAGCTTTCCGGCACGCCATAGACGCCCCAGTCAATGGTGCTCGTGCCCTTCTCGTCCGCGCCGATGGCGGAGAAGGGGTTGCCGAGGCCGTCGAGGAAGCCGCGCGCGTTTTCGGGCTTGTCCTTGTAATTGATGGCGACCAGCGTGAAGCGCTGATCCTTGGCGAGATCGAGAAGGATCGGGTGCTCGACGCGGCAGGGGACGCACCAGGACGCGAAGACGTTGACCAGCACCGGCTTGCCCTCGGCGAGCAGGGCGGGCAGATCCAGGCCCTTTACCGGCTGGCCGCCGGGCGCGGCGATGCCCGCCAATGCCGGCAGCACCGTGCGTGGCGCGGGCTTGCCGATGAGGACGGACGGGACCTCGCGCGGGTCCTGGCCGAAGGAGAGCTGGTAGAGGAAGACGCCGGCCAGCGCGAAGAAGAAGAGCAGCGGCAGCGCGACCCAGAGGCCGGTGCGCCGGCGCGGCGCCTCGGCTTGGCCCGCATCGTTGCCAGAGGCGGTCTCGCTCACGCGGCCGTCCCCCGCGCCGAGGCGTCGGAACGGCGGCGGATGCCGCGCGCCTCGAGCGCCTTCAACTCGCGCTGGCGTCCACGCGCATCGAGGAAGAGCCAGAGCGCGAGGCCGAGGAGCGACAGCGCCGAGACGCCGTAGGCAGCGGAAATGAAGGCGAAATACTCGTTCTGCATGGCAAGGTCCGTCTCAGGCGCCGGAGGCGCGGGCGGCAAGGCGCGACAGGGCCATGACGCGCCGCCGCAGCACCTCGGTGCGCATGGCCGTGAGGTGCATGGCGAAGAAGAGAAGGGTGAAGCCGGCGGCGCAGACCAGGAGCGGCACCAGGAAGGCGGCGGGCATGGCGGGGCCGTCAACGCGCATGACGCTGGCGGGCTGATGCAGCGTGTTCCACCAGTCCACCGAGAACTTGATGATCGGGATGTTGACGAAGCCGACCAGCACCAGAACGGCGGCCGCCCGCGCCGAACGGCCGGGGTCCTCCAGCGCGCGCGTCAGCGCGATAAGGCCGAGATACATCAGGAACAGGATGAAGACCGAGGTGAGGCGGGCATCCCACACCCACCACGTGCCCCACATGGGCCGCCCCCAGATGGAGCCGGTGACGAGCGACAGGAAGGTGAAGACCGCGCCGATGGGCGCCGCCGCCTTGACGGAAACGTCGGCCAGCGGATGCCGCCAGACCAGCGTGCCGAGGGCGGAGACGCTCATCACCGTCCACGTCATCATGGCAATCCAGGCAAAGGGCACGTGGATGAACATGATCCTGACGGTGGAGCCCTGCTGGTAGTCGTCCGGCGCCGTCAGCGCGAGGAAGAGCCCCGCCGCCAGAACGACGAGCGCCAGCCCGTAGAGCCATGGCTGGATGGCCCCCGAAAGCTGGAGAAACCGCGTCGGATTGGCGAGCGCCGCAAAGCGCGACGGCGAGGTTGCGACATTGCTCATGCGGCGCACACTAGAACTGTTCTCGGACAACGGCAAATCGTGTCTCACGAATGAGGCCTGAAGCCTTTGTTCCAGGTCAAGTTTTGGCCGGCGAGGGATCACGCTTTGCGGCGCGCGACGATGAACAGGCGCGGGAAATGAAGAAGCACCTTGCCGTCCGCTCTCGGCCGGTAGCTCTCGGAAAGGCGGGCCTCGTAGGCGGCGAGGAAACCGGTCTGCTCGCTTTCGTCGAGGGGGGCAAGGAAGGGCCTCAGCCCTGTCGCCTTCAGCCAGGTGACGATGGCGGCCGGCCCTTCCATGACGTGGCTATAGGTCGTCCGCCAGACGTCGATCTCGTCTGCCAGCGGCGCGAGGAGATCATAATAGGCCTCGGTGGATAGGATTTTCGTGCGGCTCGCCGCCGCTCGCGAGAGCTTGCCCGCCCAGGGTCCGTCCGCCGCCGTTTCGCGCATCGCCCGGTGCGAGGGCTCGCCGAGATTGTCGGGCATTTGGATGGCGAGGGCGCCGCCGGGGGCAAGGCGCTGCATGAGCAAGGGAAACAGGCTTTCGTGGTCGCCGAGCCACTGCAGCACGGCATTGCCGAAGATCAGGTCGGCCGGCCACTCGGGCGCATAGGTCGCAACGTCCCCTTCGATGAAGGTGCAGTTGGGCAGGGCGGCGCGCGCCTTCTCCAGCATGGCGGGGGAGGTGTCGACGCCGGTGATCGCCGCCTCGGGAAAGCGCTCGGCGATGAGCGCCGTCGAGTTGCCCGGCCCACAGCCGAGGTCGACCGCCGTCGCCGCGCTCTCCAGCGGCACACGCGCCAAAAGCTCCCGCGCCGGCCGCGTCCGTTCATCTGCGAATTTCAGATAGAGATCGGCGTTCCAGTCGGTCATGGTGGATACTCCCTCGGCGGCCAAGCGGCGGCTTGTATTTGCCTCGTCGCAAGCCTGCAACGCAAGTCGAAGGGCCAGATCGATACAGGGATAACAGGCGTTTTTATAAAGTTTGCGGATTGGATTTAGCGATCGATCAGCGGAACGGTGGCAACGTCTTACTCCTGATGATCAGAGAGACTCAATTGCCGATCTCCTTGCTCTCTCACCGCGCCGCTGAAGACCATCGTGAAGAACGAGTGCGCCACCTTCGGGGTCGCTTTGCTCGCGTCTCGCGACATCTCTTCCGGCCGGCGCGCAACCGGCGCCTCAGGAAGCTTTGCGTGGCGGCATTGCCCGTCATTCTCATCGTGATTGTGGGGCTTGGTTTTTTCGCCAGCCCATGGCCGCCGAGCACCACTTTGCGTCACCTCGCTTCCCTGCCAAATTGTGCCGCTGCGAGGGCGGTTGGCCTCGCGCCCGCCTATCGTGGCGGGCCGGGATATTGGCCCTGGCTCGACAGTGACGGCGATGGGATCGCGTGCGAGCCATATAGCCGCCGCGTCATCCTCGCGCGATAGCGCGGGGATCCATGCCTCGGCGGTGGCGCGGCAGTCCGTTGACGAATTGGCGGCTTGAGCGCTTTCGGCATGGATCCCCGGCCTGACGGCCGAGGATGACGGGGAAACGCCGTGATCCATCTGCAGCCCGGTTGAGTGTCCTGCTGGGCAGATCATTGACCGCGTTATCAACTAATGGGATCGCCGGATCGGCGACCTAGCCGCCAAGCGCCCTCCTCAATCCCCGCTCGCCCGCAACGCCGCCGCGGCCGCGATGGGGCCGATGGCGCTGAAGAAGAGGGTGAGGGCGCAAAGGATGAGGAAGGGCGGCAGGAACGGGTCGGGGTCGTTGACGGCGCCGTAGGTGGCGAGCACGCCGAAGATCAGCACCGGGATCGCCAGCGGCAGCACCAGCACCGAGACGAGGAGCCCGCCGCGCGGCAGCGCCACGGCGACGGCCGCGCCCACCGCGCCGATCAGCGTGATCGCCGGGGTGCCGACCAGGAGGGTCGCCATCACCGCGCCGATGGCCGTCGGTGACAGCGCCAGGAAGAGGCCGAGCACCGGCGCAGCGATCACCAGCGGCAGGCCGCCGGCCACCCAATGGGCAAGACACTTCGAAAGCACGACGAGGGGGAGCGGCGTCGGGCCGGCGACGAGAAGGTCCAGCGTGCCATCCTCCCGATCGGCCTGGAACAGGCGATCGAGGGTGAGAAGGGTGGCGAGCAGCGCCCCTATCCACAGGATTGCCGGGCCGATGCGCGATAGGAGATTGAGGTCGGGGCCGACGCCGAAGGGGATCGTTGCAACCACGGCGAGAAAGAAGATGACGCCCGTCGTCGCTCCTCCGCCCGAGGAGAAGGCGAGGGAAAGGTCGCGCCGGAATATGGCGATCATGACCAGCCCTCCTCGGCGGCAAGGTCTTCTTCCGTGAAGCCGTGGAAGGCGGGCGTCGCGTCTCTTTCCAGATGAAGCGAGCGGGCATCCTCCAGGCCGAGCGCGTGGTGGGTGGCGGCGATGATCAACCCGCCCTTGGCCCGGTGCGCCGTCATCAGCACGGCAAAGCGCGCCTGGGCGTGGACGTCGAGCGCCGAGGTTGGCTCGTCGAGGATCCAGAGAGGCCGCTCGACGACGAGAAGGCGAGCCATCGCGGCGCGCCGCTGCTGCCCCGCCGAGAGGTAGCCGAAGGGAAGATCGAGCACGTGGGAGAGATCAACGGCCTCCAGCGCCTCTTCCGCCGTGTGCCGGACGCCGCCGAGAAAGCTCTGCCAGAAGGCGAGATTGCCGCGCACGGTGACGCTTGCCTTCATCGCGTGGCGGTGCCCGAGATAATGGGCGATCTCCGAGACATGCTCGGCCGGCTCGCCCTCGGGCGTCAGCGCGCCGTCGACCGAAATCGCGCCGCCCATGGCCGGTAGAAGCCCCGCGATGGTGCGCAGCAGGGTTGATTTGCCGATGCCGTTCTTTCCGGTGACGACCAGCGCCTCGCCGGAAGAGACCGTGAAATCCTGTGGGGGAACGACCGTTTCGCTGCCCCGCCCGGCCGAAAGGCCGGCCGCCGTGACCGTGATCAAAGGGTGCTCCCGGGCTGCAATCGGCGGCTGTGTCTCAACGGCGTCACGATTGATCAAGGTTTCTCATATTTGAGCCGTTCCAAGCTCTTCCTAGCCATTACAAAGTTACCTATAACCACGACAACCACACCAGCGACCGGCGTGGGCACTTTTTGAGCGCCGATCACGCGACGCCTGCCTTGATCCATGTCATCGGGGGGAGGCGGCGTCGGGGCGGACAGGCGGAAATGGTCGTACCCGCTTTCCTCGCGTGCCTTCTTCGCGCGACGGGCGTTCGCCCTTCGGACTGAAACTTGGTTCGGGAAGGAAAGAGAATCCGTGGCACAAAAACTTGATACGTTCAAAAGCCGCAAGACCCTGTCGGTGAACGGCAAGTCCTATGTTTATTACGACCTGAAAGAGGCGGAGAAGAACGGGCTCGAAGGGGTTTCGCGCCTGCCCTTCTCCATGAAGGTGCTGCTCGAGAACCTCCTGCGCAACGAGGACGAGCGCACCGTCAAGGCGGACGATGTCCGCGCGGTCGCCGCCTGGCTCTCCGACAAGGGAGCGGCCGGCTATGAGATCGCCTATCGGCCGGCGCGCGTTCTGATGCAGGATTTCACCGGCGTGCCCGCGGTGGTCGATCTTGCGGCGATGCGCGACGCCACGAAGGCGCTCGGCGCCGATCCGAAGCGCGTCAACCCGCTGGTTCCGGTGGACCTCGTCATCGACCACTCGGTGATGGTCGACTATTTCGGCCAGCCGGATTCCTTCGAGAAGAACGTCAACGCCGAGTTCGACCGCAACGGCGAGCGCTACACGTTCCTGCGCTGGGGCCAGGAAGCCTTCCAGAACTTCCGCGTCGTTCCCCCCGGCACCGGCATCTGCCATCAGGTGAACCTCGAATACCTCGCCCAGACGGTGTGGACCAAGGAAGAGGGCGGCGAGACCATCGCCTATCCCGATACGCTGGTGGGCACCGATTCGCACACCACCATGGTCAACGGCCTGTCGGTTCTCGGCTGGGGCGTCGGTGGCATCGAGGCCGAGGCCGCGATGCTCGGCCAGCCCATCTCCATGCTGATTCCCGAGGTCATCGGCTTCCGTCTCACGGGCCGTCTGCCCGATGGCACCACCGCCACCGATCTCGTGCTCACCGTCACGCAGATGCTGCGCAAGAAGGGCGTCGTCGGCAAGTTCGTCGAGTTCTTCGGCCCCGGCCTGTCGAACCTCTCGCTCGAGGATCAGGCGACCATTGCCAACATGGCGCCGGAATATGGCGCGACCTGCGGCTTCTTCCCAATCGACAAGGACACGATCGCCTATCTGGAGGCGACGGGCCGCGACAAGGACCGTATCGCGCTGGTGGAGGCCTATGCCAAGGCGCAGGGCATGTACCGCGAGGACGGCACGCCCGATCCGGTGTTCACCGACACGCTGGAGCTCGATCTTGCAACCGTCGTTCCCTCGCTCGCCGGCCCGAAGCGCCCGCAGGACCGCGTGGCGCTGACCGACGCCGCCCCGGCCTTCAAGTCGGCCATCGGCGAGATCGTCGGCCCGGCGAAGAAGGAAGCGGTGGACGCCGCCGTCGCCGCCAAGACCCGCGTTGCCGTGAGCGACGCGGATCATGGCCTTGCCCATGGCGACGTCGTGATCGCGGCCATCACCTCCTGCACCAACACCTCCAACCCCAACGTGCTGGTGGCGGCGGGCCTTCTCGCCCGCAACGCCCACGCCAAGGGGCTGACGGTGAAGCCGTGGGTGAAGACCTCGCTCGCTCCCGGCAGCCAGGTGGTGACGGAGTACCTTCAGAAGGCCGGGCTCCAGAAGGACCTGGACGCCATGGGCTTCAACCTCGTCGGCTATGGCTGCACCACCTGCATCGGCAATTCCGGGCCGCTGCCGGAGCCGATCTCCGAAGCCGTCAACGAGAACGACCTCGTCGTCTGCTCGGTGCTGTCGGGCAACCGCAACTTCGAGGGCCGCGTCAATCCGGACGTGCGGGCGAACTATCTCGCCTCGCCGCCGCTGGTCGTCGCCTATGCCATCGCCGGCTCGATGTTCGTCGACATCACCAAGGAGCCGCTGGGCAAGGACAAGGACGGCAACGACGTCTACCTCAAGGACATTTGGCCCTCGACCAAGGAGGTTGCCGAGATCGTCCGGGCGACGGTGACGCGCGACATGTTCGAGAGCCGCTACGGCGACGTCTTCAAGGGCGACGCCCACTGGCAGAAGATCCAGGTCTCCGGCGGCCTCACCTATGAGTGGGACGACCGTTCGACCTATGTCCAGAACCCGCCCTACTTCGAGGGCATGACCGAGACGCCGCCGCCCGTGACCGACATCAAGGGCGCGCGCATCCTTGGGCTCTTCCTGGATTCGATCACCACGGACCACATCTCGCCGGCCGGTTCCATCAAGGCGGCGAGCCCGGCGGGCGAGTATCTGGTGAGCCACCAGGTGCGCCCGGTGGACTTCAACTCCTACGGTTCGCGGCGTGGCAACCACGAGGTGATGATGCGTGGCACCTTTGCCAACATCCGCATCAAGAACCAGATGGTTCCGGGGGTCGAGGGCGGCGTCACCGTCCACCATCCCTCGGGCGACAAGATGCCGATCTACGACGCGGCCATGAAGTACAAGGACGAGGGCGTTCCGCTGGTGATCTTCGCCGGCAAGGAATACGGCACCGGCTCCTCGCGCGACTGGGCGGCCAAGGGCACCGTGCTTCTGGGCGTCAAGGCGGTGATCGCCGAATCCTTCGAGCGCATCCACCGCTCGAACCTCGTGGGCATGGGCGTCGTGCCCTTCCTCTTCGCCGAAAAGGGAACGACGTGGCAGAGCCTCGGCCTCAAGGGCGATGAGAAGGTGACGATTGAGGGACTGACCGAAATCCAGCCGCGCCAGACGCTGGACGCGAAGATCGAGAAGGCGGACGGCACGGTGATGACGGTGCCGCTCTACTGCCGCATCGATACGCTGGACGAGCTCGAATACTACAAGAACGGCGGCATCCTGCAGTACGTGCTGCGGCGTTTGGCCGCCTGAGGCAGGCTCTCGAAGCCTTTCTCCCGTCCATGAGACGATAGGAAACATTGGCGGCGCCGCAGCATCAAGCTGCGGCGCCGTCGCACTTTCGTCATGAGCCGTGACTTGAGCCTCACCTGCAATTGACTCGCACGCCGCCTTCGCCGTGTTAATGATCGCATCCCATATCGATCCGGGCGGCGAGCGCGCCGCGCCGAGCGACAGGCGGAGCAGGGAGAAGCGAGACGTGCGAGCCAAGACCGGTCTGCTGATCCTTGGCGCCAGCCTCCTTGCCTGCGGCAACGCTCTCGCCCAGCGGGCGACGACAGTGGCCGACAGCACCATGTTCTCCGGCGTCGTCGAGCTGTTCACCGCCCAGGGCTGTTCGTCCTGCCCCCCCGCCGATGCGCTCTTCGCCGAGTTCTCGCGCAAGGAGAACCTCGTCACGCTCGCCTATCACGTCGATTACTGGGACTACATCGGCTGGCGCGACACCTTCGCCTCGCCCCAGACGACGGATCGCCAGCGCGACTACGCCAAGGCCTTCAAGACGGCGACGGTCTATACGCCCCAAGCGGTGGTCAACGGACGCCGACAGGTGGTCGGCTCGAAGCGCAAGAAGATCGAGGACGCCCTGGCCTCCACCCATCTCGGGTCGGTGGCGGAGGCGCCGCGCCTGCAGCTGGAGATCATCGGCGACCGCCTCCACATCCGCGCGGACGGGGCAGCGGCGCGCAGCGGGCAGAACACCCTGCTCATCCTCGCGACCTACGAGGAAGAGGTGAAGGTGGCGGTCAAGCATGGCGAGAACGCCGGTCGCACGCTGCTGAACAGCCATCCGGTGCGCGACTGGCGGGTGCTGGGCATGTGGGCCGGAAAGCCGATGGAGATCGACATTCCCATCGTCTCGCTCGTCGATGACGATGGCGGCAAGACCGGCTGCGCGGCGCTGCTTCAGGAGGTCGGTCCGGCCGGCGCGCCGGGGCCGATCGTCGCGGCGGTCGCTCTTTCTCTCCTGAAATAGCCGCCTGAACGACGTCTCGCGATGCGCTTGCCGGCCTGAAACGCCTTTCTGGCAAGGGCCTCGGCCGTCCTTCGTAAAGGTTTTGCGACAGGGCGGCTTTCGTGCGACCATGACCTTCGGGTGGAACACCAAAAGAAGGAACGAAGCCTGTGGACGACTTCTGGCCCGAGCCCGAGCGCGCCAGCGCGGTGATCGACATCTCGCTGGTGCGCTCCTCTCCCCCCGTCCCCCTGGTGTCGTTTGATCGGCGCGAACTCTCCCAAATCCTGAAGGTCTACGGACGCATGGTGGCCGCCGGCGAGTGGCGCGACTATGCCATCGACGCGCTCAAGGACCGCGCCGTGTTCTCGATCTTTCGCCGCACCAGCGAAATGCCGCTCTTCCGGGTGGTCAAGGACCCGAAGCTGGCGCGCCGCCAGGGCGCGTACTCGGTCGTCGCCGCCGGCGGCCAGATCCTGAAGCGCGGTCACGACCTAGCGGTGGTGCTCAACGTCTTCGACCGGCACCTGAAGGTGATCGAAAACGCCTGACCGGCGTTGCCCGCCGATCAGCCCTTGAAGAGCGTACCCGGATAGACCGTCTCGTCGGGCGGCGTCGCTCCGCCCTCGCCGAGCGAAAGCTGCATCAGGACCGTGTCGAGCCAGCGGCCGTGCTTGAAGCCGGAATTGCGCATGATGCCGATCGGCTCAAAGCCGGTGCGCTCGTGAAGGCGGATCGAGGCGATATGGTCAGAGCCGCCGATGACGGCGATCATCTGGCGAAAGCCCTTGTCACGGCAGACCGCGATGAGGTGCGTTAGCAGTTTGCGACCCACGCCCTTCCCCTGCGCCTGCGGCGCCAGATAGACCGAATCCTCGACAATCCAGCGATAGGCGGGTCTCGTGCGGAACGGCCCGGCATAGGCATAGCCGAGAAGGGCGCCGTCCGCCGTTTCCCCCACGAAATAGGGATAGGACTGGTTGACGAGGCCCTCGAAGCGGTGGGCCATCTCGGCCTCGTCGGGCGGCGTCAGCTCATAGGATGCGGTGCCGTAGAGCACGGCATCGGCATAGATCGCCGTGATCGCCGGAATATCGGCCGCGACGGCGGGACGGATCAGCACTTCGGTCATTGTCGGGATGGTTCGGTTGGAGGCGAATGACGCCATGCTTGCCCCGGTGCCGGCCAAAAGAAAAGGGCGGTCCGAGGGCCGCCCACCATTTTCCGCCTCAGTTCGGGTTGCCGGATCAGTTCCGGTTGCCGAAGAGCTGGAGCAGCATGACGAACATGTTGATGAAGTCGAGATAGAGGCGAAGCGCGCCCATGATGGCCTTGCGGCCCATGACGACCGATCCGTCGCCCTCGTAGTACATCTCCTTGATCTGCTGGGTATCGTAGGCGGTGAGGCCGGCGAAGACCAGGACGCCGACCACCGAGATGGCGAAGGCGAGGGCCGAGGAGGCGAGGAAGATGTTGACCACCATGGCGATGACGACGCCGATGAGGCCCATGAACATGAACGAGCCCAGGCCCGTCAGGTCACGCTTGGTGGTGTAGCCGTAGAGCGACAGCGCGCCGAAGGAGGCGGCGGTGATGAAGAACACCTGGGTGATCGACTCGAGCGTGTAGACGAGGAAGATCGTCGACAGCGAGGCGCCCACCAGCGCGGCATAGAGCCAGAACGTGCCCTGCGCCGCCGCAACGCTCATCTTGTGCACGCGGAAGGACAGGAAGAAGACGACGGCAAGAGGAGCGAGCATCAGCACCCACTTCATCGGCGAGACGAAGAGAGTATAGCCGAAGTCGGTGAGATAGGCGTTGGCGCCGACCTGATAGGGGGTCGGGTCCCCGCTCACCGCCATCATGTAGATCGCGTAGGCGGCCAGGCCCGTAATCGCCAGGCCACCGGCCATCAGATTGTAGACCTTGAGCATGTAGCTGCGCAGGCCCTGGTCGATGGCGGCATCCGCTCGGGTGCCGGCCGCCGGCATGCGCGCGCCGTAATTTCTGAAGTCAGCCATCTTGAGAACTTTCCTCTCTGCGTGTCCCGTCCGGTGTCGGCTCATCCCGGGGCGGAGCCGCCGGGAGAAGATGGCCGAGGCGCCGCTGGCGGGACGCCCAGCAAGCCTGTGCGATAATATGCGGGCGGATGAAGCTCGTTACAAGTGCGCGACCTTGCCGCAAAGGCCTGAAAACCAAGGCCGCGAGGTTAAATTTCCGTTATTTGCCGCACCGCACCTCACAGCTCGCGCAGGAACGGGGCCGCCCGCTGGCCCAAAATCCGCCACGTGCCGAGCAGGCCGAAGCCAACCGTGAGCACCAGCGCGGCGACGAGCGTGACCGTCGCCACCGAGGCGTCGAAGCGGTAGGGCAGCGCCATGATGCGCGAGACGACGAACCAGGCGGCGAGGGCGCCGGCAGCAATGGCGAAGAGCGCCGTCGCCGCGCCGAGGATAAGGTATTCCGTGCTGTAGGCGCGGATCAGCGTCCTTCGTGTTGCGCCAAGCGTCTTCAGCACCACCGCGTCGTGAATGCGTCCACGATTGCCAGCCGCCAGCGCGCCCGACAGCACCAGAACCGAAGCGACGAGCGCAACGGCGGCCGCGGCCCGGATCGCCAGAGCCAGTTGGGCGATCAGTTGGTTGATGGCGTCGAGCGCATCCTTCACCCGCACGGTCGTCACCGCCGGAAAGGCGTTGGTCACGGCGTTGAGCAGCGTCTTTTCCTCCTCGGCCGAGGCGTTCGGCATGGAAAGCGTGGCAAGCCAGGCGTGGGGCGCGCCGGCGAAAGCGTCCGGGGAAAACACCATGACGAAGTTGATGGACAGGCTCTGCCATTCGACGGCGCGGAAATTGGCGATCTTGGCGGTCACGTCGCGCCCGAGAACGTTGACGGTGACGGTGTCACCGAGCTTCAGGCCAAGAGCGTGGCCCTCTTCCGCCGAGAAGGAGACGAGAGGGCCGCCGGCATGGTCCTTTGACCACCACTCTCCCTCCGTCACCGTCGCATTTTCCGGCAGAGTGGCGGAATAGGTGATGCCCCTGTCGCCCCGCAGCACCCAGGCGCCCTCGGGCGGCACCTTCATCGTCGACACGTCCTCGCCATTCAGCTTGGTGATGCGCCCGCGCAGCATCGGCACGGCGGCAAGCCGCCCCTCCGGCGCGAGTTCGCCAATCTTTGCCTTGAAGGCGTCGATCTCCGCCGCCTGGATGTCGACGAAGAAGAAATTCGGCGCGCGCTCGGCGATGCTGGTGCCGATCTCCTGGCGCAGGTCGTAGTCGATGATGGCGATGGTAACGAGCAGCGTCAGGCCGAGGCCGAGCGACAGAACGACGGAGGACGTCAGCGCGCCGGGACGATGAATATTGCCAATTGCGAGGCGCAAAGGCGTCGAGGAGACGCGCGGCGCCCGCCGCGCCGCCCACTGGATGCCCAGGGCGACCACGCGCAGGATAACGAAGGCGGCGGCGATGGCGATGAGGAAGATCGCGGCGACACGCCGGTCGTCGGCGATGAGCAGCGCGAGCGCCGCGACAATCAGGGCAAGGCCGACGCTCGTCGCAAGATACACCCAGCGCATCCGCGCCATGCCCGCCGAGGCGTCGCGAAAGAGCGCAGTCGCCGGCACGTCTCGCGTTCGGCCGAGCGGCAGAAGGGCGAAGACGAGGGCCGTCAGCAGCCCGAAGACGGCCGCTAGCGCCAGCGCGCCGGGATAGATGCTGGCCTCGGCCCCCACGGGGATCACGCTTTCGAGAAAGCGCGCGGTGGCGAAGGGGGCGATGGCGGCAAGAACGAGACCGATGGCGATGCCGAGCGCGGCCAGCGACAGAATCTGGATCAGATAGAGGGTGACGATGAAGCGTCCGCTGGCGCCCAGACTCTTCAACGTCGCGATCACCAGGCGCTTGGAGTCGAGGTAGGCGTTGACGGCGTTGGCGATGCCGACGCCGCCGACGATGAGCGCCGTCAGCCCCACCAGCGTCAGGAACTGCGAAAAGCGCTCGATGTTGCGCTGAAGGGAGGGGGCGGCATTCTCGAAGCTGCGGATGCTCCAGCCGGCTTCGGGGAAGCGGCTCTTGGCATCGGCGGTGGCCCGCGCGGCATCAGTGCCCGGGGCGAGGCGAACCTTATAGGCGTACTGGACGAGGCTACCGGGCTGGACGAGACCGGTGCTCGCCAGCGCCTCTTGCGACACCACGAGGCGCGGCGCGAAGGCGAGCCCTCCCGACAGGAGATCGGGCTCATGGGTGATGACGCCCCGCAGCTCGAATTCCGCGTCTCCTATGCGGATCGTCGCTCCGGGCGATAGTCCCAGCCGTGAGAACAGCTCCTCTGCCGCGACGGCCCCGAAGCGACCGTTTCGCTCCGCCAGCAGGTCGGTCAGAGGCCCTGCCGGCTTCGTCTCCATCGATCCGTAAAGCGGATAGGCGTCGTCCACCGCCTTCACCTCGGACAGCGACTGATCGCTGCCGTCGGGCAGGCGCGCCATCGAGCGCATCTCGATCGTCTCGGAAACCGCGCCGAGGGATTTCAGGAACGCAAGTTCCTCGGCGCTCGCCTGTCGCTGCTCCAGGGCGAAGCGCAGATCGCCGCCCAGGATCGCGCGCCCTTCGCGCTCGATCCCCTGGTTCATCATGGTGGAGACGGAGTTGACGGCGCCGATGGCACCGACGCCGAGCGCGATGCAGGCCAGGAAGATCACAAAGCCGCGAAGACCACCGCGCATCTCGCGGAAGGCGAAGCGCGTTGCAAGGCGAAACTGCTGGAGCGCCGCGGGCCGGTTCTGTCCGGCGAACGCGCTCAAAGCGCCGGCTCCACCGCGGGGCGAGCGTGGGACGTGGGTGCCTCGGGAACGATCCGTCCGGCGCGCACCGCCACCTCCCGGTCGCAGCGGTCGGCCAGCGTCTTGTCGTGGGTGACGAGGACGAGGGTCATCTGGCGTCGCCGCTGCTCGGCAAAGAGCAGATCGGCGATCTGGCGGCCGGTTTCCTGATCGAGATTGCCTGTCGGCTCGTCGGCGATGAGGATCGCGGGCTCCGGCGCAAGGGCGCGCGCGATGGCCACGCGCTGCTGCTCGCCGCCCGACAACTCGCCCGGATAGTGGTGGACGCGCTCCTTGAGACCGACGCTGGCAAGCTCTGCCTCGGCGCGGTGGAAGGCATTCGCCGCGCCGGCGAGCTCCAACGGCACGGCGACATTCTCCAGCGCCGTCATGTTGGGAATGAGGTGGAACGACTGGAAGACGATGCCGACATTCTGCCCGCGAAAGGCGGCGAGGCGATCCTCGCTGAGCCCTTCCAGCGCCTGGCCGGCGATCTGAACGAGGCCAGAGTCGGCGCGCTCCAGACCGGCGAGCACCATCAGGAGCGTCGATTTGCCCGAGCCGGAGGGGCCGACGATGCCGACGGATTCCCCCGCCCGGACGGAAAGATCGACGCCCTTCAGCACATGGACGGCGTTTCGCGCGGATCCGAGGGTGAGGTGGACATCTTCAAGAACGATCACCGGTGCCGCCAAGGCCGCGCCTTCCTATATCGAGGGAAACGAGGCCTTCGGTGAAAGGCCGTCCGCTATATGGGTTCGCGATGCCGCCGTTCCAATTCGCTTTTTCCGGACTTCTCGCCTTGATGGCGGTCGTGCTTGTTCCTCTCGATGCGCGCGCCGCGCCGCAGACGATCGTGGCGTTCGGCGACAGTTTGTCCGCTGGCTACGGAGTAGGCCCCGGCGAGTCGTTTCCCGAGCAGCTTCAGGCGGCGCTTACGGCCGACGGCGTTGACGCGAAGGTGATCAATGCCGGCGTGTCGGGCGATACGACGACAGGCGGGCTCGCTCGCCTCGACTGGTCGGTGCCGGAGGACGTCGATCTCGTCATTGTCGAACTCGGCGCCAACGACGCGCTGCGCGGCGTCGATCCAGCGATCGCCGAAAAGAACCTCGACGCCATTCTGACACGCCTCGGCGAGCGCCACCTCAAGGTTCTGCTCGCCGGGATGATGGCGCCGCCCAACATGGGGCAGGATTACGCCGCCCGCTTCAATGCGATTTATCCCAAGCTTGCCGAAAAGCACGGCGTGCCGCTCTATCCCTTCTTTCTCGACGGTGTCGCCGCCGACCGGACCCTCAACCAGGCGGATGGCATGCACCCCAATCCGCAAGGGGTGAAGATCATCGTGAAACGCATGCTGCCGGCCGTGAAGGCGGCGCTGTCGGGCGAGACGGCGCGACAGCCATGAGCTTTTCCGCCGCCTGCGGCACATCGTGCGCAACAAGTTGATCGCCAAGAGAAACCTGTTGATTTCCGGAATCTTTCGCCTTTCTCCGGCGCAGCGAGGGTCGCCCTATCCTTGATTCGCGCGAGTTGAGGTGAAAGTCTTCGCGGAAGCGGACCATCTGAGCGGAAGGAGTTTTCCCATGCCTCGATTGTTCACCGCTCTCGGGATTCCCCGCGAGGCCGCGCTCTCGCTCTCCTTTTTGCGCGGAGGGCTTTTCTCGGCCCGCTGGATCGAGCCGGAGGACTACCACCTGACGCTCGCCTTCATCGGCGATATCGAGGCGCGGCTCGCCGACGAGGTGGTCGCCGCGCTGGACCGGATCGAGCGTCCCTCCTTCACCCTGGCGCTGAAGGGCGTGGACGTCTTCGGCAACAAGAAGCCGCATTCGCTCTATGCCGGCGTGGAACCATCGTCGGCGCTGGAGGACCTTCAGGGCGACATCGAGCGCACGCTGCGCCGCCTCGGCATTCCGCTCGACCAGCGAAAGTTCACGCCGCACGTGACGATCGCACGCCTCAAGCAGCCGAAGCCGGAGGACGTGGCGCGCTATCTCGCCAGCCGGGGGAACTTTCGAACGGCACCCTTCGAGGTGACGCGCTTCGGGCTCTTTTCCTCCAAGGATTCGGTGGGAGGCGGCCCTTATGTGCTCGAGGAGGCATTTCCGCTGACGTCGCGTTCGCGTTCCGGCCCGTGGGGTAGCGACGACGAGAGGGAGGACTGGACGCGCGCCGAGGGCTTTGCCGGCGGCGGCGCGTGAAAGGCAGGGGCTCCTCCTGCCGGAGAGGATTGCGTCCGTGCCCTTGCCGAGCTGCCGCTGCGCAACCATTTTTCGCCTTGGCGATCAATATTATGCGAGTTGGCAATGGATAAGGCACGGATCGGCGAAATTCTGGTTCCGGGAAATCCGGAGGAGCAGGAGCGGCAGGAAAGCCGGGTTCGTGCCTCCTTCTTCGAAACGGTGCGCCGCGCGCTGCGATACATCCCCTTCATCGAGGACGTGGTCGCGGCCTATTACTGCGCCATCGACCGTCAGACGCCGGCCTCGACTCGCGGTATCCTTCTGGCGGCGCTGGCTTATTTCGTCATCCCGATGGATCTCATCCCCGATTTCCTGCTGGGCCTCGGATTCTCCGACGATCTTGCCGTGCTCTGGGCTGCGTTCTCGGCGGTGCGCCAGAACATCAAGCCCGAACACTACGAGCAGGCCCGCGAGACGCTGGGCGATCTGCGCCGAACAGCCTGAACGGTCTTGAGTGACGGGGCGCAAGGCCCGGTTCGCAACCTTCCCCATCCATCGTCATCTTGCGCTTTCGGCCTCTCACGGAGCGGTCACGGTCGTGCAATTGAGGCGGGATGCCCAATTCTCGCCAGATTGTTTCGGTGAAGCACGGCTCTTCGAACGCGCCTTCATCCGGTTCCCTCATCCTTTTGCCGCTTGCCGCTCACGCGGTCATTCCCCGGTCGCGGGGGTGGCATCCACGATTTTCGCAGACGGATTCGGGTTCTGTTAATGATGGATAAAGATAAGTTACGGTAAATTCGCGAACCGTCCGGCCGAGGTTCGGGCAGCATCAGCGAAATGACCGAGATCAGGAAAAGCGGGGAGCCATGACTTTCAAAAAGGTCCTGACGGCAACGGCGGCGATTCTCGCCCTTTCGAGCGTGGCGGCCGGGGCTCAAACACCGACCCGGATGAGCCAGTTCAACTATTGGGGCAGTTATTCCTACCAGAGCGGCAACGACAAGATCTGCTACGTTTTGTCGACGCCGACCAAGATGGAGCCTGCCAATGTCGACCACGGCGACATCTTCTTCCTGATTTCGCAGAAGCCGGGGCAGGGCATTTCCTATGAGCCGCAGGCCGTGATGGGCTACCCCCTGAAGGAGGGCAGCAAGGTCGTGGTCGATGTCGACGGCAAGAAGTTCTCCATGTTCACCAAGGGCGAATCCGCCTGGATGGAGAATGCCGCCGAGGAGCCTCAACTCGTCGCCGCGCTCAAGGCCGGCCGCGGAATGCAGGTGGACGCCACCTCGCAGCGCGGCACCGCCACCCACTACACCTATTCGCTGTCGGGCGTGACAGCCGCCATCGATTCCATCAAGAACTGCAAGTAGCGCGTCCGCGCCTGCTGGCTGATCAAACGCCGGGCCTTGGCCCGGCGTTTTGCATTTTGCCCGATCGACTTTATGATCCGTCGCCTTGTCTTTGACGTCAAAAGCGATCATCTCAGGGCGAGCGGCGCTATACGCGCCCATCAGGCCCGATGCATCCGACACGGACGCTTGGAACGAATTGAGACTATTCGGACTCGAAGTCCGACCCTAACATTCTGGTTTCGCATGATGCTATTCGGAAAGTCATGCGGCTTTTCGGCATCGTGCTCTAGCCCGGACAAGGACACCATGGCCCTTTCCCTCGACCTTGCCTCGCCCGACTCCCGTCCGCGCGTGGCCCCACCGGCGCCCGCCGAACGCGCTGGCGACAAGCCGTCGCTGATCGGCCTCGATCGCGAAGGGCTGGCCAAGGCGCTCGAGGATGTGGGCGTTCCTCAAAAGCAGTTGAGGATGCGCGTCACCCAGCTTTGGCACTGGCTCTACGTGCGCGGCGTCTCCGATTTCTCCGCCATGGCGAACGTCGCCAAGGATCTGCGACAACGCCTGGACGAGGCCTATTCCATCGCGCGACCCGAGATCGTCGAGGAGAAGATTTCGACCGACGGTACGCGCAAATGGCTGTTTCGCTTTGCCTCGCGCGGCGCCGGTCGGCCGGTGGAGATTGAAACCGTCTACATTCCCGAGGAGGGCAGGGGCACACTCTGCGTCTCCAGCCAGGTCGGCTGCACGCTGACCTGCACCTTCTGCCACACGGGCACGCAGAAGCTGGTTCGCAACCTTTTCCCCGACGAGATTGTCGGCCAGGTGCTGACCGCGCGCGATCGGCTCGGCGATTTTCCCGATGCGGCGACGCCGGCGGGCGCCATCGTCCCCAGCGAAGGGCGGCTGATCTCCAATGTCGTGATGATGGGGATGGGCGAGCCGCTCTACAACTACGACAACGTCAAGCAGGCTCTTTCCGTCGTTTCGGATGGAGAAGGGCTTTCGCTCTCCAAGCGCCGCATCACGCTGTCGACCTCCGGCGTCGTGCCGATGATCCCCCGCGCCGGCGAGGAGATGGGCGTGATGCTGGCCATCTCGCTTCATGCTGTGACGGACGAGCTGCGCGACAAGCTGGTGCCCATCAACCGGAAATATCCGCTGGAGGAGCTGCTCGCCGCGTGCCGGGCCTATCCGGGGCTCTCCAATGCCCGCCGCATTACCTTCGAATATGTAATGCTGAAGGGGGTCAACGACTCCATGGCCGACGCCAAGGAACTGGTGCGCCTGCTCAAGGGCATTCCCGCCAAGATCAACCTCATCCCGTTCAATCCGTGGCCGGGTAGTCCTTATGAATGCTCGGACTGGGATCAGATCGAGCGCTTCGCCGACTATGTGAACCAGGCGGGCTACGCCTCGCCGATCCGCACGCCCCGCGGCCGCGACATCTTCGCCGCTTGCGGGCAGCTCAAGTCGGAGTCGGAGAGGCTGCGGAAGACGGAGCGCGTCGCGCTGGAAGGGATCGCCATGCCGGCAGACTGGGGGCATGAGCACGCCCGCTAAATGACGACGGTTCTGCGCTTTCTCTTCGTCGTTCCCTTCGGCTACATCGCCGCATGCCTTGCGGCGGCCTTCGCGCTGCTCTGGCCGTTCTTCAACAGCCAGGCGGCGAGCGATGCCGACCTGTTTTTCTGGCTCCAGGCGGGCGCGACGTTCGTTGCGCAGGTGGTCATGGTGGGCTCGGCGACCTTCGTTCCCTGGGCGGCCTTCATGGTGCTGACGGAGCTTCTTGGCCTTTCCTCGCTGCTGCTTCACGCAGCCGCGGGCGCGCTCGGCGCCTATCTTCTAACGAGGCTCGCCTATGCCGGCGCCATGCCGGACCGGAACGTCATCACTGCGGTGATCGTCTCGGGGGTCGCGTTTGCGCTTGTCTATTGGGTGATCGCGGGACGCGGCGCCGGATCCTGGCGGCGCGTCCCGCCGAGCCGAGACGAGGGCACGGAGCCGCAGGCGGGCGAGCCCTCTTCGCAGGGATAAAGGAGCGAAATCCATGCCGACAGGGTATTCCGAGGTCAAAACCGATCATGCCAGCCGCTATCTCCAGCAGCTTTGCAAGCACTGGAGCCACAAGCTCGATGTGGCCTTCGACGAAACGAAGGGGTCGATCGTCTTTCAGGACGGCACCAAGGCGGAACTCGCCGCGCGCGAGGGCGAGCTTCTGATGGAAGTCTCCGCGGGCGACGAGGAGACGCTCGCTCGCGTGGAGAAGGTCGTGGCCGACCATCTCGTCCGTTTCGCGTTCCGCGAAACGCTCGATATCGTCTGGCAGACGCGATGAAACCGATCGGGAAAGATTGATCCATGGTTCGCCGCCCCACCGATGCCCGCTCCGCCGCCGAAGCCGCTTTCAAGGCGGTGACGACCAAGCATGAACGCGTCGCCGAGCGCCCTGCCGTCCCGAAGGCCAAGGAGACGGTATCGCTTCGCCTCGACCAGGACGTTCTCGAGCACTTTCAGGCCGATGGACCCGGCTGGCAGGACCGCATCAACGCGGCGCTGCGAAAAGCCGCAGGGCTGGAGCCATAAGGAAGGGGCTAACGCGCCCCCTTCGTATCAGGTCCGCGCCAAGAGGATGTTGACGGCGAAGGCCGAGAACACCGAGGCGAACAGCCAGTCGAGGCCGCGCATGATCCTCGGCCTACGCTTCAGTGAGGCCGCGAGCCGCTCCGCGCCGAGGATCATCAGGCTTGAGAGCGGCACGGCGAGCGCGATGAAATAAAGCCCGAGAAAGAACAGCTTGCCCGCCGCGTGCGCATCCCCCGCCGAGACGAATTGCGGCAGGAAGGTCACGAAGAACAGGATGATCTTCGGGTTGAGGAGATTGATCCCGAGCCCGGTCAGCCAGTGCCGGCGAAGCGAGCGCCGGCCCGCGCCCGATTGAGTGTCGAACTTCAGCGCCGAGCGATGGCGTACCGCCTGGAAGGCCAGCCAGAGCAGGTAGAGCCCGCCGGCGAGCTTCAGCGCGAAAAAGGCGTTGGGGGAGGCGGCGAGGAGCGCCGAAAGGCCGAACGCCGCCAACGTCGTGTGGACGACGACACCGCTGGCCGCGCCGAGCATGGCGGCGAACCCGGCTGATCGCCCTTCCGCTAAGGTGCGCCCGATAAATAGCGCCATGTCCGGCCCCGGCGTGATGGTCAGCACGAAGCCGGCGAGCGTGAAGGCGGCGAGGGTCGCAAGATCGGGCAGAAAGGTCATGGCTGAGGTCCACCAGGATAACGTGCTCAGCATTATGGTGGGCGGGCGGACTTTTCCACCCGATTTATGGAAATCTCAGTTGCCGCCGGTTCTGCCGAACCAGACGCCGAGGAGAGCGGCCAGCGCCACGACGATGAGGAAGCCGTTGACCGAGAGGAGCAGCCAGCGCGGAATGGGCTTGGTGTCGGGCGAGGGCGGCGGCGCTCCCGGATAGAGCTGGCGGAAGACGGCGGCGCCGAAGCAGAAGGCGCTGAAGAGGACGAGAACCGAGCCTGTCAGGACGATCATCCACTCGGGAACCACGCCCTTGAGAAGGGTCTTGGCGCCGATGCCGCTGGCCATGGCGGCCAGTCCCGTCCTCACCCACGCCGCATAGGTGCGCTCGGCCGCGAAGACTGTGCGGTCCGCGGCAAGCTCCGTTCGTCGGTCCGGCCCGTCGGCATTCTGGCTCATCTCGCCCCCCATCGGCCTTGGTGCCTGAAGCGTTCAAGAAAGCGATCTCGCTCCTTCGCGGTTCCACGGCGCTCGTCGATTGCTCATCAGTTGTGCAGCGGAGAGGGGCGGAGCCGCTTCCCATGGCCGCTTCTCCTGGTGTAGAGCCCATGGACGAACGAAATTCTCCGAAAGACGGAAGCGATGGCAGCAAAGCGCGACGTGAAGAAAGTCGTCCTCGCCTATTCGGGCGGGCTCGATACCTCGATCATCCTGAAGTGGCTGCAAAACGAGTACGGGGCGGAGGTCGTGACCTTCACCGCCGATCTCGGGCAGGGCGAAGAGCTGGAGCCCGCGCGCCGCAAGGCCGAGTCCCTCGGCATCAAGGAAATTTACATCGAGGACCTGCGCGAGGAATTCTGCCGCGACTTCGTCTTCCCGATGTTCCGCGCCAACGCCCAATATGAAGGGCTCTATCTGCTCGGCACGTCCATCGCCCGGCCGCTGATCTCCAAGCGGCTGGTCGAGATCGCCCACGAGACCGGGGCGGACGCCATCGCCCATGGCGCAACCGGCAAGGGCAACGATCAGGTTCGCTTCGAGCTGTCGGCCTATGCCCTCGATCCCGACATCAAGGTCATCGCGCCCTGGCGCGAATGGGACTTCAAGTCGCGCACCGACCTCATCGACTTCGCCGAGAAGAACCAGATTCTCGTCACCAAGGACAAGCGCGGCGAGGCTCCGTTCTCGGTCGACGCCAATCTTCTGCACTCCTCTTCCGAGGGCAAGGTGCTGGAAAATCCGGCGGAGGAGCCGCCGCACTACGTCTTCCAGCGCACGGTGAGCCCCGAGGAGGCGCCGGACAAGGCGACCGTGATCGAGATCGGCTTTGAGAAGGGCGATCCGGTTTCGCTGGATGGCAAGTCGTTGCGCCCGCATGAACTGCTGGCCGCGCTTAACGATCTTGGCCGCGACAACGGCATCGGCCGTCTCGACCTCGTGGAGAACCGCTTCGTCGGCATGAAGTCGCGCGGCATCTACGAGACGCCGGGCGGCACGGTCCTGCTCCAGGCGCATCGGGCGATTGAATCCATCACCCTCGATCGCGGCATGGCTCACCTCAAGGACGAGCTGATGCCGCGCTATTCCGAGCTCATCTACAACGGCTTCTGGTTCGCGCCCGAGCGCCTGATGCTCCAGGCGGCGATCGACAAGAGCCAGGAGCATGTCGAGGGCACCGTTCGGCTGAAGCTCTACAAGGGCAACGTCATCGTCATCGGCCGCGAGAGCGCGAAGTCGCTCTATTCCGACCAGCTCGTCACCTTCGAGGACGATCACGGCGCCTATGATCAGAAGGATGCGGCGGGCTTTATCCGGCTGAACGCCCTGCGCCTCAGGACGCTGGCCAAGCGCGACGGCAAGTAAGCCGCCTCGGCATTTCCTGAACAGAGACGAGCCCGCCGGGTCGCACCGGCGGGCTTTCTTCGTTATCAGGGAGGGGTGACGATGCCGGCGGCAAGGAGTTTCCTTTCGCTGCCATCCAGGGGGCACGGGCCAAAAGGACTTGCGGCGATGTTCGAGCAGTTGTCCCTGGCCTGGCTGTTCGCAAGCTTCGCCCTGGCCGCCGCCGTCGTTCTGGTCAGCGGCACCCGTCTGACGCATCTGGCCGATACGCTCGCCGACCGAACCGGGCTTGGCGAGGCGATTTCTGGCGCGGTGCTGCTGGGTGCGTCGACCTCACTCGGAGGGACGGTCGTGTCGATCACGGCCGCTCTCGACGGCCACGCCTCGCTCGCCTTCTCCAACAGCATCGGCGGCATCGCGGCCCAGACGGCCTTTCTCGCGGTCGCCGATCTCGTCTATCGCCGGTCGAACCTGGAGCATGCCGGCGCCGAGCTGATCAACATCTTCCAGGCGGTCGTTCTCGTCGGACTGCTTTCGCTTCCCCTCGTCGCGCTCACCCTGCCCAACGTCTCGATCTGGGCGATGCATCCGGTGTCTTTCGTCATTCCTCTCGTTTATGTGGGGTCGCTCTTCGCGAGCCGCGCGATCCATGACAGGCCGATGTGGCGGCCGGTCGTGACGCCCGACACGCGGCAGGATCAGCCTGAGGACGAAAGGTCCGGCGGAAGGCGCAGCACGGGACGGCTCCTGCTTTCCTTTGTCGGCCTCATGGTGGTGATGGGGGTTTGCGGCTGGAGCATCGCCCAGACTGCGTCACAGATCACGCAAAGGCTGGATCTTTCGGAATCTCTGGTCGGCGCGCTGGCCACCGCCACCGTGACCTCGCTGCCCGAACTCGTCACGACGATATCGGCCGTGCGGCGCGGCGCGCTGCAACTGGCCATTGGCGGCATCATCGGCGGCAATACCTTCGACACCCTGTTCCTGCCGGCGGCGGATGTGTCCTATCGCGACGGCTCGCTTTATCACGCCGTGGCGATGGACGACTATTTCTGGGTCGTCATCGCCATCGTCATGACGGTGGTGCTGCTGGCGGGCTTGATCCTGCGCGAGCGGCGCGGGTTTGCCGCGATCGGTCTGGAGAGCACGGCGCTTCTGGTCATCTATGCCGGGGCCGTCCTCGTCCAGGTTCTCGTCAGGGCCTCCTGACCGATACGTCCGGTATTTTCTTATGGCTCGCGCCGGACGTCTCCGCCCGGCGCGAACTTTTCTGGTTATTGCTCGGGCAGGGCGTAGGCGATGTAGTAGTCGCCCACCGGCGTCTCCATGAAGTGATGGCCGCCCGCCATGATCACCAGATATTCCCGCCCGTCCGCCTCGTAGACGATCGGCGTCGCCTGGCCGCCTGCCGGCAGCGTATCGGTCCACAGCGTCTCGCCGGTCTTCACATCGATGGCGCGGATGAGATCGTCCGTCGCCGCGGCGATGAAGACGATGCCCCCCGCCGTCACCACCGGCCCGCCATTGTTGGGAGTGCCGATGGACAGCGGCAGATAGGAGGGAATGCCGAAGGGGCCGTTCCGCCGCGCCTCTCCGAGTGGGCGATCCCACAGCGTCTTGCCGGTCGCCAGATCGATCGCCTGGATGCCGCCGAGCGGCGGCTTCTTGCACGGGATGCCAGTGAAGGGCGCGCGCCAGCCGGCGTTGACGTCGATGGCGTAAGGCGCGCCGGCCTGGGCGTCGCCCGCGCCCTCGGCGTTCGATCCGGCCTTGCCGCCCGATTCCTCCTCGTTGATGGGCTTGAGGTTCCGCTTCTCGGCCTCGTCGCGGGTGAGCAGGCGGTTGTAGTTCGGGACATCGTTGTAGTTCGCGATGATGATGCCCTTCTCGGGATCTACGGCCATGCTGCCCCAGTCGGAGCCGCCGTTGTAGCCGGGATACTCGATCCAGTGGCGATCGGACGTCGGCGGCGTGAAGATGCCGTCATAGGAGGCCAGGCGGAACTGGATGCGGCAGACGAGCTGGTCCAGCGGCGTCACGCCCCACATGTCGGATTCCACCAGATCGCGCTTGCGCAACGTGTGGTAGCCCGAGGCAGGCTGGGTCGGCGACAGGTTCTCCGGTTCGACGCCACCGCCGGGCACCTTGATCTCCTTCATCGGCACCAGCGATTCGCCGGTGCGACGATCGAGGATGTAGATGTCGCCCTGCTTGGAGGGCAGCATCACCGCCGGCACCGTTCCGCCGTCCTTGGGGAAGTCGATGAGGCTCACCTGCGAGCCGAGATCGTAGTCCCAAAGATCGTAGCGCACCGTCTGGAAGCGCCAAACCGGCTTGCCCGTGGTGACGTCGATCGCCACCAGCGAGGTCGACCACTCGTTCTCGGCCTCCGAGCGGTTGCCGCCCCAATAGTCCACCGAGGAGTTGCCGAGTGGCAGATAGACATAGCCCAGCTCTTCGTCGCCCGTGGCCGTCGTCCACATGTTGGGGGTGCCGCGCGTATAGGTCTGGCCCTCCGGGGGCATCCCGGTAAGCTCGGGATTGGCGAGATCCCAGGCCCACGCGAGCTTGCCCGTGACCGCGTCATAGCCGCGAACGACGCCCGAAGGCGCGTTCTCGGCCTGTCCGTCCTTGACCTGCGCGCCCGTCACCACGATGCCGCGCACGATCGCGGGAGAAGCCGTCACCGAGTACCAGCCCGGCACTTTCTCGCCAATGCCTTCCCACAGATCGACCTGACCGCCCTCGCCAAAATCCTCGCAAGGCTTGCCGGTCTTGGCGTCGACGGCGATCAGGCGAGCGTCGATCGTGCCTTCGATGACGCGCGCGGCGCAAGCCTGTGTCTCAGCCGCATCCGGCACCTGATAGTAGGAAACGCCCCGGCAAGAGGCGCCGTAAGGAATCGCATCCGGCGAAACCTTGGGGTCGTAGCGCCAGACTTCCTTGCCGCTGGCCGCATCGATCGCGATCATGATGTTCATCGGCGAGCAGAGATAGAGGACGTTGCCCACCTTGAGTGGCGTGTTCTCGGGGGAATATTTGCCTTCGGTCTTCTCCGTCGGCATATCGCCGGAGCGATAGGTCCATGCCTTCTCGAGGTTCTTGACGTTCTCCGGGGTGATCTGGCTGAGGGGTGAATAGCGCCGGGCCTGCGGGCCGCCGCCCCAGAAGGGCCAGTCGGCGCCGACTTCCATCTGCGGCGCCGCCGGGCGAGCCATCGACGCGGCATTCGGCGCGGGAGCTTGTTGCGGCGCGGAGGCGGCGCCGGCTTCGCCCGCGTTTTGCGGTGTCTGCTGCGAGGAGCCCGATTCGGGCGACGGGTTGGCCGGCATCGGCTCCGGCGCCTCGGCGTTGGGCTCCGAGCTCGGTTGCGTCGGCGAGGGCTGGGCGCCTGCTGGCGGCTCGGCAGCGGGTTGGGCGGTCGGAGCGTCGTTGGCCGGCTGATCGGTGGGCGCCGGGTCGGCGGGCGCCGCCTGCTGCGCCGAGGGCTCCGCCGATTGTGCCGCAGGGGCTGGCTGATCGGTGGGCGCGGGCGTTGTCGGCTGCTGCGCGGGAGCGGCGGGTTGCGATTCTGGCTGCTCCGCCGGTGCGGGTGCGGGGGCCACTGTGCCCGGTGCCGCAGCGTTTTGCGCCATGGCGCTCTGGAACGGCAGCGCGGCGAAAAGGCCGGCAGCCAAGAGACGAGCCGTCACACGCACCCGGGAATGCTCGCGAGGAGCCGAGAGAGGATTGGTTTCCATGGCGGCGGCCTCAAGCATAGATTTCGCGAAGGATCGCCCAGCGGCGAAGCAGTGGGATCGTGAGAAGAACGAGAATGAGCACGACCGATGGCGCCACGAGGCGCGGCACCTGTGCCCACCAATCGGTGCCGACCTCCCAGAACGCCCAGATGACCGTGCCGGCATAGGTGACGAGGTAGATCCAGACGGCGGTCATGGATCGTCGGATCAGGAACACGGCCGTGAGCACGAGGCCAAGACCGGCCGGGGCGTAGTACCAGGAGCCGCCCAGCACGATGAGGTAGAGGCCGCCGCCCAGTATGGGCAGGCCGAAGACAAGAAGAATGAGCGCCAGGATGACGACGCTGACGTAACCGGCGCCGCGTGGCCGGCCGTGAAGATCCACTGACATATCATGATCTCGCGTCACAGAAGGAATGCCCTTGCACCTAAGGGAGCGGCGCGCGTCTTCAACACGTCTGCGTGACGACAACGATGGATGGCTCAACGTTTGCCGCCGGATGAAGCGGATCATGGCGGCTGCGGGGACGGGGGGCTTTGCCGCCGCTTCGCGCCGAACCATATGAGACGGGTGACCAGTCGACGGATGACCCCCATGATCCCCTTTTCTCTTCTCGACCTGGCGCCGGTTCCGGATGGCTCGGATACGGCGACGGCGCTCCGCAACACGCTCGATCTCGCCCGCCATGCGGAGGATTGGGGCTATCGGCGCTATTGGCTGGCCGAACACCACAACATGCCCGGCATCGCCAGCGCCGCGACCGCCGTCGTCATCGGCGCGGTCGCCGCCGCGACCAAGACGATGCGGGTCGGGGCGGGGGGCATCATGCTGCCCAACCACTCGCCGCTGACCGTGGCCGAGGCGTTCGGTACGCTGGCGACCCTTTATCCCGACCGCATCGATCTCGGCCTCGGCCGTGCGCCGGGAACCGACATGGCCACAGCCAGGGCGCTGCGACGAAATCTCGACGCTCCCGACCGCTTTCCCGACGACGTCGTCGAGCTGCTCACCTATTTCGAGGAACCGACCGCCGACCAGCGCATCCGGGCCATTCCCGGCGCCGGCACGCGCGTTCCCATCTGGATTTTGGGATCGAGCCTCTACGGCGCCCAACTCGCGGCCCATCTCGGCCTGCCCTACGCCTTCGCCTCCCATTTCGCCCCCGCCGCCCTCGACGAGGCGCTGGCGATCTATCGCGAGACGTTCCGGCCCTCGATCTTTCTGGAAAAGCCGCACTTCATGCTGGCGATGAACATCTTCGCCGCCGCGAGCGACGAGGAGGGCCGCTATCTCCAGACCTCGATGCAGCAGGCTTTCGCTTATCTGCGGCGCGGCCGGCCGGGACTCTTGCCGCGCCCGGTCGAGCGGATTGAGGATGTGCTGGACCCCGCCGAGATCGCCCAGGTTTCCCACGCGCTCGCCTGCTCGGCGGCGGGCTCTCCCGATACCGTCCGAAGCCAAGTGATAGCGCTTATCGAGAGGACGCGGCCCGACGAGGTGATCGTCACCGGCCAGATCCACGATCACGCGGCGCGGCTGAGATCGTTCGAGATCGCCGCGGATATCTTCGGCTCCCTGCCCGGCTGAAATCTGCCGGGTTTGATCGCAGGATAAGGAGCGCTCTCGATGCCCTGGTCTCTCTCCATCGGCCGTCTCTTCGGCTCGGAGATTCGCATCCACATCACCTTTCTCATCCTGCTGGTGTGGGTGGGCGTCGCGGCCTATGGGGCGGGCGGCGCGGTGGCGGCCGTCGACAGCGTCGGCTTCGTCCTTGCGATCTTTGCCTGCGTCGTCGCCCATGAGCTCGGCCACGCGCTGGCCGCGCGGCGCTACGGCATCGCGACGCCGGACATCACCCTTCTGCCCATCGGCGGCATGGCGCGGCTGGAAAAGATGCCTGAGCGGCCGGTTCAGGAGATCATCGTCGCCCTGGCCGGCCCGGCGGTCAACGTGGTCATCGCCGGCGTGCTGATGCTGATCGCGGGCGTGGGTTTCGATGCGCAGACGCTGGCATCGCTGGAAAATTCCGGCGCCGGCTTCCTCGTGCGCCTCGCCTCGCTCAACATTTTCCTGGTGGTATTCAACCTCATCCCGGCCTTTCCCATGGACGGCGGCCGGGTGCTGAGGGCGCTGCTCGCGCTGAAATATCCGCGCGCCGACGCAACGCGGTATGCCGCCCGCGCCGGCCAGGCCTTGGCCTTCGCGCTCGGTTTTCTCGGGCTGATGAGCGGCAATGTCCTTCTCGTCTTCATCGCCGTGTTCGTTTACATGGCCGCCGCCGGGGAGAGCTATCAGGTCGGCATGGAAGACGCCTCGCGCTCCGTCTGCGTACGCGACGTGATGATCACCGAGTTCGAGACTTTGGCGACGAACGCGACCCTGACGACGGCAGCCGATGCTCTGCTGCGCACGACGCAGCACGAGTTTCCCATCGTCGACGGAGCAGGCCAGTTGCGCGGCATTCTCACGCGCAAAGGCATGATGAGGGCGCTTGCCCGAAGTGGACGCGATACGCCGGCGATTGAGGCCATGGACACCGAAATCCCTCTGGTGCGCGGCCACATCGCACTGTCGCAGGCGACGCGCCTCATGCAGGAGGCGGGGAAGCCGGCCATCGGCGTCGTCGATGGCGACAATCGGCTCGTCGGTTATGTGACGCCGGAAAATCTCGGCGAGTTCATGATGTTGGCTCAAACTGGCGCGCTCGCCAAGCGGACACCGCGCCAGACGGAGCCTGGACCGTTCTAGTCGGCCGAGGCCGGGCGCGAATCGCTCCGGACGTGCTCGGCCCGTGACGACCAGGGCTGGCGCAGCAGGGGATCGCTGCTCGCCAGATTGCCCCGCATCCGGGCCAGTGCCGCGCCCACGGCGTCCTGAACGGCCGGATCAATGCCATCGACCGTTTGGCGGTAGATCGCCTCGGCGACCGGTTGGACGCGCTTGAAAACCTCCTCGGACTCGTCCGTCAGCGTCACGATCTTGGCGCGGCGATCGCTCGGATCGGTCTCGCGGTTGATCAGGCGCCGCGATTCCAGGCGATCGAGGTAGGCCGAGAGCGTCATGGGCTCGACGCCCATGCGCTCGGCTATCGTCGCCTGTCGCGAGCCAGGGGCGCGCGCCACATGGGCGAGGGCGCGCACCTCGCCCGGCGTCAGGTCAATGCCGGCCTCCATGATGGCCTTCTCGAAGGTCTGCCGGAACAGGCGGGAGACGTCGGTCAGGAGGAAGCCGAAGGAATTGTTGTTGGGTAGATGATCGCTCATGATTTTCCTCCTGGAATGGCTTTCGAGTACTTGGCGCCGCCGGGCTGCGCGGCGCAATCTAAAGGTCAACGCACTGTCGGTCCTCAAGGTTCAGCCCGATTTCGGTCGGCCACGTGGCTCGTGAACGGGCGTGGTCCTCTGAATATCATGCTATAATTCTTGAAGCGCGATGAATAAAAGTACGTGAGAATACGTATTCACACGCTTGTGTGTCGCGGCCCGTCCCGGCGAGAATATGAAGGTTGCCTCTATTTCACGGCTCCATACTTATTCACGGGGTGGGAATGTGGATGCAAAAACTTCACATCGCGCGGAGGCTGCCATGCATCGTCGGGGCTTTCGCCGGCGCTGAAGAACCGGTATGTCGGTCTCGATTTGCGAGCCGCATGGCTTTCGGCTCCCCGTACGCTCCTGTTGAGCGCGCTAACCTTTTTTCGGTGATTTATGAACCTTCGCAACGTCGCGATCATCGCGCATGTCGATCATGGCAAGACCACGCTGGTGGACAAGCTCCTCGCGCAGTCCGGCGCGGTGCGCGATAATCAGCGCGTCGCCGAGCGCGCGCTGGACTCCAACGAGCTCGAACGCGAGCGCGGCATCACCATTCTCGCCAAGGCGACCTCGGTGGTGTGGAACGACACGCGCATCAACATTGTGGATACGCCCGGTCACGCCGATTTCGGCGGCGAGGTGGAGCGCATTCTGAACATGGTGGACGGGGCCATCATCCTGGTCGATGCCTCCGAAGGTCCGATGCCGCAGACCAAGTTCGTGCTCGGCAAGGCGCTGAAGGTGGGCTTGAGGCCCATTGTCGCGATCAACAAGATCGATCGGCCCGACGAGCGCCACCAGGAGGTCCTGAACGAGATCTTCGACCTTTTCGTCTCGCTCGACGCCACCGAGGAGCAGCTCGACTTTCCCGTGGTCTACGGCTCGGGCCGCGCTGGCTGGATGGCCGAGGAGCCGAGCGGGATGGACGAAAGCCGTGGGCTTCAGCCGCTCTTCGACCTCATCCTTTCCCACGTGCCGGAGCCTCGTACCGGCTCCGTCGACGAGCCGTTTCGCATGATCGGCACGATCCTCGAGGCCAATCCCTTTCTCGGCCGCATCATCACCGGCCGAATCCAGTCGGGCAAGCTGCGCTCCAACCAGTCGGTCAAGGTTCTCTCGCGTGACGGCGACCTCATCGAGAACGGCCGTATCTCGAAAATTCTCGCGTTCCGGGGCCTGGAGCGCCAGCCCATCGACTATGCAGAGGCGGGCGACATCGTCGCGATCGCCGGGCTTGCCAAGGGAACGGTGGCAGACACGTTCTGCGACCCGCAGGTGACTGAGCCCCTGCACGCCCAGCCGATCGACCCGCCGACCGTCACCATGACCTTCCGCGTCAACGATTCGCCGCTGGCCGGTACGGAAGGCGACAAGGTGACGTCTCGCGTCATTCGCGACCGCCTTCTCAAGGAGGCGGAGGGCAACGTCGCTCTCAAGGTCGAGGAAACCGAGGAAAAGGACTCCTTCTACGTTTCAGGCCGCGGCGAACTGCAGCTTGCCGTCCTCATCGAGACGATGCGGCGCGAAGGCTACGAGGTCGCCGTGTCGCGTCCGCGCGTCGTCTTCCGTGAAGGCGAGAACGGCGAGCGGCTGGAGCCGATCGAAGAGGTGGTGATCGACGTCGACGAGGAGCATTCCGGCGTCGTGGTCCAGAAGATGAGCGAGCGCAAGGCCGAGATGGTCGAGCTGCGTCCCTCGGGCGGCGGGCGCCAGCGTCTCGTCTTCTATGCTCCGACGCGGGGCCTCATCGGCTATCAGTCCGAGCTCTTGACCGATACGCGCGGCACGGCGGTGATGAACCGTCTTTTCCACGATTACCAGCCCTACAAAGGTGATCTGATGGGGCGCACCAACGGCGTTCTCATCGCCAACGAGGCGGGCGAGTCGGTGGCCTACGCCATGTTCAACCTGGAGGACCGCGGCCCGATGCTGATCGATCCGGGCGTCAAGGTTTATGCCGGCATGATCATCGGCATCCACACCCGCGACAACGATCTCGAGGTCAACGTCCTCAAGGGCAAGAAGCTCACCAACGTCCGCGCCGCCGGCAAAGACGAAGCGGTGCGATTGACCCCGCCCATCCGCATGACGCTGGAGCGTGCGCTCGCCTGGGTCGAGGACGACGAGCTCGTCGAGGTGACGCCGAAGTCCATGCGCCTCAGGAAGATCTATCTCGACACCCACGAGAGAAAGCGCTTCGAAAAGACGCGTCAGGCGGGATAAGCGCCGAACTTCGGCCTTTTACGGAAGCAACGGCGGCGGGTCTCCCGCCGCCGTTGCCGCGACGGCGATCCATTGCTATTTTGTCGCTCATGACGGCTGTCCGAAAAAACAAGGCGCGCCGACGCTTGCCGACCAGCGAGGGCTTTGCCCCGCTGTCGGACCATGCGCGTCTGCCGGGCCGCTTCTTCTACCGCTTCATTGCCTCCGGCAGCGCCTGACCGGATAGCGGCCGCGCTGCGGCCCGTATCCATCCATCTGGTTTGACGACTGCTGAAGGACCGGCTCGAGGAGCCGGCGTTGGAAGGACAGCCTCCCATGAAACAGGCAAAGCCCCGCACCCTCTATGACAAGATCTGGGACGACCATGTCGTCTCCAGCGAGGAAAACGGCCTCTCCATCATCTATATCGACCGCCACCTCGTCCATGAGGTGACGAGCCCGCAGGCGTTCGAGGGACTGCGGCTCGCCGGCCGCAAGGTGCGCCAGCCGGAACGCACGCTGGCGGTGGTCGACCACAACGTGCCGACCGATCCCTCTCGCGTGTTCGGCATCAAGAACGACGAAAGCCGCATCCAGGTCGAGACGCTGGCGAAGAACGCCGCCGATTTCGGCATCGAATACTATAACGAGGCGGACCGGCGGCAGGGGATCGTCCACATCGTCGGTCCCGAACAAGGCTTTACGCTGCCGGGCATGACCATCGTCTGCGGCGACAGCCACACCTCGACCCACGGCGCTTTCGGCGCGCTCGCCCATGGCATCGGCACGTCCGAGGTCGAGCATGTGCTCGCGACCCAGACGCTGATCCAGGCCAAGGCGAAGAACATGCTGGTGGAGGTCAATGGCGCGCTGCCCGATGGCATCACCGCCAAGGATGTCATTCTCGCCATCATCGGCGAGATCGGCACGGCGGGCGGCACCGGCCATGTTATCGAGTTCGCCGGCGAGGCGATCCGTTCGCTGTCGATGGAAGGGCGCATGACCGTCTGCAACATGACCATCGAGGGCGGCGCGCGCGCCGGCCTGGTGGCGCCGGACGAGACGACATTCGCCTATATCCAGGGGCGGCCGCGCGCCCCCCAGGGCGCCGCTTTGGAGAAGGCGCTGGCCTATTGGCGAACGCTGAAGAGCGACGAGGGTGCCCATTACGACAAGATCGTGCGCCTCGACGGCGCCAACCTGCCGCCGATCGTCTCCTGGGGCTCCAGCCCGGAGGATGTCGTGTCCGTCAACGGAGTCGTGCCGAATCCGGACGATATCGCGGACGAGGTCAAGCGGGCGTCGAAATGGCGCGCCCTCGACTACATGGGGCTGAAGCCGGGAACGAGGATGACCGACATTCCGGTCGATCGCGTCTTCATCGGCTCCTGCACCAACGGGCGCATTGAGGATCTTCGCGCCGCCGCAGCGATGATCGGTGGCCAGAAGATCGCCGAGCGCGTCTCGGCCATGGTGGTGCCCGGATCGGGCCTCGTGAAGGCGCAGGCCGAGGCAGAGGGCCTCGACAAGGTGTTCAAGGATGCCGGCTTTGACTGGCGTGAGCCCGGCTGTTCGATGTGCCTCGGCATGAACGAGGACCGGCTCGCGCCGCACGAGCGCTGCGCCTCCACCTCCAACCGCAATTTCGAGGGGCGGCAGGGCTACAAGGGCCGCACCCATCTCGTCTCTCCCGCCATGGCGGCGGCGGCCGCTATCGCGGGGCGCTTTGTCGACGTCAGGGAGTGGCGTTGAGGGCTTGAGAACGCGGCACAGCTCACCGCATCCGTGCTTTTTGCTGCCTCTCTGAGATGGCGCACCTCGGCCGGCGGGGCTTTTCCCTGCCGGCCTTATAGCCGCCGCGATCATGCGGCGCTCGTCCGAGACCCATCAGAGCGCTTGGCCGGACGTCAGGTCACCGGAACGACGCCGGGGCGTGACGCTCAGCGATTTTCCGAGAAGACGCCCCAGGATTGGGAACGGATTGAAAAGGCTCGGTCGCCCGTCCGTGGCGGAATGGTCGCCGCTGGCCGATGCCCCGTCGGATCGCAGTGACGAGCGTTCGGAATTTTCGCGATCTGCGCGCCGCTCCGCCACCACGCGGTCGCGCCCGCCGCGCTTTGCCTGATAGAGACAGGCATCGGCGCGGCCGAGCGCATCCGCCAGGGTTCCGCCGCTTGCGATCTCGGCCACGCCCGCGCTGACCGTCAGGCGTTGGGCTGTGAGGGGCCGCGGCCATTCGATCGCCGCGAAGGCGCGGCGAATGGTCTGGGCTGCCTCTGCGGCACTCTGCGCGTCCAAGTCCTTGAAGTGTAGCGCGAACTCCTCGCCGCCGATCCGCGCGACGGACCCGCCTTGCCCGACGAGCTCGCTCAGCAGTGTGCCCAGTGCCACGATGACCATGTCGCCGGCGTTATGGCCAAAAGTGTCGTTGATCTTCTTGAAGTGGTCGATGTCGACGATGGCGACCGAGGCAACCGTAGCGCTCAGAGCTGGAAGCTGATCGATCCTTTCTTCAAAGCCGCGCCGGTTTAGAAGGCCGCTCAACGGGTCGGTGCGGGCAGACGTGCGGAAGCTCTCGATCGCGTCGAGGCAGATTGCGATGAGGGCGAGAAAGGCAAAGGCAAGGCCGAAGAGCCCCGAGCCGAACTGGAAGAAGAACATCCACTGCGTCTTGCGCCAGTTCGGGTCCAGCAGCGTGTCGAAGGGCGACATGAGATAGTAGCCCTGCTGCAGGATCATGCTCATGGCCAGAAGCAGAATGACGACGAAGAGCGCCTTGTTGATCGTCTTCCGCAGCCCGCCGCGCATCTGCCAGGCGCAGAACAGAAGAATGATCCCCGCACAAAGCTGGCCGATCACGTATTGCGCCGGATCGCTATGATACTTGAACAACGCGACTGCCAGCCCGACGCCCGTGACCGCGACCAAGGCGAGCAGAAGGCCGTCGTGTGACGGCCTGTCGAATCGCTGCGAAATCCCCCGTGCCATTGCCACCAGCGCGCTCAGCAGCAGCACGTCCTCGGTGACGGACTTGGCGTCGTCCACCGACGGAAGATCGGTGATCAGCACGGCAAAGCCCGCAGCGGCGACGATATAGGCAATACCCCACCAGAAGGCGCCGCGCACCTGGAGATGCACGAGGAAGAAGATCAGCGATATTCCCACGAACGCCGCGGGCAGTGTCCAGGCAAGAATTTCGGCTTGGCTCATCGCTTTCTCCCAAGGCGGGAGGCAACCCGATTCGGTCATAGGATAACCGATCGAGCAGACTGCCAATCGATTCGCCAAGCAAATAATCGCCCGCGCGCAATGATGGCAAGTCGCAATCGTTGAAGCCGATAGGATTTGACTGCCGGACGGATAAAATTCTCGCAGATTTCTATTTCGATGCCGCGCGCTCCTGCTTGCGCGCAAACGATGCGTCTCGCGACAGCCCTGCGGCGAAGGCATGGCTTGACGCGGAGCGGAATCCGCGAGAAAGGCGTGTTCCATGGAACGAGTTGCGCCCGATATCGAGATCGCCTTGTTGCGTTTGGACGACGCACGAGAGCTTGCGCCTCTTCTTTCGGCATACAATCAGGATATTTTCCGCGGTGCGCCGCCCGCGCCCGACAGCTATTACGCCGAAGCGCTGCTCCAGGACCCCGCAGCCGAAATCCTTGGCGCGCGCCTCGATGGACGCCTCGTCGCCTTTCTGATGTTCTACGATCTTCCAGACCCTTGGACCGGAATGCGGTCGGGATTGGCGGAGCACATCTTCGTCGAGCACAAGAACCGGCGCATGGGCATCGCCAAGGCGATGATCGATCTTCTGGCGGAGCAGGCCGATCGTCGCGGATGGTCGCGCCTCGTTCTGCGTTCGCCGCGCCATCCCGGAATTGCGCGCAACCTTTACGCGCGGGTGGCTGAGCCGGCAGACTGGACAACCTATGTGATTCGCTTCGTCGATCGCGAGCCGAATTGATGGGGGTGTCTCGCCGCTGAGAGGAGTGGTGGGACAAAATGGAACATTTGGCGTACTTGCGGAAGGCGCGCCTTGCGCAGTAACGGAGGTCGGCTAAAGCGAATGGGCCGTATATGGCAGCCCAAATCGTTTTAGGCCGCATAGCGACGGGAAGGTTTGCATGTCCCAAATTCAGAAGCCGCGGCCTCTGTCGCCGCATATCATGATCTACCGGCTGCGCATGACCATGCTGATGTCGGGCTTCCACCGAGCGACCGGCCTCGCCCTCTATTTCGGCATGGTCTTCCTCACCTGGTGGTTGGTGGCGGCGGCATCGGGCCCGAATGCTTTCGGCTGGGCCTCGTGGTTCTTCGGCTCCTTCCTCGGCTACATCGTGATGCTCGGGTTTTCCTGGGGCCTTATCCACCATGCTGTCGGTGGCGTGCGCCATCTCATCTGGGATCTGGGCATCGGGCTTTCCAAGGAAGCGTCGATGCGGTGGGCGATCGGCACGATCATCGCATCGGTCGCGATCACCATCCTGCTGTGGCTCGTCGTGCTGATCGTCGCTTGAAGGAGTTTACCATGAGCATTCGCACCCCAATGGGTCGCGCCCGCGGCATGGGCGCCGCAGGCCACGGCGTCGGCGAGTTCTGGCACCAGCGCGTCACCTCCGTCACCAGCCTCGTGCTGGCCATCGGCATGATCTTCATCCTGCTGACACTGGCCACCAGCACCTACGCTGAAGTCAGGGCTACCTTCGCCAATCCGCTCGTCGGCGGCTGGATGGCGCTCACCGTGATCTCCTTCGTCTACCACATGTATATCGGGGCGCAGGAAGTCATCATGGAATACGGTCCCAAGACATGGAAGCTCGGCCTGACCCTGGCCAACACCGGCTTCTGTCTCATGATCGCCGCCGCCTGCCTGTTCGCGCTCATCAAGATGAGCTTCGGAGTTTTGTGATGGCTGAGATGAAGTCTTCCGCCGGTTCCACGCCCGGTATCAACGGCCGCGCCTATCCCTTTGTCGACCATCGCTTCGACGTCGTGGTCGTGGGGGCGGGCGGCGCCGGCTTGCGCGCCACTCTCGGCTGCGCCCAGGCGGGCCTCAAGACCGCCTGTATCACCAAGGTCTTCCCGACGCGCTCGCACACCGTGGCGGCACAGGGCGGCATCGCCGCCTCGCTCGGCAACATGGGTCGGGACGACTGGCGCTGGCACATGTACGACACCGTCAAGGGGTCGGACTGGCTGGGCGATCAGGACGCCATTGAATATCTCGTCCGCAACGCGCCGGCCGCCGTCTACGAGCTGGAGCATTTCGGACTGCCCTTCTCGCGGACCGAGGACGGGCGCATCTATCAGCGGCCCTTCGGCGGCATGACCACCGAGTTCGGCGAGGGGCCGCCGGCCCAGCGCACCTGCGCGGCCGCCGACCGTACTGGCCACGCCATGCTGCACACCCTCTACGGCCAGTCGGTGCGCTATTCGACCGAGTTCTTCATCGAATACTTCGCCATCGACCTGATCATGGACGAGGAGGGCGCTTGCCGCGGCGTCGTCGCGCTCTGCCTCGAGGATGGGACGCTCCATCGTTTCGCCGCCAAGCAGACGATCCTGGCCACCGGCGGCTATGGCCGCGCCTATTTCTCTGCGACCTCGGCCCACACCTGCACGGGCGACGGCAACGCGATGGTGCTGCGTGCCGGCCTGCCTCTCCAGGACATGGAGTTCGTCCAGTTCCACCCGACCGGCATCTATGGCGCCGGCTGCCTCATCACCGAGGGCTCGCGCGGCGAGGGTGGTTATCTGACCAATTCCGAGGGTGAACGCTTCATGGAGCGTTATGCGCCCTCGGCCAAGGACCTTGCCTCGCGCGATGTCGTCTCACGCTCGATGACGGTTGAAATCCGCGAGGGTCGTGGCGTTGGCAAGAACAAGGACCACATCTTCCTGCATCTCGACCACCTTGACCCGGCGATCCTGCACGAGCGTCTGCCGGGCATTTCGGAGTCGGCCAAGATCTTCGCCGGCGTCGATGTCACCAAGGAGCCGATCCCGGTTCTGCCGACCGTCCACTACAACATGGGCGGCATCCCGACGAACTATTACGGCGAGGTTCTGACCAAGAAGGATGGCAACGCCGACACTGTCGTGCCCGGCCTGATGGCGGTGGGCGAAGCGGCGTGCGTGTCGGTCCACGGAGCCAACCGGCTTGGCTCCAACTCGCTGATCGACCTCGTCGTCTTCGGGCGCGCGGCAGGTCAGCGCTGCGCCGAGACTATCGACGCCAACGAGGAGCAGGCTCCGCTTCCCGCCGGCGCCGGCGATCTGGCAGTCTCGCGCCTCGACCGGGTGCGCTATGCTTCCGGTGGCACGCCCACGGCCAAGCTTCGCCTCGACATGCAGAAGACCATGCAGTCCAACTGCGCCGTCTTCCGCACGGGCGAGGTGCTGGACGAGGGCCACACGCTGATCCACAAGGTCTGGCAGGGGTCCGACGACATCGCCACCACCGACCGCTCCCTGATCTGGAACACAGATCTGGTGGAATCCCTGGAATATGAGAACCTCATCATCCAGGCAGTGGTGACGATGGATTCAGCCCAGGCCCGCACGGAATCACGCGGCGCCCACGCCCGCGAGGACTATCCCGACCGGGACGACGCCAATTGGATGAAGCACACGCTCGTCTATTGCGACACCGACAACAAGGCCATCCGCCTCGAAGACCGGCCGGTGCACACCTACACGATGTCCAACGAGATCGAGTACATCAAACCGAAGAAACGCGTCTACTGAGCGTGCCGACCGGCGCTCTTTTGGGAGCGCCGGCAGGTTTTCGAGTGCCGGGGTGAGGGGCGAAGATGGCGCCGTCTCCCGGCGGACGCCAAACCAAACGGGATTAGGCAAGACAGATGGTCGAGTTCACTCTTCCCAAGAATTCCACGCTCACCGAAGGCAAGGTCTGGGGCAAGCCGGCCGGTGCCACGAAGACGCGCGAGTTTCGGATCTACCGCTGGTCGCCGGACGACGACTCCAATCCCCGGATGGACACGTTCACCGTGCCCACCGAAGATTGCGGGCCGATGATCCTCGACGCCCTTTTGTGGATCAAGGACAATGTCGATCCGACGCTGACGCTGCGCCGCTCCTGCCGCGAGGGCATTTGCGGCTCCTGCGCCATGAACATCGACGGCGAGAACACGCTGGCCTGCACCAAGGGCATGGAAGAGGTGTCGGGAACGATCACCATCTATCCGCTGCCGCACATGCCGGTGATCAAGGACTTGGTGCCGGATCTGTCGCTGCCCTACGCGCAGCTCACCATGATCCAGCCTTGGCTCCAGACGGAGACGCCGGAGCCTCAAAAGGAATGGCGCCAGAGCCATGAGGACCGCGCCAAGCTGGATGGCCTCTACGAGTGCATCCTGTGCTTCTGCTGCCAGACCTCGTGCCCGTCCTACTGGTGGAATCCCGAGCGTTATCTCGGCCCGGCCATTCTGCTCCAGGCCTATCGCTGGCTGGCGGACAGCCGCGACGAGGCGACCGGCGAGCGCCTCGAAATCCTCGAGGACCCGTACCGTCTTTATCGCTGCCACAACATCATGAACTGCACGCAGACCTGCCCGAAGGGGCTGAACCCGGCGCTGGCGATCAACGCCATCCGCGCCATGATGGTCAAGCGCAGCGCTTTCTGAGCGCAGGTCTCCGGCAGACGATCAAGACCGAAGAAGCGGCCCTGGTGGCCGCTTCTTTCGTTTGAGAGATGCGGGGAGAACAATCGAGCGAAGCGGAAGATCGGAAGAAAGCGTCGACCCAACCCTTGACGGAATGCCATGCGGCCAATCTAAGCCAGGTGTACTTTTCCCGAGGCCGCATTGCGCGGACCATCTCAAGAGCATTCGATGCAATCTTTCGGCCGCTTCGTGGTGATCAACCTGCGTTGGATCGCCGCCGGATTTCTTCTCACGTTCTTCTCGTCCGTCGGGCAGACATTCTTTATCGCCCTGTCGAACGCCGAAATCCGGAGTGCCTTTGCGCTCAGCAATGGCGGGTTCGGCGGCCTCTACATGATCGCGACCCTTTGCAGTGCCGCGACGCTGCCTTTCATGGGTCGTCTTCTCGATCGGTATTCAACTTTCGCCGTGACGGTCGGCTCGCTTATCGCGCTGGCCGCCGCGGCACTTGCCCTCGGTCTGGTCTGGAGCATTCCGAGCCTCGTCTTCGCGCTCTATCTCCTTCGCCTGTTCGGCCAGGGCATGATGACCGAGATCGCCTTCACCGCCACGGGGCGGTGGTTTGCCGCCAACAGGGGCCGCGCGGTCGCGCTCGCCACGCTCGGGCAAAGGGCGGGGGAAGGCCTGCTCCCCTTCGTTTTTGTCGCGGTGGCGGCGGCGATCGGCTGGCGCAACGCGTGGCTTGCGGCCGCAGTGGCGGTGCTGGCGCTCGCGCTTCCCTTGATCGGCTGGCTGGTTCGGCGGGAGCGCAATCCCAAGGGGGAGGCCAGTTCGCACGAACACCTGAGCGCCAGGGACTGGACGGCGAGCGAAGTGCTGCGAGACCCAAAATTCTATGCGATTTGCCTCGGCGTCCTCGCCCCGGCCTTCATCGGCACGACCGTCTTCTTCCATCAGGTCTATCTGACGGAAATCAAGGGCTGGTCCCTCCAGCTCTTTGCCGCCGGCTTCGCGGTGATGTCGGTGACGAACGTGTTCTTCTCGCTCTTGTCGGGCTGGCTGATCGACCGCTATTCGTCGGTGCGGTTTCTTCCGTCGTTTCTGCTGCCCATGGCGCTCGCCTGCTTCGTCGTCGCATGGATGAAGGCGGACTGGACCATCTTCCTGTTCATGGCTCTGCTCGGCATCAGCTATGGCTTTTCCTCGACCCTTTCCGGCGCAATGTGGCCGGAAATCTATGGCACCCGGCATCTCGGAGCGATCCGCTCGCTCGTGGTTTCCGCCATGGTGATCGCCACGGCGATCGGCCCCGGCCTCACGGGCTGGCTCATCGATATCGGCGTCGATTTCGAGTTCCAGCTGGCTGTGATGGGAATCTACAGCCTCGCCGCCGCCGCGCTGATGGCGCTGGTTTCCCGCCGGCTCATGGCGGAGCGCGTTGCGGCTTGATGCCGGGCGGGGGCAACCGCATCCGGGGTTCCCTCACGAAAGCGTCACCAGCCGCGCGCAGCCGTGACTTGTTCTCGTGGCGAGGGCGCGGCACGTTTTCTTCTCCAACTTCGCGGAACGCAGGGCTCAGAACCTGCCGGCCGCCGCAGCGCCAAGGGAGAGCCGCATGAGGTTTCACGCAAGCAGGATAGGCGCGCTGGCGCTTGCCGCCGCCATGGTGTCGGCCTTTGGCGGGTTCTCGTCTCGTCCCGCGCTCGCGGCCTCCGAAAAGGCGATCTTCGCCGGCGGCTGCTTCTGGTGCGTGGAATCGGACTTCGACCGCGTCCCTGGGGTCCTCAAGACGATCTCTGGCTACACCGGGGGCAGCCTGAAGAACCCGACCTATCATCAGGTTTCGGCCGGCGGCACGGGTCACTATGAATCGGTGGAAGTGACGTTCGATCCCTCGAAGGTCAGCTACGAGCAGCTGCTCACGGCCTTCTGGCATTCGGTCGATCCGGTGGATGCTGGCGGCCAGTTTTGCGACCGGGGCGCGTCCTACCGCACGGCGATCTTTGCCGAGAACGACGAGCAGCTGAAGGAGGCGGAGGCCTCCAAGAAGGCGATCGAGAACGAGCTCAAGCAGCCGGTGGCGACAACAATCACCAAGGCGGGCGCCTTCTACCCGGCCGAGGACTATCACCAGGACTATTACGAGAAGAACCCGCTGCGCTACAAATACTATCGCTGGAACTGCGGGCGCGACCAGCGCATCAAGGAACTCTGGGGCGACAAGGCCCATCTCGGGCTTCAGAACCACGGAAGCTGAGTCCCGTTGCCGTCCCCCTTGTCGAGGGCGCGATTGTGCTCACTCGCGCCTGATCAGTCGGACATCCTCAGCGAAAGCGTTTCGAACGCCTCGTCCTCCTTGGCCTCCTCATAGAGGCTGAGGAACTTGAGGCCGAAATGATCCAGCCGCCGCCAGACAACCCGGGCGCGCCGCACGCGATCCTCGTTGGGCAGCTTGATCTCCACCTCCTCGGCGTCGATCGTCCCTCCGGGCACCACCACCTCGGCGCCCTTTTCGTTGAGATTGCGCAGCCTGACGGTGATCGGCGGTCCCGCGAGCGAAGTGGTCATGGTCGCGCCGAGGCAGACGCGGCGGCGATCTCTGCGGCGACGTTCCAGCATGGGCTTACGACCTAAATTTCGTTCGTCGGCTGACGATGATACGGATCAGCCGCGAGCGGGCAAGCCGAACCCTTCGGAAGGCTTAACGAGCGGCTGCGTTTGGGCTGATGCTCCTTGAGAGTCCCGTCGATAGCGCCATCATGGCTTGATGCTGTCGCTCAATCAGTTCATCGCCCTGCTTTTGACCATCACGGCCGTCCTCGCCTGGGCCAACCGACGCTTCATCGGCTTGCCGGTCAGTATCGGGCTGCTGGTACTCGGGCTCTCGGCCTCGCTTCTTCTGGTCGCGCTCCACGCGCTCGCGCCCGGCCTCAGCTTTCCCACCGACCTCGCGCGGACGGTCGACGCGATCAATTTCAACGAGACCTTGATGAATGGGATGCTCGGCTTCCTGCTCTTCGCCGGGGCGCTGCACGTCGATTGGCAGGGGTTGAAGGGCAGGGGACTCTCGGTCGGGCTCATGGCCACCTTCGGCGTCTTGATCTCCACTGTCATTGTAGGGTCGGCCTTTTACGGCATCCTAAGCTTTGCCGGGGTGCCCATCTCCTATTCCTGGGCTCTGGTCTTCGGCGCGCTGATCAGCCCGACCGATCCGGTCGCGGTGCTCGCAACGCTTAAAGCGGTTCAGGTCCCCAAGCGCCTCGAACTCGATATGGCCGGCGAATCACTGTTCAACGATGGCGTGGGCGTGGTGGTCTTCACCATCCTTTTGACCTTCGCCACGGCTGATTCAACCGGCGAGACGCCCGGGGTGGCGGACGTCGCGGAGCTTTTCGTCGTCGAGGCACTGGGAGGAGCGGCGTTCGGATTCGCCATGGGCTATATCGCCTACCGGATGATGCATGCCATCGACGAGTTCGCGGTCGAGGTCCTGATCTCGCTCGCGCTGGTGATGGGCACCTATACGGCCGCACAAAGCTTGCATCTTTCGGGGCCGATCTCGGTGGTCGTGGCGGGTCTGCTCATCGGCGAGCGCGGCTTTGCCTACGCCATGAGCGAGACCACCCAGCGCTACATCACCGGCTTCTGGCTGCTGATCGACGAGATCCTCAACGCCTTTCTCTTTATGCTCATCGGGTTGGAGCTTCTGGTGATCGAGTTCGAGATCGGGCGTATCTACCTGGCGCTGACAGCCATCCCGATCGTGCTTCTGGCCCGCTTTTTCTCGGTCTTGTTGCCGTTCCAGGTGGTGCGGCTTCGCGAGAGTTTTTCCCCCGGCACGGTCGCCGTGCTGGTCTGGGGCGGCGTGCGCGGCGGTATCTCGGTGGCACTCGCCTTGTCGCTGCCGAGCGGGCCGGAGCGCGATCTGATCGTCACGGCCACCTATGTCGTCGTTATCTTCTCGATCCTTGTTCAGGGATTGACGCTGGCGCGCCTGGTGCGCCGCGTGGTCCGTCCCGATGAGGGCGGCGAAGCGGCCGCAGCGCATTGAACGTCGCGTCCAAGGCCAAGCCAGATGCGCGTCGCGTCGTGCTGGTCGGAGCGGGGCATGCGCATCTCGCGCTGATCCTTGCCGCCGATCGCTTCCGCTCAGCCGGCGCCGAACTGGTGATCGTCGATCCCGGACGCTTTTGGTATTCGGGCCGCGCCTCCGCGCTCCTCGGCGGCACGATCGAGGCAGACGAAGATACGGTGAACATCGGAGAGCTGTGCGCCGCTTGTGGGGTTCGCCTGATAACGGGGCGGGCCGTCGGCCTCGACGGTCGTGAGCGGACGGTGTTCCTTGAGGAGGGTCAACCGGTCGGCTACGATCTGGCTTCGTTCAATGTCGGCAGCGTCGTCGGCGCGCCGTTTCCCGTCCGCTCGGACAATGTCTGGCCGGTGAAGCCGGTCTCTGGCTTGCTGCGGCTGCGCCAGGCCCTGGAGGCGGCGCGCCGGCCCATCTCCATCATCGTCGTCGGAGGCGGGGCCAGCGGCTGCGAGATTGCGGCCAACCTCGCCGGACTCGCGGAGCGTCGGCGCCTCGACCTTCACATCACGCTAGTGGGGCGGGGGGAGCGGCTCCTCCCCTCGGCACCGAGCGGCGCCGGTGCCTATATGGAGCGGCGGTTGCGCGCGGGAGGGTGCCGGCTCGTCCTTGGCCGAAAGGTCGACTCGGTTCAGGGGCAGCGGGTGGTTCTGGACGATGGCGGGGCGCTGGCCTTCGATCATTGTGTGCTGGCAACGGGCCTGGTCGCCGCGCCGCTGGTCGGCCGGCTGGGACTGCCGGTCGATCCCGCCGGCGGCCTTCTCGTCGCGCCCACTCTCGCCTCCCTTGCCGACGCGCGTGTCTTCGCGGCGGGCGACTGCGCTGCAATCGACGGCCATCCGCTTCCCAAGGTTGGCGTTTATGGCGTTCGTGCCGCGCCGGTCCTCCTCGCCAATCTCCTCTCCAGCCTTTCCGGCGCCCCCCTTCGCTCCTATCGGCCGCAGCGCCGTTTCCTGTCGATCCTCGACCTCGGCGACGGCGCGGGCCTCGCCCTCCGCGGTCGGCTGTGGTTTCCTGGGCGGGCGATGGGATGGTGGAAGCGCCGGCTCGACGGCGTTTTCCTCGCAAAATACCAAAGGGCTTGCGTATCGGCGCGCGGCCGTGACACCTCCGGATAATGCATCCGCCCGATTCCCAGTTGTTCGATCGTGACCCCGCGCCTTCTCCCGTGGCGACGGTGCGTGTGCTCGTGCCCCTGCCGACGGAGCGGCCCTATTCCTATGCCGTGCCGGAAGGCATGACGGTCGTGCCGGGCTCCATCGTCCAGGTGCCGCTCGGGCCGCGCCAGGTGGCCGGCATCGTCTGGGATGGCGATGGTGACGAGGTCGATCCCAAGAAACTGAGACCGATCACCCAGGTCTTCGATTGCCCGCCGCTGGCAGAGTCGATGCGCCGTTTCATCGACTGGGTGGCCGAGTACACGATCTCGCCGCCGGGTCTGGTGGCGCGCATGGCGCTGCGCGCCCCGGCGGCCTTCGATCCCGAACCCTGGATCGAGGGATTGCGGCTGACCGGCGCGGTGCCCGAGCGGCTGACGGCGGCAAGGCGCCGGGTTCTCGACACGGCCGAAGATGCACCCTCCTGGTCACGCCTCGGCCTCGTTCACGCCGCCGGCGTTTCCGCCTCCGTGGTGGACGGGCTGATCGGGGCGGGGGCTTTCGAGCGGGTCAGAATGCCGCCGCCGCCGGTGGTTGCGGCTCCCGACGTCTCCTATGGCCGGGCGGAGCTGAGCGGGGAGCAGGGGGAGGCGGCCTCAAGACTCGCCGATGCGGTCGCCAACGACGGCTTTTCGGTGACGCTCCTCGAGGGTGTCACCGGCTCCGGCAAGACCGAGGTCTATTTCGAGGCGGTGGCCAAGGCATTGGAGAAGGGGCGGCAGGTGCTCATTCTCTTGCCGGAGATCGCACTGACGCAGAGCTTTCTCGACCGCTTCCATGCCCGTTTCGGCGCGCCGCCCGCCGAATGGCATTCCGACATCGCCCCCAGAACGCGCGAAAGAATCTGGCGTCAGGTGACGGAAGGGCGGGTGCGCGTCGTCGCGGGTGCCCGGTCCGCGCTGTTCCTGCCGTTCGAGAATCTCGGTCTCGTCATCGTCGATGAGGAGCACGACCCTGCCTACAAGCAGGAAGAACGCATCATCTATCATGCGCGCGACATGGCGGTGGTGCGAGGATCGCTCTCCGACTTTCCGGTGATTCTCGCCTCGGCCACACCCTCCATCGAAAGCCGGGTGAACGCCTCGTCGGGCCGCTATGCCCATGTTCGCCTGTCGGGGCGCTATGCCGAGGCGGCGCTGCCCGATCTCGGCCTCGTCGACATGCGCCGCTCGCCGCCGCCGCGCGGCCGGTTCATTTCGCCGGTCTTGACGACCGCCATCGGCGAGACGATCGCGCGGGGCGAGCAGGCGCTGCTGTTTCTCAATCGACGCGGCTATGCGCCGCTGACCCTCTGCCGGGTCTGCGGCCACCGCTTCGAATGCCCCAACTGCTCGACCTGGCTGGTGGATCACCGCCTGCGCGGCCAGCTCCAGTGCCACCATTGCGGCTACAGCACGCCGCGCCCCGAGGCCTGCCCGGAATGCGGCACGCTCGACCATCTCGTCGCTTGCGGCCCCGGCGTTGAGCGGGTGGCGGAGGAGATGCTGGAGCTCTTCCCCGATGCTCGCACGATTCTCCTCTCGTCGGACCTGCCGGGCGGTACGCGGCGGCTGCGGCGGGAGCTGGAGGCGATCGCGGAGGGAGACGCGGACATCGTCGTCGGGACCCAGCTCGTCGCCAAGGGGCATCATTTTCCCAAGATGACGCTGGTCGGGGCCGTGGACGCCGATCTCGGGCTTCAGAACGGCGATCCGCGCGCCGCTGAGCGCACGTTCCAGCTTCTCCATCAGGTGACGGGGCGCGCCGGGCGAAGCGGGCGGGCAAGCCGCGGCCTCATTCAGACCTTTCAGCCGGAGCATCCGGTGATGCAGGCGATCGCCTCGGGCGATCCCGAGCTTTTCTATGCCCGCGAGATCGCGGAGCGCCAGCGATCCGGTCTGCCACCCTTCGGGCGCCTCGCCAGCCTCATCGTCTCCGCCGGCAGCCGGCGCGAAGCCGAGGAACAAGCGCGCGCCCTGCGCCAAGCCGCGCCGACGGTCGAGGGCATCGAAGTTCTCGGCCCGGCGGAGGCTCCTTTGGCGCTGCTGCGCGGGCGCTATCGTTTTCGCCTCCTGTGCCAGGCGCCTCGCAAGGCGCCTCTTCAGGCCTACCTGCGCGCCATGATCCGGCAGGCCCCGCGCCCGCGCGGCTCGGTGGACGTGGCGATCGATGTCGACCCACAGAGCTTTCTATGAGATGGTCGCGCCAGAAAGGGCGGAGGACCAATGCGGCGAATTGCGAGCGTGATGCGAATCGGATGGGCGGCGAGCGCCATGGCGGCGTTCCTGATGACAAACATGACGGCGCTGCCGGCGGCGGCTCAGGATGCGGCGGCCAAGCCGGGGCAGGAGCAGCAGCCGACGAACGAGGGACAGGCCACCGGGCCGCTCGCCATCGGTCAGATCCATTGGTATCCCGTGGATGCCGCGTGCACCTTCTTTACCGCCGACGGGCACGCGGCCTTCGCCGAGAATCAGCCGGACACCTGGCAGTTCGTCTTCATCACGATGCGTGAGACGCGCGGCGCGAAAGGCGACGCCCAGCCGCTTGAACACGGCTACGTCATGACCAACGGGCTCTTGCGCGAGCTGGAAAAGGTGAAGTCGGCCCCCGATGGCGAGGGCAACACCGTCACCGTTTGGCGAAGCGCTGGCGAGCCGCGCATCAACGTCAACATGAAGCTCATCGATGACGGAAAATCCGGCAATGTGGTGAATTTCAAGGGACAGATGACGCTCTTCTGGGGCGACAAGAAAGAGGTGCTCGACGTTCTCGGCCGCTGCCAGAACTGAGGGCTTCGAACGCGCTAGCGTCACAGCGCCGACGGGCGCCTTCCTTTTGTGTCAGGAAGCCCGCTATAAGCGACCCGCCGAAGACGGCGTCGATGCCGCCCCTTGCCTTTGAGCGGCCCGGCTCATGATCGTGAAGGATGCGTCACGCCATGCAATTCGTGCTGCCTCAGTCCTTGGCCGATTGGCTGCCTTTCGCCGCCGCTCTTGTGACGGTGCTCTACGGACTCTGGGTGCTGATCGCGCCGGGCATGGCGTTCCAGACCATCGGCGAGCGCGACCGCCGCTATCATGCCCGCTCCCTCGCGAGCGCACGGGGTGACATCGGCGGCTTTCACCTCGGCGTCGGGCTGATGGTTCTGGCCATGTACGACCAGCCCTTTCTCCAGCTCGCCCTCGGCGCGGGCTGGTTGATCGCTGCCTTCGGCCGCCTCGTCTCGCTGGCCGCGGACCGCAGCTTCGCGTTCGAGAACGCCGTTCGGCTGCTCGTCAGTCTCGCCCTGGCGGGTCTCAGTCTCGCCCCGCCGCTCGGCTATCTTCCGGTCTGATTTCAGCGCATCTGGCAACGGCCTGACGCATGATCGCGCCAGCTGCACCAAGAGCCTGTTGGATGAGGCTTTTGGCGTGTTGTCGCGGGCAAATGCCTATGCTAGACGGTCCTCATTTCCGTAAGAGAATATGCCCACTTGGCAGTCGGAAGGCGGAAAAAGGGTCGAGGCTTCAAGGCGCTGGTCGGTCACTTCCGCTCGACGAGGTGGCGCCTGGGATGGAATGAAGAGAAACGATCGTCCGTGTCACAGTCATCCTCTCCGGTATCGGGAGTTGCAGAACGCTACGCCCAGTCGCTCTACGAACTCGCTCGTGACGAGAACAGGATCAGTGCCGTCGAGACTGAACTCGACGCGTTCGGTCGGCTGGTGGAAGAGAGCGAGGATTTCCGCCGTCTGGTGGAAAGTCCTGTCTTCTCTTCCGAGGAGCAGCTTCGCGCCGTCTCGGCTATCGCCGTCAAGATCGGTTCGAGCGAGCTGACCAGCAACTTCCTCAAGGTCATCGCCGCCAATCGGCGCCTCTTTGCGCTGCCCTCCATGATCAAGGCTTTCCACCGCCTCGCAGCCGAGGGCCGGGGCGAGGCCGAGGCGGAGGTCGTCAGCGCCGAGGCGCTCACCGATGTGCAGCGCCGGGATCTGGCTGAGGCCATCGCGGCCTATTCCGGCAAGTCCGTCACGCTTCGTGAGCGTGTCGATCCCGATATTCTCGGCGGGCTCGTGGTTCGTGTTGGCTCGCGCCAGATCGACACCTCGATTCGCACCAAATTGAATTCCCTTAAGCTCGCACTGAAAGAGGTCGGCTGATGGATATCCGCGCTGCGGAAATCTCCGCAATCCTGAAGGACCAGATCAAGAACTTCGGCAAGGAGGCCGAGGTTTCGGAAGTTGGTCAGGTTCTCTCGGTCGGCGACGGCATCGCCCGCGTCTATGGCCTCGACCAGTGTCAGGCGGGCGAGATGCTGGAGTTTGCCGGCGGCGTGCGCGGCATGGCGCTCAACCTCGAACGCGACAATGTCGGCGTCGTCATCTTCGGTTCTGACCGCGAGATCAAGGAAGGCGACACGGTCAAGCGGACCGGCGCCATCGTCGAGGTGCCGGTGGGCAAGGGCCTGCTCGGCCGCGTCATCGACGGCCTCGGCAATCCGATCGATGGCAAGGGCCCGATCGAAGGGGCCGAGTTCCGCCGCGTCGACGTGAAGGCGCCGGGCATCATTCCGCGCAAATCGGTGCACGAGCCGATGTCGACCGGCCTCAAGGCCATCGATGCGCTGATTCCCATCGGGCGCGGCCAGCGCGAGCTGGTGATCGGCGATCGTCAGACCGGCAAGTCCGCGATCATCCTCGATACCTTCCTCAACCAGAAGCCGGCGCACGACGAGAATCGCGAGAAGGACAAGCTCTACTGCATCTACGTCGCCGTGGGTCAGAAGCGCTCGACGGTCGCGCAGCTCGTTCGCGTGCTCGAGGAGCGCGGTGCGATGGAGTATTCCATCGTCGTGGCCGCGACGGCGTCCGATCCGGCGCCGTTGCAGTACATCGCGCCCTTCGCCGGCTGCGCCATCGGCGAGTATTTCCGCGACAACGGCATGCACGCCCTGATCGCCTATGACGATCTCTCCAAGCAGGCGGTTGCCTATCGTCAGGTGTCGCTGCTTCTGCGCCGCCCGCCGGGGCGCGAGGCCTATCCGGGCGACGTCTTCTATCTCCATTCGCGCCTTCTGGAGCGTGCCGCCAAGCTGAGCGATGCCAACGGCGCCGGTTCGCTGACCGCGCTTCCGGTGATCGAGACCCAAGCCAACGACGTGTCGGCCTATATTCCGACCAACGTGATCTCGATCACGGACGGCCAGATCTTCCTGGAGACCAATCTGTTCTACCAGGGCATTCGTCCCGCGGTGAACGTCGGCCTGTCGGTCAGCCGCGTCGGCTCCGCCGCGCAGATCAAGGCGATGAAGCAGGTGGCCGGCTCCATCAAGGGCGAGCTCGCGCAGTATCGCGAGATGGCGGCTTTCGCGCAGTTCGGTTCGGATCTCGATGCGGCGACGCAGCGTCTTCTCAATCGCGGCGCGCGCCTCACCGAGCTCCTGAAGCAGCCTCAGTTCTCTCCGTTGAAGACGGAGGAGCAGGTGGCGGTGATCTTCGCCGGCACGCAGGGCTACCTCGACAAGCTTCAGGTCTCCCAGGTGGGCGCGTTCGAACAGGGTCTGCTCTCCATGCTGCGGACCGAGCACAAGGACGTGCTCGACGCCATCGCCAGCGAGAAGCAGCTCACCGACGACATTCGCGCGCGTCTGAAGAAGGTGATCGATTCCTTCGCGAAGAAGTTCAGCTGATCGCTGAACCTGCAGCTCAAAGGGGAGACGGCACCTCGCCATGCCTTCGCTAAAGGACCTTCGAAACCGCATCGCCTCGGTCAAGGCGACGCAGAAGATCACCAAGGCCATGCAGATGGTCGCGGCGGCCAAGCTCCGCCGTGCCCAGGAAGCGGCCGAGGCGGCGCGGCCCTATGCAGAACGCATGGCCAAGGTGCTGGCTAATATCGCCGGCGCCATGGAGGGGGACGCGCCGACGCTGATGACGGGGACGGGCAAGTCCGACACCCATCTTCTGGTCGTTTTCGCCTCCGACCGCGGTCTGGCCGGCAGCTTCAACGCCAACATCGTCAAGCTGGCGCGGGCGCACCAGCGCCGGCTCGAGGCGGAGGGCAAGACGGTGAAGTTCGTCGCTGTCGGACGCAAGGCGTTCGACCTGATGCGGCGCGACCTCACCGACAAGATCGTCGACCGCACCGACATGCGCGAGGTCAAGCAGATCGGCTTTTCGAACGCCGACCAGATTGGCAGCCGCATCATCGAGCGATTCAACGCCGGGGAGTTCGACGTCTGCACCATCTTCTTCGCCACCTTCCAGAACGTCATCACGCAGGTGCCGACGGCGCTGCAGGTGATCCCGGCGGTGGTGGAGACGGAGGAGGCGCCGCAGACGGCAACGGCAGGGGGCGCGGTCTACGACTACGAGCCCGATCCTGTCGCGATCCTCGAAGATCTCATTCCGCGCAACATCAAGATCCAGATCTACCGCGCGCTCCTGGAAAACGCCGCGTCCGAGCAGGGCGCGCGCATGAGCGCGATGGACAACGCCACCCGCAACGCCGGCGACATGATCGACAAGCTGACGATCTCGTACAACCGGCAGCGTCAGGCGCAGATCACCACCGAACTCATCGAGATCATCTCGGGCGCGGAAGCGCTCTGACGTTTGAGAAGGAGGCCAGCCTTGGCTGACACGATTTCCAAAGGCGTAGCGACTGGCCGTGTGGCCCAGGTCATCGGCGCCGTCGTTGACGTCGAGTTCGACGATCATCTGCCCGCAATTCTGAATGCGCTCGAGACCGACAATGGCGGCCGTCGTCTGGTGCTGGAAGTCGCGCAGCATCTCGGCGAAAACACCGTCCGCACCATCGCCATGGACCTCACCGAGGGCCTGGTGCGCGGTCAGCCGGTGGTGGACACCGGTAGCCCGATCCTGGTGCCGGTGGGCGACGAGACCCTCGGCCGCATCATGAACGTTATCGGCGAGCCGATCGACGAGGCCGGGCCGATCAACGCGGCCGAGAAGCGCGGCATCCATCAGCCGGCGCCTGCCTTTATCGAGCAGTCGCCAGAATCGCAGATCTTGGTAACGGGCATCAAGGTCATCGACCTCCTTGCTCCCTACGCCCGCGGCGGCAAGGTGGGCCTGTTCGGCGGCGCCGGCGTCGGCAAGACGGTGCTGATCCAGGAACTGATCAACAACATCGCGCGCGCCCATGGCGGCTACTCGGTATTCGCCGGCGTCGGTGAGCGCACCCGCGAGGGCAACGATCTCTATCACGAGATGATCGAATCGGGCGTGAACAAGGATCCCCACGAGCATGGCTCCGCGGCGGGCTCCAAGGCCGCACTGATCTACGGCCAGATGAACGAGCCGCCGGGGGCCCGCGCCCGTGTCGCTCTCTCGGGCCTCACTGTGGCGGAGCATTTCCGCGACCAGGGACAGGATGTTCTCTTCTTCGTCGACAATATCTTCCGCTTCACCCAGGCGGGCTCCGAGGTGTCGGCGCTTCTCGGCCGCATTCCCTCGGCGGTGGGCTATCAGCCGACGCTCGCCACCGACATGGGCGACATGCAGGAGCGGATCACCACCACGACGAAGGGCTCGATCACCTCGGTTCAGGCGATCTACGTGCCCGCCGACGATCTGACCGATCCGGCGCCGGCGACCTCCTTCGCGCACTTGGACGCGACCACGGTGCTGTCGCGCGCGATCTCGGAAAAGGGCATCTACCCGGCGGTGGACCCGCTTGATTCGACCTCGCGCATCCTTTCGCCGATGATCCTCGGCGAGGAGCACTACACGGTGGCGCGCAAGGTCCAGCAGACGCTTCAGAAGTACAAGTCTCTGCAGGACATCATCGCCATTCTGGGCATGGACGAGCTGTCGGAAGAGGACAAGCTCACCGTCGCGCGCGCCCGCAAGATCGAGCGCTTCCTTTCGCAGCCCTTCTTCGTCGCCGAGGTGTTCACCGGCTCGCCCGGTCAGCTCGTGCCGCTGGAAGACACGATCCGCTCGTTCAAGGGACTGGTGAACGGCGAGTACGATCACCTGCCCGAGGCTGCCTTCTACATGGTCGGCACAATCGAGCAGGCGGTGGAAAAGGCCCAGAAGCTGGCCGCCGAGGCGGCTTAATGGCGGCTGCGGCGCTGCTACGGAGGAACACCGATGGCTGATGCGTTTCGTCTGGAGCTGGTGTCTCCCGAGCGGCTGCTTCTGTCGGAGGACGTGACGGCGGTCATCGTCCCCGGCAGCGAGGGCTACATGACCGTGATGGCGCATCATCAGCCGCTCATCGCGACCATGAAGCCGGGGCTTGTCGTCGGCACACTCGCCAGCGGTGGAGAGAAGCGGTTCTACGTGCGCGGTGGATTCGCCGACGTGACGCTGGAGTCCTGCACTCTGCTTGCCGAGCAGGCGGTCCCGATGGAGGAGTTCAGCGAGGCCGATATCGAGCAGCAGATCCGGGACACCGAAGAGGATGTCGCCGACGCCGCGACGGACGAGGCGCGCATGAAGGCGCAGCTTCAGCTTGCCGAGCTCCGCAACGTGCGCGATGTTCTCGGCATGTGACGCGGCTTCAATAACGAAGCGTGAGAAGGGCCGGCCTAGCGCCGGCCTTTTGCATTTGGGAGCTTTGACATGAAGACCATCGGCCTGATCGGCGGAATGAGCTGGGAGAGCTCGGCCGAATACTACCGGATCATCAACCGCCGCGTGCGCGAACGTGTCGGCGGCGTCCATTCGGCGCGCAGCCTCATGCTGTCGGTCGATTTCGGCGAGATCGAGCGGCTGCAACATGCCGGCGACTGGTCCGCCCTGACGGATGAGCTGGTCAGCGCGGCGCGGGCGCTGGAGCGCGGTGGGGCGGATTTCCTTCTGATCTGCACCAACACGATGCACCGAATGGCCGAGGAGGTTGCCTCGGCGGTCGCAATTCCGCTGCTCCATATCGCCGACCCGACGGCCGAAGCGATCCGCAAGGCCGGGCTTCGCAGAGTCGGTTTGCTCGGCACGGCTTTTACCATGGAGCAGCCCTTCTACAAGGATCGCCTTACCGATTCTCACGGACTGGAGGTGCTAGTTCCTGAAGCCGACGATCGCGCGCGCGTTCACGAGATCATCTATCGCGAGCTCGTCGCCGGCATCGTGAACCCGCAATCGCGGTCGATCTATCGTGAGATCATTGAGCGACTGATCGCAGAGGGCGCCGAGGCGATCATCCTTGGATGCACGGAGATCATGCTGCTGGTGAAGCCGGAGGACAGCGCCGTTCCGCTCTTCGATACGACGACGCTCCACGCCGAGGCGGCGGTTGAGATGGCGCTTGGCGCAACGACTGACTGAAAGGCGATGCCCGTCGCTTCCGAACCGCGCGAACGCGTCCCGCACTGGGCGCTCCGGCGGATCGTCCTCGCCGGAGCGTCGCCTGCTACTCCTGAGGCAGCATCTCGATTCCGTACCGGCCCGCCGCTGTCATCAGCCTCGGGATGTCGGGCGGGGCCATCGGCGGGGCGGCATCAGCACTCTCGACCGGATCACCCGCCTCGATGAAGAAGCGGTCGTGAATGCCAGCGGGCACATTGATGATGAGCATGCGCGAAGGCGTGTCTTCATCGTTCCAGAAGCCGTGCGGGGTGCCGCGCGGGACGTAGATGAACTCTCCCGGCCCGGCCACGCGCGTCTTCCCGTCCAGGAAGAAACGGTAGTGCCCTTCCAGGACATAGAAGGCCTCGGCGTCGTCGCGCTGGAGGTGGGGAGGGGTTCCCTGGCCGGTGCCGGTCTTTACCTCGACCAGGGAGAACGCGCCTTCCGTTTCCGCTGCCGTGGCCTTGAACGTGATGAGGGTTCCGAGAAGATGGACGATGTCTCCGACCTTGGGCGGAGCGTATGAGACTGCGATGGTCATGACCTGCTCCTTACGTTATGATATTGATGTCGCTTAACGAGACAATCGTCTCATAACTGGATGAGCAGCATGAGTCAAGTCACCGGCGAGCGTGTGGCGCAGAAGCGCCGTACCCGCAGCGCCCTCCTGGCCGCCACACGGGAGCTCCTGGCGGAGGGACATCAGCCGACTGTTCCTGAAGCGGCCGACCGGGCCGAAATCTCACGGGCCACGGCCTATCGCTATTTCTCCAACCCAGAGGAGTTGGCGGAGGAGGCCGTTCTCGACGCGATCGCGGGCGAGCTGGAGAAGGTCGACCTGAGCTCCGTCATGCGGATCGAAGATGCCGAGACGCGGGTGGAAGAAGTCGTCTCCTCGGTATTGGGGATGGTCATCGAAAACGAGAAAATGTTCCGCACCTACCTCGGCGTGACGTTGGGAAGCGGTTCTGCCCGACGCCGAGGCGCACGCCGTATCGGATGGCTGAAGGAGGCGATGGAGCCGATGCGTGAAGCGCTGGGAGAGGCCGCATTCGCGCGTGCCGTGAATGCTCTCTCGCTGACCGTCGGCATCGAGACGATCATCGTCTTCAAAGACGTCTGCGGTCTGGACGAGGAGGAAATCCACGCAACCGCGCGCTGGCTGACGCGTGCTGTCCTGGCCCAGTGCCGCGCCGGCGGGTGAACCGCGCGAACGCGCAAGAGCCGCGCGGGCTTTGGCCTCCCTTAGATGCTCTATTGGCGAGCCGGGACGCGTTTGATTCGCGCGCCGATGGCGTTCAGCCGCTCCTCGATACGTTCGTAACCCCGCTCAATCTGTTGCGCGTTGTTGATCGTCGACGTGCCTTCCGCGCCCATCGCCGCGATCAGCATCGCCATTCCGGCACGGATGTCCGGGCTTTCCAGGCGAGCCGCCTTCAGTTGGGTGGGGCCCGAAACGACCGCCCGATGCGGATCGCAGAGAACGATGCGCGCGCCCATTGCGATCAGCTTGTCGACGAAGAACATTCGCGACTCGAACATCTTCTCGAACATCAGCACCATGCCGTCGCATTGCGTCGCCGTGACGATGGCGATCGACATGGTGTCCGCTGGAAAAGCCGGCCAAGGCTGATCCTCGATCTTCGGCACGTGGCCCCCGAAGTCCGGCACGATCTTTTTCGATTGGTCGGCGTGGACGACCAAGTCGTCGCCATCGATGTCGCACACGATTCCCAGCCGCTCGAATCCCATCAGGGTCGAGCGCAAGTGGCGTACGCCGGCATTGGTGATTCGAATTTCCGAATTGGTCACGGCCGCCAAACCGATGAGCGACCCCACCTCGATGTGGTCGGGACCGATCCTGTATGCTGCTCCCGACAGCTGGCCGCCTCCGTGGATCGTCATGCAATTGGTGCCGATGCCTTCGATCCGCACACCGATCGCAACGAGGAAGAGGGCCAGGTCCTGCACGTGCGGCTCCGACGCGCAATTGCGCAGGACGGTCGTTCCCTCGGCGGCAGCGGCGGCGCACATCGCGTTTTCCGTCGCCGTTACGGACGGCTCGTCGAGAAAGACGTCCGCGCCGACGAGTTTGCCCGCACGGAAATTGTATACGCCTTCGAGGTTGATCTCGGCCCCGAGCTGACGGAGCGCGAGGAAATGGCTGTCCAGGCGCCGCCGGCCGATCACGTCTCCGCCCGGCGGCGGCAACGTAATCTGGCCGCAGCGGGCCAGAACCGGGCCGGCGAGGAGGATGGAGGCGCGGATGCGCGACCACAGATCCGGGTCGAGGTCCGTTGGGTGAACCTCGCGCGCATGAACGCGTAAGGCGTTTCTGCCAGTCCATTCCGCTTCGACGCCGAGCGAGGACAACAACTGCACCAGAGCCTCGACATCGCGGATCCGCGGCACGTTGGAGAGCTCTACCGGCTGATCCGTGAGCAGGGCGGCCGCGATGATGGGTAGGGCCGCATTCTTGTTGCCCGAGGGCTCGATTGACCCGGAGAGGCGATGACCGCCCTCGACGATGTACTCAATTCTCTCTGCGGGTTTGGGAACAGCCATGTGGAGCGACGTCGTTTCCGGAATTGAGAATCGGGAGGCGCTGGGCGGCCGATGGGGCGCGCCGCGACCGGACCGGTTGGCGGTTTGCTATGCGTGCTCCAGATGGCGGAATTCGGCGATGACGGCGTCGTAGACCGGGCGCTTGAACGGCACGATCAGCTCCAGGACCTCATCCATCGACTTCCAATCCCAGGCCTGAAACTCCGTCTCGTGGCCGCCGGGGGGTGGATCGATCTCAATCTCGCTGTTCTCGCCATGGAAGCGGAAAGCGAACCACTTCTGGGTTTGTCCACGGAACCGGCCTTTCAGCGCGACACCGACCAGCTCCGGCGGCAGATCGTAATTGATCCAGCCTTTGGTTTCCGCCAGAAGCTCGACGGAGCGGATGCCGGTCTCCTCGTAGAGCTCGCGCTTGGCGGCGACGAGCGGCTCCTCGCCTGAATCAGTGCCGCCCTGGGGCATCTGCCAGAGCTGCGTCGAGCCCGACAGCTCGTGCTGTTCCCCGACCTTCCGGCGGCCGACCCAGACGAGCCCCTCACGATTAAGGACCATGATGCCGACGCAGGGGCGGTAGGGGAGTTGGGTGGCGGGCATGAATGAACCGGTTTTGAACGACGTGCCCTCGGACTTATAGCGCCGCCGTCACAAAGGAAAGACAGGCGTCAGCGCCGTTCCGGGTCGAGAGCGAGGTCCGAGACCGGCACGACCTCGACGCCCCGCTCGCGCGCCTCGTCGATCCAGGATGCGATGGCGTCCACCGACTCCCTGAAGGCGGAGGCGATGCCGATGGCCGAGCCTTTGGCCCTGGCGGTGCGCTCCAGCGCGTCGAGCTGGGACTGGAGGTCGGCCGCCGTGCGGCTCTGATCGATCTGGATATCGGCCCGTGCGAAAGGCGCCTGCTCATTGACCGCGGTTTCCTGGGCAAGGCTGCGCGCGGAAGCCCCGTCGTCGAAGAACAGAAGCCCCCGGCGCGCCGTCTCGTCCAGAAGCGCCTTCGTGGCTGCCTCGTCAGAGGTCACTCGCGCGCCCATGAAGGGCATGATGCCGACATAGTTGGTCATTCGCCCGAGCGACCAGTCGAGATCGTCCATTTGCCCGGCGTTGACGTCGTCGACCGTCACGGTGTGCTCGCCGGGCGTGACATTGGGATACCCGAAGGGCTCCATCGGCACCTGAAGGATGAGCTCGTGGCCTTCCCGGCGCGCGTCCTGCATCCAGCGGGAAAGGCTGTTTCCTGCCGAGGCGAAGGCTAGGGTGACACCCGCTGGCAGGCGGTTGATGGCATATTGGGAGCCGGTCTGGCTGATGCCGAGGCCGCCGACCACAATGGCGATCCTCGTGCCAAGGTTTTGCGCCGGCGCGCCGGCATAGACGTCCAGAGGGCGTCGGCCGTCCGGTCCGCGCACCGGCAGCGGCCCGAAGGGCGAGGATTCGATGAGAGCGTCGTCCGGGATGTGCGCCTGCTGTGGGGCTTGCCGCAGCGAACCCGGCTCGCTGACCACGAGGGGTGCCGCACCGACCGCCGGCGTGCCGATATCCTCCGGGCCGCGCTGGATGGTGGGGACGGGCGTCGAGGGAAGCGAGGGCATCGCCTCGCGTTCCACCGCGACGGGCGTTGCCGATGCCGCCGTCGGGTCGTAGCGCGCCTCGCGCCGCTCCGGCTGCAGAAGGGCTGTCGCCGCCGATCCGGCCGCGAGCATCACGAACAGCACGGCCACGCCGACACCCCTCGCGGTGAAGCGGCGGGGAGGGCGGGGCGGCTGCGGCTCTTCGAGGCCGAGAGGGCGGTAGAGATCAATCGGCATGATCGTTCTTTAGACAAACCAACTGGCGCGAGCCTCACCAGAATGCAAAAAGCCCCGACCTTTCGCGAGGAAAGGCCGGGGCGGAATGTCTCGTCAGGAATTGACCGTCAGTTGGCGGTTGTCGCCTCTGCCGTGTCGCCATGGGGCGGGAAGGCGGCATTGGTCTTGACGCCACGCAGAAGGTCCAGCGCGTACTGAAGCTGGAGATCGTCCTTCTTCTCCGGTGGCACGTAGTCGAGCGACCCGGAGCCCTCCTCGGTTTCGCTTTCGCCGGTGATGTGGCCGCGCAGCGAGGATTCGCCGCGCACGACCTGCTCATCGGCATCAAGGCCCATCTGCTTCTTGATCTCGTCGGGCAGCGGTTGCTCGACGGCGATGTCCGGCTCGATGCCGCGGCCCTGGATGGAGCGGCCGGATGGCGTGTAATAGAGCGCCGTCGTCAGGCGGAGCGCGCCGTTGGCCCCGAGCGGGATGATTGTCTGCACCGAGCCCTTGCCGAAAGAGCGCGAGCCGACCACGGTCGCGCGGCGCTGATCCTGAAGGGCGCCGGCGACGATCTCCGAGGCCGAGGCAGAACCGCCGTTGACGAGCACCACCAGCGGCTTGCCGTCGATGTCGTCGCCCGAGCGGGCGTTGTAGCGCCGGGTCTCCTCGGGGTTGCGGCCCCGCGTCGAGACGATCTCCCCGCTCTTCAGGAAGGCGTCGGAAACGCTCACCGCCTCGTCGAGAAGACCGCCGGGGTTGCGACGAAGATCAAGGACGTAGCCCTTGAGCTTGTCGCCCGGCAGCTTGGACTTGATGTCCTTGATGGCGTCCTCGAGGCCGACGGTGGTCTGCTCGTTGAACTTGATGAGCTTGATATAGCCGACGTCGCCTTCCACCGAGTGGCGGACGGACGGCACCTTGATCTCGTCGCGGACGAGGCTGATTCGGATGGGCTTGGTGGCGCCCTCGCGCAGGATCGTCAGTTCGACCTTGGTGCCGATGTCGCCCTTCATCTTGTCGACGGCATCGGAAAGGGTGAGGCCGCGCACCTGCTGCCCGTCGATCTCGGCGATGAGATCGCCAGCGAGGATGCCCGCCTTGTCGGCCGGGGTGCCCTCGAAGGGGGAGACGACCTTGACCAGCTCGTTCTCCATGGTCACCTCGATGCCGAGTCCGCCGAACTCGCCCCGCGTCTCGGTGCGCATGTCGGCCGCCTGCTCGGCGTTCATGTAGCTCGAATGGGGATCGAGCGAGGTGAGCATGCCGTTGATGGCCGACTCGACGAGCTTCTGGTCGTCGGGCTGGTCGACATACTGGGCACGCACGCGCTCGAAGACGTCGCCGAAGATCGCAAGCTGGCGATAGGTGTCGGAGCCGGCTGCATTGGCGACGCCCGACTGCTCCGTCGCGATGACGGTCATCGCCGTCGCGCCCATCAGCGCGCCAGCGAACAAGATCGAGAGCTTACGGATCATTCCTCGTCCTTCCAGAAGGTCCTGCCGTCCACCAGGGGGACGGATCGACCGGGTTCCCGTCCTTGCGAAACTCTACATAAAGCGAGGGCGTGGCCGCATCAAACCCATCGCTTGCCGCGCTCGCCAACCGCTTTGCGCCCATGGCGCCCACGGGCTCGCCGGTGAGCACGAACTGGCCGACGTCCACGTCGATCTCGTCCAACCCGGCCAAGACGATATGATACCCGTCGCCCGCGTCCAGGATCAAGAGTTGACCGTAGGAACGAAACGCACCGGCATAAAGCACCGAGGCATCGGCCGGCGCCGTCACCAGAGCACCTGGCGCCGCCGCATAGGTTTCGCCGGAAGCCGGCCGTCCCATGCTGTCCTCGGCGCCGAAGCGACTGCGCAATCCACCTGTCACCGGTGCCGACAAACGGCCTTTCAATGTCGAAAATGGGGCGGCGGGCTCGTCAATGCGCATCATGTCACGCCGAAGTGACGCGATATCGTAGGAAGGTTCTTCCCCTTCCGCGCTTGGCTCCGGCCGCGCATCGTTGGTGTCGGAACCGGCCGCTTTCTCCGCCGCCTCGCGTCGCTTCTGCTCTTCCTCGGCCTTGAGGCGCGCCTCCTCGGCGCGCTGGCGCGCGGCATCCTCGGCGGCCCGCGTCTTCTTGAGGTCGGCGTCGAGGGAGGCGATGAGCTCGTTGAGGCTGGTCGCCTTGGCGGCGAGGTCCTGCGCCCGGCGGTTGGCATTGCCGAGCCGATCCCGGCTTTCCGCCTCCAGCCGTTCCTTTTCCTCGGAGAGCTTCTTGAGGCGCGCCTCTTCCTCGCGCTGGCGCGTCAGGGCGGCCACGAAGCGCTGGCGCTCGACCTCCATGTCCTGGCGTACGCTCGCGAGCTTGGAAAGATCGTCGGCCAGCTTCTGCGTCTCGGTGCGGATCGACGGCACAACGGCGCCCAGAAGAATGGCGCTGCGCACCGATCCGAGAGCGTCATCCGGCTTGACGAGGAGGGCCGGGGGCGGCGCGCGGCCCATCCGCTCCAGCGCCGCCAGAACCTCGGCCAGAAGCCCGCGGCGTTCCAGAAGGGATGATTTGAGGCTCGCCTCCTGCCCGGCCAGTTCGCCGATTCGCTGCTCGCTCTCGCCGATCCTGGCGCTGGCCTGCTGCTGGGCAGCGGCGGCATCGATGATGGCGGTTCTGATCTTCTCCCGGTCCTCGGCGAGCGCGGCGACTTCCTCGTCGAGCTTGCGCACGGTTTCGCCGGTGAGCGTCAGCTCCTCGGAAAGCTGATCGAGTTCCTTCGAGCGGGCCGCGCGCTGCTCCTCGATGAGGGAGAGGCGGTCGAGCACGGCGGCCAGTGATTCGGTGTCGGCGGGCGCGGCCTTGGCCATGGGCGAGGCGGCTGGCGTGGCCAAAGCGATGGCGAACGCCAAGAGCACCGCAGCGCGGCCCCGCGCACGGCGACAAAACGGCTTGCCCACTCTCCGCTTGGCCTCGGTCACACAAACTCCCGCATTGCTGGGCGAGGATAGAGATCGACCGCCTAATGAAACATCAACCATGCGGCGGAACTCGGATGGCTGGGAGTGATCCGTGCCGATTTCGCCGCACTGTGGCGCGGCTGCCACGCCTTGCCGGCGCGGGATCGAATCAGGCGCGGTGGTAGGGATGGCCGGAAAGAATAGTGACAGCGCGGTAGAGCTGCTCGGCGAGCACCACGCGCACCAGCTGGTGCGGCAGGGTCATGCGGCCGAAGGAGAGGGTGAGGTCAGCGCGCTGCCTCAGGCTATCGGCAAGACCGTCCGGGCCGCCGATCAAAAGAGCAAGATCGCGGGCCCCCGCGTCGCGCCGGCCCGCGAGGTCGCTGGCGAATTCCTCGGAGGACAAGGTCTTTCCCCGCTCGTCGAGGGCGATCACGACGGCGCTCTCGCCCACGGCTGCGGCGAGCCGCGCCGCCTCGTCGCGCTTGCGCTCGTCGGCCGTGCCGCCGCGTCCCTCGGGCAGTTCGACGAGACCGGCATAGTCGAGCGCCACCGCTCCGCCGGTCTTCTTCAGACGCGCCAGATATCGCTCTGCCAGTTCGCGCTCGGGGCCGGATTTCATGCGGCCGACCGCCGCGATGGTCAACTTCATTAATTCGCTCGTGCCGCGCAAAACGCGGCTCACCGGAAAGCAGAGGCTTTCCGGGTCAAATTTCCGCTTGAAGCTCAAGCGTCAGGAGGACCGCTCCGGGCAGGCCCCGGCCACGCCCTCGATCAATGGATCGTCGCCGCCTCGCCCATGCCGCCGACCGACCACATCTTTTCGATGTTGTAGAAGGCGCGCACTTCGGGCCTGAAGATGTGGACGATAATGTCGCCCGTGTCGATCAGAACCCAATCGCCGTTCTGGAGGCCTTCCACCTTGGTCTTGTGGCCGGCGTCCTTGAGGTCGCGCAGGAGCCTTTCGGCGACAGCGCCGACATGACGGTGCGAGCGGCCGGACGCGACCACCATGAAATCGGCCAGCGCCGACTTTCCGTTCATGTCGATGGAGACGATATCCTCGCCCTTGGAGTCTTCCAGACTGGCTAGGACGGTTTCGAGCGCGTTTTCGGCCGACGCGCGGTCGACGGAGGGCGCTTCAGAAGGTGTGGTTTTGGTCACGACCTTCGCTTCAGCCATTTCTCGCAGTGTCATTTCCCCTTTCGTGGCAATGGCGGGTGTCTACCACCAGCCAGTATTAAGTGTGGCAGTGAAGTATGACAGTTTCAAGAGTGTCGCACGTTGCTCTTTCTTAAGGCGGTGGAAGAAAGCGCGGAGCGCGGGCCGTGTAGAAACACCCAGGCCGGCGGCTCGCGCGAGAGAACGGAGGCCGCCTGCTCCTCGTCGACGCGCGATCGCTGAAACGTTACCGCCATCGGCGAGGACAGGAACGACAGCGTCGCGCCGGGGCGATCGACCACAGCCAACGCGAAGGTTCTCGCGATCCAGCGCCAGCGCTGCCAGAGATGGAAGGTGGCCAGACTGTCCGCCCCCATGATCCAGACAAATGCGATATCCGGCTTTTTGGCCTTGATCAGGGCGAGGGCATCAGCGGTGTAGCGGATGCGGTGGGCCGCCTCAAACGCGGTCACATCTATGCGAGGATTGCGCGCGACGATCCTGGAGGCGGCAAGGCGCTCGGCCAGCGGCGCGAGCTCGCCATGGCTCTTTAGCGGATTGCCAGGCGTCACCATCCACCATAGGCGGTCGAGCCCGAGCTTTCTCATCGCGGTTTCGGCGACGAGCAGATGGCCCGCATGGGGCGGGTTGAACGAGCCGCCGAAGAGCCCGACGCGAAGGCCGGGCTCGGTATGGGGAAGCTTGAGGGCGTCGGCGGGAACGCCCTCCGTCACAGTCACGTCCCGATGCCTCACGGGCGGACCTGACCCGAGCCGTGGACACGATAATTGAACGAAGTCAGCTGCTCGACGCCGACGGGGCCACGCGCGTGCATCTTGCCGGTGGCGATGCCGATCTCGCCGCCCATGCCGAATTCGCCGCCGTCGGCAAACTGGGTGGAAGCGTTGTGGAGGAGAATCGCGGAGTCGATCGAGGAAAGAAACTTCTCCGCGGCCGCCGCGTCGTCGGTGATGATCGCCTCGGTGTGGTGCGAGGAATAGCGCTCGATGTGCTCGACCGCGCCGTCGACGCCGTCGACCGCCTTCACCGAGATGATGGCGTCGAGATATTCGGTGCGCCAGTCCTCTTCCGTGGCCGGCTTGGCGGCGGAATAGATCGCGCAAATGGTCTCGTCGCCCCTGATCTCGCAGCCCTTGTCCTCGAGCGCCGACAGGATCGGCACGAGGTGGGTGCCGAGCACCGCGCGATCGATGAGCAGGGTTTCCGCCGCGCCGCAGATCCCGGTGCGTCGCATCTTGGCGTTGACCGTCACCGACACTGCCATGTCGAGGTCAGCCGCCGCGTCGATATAGACATGGCAGAGACCCTCTAGATGGGCGAAAACCGGAACGCGCGCCTCTTCCTGGACACGGGCGACGAGCGAGCGGCCGCCGCGCGGCACGATAACGTCGATAGCGCCGGCAAGACCCTTCAGCATTTCGCCGACGGCCGCGCGATCACGCGTCGGAACGAGCTGGATCGCGTCCTCCGGCAGGTCGGCGCTCGCCAGCCCCTTCTGCAGCGCCTCGTGAATGGCCCCCGACGAGGCGGCCGAGTCCGAGCCGCCGCGCAGGATGACGGCGTTGCCGGCCTTGAGGCAGAGCGCCCCGGCGTCCGCCGTGACGTTGGGCCGGCTTTCGTAGATGACGCCGATGACGCCGAGCGGCGTCCTCACGCGGTCGATCCTGAGGCCGTTTGGCCGTTCCCACGAGGCGATGACCGAGCCGACGGGGTCGGGCAGGGCGGCGACGGCGCGCAGTCCCTCCGGAATAGCGGCGATGCGCGCTTCCGTTAGCGTCAGGCGGTCGATGAACGACGCTGCCATGTCACGCGCCTTCGCCTCGTTGAGGTCCGCCGCGTTGGCAGCCAGAATCGCCGGCACCGCCGCCTCGACGGCTTCGGCCATGGCGATAAGCGCCTTGTTCTTGGTTTCTGTGTCGGCGAGAGCGAGAACCCTCGCCGCGGCGCGGGCACGTTGGCCCATATCCAGCATGAGCCGGGAAAGCGCCTCGCTCGCGATCATACCGTCATCCATGGTGCTCTCTCCCTTCCTCTGCCGTCTGGGTCGCCCGTTCCGAGGCCGGGGCACGATCCGCCGCGCCGCTTCCACCCGGCAGCCGTAGCGCCGGAGCGAGCACGAGATCGTCGCGGTGGATCATCGCGGCGCGCGGTTCGTGACCCAGAACGTCGGCGATGGCCTCCGTCCGCAGCCCGGCGATCTGCCGCGCCTCCTTGGCGTCATAGGCGACAAGGCCGCAGCCGACGGTCAGGCCGGTCTCGCTCACGAGGTCGATGGTATCGCCGCGCGAAAACCGTCCTTCCACCCGCTTCACGCCCGCCGGCAGCAGGCTCTTGCCCGATTTCAGCGCGCGGATCGCGCCGGCATCGATGACGAGCCGTCCCGCCGTGGTGAGGTGCCCGGCGATATAGCGCTTCCTGGCCGTGACCGAATCGCCAGACGGCAGGAAGAGGCTGTGCCTCTCGCCGGACTCGATCGCCTGGAGCGGATACATGCGCTCGCCGGCGGTGATGATCATTGCGACGCCGGCGCCGGTGGCGATCTTGCCCGCCTCGATCTTGGTCTTCATGCCGCCGCGCGACAGTGAGGAGGCCGCGTCGCCCGCCATCGCCTCGATCTCGGGAGTGATTCGATCGATCACCGGAATATGTTTCGCGTCGGGATCGAGCGCCGGAGGGGCCGTATAGAGGCCGTCGATGTCGGACAGGAGCACGAGAAGATCGGCCGCCATCATGGTGGCGACGCGCGCGGCCAGCCGATCGTTGTCGCCGTAGCGTATCTCGGTGGTCGCCACGGTGTCGTTCTCGTTGATCACCGGCACCGCTTTCATGGCTAGCAGCGTGCCGATGGTGGCGCGGGCGTTGAGATAGTGCCGCCGCTCCTCGGTGTCGGTCAGGGTGAGAAGCACCTGTCCGGCGTTGAGGCCGAAGCCGCCGAGCGACTCCGAATAGGCCCGCGCCAGTGCGATTTGGCCAACCGCGGCCGCCGCCTGGCTCTCCTCCAGCTTCAACGCGCCGCGCCCGAGCTTCAGGATCTTGCGGCCCAGCGCGATCGACCCGGAGGAGACGATGATGACTTCGCTGCCTTGCGCCGCAAGGCGGGCCACATCGGCGACGAGGGAAGAAAGCCAGTTGGTCTTGAGGCCGCGCGCCTGATCGACCAGCAGTGCCGAGCCAATCTTGACGACGATCCGGCGATAGGAGGCGAGACTGTCGATCATTGATCGTCATCCTCGAAGGCATCAAGGTTCAAGCCCCCCGAGGACGGCTGAGTCCAGCGCGGGTCCGGCGTATCGTCGGCCTCTTCGGCCTTGATCCCCTCGATGGCCTGCCGCAGCGCGCGCAGAGCCTCCGTCATGCCCTCTCGGCTCACGGCTGAAAGGGTAAGGGGCGTGCTTCCGCAGACCTTGGCAAGAGCCGCGAGCTTCTCCGAGCGGGTTTCCTCATCGAGCGTGTCGACCTGGGAAAGCGCGACGATCTCGGGCTTCTCCTCGAGGCCACCGCCATAGGCTTCGAGCTCGCTCCGCACTGTGGCATAGGCGCCGGCAACGTCTTCCTCGACGGCGGAGACGAGATGCAGCAGCACCCGGGTGCGCTCGACATGGCCGAGGAAGCGGTCGCCGATGCCCACGCCCTCATGCGCGCCCTCGATCAGGCCTGGAATGTCGGCGATGACGAACTCCGCGCCATCGATGGAGGCAACGCCGAGATTGGGGTGAAGCGTCGTGAACGGGTAGTCCGCGATTTTCGGGCGGGCGGCCGTCACCGCCGCGAGGAAGGTTGATTTCCCGGCATTGGGCAAGCCGACGAGCCCGGCATCGGCGATGAGCTTCAGGCGCAGCCACAGCGTCAGCTCCTTCCCTTCCAGGCCGGGATTGGCGCGCCGGGGAGCCTGGTTGGTGGAGGTCTTGAAGTGGGCGTTGCCGAAGCCGCCATTGCCGCCCGCCGCGACGACAAAGCGCTGGCCGACCTCGGTGAGGTCGCAGATCAGCGTCTCGTTGTCCTCGTCGAAGACCTGGGTTCCGGCCGGAACCTTCAGGATCACGTCGGCGCCTCGGGCGCCCGAGCGGTTGCGCCCCATGCCATGGCCACCGGTCTTGGCCTTGAAATGCTGCTGATAGCGATAGTCGATCAAGGTGTTTAGGCCGGCCACAGCCTCGATCACGACGTCGCCGCCGCGTCCGCCGTCTCCGCCGTCGGGGCCGCCGAACTCGATGAACTTCTCGCGCCGGAACGAGAGCGAGCCGGCGCCGCCGTCGCCCGATCGGACATAGACCTTGGCCTGGTCGAGGAACTTCATGGTCTTCCTTCTGTGAGGAGGCTCGCGATCCCGAGTGCCGTCTTGTTCGGCTTCGTCTTAAAGGGATCGCGGCAGAAAATCGATCCGCCAGGGGCGGCTTGAGGACCGGATGGCGTCAGCGTCGCGGTCGTCCATGCCTCGGCTTCGAAAACGTGACGTTGGCGCTGGCGATCGGTAGCCCGAAGCGCGAGATCACCACGTGGTTGCTGGCTTTGCCTGGACCGGTGGTCTCGATCTCGTGACGGAAATGAAGACGCGTGCTGCCGCCGGGAGACCTGCCCTCGTAGGTGAGGACGACGCCTGTCTCCGTGACCTTCCCTTTGACCGGAACAGCGGGCGCGAGCACGCCGTTTTCGGTCTCCGTGCGGACCGTGCCTTCATAGGCATCGCCGACGCGCTTCAACCGCCAGAGCTGGCGGCGGTTGCCGTCAGGAAAGGCGAAGCGCTCGTCGAGGATCAGCCAGTGTCCCGCCATGTGGCCCTTCAGGCGCGCGGTGAAGGGGCGGCGAATGAAGCCCAGCGTGTGGATTTCGCCCGTACTGCGGGTGATGCCGAGAAAAAACGTCTCGGGCCGGAACGGCGCATTCTGCGAATCCGCTGCATTGGCCCCAGCCGTGGCGGCGAGCATGACGAAGGCGAACAGGCTGAGCACCGCGCGGCGCAGCCAACGGACGTGCTGCAACGAACTCACGAACGACCCCACGCCTTGATCGCCTGCCAAAGCCGCTTGTCCATGCGGTAGCGCTCCGTGGCGACGCTGCCGGCCGCGAGCGTGCGGGTCATGCCCGTGCCGATATACTGGAAGCCGCACTTCTGGATGACCCGGCGCGAGGCGTTGTTGACCGCGCGGCAGGCAACTTCGACCAGCGGCAGGCCGAACTGGCGGAAGCCGAAGTCGATGATCGCGTGCGCTGCCTCTGTGGCGTAGCCCTCGCCCCAATAGTCATGGCCGAGCCAATAGCCGAGTTCGGCGGCGCCGGGCGTGGAACAGGGCCGCAGATTGACGACGCCCATCAGCCTTCCCTCGTCCCGTGAGGTGATGGCGAAGGCGGGGTGGCCGGCGACGCTGGCGATGAAGTCCAAGGCGTCATCTTCGCTATAGGGATGGGGAATGGAAGCGACCATTTCCGCGACTCGCAGATCGTTCGCCAGAGCGGCCATGGCAGGCGCATCGGCTGTGACAAGCGGGCGGAGCACCAGCCTTTCGGTCGTCAGGACCGGCAGCTCTATCGTTTCGGTGCGGTCGACTTCATCCTCGGTCACGGGGGGCTATCCTAAAGACGAAAAAGGGGAGACGGCGTCCCATCTCCCCTTTCGAGCCATTTCAGTCAGCCTATCCGAAGCTGACTCAAACGCCGGGGCCTTGGGACGCCGGCGCAATCATGCCAGGCGTCATTCGGCGGCTTCGGCCACTGGTGCGACGGACACGAAAGTGCGGCCATTGGCCTTGGTCTGGAAGCTGACTTTGCCGTCGGCCTTGGCGAACAGCGTATGATCGCGGCCGATGCCGACGTTCACGCCCGGATGCCAGCGCGTGCCGCGCTGACGAACGAGAATGTTGCCGGCGATAACGGCTTCACCGCCGTACTTCTTTACGCCAAGGCGCTTGGATTCCGAATCGCGACCGTTGCGCGAGGAGCCGCCTGCTTTTTTGTGTGCCATGGTTCAGTCTCCTGATCTCTTCGAAATACCGGCTTATTCTTCCGCTGCGGCGGGCTCGCTCTCGGCGGCCTTCGCCTTGCGGGCGCGCGGCTTCTTGGCGGGCTCGCCCTCGGCAGACGTCTCCGCGGCCGCCTTGGCCGTTGCGCCGCCCGTGAGGATTTCGCCGATGCGGATCAGCGTCAGATCCTGGCGATGACCGCGCGAACGCTTGGAGTTCTGCCGACGGCGCTTCTTGAAGGAGATGACCTTCGGGCCACGGGTCTGCTCGATGATCTCGGCAGTGACGGAGGCGCCGTCCACCAGCGGTGCTCCGACGGTCGAATCGACCATCAGCACTTCGCTGAAGGTGATGCTGTCGCCGGCTTCGCCAGGAACGCGCTCGATGGTGAATTCGTCGGCGGGCGCAACGCGATACTGCTTGCCCCCGGTTTTGATGACTGCGAACATTCTGGTCCTCGTTCGTCCGGCTCTCGGGCAAATGACCGGGCCGTCTTCTTGTCAGTCGGTTTCGTTGCCCGTCCCGCTAAGGCGCCGGACGGAAGGAAACGGGCTGTCGCCAGCCCAATGCGCGAGGCGCTGTGCCCACGCAAAAAGAGGCGCGGTTTCCCGTGCCTTTGTCGCGCCTGTTACAGGAGGTGGCGCCGAGCGTCAAGCCGCGCAAGGTCGCGGGGGCGCCTTCGGCGGCTTCGCATTGAGGGTATGGTGGACGTGGGGGGAGTGGATCAATGCCCGCCGAATTTCCGACGCTTCGATGGATCATCGCCTTGAAACGGTCCCCGCTCTGTGGCAGAAGGCCATCCGTCGTCGCCACCGATGGCCGGGAGCGAAGCTTTCGCGCAAGGTTCGGGCGGTAGACGCATCCTGGTCGGCGGCGTTGGCCGCGACCATGTTAAGGGCTGCGGTAGCTCAGTGGTAGAGCACTCCCTTGGTAAGGGAGAGGTCGAGAGTTCAATCCTCTCTCGCAGCACCATTTCTTTCAGGGTTTTCAGCGCTTCGCTCAAATTGCCTCTGACAGAAACCCTGACAGAAACTCACTTCCGACCGATGCGGCCAGCGATGCCTTTTTGATGGTCGGGATGGTGGTGCCCGTAGACATCCTCAAGCATTTTCAGGCTCATCCCGACGTATCCGGACACGTCCCATGGGTCGTTGCCAGCCTGCATCATCCAGGTCACGGCGGTGTGGCGAAGAATGTGCGGCATCACGTCATTACCAAGACCGGCAACGCGGCAGGCCTCGGCCCATGCCTTGCGTTGCTTATCCACCGGCTTTCCCCGGTAGTGGATCACGAACGGAATAGGCTTGTGGTCCTCTGACTGACGCATGTCCTCGGCGCGCCAGCGCCTCAGGAACCCGATCATCCTACCAGGAATACGGACCGGCGGCCTTCGCTTCTTCGTTTCCGTCTCCCCGTCGGCGCGGCGGTGGATGACACCAGACGTCAAGTCGATCCACCCGCCGATGGTGTTCGGCAACCAGCCGAGCCGTCGAATCACCCCAGAGCGTGAGCCGGTGTAGATCCCGAGAATGATGAAGCGGGCCAAGGCGCGGCCGGAATCCCGGTCATCCAGTTTGCGAGCCGCGCGGAGGAGAGAGGCAGCCTCTTGCCTCGTCATCCATCTGTCTCGTGGGGGGGATGCCTCCGGTAGCGTGACTACGGGCAATGCATCAAGCGGCGTCTCTGCATGATAGGCGTTGATGGCGGCGCGAAGGACCGTCAGCTCTCGCCTGGCTGTCTCCGCGCTCACCTTGCGCTTCTTGGCCTCTTCCGTCTTCGCCTGGGGGATTGGTTGCGATGTTCGATGCATCACATAGGCTTGGCATGTCGATCGCCTCACGTCGGATAGCGGGCGAGACTTCCACCAGCCGATCAGGTTTTCGACGGCGTAGCTCGTAGCGCTTGATTTTTGCCCTGGGGCGATCTCGCGAGCGTAATAGGTCAGAACGTCCGCGACGAGAAGCTTGGACGCACGATGGTCGCTTGGCGGCTCGTACCGCTCCGCGATGTACTCTGCGAGGGCTTTCTCAGCGCCTTCGCGCTCTTCAAGGCGGCAGCCTGTGCCGCGCTTGCGCGATCCATCTCGGATGACCCAGTAGCCGGCGGCCTTGTCTGCCCACAACCGGATTCCTTTGGCTGGACGCGGCATTTTTCTCTCATTTCTCTAAGTGCGGCTCTGGTCACGAAGTAGCGGCGGCCGACTCTCTCCATGATCAAATTGCCCCGCGACGCTTCGGCTCGCAATGTTGCTGGACGGATTGCCCCTGAGAACACCTCAGCGCAAGCCTGATCAAGCGTCATGGGAATGTCGTCGTGATCCATCTCACTCGCCTCCCTTGCCGAGGGCTTCGGCCGCCTGAGAGCACAACCACCGCAGATATTTGACGCGCTCCCGAAGCTTCTCTCTGCTCTCGATGCAGTTCGGACCATCGGTGCAGACATGATCATGCAGCTCTCCGAATCCCCCTCTCGTGCAGTCGGGGCATTTGCATCGGATGCAGACGCGAGTTTTCTTGAGACGTTCCACAAGGTCGCTCATCCCTCTGCCCCTCCCTTGCCGAGGGCGGCTCTGCCGGCGTCGGTCAACTCGGCTTTGCCGCCAATTACCTTCGTCCACCGTACGAGCCCCATTGAGGTCAGCCGGCCAACGACGGTTGGGCTTGCGCCAAAGATGCGCCATGCCGCCGATCCGCAATTGTGCTGATAGACCTCGCCGGCCTCGACTGCGCGAAGGGCCTCGATTTGCTTCGGGGTCATTCTGGGGAGCCTCCCTTGCCGAGGGCGGCGCGGGCGCGGGCTACTTTGCGGTAAGCCCGATGCCATTCGGCAGGAGTGTCCGTTCCGTAGGCGTGGCCAATGATCCGGTCGGCTACATCGAGAGCGTCGAAAGCTTCAGCCGCGCCAGCGGTCTTCTCACGCTTCAGCCGCTCCACCGCCTCCTTCAGCGCGGCTATCTCTGCCTCGGCGGCGCTGATGGCCGCGTTGTGCGCTGCTACGATCGCACCTGCTGCGTCATGGTGCTGGTCTCCGATGTATGCCACCTCGCCGGCATAGCCGAGACCGCTTGGCTTGAGCCGCATGATGTGGTCGCCCCGCTCCGGGCCGGAGCCCTGCCACCATTCGATCCATTCGCCCGCCACCGGCTGCTTTGCCCGCGCCTTACCCTCGGCATACCCTTGCTGGTATGCGATGGCGAGGAGGTCATCGGTGTCCGGCTCTCGCGCTGGCTTGGGCTCCATAGGAACGGACGCTTCGTAGTCTTCATCACTGATAATGGTCTGGGTACCGTCTGGGGTGAGAACCAGATAATCAGAAACGCCAGTCGGGCGGGCTACAACGATCGGAAGCCAGCGGAACGATTCCTGCTTGCGATGCTGGTCTGTGGCTGTCGGCCAGCCTTTGGGAGCCTCTGGAAGGGTCAGTTCGATCACCCGCCCCGCCCCCGGCTCGGCAGAGAGGGCGGCGTCGATCGCGGTCAATGCGGATAGAACCGCGACGTATGCTTCCGGATCGGTAACAGGCTCCAGGCGTGGCCTGGACGCGGTATAGTCGTTTTCTGAATGCTTCCAAGCGTCAGCGAACGGCTCCGGCGCCTCGCGGGCCTGCTTGATGGCTTCAGTCATGGCGAGGCTCCTCGATCTGTGCAGGCCAGGCGCCCCAGCCGAGCGCGACCTTGTCTTCGGTCGGATGCTTGTCGGCGCGCGGACGAGACGGGCAATCCCAACTTCTGCCGCGAACTCTCCACAGGAAGCGGTATCCGGCAGCTCGTGCCCCAACTCCGCCAATGCGACGGCCTGCCTCGTCGAGGCGGTCCCATTCGCTTGCCAGGATGTACGTCAGACCACGGCGGTACCCCTTCGCATCAGCCGCGCGCCGCGCCGCTCCATAGAGCATGCTGTCTGCGTTTGGCGCATCCACCGTGCAGAGCCTCGTCACCTCGACGGTCAGTCCATCGTCCAGGCCGCGCGCTACCGGTCGCCCGACGATAGCGACGCCCACTAGAACGCCGCTGTCATCGTGGACGGCATGCCGCCATATGTCGCCGACCGGGGCGCCGTGGTGACGATGATGCTCACGGACAAAAGCTTGCGCCTCGTCACGCGTGATTGGCCGGAGCTCGATCATCACCGCTCCCCCTCTGCCGGGGCGGAAGGGGCGGCAGATGCGTACAGGGCTTCTTCCATTCCGTCTCTTTCTGCCGGTGTCAGAATGCGGAGTTGCCTCTCCCCGGCTGCCGGGGCTGGCGCTGCGAATAGATCAAGCATGCTGTCCGCCAAAACCCCCGTCATATTGACCAAGCCGCTCTCGGTCGCGTGCCAGCCGCCCCATTGATGCCAAGTTTCGGCCAGAGCACGCTCGATTTCCGCCTTTGACGGCAGCCACCCCTCCGCCACAGGGCGGGCGAGGGCTTCGGCGGCTTCGCGGTCAAGCTCTGCGTCGGCCCCTGAATAGATGTACCAGTTGCCCATGAGCCGCATGTAGCGGTCTGCCCGAGCGCGCAGCCGCTCTACCAGATCATTGCTCATGGCCGGGTTCCGGCGCCGCGAACCTCGTCCGCCAGCCGTCGATAGTACCGTGCAAGATCGAAGTTACGTCGGGTGCCGCGAGCGTCGGCGCGCGCTGAATGCCAGTTGGCGACAGCCGCGAGCCGCCACCACGGAATGGCGTGGCGAACGACATCTTCGATGGTGGTTGCGTTCGGTGGGATGGACGTCCTCATAGTGGATCTCCGTCGTGGTGGGAGACCTCACTATAGGATCACCATTTTACAAATGCAATACCATTTTACCGTTTAGAGGCGAGCTACATGCGGCCGACAATGGTATGGACGCTCACGACGTCATCGCGATCGAACTCGAGCGTCATGGCGGGGTTGTATTGAAACAGCACGAGCTTACTCCCGGAAAAGCCCTCGAACCGCTTTATGAAGCCCCACGGCGCGCCGCCGTGTTCCATGTCGTCACACGCCACCTGCACGACAACATCATCTCCGCGTCGCGGCGGGCGGTTTGGATGAACGTGCACCAATTCACCTGGCATATACCTTGGCGTCATCGATTCACCATCGACATAGACGCCATACGCGCCTTTGACGCCGTCGAGCTGAGGAGGCATCGGGACCCAATCAACGATGTCGCCATTGAAGATGTATCGGCCATCGCTGCCGGCGACGGCTTGCCCGAGGACGGGTAGCTGCACCCGGCCCCATTCCGTTAGCGGCGTGGTCTTGAGCCGCCGAGCCATGTTGCGGCTCTTCTCGGCCTTCGCAAGATCGCGTCGATCATCGCGATACGGCACGACATTGCCGCCGAGCGGAGGGGTGGGAACGACCTGAAGAAACTCCCTGCTCTTCAGCGACTTCGGGATGCGAGTGTTTTTGTCCGTGTCCCTCGCCGCCTCGATCATCAAGGCCCGCATTTGCTCCTCTGGGATCTGAAGGATTCGAGCGATATCGCGCCACTTGCGGGGCGCCGCCACATCGCCGTTCAGCAGGGCGCTGATCGCCTGTTGCGCTGATCCGATCCTGGCCGCCAACTCAGTCTGGCTGAGACCCATCTCGTTCATTCTATCACGCAGCATGGCCGCCAAGCGAGTGGTCATCGGAATATCCCGTAACATTGTACTGCAATGGTAGATGGCTGTGGTTTGGAGCGAGGTCAAGGGCCGTCCAGCGCTACCCGCGACGCGATATCCACACGTGATATTTTTCCCCACTTGCCCGACGTGGGGCGTTTACGTTACCAATTTACCAGATGACGGCCCACCATATTAGCCGTTGTCGCGCCACACATCATGAGGAGATGCATATGCAAACTGCGGAGATGCGCCGCATGCGAGGCATGCGCGTGTCGCTGGCCGATATCGCGCAATCGGCCGGGATCACGCGCCAGGCGGTGTTCTACCGCCTCGGCGGCCAGCGGAAAGCCAAGCGACCTTCGGTAGCAGCAAATTCGAACATCGACAGACGCAATGTCGTGACGCGGGTCGTGCCGTTCAACGGAGGATGCTCGACCGCATCCGGCCTCGCTCCCGTAACCCTTCGACGCGTCCCGACCATTGATGGCGTCGCTGAAGATGGGGCCGCTGCCTGATGGAAGAGAATGAAGGGTTCTTCCGCGGCGAGATGGTGCATCTCGTCGGCTACGGAGGCATGGTCACTGGCCAGGTCATCAACGAACGGGACTGGGGATGCGAATACCTCGTCCGTATCGCCGGAACCACGATGGAGATCTGGTTCAGAGACGTCGAGCTGATGCCAACTGCATCCCCGATCGCCGCTGACGCGGCTGGAACGATCGACCAAGGCAATCGCGAATCCAACAACGTCATCGATCTCGCCAAGGTGCGAGCGACGGGGAGAGCATAAGCATGGGTAACGACACCGAATTCAAGTCCGGCGATCTCGTGCGATGCGTCAGGGCTGATATCTCATGGTTCACCGAAGGCAAGATCTATAAGGTCGGAGATGTCGATATCGACAATTGCGTGGTCGTCGTTGCAGACGACGACGGCGACCCAACCCGCCAGCCGACCTACTGCTTCGAGCCCGTCACTCTGCCGGTCGGCGCAAAGGTCAAATTCACCGACGAATGCTCTAGCAGTTGGTTCTTTGGGCCGCATACGGACCACAAGGACGGCGTGATCTCTGTTGTCTGCGATGAAGGCTCCGGCATAAATTATGGCGTCGATATCGCCGGCATGATCGGATGGGTCGACGACAAGCATATCGACGTCGTTGACCCGTTTGTCGGGTGGGACAAAGGGCCTGATCATGCGTTCAAGATCGGCGATCGCGTTCGGCTGACGGCCGACAATGGCGGGTTCGGAGCCGAGGGTGACGAGGGCGAGGTCGTCGACATCACCCAATCCGGCATTCTGCTCGTTCGCTTCGACAGGGAGATCAGGGGCGACGGCAAATGGTATGTGATGCCAAGAATCGCCGCGCCCGTGCTGGCCAGCGATGGTGCGACCAGCGGGGGCACGACATTCCGCGTCGGCGATCGCGTGAAATCCAGGGATGGCGACCCGACTGACGCTGTCGGTACGGTCGTCGAGGTCGATTATTCGTCTTACCTGATCAGCTTCGACGGCTGGACTGGTGGCCATTCTGGTGGCGGCAAGACGCCAGACTATTCTGGGTGGTGGCTGCCTGCCAGCCGCCTGGACAGGGCACCGGCCAACGACAACGAACCGACCGATCCCGCGGTGAGCGCCTTCCGCGTCGGCATGAAAATCCGCGCCAAGGATAGCGATTGGTGCAACGGCTATGTCGCCGGAGACGTCCTTACCATCACACGAGTTAATGGAGATTGCGCCTTCTTCCGCGACAACGACGGCGACGAACGGCTCGTGTACAATGAAATTTTCGACATCGTCGATGACGATGCGGCGGCAATCAGCCCTGTCTGGATCGTCGCCAAGATGGACGGCACACAGCCCAAGCCGTCGCTGCACCCGTGCGTCCATCCATCGAAGTCGGCGGCTGAAGCCGAAGCTAGCCGGCTGGCGAACGTGATCAAGGGCGCCGAGTTCGCAGTGTTCGAGATGGTCGCCAATCGCAAGGTCGAAAAGACCTATGATTACGAATGGCAGCGTCTCGCAGCGTGCGGCAGAAAGATTGAAGCGATCAAGATGCTGCGATCGATGACGGGCATGGGCCTCGCGACGACCAAAGACGCCGTAGATGATTGGCTAAAGCGCGAAGCCGCCTGATCACCCAATCCACCCCAATCAATCCATCAACCCTGCCGGCCTTGCCGGCAGGACCGGAGGATGCACGTTGGAAGACTTCATCTCTGACGATGACGACACGCCGCCAGCTTCGAAATGGTCGGTCGCACTGTGGCCGTGGGAATAGCCGCCGTGTCTGCGGTGTCTTTTCTTGCCTTCTATGGGGCAGGAGTTCTGATCGGTCGATCGTTCGGCTGACTTATCCCCGCTCGCCGGTGCCGGCGTAAAGTCCACTACGAGAGCCAATCAAGAGGGCATCATGGCCATCAGCCTTGCCGGAATGAAGACCACCAAAAGCGACAAGCCGCCCGTGTTCCTGATCTACGGTGTCGATGGTGTCGGCAAGACATCACTTGCCGCCGAGTTCCCCGATCCGATCTACCTGCCGACGGAAGGCGAGGAGCCGCCGTCGGATATCGAGATGCCAACACCGGGAACGATCGAGAGTTTCGACGATCTGCTCAATCTTTTCGCCGAGCTTCTCACGGAGGAGCACGACCGCAAGACCGCCATCGTCGATAGCCTCGACGGCCTGGAAAATCTCGTCTGGCAGGCCACGTGCCGCCGGCTTGGCGTATCGTCGATCGAGGAGCCCGGATTCGGCAAGGGGTATGTCGAGGCCGATACCGAATGGTTGGAGTACCTGTCGGCTGTGCTGGCGCTGAAATCGAGGGGTGTTGCTGTCGTGCAACTGGCGCACCCCGAGATTGTGCGCTTCGACAGTCCGATCAGCGATCCATACAGCAGATATGGGATCAAGCTACACAAGCGGGCGAATGCTCTCGTGCGCGAAAAGGCCGACATCGTCGCCTTCATGAACTACCGCATTAGCATCAAAGAAAAGGAAGTGGCGCGGCAGACAAAAGTCGCGCACGCCGAGGGTGGGCAGGAGCGACAGATCCATCTTGCCGAGCGCGCCGGCTTCACGGCCAAGAACCGGTACGGGATGCCGGACGTGATTCCATACCGAAAGGGGGAGGGCTACTCGAAGCTCTGCCAGCACTTCCCCCATCCCACTGGCGCCCAGTAACAGCCGTCTAAAGATCGTTAGCCGTGACTTGATTTTTACGCGCGCAACGCGAAGTGACCTACGGTCATGCTGCTATAAGGAAGGCGGACTTTAGGACACCATCAACCACCACGACGATCACCAGACCACAGCCTATCCACCCACCACGAACCACCACAATCACCGCTAGACCACAGAGAGAAAATGGCAAATCTTGGCAGAAAATTCGATGCCAGCGAGCACGATACCGACTCGCATGGGCAGTACGATGAATTGCCCGATGGCATCTACGAGCTCGAAATCGAGGCTTCCGAAGTCAAGGAAAACTCAAAAGGCAACGGGACGATCCTGAAGACGACGGCGGTCGTCCTCCGCCCCGAAGAGTTCAAGGATCGAAAGTTCTTCGACACCTTCAACCTCGAACACAGCAACCCGCAGGCGCAGGAGATCGGCCAGCGCCAGTTCGCCCAGCTCTGCCGCGCCATCGGCGTGGTTGAGGTTGAGGACAGCGAGGAGCTGCACTTCCGCAGCTACGTCGTAAAGATCGGCCTCGGCAAGCCTTCCAAGGAGAAGGACGAAAGCGGGAATCCAAGGTACCCGGCGCGCGCCGAGGTGAAGCGCTACTTCTACCCCGATGAGGGTAATGTGCCTGAACCTGAGGCAGCATCGCCTGCGGCTGAGCGACCTTCAAGCCATGGCGGCGCCACACCACCGGCCCGCCATGGTCAGTCAGCCAGCCGCGCGGCGCAGGCGGGTGCCTCATCAGGCCCGGCCAAGAAGCGTCCATGGGGGAAGTGACAATTCACCCATAATGAAAGGGCGACGCTTCCCCACCACGAGAAACGTCGCCCGGTATTCCTGACGGATCAGCCCACCACGACCTACCCCGTCTCACCACATAGGGCCGCTAGACCCTGAGGAGAATCGATGCGAATTGAGATAGAGCGCACCGAATTCATGCGTCTGTTAACATCGAATTCTTTGGTTGTCCAGTCGAGAAACACCATTCCAATCCTTGCGACGGTGCTTCTGAATGCGACTTTCCAAGGATTGGAAATCAGATCAACCGATCTGAACGTGGAAATCAAGAATTCAATCGCGCTTGAGTGCGAACCTGGCGCCGTCTGTGTCAGCGCGAAGACACTCACCGATGCCGTGCGCAAGGTCTCGTCGGAGACCATCACCCTGGAGCTGAAGGATTCGCAGCTCATTCTGAAGTCCGGCAGAAGCCGGTACAAGCTGCCGACGTTTCCTGCCGAGGATTTCCCGGATATCGCGGATCAGCAATTCGACGCTGAATTCGAGATCGACCTCGCGGCTTTGATCGCGCCGGTGGCGTTCGCGGTCTCGACGGATTCAACCCGCTTTTACCTCAACGGCGTGCTGCTTCACCACGACGAAGGCAAGATCGTCACGGTTGGAACTGACGGCCACCGCCTGGCTCGCAACGCGATTGCCGCCGGCGAGATTGCGCCAGGCGTTCTGTCCGCCGGGATCATTGTCCCGCGCGAGACGCTGAAGCTCATCCCGAAGGGGAGGATTACCGTTGCGGTCAGCGAATCCAGGATTCGGCTGACATCCGGCAGCACCATCATCACTTCGCGGCTGGTCGACGGGACATACCCTGACTTCAAGCGCGTTATCCCGCGCAACAATGAGAGCGTGGCAACCGTCGATCGTGACGACCTCGTCGCCGCGGTCGATCGCGTCTCGGTGGTGTCAAAGCAACAAGGGAGCGGCATTAAGCTCGCGTTCGCATCCGATGAATGCGCTCTGTCGTCTCATGGTGACGGAGACGCCGAGGACGCGATCGCGATCGCATTCAGCGGTAGTGAGATCGGCATTGGTTTTTCCAGTCGGTATCTGAGCGAGATGCTGGCCGCGGCTCCCGAAGGACCCGTTCAGATTGCGCTCGACGACGGTGGAGCGCCAGCACTCTTCACCAGCCAGGCCGATCCGGAATGGCTCGGCGTCCTCATGCCGATGAGGGTGTGAAGATGGGCGACCGCTACATCTCGATCAACACGAAGCTCAGCAACATTATCCGGGAGATGACCACTGACGAATTGGTCTCCGCCGCTGCGCGCCGTGGCTACAACCTCCGGAATGACGCCGTCGTCATTGACGCCATTGCAGACTTAAGGGCGGGGCGGATCGATGACGCCATCATTGCTCTTGATCGCGAGTTCGCGCCGAAGTTTATGGATTCGTCTGCGGCCGAACACGCCTATCAAGCGGCGATGCAGGAGAAGCGGGGGCGGCCTTAATGGCCCCGCTTCCCAAGCCGCAGGCTTCGACAGTACGCGCGATCTACGCGGCCTACGAGGCGGCGGCCGAATCATGGGACAGCCTGGGCATATCGGTCGGCGAGGCCAACGCCGAATGCGATCGGCAGCTCTGGTACTCTTTCCGGTGGGCATCGCCACTTGAAAAGCACCACGGCCGCCAGCTGCGCCTCTTTGAGACCGGCAACATCGAAGAGGATCGTCTCGTCGATGATCTGCGGCGGATCGGCGTCGATGTTTACGGTCAGCAAGACCGCATCCGCCTCGTCGGTTCCCACGTCCGTGGCAAGTGCGACGGCAAGGTCACTGGTCTGCCGGAGGCGCCGAAGACCGAGCACTTGCTGGAGTTCAAGAGCTCCAACGAGAAGGGCATGAAGGAGATCATCAAGCACGGATGCCAGAAGGCGAAGCCTCTCCATTTTGGCCAGTGCCAGCTTGGAATGCACGCCTTTGGCCTGTCGCGGTGCCTATACCTCGTCAGCTGCAAGAACGACGACACCCTCTATGCCGAGCGCATCACCTATGACGCCGAATTCACGCTGCGGCTGTTGGCGCGTCTCGATCGCATCATCAACACGCCAGAGCCGCCATCGCGTGTCAGCGACAACCCGGACATCCCGCCGTGCCTGTTCTGCAAGCATCGATCTGCCTGCCACGATGGCGCGTGGCCACGCGTGACGTGCCGGTCGTGCATTCACTCGACGCCGGAGACGTGCGGAGACGCACACTGGTCATGTGCGCGGTGGGCCAAGCCGCTTTCATTCGATGAGCAGAAGGTTGCATGCGAGGCCCACCTTTTTATCCCCTCGCTCGTGCCCGGCGAACAAGTCGACGTCAACGAAGAATCCGAGACCATCACATACCGCCTTCGCAACGGTGAGACGTGGGTGGACGGAGAGGGAAAGTCATGATCAGCGCCAACGACAACATCCCATCAGATCGACCCGCCGAGTTTGACAATCGCCTTGTCGCCTATTTGCCCGGCCTGCGGCGGCTGGCCAAGCGGATCGCCCCGCACAACGCCGATGATCTGGTCAACGACACGGTCGCGCTCGTCTGTGAGCGGTGGGTGAATTTCCGCGGCTCCCCGACGGATATCGGTTTTTGGGCGTGGTTATCCGTGACCATGCGGGGGATCGCGTCTAACCAGCGGCGGCGCAAATCCATCACGACAATCAGCATGGATGACGCCATAGCCACTGTCGTCTCGATCAATCCAGCGCAAGAGGCAGCGGCAGACCTTTCGATCATCGCGGGCCGATCGTCGGGGGTGCCCGGAGACATGCTCATGGCGTCGGCCATGGGTGATCACTACGCAGAAATAGCCGACAGGCATGGCACGGCGCCGACGCGCGTTCGCTATGTCATTAAGCAGGAGCGCCGCCGGCTGATTGGGATGGCCTCCTGATGGCCGATCGCAGTGGATATTCCGATGCACACCGCGAGCGCGAGCGTGCCGCTACGCGCGAGCGGATGGCCAGGCGATATGCGGCGATGACGCCAGATGAGCGGGCGGCCATCGCAAGGCGCCGCAAAGAGCGAGAGCGCGAGAAAGCGTCAAAAGATCCAGAGTGGGCGGCAGCGCACCGCGCCCGCAGGCGTCGGACGCTCGCGCGTTATTTCAACAGCCGCCGCGACGATCCAGATTTTTTGATCGCGCGCACTGAGTACCTGCGCATGTGGCGCGAAGGCCGGCGCGAGAGCGAGCACTTCGATCAGTTCATGGCGCGTATCGAGGCAGGGGGCGAATAATGCTCAAGCTGCGAGACTACCAGCGAGACGCCATCGATGCCCTCTATGACTATTGGGGTCGGGAAGGCGGTTCGCCGCTCATCGTCGTGCCGACTGGCGGCGGGAAGAGCCTCATCCTGGCCACGATTTGCCAGGAGCTCATCCGCGATTATCCAGACATGCGCATCATGATAGTGACGCACGTCAAGGAGCTGATCGAGAGCAACTACCGCGAGCTTGTCGGCATCTGGCCACTGGCGCCAGCCGGCATCTACTCTGCCGGGCTCGGCCGCCGGGATGCCCATGCGCAGATCCTCTTCGCCGGAGTTCAAACGATCTCGCGCAAGGCGACGAATCTCGGCCATTTCGATCTCGTCATGGTCGATGAAGCCCATCTCTTGCCGCGTAACGCCGAGACGCAATATGGCCAGCTGCTCGCAGGTCTGCGGTCCATCAACCAGGATTTGCGGTTGGTCGGCATGACGGCCACGCCATTTCGGCTCGGCGAAGGGCTGCTCACGGAGGGCGATGGCGCAATCTTCGACGCCATCGCCTATGAAAAGCCGATCGGCGAGATGATCGAGGAAAAATGGCTGTCTCGCCCGATCAGCAAAGGCATGGCCACCAGATACGATCTGACCGGCGTCGGCAAGCTCGGCGGCGACTATAAGCAGAATGCGCTGCAGGCCGCCGTCGATAAGTTTGAGGTGACGCGGGCGGCAATCGACGAAGTCTGCGCTTATGGCCACGACCGCAAAACGTGGTTGCTTTTCTGCTCTGGACTTGAGCACGCATATCACGTTCGCGATGAGATCAGGTCGCGCGGCATCAGCTGCGAGACGGTTGCCGGCGAGACGCCATCGGATGAGCGCCGCCGCATCCTGGAAGAGTTCAAGGCGGGACGCATCAGGGCCGTGACCAATAACGCCGTGATGACGACCGGCACGAACATCCCTGGAATCGACTTGCTCGCGATGATGCGCCCGACCCTCTCGGCGAGCCTGTACGTCCAGATGATCGGGCGCGGCCTCAGGCTGGCGCCAGGGAAGGAGAACTGCCTTGTGCTGGATTTCGCCGGCAACGTCTCCAAGCATGGGCCGATCGATGCGGTGACGCCAAGCGCGCCGCGCAGCGGCACCGGCGAAGCGCCTGTACGGCTTTGCCCGCGTGACGGAACCGATCCGACCGGCAGATGTGGATGCGGCTCGATCAACCACGCCAGCGCGAGGGTGTGCGTTGACTGCGGCTTCATCTTCCCCGAGCCGGAGAAGGAGGAGAAGCTTTCGCGCGAGGCCGAATATGTGCCGGTGCTTTCGACCGAGGGCGCGGCGTGGGCGACCGTCAAGTCTCGCACTTTCAGATTTCACCCACCCAAGATCGAGAGCAACCCGCCAAGCGTGAAGGTCACGTACATGGTGGGAATGAAGACGGTAAACGAGTGGGTGTGCCCTCAGCACATGGAGCATCCCAACCCGCGCAGCCGGCAGTTCCCGAAGACCAAGGCTGACCGCTTCTGGCGTCAGCATGGCGGCGCATTGCCTTGCCCGACGGCGGTTGACGAATGGCTGAGCAGGCAAGGCGAACTTCTGCCAACGGCCGAGATCCAGCTCGATTACTCTCAGTCGAGCAAATATCCCGATGTCAAGGGGCATAGACCAGGCGCGCGCGTCGTCGGCGACGACGCGGCAAACGACAACGTACCGTGGAACGATGCTGACGAGATACCATTTTGATTGACGAAATGGTGAAATTGTAATAGGGTAAGGAAATCGCCACCCCATTGCCACTGAGGAGAGCACCGGTGTTCGTCATATTCGATCTCGACGGCACGATCGCCAATATCGGCCATCGCGTCCACTTCGTGCGAGGCACGCGCAAGCCTGATTGGGATGCATTCTTCAAAGCGTGCGTCGACGATCTGCCGGTGCCGCATGTCATCGACAGTTTGCGTGCGCACATCGCCGCCGGTCATCGTGTCGAGATCTGGTCGGCCAGGTCGGCCATCGTTCGCGACGAAACGAAATCATGGCTCGCGTCTGTTGGGATCGACCCGTCCTTACTCCGACACATGCGGGCGATATGGGACAATACGCCAGATGTCGAGCTCAAGCGATTCTGGCTCAATCAAGAATACTGTCGACCCGATCTCGTCTATGACGACCGGCAACGGATCGTCGATATGTGGCGCGCCGAGGGCGTGCCGTGTTTTCAAGTCGTGGCCGATTGGGATGGCGATCGCCGCATTATCGCGCCGGTTTGCAACCCGCTGCTCACCGTTATGGTGGGGCCGAGCGGGGCAGGGAAGACGAGCTATGCTCGCGACATGGCCGGATACTTGTCGAGCGATCTTCTCCGCTACGACTACACCGGGTCCATCGCCGACCAATCGCGCAATGACGACGTTTTTACGGCACTGCATCGCATCGCTAAGGCGCGGCTCGACAGCGGTCTGCCGGTTACTATCGACGCGACCAACCTACGGCGACGCGATCGTCTGGCGTGCGTGGCTCTCGCGCCGGCTGGGGCTGGTGTGCGGTACATCGTGATCGACCGGCCGCTCGCCGAGAAGGCGCGCGACGGCGGATGGCGCAACGACGTGATGGTTGGCGACAAGACGTTGATCGAGGCTCACCACGAGCGGATGCAATCGGCGTTGCGAGACATTTTGGCCGGTGACGGCCTGCCGCATGTGGCGGTGGTGGATCTTCGCGGGATTGGGATGAGGGCAGCCGCATGACCTTTCCGAAGATCCGCCACATCAACGACGTTTTGCCCCATGTTGAGGGTCGCCCCGAGTTCGTTGTCGCCGACAAGGGCGACTACACCGTGATCGATTACGTCTTTGCGATCGACGACAGTTTCGACGATCCAATCCGGGGCGAGTGCCGCGGCATCAAATTCTCGCCAGACGGTTCGGTTCTGGCGCGGCCGCTCCACAAGTTCTTCAACGTCGGCGAGCGGCGCGAAACACTGCCGCGCATGCTTGATTTTAGCCGGCCACACACTGTCCTGGAGAAGCTCGACGGCACCATGATCCACCCGGCCATCATCGATGGCGAGGTTGTGCTCATGACGCGCATGGGGCGCACCGAGCATGCCCAAAAAGCCGAGCGGCACTTGACGCCAAGCGTCCGTGAATTCTGCTGCGGCCTTTTGCTCGGCGGCGCGACGCCGATCTTCGAATGGACCGCGCCCGACAACCGAATCGTCGTGCGATACGAGAAAAGCGCGCTGACGCTGCTGGCTGTGCGCAACACGGTCGACGGATCATATTGGCCACACGACGCGATTGTCCGAACCGGCATGCCGTGCGCTCCGGTTTTCCAGTCCAGCTACTCCACCGCCGCCGACTTCATCGCCTTCGCACGCGCCGTCGTCGGCAAGGAAGGCTTCGTCGTGCGGTGGGACGATGGCACGATGGTCAAGGCCAAGGGCGAAGATTACGTGCTCAAGCACCGGGCTAAGGACGGCATCTTGCAGGAGAAAAACATCCTGGCGCTCGTTCTCGGCGGTGGGCTTGATGACGTTCTGCCCCTTCTTGATGACGCCGACGCCGATGCTGCCAGGCGCTATCGCGATGACGTTATGGCCGGCATCCGGCGCACTGCCGCAGAACTCTGCGGGTTCGTGGCGGCGAATGACAACCTGCCGCAGAAGGATTTTGCGACTGGGCCTGTTCAGTTGCTCGCTCCAGAACTGCGTTCGCTCGCCTTCCTCGTGCGGCGCGGTATGAACGCAGACACCGCGATCCGCGCACGGCTGATCGCAAGGGCAACCAGCCAAAGCGGCGTGGACGAATGCCGCACTCTGCACGGCGCGCGTTGGTGCGCCTAAAATCACCATTTTACCATATCATGAGGAGATCCGACACCATGCCGGCCAACGACAATCGTGCGCCCAATCCCAATTATCTCGCCTACGACGTGACGCTGCTCGAGCGAGAGTTCGCCGACCTGCTCGCCGCATATCCCGAACTCGTCGAAGACGAGACGCTGCGGGCTGACACCATCGAGGGCGAGACCGACGCGCACCGAGTTCTTTCGAAGATCGTGGCGATCGAGCGCGACGCCAACAGCATGATGGCGGCCGTCGGCGAGCGCGTCAAAGACCTTCAAGTGCGGAAAGCGCGATACGAGCGGCGCAAGGACGCCATGCGCGCGCTACTGTTTCGACTGATGAAGGCCGGAGCTCTCAGCAAGGTCAACTTGGCAGAAGCGACGCTGTCGATCGGCAAGGGCCGCGCGTCAGTCGAGATCGTCGATGAAACGAAGGTCCCGAAGCGGTTCATGAAGGTTACGACGACACCCGACAAGACCGCAATCAAGTCAGCCCTCGATGCCGGCGAGAAAGTGCGCGGCGCCAAAATGAGTGAGCCTGGTGAGGTCCTCAGTGTGAGGGCGGCGTGATGGCGAACGATGGCTGGAATTGGTGGGCTGGTTACGACGAAGAAACCATGCTTTGGGGGCCTTTCGACACCAAGGAAGAGGCCGTCAACGCGGGGCGGGAAGACGCTGGGGGAGAATTCCAAGACGCCGATGGCGTCTGGAAGGTCGGCGTTCATGTCGTCGAGGCTCGTAACGATCCGCTGCGGCTGGCCGATTGGATCGACGTTGAATGCTTGATCGAGCGCGCCGAAGAGGACCTGAGCGAGAGCGACCGCACGGGATATGAAGGCGACGAAGGACCGTACTTCGAATGCTCTCACGAGCAAGAAGTCGATCTAGCGTCGCGGATCAAGGCAGCATGCGATGAATGGCAAGCGGCACATGGGCTCGTCTTCACGTGTCGAACATCGAGCGCCATGCGCAATGACGAATATGTCGTCGTGTCTCACCCCAACGCCACCCGCGAGGCCGCGTGATGTCCGATGAATCCCCACCAGAACCCTTCGGCCTCAACGATGAACAGCGAGCAGGTACGGGGTGGATGGTAATCGGCGTGGATAACTTCAACCGCGATTCGGTCGATGACTTCATCCTTTGCCGGGACGTTCGTTCTGGAAAGCTCGCGGAAAGGATCGCCAACGCCATGAACGACAAGGGCGGGCTCGGAGGGTGCGGCGACACCTATTGGCGAGCCGTGCCGCACGACCACAAGCTTCATCGTGGCATGTGGGATTTGATCTAGCCGCCCGCCGCCTAACCACCACATCGAGGAGACTGCATGACCACCACCATGCCAGCCGAGGATGCCTATGCGGCGTTCCTCGCCAAGAAAGCTATGGTCGATCCGCCAACCGGACTGGCCGACATCCCAGACCTGCCGTCGGCGCTTTTCCCGTTCCAGCGTGACATCGTGCGGTGGTCGCTCAAGCGCGGACGCGCCGCGCTATTCGCTGGCACCGGTCTTGGCAAGACGCTGATGGAGTTGGCGTGGGGCTCGGCCATCCATGCGGCGCACGGCGGGATGGTCTTGCTGTTCGCACCGCTGGCCGTATCGACGCAGATCATCCGCGAGGCCGCAAAGTTCGGCATCCCGGCCCGGCTCGTGCGATGCCAGGCCGACTGCGGTCCCGGCATCAACGTGACCAATTACCAGAAGATTGAACACTTCGATCTCGCCGAGTTTATCGCGGTCATCCTCGACGAAAGCAGCATCCTAAAGTCGGAGACCGGCAAGTATCGCACCGACCTCATCGCGGTATGCTCCGCTGTGCCGTTTCGGCTGGCCGCAACCGCGACGCCGGCGCCAAACGACTTCATGGAGCTTGGCAACCACGCCGAGTTCCTGGGCGTGATGAGCTACACCGACATGCTATCCACGTTCTTCACCCACGACGGCGGTGAGACGCAGAAATGGCGGCTCAAGGGCCACGCCGAGAACGATTTCTGGCGGTGGATGGCGTCATGGTCGGTCATGCTGCGCAAGCCGTCAGATCTTGGCTACGAGGATGGCGCATACCAGCTGCCGGCGCTTCACCAGATCCATCACACTGTCGAAGTTCCGTCGCTTGCGCCTTATCTTCTCGGCGGCCGGGCGGCGACGCTGCAAGAGCGCATCAGGGCGCGGCGAGAGAGCGTCGACGATCGCGTGGCATTTGCCGCCAGCATCACGCCGACGGATCGTCAGTTCGTCTGGTGGTGCAACCTCAATTCCGAGAGCGAGGCGCTGGCCAAGGCCATTCCCGGCGCTGTCGAGGTCAGGGGATCGGATCGAGACGACGATAAGGAGCGCAAGCTTGTCGATTTCTCGGAAGGTCGCATCCGCGTCCTGATCACAAAGCCTTCGATTTGCGGATTCGGAATGAACTGGCAGCACTGCGCCGATACCGGATTTGTCGGGCTCAACGATAGCTTTGAGCAAATCTATCAGGCCGTCCGCCGCTTCTGGCGATTTGGCCAGGAGTGCGAGGTAACGGCCCACTTCATCGCGGCCGAGACCGAAGGCGCCGTCGTCGCCAACATCAAGCGCAAGGAGGCCGACGCCGAGCGCATGGCGGCGGCGATGGTGCTCCATACCGCCAACATCACGAAGGGCATCATCAACGCTCAGGCCCGCGACGTGGCAGTCTACAGCCCGACTATGCCGATGCAAATTCCCAATTGGCTTGGGGCTGCCGCATGATCAGTCGAGAACGCCATACCGTTCGATATATCGGCAGAGCTTCGCCACGGTCTCAGGGATTGCGCGGCTCCCTCGCTCATAATGACGAACCGCATCTGAGGTTGTGCCGTCTTTGGTCAGGGCGAGGCCGAGGGCCATCGCCGCTTGCGCCTGGGTGAGATTCAGCCGTTCACGCCAAGACCGAAAATCATCGGGGCTCACCCGTAGAAGTCCAACACCAGCCGATAATCAGCGGGGTTGCCATGCTTCCTCCACCCGATGCGATCCGCCACGATGATCCGGCGGCACGCAGCGATAATCAGCTCATCACCTGCGTCTTTGGCGGCTTCGAGGACTGACCAAACGATTTGCATCCGGGGAGACATCGACTTTCCCTTTGCTCTATTGGGTTCAATTTACTGTGCCAACGTCACAGTGTCAAGCCGTTTGATGGAGAATCCATGCTGACCACCACCACAGCCGACATTTGCGCCGTCAACCAGGTCGTGACGGACAAGTATGCCATCTACGAGGGCGATAGCTGCGAGCTCATTCGCGCGGTGCCGGGCGACAGCGTCGACTTCGGCATTCACTCCCCGCCATTCGAGGGGCTCTACAAATTCAGCGCTTCCGACCGCGACATCAGCAACAATGAGGGCGGCGCCTTTTGGGAGCACTACGCCTTCCTCATTCAGGAGCTACTGCGCGTCACCAAGCCGGGCCGAATCCACTCCGTCCATTGCATGCAACTGCCGGCCAGCAAGCGGCGCGACGGCTTCATCGGTATGCGCGACTTCCGCGGCGAGATCATCAGGGCCTATCAGGATGCGGGGTGGATCTTCCACAGCGAGGTTTGCATTTGGAAAGATCCCGTCGTCGCCCAGCAGCGCACGAAGAGCATCCGGCTCCTGCACAAGCAGCTCACGAGGGACAGTTGCATTTCGGGGCAGGGGTTGGCCGACTACATCGTGAGCTTTCGCAAACCCGGCGACAACGACGCGCCCGTGGCCGGCATGCTTGAGCAGTGGGTCGGAGACGGCAGCCTCGACATCAGCCGCGAGGCTTACGACCGGCACGCCGCCGAGACCATCGCAAATGGCCGCAAGCCTTGGCCGTTCGATATGTGGAAGTCGGTGTTGGTCTGGCAGCGCTACGCCTCGCCGGTCTGGTCCGACATTCGCCAGACGCGTACGCTGCAATATCGGTCTGCTCGCGATGAGCAAGACGAACAGCACATCTCGCCGCTGCAACTCGACGTCATCGAGCGGTGCATCGACCTTTGGTCACTACCCGGCGAGACGGTGCTGACGCCGTTCCTTGGCATCGGCAGCGAGGTCTATAGCGCTGTCGAGATGGGCCGGCGCGGCGTCGGGTTCGAGCTCAAGCCGAGCTATTTCCGCCAGGCAGCGAAAAACATCGCCGCGCTTGGCACGCCCAAGCAGCCAGCCGCCGATCTATTCGATCATTTGGCTGACAACGACAACGGCGCTGCGAGGGCGGCGGCGTGACCTTCACTCCAACAGCGGCCAAGGATGGCACGCCGACCGTCTGCCATGTCTGCGGCATGCATGCCGTCGGCATCGGCATTGGCAAGCCTACCGGCGATCCGCGTTATCTGTGCTCTGAATGCCTCACGCTTTTGGAGCGCATCCGCGAGGTGCGGCGGTTCGATCCATACGAGATGAAGGCGCGCGAGGGCGGCATGGATGCTGCCGCGCCGCTCGTGGAGGAGTTCGGCGCCGACCTTTCCGAATGGTCTGAAGATCAGGTGTTGCGGTTCGTCGGCACGATCTGGCGCGGCTGCGCTGATCGGCTGCACAAGACGCTCAGCGAGGGGGAGGCGCCGTTTTGATGCCTCACGCCTATTACAATGAAATCGATCCGTTCGCGGCTCAATGGCTGCGCAACCTTATTTCCGCCGGGCACATCGCGCCGGGCGACGTTGACGAGCGGAGCATCGAAGATGTCCGTCCAGACGAGCTTTCTGGATATACTCAGTGCCACTTCTTCGCCGGAATCGGTGTCTGGTCCTACGCTCTCCGAAACGCCGGATGGCCCGACGACCGTCCTGTATGGACCGGCTCCTGTCCTTGCCAGCCTTTCAGCGCGGCAGGCAAAGGCGGCGGGTTTGCTGACGAGCGGCACCTATGGCCCGCATGGTTCCACCTCATCAGCCAGTGCCGCCCTGCAATCGTCTTTGGCGAGCAGGTTGCGAGCAAGGACGGCCTTGGCTGGCTCGACCTTGTATCGGCTGACATGGAAGGAGCGGGCTACGCCTTCGGGGCGGTCGATACCTGCTCTGCGGGCAGTGGCGCCCCGCACATCCGGCAAAGACTGCGATTCGCGGCGAAGCGGTTGGCCGACGCCAACTGTGACAAACCACGGTCAGGGCGAGACAGCCGATGCGAGGAAGGCGAAGGGATTTGGCCTCAATCCAGCTGACGCGGCGCAACTGACCGGCTGGAACACGCCCCGCGCGACGGATGGATCGAACGGCGGCCCGAACCAATCGGGCGGAGCGCTGCCAGCGGATGCGGCGATGACGGGATGGGCGACGCCGACACAGCGCGACTACCGCCACGCGAATGCCCTTCCGTGGTCGGAGAGAGGTGGCGGGAAGAAGGGCGAACAACTGAACAATCAGGCGGTGCATCTGGCAGGCTGGCCAACGCCGAAAGCTCTGGACTGCACCAGCAACGTCGAACGACAGGAAGCGCGGATGCTACGGGAAGGCCGAGCGACGCCGAGCAACCTTCCGACCGCTGCCGATATGGCGAGCCCGGCCCGACTAACGGCTTCTGGCGAGATGCTGACTGGCTCTTCTGCCGGGATGGAAAGTGGCGGCCAGTTGAACCCGGCACATTCCCGCTGGCTCATGGGGCTCCCTCCCGAGTGGGACGACTGCGCGCCTACGGCAACGCGGTCGACGCGGAAGCCACGCGCGACTTCATCGCGGCGTTCCTTGAAGCCGAAGAACTCGCCCCAGCCAACGACAACGGCATAGCTGATAAGTTGGCAGCATGACCAACTGTCAGCTTAAACCCCAGAAAGGATTTTTGCCCGTGCCGCGCTCGCCAAGAAAGCGGATCTGGTGAGCCTGACCGCGTTCGCCGCCTCGTCGATTGCGGCCAGCAAGCCGGCATCGATCGACAGATTGGCCCTCACGGACCGTCCGCTTTCGGCGATCAACGGAACCACCACGAAGGCCGATCCGCCTTCCAACTGCTCGACGACATCGGGATCGGCTTTCATTTCAGCCGCAGTGCGAGCGGCCGGGGCGCCTTCACGAGATGCCCATTCAGCAAGAGCCGAAGCGGCATTGGCGATCGCCTCGTCGATCGTCTTGCCCATCGCGGTGCATCCTGGAGCGTCGGGGAATGCAATGCCGTATGCGCCGTCCCCGCCATCGAGCAGTCCAAGATATCGAGTGGTCATGGTGAGCTCTCCTATTTCCAGCCAGCGGCCTTGGCGATCGAACGGGCGACGCCCTGCGAGAGGGTGCGATGCCGAGGCACTTGGATCATCCGGAGGCCGTCTTTGACAAAGTTCTCATGTTCGCCGCCGCCGATGCTAGTCCAACCCTCAGAGAGGAGCCGGGCGACGATCTTGCGGCGGTTGTCTTCGAACTTCGGCATTT
>NZ_FUXL01000024.1 GCF_900167365.1 Consotaella salsifontis | reverse complement strand
ACCGGTCAACGGCGAGCGCTTCCGGCTCTACGTCGAGCAGGTGCTGGTGCCGACGCTGAAGCCCGGCGATATCGTCATCATGGACAATCTCGGCAGCCACAAGGGCAAGGCGGTGCGCCGGGCGATCCGCGCCGCCGGCGCCAAGCTCTTGTTCCTGCCCAAATACTCCCCCGACCTCAATCCCATCGAGCAGCTCTTCGCCAAGCTGAAGCACCTGCTGCGCAAAGCCGGCCAGCGCACCAGAGACGCCGTCTGCTCCGCCATCGGCCAGATCCTCTCCACCATCTCCGCCGACGAATGCAGCAACTACCTCGTCAACTCAGGATATGGACGATCCTAATCTCATCCCGCTCTAATGCCCGCAGCGACCGATCGAGCCCGGCAGACCGCGCCCCTCAATGGCGTTGCGTGGCGATCCAGCGGCGAGCGCCACTCCAAGCCGCCGAGCGGCCGCTGCCAGGTTGGTGTTGATCACGGCCGCCTGTTCAATCCCGCCGGTGAGCGAGGAGATCAGTAGCGGCGCCTGGACGGACCGGCCCAGGAAGGTGGTGCCGAGGTCGATCTCATCCATGTCGAGTTCAGGCAGGGCGAAGTGCTCGAAGCGGAGGCGCTCGAATCCCATCTCCGCCCGATGCGACTCGAGTGTCGGGTTCAGGGCGAGGGCGCTGTCTGCTGTCTTGCTGCTCATGCTTTCAGGGCCTGCCCGCTTCGCTTTGAATGGTCTATCGCACCGGTTCCACACAGTTGGTGGTCGAGGCGACGGGAATCGGCGGCTGGACCGATGCCGCATTGTTGAGGACAAGCTCCATGAACTGAAGGGTCTCGCGGTTGAGCTGTCGTCCTTTCAGTCTAACCAGCGTCGGCTCGAACCGAAGATTTGGCTCGTCCAGCGGGATGAACCGACCGTCGGGCGCTGATCCTTCCACATTGCATTGACATTCGGGTAGGATGGCGATGGCATTGCCCATCGAGATCCACGCCTCGCACAAGGTCTGAACGTCCGGGCACTCCATGCAGATCTCAAGATGCAGACCCCGCTGCCAGGCTAGGCGAATGATCCTGTCGTAGGAGCCAAGACCAGACGACCGCCGCAGCAGCAGGAGCGGGTGAGAGGCAATGTGATTCAGCTTCAAGGCAGACGGCCATTGCGCCTCGATCAATCGATTCGGCACAACCGCCACGCTTCGGCTGGGGGGCAGATTCTCAAGAATCAGCTTCGCTTCGTTCTCGGGCGGCTGCATGATGGCCACGTCGACGACCTGTTGGCGGAGCATGGCCTCGAGATTGCTGCTGTCCTCGCGCAGCACACGGACCTTAATCTGCGGATGAATTCGATGCAGCTTCTGTAGCGGCTGGGGCAGAAAGGCCGCACAGGTCGAGGAGACACCGATGACGATGGTGCACGGGCTTCCACCACACCCCTTCACGTCTTCGCAGAGGTCGTCCCATTCTGTCAGTATCGCTTTTGCCTTTTCGTAGAGGTGTCGGCCGGCTTCCGTCACCCTCCATTGCCCGCCGCCGCGCTCGATCAGCGTCACGCCAAGCTCTTCCTCCAACTCCTTCAGCCGTAAACTCAGCGGTGGCTGTGCCATGTTCAGGGACTGCGCAGCCTTGCTGATCTGCCCGTGGTCGACAATCGCGCAGAAATATTTCAGCCGTTTCAGATCCATGGTTGCGCTCGCCCGGTTGCGCCACTGCGTGCGCCTTTTCCGAGTATGAAGCTCGGACCCGGGCCTCCTCTCAAGAACGCGGATGAGAGCATTGGCCAGCGTACGTTTGGGCAGCCACTCCGATTCTAGTGTATTGCGAGCGACCTGAGACGTCGATGCGACAAAAACCGCAACTCGTGCCCGTGGTGACAACGCCATGGGACCTTGCCTAACCGGCGGACGGACATGGCGACCGGCGCCTGCATCGACAGCGGAGCCGCCATTGGCGGCCGGCCGGAGCCCTTTTCCAGTCTCAGCGCAGCGATGGCCATTTGCCCGGAAGAGTGCACGGCGCGCCGTCGTCGGCCGGAGCGCCGCGGCGCTGCCAGTGCATCTTGGTGCCGAAGCCGAACGTGTTGTCGGTGTATTTCAGGTGATAGAGGGTGATCGCCCAGAGCGGCGCCGGCTTCAGGCGGGCAAAGGGAAACTTGCGAAAGTATGTGGCCAGACCGCGCTGCTGCTCTTCGCCTTCCAGACAGCGCACCCGGCCGGCGAACTGAACGCCGCGGAGCTTGGCGATATTCGATTCTTGTGACGAGATCGTGCCGGCCACCTGGTCGTTGTCCAGGAGCTCACTGCCGTGCCGGGTCGACCGCTCCGACATGAACAACAGCACCATTGCCTGCTCGTCGAGGGCATAGAAGCAGTTCGCCGCCCACGGTGTCGAACCGCGCACCGAGCAAAGGCTCAGCACACGGTTCGCACGGATATAGGCGATGATCTTGCCGGTGTTGGCCATAGTGTTCAGCAGACCGTCCCAACCATCGCGGTGCCCAGCCCCGACGTGACTACGTTAGCGTATGGATCCACGGCATGACCAGAGTGTCCCAGTAGTGCGAGATCGGCATTACGATGAACAGCCCTGGCAGCAGGTTGGCGATCGGAAACGATTTGATGCCGCAGATGCGGAAGCCGGTCGCGAACATGATGATGCCGCCGAGCGCCGAGAAATCGGCGACCATCTCGGGTGTCGTCGCGGCCATGATCGACTGGCCGAGATAGAGCAGGGCGACCTGGACGATGAACTGCGGGATGGCGATCGTGGCGACCGACAGGCCGAGCGCGGTGGCGAAAATGCCGGCAGTGAAGAGGTCGAGCAGCGACTTGGCGAACAGGATCGACGGATCACCCGTGATACCCTCGTTCATCGACCCGAAGATGCCGGTGCCCGATGCGACGAACAGCACGAGAATCCCAACGAACTTGTCGAGAAACTCGTCATGCGAGACAGACGCGCCCTCACGTCGCGGTGCCAGCTTGTCGATGAATCCGCGGGTCTTGGATGCCATGCGGTTGATGTTTTTCTCGATAGAAAACAGTTCGCCGATTATGGCGCCGAGGAGCAACGACGCGATCACCGCCGGCAAGATGTGCATCTTGACGACCATGAAGATGCCCATGCCCATCGACGCGGCGCCAAAGGTCAGTGGCAGTTGTGTGCGGAATTTCTCACTCAGTCGATCGCCGAGGAGGCCCCCGACGACGCCCCCCACAAGGGTGGACGAGGAATTGACGATTGGTCCGATCATTGAAGCCCTCTATTCTCAGCCGTTTTGGTTTCGGTCGTTTCTTGTTGTGGGGAACCGGCCCAGCGGGGCAGCGCTTTGACGTCCAGTCCGAAAAGATCCAGCGCCCGGGCCACAGAGTGGGTGACCATGGCGTCGATCGACTGCGGTAACTGGTAGAGGGCCGGGACCGGCGGATAGACGATCGCGCCGATCTCGGTGGCTGCTACCATGTTGCGGAGGTGCCCGAGGTGCAACGGCGTTTCCCGCGCCATCAGCACCACTCGCCGGCGTTCCTTGAGGGCGACATCTGCCGCCCTCGTCAGGAGATTGTCGGTGGCCCCCGAGGCAACCACCGCAAGCGTGCGCATCGAACACGGCGCGATCAGCATTCCCAGATTCTGGAACGAACCGCTGGCAATGGCAGCACCGATATCCTCGATCGGATAGACGACGTCCGCCATGGCTCCGAACGCTTCCGCCGACAGGTCCGTTTCGTGGGCCCTTGTGCGTTCAGCCGCATCCGACACGACGAGGTGGGTTTCGATCTCAAGCTCCCGAAGAAGCTCTAGGGCCTTGACAGCGTAGATGAAACCCGTCGCGCCGGAGACGCCGACGACGATGCGCCGCTTGTGCATTTTCCCGTCCCGAAAGGGTTATTCGAAGTCCGGCAGGAAGCGCTTGACATCAACTTCCATGAACTTCGAGCGCTGGAATCGGTCCTTCAGGTCGAACGGCACGGTGCAGTCGAAGATCGTCTTGCAGGAAATGCCAGGAGCGCGGATCGACGGGCTAAAGTCGGGCCGCGCCGACGGATCGAGCGGGTGACATCGGACGCCGGGAATGAACACGGTGCTGATGTCGCCCTGGAATCGCGTCGTCATCGCCCACAGGACGTCATTGGTGTCGAAGATGTCGACGTCTTCGTCGACTAGGATCACATGCTTCAGTTCCGAGAAGGCGGAGAAGGCGAGCAGCGCGGCCTGGCGCTGGCGGCCTTCGTCTGAGGGAATGGACTTCTTGAACTGAAGCACCGACAGGTACTTGCCGCCTCCCGACGGATGCGCATAGACGTTCAGGAGCTTGCCCGGCATGGCGCGTTCGACCATGCCCAGAATGCTCGCCTCGGTCGGAATGCCGGCCATGCTGACATGTTCTTCGGACGGCCCGATCACCGTTTGCAGGATCGGGTGGCGACGATGCGTAACGGCCGTCACCTTGAAGACCGGGAGCTCCATTTGGGCGCCGCCGGTGTAGCCGGGAAACTCCGGCATCGCCTTGCCGTTCTGCTTGAAGCGATCCTCGCGCATGCGCACGTTGGGCAGGAGTTCGCCTTCGATGACGATTTCCGCATTAGCGATGCCCTTGGCCTTGACCGTCAAGGCGTCGACCAGCTCGACGGGCCTGCCGCGAAGGGCGCCGGCGATCGACAGTTCGTCGAAGCCGAACGGCGTCGTTGGCGGCTCAAAGCAGGCGGCGACATTGATCGCCGGGTCGATGCCGATGTTGATGGTCAGCGGCAGCGGCTTGCCGGCCGCCTCGGCCTTCTCACGCATTGCCGCGATATGACGGCCGCCCGGAACGAAGTAGATCGACAGCTCGTCCTTGTCCTGCACACAGATGCGGTGGATGGTGATGTCGGTTTCGCCGGTCTCCGGATCGGCGGCATAAAGATGACCCATCGTGATGTAGGGGCCGGCGTCCTCCTCAGTGTTGGTCGGCGCGGGCAGCAGCTTGCGGATGTCGAAGTCCGGATCGGTCGCCCTGTGCACGACTTCCTGGCAGAGCGCCTTGTCCTGCCCGACCGTGACGGGCTGAATGGCGCTGGCGACGGCATTCTTCAGATGGGCCCCAAGTGCCTCCGGCGCGCAGCCCAGCAACAGCGCGACGCGCTTGCGGCTGGCCAAAAGGCCGATGACGACACGCACGTCGTCATAGCCTTTGACGGCGTTGAAGATCATCGCGGGGCCTTCGCGGGTCGGCCGCATCACCGTGCCGCCGGCGCCCACATAGCGATAGACGCCCGACAGTTCGGCAAGCGGGTCGACGGGTTCGTCAGTGGTGACCAGTTGCCCGGGGATTTGTGACAACAGCTCCAATGCCGACCGCAGGTCGGTGATCTGGTTTGCCGCCGGACTCATATCGAGTGGCATTTACATCGTCCTCCATAAGCTGCATGAAGACCAGAAAGCAGTATTGATGCGCTATACGCGCAATAGAATTGTCGTGTCGGATAGGATGTATTGATTTTAAGCAGAGATTTACCCAATAAATATGGGTAATTGCAATTTTCCTTGCTTCTATCCGGGATTTGTTTGATAGGCGTCGAACCGCATATAGAAAAAATACTGTTTTGATATGATGGTATACCAAAGCCGTATAGTCTCGGCGGCCAAACAGGGGCTTGGCCGAGCAGAAACGCCTGAAGCAGCAGCTTGCGAAGGAAAAGCGCAGTACCGCCGAAGCGCTATCGGACAGTCGGCCCGATGCGTCGGCGAACAGCGACAGCGACAAAACAACGCGGCGCTCGACGGTAGAGGTGACCCGACCTTAACGCGCCTCGCGGAACGTTCGATATGCGGGGCCGGTCCAGCCGAACCGTCCGCCGCGAATCAGCGGTTCTCGCGCATGGCGTTGAACAGCGATGCGCCGAGGATCATCGTGGCGCCGATCCAGAACAACCCGTCCGGCGCGTAGGCGAATACCAGCCAGCCCAGCAGGATATTGAACGGCAGCTTCAAGTCGTCGAAGGGCTGTAGATAACTCGCGTCGGCGACCGCGTAGGCGCGCGCGACGAAGTATTGCGACAGTCCAGCAACGAGGCCGAGGCTCAGCAGTGCAATGAGGCCGTGGCCGCGCGGCACGACAAACCCTTCGAGCCCAAGCCACACCGCGTTGATCGGAGTGAGCAGCAGCAACAGATAGACCGTTACTGTCTCGGGCTTCTCGTCGAAGGTCAGCCGCTTGGTCATCAGCGCAGCCGCCCCCCACAGCGCAGCTGCGGCGATGGGCAGCAACGACACCAGCGAGAAACTGGCCGACCACGGCTCAAGAATGAAAGCCGCGCCACAGAAGCCGACAAACACCGCAGCGAGGCGCACCCCGGTGACCTGCTCTCCCAGAAATATTCCGGCGCCCGCGACGACGAAGAACGGCGCCGTCATCACCAGCACAATGACATGGGCCACCGGCATTGCCGCCAATGCGGCGACAAACGTCTGCACGCCGGCCGCCGACAGGATTGCCCGCAGCAGGTGCAGACCGAAGTGACTGGTAGCCAGCGCCGCCCGCCCTTGCCGCCACAGCCAGGGCACCGCGAACATCAGCGCGAAGAAATACTGATAGAAGGCAATGGCAGTGGGGGGCAGGCCCGCAACCTGCGTCGTCCACTGTGTGAGAACATTAACCACGGCATAGCAGACGCCGGCCAGCACCATGAACTGCGCACCGCGCACCGCCGGCATACCGATTCGTGGCAATGAGGCAGTCGGGTCCATCGCATCGATCCTTTCGTCGCAACCCAGTTGCCTCAGGGGTGACGCAGGACCGAACCGACGGGCGCACGGGTGACGTGCGCCAACCAATCGGCTTCCCTCGTTCTCTTCCATCCGGACTGTAACCGTCGGCTTCGGAATCGCACCGAATCTGCTGATCCGCGCAAAGCAATCGCGCGGCGCTCGCGGGCTTCAGGCTTGGCCTGTCACCGCCGGTGGGGATTTTCACCCCGCCCCGAGAACAGTGCCGGCTTCTAGCCGACACGCGGCAGCCATAGTCCGGAACGTCAGGCCGATCAAGCGTTCGACCGCGCTGCACCTTGTGCCGCAATGTCACACTCTGGAGCGCCATCCTGGCTCGTTCCGGCCGCGCTGCGGGGCGCTTAGGTGGGTCCGGTTTCCCGCACGTCGCCTGCGAGCTTCCTGACCAGCATCTCGCGGATATCGCGGGCGCCCGAGTGCGGCTTGTCCTTGTTGCAATCGGCGCCGCTCGATTTGCTCAGGCAGTTGATTGGCCTATCGCACTGGCCGCCGCGAGCGATCCGTCAGCGTCTCGATGTCCTCGTCCTTGTAGTGGTTATAGATCTTGTAGCCGGTCTTCATCGAGATGCCGAACTCCCGGCCCACATCGCCCACGCCCTCACGTTCGAGAAGACGAGCCATGAAACGTAGACGTTCCTCCATTTCGGCGCGTCTCACAGCCGTTCGACCGTCAGGGCAATGCCCATGCCGCCGCCGATGCAGAGGGTGGCCAAGCCCTTCCGGGCATCGCGCTTCTGCATCTCGTAGAGCAGGGTCACGAGCACCCGCGCGCCTGACGCTCCGATGGGATGACCGAGTGCGATGGCGCCGCCATTGACGTTCACGCGGTCGGTTGGCAGGTCAAGTTCGCGCACGACCGCCAACGCCTGAGCCGCAAAGGCTTCGTTCGCCTCGATGAGATCGAGGTCGCCGACACTCCAGCCGGCGCGCGCGAGCGCCACCCGGGTCGCCGGGATCGGCCCCGTTCCCATGATCGCCGGGTCGACTCCGGCAGTGCCCCAGGACACGATCCTTGCCAGCGGCGTCACGCCGCGGCGATTGGCCTCGTCCGCCGTCATCAGCACGATCGCGGCGGCACCATCGTTGAGTCCCGAGGCATTGCCGGCCGTCACCGTGCCCTCGCGGGAGAAGGCGGGACGAAGCTTGGCCAGCGTGTCGGCGGTGGTTCCTGGCTTGGGATGCTCGTCCTTGTCGACGACGACATCGCCCTTCCTGTCGTTGATGGTGAAGGGAACGATTTCGTCGGCAAAGCGGTCGGCCTCCGCAGCCGCTGCCGCCTTCTGCTGCGAAGCGAGGGCGAAGCTGTCCTGCTGTTCCCGCGTCAACCCATATTGGGCGGCAACGTTCTCGGCGGTGATGCCCATGTGATGGACATTGAAGGCGTCGATGAGGCCATCGTTGACCATGGTGTCGACGAAGTCGGCCGGACCCATCTTGACGCCGCCACGAAGATGAACGGCATGAGGCGCCTGACTCATGCTTTCCTGGCCACCGGCGACGACGATCCCGGCCTCGCCGAGGCGGATGGCCTGATAGCCGAGCGCGACGGCGCGCAAACCCGAGCCGCACAGCTGGTTGATTCCAAAGGCCGTCGACTGAGTGCGCATTCGGGCGGCAAGCGCGGCTTGGCGCGCGGGATTCTGCCCCTGAGCAGCGGTGAGGACCTGGCCGAGAATGGCCTCGTCCACCTCTTCCGGGGCAGTTTTGGCGCGCGCCAGCGCAGCAGTGATCGCTGCCTCGCCGAGCTTGTGGGCCGGAACCTTGGCGAATGCGCCGTTGAAGGCGCCGATGGCCGTGCGGGCAGCGCCTGCGATGACGATGTCCTGATGCATGATTGTCTCCCGCTGCTCAATCGAAGCCGCTCACAGTTCATGGTCCGTGGCAGCCGCGATCTGCCGTTTTCAGGCCGACAGGCTCATTTCGCGTATGTCGGCCGCGATGATGAGATTGGCCTCGGTCGCCGCCATGACGTCTTCGATGGCGGTGCCTGGGGCGACTTCCTTGAGGACAAGGCCTTCGGCAGTGGGCTCGATGACCGCCATGTCGGTGACGATGAGATCGACTCGCCGCACCGAGGTGATCGGCAGGGTACACTTCCTGATGATCTTGGCTTCGCCCTTGGCGGTGTGGGTCATCGCCACAATCACTCTCTTGGCGCCGCTGACGAGATCCATCGCCCCGCCCATGCCGGGCACCATCTTGCCCGGCACCATCCAGTTCGCCAGTTGCCCGGCCTCGTCGACCTGCAGCCCACCCAGCACCGTGACGTCGAGGTGACCGCCACGGATGAAGCCGAACGACGTGACGCTGTCGAAGGCGGCGGCGCCGGGGATGAAGCTGGCGGGCGTGCCGCCGGCATCCGTCAGGTCCTCGAAGGCCGCGGCCTTCTCGGCAAGTGCCTGCATGCCGATGAGCCCGTTTTCCGACTGGAAGAAGGCGCGCATGCCCGCAGGCAGGAATTGAGCCACCAGCGTCGGCAGGCCGATACCGAGGTTGACCAGGTCGCCATCCTTCAGCTCCTGGGCGACGCGCTGTGCGATCAAGATTTTGGCGTCCATCGTTCAGCCCTTGCGCGCCACAAGGAAATCGACGACCACGCCCACCGTCTCGGCGTGATCCGGCGGAATCATCCCGACGGGAACGACGATGTCGGCCTCGGCGATCACCGTCTCTCCGGCCATGGCCATCACCGGATTGAAGTTTCTCGCGGTGAGCTGGTACTGGAGATTGCCAAAGAGATCGGCGCGCACCGCGTGGATCAATGCGAAATCCGCCTTCAGAGGTTTTTCGACAAGGAAGGTCTCTCCATCGATCTCGATCGTGGGCTTGCCTTCGGCTACCACCGTACCGACGCCCGTCGGAGTGATGACCCCGCCCAGACCCGTGCCGCCCGCGCGGATACGCTCGGCCAGCGTGCCCTGCGGCACAAGCTCGACCTCGATCTCTTCGGCGATCATCCGCTTCTGGGTCTCCGGATTGAGCCCGATGTGGGAGGTCACGAGCTTCACCACCGCGTTCGCATCGATGAGCCGGCCGATGCCGATGCCGGGGCGCGCCGTGTCATTGGCGATGATGGCGAGGTTCTTCTTGCCTTGCCGCACGAGCTCGGCAATCAGGCGGTGGGGTGAGCCGCCCCCCATGAAGCCGCCAATCATCACCGACGCACCGTCGGGAATTTTCTCCACAGCGGCGGCCAAGGTTGTCAGCTTGGACATGCTTGCCCCCTTCTTGTTAGGCGACTTGCAACTCGTCTATTGCCGCTCACCAGTTCACCGCGATGTACTTGGTCTCGCAGAACTCCAGGATGCCGTGATGGGCCCCTTCGCGGCCGAGGCCGCTCTGCTTGACGCCGCCGAACGGTGCCGCCGGGTCGGAGGCAAGACCGCGATTCAACCCGATCATGCCGCTCTCAAGCCGCTCGGACACCCGAAATCCTCGAGCAAGATCACGCGTGAAGACATAGGAGATCAGACCGAATTCCGTCGCGTTCGCCGCAGCGATGACCTCCTCCTCGGACTCGAAGGTCATGATCGGCGCGATCGGTCCGAAAATCTCCTCCCTGGCGATGGCGGCATCCGCCGAGACATCGCCGAGCACGGTGGGCGGGAAATAGAAGCCGTCCTGCTCGAGCGCGCCTCCGCCTGTCAGCACTTTGGCGCCACGATGAACCGCATCTTCCACAAGGCCGGCAACCCGAGCGACGGCATCCCGATTGATCATCGGTCCGCACTGCGTCTGCCTGTCATAGCCAGGTCCGACCTTCAGGCCGCCCATGCGCTCGGCAAGTTTGGCGGAAAACGCTTCGGCTATGCCCTTCTGGACGTAGAAGCGGTTGGCGGCCGTGCAGGCCTCGCCGCCATTGCGCATCTTGGCTACCATCGCGCCGTCGACCGCGGCGTCCAGATCCGCGTCGTCGAAGACGATGAACGGCGCATTTCCGCCAAGCTCCATGGAGCAGGAGATCACGGTGTCGGCGGCTTCGTGGAGGAGCTTTCGGCCGACTTCGGTGGACCCCGTGAAGGAGAGCTTGCGCACGCGCGGGTCGTGAAGCATGGCGCTGACGGTCGCGCCCGAGCGTCCTGTCGTGATGACGTTGACCACTCCCTCGGGAACGCCCGCCTCGGCGTAAAGGGCGGCGAGCGCGTAGGCGGTCAGCGGGGTCTCGGTCGCCGGCTTGAGAACGCAGGTGCAGCCTGCGGCCAGAGCCGGGCCGATCTTGCGCGTTGCCATGGCAGCGGGGAAATTCCAGGGTGTCACCAGCACGGCGACGCCGATCGGCTGGTGATGGACAACGATCCGGTTGGCCCCTGACGGGGCCGTATAGATCTCTCCGTTGAGCCGCACCGCTTCCTCCGAGAACCAGCGGAAGAACTCGGCCGCATACGCGACTTCACCATAGGCATCGCTCAGCGCCTTGCCGTTCTCGAGGCTGATCAGCTCGGCCAGCATGTCCTTGCGCTCGATCATCAGGTCAAAGCAGCGCCGGAGGATCTCGGAACGCTTGCGCGGTGCGGTCGCAGCCCATGCCGGCCCGGCGTCGTGGGCCGCCTTCACCGCCGCCATCGCGTCTTCGATGCTGGCATCGGCCACGGAGGCGATGGGCGAGCCGGTGGAGGGATCGAGGACATTGATGCGCTTGCCGGTCGAGCCCGCGACCCACTGGCCGGCGATGAAGAGATCAGTCGGCACCGAGGCGATGTCGAAGCTGATCTGCGAGGCGATTTTCTGCTGGATGGTCATGTCTCTGGCCCTTCATTCGGCGGCGGCGCGCAAGCGGGCGCGCTCGCCGGTGAACGCGCCCTCGACCAGCGTCGCCATGGTGTCGAGCGTGACGGGGCGTGGGTTGTTCTTGATAAGCCGGGCGCTGAGCATGGCCTGCTCGGCGACCTGTGGCAGATGCGCGGCGGTGACGCCGAGATCCGCGATCGTCCGTGGAATTCCGATGGAGGCGAAAAGGCGTTCCACCGCGTCGATGGTCTCGCCGGCCTGCTCGGAGAGGGCCATCTCTGAAATTCGCAGCCCCATCGCCTGGCCGATCTCGGCAATCTCAGGCTCGCAGTGACCGCGATTGAACTCCATGACGTAGGGCATCATGACGGCGACGCCGGCCCCGTGCGGGGTATGGGTCATGGCGCCGATCGGATACTGCACGGCATGGGCGACGGCGGTTCCCGCCGTTCCAAAGGCGAGGCCGGCAGCGGTGGCGCCGAGCATGAGGCGCTCGCGCGCTTGCGTGTCGCCGCCATCGTCGTAGGCGCGCTTGAGGCTCGACGCGATGTGGGAGATCGCGAGCCGCGCCCAGGCATCGCTCAACGCGTTCTTGCCGAGGAAGACATGCTCGTGGACGATCGTGCCTGTCGGCTGGCGCCGAAGCGTCGTGAACGCCTCGATGGCGTGGGTGAGGGCATCCGCCCCTGATACCGCCGTCAATCCGGGTGGACAGGAATAGGTGAGCTCGGGGTCGCAGATGGCCGTGTGGCTGATGATGTGTGGGCTCGCGATACCGACCTTCAGGGCCCGATCGGGATCGGTGACGACGGCCACGGGCGTCACTTCCGAGCCGGTTCCCGATGTGGTGGGAAGGCAGATCAGAGGCATGACCGGTCCGGGAACCTTGAATTCGCCGTAGTAGTCCGACGGCTTGCCGCCGTGGGTCAGCAGAAGGGCTGTGACCTTTGCCGCGTCGAGGCAACTGCCACCGCCGATGCCGATGACGAGATCTGCCCCCATCGCGCGCCCGATCTCAACGGCCTTGGCGATGCATTCGATGGGCAGCTCCGCGATCGTGCCATCGAACACACCGGTTTCCAGCCCTGCTTTTTTCAGGTCGTCGATGATGTGGGTGAAATCGGGATCGGCGGCGAGGCGCTCATCCGTGACGATGAGGGCGCGGCGACCGAGCGCGGCGGCATAGCCGCCGAGCGCCTTTCGCTGGCCTGCCCCGAAGACGAGATTGCGCGGCGTGCGCTGCGTTCCGAACAATGACAAGCGGCTTCCTCCTCGCACGATGTCTCGATGCGGCTGCCGAGGCACCCGCCCATATTGAAGCTTCTTCCAGGCAGCGTTCGCCGCTCGGATACCTTCCCGAAGGCGCCGACACGTCGGGCGCGGCCTTTGCCGCGACCTGGAATGAATATCCGGCGCGGATGCGCTCAGGTCATGCCGCCATCGGCGATGATGGTTCGCCCGGTGATCCAGCCGGCATCTGGCGACGCCAGGAACGTCACGATGCCGGCGATATCATCGGTCTGTCCGATCCGGCCAAGCGGGGTCATGGCCATGATCTGATCTCCCCGCTCGGCCACGATCTTCGTCGTCATGTCCGTCTCGATCACACCGGGCGCGATCGCGTTCACCGTGATGCCCCGGGGCCCGAGTTCCTTCGCGAAGGCATGGGTGAGAGTGATCACCGCCGCTTTCGTGGCCGAATAGACGGAGCTCGTCGGGATCGGCCTGAAGGCCAGCGCGGAAGCGAAGTTGATGATACGGCCACCGGCCCCCATGTGCGGCAGGACTTCCTGTGTCATCAGGACGGTCCCCATGACATTGGTTTCCAGCAGGGAGCGGACAAAATCGGCATCCATCTGGCCGAGCGGCCGGTATGGGCCAATGCCGGCGCAGTTCACCAGGGTGTCGATACGGCCGAAGCGATCGACCGTGGCTGCCACGGCCGACCGGATATCGTCTGGATTGGCGATGTCGGCCTTGATGGCGATGCAGCCGCCGCTCGCGCGATCCAGTTCATTGGCCAGATTTTGCGCCGCCAAAGCGTCGGACCTGAAGGCGATGGCGACGCGGCCGCAGAGCGAAGCGAACCGACGCGAGATTCCGGCGCCAATGCCGCGCGAGCCGCCGGTGACGAGAACGACCTTTCCTTCGAGCTGCGAGGCCGCGCTCATCGATCCGTCCCCTCGTCCCCCGGCATCGGATACTCGTCCGCATTCAGCACCCAGCCGGGCTTCTGCGAGAAGTCGAAGCGCGGCGGCGAGAAGATGTCGACCAGCTGGTTCTCGCCTTCTTCCATGCCGCGCGAGGTGTGAACCGCCGGCGGCGGGATGACGGTGATCGACGGAGCGCCGAGACGCTCGTGCTCGTCTTCGCGCCAGGCGCTCAGGCGCGGGGTCCACGGCCAGCGGATATGGTGGGTAAAGGTGCCCGCGAGCACCAGCGAGCATTGCTCGAAGTCGTCGTGATGGTGTGGCGAGAGCATATCGACATTCCTCGGCCCATGCTCCCTCGGCAGGACGTTTACCATCAGCGTCGAGCAGCGCCAGATGCGGCCGAAGCGGCCCGGTTGATCCGGTACGTCAAGCGAATAGCTGCGGACGCGGAAGCCGTCCTTCGGCTCCGGCCAGGACTGGTAGGGCGGGATGTTGGGATGTTGGGATGCATAGGCGTCGGCGTTGGCGCAGGCCGCTGTGAGATCCTTCGAGCGGGCACTGAAAATGCGGACCAATCGTCCCCCCTCGGGCAGGGTGATGGTGCTGTCGCCCGGCGGGACAAAGGCGATGGAGTAGCCGGCGACCTTTTCGGTCCGCCCCTCCCAGGTGATCGTCGCAGGCGAGCGAGCATCCGGCAGAAGGACAGCGTATTCGTCGACCTGTCCGGTTCTGGAGAAGGAGCCGCCGGGCCTTGCCTCGGTATGGGCCACGACGAAGTTCTGCCCGCGGCCGAACCACGTCTTGCCGTTGTCGTCGTCCTGTCCCGGCTCCATGGCGTAGAACCTCAGGTATTCCGCGGCGGCGAAGCTGGTGGCGGCCGGGCCGGACTTTGCCGGCGCCAGTGAGGCGCGGGGATCACTGCTGTCGTACATTGATGTTTCCTCCTTGATCCACCCGCACATGCTTCTGCTCGCGGTCGAGAGGTTCGCTTGAGCGATCGACCGGCCTGGCAAAGACAGGACGGCGGTGTTCCTCCAACAACCGCCATCGGGGCATCGCGCCGGAACCCAAAAAGGACACCGGCGAGCCTCTTCCACGACAGATCCCGACCTGCCCCTATCCCGAAGCCTTAGGCGACCGCCAATGATGGCGGACGCCGTTCGATACTTGCGTCAAAAGCGATTGGGTTGGGTATGCGTTGTTTCGATCTATGGAACGACGTTCTGATTGAAAGAATACCGAATGCGGCACCCTTGTCAAGCACCAGAGGACCTCAATCCCGCGTTCGTTCTTGGCTCAAAAAGCCTGATATCCCAGCGCCTTGGAAACACGTTGAGCGGCGGCGATCGTCTTGGCGCATTGATCCTTCGAGGGGACTTCGGGAATGAACTGAATCATGTCGACGATGCCGACCGCGCCGCAGACCGCCCCCGTGGAATCGAAGACCGGCGCGGCTAGCGTGTTGAGGCCGATGCTTGTCTGGTTTGCGGCCGTGGCCCATCCCTGGGCCCGCACCTTTTCGAGTTCCGCGACCAACAGAGGCGGGCTGATAATGGTCTCCGGCGTGAATATATCGAGCTTGCCGCGCAGCACGCGATCGCGGAAGTCCGGTGACGAATAAGCGAGGATCGCCTTTCCCTGGGCGGAGCAGTGGAAGGGCAGAATCGAGCCGGGGCGCACCCCGATCTCAATTGGCGAACGCCCCGGAACCATGACCAGCACCCGCATTCCGTCGGGCGCGATCTGTGAAACCACTGCCGAGTGACCAAGGGCATCGCGCAACTCCAGGAGGGGATCGGCCGCAATATGCGCGAGGTCCAGGATGTCGCTGACGGCACGCCCGAGAGCGGCGAGCCGCGGGCCGGGCTCGTAGCGGTCGGAGTCCTTGGGCTGAATGATGTAGCCGAGCTGTACAAGCGTCTGAAGATGACGATGAATTCGGCTTTTCGTGCTCCCCAGGGCATCCGCGAGCGCGGTCACTCCGACAGGGCGGCGCTCCTTGGCCACGTGTTCAATGATGTTCAAAGCCAGAAGAACCGCCTGAACGCCGTCTCCGCTCTTGCCTTCGATCCGAGGCATCTGTTTCCGCTTCCCTCGCTGCCTTGCGTCCTGATCCCTCATCGCGCGGGCAAATCCGGCCAGAAGGTTCGGTGTGCGCAATTTTGTTTCGAACAGCGATACGTTAGGTGCCGACTGAGAGCGTGTCAACGTCTGCTGTCGGCTTCTCCAGGCTTCGTCAGCGGGTCTTTCTCCATGCGTCATCTGGCACGAGATCCAGGGGATGAACCTCCCGTTGGACCGGCGCGACGGGCAGACGGGCGGTGTCGAGCAACTGGGCGGCGAAACGTTCGAGATACTCCTCACGAGCCTCCGGCGCGACGCGTGGCGCAGCATAGGCGACAAAGGGCTCCGAAACTTCATAGCCCATGTATTCGAAGGCCAGGCGGCGAACTGGCATGAGCACGTCGGCGGCCGGCCCATAGACACCCTCCGGCGAAAAGCGCGCGGGCGTGCCCCCCGTTGTCACCGCGAACATCGCCCGGCGACCGCGGAACAGGCCGCTGTCGAACCGGAATCCGTCCACATAGGCGAAGCTATACGCCATCACCCGCTCGAACCATCCCTTCAGGATGGCGGGCGGGCCGCCCCACCACAGGGGAAAGATGGCGACGAGGATATCGGCGGCCGCGACCTTGTCCTGCTCAAGACGGATCTCTTCGACGAAGGTGCCCTCGCGCGCTGCCTTTGCCTGTTCGGACTGGTAATGGAAGCGATCGGGGTCGGCGACGCTGGTGAAGTCGTGCCGTCCCGCAACAGGGTTGAAGTCCATGGCGTAGAGATCGGACAGCACAACCCGATGTCCGGCCGCTTCCAACGCAGTTCGTCCGGTGTAAGCCAGTGCATGGCAGAAGGATGTCGGCTCGGGGTTGGCAAGCACGATGAGGACGGTTCGAGCAGGCATCAGAACGCCACCTGATCGCCACCCTTGAGGCCGAGAATCTCACGCGCCTCTGCGGATGTCGCCACTTCAAGACCGGCTTCGCGCACCATCCGAACCGCCTTCTCGACCTGCTCGGCGTTGCTCGTGGCCAGCCGGCCCGGTCCGCCCCAGAGCGAGTCCTCCAGGCCCACGCGCATGTGCCCGCCCATCAGCATGGACTGCAAGCCGACGTTCATCTGGTTCCGTCCCGCTCCGAGCACCGACCACTGATAGCTGTCGCCAAACAATCGATCGGCCGTGCGCTTCATGTGCATCACATCCTCCGGATGACCGCCGATGCCTCCAAGTATTCCGAAAACGGACTGGATCAGGATCGGAGCCTTGATGAGGCCACGCTCGACGAAATGCGCGCACGTGTACAGGTGGCCGATGTCGTAGCACTCGATCTCGAAGCGCGTTCCGTTCTCGGCGCATGTCGTCAATATCGTCTCGATATCGGAGAAGGTGTTGCGGAAGACGCGAGAGCGCGACCCTTCCAGATAGGCGTATTCCCAGTCGTGCTTGAGGTTCTTGTGCCTGTCGAGCATCGGGAACAGGGCGAAGTTCATGCTGCCCATGTTGAGGGAGGCGACCTCGGGCTTGAACCGGGCGACCGGGGCAAGGCGCTCCTCCACCGTCATCGTCGCGGCGCCGCCCGTGGTGATGTTGATAACGCAGCCCGAGCACTGCTTGATGCTGCGAAGGAAGGGCTCGAAGCGCTCGGGCGTCTGCACCGGCTCGCCTGTTTGCGGGTCGCGGGCGTGGAGGTGGACGATCGCGGCTCCGGCCTCGGCGGCGCCGACCGCCGCTTCGGCGATCTCTTCGGGGGTTACGGGCAGATGCGGCGACATGGACGGGGTGTGGATCGAGCCCGTCACGGCGCAAGTGATGATGACTTTGCGCGGCTGTTTGGCCATGGAAGCCTCCCAGGAGGTAGGGGTTTGATTAATTGACCGCCATCAGGGCCGACGGAAGGAACAGGGAGAACGCCGGGACCAGGGCCACGAGCATCAGAATGATGATGCAGATCCCAATCATCGGCGCGGCCTCGCGGATGACCGCCGACAGTGGTTGGCCCGAGATGGACGCCACGATGAACAGCAGGATGCCGACGGGAGGCGTCGCCATGCCGATGACGACGTTGAGCACTGCCATCGTTCCGAACTGCACCGGGTCCATTTGAATGATTGCGGCGAGCTTGAGCAGGATCGGCATCGTCAGGATGAGGATCGAGATCGGCTCCAGGAACATGCCGAGCAGGAGCAGGAAGAGATTGAGGATCAGAAGGATCAGGTACTTGTTGTCGGTGAGCGCCAGGACCATCGAGGCGATCTTCTGCGGCGCCCGCTCCAGCGTCAGAACGAAGGAGACGATCGAGGCCATCGAGGTTATGAAAAGGATCGACGCGCTCACCAGAGCCGTGGCGATCATCGCGTTCCATATGGAGGTCGGGGTGAGGTCGCGGTAGACCAGCCCGATGAACAGCGCGTAGGCCACGGCCACGGCGGCCGCTTCGGTTGGCGTGAAGATGCCGCCCTTGATGCCGACAAGAATGATGAGCGGCAGGATGAGGGCGGGAAGGGTGCGCTTGGTCGCGACTATGCATTCCGACCAGGCTACCCTGGGGGTCGTGGGATAGCCCTCTCGGTGAGCGCGCCAACTCGCATAGGCGAGAAGGCCCCCGGCGATGGCCATGCCCGGCACCACGCCGGCAAGGAACAGCTGACCGATGGAGGCGCCGGCGAGCACGCCATAGATGATCATCGTGATCGACGGCGGAATGATCGGCCCCATGATGGAGCTGATGCCGACAAGCGCCGCGGCATAGGCTGACGGCATCCCCTGGCGGTTCATGGCCGGAATGAGGATCGAGCCGAGGGCAGAGGCCTCGGCGGTGGCGCTGCCCGAGATGCCGGCGAAGAAGCCGGCTGACAGCACCGTCACGGATGACATGCCGCCTCGCCGGTGACCCACCATGGCGCGGGCGAACTGGACGATCCGGTCGGTGATGCCGCCGACATTCATCAGATTGCCGGCCAGAAGGAAGAGCGGAATGGTCAGGAGCACGAACTGGTCGACGCCGGCCATCATGCGCTGCGGCAGCATGATGGCCATGGCGCCGTTGCCGGACAGAAAGAGGTAGAGCGTGCCGGCGACGCCGAGCACCAGCGCGATCGGAACCCCGGTGGCGACCAGGAGCGCGAAGACGGCGAAGAACGTACCCATCAGGCAATTTCCCCGGAGGTGCCCATGACGTCGGCCCTGTCGGGTTCGCGGCGCAGCAGCCGGCGAAACCTCAGGGCGAGGTCCACAAGGATATGCAGGAACAGGAGAGCCGCGCCGACAGACACGGAAACGTAGATCCAGCGGATCGACAAATGCAGCGGATGCCCGAAGAGGCTGCCCCAGATGAAGTCGAGGGCAGGGGTCGTCTGAGTGTCGAAGCGAGATGCGTAGATCCAGCCGGTCCAGATAACGATCGCCAGGAAGACCAGCACCGGCAGCGCCATGACGATACGCAGAATCCGACGCATCGTCACGGGCAGGGCGCCGGGAAACATCTCCAGCGTAACGAATTCGCCCTTCTGGTAGGACAGCCCCAAGAGCAGGAACGTCATCCAGACCAGGATGTACCGGCACAGCTCTTCAGCCCAAATGAGTGAAGAGCCGAAGACGTAGCGCGCCACCACCTGCGCCACCATGATGGCGACGATCGCCGTCATCATGGTTCCGGCGATGAAACGGATGAGGCCCCGGTATAGGCCGGCGATGCCGCCGGACCGCCCGGAACGCGGCTCGGTCGTGTCCATGGTCGTCCTCCCGCCATGAAAGTGACCTGCTGGGCCTCCCGACCCAACAGAAGCTCTCGTTCTGCTCGGGGTTCGTCAGCTCGCTTCGGCGGCAGCCACGAATTCGGCGATCAGCGGGGATTTTTGGCTCCACTGACCGACGATGGGCGCGACCTTTTCCTTGACCTTGTCGAGGTCCTCCAGCTCGACGATCTCGACCCCTTTCTCCTGAAGTTCGCCGCGGCCCGTCTCGTCCTGCTGCTTGGCATAGTCGAGCGTGGCGATGACGGACTGTTTGCCGGCCTCGCGCAGTGCGGCCTGAAGGTCCGGCTCGAAGGAGTCGAAGACGATTTTGCTCATCGCCGTCGTCGCGTGCCAAGGATAGTGGCCCGTCAGCGTGAAGTGCTTGCCCACTTCCCACAGATTCTCGCCGAGCATCGAGGAGACGTTGATCTCCAGCGCGTCGATGACCTTGGTCTCCAGGGCGCCGTAAACCTCGCCATAGGGCAAACCCACCGGCGAAACACCGATGGCTTCCCAGATCGCCTTGTGCAGCGGCACCGGCACGATACGGGTCTTCAGACCGGCAAACTGGTCGGTCTTTTTCACCGCGCTCGCGACCGACAGGAAGTGGCGTCGGCCGATGTCGGCGGTCGCGAGGCCGATCAGGCCAGCGGGTTCGAGGTCGTCATGGATCTTCTGCGCGGCGTCGGACAGCGCCAGCTTGGCGAAGTGATCGTAGTCGCGGATGAGGAACGGCAACTGATAGGCGTCGAGCGCCGGCCGGCCCGTGACCAGCGGATATTGAACGCCGCTGGCGTTGCACATATCCAGCGCTCCGGCCACGACGGATTCGAGGTTCTGCTTGTCGTCCCCAAGCTGGCGGTTGGGAAATATCTGGACGTCGAACGCGCCCGGTACGAGCTTTTCCAGCGACTCGGCAAAGCTCGTCGCGATGATGTGGCCGGGATGAATTTCGTTCGCCGCGTGCGCGAAGCGAAGTGTGCGGGTGGCGGCCCGCGCCACCCAGGGCATGGACAAGGCCGCGCCCGCGGCCAGGCCCGTCTTCATGATGGCACGACGTGTGAGCATTGCCTTCCTCCCTTGTCTCACGATGTGTCGAATGCTCCGGCGGCACCGGCTCAGTGGATGTTGAGCAACCAGGCCGCGTTGTCACCGATCATTCTTCGGATGTCCTGTTTGGGCATCTGCATGTCGAGAAGCATCCGCACGATCTGGCGGTATCCCTCGATGGGGCGGGGCGAGCCCTGCAGGCCGAGGTCGGAGGACAGCACCGTTCGCTCCGCTCCCGCAAGCTCGATGTAGTGGGCGAGGTCTTGCTGCGTGAAACACAAGGCCTTGCCGGGGATGAACATGCAGATCGAATGTTCCAGATAGGCCCCCAGCTCGACGAGAGCGCGCATGTCGTCGTCGGTGCAGTTCACCACATAGGTCGGGTGATTCACCAGCATCCGCTTCACGCCGCGCCGTCCGGCCTCCTCGAACACCTGAATGATCTCTCGTGCCGGAAGATGGCCCCCGGCGAGGATCATGTCCGCTTCAGCGACGATGTCGAGGACCAATTTGGTGTCGTCGGTGATCGCGCCGTTGGCGTCGAGCGCGCTGAGAGGGATCGGCTCAAGCATCCGCTTTGCGGTTTTGGGAAAATTCTTGGCGCCGCTTTCCGTCTGAGCGACATGATTGGCGGCGGACAAGGTCGGCAACCAGACGATCTTCGCGCCGATGTTGGCGGCGTGATTGACCGCGTGCGGATTGATGCCGCCGGAGGCATTGTTGAGCGCAATGCCCGAATACAACCGGACGCCCGTGTTCGGCACGAGCTTCTCGAGCATGACGGCGTGGGCGACGCCGAGATAGAAGTGATCCTTGTAGAGAAGTGCGCGGAAGCCCGCCTCCGCCGCATCCAGCAGCGCCTCGTGGTGATCGAGGATGCGTGGCATGGCGGCTGGGCCGCTGTGGCAATGCAGGTCGACCGCGCCGACCAGCAATTCCTCCACTTCCGCATCGCGCGGATCCGTCGCCGTGTTCATTATCCATCTCCTCCTTCCCCATCCGGGGATTTCGAAACAGAGCCTTGAAGGCGATACGGCGGCGTTCTCTTCGAAGAAGCCGAGCGCAACACATGGAAATCGCCAGTCGGCCCCTTGTCCAAGGTACGAGGGTGCCCGATCACCCACGGCGGATACGGCCGAGGGCGTTGCGGCGAGCAGCCGCGAGCCGCCATGACGGCGGTTCGAAGTTCGAAACTCTCAGCCGCTCACGGCCGGCGGCGCTTCATCGGCCGTCGCCGGATTGAGCAACTCTTTGCGTGAAATCAGCCAACGTCTTGATCGCCGCCAGGCGCATCAACCCCTGGTCGGAGGAAAGGATGAAGGCGGATGCGCCCTTGGCCGCCAATGCGGCGGCATCGTCAAGCGATCCGGCCAGAACGCAGGCCGGCTTTCCGGCATGGCTCGCGGCCGCCAGGACCTTGTCGGTCGCATCGGCGACGGCGGTCGATCCGCCATCGAATTGGCGATAGGCCACGGTAAGATCACCGCGACCGATGAAAACGCCGTCAATTCCGTCCACCGCGAGAATTCGATCGATCACATCGATCGCCTGCGGGTCCTCGATCATGGCGATCACCGTGACGGAAGCGTCCTGCGCGGCGACATGCTCGGCGATCGTCGCCCTGCCGTAGGTGCCCGCCCGCGTGGTGTTGGAGAAGCCGCGCGCACCGGTGGCGTAGCGACAGACATCGACCACCGCCTTCGCCTTGGCCTCGCTGTCGACGTGGGGAACGAGGACGCCGGTTGCTCCACAGTCCAGCACCGAAAGGATGTGGTGGGCCTCCGAGCCTTGAACCCTCACGATGCCTGCGATGCTGGACGCCCGGCAAGCCAGCAGGACCTGATCGGTGGTCTCGCGGTTGAAGGGCGCGTGCTCCTCATCGATGACCGCGAAATCGAAGCCGACCGAACCAAGGATCTCACTGGCATGGGTTGTTGGCGTCTTCAGGAAGGTTCCGAACAGCTTTTCGCCTGACCGGAAACGCGCCCGAAAATCATCGAGGTTGGATCTGCTCACCGTTCCTCCCGAGTTCTGTTGTTCAGAACACTCTTCTATTAAACGGAACGTCACGCATTTCCCTCGCGCTGTCAAGGGCCGTCGAACGATGTCTGCCAGGGTGGTCTTGCGGACTGCGTGTCGGCTCGTCGAGCGGTCATCTTCTGCGAAAAGGGACCCAGCCGCTTTGGCAGGAGAGGGGGCAAGTCGGGGATAGCGCGGCGTGAAGGCGCCGCTTGACAGCCGTGACCCATCGCTGATCCGGCAGGTCCGGTCTCTCCTTGAAAGGCGAGCGCAGTGGCAAGCGTCAGCGTCCTCTCTGCGCCGGGTATGCACAGGCAGGCGGTGCCATTCGATCAAGGCTGCTGCGGGGAGAGGTTCGTCAAGTGGTCGGCCAGCCTCGTCGCCGTCGGCGGCCAGTTCATCTCAGGCAGCGTCTTCCCGCTTTGGAGAACAGCAAGCGCTGTCGCGGCACTATTCCACTTCAGTGCTTCTGGCTGGTGAAGAGCCCCACCCGTGCCAGTTCTTCGCTTGCCATGCCGGAAAAGCGAATCAGCGTCTCGTCGTCCAGGTCGGCGGCCATGCCGGTGATGGTGAGTGTGCCGAGAAATGCGCGATCGCCTTCGAAGACGGGGATGGCGACAGAGGCGAGATGGCGGTTGCGTTCGCCACGCGAGATATAGCGCGCCGCCGCCTTGATCTTGGCACGTTCGGGGGTCTCGGGCTCGGTATAGGCCATTAGAAGCTGGGCGGCCGCGCCTCCGTCCTTGAGCGGGACCGAGGCGCCGACTTCGATGAAATAACGAAAATCGCGGTGAATGTTGTCGCGCGCCAGACAAACGCGCTCGCTGTTGGAGCGAACGAAAAAGGACGTCGTCTGGCCGACCTGACCGCTGGTGGCGACGATCGCGCTTTCGATGCGATGCACGAAGTTCGACGTTTGCCGGAAGATTGCCGCCATCCGGAGATTGGCCGGCCCCGGTGAATAAGCCCCATCCAGCCGCTTTTCCAAATATCCCCAGGCCACCAGCGTCTTCAGGGCGCGTAGCGTCGTGGCCTTGTCGAGGCCTGACTCTGCCGAAAGCTCCCGCAGCTGCCGGACGGGGTGCTGCTGCGTGAACAGGGAAAGCAGGAAAAGGCCCCGCTCCAGCACGCCGGACGGCGGGCGAACCGCGCTGTTTGTCATCGGAATCGTGAATCCTGTCTTGACGTGGATCAAATCCGTTGTTTTAATCATTGAAACAGATTTCACTGAATGAAACAAGAGGAAACAATGTCGCAGAAGTACTACGATGCCGCCGATGCCGGCTTCCGCATGGAGATGTCCAAGCTCGCGCCCGAGGATTTCAAGGCGTGGATGGGCCTCAATGCCATTCCGGGCAAGGATCACGGCCAGATCCCGCCGAAGGTTCGCGAGCTGATCGCAATTGCCGTCGCCCACGCGACCGGCTGCCCGTACTGCATCGAGTCGCATGTGACGAAGGGCAAGGCCGTCGGCGTGACAAAGGCCGAGGTGGCCGAGGCCGTGTTGATCTCCGCCGCTCTTTGCGCCGGTGCCGCCGCCGCCCATGGCGGGCTCGCCATGAAGTTCTACGGCGAGGAGTGATCAGGCGCCGCATTGCCTGATCCATCCGGCTGAGGAGGGCCGTATGACCAACGTATCCGTCTTCGACATGACGACGATGCAGCATCTCTGGAGCACTCCGGAGATGCGCGAGATCTTCTCGGAGAAAAACCGTTTGCAGAAATGGTTGGACTTCGAGGTGGCGCTGGCTCGCACTCAGGCCGAGTTGGGGATCATCCCCGAAGCGGCGGCGGAGGAAATCGCGGCCGCCGCGCACATCGACAGGGTCGACCTCGAGGCCGTGGCCGAGGAGGTTCGCCGCATCAAGCATACCCTGGTTCCGCTTCTGAAGGGGCTTCAGGCCAACCTCGGCAAGGAGGCGGCCGAATTTCTTCATTATGGCGCGACCACCCAGGACGTGGTCGACACGGGACTGATCCTGCAGCTTCAGCAGGCCCATCGCGTCTTCTGCCGCGATCTCGGCGCCGTTGGGCGCGAGCTGATGCGGCTCGCCGCCGAGCATCGCGATACCGTCATGGTGGGGCGCACTCACGGTGTTCAGGCGCTGCCCATCACCTTCGGCCATAAATGCGCGATCTGGCTCGACGAGCTGTCGCGCCATGCCGAACGCATGGAGCAGGCCGCGCCGCGCGTCTTCGTGGTCATGCTGGTCGGCGCTGTCGGAACACAGGCCTCCTACGGGCCGAAAGCGAGGGAAATTGAGGCCGGAACAGCCAGGCGATTGGGCCTGGGCGCAACCGATATCAGCTGGGCTCCGTCCCGCGACCGGATCGCGGAATACATCACGCTTCTGGCTATGATCGCCGGCACCCTCGGCAAGATCGGCAACGAGCTGTTCAATCTGCAGCGCAACGAATTCGCCGAAGTCGAGGAGGGGTTCTCCGAAGGCAAGCTCGGCTCCTCCACCATGCCCCACAAGCGCAATCCTGTGGCGGCCGAGAACGTGGCCATGCTCTCGCGCAGCGTCCGCTATTCGGCGGCCATGATGATGGAAGCCATGGTTCAGGAGCACGAGCGAGATGGCATCGCCTGGAAATCCGAATGGAAGGCGGTTCCAGAGGCCTGCCTCGTCACCGGCGCCATTCTGATGCAGGCCGGCGCTCTCCTCAAAGGCCTGCGCGTGGACCGCAAGGCCATGGACCGCAATGTCGCGTTGATGAAGGGTTATCTCCTGTCGGAACGCGTGATGCTCGAACTGGGTGAGCGCGTGGGCAAGAACACCGCGCATGAGTGGCTCTACGAGGCCTCGATGAAAGGCATCGAGAGCGGCGCAAGCTTCGCCGACGCCCTGTCGAGCCATCCTCATATCGCCGATGCGTTCTCCGCTGAGGAAATCGACCGCCTGACCGAGCCGGGCGAGTATCTCGGCGATGTCGGCGCCAGCGTCGACCGCGTTCTGGCTCGTGAACGCGGCGCCAAGTGGCTCTCGGAACAGTAGATCGTTCCGGGATCACATCAAAAAACGCACATCCATTCCGCTCCGCGGTTCGACGTTGCGGGTATCTGCTTGGGAGGCGGACCGCGCCGGATGTGTTGTCATTCAAACTTGGGAGGAAATCCGATGAAAAGAACTCTTTTGGCCCTGACCGCCGCGCTTCTCGCCACGCCGGCGATGGCCTTTCCGGACAAGCCGATCGAGCTGGTCGTTCCCTTCAGCCCCGGTGGCGGCTCCGATGTTTCAGCGCGTGTCTTCGCGCAATGCGTCGAGCCCATCCTCGGCCAGAAGGTGCTGATCAAGAACATCACCGGGGCGCGCGGCAAGATCGCCGAAGTGGAAGTGCGTGACGCCCGGCCGGATGGCTACAAGCTTCTGTGGGCTCACCAGGGCATGGACATGGGCCTCGCCACGGGCCGCTCCGACTACAATTATTCGGCCTTCGCGCCGGTCGCGAGCTCGGTCGCCATGAACTACGGCGTCTTCGCGGGCGCGAGCAGCGGTATCGACAGTGTCGAAGCGCTACGCGCCAAGGTGAAGGAGAACCCCGGCAAGTACACCATCGGCACGGCCCTCAACGGCTTCTCGCACTTCGCTGTTCTCGACTTCCTGGATGCGGCCGGCGTCAATCTCGACGACCTGCGCACCATCCCCATGTCGGGCGACAAGGAACGCATCGTGGCCGCCATCCAGGGCAACCTTACCCTCGTGCCGGTGGCTGTCGGTTCCGCCGCCCCCTACGTGGAATCGGGAGACGTGGTGCCGGTCGCCATTCTGTCCGACAAGCGCGATCCGCGCCTGAAGGATGCGAAGACCGCGGAAGAACAAGGCGTCGACAGCCTTTTCGCCATGTACTTCACCACCTTCGCCCCGAAGGAAACGCCGAAGGAGGCGGTCCAGACGCTCGCCGATGCGTGGATCAAGGCGGCCGAACAGCCGGACTGCCAGAAAGAACTGGCCAGGCAGTCCATGACGGTGGCGCCCGCCAAGGGCGAGGAACTCGATAAGGCTCTCGCCAAGCGCTACGAGCGCATCGAGAACCTGACGAAGAAGTTCCATCTCACCGACAAGCCCTGAACGGCGAGCCCTTTCAACCGTCGAGCTCGGTTCATGGCCGCGCGTGAATGCGCGGCCATCGGGAAGCCTTCATCGTGAGAGGCGACATGCGCAAAACCGATTTGATCTTCTCAGCCGTCTTCATTCTATGCTTCGTCGTGGCGGCTTCTCAGCTGTTCAAGCTCGAGGACATGAACTCCGCCGTGGTGTCCGCCAAGCTGTTTCCCTGGCTCGTCGTGGGGCTCGGACTGGTCGTCGGCGTTCTGGAGACGATCCGAACGCTCTTATCGGCCTCGGATGACAAGCGGCGCAGCCTCAGGGCGATCTCCGCCGTGGCCTTCGCGCCGCGCCGCATGATGCTGCTAGCGCTCTTCGTCGCCTACCTTTTCGCGATCCAGCCGATCGGCTTCCTTTTGGCGACCGCGATCTTCTGCGTCGCGACCATCGTACTGCTGGCGCCCAGACGGTCTTTCGGCACGGTCGCGGTGGCCTGCGCCATCGCGGTGGGGACGTCCTCGTTCATCTACGTCCTGCTCGTCGTCTATCTCCAAGCCTTCCTTCCATAAGGATTGTCGGGCCATGTACGACTTATTCCTCACAGGGGTTGCGGCGGTCTGCCAACCCTGGACGCTCGTTGCCGTCATGCTTGGCGTCGCCGGCGGTCTCGTCATCGGGTCCATCCCCGGGCTGACCAGCACGATGGCCATCGCCCTTCTGGTCCCGCTCACCTATGCGATGGACATCAACCTGGCATTGCCGCTCCTCATGGGCGTCTATTGCGGGGCAATTTCCGGCGGCCTTGTCGGCGCCATTCTCCTCAACATTCCTGGCACTCCGGCCTCGGCCGCGACCTGCCTCGACGGCTATCCGATGGCCGCCGGCGGCCAGGCGGTCAGGGCGCTCGGCCTCGGCGTCTATGCCTCGATGATCGGGGGCGTTCTGTCGGGTCTTGCTCTGGTGTTGATCGCGCCGCTGCTCGCCCGCGTTGCGCTGAGCTTTGGGCCGTGGGAGTATTTCTCGCTGGTGATCTTCACCTTCAGCTGCATCTCGGCCATGTCGCCCAAGGGGCGCGCCATCAAGGCGTTCATGGCGGCCTTCATCGGCATCCTGCTTTCCCTGGTGGGGCTGGACGAAGCTTCCGGCCAGGTGCGGCTCACCTTTGGTTTCACCGCCCTCGAATCCGGCTTCTATGAGCTGCCGGCGCTGATCGGCCTTTATGCGATCCCGCAGCTCCTCGCCGATACCGACGACATCGGGCGCTCGGCCACGGTCCTCAAGATCAAGTTCCAGCTGAGGGCGTTCGTCGCCACCTTGCGGGAAGTCGTGGCCTGCCGGCGCGACCTCGGACGCTCGACCTTCATCGGCATCATCATCGGCATCCTGCCCGGCGTCGGTCCCGGCCTTTCCAATATCGTCGCCTATAGCCAAGCCCAGCGCGCCTCGCGCCACCCCGACCTTTTCGGCAAGGGCGTTCTGCCCGAGGCGATCGTCGCGCCGGAGGCGGCCAACAACGCTTCCATGGGCGGCGCCTTGATCCCGATGCTGACCCTGGGCATTCCGGGCGATGCATCGACGCTGATGATGCTGGGCGCGTTCATGCTGCACGGCATCGATCCGGGGCCGCTGCTTTTCCGCGATCACGGCGAAATCGTCTGGATGGTCTTCGTCTCGTTCTTCGTCGCCTTCTTCTTCTGCTTCATCCTCTACCACTTCTTCATCCCGCTGACGGTGAAGGCGGTTTCCATTCCGCGCCAGTACGTTATTCCGGTGCTCCTGATCCTGTGCACGGTCGGCTGTTACTCGCTGAACAACCGCATGTTCGACGTCTACTGCTTCCTCGGCTTCGGGCTGCTCGGCTACCTCCTCCACATTGCCCGCGTCCCGGTCCTGCCGGTGATCCTGGGCCTGATCCTCGGCCCCATGGCGGAAACCCAGCTCAGTCTGGCGCTGGCCTTCGGCAACGACTCTGTTCTGCCGTTCATCACCCGGCCGATCTCCGGCGGCATCCTCCTCGTCGCCCTCCTCAGTCTCGTTCTGCCGGCAGTGCTCGGCCGCTCTCGCCGCAAGCTTGCAAACGCGCCGGCCTGAGTCCGCAATCACAGGAGACACCTGATGACCGCCAAGCCCTCCATCGTCGTCGATTGCGACTGGCTCAAAGCCAACCTGTCGGCGCCGGATCTCATCGTCCTCGACGCGAGCTGGTACATGCCCGCCGAGAACCGCGACCCGGCAGCCGAATTCGAGCAGGCTCACATCCCTGGCGCCCGCCGCTTCGACTACGACCGCGATATCGCGGACCTCTCGTCGCCGCTGCCGCACATGATGCCGAGCCCCGCCGTGTTCGAAGAAAGGGTGCGCGCCCTCGGCATCAACGGGAACAGCCAGATTGTCGTCTACGATGGTTCCGGCATCTTCGCCGCGCCTCGCGCGTGGTGGATGTTCAAGGCGATGGGGCACGAGAGGGTCTGCGTGCTGGACGGCGGTCTGCCGGCCTGGCGGGCGGCGGGCGGCGAGATCGAGTCCGGCGCGCCGCGTCCGGCTGAGCCTGGGAATTTCCAGGCACGCCCCGTTCACTCCCGCCTCTACGATGCGTCCTCCGTGCTGGACGGGCTGAAGGCGAGCGTAATTCAGGTGGTCGATGCCCGCTCGGCCCCACGGTTCGAGGGAGCGCAGGCCGAGCCTCGTCCGGGTCTGCGGTCGGGGCATATGCCGGGAGCCCGCAATCTTCCCTTCGATCGGATTTTGGCGGACGGGCGGTTTCGCAAGGCCGAGGATGTTCGTCGTGCGTTCGAGGACGCTGGCCTGCACAGCGGCCAGCCGATCGTCGCCTCGTGTGGGTCCGGTGTCACCGCCTCGGTTCTGGCGCTGGGCGCCGAGCTGGCGGGGCTCGGCCCGGTCGCTGTCTATGACGGCTCCTGGGCTGAATGGGGACAGGAAACGCGCGATGATCTGCCGGTCGTCACCGGAGCGGCCGGATGAGCGCGCTGGAAACGACGGCGCTACCGGATGCCGTCCCTGAGCTCGCTCCCTTGACCGAGTTCGTCGCCGATTTGCCCGACACCGTCGATCAGGAACTAGAGGCGCGGCTGTTCGCCACCATGCTCGACTGGTCGAGCGCCCTGATCGCCGGGATAGGACACCCTTATCATCGCGATTATGTCTCGGCGCTTCTGTCTCCCCTTGAAACAGGACCTGTGCGGGTTGCGGGGGTGGCGGGATGCCACCCCCTGGCGAGCGCTGCAGGGGCGAACGCTGCCATCAGTCATTTCTGGGAGGTCGATGACGCGCACCGCATCTCGACCAGCCATCCCGGCATTACGGTCGTTCCCGCCGTCATCGGCTTGGCGCAGGCGTTCCCCGACGGGGCCAGGGAGCGCGTGCGGCCGGCGCTGATCGCTGGCTTCGAGGCCGTGATGCGTGTCGGCTCCCATCTCGGCAGCGGCCATTACGCGGCGAACCACACCACCGCCACGGCCGGCTGCTTCGGGGCCGCTGCCGCCGCCGCGCGTTATCTCGGGCTGGATCGGCAGCGCACGCTCTGGGCGTTCGGTCATGCCGGCACGCAGGCCGCCGGCCTGTGGCAAATTCTCGATGACGAGGCGTTCTCGGCCAAGGCCTTTCATGCCGCCGCCGCCGTGCGCAACGGCCTCGCCGCCGCGCTTTTGGCCAGAGCCGGCATTCCGGGCGCGGTCCACGTTCTGGAAGGCGCGCGCGGAATGCGCAACGCTTGGAAGCTCGACGGGTGCGATCCGCAATGGCTGATCCCGTCGGGGCGGCCCATGCTGTTCGACGTCACCATCAAGGCTTGGCCGACCTGCGGGCAGACGCACAGCGCGCTCGATTGCGCCCGCGCAATCCGGGGGCGGCTGCAGCAGGGGGCGGCGCGCGTGCGCAGCATCGTCGTTGACGTTCCCCAGGCCGCGCTGGCCATCGCGGGCGTCAGGAATCCGAGCACCGTCTCCGACGCGAAGTTCTCGACCAGCTTTTGCATCGCCGCCGCGATCGCGGGCCGCGCTCCGGATTTTCGTGGACTCGGGCCCGAACTTCTCGCCGATGCCGACGTTCGCGCCCTGGAGCAGCGAACGCAGGTGCGTCACGAGCCGGCCTTCACTGCGCGCTTCCCCCAGGAGAGGCCGGCCCGGGTGTCGGTCGAGCTCGATGACGGCACGGTTTTGACGGAAGAGCGTTCGTTTAGAAACGGCGACCCGGAGCAGCCGTGGAGCGAGCCAGACCTCATCGCGCGCACTTGCGACGTCCTGAAACTTGCTGGCCGGTCGATCGACGGGAACCGCCTCGTGGATTGGGCACGACGCTTCGCCGGTGCTTCCGGCGACTGGAGCCCCGACGAACTTTTCGACATCGCGGCGGGCAGCGCGAACGAGCAAAGGAATTTCCCATGAGCGAGGCCGTGATTGAAAGCTTCTCGCCTTTGGCTGAGCGCCTCGCCAACGCCCTTGGCACGCGCGCGGTGATCACAGAGGCGGATGCCCGCGAAAAGTATCTGGTGGAAGAGCGCGGGCTGTTTCGTGGCGAAGCCGCAATCGTCATCGTGCCGGAAACCGCCGCTGATCTCGCCAAGGCGGTTGCGATCTGCGCGGAGGAAGGCGTCGGGATGGTCCCGCAGGGCGGCAACACTGGGCTTGTCGGCGGCTCGGTGACGAGCGGCCGTGAGGTCCTCGTCTCGTTTGAGAAGATGAACCGCATCCGCGAGGTCGACGCCACCAACTTCACCATCACCGTTGAGGCGGGCGCCATCCTCGCCGACGTCCAGGCAGCTGCCGCCGCCCAGGACTGCTTCTTTCCCCTCAGCCTCGGCGCCGAGGGCAGCTGCACCATCGGCGGCAACATCGCCAGCAATGCCGGCGGCATCAGCGTCCTGAAATACGGAAACGCGCGCGATCTGACGCTCGGGCTGGAAGTGGTGTTGCCGGACGGGCAGATCTGGGACGGCATGCGGCCGCTCTACAAGGACAACAGCGGGTATTCGCTCAAGAACCTCTTCATCGGAAGCGAGGGCTCGCTCGGCTTCGTAACGGCGGCTGTCCTAAAGCTCTATCCGCGCCGCAGGCAGATCCAGACCGCCTATTGCGCGCTGGCGACGGTGGAAAGCGCGCTGGAGCTGCTGGCCTTGGCGCGGCGGCGAAGCGGCGATCAGGTCACCGCCTTCGAATTGATGTCGGAATTCTCGCTGTCGATCGTTTGCGCGCATGCCGATGGGCAGCGTCCCTCTGCGGAGGTTCACCCTTGGTACGCCCTCATCGAACTCTCCACGTCGCGCGATGGCGACGATCTAAGGGCGACATTCGAGGCGTTGCTGGAGGAGGCTTTCGAGAGCGGACTGATCTCGGATGCCGTGGTCGCGGAAACGATCGACCAGGCGCAGCGTCTCTGGCGGCTGCGCGAGGGTATTCCCGAGGCACAGAAGCGCGCGGGCGGCTCGATCAAGCACGACATCTCCGTGCCGGTTTCTGCGATCCCGCGCTTCATCGCAGAGGCGAGCCAGGCAGTCGAGGCGTACATGCCGGGCATCCACGTCTGCGCCTTTGGCCATGTTGGGGATGGCAACGTCCATTATAACCTGACGCAGCCAGACGGCATGGCCAAGGAGGCTTTCCTGGAGCATTGGGAAGCTGTGAACGACATCGTCCATCCCATCGCGATGGCGATGAACGGGTCGATTTCGGCCGAACACGGCATCGGGCTCCTGAAGGCGCAGGAGATCGATCGCTATCGTTCGAAGTCCGAGCAGGCGTTGATGCGCACCATCAAACGCGCGCTCGATCCCCGCTCGATCATGAACCCCGGCAAGACCGTCGCGATCGAGGGAAAGGCGGCGGGATGACCACGCCGCGCATTTCCTCCTTTTTCGACGCGCAGACCAACACCTTCTCCTATGTTGTGGCCGAAGAGGAGGGGCGAAGCTGCGCCATCATCGATAGCGTTCTCGACTTCGACTACGCTTCGGGCCGCGTCTCGTACCAGGCGGCCCAGGCGATCATCGACCATGTCGAGCGGGAAAAGCTCGACGTGGAATGGCTCCTGGAAACGCATGTCCATGCAGACCATCTCTCCGCCGCGCCCTATCTTCAGGAGAGGCTCGGCGGAAAGATCGGCATCGGCGCCGGCATCGTCGAGGTGCAGGAGACCTTCGGCAAAATCTTCAACGAGAACACCCGCTTCCAGCGCGACGGCTCCCAGTTCGACCGGCTGTTCAACGATGGCGACGCCCTCTCGATCGGGGCAATGTCCGGCTATGCCCTGCACACGCCGGGCCACACGCCGGCCTGCATGACCTACATCTTCGGTGACGCAGCCTTCATCGGAGACACGCTTTTCATGCCCGATGCAGGGACAGCGAGAGCCGACTTTCCAGGCGGCGACGCGCGCATTCTGTTTCGTTCCATCCGCAAGGTTCTGGCTCTGCCGCTGTGGACCCGGCTCTTCATGTGTCACGACTATGGCCCGAACGGCCGCGATATCCGCAACGAGACGACGGTGGCCGAGCAGAGGATGCACAATGTGCATGTATGCGATGGTGTCACCGAGGACGAATTCGTGGCGTTGCGCCAGTCGCGCGACGCGACGCTCGCCATGCCTCGGCTGATCATTCCTTCGCTCCAGGTCAACATGAAGGCGGGAGCGTTGCCGGAGCCTGAGGAAGATGGGCGGCGCTACCTGAAAGTGCCGCTCAACGGTCTCTGAACAAAGACAGGAAGCGGGGCCGCGCGGTGATGGTGATCCTCCCGCGCTCGCGTCAGCGCCGCAAAAGACTGTGGGATAAGCATCATGTCGATAGAGCCGCTTCCCGAACGAGAGAGCATGGAGTTCGACGTTGTGATCGTTGGTGCCGGGCCTGCGGGACTGTCGGCGGCGATCCGGCTGAAGCAGCTCGACCCTGACTTGTCGGTGGTGGTTCTGGAGAAGGGCTCGGAGGTCGGCGCGCATATCCTTTCGGGCTGCGTGCTCGACCCTTCGGCTCTCGACCGTCTGCTGCCGGAATGGCGGGGCGAGGGCGGGCCGGACGCCATCCCGGTGAAGGCCGAGCGCTTCCACGTCTACGGTCCTCACGGCGGCATCCGCCTGCCGACGATGCTGATGCCGAAGCTGATGCACAATCGCGGCTGCTTCGTCGTCGAGCTCGGGCCGCTGTGCCGCTGGCTCGCCGAGAAGGCGGAGGCGCTGGGGGTGGAGGTTTATCCGGGCTTTGCCGCTTGCGAGCTGATCCTCGACGCCGACGGGGCGGTGGTAGGGGTTGCGACCGGCGACATGGGGATCGAGCGCAACGGGACGCCGGGTCCGAACTTCCAGCGCGGCATGGCGCTTCTTGGCAAGTATGTCCTGATCGGCGAGGGAGCGCGGGGCTCGCTCAGCAAGGAGCTCATGGCGCGCTACGGCCTGGGCGAGGGGCGTGAGCCGCAGAAGTTCGGCATCGGGCTGAAGGAGGTGTGGGAGATCGACCCGGCGAA
>NZ_FUXL01000026.1 GCF_900167365.1 Consotaella salsifontis | reverse complement strand
AAGGGCTTCTCCGTGCAGCGCCGGCGCAGCCACTCGGCATGCGCGCCGGCGATCTTCTTCGGCTTGTGCCCACCCATCTGGCCGGGCGCCACACTGCCCGTCTCATGGTGGCGCTGCAGCCATTTGACCGCCGTGCTCACCGCAACCCCGAAGCGCTCCGCCGCCTGATGGCGCGACAGCCCGCCCTCAAGCACCGCCGCAACCACCCGCTCGCGCAGATCCATCGAATAAGGTCGACCCATCCATGCTGGCCTCCGTCTCCAGCCAGCATGTTGAATCAGATTGGCGCCTCCGATGGAATCCTCTTCCGATTCTGCCGAACTTCATCCCGCTCTAGATTCCGCGGTGTCTCTGCTCGTTTCGGGTCGAACACCCTTCGACGGGGGAGGGAGAGATGAAAGTCATCCTGGCCGGCGACAGCGCAGGGCAGCCATTGGTCAAGGTCATCGCCGAACATCTGAACAAGCGCCATGACATTTCGTTCGTGGACGACAGCCCTTCACCCGAGCAGCAAGACGAGCTCTATGCGAATACCGCCGAGCGAGCCGCCCATGCCATCCTGGAGGGGCGGTTCGATCGCGGCATTCTGTGCTGCGGCACGGGAATCGGTGTCTCCATTTCGGCCAACAAGGTGCCGGGAATTCGCGCGGCGCTTGCCCACGACACCTACTCGGCCGAGAGGGCTGCCAAGAGCAACAACGCTCAGATCATCACCATGGGCGCGCGAGTGATCGGTCCGGAGCTCGCCAAGGCGATCGTCGATGCATTTCTGGCGTCCTCCTTTGATCCCATGAGCCACTCTGCCGCCAACGTTCGGGCGATCGACGCTCTGGACCAGAAGTATTGATTGCAACGTCAGGCGGCGCGCCCGTGCCTCCGAGAATCGGGGAGGAGCGGCCAGCCCGTTCATCGGGCCGGCTCTTGGAAGAGGCAGCGCGCAGACCGTTCCCTGGCTAGAGAGTGGAAGAGTCCGAGGGAGGACATGGTGGCCAATTCGAAGAAGTTCATGAACGATCCGGACGCGATCGTTCGTGAGATGCTCGAAGGTTTCTTCGGCGCGCATCCTGATATCGTGCGCCCATCATCAGCCAATCCGCGGGCGGTCTATGCGCTGGATGGTCCGCGAGAGGGTAAAGTCGGTCTGGTGATCGGAGGAGGGTCGGGCCACGAACCCGCCTTCATCGGCTATGTCGGCAAGGGGCTCGCGGATGCGGCGGTCGCTGGCAATGTCTTCGCCTCTCCAGCGCCGGAACCGATCTTGCAGGCTGCCAGGGACGTCCATCGCGGAGCGGGCGTCCTTTTCATGTATGGAAACTACGCGGGCGACGTCATGAATTTCGACATGGCGGCCGAAATGGCCGCCATGGAGGATTTGACCGTCAGATCCGTCGCGGTGATCGACGATGTCGCTTCGGCGCCGAGGGAAAGGCGGACGGAGCGCCGGGGCGTCGCGGGCGACTTCTTCGTGTTCAAGGCGGCCGGCGCCGCTTCTGACAAGATGCTTGATCTTGATGGCGTCGTCGCGGCCGCGGAAAAGGCGAATGCCGCCACGCTGACCATGGGCGTCGCCATGAGCGCATGCACCTTGCCGCAGAGCGCCGCTCCGAACTTCCATCTCGGCGACGGCGAGATGGAAATCGGCATGGGCGTCCACGGTGAGCCGGGAATCAGCCGCGGCCCGGTTCTTCCCGCCGACAAGGTGGCGGATGAACTCGTCGATCGAATATTGGCGGAAAGCGGCGCAGGGGCGGGCGAGCAGGTTTCTCTGCTGGTCAATGGCCTCGGCTCGACCACCCTTATGGAGCTTTACGTGCTCCACCGTCGTGTGCGGCAGAGATTGGACGATGCCCGTATCTCCATTCATCGCTCTTTTGTCGGCGAGTACGTAACTTCGCTGGAGATGGCAGGCGCCTCCGTTTCGATGATCCGCCTCGACGACGATCTGCGTCGGCTTCTCGACCATCCCTGTCGCACGGCGGCTCTGGTGGTCGCCTGACCGCGCAATGGGAAACGCGGAATATATAAGAGCAGGGAGGGCAAGGACATGCGCACCACACTGAGCGCGGCGGATTTCGTGGCGATGTTCCATCTGGTGGCGGATCGGATCGAGGAGGAGAAGGTTCGCTTGTCGGAGCTCGACGGCGTGATCGGTGACGGCGACCACGGCATAACTATGGCGATCGGCTGGAACGCCGTGCGCGAGATCCTGACGCCGGAGCTTGAGGAAAAGTCCATCACCGACGTCTGCAATCTTGTTGCGCGGACCTTCCTCAACGCCGTCGGCGCCTCCTCCGGCCCGCTCTATGCGACGGCGTTGATGCGTGGTGGCGCGGCGTTGAAGGGAAGGGAAGGCGCGGACGGCGCAGCCCTTGCCGGCTTCCTGGCCGCCGCGTTGCAGGGGCTACGCGATCGCGGCAAAGCCGAGCCGGGGGACAAGACGATGATCGACGCCTGGACCCCTGCTGCGACAGCGGCGGCGGCTGCGGCCGAGGCCGGCGCGCTGCCGGCGGAGGTGCTGAGGGCAGCGGCCGAGGCGGCAGGCAAGGGGGCGGATGCAACCGCGGCGATGCTGCCAAAGAAGGGGCGCTCAGCCAAGCTCGGCGAGCGAGCCCTCGGCCATGTCGATCCGGGCGCTGCTTCCGCAGCGGTAATCCTGGCCGCCATGGCTGACGGAGCCGCTCGGCCATGACAAGTGCCTCGTCTCAGCCGCTGAAAAAACCTCTATGGATCGGCACCAGTTGGAAGATGAACAAGACGATCGCAGAGGCCGACGCGTTCTGCGATGTCGTTCGCGCATCTCCCCTCGCCAGCAGCCGTGCGCCGCAGCTCTTCGTCGTTCCTCCCTTCACGGTGCTCGACCGTGTCGCCTCTGCACTCCGCGGAACGTCGATCATGGTCGGCGCCCAAAACGTCCATTGGGAGGATCAGGGGGCGTGGACCGGGGAGATATCGCCGGTCCAGGTCGCTGATTGCGGCGCCAGTCTCGTCGAAATCGGCCACAGCGAGCGGCGCACCTATTTCAATGAGACCGATGAAACCGTGGGGCTCAAGGCGGCGGCTGCGCAGCGTCATGGCCTGATTGCGCTGATATGCGTCGGTGACAGCCATAGCGAGCATGCGGCCGGCACGAGCGACGAAGCCGTCAGCCGGCAGACGAGGGCGGCTCTGGCGAAGATTGATGCCGGCGGCGCGGCGCTGCCCGTCATCGCCTATGAACCGGTGTGGTCCATCGGTGAAAAGGGCGTCCCCGCAGAGCCGGATTTCGTGAATGCCCAGCATCTTGTGATCAAGGAGGCGGCCACGGCAGCGCTCGGCCGCGATCTGCCTGTTCTCTATGGCGGCAGCGTCAGTCTCGCAAACGCCGTCGCCTTGGCGAGCCAGCCCAATGTGAACGGGCTTTTCATCGGCCGCGCTGCGTGGCAGGCCGATGGCTTTTTGGCAATCGCCGCCGAGGTCGGCGCCGCCTGCGTCTGAGGGAGACGGCAAGAGCAGCCCTAAAAATTGCGCGGCCCAGCGGCCCACGCAACCTCAATCCTGGTGATCGCGGCGTTGGTGGCCCGTGATGGCGGTCGTCAGGCCTTTCGTCTGCGCCAGGACGACGTTGATGCCGGCGCTTCGCATTCTGTCCAGATGGTCCGGCGCCGTGACGTCGTCCACGATGACGGTGTCGAATTCGGCCAGCTCAGCGAAGCCGTGGAGAGCACGCCGCTCGAACTTCGTGTGATCGGCAAGAAGAATACGCTTCGATGCCGCGTCGAACATGGCGCGCTTGATGTCGACCATCTCTGGCGCCTGGTGAAAGACGATGCCGTCGGTGATGGCGGCTACGGAGAGAAACAGCGTATCGGCCCGCAGCCGGCGGATCTCTTTCGTCGCCATGTGGCCTATGAAGGCGTTGCACCAGTTCTCGAATTGGCCGCCAAGACCGATCAGCGTCAAGTCACGCATGCCCTTGATCGCGTTCATCATGGTCAACGAGTTGGTGATGACCGTCAGCGGCACCTTCGTCGCCAGATGTTCCGACATTTGCAGCACGGTGGTGGAATCGTCGAGGAAGATCGCCTGTCCGGGCTCGACGAAATCTGTCGCTGCCAGGGCGATCGCGGCCTTCTCCGCGAGCTCGCGACTGGACCGGTAGACGTCGCTCGCTTCGATGAGGCTGGTCGGTGCGGCGGAGACCACGCCGCGGGTCTTGCGCAGAAGTCCGCGCCCGACGAGATCGTCGAGGTCGCGGTGCGCGGTCATCAGGCTGATGTTGAAACGGTCGGTCAGATCCTCGATGCGCATCGAACCTTCGGCCATGACGGCCTGCGTGATGAGCTGCCTGCGGGAAAGCTGGCGGGCCTGCCGGCTGTCGCCGGGAATTTGCTCCGACATCAATCGGCCGGCAGCGGATCCGTTCGTTCGGTTCGGGGCGCTCATCTCTGGCAAGTTCCCTTTTTCAAGGGTTGGGATTGACCGGAAGTCTGTACATATGGCGGCCGGCCGATCAGTCCTCCCTCTGCGGCGTGGCATCCGTCCCTTCCTCGCCGGAAATGAGACGGCGCTGAAACTGTCCCCGCGCAGTCGACGGGCTTTCCCGGCGGACTGGTCGCTGCGCCGCACGAAAACCCGATGAGGTGCGGGGGCCGAAGGCGTCGGGGCAGGGGGCCAATCCTCTGCTCCGGAGAGACCATTTCCACGGCTGGCCTGACCGGCAGAGACTGCTGAGGCGGGATGTGGAAAGGCGGCTGGCGGTTCGATGAAGCGTCAGCGGATCCGGATGTTAGGAAGAACGGACGGTTCTCATCGGCCGCCCTTCTCTTCAAATCCCTAAGGAACGCCCGAAACCGGCTCTCTTGGGAAGCGTAATGCGCGGGAGCGCCGTTAGGCGCTCCCGCTTTTCCTCACTGCTCCAAAACGAAGGGCGCGGTGTACTTGTCCACGTTGTCCTTGGTGATCAGCAGGCAGTCGAAGAGCTGCTTTTCGGTGTCGGCGCCGGTCTTGCCGGTCTTGATGAAGTTGTCGGCCTGCTTGACTGCCTCGGCCGAGAAGACGGCGACGGGCTGAAGCACCGAATACTGCAACTCACCGGCCTTGATCGCGTCGACCGCGTCGGGCGAGCCGTCAAATCCGCCGACCTTCACGTCCTTGAGCCGCCCGGCTTCCTTGAGGGCGGCGATGGCGCCGAGCGCCATCTCGTCGTTGCCGCTGATCACGCCCATGATGTCGGGATGGGCCTGCAGCATGCTCTGCATCTTGTTGTGACCCTGGGTGCGATCCCAGTTCGCCACTTCCTGGGCAACCTTCTTGAGGTCCGGATACTGGGTGAGCACCGTCTCGAAACCGTTGGAGCGGGTCTGGGCATTGTTGTCCGCCGGATTGCCGAACAGCTCGACATAGTTGCCGGTGTCTCCGACCATCTCGACCCATTGTTGCGCGCCGAGGGCTGCGCCCTGCGCATTGTTCGACACGAGCTGGGCCTTGGCGAGACCCTCCTGATTGATCTCGGCGTTGACCAGGAAGACCGGAATGTCAGCGGCGATGGCCTTCTTGACCGCTCCAACGGAGCCATCGGCGTTGGCCGGATCGAGGATGATCGCCACCGAGTGATTGGTGATGGCGGTATCGATCAGGTTGCTTTCCGTATTTGTGTCGCCCTTGTGCGCGGCGACCGTGGCCGTGTAGCCGAGGTCCTCCGCGGTCTTCCTGGCCACCTCTCCCTCGGTGTACCAGTATGGGTTCGACGGATCGGTGACGATGATGGAGATCAGTCCCTCCGCCCATGCGGGCGTCGACAGGGCTGAGCCGGCCACGAGGGCCGCGGCGACGAGCAGGCGCTTTCCTTTGTTCAGCATGTTTTCTCTCTCCCTAAGATGCCTCACTTGATGCCGGGACCCGGCGGTATTGCCGCGAGGGGACGTCAGGCCTTTGCCCCCTGCTGCGGGGCGGCGGGCTTGCCATTGCTGTTGCCATTGCCAGCCAACGCACGCTTGGATCGACCGCTGTACTGAATGGAGTTCAGCAGAACGGCCAGGACGATGACGGCGCCGGTGAAGACGGTCTGCCAGTAGGCGGAGACCCCGATGATCACCAGTCCGTCGGAAAGAAAGCCGATCACGAAGGCGCCGAGCAACGTGCCGCGCACGTTGCCGCGCCCTCCGGTGAGGGCGGCGCCGCCGATGACCACGGCGGCAATCGCCGTCAATTCATAGGTCGTGCCCGCGGTCGGGCCGGCCGAAGTCAGCTGCGAGGAAAGGACAAGGCCCGCGATCGCCGCACACATGCCAGACAGGACATAGACTGTGACCTGGACGCGCTTCACCGGCACGCCGGAAAGCTCCGCCGCGCGGGCATTGCCGCCCGTCGAGTAGACCCACCGGCCGAAAGCCGTGCGCGTCAGCAGAAGGCTGCAGATCAGCGCCACCACGGCGAGCACCAGGACGCCGATCGGAATGCCGAAAAGGCGGTTGAAGCCGAGCCAGTCGAATCCTGTGTTGCCGAGTTCCGGGCGCCCGCCGAGATTGTTGTAGGTCAGGCCGTTCGTCATCAAAAGCGCGATGCCGCGCGCCACGTAGAGCAGGCCGAGCGTCGCCACGAAGGCGGGGACCTTGAAATAGGCGATCAGCACGCCGTTGACGGCTCCCACCAGCGCGCCGAGCGCCAGCGTCATGACCACGACGACCCAGACCGAAGGATAGAGAACCGCGCCGAACATCTTGAGTTCGACGCCTTGCATGAGAAACCCGGCGACGCACCCCGCGAGCCCGAGAGTGGAGCCGACGGAAAGGTCGATGCCTCCGGTGAGGATCACGACGAGCATGCCGATGGCCAGAAGCCCGAAGATGGCCACGTGCGAGGACATGATGAGGAAGTTGCTCATCGTGAAATAGAAGGGCGACAGAAGCGAGAACACGATGATGATCGCGATCAACGCGAAGAATGCCCTTCCTTCGAGCAGCAATCGTCCGAGATCGAAACCGCCGCTTGAAATTCCGGGTTGAAGCCGCTTCTGGGCGGGACTGGTGTCGGTCATGATCCGGACTCCGCTATCGAATTCTGTCAGGCAGCCACGGCCTCGCCCGAGGCGGCCATGATCTGTTCCTTGGTGACGTCAGAGGTGAATTCGGCCGAGATCCGGCCGCGATGGAACACGATGATCCGGTGCGCGATGGCGAGGCATTCGTTGACTTCGGAAGTCGTGTAGACGACGGCGAGGCCCCGTTGAGCTCCCTCGCTCAGCAGGCGAAAGACTTCGGACTTCGCCCCGACATCGATGCCTCGGCTGGGCTCATCGAGAAGCACTACGGAGGGATTGGTCGTCAGCATCTTGCCGATGACCACCTTCTGCTGATTGCCGCCGGAGAGCGAACCGATTGCCGCCTGCCCGCCGTCGGTCTTGATGCGCACGTCGACGATCGCCTTGCCGATCAGGCCCTGCTCGCGGGATCGAGAGGTGAAGAGACCTCTGGTAAAGGCGCCGATGCTGGCGAGCGACAGGTTTTGACCCACCGTCATCGTCTGGACCAGCCCGTCACGCTGGCGGTCTTCCGGCACCAACACGAGGCCACGCTGAATGCGTTGGCCGATCGTGAGACCCGTGACATCCTGCCCGCGCAGGAAGATCTTGCCACCGAGCGCCGAAATCCGGCCCGCGATGCATTCCAGGAATTCGGTGCGCCCGGCACCCATCAGCCCGTAGATGCACACGATCTCGCCGGCCCGGACGCTGAGCGACACGCGGTCGATGGCCGCGCGCTCCGCGTTCAGCGCGTCAGGCACACTGAGGTGGTCGACGAAGAGGGCAACCTCGCCAATTTCATGGCCTGTCGGAGGCGAACCGAGATCGTAATTGTCGCCCACCATGTTGCGGACGATCCACTCCAGGCTGATCTCCGAACGCTTGCCACGCGCTGTCACCGTCCCGTCGCGCAGCACCACGGCGTGGTCCGTGATCTGCAGCGCCTCTTCGAGGTGGTGGGAAATGTAGACGATGGAGACTCCCCGGCTCTTGAGGTCGTGAATGACCTTGAAGAGAACCTCGACTTCGGTCGCGCTCAACGCCGACGTCGGCTCGTCCATGATCAGGATGCGCGAGTTGATGGACAGGGCGCGCGCGATTTCCACGATCTGCTGCTGGCCGAGCCGGAGATCCTCGACCAGCGTCAGAGGGTCGATGTCCTCCTCGAGGTCGGCCATCAGAAGCCGTGTCTGGCGCTCCTCCTCGGCATAATCGACGCCGGTGATCGTCTGGATCTCGCGCCCCATGAAGATGTTGTCGCGCACGGACAGGTTCGGTGCGAGGCTCAGTTCCTGATGGATGATGGAGATACCCAGCGCACGGGCGTCTGACGCCGACTGGAAGGAGACGGTTTGGCCCTCGAGCACGATTTCGCCGGAGGTGGGCCGAAAGACGCCCGAAAGCACTTTCATCAAAGTCGACTTGCCGGCACCGTTCTCGCCGAACAATGTCGTCACCTGTCCGCGATGGACATCGAAGTTTACGCGCTTCAAAGCGTGAACGTTGCCCCACGACTTCGAAACGTCGCGGGCGGACAGGACGACCTCGCCGATCGTTCCGGTGGAAATGGGGGACTGGCTCATTCGACGCTCATCCTGACCGGCGTCACGAGCCAGTTCTTCGGATTGATCAACTTGAAGACGCCGACAACGGAAACGGTCTTTCCTGTCAGGTTGCTGTTGTCGATGTTCGCGAGAACATCAGCCTTCAGGACGTTATTCAGTCCGGCGCCGGCATTCTGGTACTCGATCTGGTTTGTGAACTGGCCGAAGGTGATGGTGCCCGTCGCATCCCGTATGTCGGTTCCTGTGATCGCCGGTCCCGTCTGAACCCGGATCTGAACGCCTGCGGGCATGCCTTCGACATTGATCACGTAAATGCCGGATTTTCCTTCGCCGGCGACGCCGGTGAACTTGACGGGAATGACCGGGCCTACTCCGGCCGGAACGCCGTACTGCTTGCCCGCAGCGGCCTTGTCCGCGGCGATCGCCTCAGCCAATTGCGGCGCCTCGACCGCGCGACTCGCGATGTCGGCCTGGATTTCTGGAAAATGCTGGGTGCCGAACTTCTCGGGAGAGAAGACGTCTTCCCTTACGTCCTCGTCCGAGCCGATCCATACGACCTTGGTGTCCAGCGCCATCGCGGCGATCGCGACGACGATCACGCCGCAAATGACAAGGCGCAATGGCCCGCTTCCATGCTGCGATCTGAGGACCTGGGATGCCATTGTGACCTCTGGGATTTGCGCCGGACGCCGGCACCGGATGTCGCGTCAGCGCTGGATATTTGGCTTCAGGCGAAGGGTAGGAGGGCGTCGGGCGCCCGTTCAGGCCGAGCGGCCGAACGCGAGCGACACCGTGCCGTATCGAGGCATGAGTGCCCGATCTGATGTTGAAATAGCGATCATAAGAACGCTCATGCGAGCATCATGCTTCGTCGTGCACGAGAGGTGGTCGCGATGCGGCATTTTTCCTCCTCCGCAGCCTTTCGGTCGTTCCTCCCGCCCAAAAAGCCGCTTTCACGCCGAATTCAGCCGATCGAACCGGCGTGTTAATTCCGCGTTATGTGGTGTTCTATGTTTGTTAGATATGCGGTCGCATGTCAATTGGCAGGCGTGAATCTAGTTCATTTATTCGCAGGCTGTTCATATGCACTAGAGGCGGCGAGGTTCCAGCCAACGATAAAGGTCGAGCGCGAGCCGCTGATCGAGGACGACCGTCTCGCTCGGCAGGTAGGGAGGGGCTTCTTCCGGCAGGCCGTCTGCCGCAAAGTGCGCAAGCGGAAGGCGCGGTTGCCTCTCAGGCAATCGCGATGACCGAAAGCGCAGTGACGACATGGGTCATGCGTTCGCTGTGACGCTGCGGAATGATGTCGGTTCTATCGTCTTTGGCAGAAGGGGCGGTTCATCTTCGCCGGTGTTGGTAGGACACAGTGCTCGGCCACTGCGTCATACGATCGCAGCGGCGGGGCCACCCATGCCCTGGGTTCCGTCACGCCCCACGCATCGCCTCGTCCAGGGCAAGGATGCCGTGGACGTTGGAGAGGGATGTTGCGATCACATCCACTGCGCCGGTCCGCAGAGCGGCAAGGATTGCCAGCATTTTCGTGGGTTCGCTGGCCACCGCGATCACGCGGGGAATGCGGCGCAGGTCGTCGAGCCTCAGCCCGATGACGCGTCCGCCAAGAAGCTCGTTACGCTCATTGCCGTCTATATCGAAGAAGTCGTAGCCCATGAGATCGCCGACGACGCCTGATGCCCGCGCCTCGAGAATCTCGTCGCGCCGAAACCAGCCCATCCTCATCATATGGCTTTCCTCGCCGAGGTCGCCGACGCCGATCAGCGCGAAGTCTGCCCGCGTCGCCAGGTCGAAGGTCTGCTTCACCGTCTGGTTCTGAAGGAGGGAATCGCGCAGCGCATGATCGGGAACGAAGGCCGGGGCATAGAGGGTCTCCGGAACGCCACCGAACCGACGCGCGAGCTTGCGGCAGATATGATCGGCATTGCCCGGTTCGCCTGCCTTGGATGCGCCACCCGTACCGCAGACGAAGGTGCCGAGGCGCAGGACGGCAAGTCCCTGGGTGTCGGCCACCGCCGCGACGTTGCGCCCCATGCCCACGGCCACCACCGCGCCGTCGTACAGCGTTTGCTCGAAATAGTCCGCGACCAGGACCGCCACTTCTCGCCGTTGTTTCTCTTCGTCCCGATGGTCGATGGCGATGAGCGCGGTTTCAATGCCGAATCGCTCCTTGAGACGCGCCTCAAGATCTCGCGCGACGGAGCGATGTAGGCGAATGCGGACGTCAACAATGCCCTCGTCGCGCGCCTGGCGCAGCAGACGGCTGACCTTGATACGCGAAAGCCCCAGCTCCTCGGCGATTTCTGCCTGTGTTGCCTCGCCTTCGTAATAGCGCCGCGCAACCTGGATGAGGAGATCGAACTCGGCGGTGGCATCAGCGCGCTCGTTGGGCACATCGTTTTTCTGAATCGTCGACATCCCCGGTCCCGCCATGAATTTCGCGCCTGGCGCACGACGTTGATCGCGCAACTGTTCAGGAAAACGTTAGAACGACCATCTGAACGAATGCAAGGGAACCGCGGCGCAAAAGCTCGCTACCCTGGCCGCCCGGCGTCAGTCTCGTTCACCGCTCCTGGCAGAGGCCGGCAGCGGCCGCCGGCCTCTGGATCTTGACTTGAAGTGGCGCCCTAGGCGGTGCGACCGAACCGCTTCTGCAGGACCTGCTCGAGCGCTTGCGTGTCCTTGGCGAACTGCCGAATGCCCTCTCCGAGCTTCTCGTGAGACATGGCATCGTCATTGAGCATGAATCGCGCCCGAGGCTCGGAAAGATCAAGGCGCTCGACCTTCTGCGGCGCCGTCGCGCCGAGGATGCGCGGCACATCGCCTTCGCTGCCGCGCAGTTCTTCCAGAAGCTGAGGGCTGATGGTCAATCGGTCGCAGCCGGCAAGGCCGAGAATCTGGTCGGTGTTGCGGAAGGAGGCGCCCATCACCACGGTCTTATAGTCGAAGGCCTTGAAGTAATTGTAGATCTCGCGCACCGAGCGGACGCCTGGATCGTCGTCGGCGTTGGTGACGGTGGTGCCGTGCGCCTTGTACCAGTCGGTGATACGGCCGACGAAGGGGGAGATGAGGAAGACGCCGGCTTCCGCGCAGAGAGCAGCCTGAACCAGGCTGAAGATGAGCGTGAGGTTGGTGGCGATGCCCTTGTTCTTAAGCTCTGCCGCTGCTTTGACACCCTCCCACGTCGCCGCGATCTTGATCAGGATGCGCGCTGGATCGACGCCGGCCTCGCGGTAAAGAGCAATGATGCGCTCCGCCCGCGCCACCGTGCCCTCGACGTCGAAGGAGAGGCGCGCATCCACTTCGGTCGAAACATAGCCGGGAACGATGCGGGTGAGTTCAGCGCCGAAGTTGACCGCGACTTTGTCGAGGGCGAGGTCCAGTCGGTCATCTCCTCGACCGTTCTTGGCGGCATAACTCACCGCTTCGTCGATAAGATGGGCGTAATCTGCCTTGCCAGCCGCTTTTAGTATCAGGCTTGGATTGGTCGTGCAGTCTTCCGCTCCGAGTGCCTTGATGGCGGAGATATCGCCTGTGTCGGCGACAATTACGGTGTGCCGCGCCAATCCTGTCAGCTTGTCGGTCATGTGGGTGTCTCCCTCTGTCGTCCGCCCGGTCGGGGCGCGAGCAACTGGATATAGGCGCGCGCCCCTCGGCTGCTGCCTGTAACGACAATTTTCTGGCGCGTGACGGTTCGCTCGCGGCGGAAACCCCAATTTCTCCGACCGTGCATCCGTTTATGAACATTAAATCAATGATCAATCAAATGATCAAGGGGAAAGGCGTGTCATGCGGCAGATAAGAGGAGGTATGCTGGTTTGATGGCGTTTTTGGGCCGGAATTCAGTGTGCCTGGACAGGCTATTTGATCTAATTATGAAAATATGAACAAGTGGCGGAGCCGGTGGAGAAACGCGCAAAGGGGGCTATTCATGTCCGTCCCTCTCGCTTATATCGACGCAACCGGACGCATCGTCCGGCCATAGCGCGGGGTGGAGCAGCCCGGTAGCTCGTCAGGCTCATAACCTGAAGGTCGCAGGTTCAAATCCTGCCCCCGCAACCATCGCCGGTTCAAGGCGATCTCGGCTATGACGCCGATGCAATATCAGAAGCAGCTTCGTCTGCTCGAAGCAAGACGGCTGATCCTGAGCGAGAACGCGAGGATCGAGGCGGCCGCTCACGCCACCGGATATGAGAGTGCTTCGCAGCTCAGTCGGGAGTATCCCCGGATGTTTGGCATCCCGCCCAGGCGCGATGCCGCGCATAACCGTGACATTGCCGGGTGGGCGTGACTGTCGAGCCTTGGCAGTCACTCCTGGCCGTCAGAAATAATCCGGCCCAGCATGATCAAAAAAAGTCTGCCATCCCAGTGGTCTCTTCGCTCAGGAGAGCCGCTGCGAAGTCGGAAATACAAGGCGCTAATTTGATAAATTGGGGCGCCCTGCGTCCGAATGGACGCATGGCGCTCCTATGCCACGTTGGCAATATTCAAGGGGCCCGGTGACCAAACCCAGTGAGATGCATACAGATTGGCGATCGACCGGATCGAAATCGCACGTCAAACAGCCACGAAGCCACCATCGACGAGTAGCTCTTCACCGCCGACAAAGCTGCTTTCCTCCGACGCAAGAAAAAGCACCGCTTTTGCGATCTCCGCCGTCTCGGCAAGCCGCCCAAATGGAATGACCTGCTGCATCCAGGCCTCGGCACCTTCGTTGTTGCCGAAGTAGGTCGCCATCGCCGGTGTCAGGACCATGCCCGGGGACATTACGTTCACCCGAATCCCGCGATCCTTCAGGTCAATGGTCCAGCCGCGCGCAAGGGATCGGATCGCAGCCTTGGTTGCGCTGTAAATCGACAGGTTCGCAAAACCTTTCTGCCCCGCGCCGGACCCTGCCAGCACGATGGATCCACCTGACGACATCAGGGGCAGCGCCTTTTGTACAGTAAAGACCATGCCCTTCACGTTGATGGCGAAAAGACGGTCGAAATGCTCCTCGTCGATATCGTCCAAGGAGGCCTGTTCGGAAATCCCGGCATTGGCGAAGACCACGTCGACATGGCCGTCCTCCCGCTCGATCTGGGTATAAAGCCGGTCGAGGTCGGCAGCTTTCGCCACGTCGCCCTGGACCCCCTTCACGCCATTGCCGATCGCAGCCACCGCCGCATCAAGGCGGCCCTGATCGCGTCCCGTGATGTAGACCTGTGCGCCTTCACTGGCAAAGCTGCGCGCCGTGGACAGCCCAATCCCGTCCGTTCCGCCCGTCACGACCACGACCTTGTCTGCAAATCGGCGTGTCATCAGCGTATCCCTTCATAAGTGGAGCGTTGCTCCGCTTATCTATATGGAGTATCGCTCCACTTATCAAGACAGGAAGCGATGACCTTGGCTGACGACACACATCTGCGCGCGGACGCACAGCAGAACCGGGACAAGATTCTCGCCGCTGCCGAGGAGATTTTTCTCGACCGAGGGGCAATGGTGTCGATGAACGAAGTCGCGAGGCACGCTGGCGTGGGCATCGGGACACTTTACCGGCGGTTTCCGACACGCGAAGACCTGTTGGCCGAGGCCTATAGCGCCCGTTTCGTGGCTTTTGCGGAGGAGATGCAGGCGCGCGCCAGGCAAGCTGATGCTGTTTCGGTGCTGCGTAGCTACCTCGAGCAGCTCGTGCGCCACACGATCGTCTACCGAGGCTTCGCCGCTACGCTGGGGATTGTGCTGAAGACGGGCACGCGGGGATGTATCGCCACCACCAATGTCGGGCAGCAGCTGTTGCAATCTGCGCAAGACAGCGGATGCGTGCGGGCTGATGTCACTTTCGACGACCTGGTGTGTGTCGCCATGGCGATCTCTCTATCGGTCGAGCAGAATGAAAATGCACACTCCCGCATCACACATCTCGTTTGCGTCTTCACAAACGGTATCGTTGTCGGATCACCCGTTTGAGATCGCAACCCGCGTCAGTGGGATGTAACGCGTATTGCCGCCATGCTTATCGCATCGGTACAGACCTGGTGACGTGCCCCCAGGCATTCGGACCGCTCTGAGCTGGAATTTCCCAATCATGATCCCGTGATCGGGACGAGGAGAATTCCATGAAGAAGTCGAAGTTCACCCCTGCTGCATAGCGAGGAGTAAAAATGCTGAACAATCTTGGAGTTAGGCTGCCGATCGTTCAGGCGCCCATGGCGGGTGTTTCTACCCCGGCGCTTGCCGCAGAAGTGTCAAATGCCGGCGCATTAGGCTCCATTGGCGTAGGCTCCAGTGACGCCAGCGGTGCCAGAAGAATGATCGAGGAGCTGCAGGCGCGGACGGAGCGCGCTTTCAACGTGAATGTCTTCGCGCACGGCGCTGCGAAAACCGATGTGGAGCGCGAAGCCGCTTGGCTCGAATGGCTGACGCCCCTGTTCGCCGAGTTCGGTGCCGAATGTCCGAAGGAGCTGCGCACGATCTACAAGAGCTTCATCGATGACCCAGATATGCTGGCCGTGTTGCTTGAGAAAAAGCCCGCTGTTGTCAGTCTGCATTTCGGTCTGCCGTCGGAAGAAGCCGTCCGTGCTCTGAAAGCTGCCGGGATCACACTGTTTGCGACTGCGACCAGCCTCGACGAAGCGCGCAAGATTGAAGCGGCCGGTATCGATATTATTGTCGCGCAAGGCATCGAGGCTGGTGGACATCGCGGCATATTCGATCCGGCCGGAGCTGATGACGGCCTTGGCACTTTTGCTCTCACGCGGTTGCTCGTTCGAGAGAGGGGAGTGCCGGTGATTTCCGCTGGCGGCATCATGGACGGCTCGGGTGTCGCTGCCGCTCTTGATCTCGGCGCTGTGGCGGCCCAACTCGGAACTGCCTTTATTTCCTGCCCTGAATCGGCTGCCGATGAGGCATATCGCAACGCGCTGAACGGACCCGGCAGCTATCATACGCGCCTCACCACTCTGATCTCTGGTCGGCCGGCCCGTGCGCTCGCAAATCGATTCACCGCGCTGCAAGACACGCTGGGCGGCCGGTTGCCCCCGGACTACCCGATTGCCTACGATGCGGGGAAGGCATTGCATGCAGCCGCGAAGGCGAAAGGCGAATACGGATTCGCCGCACATTGGGCCGGTCAAGGGGCACCCCTTTCCCGGGCGATTGCGGCGGCTGAACTCGTTGCCAGGTTGGATCTGGAGCTAGCCGAAGCCAGAAACCGAGTTGCTGATAACCTACCACTATGAATCCCCAAAACTTTGACCGCTGTGTTTCGACATGCAAAGCCGGACGCCGATAAGTGATGAACCTTCCGCACGGATTGCAAATCTCGATCCTGATCCGTTCCTGATGCCCGGCAATTGCGAGCGGTTTTGACGGGTGGATCGCCCCCCGGCGCGGCGCAAGGGGCCGGTGACACTCGTCCGGGACGGTTTCCCCGACCTTCTCTCCACATCGTTCCTCCGTTGCGTGCAGACCCGGTGATCTCCCCGGCCGATGAGGCTTTCGCGGATGGCCTCGTAGATCGCCTGCTGAATTTCTCTGCCCAAAGTCCCCGGCAGCCTTGACGCGTAAGCTCCCGCGTTGCGCGGCCTTCCATTCAGGAGACCTCGACGCGAGAGGAATAGAACGATCCGCACTTCTGCGATGCCTGCGGGAATGTTGGCTGAGGGCGCCTCCGCATGGAGTGAGATCCGCTCATTTGCTTTCGCCGCCGATCGCGGGCCTTCTGTCGTGACGGGTGAAACCAGCGGAGAAGGGCCAATGCATCCCATGGTCAGCCTTCGCGATTTGGCGCTCCAGACACAGTCGCATGGCGAGAATTACGAGGCGCGCCTGGCCGCCGTGGCGGCGCCGCTTGGCGCGAGGCTGCTGGGTGCGCGCTATGTTGAGCTTCCGCCGGGCAAGAAAGCCTGGCCCTGCCACTGCCACCACGCCAATGACGAACTCTTCGTCATTCTGTCGGGGAAGGGCGTCCTGAGATATGGTGGCGCGGAACACGGCGTCGTCGCCGGCGACGTGGTCGTCTGCCCCGCCGGCGGCGTCGAGACGGCCCATCAACTGCGGGCCGAAGGAGAGGCGCCGCTCCGCTATCTGGCGGTCAGCACCATGAACGAGCCCGACGTCATGGAATATCCCGACAGCGGAAAGGTGGTCGTATTTGCCGGCTCCCCGCCAGGGGGCGACAAGGCGGCTCGGCGCCTGGATCTGGCCGTGAAGAAAAGCGCCGGCGTCGCCTATTGGGAGGGGGAAGACTGACGTTGATCGGGAAAGGTCGTTCGGTGTTCCCAGAAAATCGACGGACAGGCCATCTGCGGGGCAAGATCAGGGATGCGCGAATTGATCGAACGGAACCGTCTTGGCGGCTTCCGCCAGCATCCAGCAGCGGACGTTTCTGACGCGCCGGTCGCGCTCCAGCGCCGGAGGATAGCAAAGATAGTATGCGGCGTTCGATGAAACGTGGTGTTTCATGATCGGGCTGAGCCTGCCGGCCGCGATATCGTACGCCGCGATCTCGATCCCCGCGAAGGTGATGCCAGCGCCATCGATCGCCGCCTTGAGGCCGAGGCCGGACGAATCGACGATGGTCATCGCGGCGGGCTTGATGGGGCCGCCCGGCAGCGTCTCGTTCCACCGCCTGAAATCCTCGCGCCGATGCTGGGAAAGAAACAGGTTTGCTCCGGAAATGGCCCCGCGGACATCGGTTTCGTCCCGTGTTCGCCAGTCGGCGGCGCGGGCGAGCAAGGTCACGTTCTCATCGAACAGGCGCTCGGAAAGAACGCCGGCCCATTGACCGGACCCGTGGCGCACGGCGGCATCCGCGACGCCGGCGTTGAGATCGACAGCGGTCTGGGTCGTCGAGATCAGAAGTTCGAAGCCCGACTTCGCGAACGGATAAGAAGCCATCCGGGGGGACAGCCAATGGACGGCGAAGGTCTGCAGCATGGACAGGCGCAACGGCCCGAGCTTGCGATCCTTCGTTACCGTTCCGACCGCTTCGATGATCCGCGCGAAGCCGATGGTCAGGTCCGGGGCAAGCTGTCGCCCCGTCTCGGTCAGTTCCAGGCGCGGCCCGGCGCGGCGCATCAACTCGACCCCGAGCATATCCTCGAGAGTTCGGAGCTGATGGCTGACGGCAGAGGGCGTGACGCCGATTTCCTCGGCCGCGTCCTTGATGGACATATGGCGCGCGGCGGCCTCGAAGGCCCGCAAGGCGTTCAGGGGAACGGCAAGGCGCGACGCTTCGGCCATGTCACCTCCGATGTGCCCTTGGCTGCGTCCGCGAGGCTCATCCAATCCCAAATCATCAGGAGCGCCACGGCGCTCGCAAAGGCCGATACGATCGAAGAGGAGCTATATCATAGCCGCAATCCGGCGCGGAATGCCTTGAGGAGCATACGGCCTTGATCCCAGCCTCCGAGGCCGCTGGCGCCGTTGATATGTCCGTGGGCGCCGATCTCCACGAGGCCGGCACTCCAGTCGCGGGCGCATCGCCTGGCATAGTCCGGCGAGGCATAGGGATCGTCGGAACTCGCGACGATCAGCGCGGCAAACGGCAACGCTCGGCGGGGCGGGTTTGCGAAGCTGGCCGCTTCCGCCGGAAATTCGGAGGAAGCGGGATCAGGCACCGCGACGAGAAACGCTCCTTTTACGCGAGCTGCGACCCTGGCCGCTGCATGGGCGACAAGCAGACAGGCAAGACTGTGCGCGACGAGAACGGGTGGTGACTTCGCGGCGTCGATTGCGGCCTCCAGCGCCCCTTGCCAATCGGCGAGGTCGGGCCGGTCCCAATTGGCCGGCCGGAAACGGGCGAAGGAAGGATCCGCGGCCTCCCATTGGCTCTGCCAATGTGTTTTGTCGGAGCCGCCAATGCCGGGAAGCGTAACAAAAGTCGTCATCGTGTCGCCTCCAAATGCATGAAAGTTTTCATGCCTGATCGTGCTGGTGGTTCTTGTGACGGCCATTCGGTCGGACTCGGAAGACCGTGGCGATCATAGGACTTCGTGGACGGCGGAAAATTGAAGGTGTCTCAGTCGACCCTCAATATTTCTCATGCCGTCCGCGCCGCGTTGATCGTCTCCCCGCTCTGTGCTTCATGGGGCGGCGCCGGAGCGGGATGGCCGCGTCCGATACGAGGTTCCGTCGGGAGTGAAGGATGAGTGACGTGCGCAAGAAGCGCCTCGTCGTCGGCATTACCGGCGCCAGCGGTTCGATCCTTGCACTCGATCTGCTGCGGCAGTTGAAACGGCTTCCAGAGTGGGAGAGCCATGTGGTGGTCAGCGCCGGCGGCCTGCTGACCATGCGTCACGAAGTGCCCGGCCGGGACGCCGAGCTTTCTGAGCTGGCGGACGTGCTCTATCGCGATGACGATCTCGGCGCGGCAATTGCCAGCGGCAGCTTCCCGGTCGATGGCATGGTCGTCGTGCCATGCAGCATGAAGAGCGTCGCCGGCATTCATTCCGGCTATGCGGAGAATCTTCTGCTGCGCGCGGCCGACGTCGCGATCAAGGAACGGAGAACGCTGGTCCTGGTGGCCCGGGAAACGCCCTTGTCGGCGATCCATCTGCGCAATCTCTCCGAACTCGCCAATCTCGGCGTCGTCGTCCTGCCGCCGGTCATGACCTTCTACAACGCACCGCAAGGGCCAGAAGAGATGGTGCGCCATATCACCGGCAAGATCCTCGACCTCTTCGGCGAGACGGCGGAAGGCTATCGTCGCTGGGGGCCCGCGCCAGCGCGGTGAGCCTCGTCCTCGCAATGGCGGCCGGGAGAGGGGGGCGGATGTCCCGCCCATCTCCCTTATCTGGCCGCGACGTAGGTCGGCAGGTCGTCCATGGTCTTGACGACGATCATCTTCTTGATCTTGCCGCGCTTGAAGGCTTCCAGGAAGCGCGGGTAGTTGTTGAAGACCACGCAGCCGTTGGACTGGGACCGGCTTCCCCCGCCGACATACATATAGGGGTGGGCGAGCAACCCGTCGCGATTGAACTTCTTCCTGCCGTCGGCCGGCAGAAGGCGGATGGCCTCCGCGCCATGGAAGCGGCCGCGCCGCATTTGCAGATTGTAGACGTTGGGCGGCGTCGGACCACGGTTCTTCTGGTCGACGTAGCGCGGATTGTCCTTCATGTGGCCAAGGCCGGAATGGGCCTCGAGCCGCGTACCGTCAGGCATGTGAACGGTGGCAGAGGAAATATCGTAGACGGCGACGCTCTCGCCGACATCGGCCAGGGACGACTTCGAACCGCCGCCCAAAATCTTGCTGAAGAAGCCGCCGATGCCGCCATTGTCCTCGGCGGCAGCGCCTGCGTCGGGCCGCGCGTAGGCCAGCGCTGGAGCGGGAGCGGGACGGGATGCCGGCGGTTGTTGCCGCGCGGCGGCGGGCGGCGATTGTGGCTCCAAGCTGGCGAGCTGGGTTTCTTGCCGCTGCGGCGGATTGGGACGCCGCGTCGGCACCGCGACCGCGTCGAGCTCTTCCTCCACCTGCGGCACCTGCATCGCTATCGCCTGTTCGGCCGCGGCGAGCGCCCGGAACGAAGGATGGGGAATGGAGCCGGTCGGCAGGGGAGGTGCACTCTCGCCGTCATCCGCGGCCACATCGGCGCCCGGCCGTAGCGGCTCGCCGGATTCCAGAGAGGCCATTTGAGGCGCCATCACCGGCTCAGGCTGCGGTAGCGGCGCCGATACGGGCAGGGCGAGCGCAATGGAAGAGCCATCGGCGCCTTCGTCGCGCCGCGCAACGGCATCCGTTGCCGCGATCATCTCGCCTGGTTGCGCGGCATCCTGCACCGCCTTCACGGCCGCCACACGCAGGGCTTCCCTTGCGCGTTCAGTGGCCGCGGCGCTGAACCTGTGCGTCACACGGCCGCCTCGCTCGGCGGGGCTTTCGCCCATGGCAAGTACGGTCGAGCCGTGAAAGACGCGAGACCCACGATCTTCCTCGAGAATTCGCCCGCTCGGCGCCGATCTGGAAAGGGCGATGGAAGCCGCCGCCGGCGTCTGGACCGGTTGGTCGAGGGCCGCGACAGAAGAAGGCTCCGCGCCGTCGGAGTGCTGCGAAGTCTCGACCGAGGAAGGCTGCGCAAGGAACAGAAACCCTATTCCCATGGCCGTGGTGGATGCCAAAAGGGCGAGGCCGGCCCAAACGGCATGGCGCATCGTCCCTCTCGTTGAGCGCTGCCCGCGCCCATCGAGCAACGCCGCATCAATACTTGCCGTGGTCAATCGCTTCCCCAATGCGATGCGAGTGAATCAAGATCATCGTCGTGATGCTTCGGGTGGCCCTGCCTGCCCCGAGATGCCGATCGATTGCCCCCATCATCGGCGAAACTTGGTAACTAAATTCTTTAAGCGAAATTATGACGTCGATTTCAAGTGGTGGCATCGGCTCAGGAACGATATCGGAAAGCTGCTCGAAATCTGACGAAAAACATTTGCGGATCAATGCGCTGGAGCGATACCGGACAAGAAGGCCGCTTTCCCGGCTAAGGAAGTCAGGTGCGACCCTCGCCCTTCGCTGCAGGGAGCCGGTAAAGCCGAGCGCCATTGCTGTGAATGAACCGGCGGAGCGGCCTCGAGCGCAGCCTTTCCGAGTTGATCGCGATGGGGCTCGGCGCGTAATACGGCTTCGGCATGATCGCTCCCATTGCCTGCATGGCCTTCAGCTCTGTCCTGGAGGGGTCGGCGGAGCGGGCTCCAGGAGGGGAACGGCTATGTCCACGCCAAAAGGCGGACAACTGCAAAGAGGGCTCAAGAACCGGCACATCCAGATGATCGCCCTCGGCGGGGCGATCGGCACCGGGCTCTTCTACGGGTCGGCGGAATCCATTCGGCTCGTCGGTCCGGGAATCATCCTGTCCTATCTCATCGGCGGTGCGGTGATGTATCTCATCATGCGCATGCTCGGCGAAATGTCCGCCGAAGAGCCGGTGGCGGGCGCTTTCAGCCACTTCGCCTACAAGTACTGGGGCGAGTTTCCGGGCTTTCTTGCCGGCTGGAACTACTGGTTTCTCTATATCCTGGTGTCCATGGCGGAGCTGACAGTCGTCGGCATCTATGTCGCCTACTGGCTGCCCGAGTTCCCGCACTGGGCGACCTCGTTGATCGTGCTCACCTCCATTACCCTGATCAACCTCGTCAACGTGCGCTTCTACGGCGAGCTGGAGTTCTGGTTCGCGCTGGTGAAGGTGCTGGCGGTCATCGGCATGATCGTCCTCGGTCTCGCGCTGATCTTTCTCGGGCTCGGCGGGCCGGCGACCGGCTTCGACAATCTGTGGACCCATGACGGCTTCCTGCCGAACGGCGTCTGGGGCCTGCTCCTGTCGCTCGTGGTCGTGATGTTCTCCTTTGGGGGAACCGAACTGATCGGCATCGCTGCCGGCGAGGCGGACGATCCACGCCGGAGCATCCCGCGCGCCGTCAAGCAGGTGATGTGGCGGATCCTGCTATTCTACATCGGCTCGCTCACGGTGATGATGATCATCTTTCCCTGGAACGAGGTCGGCACGGAGGGCAGCCCCTTCGTCACCATCTTCTCCAGGCTCGGCATCGGCTCGGCCGCGAACATCCTGAACTTCGTGGTGCTGACGGCGGCGATCTCGGTCTACAACAGCGGGATCTATTCCAACGGACGCATGCTCTACAGCCTCGCTGCCCAGGGAAATGCGCCGAAGATCTTCATGACGCTCGGCGGCAACAAGGTGCCCTATGTCGCGATCCTCTTCTCCTCTGCCTGCACCCTGGCGGCGGTCGTCATCAATTACGTCATCCCCGAAGGCGCCTTCATGCAGGTGATGGCCTTGGCCACGACGGCCGCGACGATCACCTGGGGAATGATCATGCTGGTCCATCTGAGGTTCCGCCGGGCTCACGCCGGCAAGGTCTCGCAGCTTGCTTTCCCGGCGCCGTTCTTTCCTTACGCCAACTATGCGTGCGTCGCCTTCATGGTGCTGATCGTCGTCATGATGACCCAGTTGGACAGCATGAGGAACGCCGTTTATGTGCTGCCGGTCTGGCTGGCCGTGCTCTATGTCGGCTTCAGGGTGAAACTTCGGGCGGGAGGCTCGGCCGAGTCTTCGACGCTGCAGCAAGAACGGGCGCATTGAGAGGCGGCCGATCCAAGGGAAAATGAAATGGACATGAACATCATCGCATCGAGCCAGGCACCGAAGGCCATCGGCCCCTATTCCCAGGCTGTCGCGGTCGGCGATTGGCTTTTCACCTCCGGCCAGATTCCGCTCGATCTCGAGGGTAACATCGTCGGCAGCGACATTGAGGCGCAGGCGAGGCAGGTCTTCGCCAACCTGAAGGCGGTGCTCGCCGAGGCCGGCACCTCCCTCGACCGGGTGGTGAAGGCGACGGTGTTTCTTGCCGACCTCAAGGACTTCGAAGGCCTCAACAAGGTCTACGCCGCCGAGTTCGGCAGCCATGCGCCGGCCCGCTCCTGCTTCGAAGTGAGTCGCCTGCCGCGCGACGTGAAGGTCGAGATCGAACTGGTGGTCAGCCTGCGCTGATCCGCCCGGAAAGGGCGGCGCGTCTCATCGACGAGGCGCTTTGATTATTCTTGGAGAAGGGCGGTACCCGCGCGGCGCCGCCCTTTTTCGTTCGCGGTCCGCCCCGTCGTTCCATGCCTTCGGCGGGCCGTGGACATTCCGGCTCGATGCTCCTTGCATCCCATCACAGCCTATGTCATTTCACCCTCATAAACATGACTATAAATATCATGTTTAGAATCGTTATGAGGTATTTCGCCCGTTCTGCCTGGATACGCCCATGTTTCCCAAGTTGCTGCACCCTCTTTCCGCCGTCGCGGCGCTGCTCCTGTCCATTGCCGCCCATGCCGAGGGCCAAGGTCAGACCGTGCAAGACCAGACCGCACAAGGTAGGGCGAATGCGCCCGTCTTCAGGCTCGAGCTCAACGGGGCGGCTCCTGAAGGCGATGCCTGCCGGCTGACCTTCGTCGCCACCAACGACCTCGGCGCGACGCTGGAGGCGAGCGGCTTCGAGATGGTGCTGTTCGACGCCAAGGGCATGGTCGACCGCATGACGGTGTTCGACTTCGGCAGGATGCCGCGCGGCAAGACGCTGGTGAAACGCTTCGACGTGCCGAAGACCGACTGCGCCGGCTTGTCGCGCATCCTGGTCAACGGGGCGGCGCGCTGCGAGGGCGAGGGCATCGATGCCCGGACCTGCGGCGATGCCCTGGCCACGGGCAACAAGACCGAGCTGGCTTTCAGCAAGTAGGGGTGGAGAGATGTCCCTGTCGAATGTTCTCGAGCCCGCCCGCTCGATCATCGATCTCGGTGGTCCGATCGTCGCGATCCTCGCCGTCATGTCGGTGCTGTCGCTGGCGGTGATCCTCGTCAAGCTCTTCGGCTTCTGGACGGCGAGGATCGGCCACACGCGCCGCGCCACCCAGGCGATCGAGATGGCCTCCGGTGGCGACATCGAGAAGGCGCGCGATTATGCCTCGCGCGGCCGCAGCGGGGCGGCAGTGGCCGTTTCGTTGGCGCTGTCGATGATCGCAGAGGGGCGGTTCAACAAGGCCGAGATCGAGGAAGAGGTGTCGCGCTTCGCCCTCGACCATCTTCATCGCAATCAGTTCGGCTTCCGCTTTCTTGATACCGTCGTCCAGCTCTCGCCGTTGCTCGGGCTGTTTGGCACCGTGCTCGGCATGATCGAGGCGTTCCAGAAGCTTCAGGGCGCGGGCAACGCGGTCGATCCCTCGGCGCTGGCCGGAGGCATCTGGGTGGCGCTTTTGACCACCGCCGTCGGCCTCGCGGTCGCCATGCCGGTTTCGATCGTGCTGACCTATCTCGAATCCCGGCTGGAGAACGACCGGGTGGCGATCGAGACCACCGTGTCGGCATTGCTGTCTCCTCGCACGGCGCCGGTGTCGCTGACGGCGGCGCGCCGTCCACATGCGCCGGTCGTCACGCTTGCGACGCGGGACGAGCGCTCTCATGCGCATTGAGTCCCCCGTCCGGCGCAGGCGGCGTCTGTCGATGACGTCGCTCATCGACGTCATCTTCCTGCTCCTGCTGTTTTTCATGCTGTCGTCGACCTTCTCGCGCTTTGCCGAGATTCCGCTCGGCGCGGCGGGGGCCGGCGGCAGCGGCGGCAATGTGCCGGACATCTTCGCGACCATCGCCGAGGATGGTGTGCGCATCAACGGCGAGGCGGCGGAACCGACGGTGATCGCGGAACGGCTTCGCGCCCTCTCCGAAGCCGGCGCAAAGTCCGCGACCGTTCTCGCGCGCGAGGGCGCGACGTCGCAGATGCTGGTGGACGTTCTGGAGAAATTCCGCGCCGCCGGCATCGACGTCGGTCTCGCGCGGTAGGGCTTCAGGAGGGGCGCCATGTCCAGGCTGACGACGAGGCCGATGCCGAAACGCCAGGGCGATAGCACCATCGCTCTCATCAACATCGTGTTCTTGATGCTGATCTTCTTCCTGATCGCGGGCACCCTGGCGCCGCCCGTCGACAAGGAACTCGATCCCGTCACGACCGAGGATTCTCTGCCTTCGCGGCCACCGGATGCTCTTGCACTCGACGCGGAGGGAGCGTTCACCTGGCGCGGCCAGCCGATCTCCGTCGAGGAGATCGCCGGCGCGAAAGCCGAGCTGGGGCTGGAGGGGCCGTTGCGCCTGATCGTCGACAAGAGCTTGCCGGCGCCGCTTCTCATCGAGCGCATCAGCGCCTTGCGCGCGGCGGGTCTTCCCGACCTCGTCCTGGTGACGGAGCGCCGGACGGAGCCAGCGCGGTGAGCCGCGCGGGATGGACCATCGCGCTCCTTGCCTCCGTCGCGGTTCACCTCGGCGGGCTCATGAGCCTTGGCGACGCCTCGCAAGGCGCGATGGAGGAGGGCGGCAGCGTCGGCTCGATCGCCGTGGCCGGTGACAGCTTCGCCGATGCGGTATCGATCGGCGAAGTCACCGACCTTTCGGAAATCACGCAGCCTGCCGAGGCGAGCGAGACCGAAATCGCGGCCGTCGAGGACAGGGTGACGGCGCCGCCGCCCGATGCCAGCAGTTCCGAGGTCGCACCGGTCGAGCGCGCGAAGGAGACCGCCGAAGTCGCTCCACCGGATTCGGACATGCCGGCTACGCCTGAGGCCGTCGCTCCCGCCGAGGTTCAGTCCGAAATGGTTCCCATCACGGAAGCGGTTGAAGCGGCCTCCGTCGAGCCGACCGAGCGCGTGGCGGAAGTTGTGGACGCGCCGCTCCCGACGCCAAGGCCCAAAGTTGCGTCGGCGCCGCGCCGCGTGGAGAAGGCTGCTCCACGGCCGACACCGACGCGGGAGAAAAAAAGCGCGGGACGCGGCGGCCGGTCTCAGGCCGATGCCCGCAAGGCAAGCGCGGCGAGCGCCGCGAGCCGGCCGTCTCAGGCGGGAAACGCCGCAGTCTCGAACTATCCCGGCCAGGTCGCCCGCAAGCTGCGGCGGTCCGTTTCCGCGCCACGGGGCGCCGAGGGAACGGCGATCGTCGCGTTCACGGTGATGGCCGACGGCGGCGTCAGCGGCGTGCGCCTCGTCCGGGGTTCCGGTTCGTCGGGTGGCGATCGCGCCGCGCTCGCGGCAGTACGGCGAGCCGCGCCGTTTCCGCCCATTCCGGCGGGAGCCGGGCGGCGGAGCTGGAATTTTCAGGTGCCGATCCGTTTCGAATGAGGCTTCGGACCACGAGCGATGCGCTATGTTCCCGCGATGGAGGCAGAGACAGTCGGTTTCAGGCCGATCGGGAGCCTGCGCACCCGCTCGTTCGCGGAAGCGGCGGTCGACGTCTGGGACGTCGAGTGCAGCGCCGCCGCCCATGGCCGCTACCTTTCTCCCGATCCGCGTCTTTTCGTGACGCTTGGGCAGGGCGAATGCGTCTTCGAGATGGAGAAGGGCAGCGTCAGCGCGCGGCATGAAGGTGTTTGCTTCTCCTTCATTCCGGCCAGAACATTCCTGACGGGGAGGGTCGCCGGCGCGGGCCGCCTCAGCCATCTCGACGTCCATTTCTCCGAGCGCTTTGTCTTGCAGCAGCTTGATCCGGCACTCCGGACGGCGCGGCTCGGCGTTCCGCGCCTCGCGGTCCGGGACGATCTCGCCGCCGTTCTGGTGGATACCCTTCTCGCCGATGCCCACGACGGCAAAACGCCCGCCGATATCTATGGCGAGGTGCTGGTGCGGGCTCTTCTTTGGCGCATTCTTGGCGGCTTCAAACAGGGAACCTCCGCGGTGTCCCGCCTCAGCGCGCCGGCGCTGGCCCGCGTCATCGTTCACATGGATCGAGAATGCTTCTCGCCGTTTCGCCTGGTTCATCTCGCCCGCCTCGCCGAGATGAGCGAGAGCCGCTTCGGCCAGGCGTTTCGTGCCACCACCGGCATCACACCGATGAGATGGCATATGAGCCGACGCGTCGCGCGCCTTCAGCACATGCTGCTCGAAGGCGACCGTTCGCTCACGGAACTCGCCCATTTGGCCGGCTTCGCCGACCACGCCCATCTGACGCGTAGCTTCAAGGCGCTGGTCGGCCTGCCGCCGACGCAGTGGCTGCGCCGCGCGCTTGCCACAGTGTGACCGTTCTGCATCAGGAGACCCACTTCGGCTCCCCAAGTCGAGAACCGATCCAGGGAGGAGAGATCGTTCAAGACAGTCCGTAAAAGTGGAATTAGCAAATCCACTTATTAGGGTGCCGGGAGTTGTCTGTGCCGCGCGCCGGGACGAGAGGGAACGATCATGAAGCGCCACCGCCTCGACAGGGGGATTCTTGCCGCGAGCGTCTGTCTGGCGGCTCTGGGCGCGGGAGCGGCAAGGGCTCAGACGGCGACCGTGCTCGATACCATCGTCGTTGACGCCGAGGTGGCCGGAGCGGACACGGGCCGGCAGGGCGCCTCGGGCGACGGCGCCGCGACCGGAATGATCGATCCCGGCCTCGCACCGGTCCAGGGCTATGTCGCCAAGCGCACACAGACCGGCATGAAGACGGCAACGCCGCTGAACGAGATCCCGCAGGCGGTGTCGGTGGTCGGGCGCGAGGAGATTGAGGCGCGCGGCGCGGAGAAGGTGGACGAGGCGCTTCGCTATACCGCCGGCGTATTCGCCCAGCCCTTCGGCACCGACAGCGATACCGACTGGTACTTCATCCGCGGCTTTCAGGCGACGACCACGGGCGACTATCTCGATGGCCTCCAGATCCCGTCCTATGCGTTCGGCGACATCTATGTCGATGCGTTTGGCCTGGAGCGCGTCGAGGTGCTGAAGGGGCCGGCGTCGGTTCTTTACGGCGGCTCGAACCCCGGCGGCATCGTCAATTCGATCAGCAAGCGCCCGACGGGCGAGCGGTTGCGATACACGGAAACCGGCGTCAACGACGCCGGCACGGCCTATTTCGGCTTCGACTTCGGCGATCGCCTCGATGACGTTCAGTCGTGGCGCGTCGACGGCAAGGTCCAGGGCGGGCGCGGATACAGCGACTTCGAGGACGGATGGCGGGGCTTCATCGCGCCGAGCTACACCTGGCGGCGCGACGAAGAGAACAGCTTCACGGTGCTCGCCAACTACACCCATATCGACGAAGTCCATAATGGCGGCTCGTTCCTGCCCTATGTCGGCACCGTCGTTCCGGCTTCCTCCGGCTATATCGGCCGCGACGCCAATTTCACCGAGCCCGCGCTCGACTACTACGAGCGCGATCAGATCTCCGTTGGCTATGAGGCGGAGATCGGCCTTGCCGATCGCTGGTCCTACAAGTCCAGCGCGCGCCTGGCCTATGCCGATATCGGCGAGCATAACCTCTATCCCGACGGCTTTGACGCCTCCGACCCCACGATGCTGAACCGGGTGAACTTCAGGCATCACACCAGGGTCACGAACCTTCTTTCCGACAACCGGATCGAGGGCGGGTTCGCAACCGGCGCCATCGACCACCAACTGCTCCTCGGCGTCGAGGCGAAGTCCTATTGGATCGATCAGGTCCAGGAGAGCGGCATCTTCGGGACGACGACCCCGATCAGCGCCTTCGATCCCGTCTACGGCGTCTTCCAGCCCGACCCGGTGAGCTATCTCAATCAGGAGTTGTCGCAGAAGCAGGCCGGCATCTACGCGCAGGATCAACTGCGCTTCGGCGGCGGCTTCATCGTCACGCTCAACGGGCGCTACGACCACGTCTGGACCGAGAGCGACGATGGCCCGACCTATTATTCTCCGGCGCAGGATGCCCACGAAGAGACGGACTCCGGCGCCTGGTCGGGGCGTGCCGGCATCGCCTATGAGTTTGAGAACGGCCTGACGCCCTATGTCAGCGTCGCGAGCTTCTTCAATCCGGTGATCGGCACGGACGCGAATGGCGCCTTCTTCGAGCCGGAGGATGGCGAGCAGTACGAGGTCGGCCTGAAGTACGAGCCGACCTTCGTCGACGGCTCGCTGACGTTTTCGCTCTTCGATCTCACACGCCGCAACGTAGCGGTGACCGATCCGAACGACATCTTCAACCAGGTTCAGCGCGGCGAGGTTCGCTCGCGCGGCATCGAGGTCGAAGGCAAGGTGAACCTCCTGTCGAACCTGGCCTTGACCGGGGCCTTCACCGCCTTCGACCTCGAGATCACCGAGGATGCCGACGCGGCGTTGATCGGCAAGCGGCCGACCATCGTGCCGGAAGTCCAGGCCTCGGCCTGGCTCGACTACACGGTGCGCGGCGCCGGTTGGATCGATGGCGCCACGCTCGGTGCGGGCGTGCGCTACCAGGGCGAAACCTATGCCGATGCGGCCAACACGCTGAAGGTCCCTGATGCGACGCTCCTCGACCTCAAGGTCGGCTACGAGAAGGACGATTGGGGTGTCCGGCTGAACGTCGATAACGTCTTCGACAAGCGCTATGTGGCCAGCTGCCAGACGGCCAACGTCTGCTCCTATGGCGAGGGCCGGTCTTTCCAGGTTTCCCTTCACAAGTCCTGGTAAGCCGGGCGCTCAAAGTTTGATCATGAAGGGCCGGGGGCATCTTGCTCCCGGCCCTTTGTGCATGGACTTTGCGATACGATTGCGCCGGCCTGATTCTCGATCAGCTCGTCCCAAGCATCGGATGTCCGGCATCTCCTTGCTCGGTCATTTGAGCAGGATGCTCTAAGCGAAAAAGGAGAAAAGCCGGCTTGAGCCGGAAGTGGGACTGTATTGAAGTTGTTTTAGAGCTTTTCCGAATATCACTTTCTCGCAGGGCATCCCCGAGACCACACCAAGCGTTGACGTGCGCGTCGCGACGGAGCTTACCCTTGACCCTTTATCTTCCGATCGCCGAGATGTCGGTGAATGTGTTCGTGATCGTCGGGATGGGTGCGGCGGTCGGGTTCTTGTCTGGGATGTTTGGGGTTGGGGGCGGATTTTTGATCACGCCGCTGTTGATCTTCTACAACATCCCGCCGGCGGTGGCGGTGGCCACCGGCGCCAACCAGGTGATCGCGGCCTCGTTCTCCGGGGCGCTGGCGCACTACCGGCGCGGCACGGTGGACCTGAAGCTCGGCACGATGCTCCTGGTCGGCGGCGGCATCGGCTCCTTTGTCGGCGTCTGGGTGTTCACCCTGCTGCGGCGCCTCG
>NZ_FUXL01000010.1 GCF_900167365.1 Consotaella salsifontis | reverse complement strand
GCGGCCCGCTCGGTCGTCTGCCCCTCGGCATGTCGCCCCTCGTACGGGGGCGTGGATCGAAACGTCGCTCGACCGCCAGCACTACCATTTGATCATCGTCGCCCCTCGTACGGGGCGTGGATCGAACCCTGCTAGGCCCTCTCTGGCCATTTCAGTGCGTCGTCGCCCTACGAGACGCGCCATGCGCATCGCGGGAAATGGCTTTCCATTCTCTGGGCTGGATGCGCGGAATGCATGGATGTAATCTATGTACGGACAAATAAGCCCAGGGCCCCATGGACCGTATCGATCGCACAGCAGCGACCCCCTATTACCAGCAGCTCGCAGACATTCTGTTGCGTCAGATCAATGAGGGGCGCTACGTCCCCGACGATCGTCTGCCGTCGGAGAGCGAGCTTTGCCGGGAGTTCGACCTATCGCGATCGACCGTGCGCGAAACGCTGCGCAGCCTGCAGGATCAGCGCATCATCAAGATGGTGCCGCGCCGCGGCGCCTTCGTCGCCAAGGGCATCGATCGCGGCTGGATGCTCCAGGTCACCAGCGGCTTTTTCGATTACGAGGCCCACCAGGGAGGCAAGCGGGTGGCCACCAGCGTCATTCGTGCCGCCTTCGAACAGTCGTCCCCTTCCGTCGCCGATCTTCTGGAGTTGGAGGGACAACCGACGATCTTCTCGCTGGAACGCGTGCGCGCGCTGGACGATGTTCCGGTTCTGCGTTCGATCAACTACATGCCCGCAGCCGTGGGCGAAGCGCTGATCGGAAAGCCGGTGCTGCAAGGAAAGGACTCGCTCAACCGGACGCTGCGCGCGCTCGGCTACTCGATCTCCTCGGCGCGGCGCGAGGTGGAAGCGGTGACCGTGCCGGACGAGATCGCCGAGAGCCTGAGGCTTGCCCCCGGCTCGCCGGTTCTTCTGATCCGTTCCATCTCGCGGGATGAAAACGGAGTGCCGTTCGACTTCTACCGCTCCTATGTCCGCAGCGATCTCGTCACGATCGCGGTGGATGCGAGAGCCCTAGAAGACGGCTGATCGGCTCCTTGGCGTCGCGATAGCGGGCCTCGTGGATCTCGGCCGCGGCGCGGTCCGGCGGGAACAGCGCGGTGTCGAGCGTCCGGGCGATGGGGTGTCCGCTTCCCCGCGCTGCCAGAAACGCCGCGCCCAGCGCCACCAGCTCCGGCTCGTTGACCCGGTGGATGGTCTGGCCAAGAACGTTTGCTCTGAGGCGGACAAATGCGTCGGACCGGCTCCAGCCTCCGGTCGTGTAGAATGCGCCGGCAGGGATGCCTGCCCGCTTCATCTCCTCGACGATCCGTCGCGCGGCAAAGGTCACGGCTTCCAGAAGCTGCCAAACCGTGCCCGGTTCGCCTGACTGCAGCGCCCCGGTCAATGCCTCGGGTCTCGCCTCTCCGCCGATCAGCGCCGCGGCCTGCTCCCTGCCGCTGAAGGCGTGCTCCGGCCAGCCACGGTCGAGAAGATCGCGCAGCGCAGGGCCCGGCACCGCTCGAAGCTGGGACGCCAGTTCGAAGACGTAAAGGCAGGCTTCGCCAGCGGGTGCGAGCAAGGCCGTCGAACGCACGAGAGGGGGATGGTGCTGCACGCACGTTCCCGTTTCCGCGTGAAGCAGCTCGGCGGTTCCGAGCGAGTCGACGATCGCATCCGGAGCGCCGGCGCGGATCAGGGCCGCCGCCACCGGGTGGTCATGCCCGCCCGCAATGAGCGCCGCGCCGGGCGCGACGGCGCCGCGCAGAACGAGTGAACACTGCCCGCCCACGGTTCCGATCCGGCTCCCCGCCAGCGCCACGTCGGCAAGCGAGGGGGCGCGAGAGGCCTCCAGAAGTTCGGGAAGGAAGGCGCGCCGGGAAATGTCGTAACATCCGCTGCGCACCGCCAGCGACTCGCTGAAGAATGGCCGATGGGCCCACTTGGCCAGGGGGTAGTCGGTGAGCGAAATCCACCACCGCCCCCGCGCGAACTCCTGCGGACGGTGGCGCGCCGACCACAGCCATTTTGCCGCCGTCCTCGTCGGATCAATGGCAATGCCCGTCCTTCCTTCCAGCGAGTGGTGTTCGGCTAGAAGTGCTGCCTCCGCCTCGGCCCGGCGGTCGAACCAGGGAATCGAATAGCCGACCGGCATGATGTCGCCATCGACCATGAGCCCATCCTCGCCAACGCCCGCGGCGCTGATGGCGAGGATGCGCCGGGGGGTCGAAAGACGCCGCCAGGCCCGCACGATCATGTCCTCGAGGACCGACGTCAAATAGGCTGCGTCTGTTTCGACCGCTCCCTCGGCCATGATCCGCGGCGTCGGGCGCGCCTCGGCGGCGAGCGTGGCGCCGCCAGCGTCGACGATCGCCACCTTGACGTTCGTCGAGCCGATGTCGATGCCGCAGAAAAGGCCGTCCATCTTCTGCCTCACCAGGCGCGCTTGAACTTTTCCCGGCTGACGCGCGCCAGCTCGCCGATCACGCGCTTGGCCTCGGCTTCCGGCCGCTGCCAGACCTTGCGGCCCACGACGAGACCCTGGGCTCCGGCGGAGATCGCCGCATCGGCATCCTTGATCGTGGAATCCGAGTCGCCCGACAAGGCGCCACCCGCCACGACGATCGGCACGCCAAGCTCTGCCACCAGCTTGCGGGTGCCTTCCGCGCCCGGGAAGGTGATCTTGATGATGTCCGCGCCGAGATCATAGGCGACGCGAGCAACTTCGAGTTCGGCTTCCAACACCTCTTCGCTGCGGGGAGCCGCGAGCAGGACCGGCTCGACCATCACCGGCATTTCCCAACGCGAAGCCTCGGAGATGACCCGGCCGATGCGCTCGCAATAGAGGACCTTCTCGGCGTCCGAGACGTTCCAGGGCAGCAACAGCTTGACGCAATCGACGCCAAGACGGACCGCGTCTTCCACCTGGGCAACCAGCGTTCCGGTCCCGGTCTCGGGCTTGCCGGTCGGCCAGAATGCGTCGATGGCCAGAACGCGCACCAGGGCAGGGTGCCGCGCAAGGTCGGCTTCGGTGGCGCGGACGATGCCGGTCGTCACCATGAAGCCGGTGATGTCTTCGCCCATGAAACGATGCATCACGTCGACCGGCGACTCCAGCGCCGGCACGCGCCCCCAAACGACGCCATGGTCGACGGGGACGATCAGGCACGCCCTGTCCGGCCGGAAGATGCGGTTCATGCGGTAGTTGGTGGAAAGGCGGTGCGCCATCGCTCGCTCCCAAATTGCGGACCACTTCGAAGATACCGCGACTGCAGCATCCAAATTGACCGTATTGTACGGACAAAAAACTTCTATGCTCTCGTTGTGTCTCCGTCAACGCCCTTGACAATGCGCCGAATCCACTCGTATCGTCATGTTTGTACGGACAATAACGGCATGCCGAGGCGCTGGACGCGCAACGCTGCGCGTGTTGCATCCGGCGGAGAATGACGGGAGGTCCGATCGATCCGACCAGTCGCGGCTCGTCCGACGGCATCGTGTCATCGGGAGTTGGTCTGTCCCCGTTTCGGGCGCAGATCGACAGGGCGGGATTGCGCTGATCGTTCAGATCGCCTCGCCATGGCGAATGCTCGTCTCGCAACCGGCGTGGGCGCGAGACATCCAACGGAAGTGGAGGAACATGATGCATAAACTGAAACTGCTGGCGGCAGCAGCGCTGGCGGCGGCCTCCTTCTCGAGCGGTGCGCTCGCCGATGGCCCCGATCGCGTCGGCATCACCGTCGGAACGCTCGGCAACCCATTCTTCGTGCCGCTTGTGCAGGGGATGAAGGACGCCATTCTCAAGGCCAATCCGAGCGCCGAGATCACGGTGGTCGGCGCGGACTACGAGCTCGCCAAGCAGTCGTCGCAGATCGACAATTTCATCGCCGCGGGCGCGAAGATGATCATGCTGAACGCTGTCGATCAGGTGGCCATCGCCCCCGCGGTCCAGCGCGCGAAGGCTGCGGGGATCGCGGTCGGCGCGGCGGATGTTTCGGCGGCCGGGGCGGACGTCACGGTCATGACCAACAATGTCCAGGCCGGGCAGATCGCCTGTCAGTATCTGATCGATCAGCTCAAGGGCAAGGGCGATGTCGTCATCATCAACGGCCCCCCGATCTCCTCGATTCAGGATCGCGTCACGGGCTGCAAGAAGGCCTTTGCCGACGCTCCCGGCATCAATGTCCTTTCCGACAACCAGGATGGCAAGGCGAGCCGCGAGGGTGGCTTCGCCGTGATGCAGGGGCTGCTCACCCGCTTCCCCAAGATCGACGGTGTCTTCGGCGCCAACGATCCGACGGCGATCGGTGCCGATCTCGCGGCCAAGCAGTTCAATCGTGACGAGATGATCATCACCGGCGTCGATGGTTCGCCCGATCTCGTTGCCGCGCTCAAATCGGGCAATACGCGCATCGTCGGTTCCGCCTCTCAGGACCCGTACAAGATGGCCTACCGGGCGACCGAGCTGACGCTCGGCATCCTCAAGGGGGAGAAGCCCGCCAAGGACACCGAGCTCCTCGACACCAAGCTGGTGACGAAGGACAATGTCGACAGCTATGTCGGATGGGACGCCCAGCGCTGATCGCGGGCGATTTCAGCTAGAACTCGAAGGCGCGCTCTCGAAGGCGCGCCTTCCTCCCGGCCAGCCGCGAAGGTTGGCCCCGGTCTTCGCCGTCCTGCTGCTTCCTCGCGTCCTGGATCACTTCCGGGCGGACGGGAAGCCGTGTCCGCAGCCCAACCTGCCGACGCCTGGCGAAAGAGTTTTCGGATATCCTCATGGAGCGTTCTCTTCGTCTGCCTGATGATGCGAGTCCCGTTCTGGAGATGCGCGACATCAGCAAGACATTCGGCGCCGCGCGAGCTCTCTCGGGCGTCTCCTTCGCCGTTCATGCCGGAAGCGTCCACGCGCTGATGGGCGAAAACGGCGCCGGCAAATCGACGCTCATGAAGATCCTGTCCGGCGCCTATCGCGCCGATCCCGGCGGAACCATCCTCGTCGATTCAGCGGTGGCCGACATACGCTCGCCCGAGGACGCGCTGCGCCTGGGCATCGCGGTCATCTATCAGGAGCTCTCCCTCGCGCCCAATCTGACGGTCGCTGAGAACATGTTTCTCGGCCATGAGATGAGCCGGCGCGGCTTCAGCGACCGAGCCGCCCAGGAGGCGCGCTGCCGCTTCATTCTCCAGCGCCTCGCCGCCGATTTCCTGCCATCGTCCATCGTCTCCCGCTTGTCCATGGGTCAGCGTCAGCTCGTGGAGATCGCACGGGCACTTCTTGCCGACGCGCGGATCATCGTGATGGACGAGCCGACGACATCGCTCAGCGAGAAGGAAAGCCTCCGTCTCTTCGACGTCATCGAGGATCTCAAGACGCGCGGCATCGCCATCATCTACATCAGCCACCGCATGGAGGAGATCTACCGGCTGGCCGACAAGGTGAGCGTTCTGCGCGATGGCCAATCCGTGGGCACCTTGACGGGCGCCGAGATTTCCTCCGCCCGGCTGATCTCCATGATGGTCGGTCGCGACATCTCGACCTTCTACAAGAAGCAGCACTCGCGCAGCCAGGGTGAAGATGTGGCGCTTGCCGTTCAGGACCTCGGCGACAATCGCTTGATCCAGCCCACCTCCTTCCATGTCCGAAAAGGCGAAGTGGTCGCGTTGGCGGGGCTTGTCGGATCGGGCCGCACGGAGATCGCCCGCCTGATCTATGGCGCCGATCGCAAGGCGAGCGGAAGCATCGCCGTCTGTGGCAAGGTGGTCGATATCGCCGGGCCGACTTCCGCGCTTGAAAACGGCATCGCCTACCTGACCGAGGATCGCAAGCATCTCGGCCTGTTCCTCGACATGAACGTCTCGGACAACGTCAACATGTCCGTTATGCCGCGCGACGCGCGCGCGTTGGGGTTTCTGGATCGCGGCCGTGCGAAGCAACGGACCGACGAGTCGATCCATGCGCTGGACATTCGAGGGGCGGACGAGGGTACGCGCATCGGCCAGCTGTCCGGCGGTAATCAGCAGAAGGCGCTTCTTGCGCGTCTTCTTGAAACTGAGCCGAGCGTCCTGATCCTCGACGAACCCACCCGCGGCGTCGATGTCGGGGCGAAGTCGGAGATCTATCGTCTCATCGACGAGCTCGCGCGCAAGGGCATGGGAATTCTCGTCATTTCCAGCGAGCTCGCCGAAGTCATCGGCATTTCCGACCGCATCCTCGTCATGCGCGAGGGACGAATCGTCGGCGAATTGAACAATCCGGTCGGCGCCCCAGTCAGCCAGGAAGCGATCATGGCGCTGACTGCCGGTGAAGAACAGGGCGCGGCCGGGATTCAAGCGGAGTGAAGCAAGTGACTGCCAATGTCGGAGCCGGAAGGCTCATGAGTGGTTCAAAACGCATGCGCACGCTGGTCCGGCTGTCGGGAATGCTCCCGGTGCTGATCCTCATCTGCGTTGGCTTTGAGCTCATGACGGGCCGCTTCATCGCCGTCGGAAACCTTTCCATCGTGCTGCAGCAGGCCTCGATCAACACCGTGCTCGCGGCGGGAATGACATTCGTCATCCTCACCAGCGGCATCGATCTTTCCGTCGGCTCGATCCTGGCGCTCTCGGCCGTCGTTGCCGTGACGACCTCCACCCTGCCGGATTGGGGCCTGCTCGGCATTCCCGCCGGCGTGCTCATTGGTCTCGTTTGCGGCCTCGTCAACGGCGTGCTTGTCTCGCTCGTTCGTCTGCCACCCTTCATCGTCACCCTGGGAACGTTGACGGCCGTGCGCGGCGCCGCCCGGCTCGCAGCGGGAGACACCACTATCTTCAATCCGTCGCTGCCCTTCGATTTCATCGGCAATGGCAGCTTCTTCGGCGTGCCCTGGTTGGTGATCATCGCACTGGCGACGGTGATCGCATCCTGGGTGATCCTGCGGCGCACCGTGCTGGGGACGTGGATCTATGCGGTTGGAGGCAATGAAGACGCCGCGCGGCTCGCGGGGATCAAGGTGCCATGGGTGCTGGTGTTCGTCTATGCGATGTCGGGGCTGCTGTCCGGCCTCGGTGGCGTCATGGCAGCGGCGCGCCTTTACGCCGCCAATGGTCTCCAGTTGGGGCAGTCCTACGAGCTCGATGCCATCGCCGCGGTGATCCTGGGTGGAACAAGCTTCGTCGGCGGCATCGGCTCCATCTGGGGAACACTCGTTGGTGCGCTGATCATCGCCGTTCTTTCGAACGGCCTGATCCTGATGGGGGTTTCCGACATTTGGCAGTTCATCATCAAGGGCGTCGTGATCGTCCTCGCCGTGACCATCGACCGCCTGCGAGTGAGCCGATAGGACTCTTGATGCAGATGAGATCAGCGATTTGCATGTCGTGCCGCATGGCCTTCGCGGGGACGAGCGTCCGTGGCGAAGGCGCTCTAGGCATGGCGCGACGTCGGGTGATATGGCATGCAACTCCAATGATCTGAGCGCACGTCGTACTGTCACCGAACTCCGTAATCGGCTGTTGCGTTAGGGCCTGATGCAATAGATCCGAGCATGGACGTGTCAAACCGCCAACCGCCGAATTCACAGTCGCTGACCTCGAGCGCTAAGGCCGTCCTTCGTCGGCTGGTCGGGCACGGACCATCGACGCGCCCGCAAATCGGTTCCGAACTTGGTCTTTCGCGGCCGACGATGTCCGCGGCGATCGCCGAGCTTGAGCGCGCGGGCTACGCGATGGAAGTCGGCGCGGTCCAAGGCGCGTTGGGTCGCAGTGCGGTACAATATCAGGTGGGTCGCAACACCGGGCATGTGCTGGCGGTCGACGCCGGCTCGACCCATGTGAGAGTTCGGGTTTCAACCCTTGATCGCCGCCTTCTCTATAGCAGGATCGGCCGTCTGCCGGGCAGTCAGTTCGTCTTGAACGAGGCGATCAGCCACGCGGTGAGTGAGGAGGTCCATGCGGCACTCGCGCAGACTCGGGAGGCCTGGGGGCCGCTTCAGGCGCTGGGCATCGCGCTTCCCACCCACGTCATTCGCCCCAACAGCGGCGTGGAAGACTCGCGCCAGCGCATGATCTTTAGCGCCTTCGAACCGCCGGAGGGGGTCGAGGTCCTGCTGGAAAACAACGTGAATTGCGCCGCGGTTGCTGAGCAGCACTATGGCGCGGCCCAAGGTCGGACAACCTTCGCCTACGTGCAGATCGGCCTGAAGATCGGCATGGGCCTGATGATCGGCGGCCATCTCGTCTCCGGCTTCAATGGCACCGCGGGCGAGATTGGACATCTCAGTTTCCCGTTTGCGCCTGGGCTCGCGCCCGAGCCGGGATTGGTGGAGCGTTACCTCGGCGCGGAATCCTGGATCGCCCGGGTTCGGGATGATTGGCCGGTCCATGCCGGACCGCCTCCCGAGACACCCGTGGATCTTCTGGGCGCGGCCGAAGCAGGCAATCACGCTGCGATCGAGCATGTCGAACGTCATGCCGCAGACATCGGCGCCTTGATCGCGACCTGCGTCAGCGTCCTCGATCCCGGCCTCGTGGTCATGGGCGGGGGCGTTGGGGCTTCGGCGCTGCTCCTGCCAAAGCTGCGCGAGGTTGTCGGCCGGCTGACGTTCCCTGTCGAACTCCAAACGACGGCCCTTGGCGGGGACGCAACGATCCTCGGCATCGAGAAGCTGACCATCGCCCGCGTGCTCTCGCGGCTGATTGGCGCCGAACGCTAAACGCGAACCACAGCGCATTCTGGGATCGGATCGTCTCGCGATTGCATCGCGATCGACCGCGTTGACATTTGTCCATCTTCATTTATTTGTTAAGTGGCCTAACTTAATAGGGCTGCCTGACAAGGCTGTCTGCGCCAGTTTCGATAGGAGGAGGAAAATGGCAAAGCTCAACATGATCACCGGCGGCATCGCATCCTTGATGGCGATCTTCGCTTGCAGCACTGCGATGGCAGACGATGTCACGCTCGAATACTGGGTCTTCTCTGATTTCGCCCAGGGCGATGCACTGGCGCTTCAGGAAACCTTCATCAAGGAGTTCACGGACAAGCATCCGGGCGTCAAAATCGAGATCGTCGGCAAGGGGGATGACGATCTGACCGCCGGACAGGTGGCAGGCGCGGCAAGCGGCAACCTCCCTGATGTCTTCATGAATGGCATTCGCGTCGGCGCGCAACTGGCTGAAGCCGGCGTCCTCGCCAATCTCTACGACAAATGGATGGCCATGCCCGAGGAGTACCGGGCACAGTTCGACAAAAACGAGATCAAGAACTGTATGCCCGAGGAAGGCAAACTGTACTGCCTGCCTTATACGGGCTACGGCTCTCTGCTGTTCCGCAACCTCACGGTGCTTGAGAAAGCTGGCATCGACCCGTCGAAGCCGCTCACGACCTGGGACGAGTGGCTCGACCAGATGAAGAAGGTCAAGGCCGCGGGTGTGAATGCCATTCCGGACCAATCGCTGGTGTTCAACTCCATCGCCGAAATGTACGCCATCTCGGGAGACGCCAGCACCTGGAGCATCGACTGGGACGCCAGAAAGACTCGCATCGATCCCAAGATCATGGCCAAGGTGCTTGAGAAATTCGTCGCCATGGCCGATCTCAACTCGGGCACCAGCCGCAACGATCAGGCGACGAAAGACCTGTTCATCACAAATCAGCTCGCGTTCCACACGGTTGGGCCGTGGGTGGACCCGACCTACGTCGAGGCCGCGAAGAATAGTGGCTTGAAATACGACTATGTCCTGATTCCGGGCGACACCGCCGGCAAGCATGGCGGAATCAAGTATTACGAGTTTGTCGGCGTCGCACCGGGAAAGAATTTTGACATTTCCTGGGAGTTTGCTTCTTTCATCACGGAAAAAGAGCAAATGGTGCGTTGGGCGAAGCTGCTTTCCCGCTACAATTCAAATGCCGCCGCGATGAACGATCCCGAAGTGGCAGCCTTGCCGCTGGTTGCCGCCTCGGTGGAGGCGGTCAAGGGCGCCATGGACGTCTTGCCACCCTACTTCGTGAAAGCGGTTCCGAACTGCTATCTCTCCACGGTCGTGGATTACACCTCCGCGACGGCGGACGGCGACTATTCGCCTGAGGAAGGTGCGGAAGAGATGATCTCTGAGCTGAACGCCTGCCTCGCTCAGTAACGTTGATCCTTTGCAAAGCTCGGAACTGAACCCAGGCGAAAGCGCGGCCGGCTGTGCCGGTCGCGTTTCAATCGGTGATCATCATGTCGTCGTTTCGTAAATATCTCCCGCATTACTTGATGATAACCCCGTTCATGCTCCTGTTCGTGGTTTTCTTCCTATACCCGATCATAAGCGGTCTCTTTTACAGCTTCCATGATTGGAATGGTGTGCGAGAGCCGACATTCGTTGGACTTTCCAACTACCGCTGGCTCATCTCCTCGCGGGATTTCTCCCGAGCGATGACCAATCTCTGCGTGTACCTGTTGATTACCGTTCCGATCGGCATCTTCGCGGCGCTTGGCTTGGCGTTGCTCGTGGACAGTTTTACCGGCCGCTGGGCGAACTTCTTCCGAAATGCCTATTTTCTTCCGGTCGTGCTGCCGGCGTTCCTGGCGGCGACGATCTGGCGGTGGATCTACGCGCCGAATTTCGGCCTGCTCAACATGATTCTCGGCTGGTTCGGCATCCCGGCGGTCAATTTTCTCAATGATACCGGCACGATGATGTATGCGTTGATCGCCGTCGACGTGTGGGTCTCGGCGGGCTTCAATATGGTGATTCTACTTGCCGGGCTGAAGAACATCCCTACCGAGCTCTACGAGGCGGCGCGCCTCGATGGAGCGAACAAGTGGCAACAGATCATCCATATCACCCTGCCGATGCTAGGGCCGGTGATGTTCTTCGTCGTCACCTACAGCGTGATCTCGGCCATGCAGGTTTTCGACAAGCCATGGCTGCTGACCGGCTCCTCCTTCACCGAATATGGCGGGCGCCGCGGCGCGTTGCTTTTCCCGGTCATGGACATGATGGGGCAAGCTTTCGGTGAACTGAAGTTTGGTCTTGCCTCTGCCTACGGTTTCATTCTGACGACCGCCATCGTTGCAGTCACTGCTGTCATGTACCTGCTGGGCAACCGCAAGGAGACGAAATGACCGTGATCCGTTTGGCGCGCCGGCCTGACGTCTGGACCGTCCTCAAGTGGGTCGTGGCCATCGCCGTCGCCGTCATCGCCATCTTTCCCCTTTGGTGGATGGTCAACGTCGTCTTCTCCCTGCCTGGAGAACCCGTGTCGATCAATCCGCGTCTTTGGCCCACTTCGGTTGCGGCGGGTATCGACAAGATCGCGATGATCTTCGCCGAAACCGAATATTTCCGCGCGTATGTAGTCTCGTTGATCTACTCGATCCTCACGATTTTCGGCGTTCTGGCCGTCAGTTCGCTGGCTGCCTTCGAATTCTCGCTCTTCGATTTTCCAGGCAAGAAAATCACCATCGCCATCGTCATGCTGTCGCTGATGGTGCCGACGGCCGTCACGATCATTCCCACCTACCTTCTGACCTCGGAGCTCGGCTGGCTCAACACCATGCAGGGGCTTGTCGTGCCCGGCATCGCCTCCGCGTTCGGCCTGTTCATGCTGATGCAGTTCATGAGAGCCATTCCTAGGGACATGATCGAGGCTGCCCGCCTCGATGGCGCGGGCCACTTCGAGATCTACTGGCACATCGCCTTGCCCCTGTCGCGCAACGCCATGGTCACGCTCGCGATCCTGACTTTCATGCGCACATGGGGGAACTACATGTGGCCGCTCATCGTCGGCACACGCCCGGAGATGTACACCGTCGGTCAGGTCGTGGGCCTCTTCAACGCCCCGCTTTCGCACCAGACAGTCGATGTGGTGATGACCGCCAATCTGTTGGCGGCGGTTCCTCCCTTGCTCTTCTTTCTGATCTTCCAGCGCAAGATTGTCGAAGGCATCGCGATGTCGGGCACCAAGGGCTGATGGGAGTTCGAAACAAAATGTCTTTTCTTGAAATATCGTCGGCGACCAAGTCCTACGGCAGGCACAAGGTGCTCGAGGACGTCAATCTCACCATCGAGCGCGGCGAATTCGTCGTTTTCGTCGGCCCTTCCGGCTGCGGAAAGTCCACGTTGCTGCGGATGATCACCGGGCTGGAGACCATCACCTCCGGCACCATTTCTATCGAGGGTGCGGTGATGAACGATGTCGATCCCGCCAAGCGTGGGACGGCGATGGTCTTCCAGTCGTATGCGCTCTATCCGCACATGACAGTCTTCGAAAACATCTCCTTCGGATTGCGCATGGCGCGAAAGCCCAAGGAATACATCGCCTCCCAGGTCGCCCAAGGCGCGGGGATTTTGCAGCTCGAAAAGCTGCTCGAACGAAGGCCCGGTCAGCTTTCCGGGGGGCAGAAGCAGCGTGTTGCGATCGGCCGAGCCATCGTGCGGGACCCACGGGTTTTCCTGTTCGACGAGCCGCTTTCGAACCTCGACGCCGAGCTTCGCGTTCAGATGCGCGCCGAACTGATGGATCTGCATCGCAGGCTCGGCACCACGATGATCTACGTCACGCACGACCAGGTGGAGGCCATGACCCTGGCCGACAAAATGGTGGTGATGAACGGCGGCCGGGTGCAACAGGCCGGCAGGCCGCTGACGCTCTATGATGATCCCGACAACCGCTTCGTCGCGGGCTTCGTGGGATCGCCGAAGATGAACTTTCTGCCGGCGCGCGTCGTCGGCTCGGATATGGGACGAATCCTGCTGGAGGGGATTGGCGGCTCGGCTCGCCTTTCGCTGCCCTTTGCCGGGGAGCTGGCTGTCGGTACATCGGTCGAGATCGGTTTGCGGCCGGAGCACGTTTCGCTTCGTCCGCTCCTCCCGACGGAAAGCAGCGAGGCGCTCGTGGGCGAGGGGAAGGTCGCCTATGTCGAGGATCTCGGTGCGGAATCCCATGTGCATCTCACACTCACCGACGGCACGGCCGTCTGCCTGAGGGCGGCGCGGGGAGAGGCGTCGCCTGGAACGACGGTGCGCTTCTTCGCGTCGCCGGAACGGGCGCTTTTGTTCGACGCCGGCGGGCTTCGCCTGCGCAACCGGAGCGCGCGAACGAAATGAAGCCCCCGTCAGCGACGAATGCCGCTCCGCTGGTTGTCGGGATCGACATCGGCGGAACGAAGACCCATCTGCGCGCTTTTCGCGACGGCGAAGGCCGCATCGATGCCGGTAAGAACCTTGTGCTGCCGAGCAGCGAGTGGCGCAGCCGCGACTGGCAAGAGGACGCCGACCGGCTTCTCGAACTGGTCTTCCGGCTCACGGCAGGCCATCCGCTCGCGGCGATCGGCATCGGCGCTCACGGCTGCGACGATGTTCCGGAGTGCGATTCCTTCACCGCGGCCATCGCCGCTCGCTGCGATGTTCCCGCGGTTGTCGTGAACGATGCCGAATTGATGCCTTGGGCGCTCGACCTTCCCGGAGCGATCGGCCTTGTGGCGGGCACGGGGTCCATCGCTGTTTGCCGGTCTACGGACCAGGGCATGATGACGGCAGGCGGCTGGGGCTGGCTGATCGGTGACGATGGCAGCGCGGCGGGCCTCGTGCGCGAATCTGCCCGAAAGGCCGCACACCATCTCGATGCGGGCGGCGCGCCGGACGAGCCGTTGCTTCGCGCGCTCTCGGCGTCCCTTTCGCTCTCCGCTCTTCCCAGACTCGGCAGCGCCCTGGGAACACTTGGCAATGCGGCGGCCATTGGCGCCCACGCGCCCGCTGTTTTTGCGGCTGCCGAAAAGGGGTCGGCCTTGGCGCTTGCTACCATCCGTGAGGGGGGGGAGGCATTGGCTCGGCTCGTCCTTCATCTCGTCGAACGCGGCGCACCCACAGCGCATGTCGTCGCGGGCGGCAGTGTCATCGTGGCACAGCCGCTTCTGTGGCGGGCCTTTTGCGAAGCGCTGGCTGGCGCGGCCTCCGGCCGCATCACGCCGCACCTCTTCACGGAGAAACCCGTCGAGGGTGCATGCCGGCTTGCCGTCAGCCTTGCGCGCTCTCGAAACGCGGGCCCCTCACGCACCGCCGCCAAACTTCAGTAACAGGAGAAGCCCCATGAGCTATCGTTCGACCATCGCTCGCCAACCCGAAGCCTTGGCAGACACCCATGCTGCTGTGCGCGATCAACTCGCAACGCTTGATCTTTCCCCGTTCGACCGCCCGGTGATCGGCATCACGGGGATTGGCGCGAGCTTCGCCGCGGCCGTCGTCGGGGCGGGTGAGTTGCAGGCTCGCGGCCGCCGCGCCTTTGCCATCCGCGCTTGCGACATGGCCTATGGTCATGATCTTGTCGACACGTTGGTTGGCCTTTCCGCGGGAGGGCGCAGCGTGGAAACGGTTCTCGCCCACCAGAAGCTGCCCACAGCCAAGCGCATCGGCATCAGCAAGGACGGCGCGAGCCCGCTTGCCCAGGCGTCGGATATCCACGTCACGCTGAAGCAGGGATCGGATGCGACGCCATCGAGCACCGGCTACACGGCAACTCTTCTTGCGATGGGCATGGTCTTCGAAAAGCTTCTCGGCGGCACGCAAGACAGCTTTGCCGACATTCCGGCCCAGGCGGCAGAGGTGATCGACCATGCCAGCCAGAAAATGAAGCGCCTGGGCGAGCTTTTTCCGTCGCGGCGCGCGATCGATTGTGTCGGCTTGGGTGCCTCTCTCGGTACTGCCGACGGGGCCTCTCTGCTCATCCGGGAGGCTTCCCGCATTCCCGCCTCGGCCTATGACACCCGCCATTATCTCCACGGACCGCTCGAAGCGATGGATGCCTCGACGGGAGTCGTGATCTTCGGCGATGGCCGTGAGGTGGAGCTTGCCCGTCAGGTGGAAGCGATCGGTTGCCCGGCTCTTCTCGTCACCACAGCTCGGGACGCGTCCGACGGTGATCTTCTCACCACGGTGAGCGTACCCAAGCTCGACAACCTGATCGCACAGGAAATACTGAAGATATTCGTCGCGCAACTCTTCGCGGCTGAACTTTCTGACGCCGCTAATCTGACGGACGTGAAGTTCCGCTACAGGATGTCGGACACCAAGATCGCGGCCGCATCCGCATAGTATCAGCGCTTGTACGCTGAACGGGCGGGGAAGCGGCTCTGCTCTTCGGCGTTCTAGGCGGACGGCGGCAGGTTCGGTTCCAGCATCGCCATGACCTTGCCGCCGCGCCATCGGATCCAGAGGCCCGCGTCCCGCTTTCAACATCCGAGACGCGTTGATGCAGTTTGCGAAGCCGCCGCCGGAAGCCTCGGGCTGGCGTCCAGAGTGGCGGCGCGCCATCGCCCGACGATGGCGCCGGAATTAGCCGGCAAAACTCGGGGTTGCCAGCACGATGGCGCGGCGAACCTCCTCGGCGAAGTCAGCAGCCAGTTGCGGCGGCGGAAATAAAAGGCGCGTCAAAAGGCTCGAGGCAATGCGCGTCGTCGGTGAGAAAGGCCGCACCGTCACCGCAAAGCTCGACAGGAAGCGGGCCGTGAAACGGTCGACGATCGCCACGCCGAGCCCCGTGCTGGCGAGAACGGCGGCTGTGTGGCAGTAGCGCACCTCGACCCTGGGATGGTAGCCGACCCCGGCGCTCTCGAACGAACGCTGCAGCTGCTGCCCGAGGCGCGACCCGAGCTCGATCCCGATCAGGCCGTGCTCGGCGGCCAGTTTCGGCGTGATCACCGCCTCGCTCTCCAGGGGATGGCCGCGAACCACGAGAGCCACCATGTCGCTGCGTTCGAGCACCGAGACGTTGACGGCGGGATGGCCTTCGAGGCCGAGCGCCAGGCCGATGTCGACCGTCCCCATCTCGACCGCCTCGATGACGCTGTCGAGGCGGCGCACGTCGTAGAAGACGGAGAGTTCGCCGCGCTCGGAGAGAAAGCGCTTCAGAGCCAGGGGAACGATCGTGTGTCCGAGCGGCGGCGTCGCCATGATCCGGAGCCGGCCGGCATTGCCGCTGCGCACGTCGCGAACGCGCGACTCGAAGGAGCGGAGCTGGGTGAAGATCGGCTCGATCTCCATGAAGATCGCCCGCGCCTCCTCGGTCGGCTGAAGCCGCCGATTGGCCCGCTGGAACAGCGTGACGCCGAGCTGCGCCTCAAGCTGGCGAATGCCCGTGGAGACCGCCGGTTGCGATATGCCGAGTTCCTCGGCCGCCTGAACGGTCGTCTGGCAGCGCATCATCGTCCCGAAGATTTCGAGAAGGCGCAGCGAGACGTCGTTCTTGCGGTCGATCTTCAAGGGGCTCGGCTCATGTCTGAAGGCGGGCGGCCAACACGCCACCGAGTGCCATCGCGACGGCCGCCTGGGTTGGATCGATTACCGGCACCCCCACCGCCCGCTCCAGCGGCGCGCGGTGACGCGCCATGCCGGCGCAGCCGAGGACGATGGCTTCGGCTCCGTCTGCGATAAGCTGGCGCGCGACCTCGGTCAATCGTGCGAAGGTGCCCTCCGCGCGGGCGCTCTCATCGACCGAGAGGCCGAGCGGGCGTTCCGCGGCGAGCCGCTCGAGCACGCCCATCCGCCGCATGGTCCGCCGATGACGAACGACCGAAGCCGCCGCGATGGCAACCACACCGATCCGGTCGCCGCGCGTCAATGCCGTCAGCACCCCGCTTTCCTGGATGCCGTAGACCGGAACGCGCGCGATCGAGCGGCAGGCGTCGAGGCCGGGGTCGGAGTAACAGGCGAGCACGAAGGCGGCGGCGTCCGGGCGCGATTCGACGAGCCGAACCAGCGGCAAGACGACGCTATCGGTGTCGAGCTGGCTCTCGACGCCGAAGGGACCCTCGGCCAGCGTCAGGCACTCGATCGCCGGTCCGCCGCCGAGCCGAAAGGGCTCCAGCGCGGCATCGAGGCCGGCGGTGACGGCGGCATTGGAGTTGGGGTTGATGACGACGATCGGTCCGCCGGCTCGGGCTGTGGCGTTCATGGGGCGATCCTCGCGCCGAAGTTCCGTGCCGGATCGAGCTCCGGCGTGCGGTGGCCGGGCAGACCCGACAGATCGACCGTGCCGCGAGCGACGAAGGCGCCGCTGCCGGCCGCGGCCTTCAGTTCGCCCTCCAGGACAACGGGGCGACCGCGCGACAGGACGGTGCGCGGCCAGCCGGTGACGCGCATGCCCTCGAAGGGCGTGTAGTCCATCGCGTCGTGCTGGTCGGCGAGCGACACGGTGCGCGTCTCATTAGGGTCCCATATCGCGATGTCGGCATCGGCGCCGATGGCGATCGTGCCCTTCTTGGGGGAGAGGCCGAAGGTCTTGGCGGCGTTCGTCGAAGACAGGGCCACGAACTGGTTGAGCGAAATGCGGCCCTTGACCACCCCTTCGGAAAAGAGAAGCGGCAGGCGCATGGCGATGCCCGGCATGCCGTTGGCGATCTGCTTGAAGGCGGCGTTGGGGCCGCCCATCAGCTTGCCGGTCTCGTCGAAACGGTAGGGCGCGTGGTCGGAGGAGACGGAAGCGAAGGTGCCGGCCTCGACGTGCCGCCACAGCGCATCCTGCGTCGCGGCGTCTCGAACCGGCGGGGAGCACATGAACTTGGCGCCCTCCATGCCCGGCCGATCGAGATCCTCTCGGGTGAGGAACAGATACTGCGGGCAGGTTTCTGCGAAGATCCGCGCGCCGGCCTGGCGCGCGCGGCGCACGAGCTCGGCGCCTTCCGGCGTCGAGACGTGGACCACGAAGAGCGGCGCGTCGACGAACTTGGCCAGGCTGATCACGCGGTTGATCGCCTCCTCCTCGGCCAGCGCCGGATGGCTGATCGCATGATAGCGCGGCGCGGTATAGCCGCCTTCCAGCAGTCGCTTCGACGTCCACTTGATGATGTCGTTGTTTTCGGCGTGAACCATGGTCAGCGCGCCATGGGCCTTGGCGACCGAGAGGATGTCGAGAAGCTGGCCGTCGCCGAGCCTCATCAGATCATAGGTCATGAAGACCTTGAAGGAGGTGACGCCGCGCGCGAACGCCTTCGGCAGCTCCGCCAGTACCGCCTCGCTCGGGTCCGAGATGATGAGATGGTAGGAATAGTCGATCACCGATTTCGGTGCCGCGCGGCTGTCGTAGAGATCGAGCGTTTCGGTGACGCCCATGCCCTTGTGCTGGGCGGCGAAGGGAACGAAGCACGAATTGCCGCCAAAGGCCGCGGAAACGCTGCCCGTGTAGTAGTCGTCCGCCGACATGATGCCGGAGGAGGATTCCTGCTCGATGTGGCAGTGCCCCTCGATCCCGCCCGGCAGCACGAGCCGGCCGGTCGCGTCGATGGTCTCGGCGCCGCCGTCGAGGCGCTCGGCCAGGGCGACGATCCGCCCGTCCCGAACGCCGATGTCGGCCTGGAAGGTGTCGGAGGCGGTGGCGATCGTGCCGCCTAGGACGACGAGGTCGTATTCGGCCATGCTCGTGCGTCTCCTGTCTAGACCGATCGGATCAGGCCGCCGTCGCAGCGCACCAGGCTTCCGGTGACGTAGCCGGCGCGGCCGCTCACCAGGAAGGCGGCGACCGAGGCGAACTCCTCGACGGTGCCGTAGCGCCCCGCCGGGATCCCGGCCTTGGCGGTCTTTTGCACCTGGTCCAGCGGCTGGCCGGTGCGCTCGGCTGCCGCCGCGTCGAGTTCGTCGACCCGCGCCGTGTGGATGCGGCCTGGCAACAGCATGTTGACCGTGACGCCGTCTCCGGCGACCTCGTTCGACAGCGACTTGGTCCAGCCGACAAGGGCGGAGCGCAAGGTGTTGGAGAGCGCAAGGTTCGGGATCGGCTGCACCACGCCGGACGAGCCGACGGTGAGGACGCGGCCCCAGCCTGCGGCGCGCATCGCCGGCAGCGCCATGGCGGTCAGCTCGATGACTCGCGCCACCATCATGGCGAAGTGCTTGTCGAGCATGGCGAGCGACATGGCGGCCGCGCCTCCCGGCGGCGGGCCGCCGGTGTTGTTGACCAGGATGTCGATGCCGCCGAGCTTGTCGCCGGCGACCTCAACCAGGCGCTCGGCGAAGGCAGGATCGGCGAGATCGGCCTCGACGAAAACGGCCTTGCCCTTGCCGGCGGCGTTGATCCTGTCGGCGTTGGCCGCGAGCTTCTCGGCGCTGCGGCCGCACAGAAGGACGTTGGCGCCCTCGGCGGCGATAGCCTCGGCGATGCCGAGCCCGAGCCCGCGCGAGGATGCGAGCACGACGGCGCGCTTGTCGGCGATCTGAAGATCCATGACTAGAGCTCCTTCACCTTCTTTTCGGTGCGCGCGATGAGGCGCAGCAGCTCGGCCTCGTCGGTGGGGCTAAGCTTCGGTCCGGGCGCGCGAGTGCGCGGGCAGGCGATGGCGCCGCGATGATGCAGCACCGCCTTGCGCACGGCGAGGCCATAGCCGGGCTGCTGCTCGTAGCGCAGGATCGGCAGATAGGCGTCGAAGACGTCCTCGGCCCGGTCCGGGTCGCCCGCCTGATGGGCCCGCACCACCTCGACCAGCATTTCGGGAAAGGCGAAGCCGGTCATGGCGCCATCGGCGCCGCGCGCCAGCTCCTGTGGCAGATAAAGCCCGCCATTGCCGCAAAGGATCGAAAGGCGCGGCGTGTCGGCCGTGCCGGAGCCGGCGCGCACGGCTGAAATCTTGGCAAGACCCGGACAGTCCTCGTGCTTCAGCATGACGATCTGCGGGCAATCGCGGGTCAGCGTCAGGATGGTGGCAGCGGAGATCGGCACGCCGGTCGTCTGAGGAAAGTCCTGGAGACACACGGGCACGTCGGGGCCAAGGGCCGCGCAGACCTGATGGAAGTAGCCGCGAACCCTGTCCTCCACCGCCGGTCCGGGGGAAGGCGCCACCATCACGCCCGCCGCTCCCGCGTCCATGGCGAAGTGGGCCAGCGAGGCGAGATTGTCGAGGCCGGCGGCGGAGACGCCGACCACCACCGGAATGCGCCCGCCGACGCGCTTCAGCACGCGGGCGGCAAAGCCCGTCGCCTCCTCGGCCGTCAGCTTGTTGGCCTCGCCCATGATGCCGAGGATCGTCATGCCCGTAACGCCATGCTCGAGATAGAAGTCGACGAGCCGGTCGGTGCTCGCATCATCGACGGCGCCTGTCTCGGTGAAGGGCGTTGCGGAAATGATGAAGACGCCGTTCGTCTGGCGATCGATGAGTTGGCTTGGCATGGGAGCTCCCTTAGGAATGGCTTGAAAAACCCGGCTCTTGCGGGGCCGGTGGGATGGAATGGCGATCGCTCTCCCGCGTCCGCGAGTAGCGGTCGGCGAAAAGGCGGCCGACAGGATAGTCGTCGTCCCATTCGACGCGGTGCGTCACGGGATCGATCAGCCCCTCGCGCGCGTGGAGCGCCAGGACCTCGCCGATCAGGATTTCGCGATGGTCGCCAAAGGCGATCGTGGTGTGCCGGCGGCATTCGAGGGCGACGGGCGCGGCGGCGATGCGCGGCGTGGCAATCCGCGCGCCCGGCTCCACCGCGAGCCCCAGCGCCGCCGTCTCGCTCTTGCCCGGTGGGTAGGCGGCGGCGGTGCCGATCATGGCCGGCAGGAGTTCTTCGGACACGATGTTGACGACAAACTCGCCGCGCGCGTGGATGTTGCGGGTGGTGTCCTTGGGCGAACCGTCCGGATGGTGCTGAAGGCCGAGGATGATAAGCGCCGGCTCCTCGCTGAAGACGTTGAAGAAGGAGAAGGGCGCGGCGTTGACCTGTCCTTCCTCGCCGAGCGTCGTCACCCAGGCGATCGGCCGCGGCAGGACGGTGGCCGTCAGCAGCTTGTAGCGGCTCGTCGCCGGCAGGGTGGCGAAGTCGAGGAGCATCGTCAGTCGGCCGGCCGGGAGGCCCCGGTCTGGCTGGTGATGATGCCGTAATGCTCGATGCGCCGGTGACGGGCGAAATCGAAGATCGTCGTCTTGCCGAATTCGCACAGATCCATGTCGCAGCCGTGGACGATCAGCTCATCGTCCTCGCTCTCGGCCTTGGCGACCACGAAGCCGTTGGGGTCGACGATCATCGAGCCGCCCATCAGCGGATGGCCGTCCTCGACGCCCGCCTTGGCGACGCCGACGACCCAGGTGGCGTTCTGATAGGCGCCGGCCTGCATCGACAGCTGCGAATGAAACAGGCGCTTCTCCAGCCCTTCGGCGCTCATCTGCGAGTTCACCGACGGCGTGTTGTAGCCAAGGAGCACGAGCTCGACGCCCTTCAGACCCAAGACCCGGTAGGTTTCGGGCCAGCGCCGGTCGTTGCAGATGCACATGCCCATGACGGCGCCTTCGTTGCTCCACACGTTGAAGCCGAGGTCGCCGGGAAGGAAATAGCGCTTCTCCAGATGCTGGAAGGCGCGCTGGGTGTCATATTCGACATGACCCGGCAGGTGGACCTTGCGGTATTTGCCGACGATCTCGCCCTTGCGGTTGGTCAGGATCGAGGTGTTGAAGTGGCGGCCGTCCGGCGTCAGCTCGGCATAGCCGAAGGAAATGGCGATGCCGTAATCCCTCGCGCGGGCGAACAGCGGCTCGGTGGCGCCGTTCGGCATCTCGCGCTCGAACCAGAAGTCGACCTCGGCCTGGTCCTCCATGTACCAGCGCGGAAAGAAGGTGGTGAGCGCCAGTTCGGGAAAGACCACCACGTCGCAGTTCCGCGACTTGGCCTGGTCGAGCAGCGCGATCATCCGTCTGACCACCGCCTCGCGACTGTCGGCCTTCTGGATGGGGCCCATCTGGGCGCCGCCGATGATGAGTTCGCGCATGAGGGTTCTCTCTTTGCTGGCCGGCTGCGCTAGAGGCTGAGCCGGCGCTCGAAACGACTGACCAGCCGCACCAGCGGCCAGAGGATGACGAGATAAACCGCCGCCGCCATCACGACGGGCGAGGCGTTGTAGGTGACGGAGCGGGCCATGTCGGCGGCGTAGAGCAGCTCGCCCAGCGAGACGACGCTCGCCAGCGACGTCAGCTTCACCACCTCGACGGTGTTGGACAGAAGATCCGGCAGGACGTTCCTCACTGCCTGGGGCAGAACGACGTAGAGCATGGTCTGCGCCCGGGTAAGGCCGGTGGAGCGCGCCGCCTCGAACTGTCCCTTGCCGATGGACAGGATGCCGGCGCGGTAGACCTCGCCGTAATAGGCGGAGTTGTTGAGCAGGAAGGCGATCACCACCGCGGCGAAGGGCGACAGGCGGATGCCGGCGAAGGGCAACCCGGAATAGACGAAGATCAGGAGGACCAGTGGCGGGATCGCCCGGAAGAAATCGACCAGCACGATGGACGGCCAGCGGACCCAGCGGCTGGAGTGGAGCGAGCCGAGGGCGACGCCGAGGCCGCCGGCCAGACCGAGCAGGATTACCACGACGCAAATTTCGGCAGTGGTGAGGAGGCCCGCCATTAGCGTCGGGAACGCGGCGCCCATCACCTGAAAATTCAGGAACTGGTCGAGGATCTGGTTCATGGCGTCAGGCCTTGCGCCAGGCAAAGCGCGTTTCCAGCCAGCGCGCCAGAACGACGAAGGGCAGAAACAACGCGAGATAGGCGAGCGCGCCGAGGGTGAGCGGCGAGGCATTGCCGGAAAAGGACTGGGCGGTGGTTGCCTGGTAGAGGATTTCCGGCACGCCGATGACGGTGCCGAGCGCCGTCATCTTGGTGATGGCGATCGCCCGGTTGGCGAGGGGCGGCAGCGTCAGCCGCACGGCCTGCGGCAGCACCACATAGCCGAGCGTCTGGGCGAAGCCGAGCCCGGTGGAGCGCGCAGCCTCCCATTGCCCCTTGTCGACCGAGGTGATGCCGGCCCAGAAGATTTCCTCGGCGAAGGCGGCGAGCACCAGGGACAGGACGACATAGACGACCATCGGTCCGGACAGGACGATGCCGATGTTGGGAAACCCGAAATAGATCAAGAGGATCAGAACCAGCGGCGGCAGCGACCGAAGGATGTCGGCGAAGCAGACGATGGCGATATTCGCGGCTCTGATCCCGACAGCTCTCAGGCAGGCGAGCGCCAATCCGACGAGAATTCCGGTGACGACGACGGCGATCGCCAGTTCCAGGGTGACGATCAGCCCGTCAAGAATGTCCGGCCAGTATTTGCCGATCACCCGGGGATTGAGGAAGGTATCGAGGAAACGTTCGAGCGGAGACATGCGCTTAGCCCCGCACACGCGACAGGAAGGCCTGCGTTCGCTCGTGCTTCGGCGCGCCGAACACCGCCTCGGGCGCGCCTTCCTCGACGATCACGCCGCCATCCATGAAGATGACACGGTCCGCGGCCTCGCGGGCGAAGCCCATTTCGTGGCTGACGACCAGCATCGTCATGCCGCTCGCCTTGAGATCGCGCATCACGGCGAGGACGCTGCCGACGAGTTCGGGGTCGAGCGCCGAGGTCGGCTCATCGAACAGCATCACCTTGGGCTCGAGCGCCAGCGCCCGCGCGATGGCGACCCGCTGCTGCTGCCCGCCGGAAATTTGGGACGGGAAGAAATCGGCGCGCTGGGCGAGGCCGACCAGATCGAGCGCCGCCATGCTTCTTTCGTCCGCCTCGGCGCGCGGCAGTTTCAAGACTTTGCGAAGCGCCAGGGAGACGTTGGAGCGCACGTTGAGGTGCGGATAGAGGTTGAAGGACTGAAACACCATTCCGACCTTGCGGCGCATGGCGTTGATGTCGACGCCGAGGCCGCAGATGTCGGTGCCCTCGATGAGGATGGCGCCGGAGGTCGGCTCTTCCAGGCGGTTGCAGCAGCGCAGCATCGTGCTCTTGCCCGATCCCGAGGGGCCGATGACGAAGACCAGTTCGCCGGTGGGCACTTTCAGGTTGATGCCGTTGAGGATGGCGTTTTCGCCGAATGCCTTGAAGAGTCCGGCGATCTCGAGCATCGGGCGTTTCATGAGCCGCCTCTCTCGGTGAGGGGAAACGGGTGACGGACCGCCGGAGACGGCCGAGCGAGCCGTCCTTGTGAGTACCTCCGGTCCGTCGGCATCTGTCTCACTTGCAGGCCGGCGTGTGGTCGTCCTCGACATAGCCGGGGAAGCCCGGTTGGCCGTAGCCCTTGATCGGGGTGATGGCGGTCGAGCCCTCTTCCGGGGTGACGCCGAACCACTTCTCCGACATCGCCTTCATCGTGCCGTCGATCTTCATGCACTCGATGGCGCGTTCCACCTCGTTGCGCAGATCGACGGAGTCCTTGCGGAAGGGCATGCCCCAGACGAGGCCCGTCTTGTGGAGATAGGAGAGCTTCAGGGCCGGATTCTTCTTCACGGCCCAGGCCGAAACGGTGTTGCCGGCGACATTGGCGGCGGCCCGCCCGGTCAGCACCGCCTGAATGGCGTCGGAATTGGTGCCGTAGCTCTCGACCTTCCAGCCGATCTTCTCTTCCAGTCCTCGCGCCCAGGAATCGTAGGCCGAGCCCTTGTTGACGGCGATCGTCTTGCCCTTGAGCTCCGAGAGGTCATCGATCTGCGGGCCGTCGGCCTTCACCACCAGTTGGAAGTCGGTGTCGAGATAGCCTTCGGTGAAGAGCAGGTTCTCGGCGCGCTCCGGGGTGATCGTGGTCGGCGCGGCCAGGAAGTCGAAGGTGCCGGCTTGCAGGCCGGGGATCAGGCCGGAGAACTGCGTCGCGGTGATCTCCATCTTCGCGCCGAGCCGCTTGCCGATCTCGTTGGCCAAGTCGACGTTGAAGCCCTCGACGCCACCGCTCATGGTCGGCATGGCGTGTGGCGCGAAGGTGCCATCGAGCCCGACATGGAAGGTGCGGTCCTCAGCGGTCGCCGCCGAGGATGCCAGCGCCGTGAGGAGCGCCGTCAAGACGAGAAATGAACGGTGTGCTGAGGCCATTGGCTTTCCCTTGAGAGACGGGGGGATTCTCAGTCAGGCGACCGCTTGAGGCGGCATCACTCCAACCGCGATGGCCAAGAGTTCCATTCGACAGCTCACCCGGTCAAGATAAGCTGTTATTTTGCTTGGCATCGAAAAATGCGGAAATCTTATAGATCGCTTCGATATTGCATATAAAATGGGCGTGACGATTTTATCATCACAATCTGCACTCTGTGCCAACATTTTGCCATTGACAGGAGCGCCGGCGAGCGGTTTCAAGGGGGTCTCTCGGTGGTCGATAGCTTTAGGGGGGCAGGTTGAGATGCCGCTCTGAGCACTACCATCAGCGTCGAGACGGGGCGGTGCGGCGAGCTGATGCTCCGGTCGCGCATCAGGAAAAGGAGCCTTGCAAATCTCATCTCGTGTGAAAAGATGCTTCTAGGTACTGACCGCCGGGTTCCCATGCATCCGTCTCGATCCCTGTTGCCCCTGATCCCGCGTGAGCGCGGATCCATGGCCGGATCGCAAGGCGGCCTGGGGTATCGGTGCGCGGCGGGTCCGGTTCATGAGGGAGCCGATCGCGCCATGCAGTCAAGATCAGCTCGTCTTGGAAGGCTGGGACGATGACGAACGCATGATCTGCCGGACGGCGCGGATCGGAGCGGGGAATACTGCTATCGCGACTATGGTTTCCCGTGATCTCAAACCCTTGGTTGAGCGGGTTCGCTCGCTGAGCGAGCGAGGCAGGTGAATGATGGGGATAACCGTCGCATCGACCGCGTCGATCATGCCATTCCGCGATGCGGTTCTATTAGGAACCGGTCAGTATTCGGCCCCACACATCGGTGACGGCGGGATCATTGCGGTTGAGGGAAGCCGAAGGCCGGTTCTGAGCCGAAGCCGCCAGATCGTTGTCGGCGCCGCGCAAGCCGATGATGCCCCGTCCCAAAAGGCAGGTGAATGACGTCGATCCCCCAAGCCGCCCCAACCACAGGATCGCTATCAAATGCCGGCGCGCCTCCGGCGACGCATTCGACGCCGTTGGTCGAGGTCAAGAACCTGACCGTCGAGTTTCCGACCGAGGACGGGCCGTTCCGCGCCGTCGACGGCATCGACCTGCACATCAGGCGCGGTGAGACGCTGGCGATCGTCGGCGAATCCGGCTCCGGCAAGTCGGTAACGGCCCTTAGCCTGATGCGGCTGATCGAGTTCGGCGGCGGGCGCATCGTCGGCGGCTCGATTCAGCTCGCCGGCCGCGACGGCGGCCTGCGCGACCTCGCCCAGGAATCGCTTCCGGCGATGAACCGGCTTCGCGGCGATGAGATCGCGATGATCTTCCAGGAGCCGATGACCTCGCTGAACCCGGTGTTCACGATCGGCGATCAGATCGCCGAGGCGGTCATGCTGCACCAGGGGCTGGGCCGGAAGGAGGCGCGGTCGGAAGCGCTGGCCATGCTCAACAAGGTGCGCATTCCGGAAGCCGCGCGGCTCCTGGACCGCTACCCTCACCAGCTTTCCGGCGGCATGCGTCAGCGCGTGATGATCGCCATGGCGCTGTCCTGCCGGCCGAGCCTTCTGATCGCCGACGAGCCGACGACGGCGCTCGACGTCACCATCCAGGCGCAGATCCTGCGGCTGGTGCGTCAGTTGCAGGACGAGATGGGCATGGCCGTCATGTTCATCACCCACGACATGGGCGTCGTTGCCGAGGTCGCCGACCGCGTTCTGGTGATGTACAGGGGCAAAAAGGTCGAGGAGGGGGTGGTCGACGACGTCTTTGCCCGGCCGCAGGCGCCCTACACCAAGGCGCTGCTGGCCGCCGTGCCGAAGCTCGGCAGCCTTTCGGGCGCGCCGCTGCCGCGCCGTTTTCCGGTTTTGACCGTGGAAGGCGAAGCCGGCATCGCCACCGAGGCCGAACGCTGGCAGGACACCGTCGAGCCCGCCGCGCCGCCCATTCTCGATGTCGACGATCTCTTCACCCGGTTCGAGGTTCGTCGCGGGCTGTTCGGTCGCCTGACCGGCCGCATCCACGCAGTCGAGCGGGTGAGCTTCAAGGTGCATCCTGGCGAGACGCTGGCGCTGGTTGGCGAGTCCGGCTGCGGCAAGTCGACCGCCGGGCGCACGATCATGCAGCTTCAGGCGCCGGATTCCGGTTCGATCCGCTTTTCCGGCCGCGATATCTTCGCGATGCCGGAAGCGGAGCGCCGGCGCATGCACCAGAAGATCCAGTACATCTTCCAGGACCCCTATGCCTCGCTCAACCCGCGCGTCACCGTCGGCTTCAGCATTGCCGAGCCGTTGATCACCCACAACCTGGCCAAGGGCGCCGGGGTCGAGGAGCGGGTGGCGCAGCTGCTGGTCGACGTCGGCCTCTCGCCGGACCATGCCAAGCGCTATCCGCACGAGTTCTCCGGCGGTCAGCGCCAGCGCATCTGCATCGCCCGCGCGCTGGCCTGCGAGCCGGATCTGATCATCGCCGATGAGGCCGTTTCCGCGCTCGACGTCTCGATCCAGGCTCAGATCGTCAACCTGCTGATGGATTTGCAGGAAAAGCGTCGGCTCGCCTATCTCTTCATCTCCCACGACATGGCGGTGGTCGAGCGGGTCAGCCACCGCGTGGCCGTGATGTATCTCGGCCAGATCGTCGAGATCGGACCGCGCCAGGCGGTCTTCGAAAACCCGCAGCACGCGTACACGCGGCGGCTGATGGCCGCTGTGCCGATCGCCGACCCGGCCCGACGCGATCGATCCCGGCCGCTTCTGGAGGGCGAAATTCCTAGCCCGATGCGCAAGCTGGGAGACGAGCCGATCTGGGCGCCGCTGGTCGAGGTCGAGCCGGGCCATTTCGTCGCGCGCCATCCGGTGGGCGATTTCGCTTGAGTTCAAACAGGGAAAAGGGGAACAACGAATGCCTTTGAAGAAGCTGATGGCCGCCGTGGCGCTGGCGGCGCTGACGGCAGCGGCGCCAGCCGTCGCGGCAGCGAAGACGCTTGTTGTCGGCGTCCCCGACAATCTCACCGGTCTTGATCCGACCAACATCAACGACACGCTGTCGCAGACTTCGCTGAGGACGGTCTACCAGGGGCTGTTCGGCTTCGAGGAGGGCATGAAGCTGGTGCCGCTTCTGGCCGAGAGCTACGAGGCCAACGACGACGCGACGGAGTACACCTTCCATCTGCGTCAGGGCGTCAAGTTCCATGACGGAACGGATTTCAACGCCGAGGCGGTGAAGGTCAATATCGAGCGTCTGGCCAACCCTGAAAACCATCTGTCGCGGCGCAGCCTCGTCTCGATGGTCGACAAGGTCGAGGTCGTCGACGACCACACCGTCAAGATTTCGCTGAAGGAGCCGTTCGGCGCGTTCGTCAACAATCTGGCCCATCCCGGCGCGATGATGATCAGCCCGGCCGCCCTCAAGAAGTACGGCAAGGACATCGGCCGCAATCCCGTCGGCACCGGCCCGTTCAAGTTCAAGAACTGGGCCGCCGACACCTTCGAGGTGGTCAAGAACGACGACTACTGGAAGGATGGCCTGCCGAAGGTCGATGGCGTCACCATCCGCTCGGTGCCGGAAAACGGCAGCCGCGTGGCGATGCTGCAGGCCGGCGAGGCGCAGTTCATCATGCCGATGCCGCCCGAGATGGTTCCGGTGGCTGAGAAGAACCCCAACGTCGATCTCGTCAAGACGCCGTCGATCGTCGCCACCTATGTGGCGCTGAACACCATGAAGAAGCCGTTCGGCGACGTGCGCGTGCGCCAGGCGCTGAACTACGCCGTCGACAAGGACGCCTATGGCAAGGTCGTGTTCAACGGCTTCTGCACGCCGGTGGATTCGCCGCTGCCCTCGCTCCTGGAGTTCTATCAGGGACAGACGCCCTACACCTTCGACGTCGAGAAGGCGAAGAAGCTGCTTGCCGATGCCGGTTATCCCGACGGCTTCGAAACCGAGATGTTCGGCCGCAACAACACCACGACCATCCGGGCGATGCAGTTCCTACAGCAGCAGTTCGCCCAGGTCGGCGTCAAGGTGAACGTGACGCCTCTGGAATCGGGCGTTGCCGCGCAGAAGATCTGGAGCGTCGAGAAGCCCGAGGACGCCACCGTCCAGATGGAATATGGCGGCTGGTCCTCCTCGACCGGCGATGCCGACTGGGCGCTGCGGCCGCTGCTGGCCAGCACCAGCTTCCCGCCGTCCATGTACAACGTCGCCTATTTCAGCAATCCGGACGTCGACGCGGCGATCCAGGGCGCCATCGGAACCGCCGACCCGGAGAAGCGGGCGGAATTCTATAAGACCGCCCAGGAGCTCATCTGGAAGGAAGCGCCCTGGGTGTTCCTCGGCACCGAGCAGATCCTGTCGGCCAAGTCGAAGGATCTGACAGGCGTCTACGCGCTGCCGGATCGCGGCTTTATCGTCGAGACCGCCGAGTTCAAGGACTGACGCGACCGCCCCGGACCCCCGCGCGGGGGTCCGGGGCGCCCATAGGCCGAAAGCGGCTGAGCCGCGCATGTTTCGGATCTGCTGAATGCTCAATTATCTCGCCCGGCGTCTGGTCGGCACCATTCCGGTGATCGTGGCGCTGTCGGTCCTTGTCTTCGCCTTCGTCCATCTCTTGCCGGGCGACCCGGCGCGGCTTGTCGCCGGCCAGGACGCGACCCCGGAGGACGTGCAGGCGGTGCGCGTGTCGCTCGGCCTCGACCGTCCACTCTGGGAGCAATATTTCCGCTTCGTCTCCAATGCCGTGCAGGGTGACTTCGGCACTTCATTGAAGACGAGGCGCACCGTCGCCGAGGAGATCGGCGAGCGCTTCATGCCGACCGTTTGGCTGACCGTGTTCAGCATGATCTGGGCCACCATCTTCGGCCTGCTGATCGGCGTTCTGTCCGGCGTCAAGCGGGGGCGATGGCAGGACTATACCGGAATGCTCGTCGCCGTGTCGGGCATCTCGTTTCCCGCTTTCTGGCTCGGGCTTTTGTTGATCGACCTGTTCTCGGTGCGGCTCGGCTGGCTTCCGACCGGCGGCTATGGGACCTGGCAGCACTTCGTCATGCCGTCCTTCACTCTCGGCCTCGGTGTCGCCGCGGTGATGGCGCGCTTCACCCGATCGGCCTTCGTCGAGATCACCCGCGAGGACTATGTGCGGACCGCCCGCGCCAAGGGCGTGCCGGAACGCTTCGTGATCTGGAAGCACACCCTGCGCAACGCGCTGGTGCCGGTCATCACCATGGTCGGTCTGCAGTTCGGCTTCCTGCTCGGCGGCTCGATCGTGGTCGAGACGGTGTTCTCCTGGCCCGGCCTCGGACGGCTGCTGGTCGATTCCGTCTCCTATCGCGACTACCCGGTGATCCAGGCCGAGATCCTGATCTTCTCGCTCGAATTCATCCTCATCAATCTTGCCGTCGACGTGCTCTATGCCGTCGCCAATCCGGAGATACGCTACCGATGAGCGCGGTCGTGCCCGCTGCCCCGGCCGCCTCGCGGCCCGTCCGCAGCCCGTTTCGCGAATTCCTGCGCCGCTTTCGCCGCGAGCGGCAGGCGATCGCTGCGGGCGTCTTCCTGCTGGCGCTCGTGCTGATGGCCGTCTTCGCCCCGCTCCTTGCCCCCTATGCGCCCGCCCAGCCCGACTACATGCATATCCTTGAGGGGCCGTCCGCGGCGCACTGGGCGGGGACCGACGCCTATGGTCGCGACATCTTCAGCCGGATCATCTGGGGCAGCCGCATCTCCCTGTCCGTCGGTTTTCTGTCGGTGACGCTCGGTGGCATTATCGGCGTCGTGCTCGGCCTTATCAGCGGCTTCTATGGCGGCTGGCTCGACTCGCTGATCATGCGCGTCTGCGACGTCCTGTTCGCCTTCCCCGGCATCCTGCTGGCAATCGGCGTCATCGCGATCTTGGGACCGGGCATCTACAACGTCATCTATGCCGTCGCCGTGTTCTCCGTGCCGGTGTTTGCCCGGCTGGTCCGCGGCTCGACGCTGGCGCTCAAGCAGGCCGTCTATGTCGACGCCGCAAGGGCGATCGGCGTGCGCGACCGGCTGATCATGCTGCGGCATCTGCTGCCCGGAACCATGCCGAGCGTCATCGTCTACTTCTCGATGCGCGTCGGCACGGCGATCCTCACCGCCGCCAGCCTCAGCTTCATCGGCCTCGGCGCGCAGCCTCCGAGCCCGGAATGGGGCGCGATGTTGGCGGACGGCCGCAGCTATATCGGCATCGCCAGTCAGGTGACGCTGTTTCCGGGCCTGGCGATCTTCGTCACCGTGCTCGCCTTCAACATGCTGGGCGATGGCCTGCGCGATGCGCTGGACCCCAAGCTTCGCAAGCTCTGAGGGATCGACGCTCGGGCTGGCGGTGCTGAACGCGATAGACTCTGACTGCGGATGGCGGCGGGACGGCCGCTTCCGGGCGTCGCTCGCCGACTGGCTAATGGAGAACACATGAAGCTCTATATCTGTGCCGATATCGAGGGCGTTGCCGGCGTCGTCAAGTCCGAGCAGTGCAGCCCCGGCAACACGGAGTACGAGCGCGCCCGACGCTTGATGACCGAAGAGGTCAACGCCGCCGTCGAGGGAGGGTTGGCGGCGGGCGCGAACGAAATCGTGGTCAACGACGCGCACGGGCCGATGACCAATCTCCTGCCCGAGCTGCTGCATCCGGCGGCGGAATTGATCCTTGGCAAACCGAAGCCGCTCAACATGTTCGCCGGGCTGACGAAGGATTTCGATGCTGTCCTGTGCATCGGCCACCACGCCGCCGCTGGCGGCTTCGGCGTCCTGGCCCACACCACCAACGGCTTCGCCTTTCGTGCCGTGCGCATCAATGGCCGCGCGTTGGGCGAGCCGGGGATCTATGGCGCCTATGCCGGCAGCCTCGGTGTGCCCGTTGCTTTGATCTCCGGTGACGACCGCTGCGCAAACGAGAACCGCGAGCTGTTTCCGCAGGCCGAGATGGTCGTCGTCAAGTCGGCGCTTGGCAGCAATGCTGCCCGCAATCTGCCGCTGCAGTCAGCGCGCCAGGTGATCCGCGAAGGCACCACGCGGGCTCTTGAGCGACTGGGCAGCCTCAAGCCGTTCATCATCGAGTCCCCGTTCGAACTGGAGTTCGAGCTGAATCACGGCGCGCTCGCCGATCTTGCTGAGGCGCTGCCGCCGGCACGCCGCATCGATGCGCGCCGCGTGCAGCTTCCGGCCGCCTCGCTCGCCGATGTGATCGGCTGGATGAACGCGATCTCCGCCATGTCCGCGTTTCTGCGCTGAGGAAACTGCAACGCCCCGGTTTCCGATCCCGGCCCGCGCAGTGGAAGGGCAACGCGCGAGGCGGGACGTTTGGGATCGGGCCTGGCGAGCCTCAGATCACCGGGCCAATAACGCAGATGTCCATCGCCCGTGTGTAACAGGCGATGGACAGCGCAATGGGCGAGCCGATCTTCATCATGGATGGATGACTTCGACGCCATGCTCGCGGCAGAGCCTTTCGATCGGCTCGGGCGGTGGCACATCGGTCACCATGACGTCGATATCGCCAATGAAGCCGGACTTTATTGTACCGAAGTCGCCGAATTTGCTTCCGTCGACAGCGAGGACGGTCTTGCGCGAGGTCGCGATCATTTCGGTGATCGGAGCCACGACCTCCTGATCGTGTTCCAGAATCGTCCCGTCGGCGGTAATGCCTGATGCGCTGATCACCGCGAAGTCGAGGACGAAGCGCCGGATGACGCGCAGCGTGTCGTCGCCGGTCAGCGACCCGCTTTCATTGCGTATGAGCCCGCCGGCGACGATCACCCGCAAGCCATCATTTTCGTAGAGCGCGACCCCTGCCTGCAGATTGTTGGTGACGATGAAAAGCCGTTCCTTCTTGGCGAGTTCCGCGGCTGCGATCGCCAGCGTCGAGCCACCGGCGAGATAGAGCGACGCATCTTCCGGGATGAACGAGCTCAGCAGTCGTGCAACGACCTTCTTTCGCTCGACATGAGTCGCGGAGCGCAGGGCGTAGGGCGGGCTGGACTGGCCTTCCGGAGCCGTCGCTCCGCCATGGTACTTCTGAATCAGGCCGCGCTGCTCGAGCAGGGCAAGATCGCGGCGAATGGTTTGGTCGGAAATCTGGCAGGCCTCAGCGAGATCGCCGATCGCCGCAAACCCTCCGCGGCGAACCATGTCGAGAATGATCTCATGTCGTTCAGCGCTGCGCTTCATGACTCCCTCATGTCGAAAATTCAACATTTGATACTACCAAAGCCCAATCAATGTCAAAAAATGGCGGAATGTCATGGCGTTTGTTGACAAAACAACAAAAATCGACAAAAACAGACAATGCGACCGGAGAATCGCACAATCGATGGCGCGGCAGCGTCGCGTTGATTTTAAGGGAGAAGCACCATGAATTTCGTCCGCAATGGCATGCTTGCGACCACTGCCGCCCTTGGCTTGATGGTCGGCGCAGCCCAGGCAGCCGAGGTGACGCTGAAGCTTGGCCACCATGTTCCCGCCGAGCACAGCACGAACCGCGAATATGCTCAGTACTTTGCCGATCTGGTTGGTGATCTGTCCAACGGCGAAATCGAGGTGCACAACTATCCGGGCGGCCAGCTCGGCGGACAGCGCGACCTCCTGGAGGGGCTCGAGCTCGGCACGGTCGATATGACCTATGCCGATCTGGGGGTCATCGCCAATTACGACCTGGCGCTGGGCGTTCTTGATCTGCCCTATGTCTTCGATAGCATCGATCACGCCTACCGGGCGATGGATGAGGGGCTGCTCTCGGCGGTGCAGGCGCGCGTCGACAAGGCGACGAGCTTCCATGTCGTGGGAATGATCCCGGTTGCCTTCCGCGATACGCTCCTGGCCGACAAGGACGTGGAAACCCTGGATGATCTTAAAGGCGTCAAGATCCGCACGCCCCAGGCGCCGGTCCTGATCGATACCTTCCGCGCGCTGGGTGCCAATCCCACGCCGATCCCATCAGGCGAGGCCTATACGGCGATCCAGACCCACGTCGTCGACGGCATGGAGGGCCACAAGGAATTCATCTACGCGATCCGGGTTCCGGAAGTCGCCAAGCACTGGGTCGAGACCAAGCACAATCTGACGTTCAACCTTCTGAACATCAGCGACATCACCTGGAATCGTCTCACCGAAAAGCAGCAGGCAACCGTCATGGAAGCCGGCAAGAAGGCGGGTGAGCATTTCCGCACCGCCAACGCCGAGATCGACGATCAATTCCGGCAGAAGCTCAAGGACGAGGGCGTGACCTTCTCGACCCCGGACCTCAAGCCCTTCCGCGAAGCCACCGCCCCCATGGTGGAGAGCTTTGTGAAGGACAACGACGCCAGCGATCTGTGGAACATTATCGAGAAGACGCGCTGACGCGTCGCGGCTCCGTGAATCCATCTCGGAGCCGCTCTCGCCACGGGTCCGACGCTCGTTGGTAGAGTGGGAGGGGTGCAAATGTCCGCCGCCTGGCGTGTGTTCGAATACTTCATCGCCGTTCTGTTCTCGTCTCTGGTCCTGGTGATCCTGGCCCAGATCGTGTTCCGCTATTTCATCGGAAGCTCGCTTTCCTGGGCGGACGAGGGAGCGCGCTATCTCTTCGTCTGGCTCGTCTACCTGTCCGGTGTCCTGGCCGCGCGGGAAGGGCTGAACATCACCTTCGAGATGATCCTGGAGGCGCTTCCGCGGCCAGTATGGCTCGTCCTTTTCGTCGCCTCCAACATCGTCGTCTGCGCTTTCCTGGCGCTTGCCGTCTGGCTGGGAATAGAGGCGACCGCCGAGATGCGGCAGGTTTCCTCGATCCTGCGCATCCCAATGAAATACGTCTACCTCGCGATCCCCATCGGCTGCTTCGGAATGTTTCTCGCCCAGATCTCCTTCTGCGTGAAACGTCTGAAAGACCCCCGGCACCCGCACCTGGACGTCACCTGACCATGGCCCTGATCACCTTCATCGCATTTGCCGGCTTCCTGCTGGCCGGCGTGCCGATCGCCTTTTCGATGGCGAGCGCTGCGGTCCTTGGCATCTATTTCGCTTCGCCGCTTCCGCTGACGCTCGTGCTGCAGCGTCTTTTCGTCAGCGTCGACAGCTTCAGTCTGATGGCCATTCCTCTGTTCATGCTGGCAGGCGAACTCATGACCGCCGGCGGGATCTCCATCCGGCTGGTCCGCTTCGCCCAGGCCGCGGTCGGACATCTGCGCGGCGGCCTCGGCCAGGTCTCCATCCTGACGAGCGTCATCTTCGCCGGCGTATCGGGCTCCGCCGCTGCCGATACCGCCGCCGTCGGCTCCATCACCCTGCCTGCGATGAGCCGGGAGAACTATCCCCGGGGGCTGGCGGCGACCCTGCAGGCCATGGCGGGTTCGCTCGGACCGATTATCCCTCCGAGCCTCACGATGATCATCTTCGCCTCTCTGACGGGCGTTTCCGTGTCCAAGCTCTTCATCGCGGGGATCGTGCCGGGCTTGTTGATCGCCGTCGGCCTGATGGCGCTCACATGGCACTACGGACGGGTCTATGATCTGCGCGTCGACCGCAAGGCGACATGGCGCGAGTTCATGATCGCGGGGCGCGGAGCGTTCTGGGCGCTGATCATGCCGTTCTTCATCGTCGGCGGCATCATCGGCGGCATCGTCACCGCGACCGAGGCCGGAGCCATCGCCGTCGCCTACGCTCTGTTCGTCGGTGCCTTCGTCTATCGGGAACTATCCTTCTCCATGTTCGTGGAGGTGCTGGTCCGCTCGGCGGCGTTGACGGCCATGGCCATGCTCGTCATCGCGGGCGCTTCGGTGCTCAACTGGATCGTCGCCTACGAGCAGATTCCGGCGACGATCGTCGGCTTCCTGACCGGCATCACTGAAAGCCCCTCGCTGATCCTCTGCCTGCTGGTCGTCTTCCTGATGCTTCTCGGCATGTTCGTGGAGACGATTTCCGCAACCATTCTCGTCGCGCCGATCCTGATGCCCGTGGCGGCTCAGTACGGCATCGACCCGACCCATTTCGCCTTGGTGATGGTCATGACGCTGGTCTACGCCGGTGTGACGCCACCCGTCGGCGGGATCCTCTTCATCACCATGGCGATCGCGCGAACCTCGCTCGGATCGCTCTTCCGGTTCCTCCCGGCCTATCTCGGCGTGATGCTGTTCGTGCTGCTGCTCGTGGTCTTCGTACCCGACGTCGCCCTGTTCCTCACCACCTTCTTCTGAGGCACCCAATGTCCAGATCCATGACCGCGGCCGTCTTCGACGGCACCCAACGCCTCGTTCTGACCGAATTGCCGATCCAGGAACCCGCCGACAACGAGGTTCTGATCGAGATCGACAGCGCCACGATCTGCGGGACGGACCTGCACATCCTCGAGGGCAAGTTCGAATCAAAGCCTCCCGTCGTCCTCGGCCACGAGTTCTCCGGACGGGTGGCGAAGACGGGATCATTGGTACGAAATTGTACCGTCGGCGACCTCGTCTCGGTCGAACCGCACATCTATTGCGGCCGGTGCAAGCCATGCCGGACCGGCAAGCCGCATCTGTGCACCGACCGCCTGGCCTGGGGGATCAACCTCAATGGCGGATTTGCCCAGTACGCGACAGTGCGCGACGACGTGGTTTATCACGTCCCGGCCGGCCTTTCCGGGGAGGAGGCCGCTCTTGCCGAGCTCCTGGGCTGCGTGATGAACGGCATCGAGCGCCTTGCGGTCGGAATCGGTGACGCCGTCGTGATCCTGGGCGGCGGTGCCGCCGGCATCCTTCTGGCGAAGCTGGCGCAGAAGCGCGGCGCCGCGCAGATCATCTTTTCGGAGCCGAACGAGGCCCGGCGCGAAGCCATCCTAGAGCTCGGCTACCGCCATGTCTTCGATCCCGGTGCCGTCGATCTGGCGCAGGAGATCGAAAAGCTGACGGAAGGCGGGGCGGATGTCGTGATCGACGCGGCCGGTGTTCCCGCGACGGCGGAGCTCGCCCCGCGACTGGCCGCGCGCGCCGGGCGCATTCTGTTCTTCGGCGTCATGGCGCCGGGACGCCGGATCGAGATCGAACCGAACCTCGTGTTCTCGCGCGAGCTCAGTATTCTCGGTTCGATCCGCAACCCCTTCACGCACCACCGCATCCTGCAGCTGATGCCGCAGCTTGGCCTCGACGGGCTCATCACCCACCGCTTCGGCCTCGATCAGATCCAGGAGGCTTTCGATGCCGCCCGCCAGGGCGCCGGCCTGAAGATCTGCATCAAGCCCAACGGGTGATCCGGTGAAACCCCTCGACTGTCTCAGCTTCGGCAGCGCCGGCTTCGACCTCCTGGTGGAGGTCGCGAGCCTGCCGCAGAGCGATACCCGCATCCCCGCGTCGGGCTATGTCGCGGGGGGCGGCGGGCCGGCGGCGACCGCGACCACCGCGCTTGCGCGCCTCGGCGCCCGCACCGGGCTGGTCACTGCCGTGGGGACCGACCATATCGGCGATCTTATCCTGGCGGAGCTTGGCGCCGACGGCATCGATCTCTCCGGAGTTCAGCGGCTGGCAGGCGTGCCATCGACCGTCGCATCGGTCCTGGTGGAACCCTCGGGCGCCCGCGCCATGGCCGTCTATGGCGGATGCATCAACGCCATTCGTCTCGATGCCATCGATCTCGAACGGATCGGCGCCGCCCGGGCCGTGCTCGCCGACGGCAACAATCCCGATCTCGCCCGCCTGGTCGCGTCGGAGGCGCGGCAGAAGGGCGTTCCGGTTCTTCTCGACGGCGGCAATATTGGCGGTGACGAGTTGGCCACCCTGCTGCCGTCGATCGACATCTACATTCCCGACATCGCCTCAGCGCGTCGCCAGGCCGCGAACGTGACGGATCCGCTCGCCCTGGCGCGCGCATTTCAGGCGCAGGGGCCGCAGACCGTCTGCATCACGCTCGGCGAAGAGGGCAGCCTCGCGGTGCGCGGCGACGAGGTCGTCGCGATGCAGGCCGCCACCGGAATCAATGTGAAGGATACGACGGGCGCCGGCGACAACTTCCACGGCGCCTTCCAGTTCGCGTGCCTCCAGGGATGGGGCCTGCGCCAGACCCTCGCCTTTTCCAACGCCTTCGCCGCCCTGACGACCCGCGCGATCGGCGGGCGAGGCGGCATTCCCACCCTTGCCGAGGCTGAACGCCTCGCGCTCACGCTTCTCCCAATCAAAGGATAGAGTCATGCCTCTCGTTCCCATGAAGGAACTTTTGTCGGACGCGGTGGCGCGGGACTATACGGTGGTCCAGTTCAACACCGACTGCATCGAAATCACCCAGGCCTTCCTGCGCACCGCCGAGGCGAACCGAGCGCCAATTATCATCGGTGTCGGGCAGGGTGCGGCGAAGGACGGCAAGATCGAACCGATCGCCGCGATGCTGCGCGATTACTGCAGCCGCTCCAAGCTGCCGGTGAGCCTCCACCTCGACCACTCGGAGGACCCCGCCCAGGTCATGCAGGCGCTCCGGGCTGGCTTCACCTCCATCATGATCGACGGCTCGGCGCGACAGCTGCCCGAGAACATCGCCGTGACGAGCGAGGTCGTCGAGATGTGCCGGCCGCTCGGCGTCTCGGTGGAAGCCGAGCTCGGCCGTATTCCGGGCGTGGAGGACGACCTGGTCGTCAGCGAGGACCAGGCGAACAAGGTCGAGTTGAGCGTCGTCGAGGAGTTCGTCGGCAAGGTGACGACCGATGCCCTGGCGGTGGCTGTCGGTACGGCCCACGGAATCTACAAGTCCGAGCCGAAGATCGATTTCGAGCTTCTCGACCAGGTTCTGAAGGCAACCAGCACGCCTCTCGTTCTGCACGGCGGTTCGGGCGTTCCGGACGCCTCGCTCCGCAAGGCCTTCGACATGGGCATCAAGAAGCTCAATGTCGGCACGGAGCTTCGCCTTGGCTTCCTCAAGGGCGTTCACGCCGGCGTCGAGGCCGGCGACAACATCTACGCCTGTTTCGAGCGCGGCAGGCAGATCGTCGACAAGCTCGTCTTCGACAAGCTGAAGATCAGCAGGTCCGAGGGCAAGGCGTGAGCGCCTCCTTAGGCCCTTCGACGGGGAAAGGCATGCCGGACTGGTCAGACTTCCGGAAGGAAGCTCTCTATATCGACGGTGCATGGATCGAAAACTCCGCCGATCATGTCGAGGTCCACGATCCCGCCACCGGCGAACTGATCGGCGTCGTCCCGAAGGCCGGGCGGCAGGAAGCGGAAACAGCGGTTGAGGCGGCCAAGCGGGCGTTCCCGGCATTCGCGGCCCTTCCGGCGGCCGAGCGCGCCAAGATGCTTCATCGCCTCGCCGACGAAATCGAAGCCGCGCTGGAGCCGCTGGCCGAGTTGCTCACGCGCGAGCAGGGCAAGCCGATGACCGAGGCGCTCGGCGAAGTGAGGATGTCGGCGGCCTATATTCGCTGGTTCGCCGAAGAAGCACGGCGCGTCTATGGCGAAACGATTCCTTCGCCCTGGCCCAACCGGCGGATCATGACGACCAAGGAGCCGGTGGGTGTGGTAGCCGCGATCACGCCTTGGAACTTCCCGTCCTCGATGCTCGCACGCAAGATCGGGCCAGCGCTCGCCGCCGGATGCACCCTCGTCGCCAAGCCCGCCAGCCAAACACCCTATAGCGCTCTCGCCTGGGGCATTCTGTGCGAGCGCGCCGGTATCCCGTCCGGTGTCGTGAACATCGTCACGGGCGACGCAGGCGAGATCGGCGGGCTCTTCACCTCACACCGGGATGTTGCGAAGATCACCTTCACCGGCTCGACCGCTGTCGGCAAAATGCTGCTGCGACAGGCGGCGGATACCGTGAAGCGATGCTCCATGGAACTCGGCGGGAATGCGCCCTTCATCGTGTTCGACGATGCCGACCTTGGCGCAGCCGTCGAGGGAGCGATCGCCGCGAAGTTCCGCAACGCCGGCCAAACCTGCGTGTGCTCAAACAGGATCTACGTTCAGTCGGCAATCTACGACCGGTTCGTCGCGCAATTCTCCGAAGCGGTCAGCCGCTTGAAGCTCGGACCCGGAACGGCGGCGCAGACCGATGTCGGTCCGCTCATAGATGCCCGCGCGCTATCGAAAGTGGAAGAGTTCCTGGCCGATGCCGAGGCGAAAGGCGCCCGCATCGTATGCGGCGGGAATCGTCAGCAAGGCCTCTTCTTTCAGCCGACGGTCGTCGCTGAAGCGACCGAGCAAATGAATGTCGCTCGCGATGAGATCTTTGGTCCGGTCGCACCGGTTTTCCGCTTCGAAAGTGAAGCGGAGGTCGTCGAAGCGGCGAACGCGACCGAATACGGCCTTGCCTGCTATTTCTATACCCGCGATCTTGGTCGAAGCTTCAGGGTCTCCGAAGCCCTGAAATTTGGGTTGATCGGGATCAACGAAGGGATCATCACCACCGAGGTCGCCCCGTTCGGCGGCGTGAAACAGAGCGGCTTCGGCAAGGAAGGCTCGCGCTACGGCATCGAGGATTACCTCGATACGAAATATGTCTGCCTCGGCGGGCTGGGGATGGATGCCTGAAGATGAGAACCCATAACATCGCCTTGTTGCCGGGGGACGGAATTGGTCCCGAGGTGATTGACGCGGCCATGCTGGTGCTGGAAGCAGCCGCTGCAAGATTCGATTTTGCCCTCAAGACGCAGCGCTATGACTGGTCCTGCCAAACCTATCTCGACACCGGGAGGATGATGCCCGCAGACGGCATCGAGAGGTTGCAGACCCATGACTGCATTCTGCTCGGCGCCGTCGGATGGCCCGCCAAGGTGGCGGACAGCGTGTCGCTGCACGGCCTGTTGCTTCCGATCCGCAAGCAGTTCGACCTCTACGTCAACATGCGGCCGCACAGGTTGCTCGCCGGGGTCGACGGCCCGCTGCGCGCGAAGGATTTCGACATCCTGTGCATTCGGGAAAACACCGAAGGCGAGTATTCCGGAGCGGGCGGACGCGTTCACCAGGGAACGAAAGCGGAAGTGGCGGTGGAAACCGCGATTTTTACGCGGCACGGCGTGGAGCGCATCCTTCGCTACGCTTTCGAGAAGGCGCGCCAGCGTTCGGGACGACTTGCCTCGGTGTCCAAATCGAACGCTCAGAAGCATAGCATGGTCTTCTGGGACGAGGTTGCCGAGGAGGTTGCGGCGGACTTTCCGGACGTGAGAATGACCCGCTATCACGTGGACGCTTTGGCCGCGCGCATGGTGACCCATCCCGAGACACTGGATGTCGTCGTCGCGTCAAACCTCTTCGGCGATATTCTCACCGATCTCGGCGCGGCCATTCAAGGCGGTCTGGGCTTTGCCGCATCGGCCAACCTCAATCCTGCCGGCGGCGGTCCCTCGATGTTCGAGCCCGTGCATGGATCGGCGCCCGATATCGCGGGCAGGGGTCTCGCAAACCCCGCCGCGAGCATCTGGGCCGGGGCGATGATGCTGGAACATCTCGGGGAAGTCGCTGCCGCCGAAGGCGTGATCGCAGCGCTCGAGGCGACCACCGCCGCCGGGCAGACGGTAACACCGGACTGCGGTGGCGAGGCATCGACCTGGGAAATGGCCGAAGCCGTGGCGCAGGCGATCCGATGACATAGGGGCGGACCGAGAGGGAAGAGGTCGCGGAAGGCATCGCCCCCTCGCTTCCGATGATCCTGATCGCGGCGCGATGGCGCCGATTGAACGAGCCATTCGAGCGTCGCGCAACGAATGTCCGCTTCGCTCCCTTCGAGCGATGACTGCTTAGGGCCAGGCTTTCCGAAGCAGTCAGCGATCACGCGGCTTGAAGAGCAGCACGAGGCTACCTGCGTGGCTGCTTCAGCCGTCCGTCGAGCGGCTCAGCTGCTCCCAGTCCATGATCTCTTGCGTCATCCGTCCGATCCGGTTCCGCACCAGTTCCAGAGCATCGCTGCCCAGCAGGAGCTGCGGCGGCGGATTATCCGAGGCGACGAGGGTCAAAACCGCATCCGCCAATTTCGCGGGATCGCCGAGTTGCCGGCCATCCTTCTGCTGGCGTGCCGCGCGGATCGGATCGAAGAGCGCATCATAGTCCGCGATCGAACGCTTCGTCCGGACCATCGAGCGACCGGCCCAATCCGTGCGGAAAGAGCCTGGGCACAGCGTCGTGACATGGACCCCGAAGGGCGCCATTTCCGCGCGCATGACCTCGGAGATGCCCTGCAGCGCGAATTTGCTGCCGCAGTAGTAGGCGATGCCCGGCATGGTGATCATTCCGCCCATCGACGTCACGTTGACGATGAAGCCGCTGCGCCGCTGCCGGAACCTCGGCAGGAAGGCCTTTGCGACAGCGACCGCGCCGAAGACGTTCACGTCGAACTGCCGCCGCATCTCGTCGAGCGGGGATTCCTCCAAAACGCCCTCATGGCCATAGCCCGCATTGTTGATCAGGACATCGACTGGGCCATGCTCCTGTTCGACCTTTGCGACGACGTCCGCAATGCGGTCGAACTCGGTGACATCGCAGCGCACCGCGCTCGCCCGCGGCAGTCGCTCCAGCAGAGAGGCCCGCGCTTCCTCCGAGCGGACGGTGCCGATGACCTTGTGTCCGGCCTGAAGGGCTGCCTTTGCGATGGCAAAGCCGAATCCGGAATTGGAGCCGGTGATGAAGAAGGTCTTGCTTGACATGAACGCCTCACGGATTGAATTCCATCAAGGCTTGACGGATATTATCCTAGGCGTCGCGTAAATAGGTCGGATCATATGAGTTCATTGCCTGATCCTATGAGTTCGAGCGTGGCGGCGTCACTGACGGATCTCGCTTTTCCTCTCGCGCCAAAGCCGGGCTACAATCCGACGGCGTTGCCTTCCATCCGTATCCTCCGGTCTAACGTGATCCTCGAGGATGTTCCCGTGCTCTACCGGCCGGGGGCGGTCTTCGTTCTGCGAGGCTCCAAGCAGGGTTTGCTTGATGGGACGGTCTATCGCTACGATGCCGATCACTACCTGGCCGTCGCGGTGCCAGTGCCTTTCAGGATGACCTCTGAAGCCACCTCCGAGCAGCCCTTGCTGGCGATCTACGTCGATTTCGACCTGCAACTCGCAGCCGAGATCGCCGTCCAGCTGGAGGCGCAGCACCGGAACTTGAAAACCGAGCCGGCGCGAAGTCTTGTTTCCAGCCGGATGGAGCCTGCGATCGAGGACATGCTTCGGCGGACCCTGCGGATGCTGGCCGACCCGACCGAGTCGGCCATCCTGGGACCGGGCGTCTTGCGGGAGCTGCACTACCGGGTGCTGATAGGCCCCCAGGGCGGGGCGCTTGTTGCCGCGCTGCAACAGCGCGGCACCACCGGCCGGATCGTCCGCAGTCTCGCTCGGATACGGGAAGGCTACAGCACAGGCCTATCGGTGCCCGACCTTGCCGCGGCGGCGGGCATGAGCGTTCCCTCCTACCATGCGCATTTCAAGGCACTGACAGGCAGCACGCCGATCCAGTATGTCAAAGCCATCCGGCTGCATGAGGCGCGCCTCATGATAGCGCGGCGGAACGGTCCTGTCGCCGCCATCGCAGGCGAGGTCGGCTATGCCAGCGCGGCGCAATTCAGCCGGGACTTCAGACGCCACTTCGGCCGCAGCCCGACGGAAGAGGCGGGCTGGGTGCGCGAGCATCTGGGTGAGATCGTTTGAGGCAATGGTCGTCAGCCCTGGAAATCCGCGATGAGAGAGCGCCGCTCGCCCTTGTCGATCACGAACAATGGCTCTCTGCGCCAGGAGCCGCCGAGGCTCTCGCCGGCACGAGCCCGCTCGACTCGGGTTGCGACTGGATGCCATTATGGGTTGCGGCGATGGGAGGTGTTGTCACCGGCCGGTTGGAGCGGAATAATGGCGTCGAATGCCATCCAATGAGTGGGGGCAACACCGTCGCGGCGGATGGGTCTGAGGTCGATGTCGGGGGACTATCGGGCATGACGGACGAAGCGAGTTTCAGCGGGTGCCGCATCCTGGTGGTGGAGGACGAGTATTACCTCGCGGCCGATGCCGCCCGGGTTCTTCGGGAGGCGGGAGCCGAGATTCTCGGCCCCTGTTCCAGTGAGGAAGCTGCTCGGATGGAGCTGGAGGAACAGCGGCCGCGCGCCGCCGTGGTCGACATCAACCTGGGACTGGGACCTTCCTTCGCTTTCGCCGAGACGCTCAAGGACCTCGGCATCCCTTTTGTCTTCATCACCGGCTACGACAGGGAGGCCATTCCGCCGGAGTTCGTCGGCATCGAACGTTTGGAAAAGCCGGTTCTGCTTTCGGACCTCGTCGCCGCCGTTGCCAGGCTGCTCGGCAGGAACACTTAAGCCCCCGGCCGGCAGAGCGGTGCTGCCGTGTCACCTCACCGATTGATCATGTGCGGCCGGGGCCGGCCGCTTTGCGCGGTTCTTTGGACGGATGGACAGAAAACACCGAGGATGACGGCGCATTTTATGACAGGTTAATCTTCGTCGGCGCCTCGGCCGTTATCTAGCACGATGGATAGATCGAGGGGTGGAACAGAGATTGGCGAACGTCCTAGCGCGCAAACTGGGGGCTTTCACGCGCCTGTCGCCAGAAGACATGGCGGTTCTGGACCGCATCGCTTCGCAACGTACACGCACTTTTTCGCCCGGAGAGGATATTGTGCGGGAGGGCGACCAGCCCACGGTGATCAACCTCTTCCTGGATGGCTGGGGGCGCCGCTACAAGGATCTGCCGGACGGTCGGCGGCAGGTCGTCTCCTTCTTCGTCCCTGGCGATCTATGCGATCTCAATATCTTCATTCTGCGGCAGATGGACCATTCGATCGGCGCGCTCACGCCGCTCACCATCGCCGAGATCCCGCGTTCGGCCTTCGAAGAGATCATCGACCGGCATCCGCGGATCACCCAGGCGCTGTGGTGGGAGGCGCTGGTTGCGGCGGCAACGCAGCGGGAATGGACAATGAGTCTCGGCCAGCGCAACGCGGCGGAGCGGATCGGACATCTGTTGTGCGAACTGTTTCTTCGTCTGCGGACGGTCGGGCTGACCAATGGCACGAGCTGCCCGTTTCCTCTAACACAGTCGGTCCTGGGCGAGGCGACGGGCCTCTCCCTCGTCCATGTCAATCGCACACTTCAGGACTATCGCGCGGCGGGCATGATCGTCCTCAAGCAGCGCGAACTGACGATCCCGGATCTGCGGGCGCTGATGGAAGCTTCGATGTTCGATGCGAACTATCTGCATCTCGACCACGAAGGACGGCACTTCGACGCCAATATCTAGCCGACTGGCGTATTAGGAGCGAACGGCAGGCCGCTTCGACCGTTTCAAGAGGATCGAGCACGGAGCGATGACGATGACGGAGGCTTCCGCCGCATTGGTCGACTGGCCCCCCGGCGACAGCGGAACCGCGAAATTCTTGCGGAACCACGACTGGTCGCAGACCAGCCTTGGGTCGGTCGAGACCTGGTCGCTTGCCCTGCGGACAGCGGTCGAGATCATGCTCGCGACCCGTCAGCCCGCCTGCGTTGCCTGGGGGAGCGACCGCCTGCTGCTCTACAATGACGCGCTGGCCGTCCTTCTGGGAGAACGGCACCCGGCGGCGCTGGGCCGGCCGCTCGCCGACGCGTGGAACGACGCTCGACAGGCCTATCGCCCCATCATCGAGGCCGTCCTGAACGGTCGGTCCCAGCAGACGGCGGATCTGCCGCTCGGCCTTATGCCTGAAAGCGGCGCGTTCGCCCGGTCCGGATGGACATGGACGCCGCTGCGGAACGAGGCCGGCGTGGTCGCCGGATTTCACTGCACGGCCAATGCGGCAACGACAGACTTCGCGGACGGCGCCCTGTTTGGCGCTGCGCGGGAACGGTCGGAGGAACGCGAGCGGCGGCTGATGCTCGAACTCCAGCACCGGACGAGGAACATGTTGGCCGTGATCCGCTCGATCGTTCGGCGCAGCGCCGAGACCGCCGCGTCGCCGGAGGACTATGCGACCCATCTGGAGGGGCGCATCGACGCCTTCGCCCGCGTCCAGTCGGCAGCGGCCCGCGATCCGTTGGGCGGGGTCGATCTCGGCTCGCTGTTGGCGGACGAGCTCCTCGCCGCCGCCGCCCGCGAAGGCGACCAGGTGACGATCGAGGGGCCGCCCATCACCCTGCGGGCGAAGAGCGCGGAGACGCTCGGGCTCGCCATTCACGAACTGACGACAAACGCCATCAAGTTCGGCGCGTTGGGGGCGCCACGGGGTCATATCGCCATCCGGTGGTCCGTGGGGGGAGAGGCGCCGCTCCGCCGCCTCGTGTTGGAGTGGAAGGAGAGCGGGGTTCGGGGGCCGCCTCCGCGCGAGCCTCGCGAGGGCTTTGGCACGGAACTGCTGGACCGGACGCTGGATTACCAGCTTGGGGCCAAGGTCGAGCGGCGGTTCGAGCCAAACGGGTTGCGCTGCAGGATCGAGATGCCGTTGACAGAACGAATCATCGCGGAGAACCGTTAGGGATTTTCGGGTGGCGAAACGACCCTGGACGGCCGCGACAGGATATGTCGGCTGTGCGTCTCCCGGAACCGGAGAGGCTTCCATGCTTGATCCTCACCAGCTGATGAAGCGCCAGCAGGTGCTGGTTGACTTCGGCGAATTCGCCATCCGTTCCGACGACCTTGACGAGGTGCTCATGGAGGCCTGCCGGCTGGTGGGCGATGCGCTCGGCACCGGCCGCGCAAAGGTTCTGGAGATCCAGAACGAGCGGCAGGAACTCTTCGTGCGCGCCGGCGTAGGCTGGGGACCGGACGTTGTCGGCCAGGTTCGCCTTCCCATGGGCGAGCGTTCGTCAGAGACCTACTCGATCCGTGTTGGCAAGCCGGTCATCTCTCAGGATATCGCCACGGAGACGAGGTTCGGCGTTCCCCGCTTCATGAGGGACGCCGGCGTGGTCGCTCTGATCAATGTGCCGATCTTCGTCCCAGGCGAGCGTCCCTATGGCATCCTTCAGGTCGACGACACCGAGCCGCGCGAATTTGGCGAGGACGAGATCCAGTTCCTGCGCACCTACGCCACCATTCTCGGTCCCGTCATCGATCGTCTGCATCTGGTTGAGGAAAGGCGGGCGACGCAGGAACAGTTGACGGCAGACCTCGCCGCCATGGAGGAGTTGCAGAGGGTCAGCGCCGAACTCGTCGGCGAGCAGGAGCCGCAGGCGCTCTATCAGCGGATGGTCGAGGCCGCCTGCGCCTTGATGCAATCGGACGCCTCCAGCCTTCAGGAGCTGGACGCGGCGACCGGAGAACTCAAGCTCCTCGCCTGGCGCGGCTTTCACGAGGAGTCCGCCCGCTTCTGGCAAAAAGTGACGCCGTCGATGGGCACGTCCTGCGCCCAGGCACTTGATGCCGGCGGGCACGTCATCGTGTCGGACGTCGAAACACCCGACGCGCGCGATGACGTGATCCAGGCGTTCCGGCGCTCTGGGCTGAGATCGGTCCAGTCGACGCCACTCAAGGCGTCCAGCGGACACTTTATCGGAATGCTCTCGACCCACTGGCGAGACCGCCATGCGCCGAGCGAGCGCGAGTGTCGCTTCTTCGATCTCCTCGCCCGCCTGACCGCCGATCTGATCGAACGGGTGAACGCCAACAAACAGCTGCAGGAAAGCGAGGAGCGACAGAGTTTCCTGCTCAAACTCAGCGATGCTCTGCGCCTCATCGCCGATCCGGAGGCCATCCAGCGTGAAGCGGCGCGCGTGCTCGCAGAGGCGCTTGGCACGAACCGCGCCTTTTTCGCACAAATCGGCAGGGATCAGGACACGGCCCGCATCCTTGTCACTTACGCCGGCGGCATCAGTGTGGCGCTGGCACCTATTCCGTGGGCGACTTTGCGCCGCATTGGCTGTCGGAATGGCGGGCCGGCAGAACGACAAGAACCACCGACGTGCTGGCCGATCCTCGCTTCGACGAGGAGCGCAGGAAAGCCTACGCCTCGGTTTCGGCGCGCGCGGCCCTCGGCATTCCGCTGGTCAAGGAGGGCCGGCTAGTCGCCGTGCTCGGCCTGAACGATAGTCAGGTGCGTCACTGGACCGACGCGGAAGCCGACCTCGCTCGGGACGTGGCCGAGCGCACCTGGGCGGCGGTCGAGCACGCCCGGGCGGAGCAAGCGTTGCGCGAAAGCGAGGAGCGACTCCGCCAGTTCGGCGCGGCCTCGCAAGACGTGCTGTGGATCCGCGACAGCGAGACCTTGCAGTGGCAGTACCTGACGCCGGCCTTCGAGACGATCTATGGCCTCAGCCGCGAGGAGGCTTTGTCCGGCAACAACTACCGCAGTTGGTTGGAGCTGGTCGTTCCGGAGGACCGCGAGAAGGCGACCGCGAGCATTCGAAAGGTACGCGACGGCGAGCACGCCACCTTCGAATACCGTGTTCGGCGGCCGAGCGACGGCGAAATCCGCTGGCTGCGCAACACCGATTTTCCGATCGTCGACGCCACTGGCAAGGTCACTATGGTCGGAGGCATCGGGCAGGACATCACCCTGCCCAAGCTTGCGGGGGAGAGGATCGAGCGGAGCGAGGAGCGCCTGCGCAGCGCAGTCGAGGTCGGCAAGCTCGGCTTGTGGGACTGGAACGTGCGCACCGGCGAGATCCACTGGTCCGACGAGCACTTCCGCATGGAAGGTTATGCTGTCGGCGAGGTCACTCCGAGCTACGACACCTGGGCAGCCCGCATCCATCCCGACGACCGGGCGACGACCGAGGGGGCGCTGTACCGGGCGATGGAGCGTCATGAGGAGTACGTCCGGGAGTTCCGCGTGATTCATCCGGACCATTCCGTTCATTGGCTCTTCGGACGAGGTCGCTTCTTCTATGATGACGATGGCACTCCGCTGCGCATGATCGGCGCAATGACCGACATCACCGAGCGGCGCGAATGGGAGGAGCGGCAGAAGATCCTGGTGGCCGAGCTCCAGCACCGCACGCGCAACCTCATGGGCATCGTTCGCTCGACCGCCGACCGGACGGGTGAAGCAAGCGTGGACCTCGCCGACTTCCGGGGGAGATTCGCTGATCGGCTGGATGCCCTGGCGAGGGTCCAGAGCCTCCTCTCCCGCCTGAGCGACACCGACCGGGTGGCGTTCGACGAGCTCATGCGCACCGAGCTGTCAGCGATGGACGGCGCCGCCGACCGGGTGACGCTTGACGGGCCGAACGGCATCAGGCTGCGTTCCAGCATGGTCCAGATGCTGGCCATGGCGTTCCACGAATTGGCGACCAATGCCGTGAAATACGGCGCATTAAGCCAGTCGGGGGGGCGCCTCGCCATTTCGTGGCAGATGATCGAGCCCGATCGCCGGGGGCGCCCGCGCCTCCATATCGACTGGCGCGAAAGCGGCGTGACGATGCCGCCCGCCGGCACCGCGCCTCAAGGCGGTGGCCAGGGCCGCGAACTGATCGAGCAGGCGCTGCCCTACCAGCTCGACGCCAAAACCCGCTTCGAGCTCGGCCCGGACGGCGTCCACTGCACGATCACCGTCCCCGTATCCGCAAGCAATGTCACGGAGCCTGCCCATGTCTGAAACAACACTGACCGGGCGCGCCATCCTCGTCGCCGAGGACGAATATTTTACCGCGACCGATCTGCGGCAGGAACTCACGCGCCTTGGGGCGTCCGTCATCGGCCCCGCGCCGTCCCTGGAAAGGGCGATGGACCTGATCGACGCCGCGCTTAGCATCGATGCCGCCGTTCTCGACATCAACCTCGGCGGCGAGACGATCTTCCCCGCTGCCGAGCGGCTCATCCAGCGAGGCGTGCCGTTCCTGTTCACGACCGGCTACGACCAGCCGATGATCCCTTCGCGCTTCGAGCGCATCCCGCGATGCGAGAAGCCGGTCAGCCCGGAAAAGCTGATCCGGACCCTGGCGTCGGTGCTGCCGAACAGGCCGTCGTGACGCATCGGCTTCGCCGAGGCGCCGACCGGGCCGACGCGCGGCCAAAGGGGATCGCCAGCAACGCGACAGCATCGCCGGGTGCTTACATCGAGGCGTTGCGCACCTTGATTTGCTGCCTCTTCAGAACCACTTTGCGGGCGTCTCCACCCGATTTGTCGTGCAGTATTAAGGTGGATGTTGGCGACTGATACTTAAGGGGCACAGGTCGGCCGTATTCGCGAACATCCATCGGATTAGGCCGTAAGACGCTATCGGTTCGAATTCCGTCCAAACGGCCTGGCCGCATGGCCATATGGCTGCGGTCTACGTTCCTTCGGCTTAGCGTGGCGAGAGGTCCACTCGCTGATACTAAACCAATAAGATATTGATCTAACTGGAACAATTGGTCGAATTTTAACGGATCGGGCGTTGTGAGCTGCAGTCGCGGCACCGGAGCGCGAACAGTGACGAAACCATACACCTTAACGTTACCAATGAGTTGACGCGGTGGGGCGAGAGTCTCCCGATTGACCGTGAGCCCGGAAATCTCCTAATGGTTACCCAGCCGTTAACGGAGCAGGTCAGATAGCCCAATCCAAGTAGCGTCCTAGGGGGTCTAGAGAAACTCCGAAGAAAAGCAGACGGTTCGACGCAGGGGGAGATTCCTGTGAGCGCTCCCGGCTTGTCCGCGGCTTGGCCGCGGGGAGGGCTGTCCGGCCCGGCCGCCTCCGCGGTCGATGAGCGAGGCTGTGCCTCGGGCAGACCCGGAATGGCCGCGCGGCCGCCGGTCGAATGACGAGATCAACAACGCCACGGCGGATACCGGGCGGGGGTTAGGGGTTTGAACATGACGAACATCAAGACGCTTCTTCTGGCCGCGACGGCCATGAGCCTGGTGGCCGGCGCCGCGTATGCAGGTGGCAACACGGCGAACGTCGACCAAAAGCAGACCAACAACACGGCCCTGGTCACGCAGTCCGGCAGCTCCGACAATGGCGCCTACCTGCTGCAGGACGGCACGTCGAACGACGCGACGGTGACTCAGTCGGGCGCTGGCGGCAACATTGCCGGCGGCACCGGCGGTCTGGCCATGACCCAGAAGGGCGGCAGCAACAAGCTGACCGTCGATCAGAACGGTTCGTTGAACAAGATCGGCGCCAGCGGTCTTGGTGTGGATCAGATGGTCGGCCGCAACGAGGCCACCCTGACCCAGACGGGTTCGAGCAACGCGATCCAGAACGTCCAGCAGACGGGTCGCGGCAACAGCGGCAAGAACGTCCTGACGATCACGCAGGGTTCTTCGGGCAACCTCGTCGACACCGCGAGCCAGAATGGTCGCGGCAACAGCGGTACGATCACGCAGTCCGGCGGCGGCAACGAGATCACGAGCTTCTCGCAGAACGAAACGGCCGGCAGCTTCTTCGGCTTCGGCTACGATCGCCCGGGTAATACGGCGACCGTGACGCAGTCCGGTAATGGCAACCTGATTTCGTCGGTCAGTCAGGCGAGCACGTCGGGCGGGTTCCTGGGGATCGGCAGCCGGAACACCCTCACCATCGTGATGAGCGGTAACAACAACGGCAAGGGCTCGCTCTCCGGCAAGGCTGCTGCCTCGGGTGCTGCGACCAGCACGCTTGCCCAGAATGGCGACTCGAACGCCATTCAGATGGCGATCAGCGGCAACACCAACCAGTTCGGCATCAATCAGTCGGGCTCGAGCAACTCCGCCGAGGGTATCTCGATCTCCGGCAACAGCAACCAGCTTGGCATCAACCAGGTAGGCTACGAGAATAGCGTCGATCTCGCCGAGATCGCTCGTCAGGGCAACAATGTCGGCATCGCTCAGTACGACGGCTACAATCGCGCGTCGGTGTCGATCGCGGGTGTCAGCGACAACAACAACGTCGGCATCACGCAGGATGGTCCGATCGTTGCGGTCTCGGAAACCAATCGCGCCAACGTCTCGATCCTGGACGGCTCCAGCAACGACTTCAACATCAATCAGAAGGCAGGCGAGCTCGGAGTCTACAACACCGCGTCAGTCAGCCTCAAGGCTGGCAACAGCAACAGGCTCACGGTCGACCAGACCGGCTCGGGCCTTGGCTCGCGCAACACTGCCACCGTCAAGCTGTGGGGCAGTTTCAACAACAATGACTCGTTCGGCTCGAACGACGCTGGCGGCGTTGGACTTACGGCGGGCCGACTGACCCAGGCTGGGTCCGGCAATGATCTGAACCTGACGGTCGGCGGCACCACGAGTTCCAACGGGAACATGTTTGCCTTCAATCAGGACGGCAGGGGCAACCAGATCAGCGGCTCGATCCAGGGGAACCTCGATGGTCCCGTGTCCAAGGGTAACCAGGTCGCGGTGACGCAGAGCGGCAATTACAACTCGACGACCTTCTCGCAGAACGGCACAGGCAACGTCCTCGGCGTGAAGCAGTAATCCATACCTGACGGGGGCGGCGCGAGCCGTCCCCGTCGTCTGATTTCGTCTCGTTAATCCCGCTTTGTCGCGGCAGCCGAGCTGCCATCGAGTCTGTCGGGTGCGCAGGAAACAGGAGATCCCATGACATCTCTGAACAAAATCGCGATCCTCTCCGCTTCGGCTTTGGCACTTGCGACGACCGCAGCTTTGGCTGACGACAACACCGTTTTTTCCACGCAGACGGGTGAAAACAATTCCGCGCTGGTGACCCAAAGCGGTGTTGGCGCGAACGCTGCAGGTTCGTCCACTCATGCGCTGACGCAGAACGGCAAGGGCAACCGGATCACTATCTCCCAGTCTGCGACCGACTCCCGCAACGGCCGCGGCAACAATGTTGGTACCGGCGCGACGGACAAAACCAGCGCTGCCTTCAAGGGACTGTCGCAGCAGGGCGACGGCAACACCGTCGCCGTGACGCAGTCCGGCGAACGCCAGAACCTTTACCAGCTGCAGCAGGCCGGCAACGGCAACGCGGCGACGGTGTCACAGAGCGGCAGCTTCAACGGCATCAGCTCGATCAGCCAGAGCGCCGACGGCAATGCCGCGACGGTGACCCAATCCGGCAGTCAGAACCTCATTGGTCGCAGTCAGTACCGCGCGCTGCCGAGGGCGACGCAGGGTGAAACGGAATCCGGTATCTATCAGAGCGGCGGAAAGAACGTCCTAACGATCTCTCAAACCGGGACCAAGAACCAAGTCAACGTGGCCCGACAGGACTCGACCGGCTATTTGACAGGTAACACCGCGACCCTGACCATCGACGGCTCATATACTGGAAGTGCCGACTTCTCGGGTGGGTTCGCCGCAGGCAGCGGTTTCGGCAACTATGCCTATCACACCGTCGGGCTCGAGCAGGGAGTCGTGCGTCAGACAGGCTCGAACAGCCTTAACTACACCATCACCAACAACAACAATTCCTACGCCTTTCAGCAGAACGGCACCGGTACGATCCGAGGCGCGACCGCCGGAACGGGCAACCAGATCGCAATCGGACAGGAGCTCAACAGCACCGCTGACCTCAACGTCACCGGCGACTCCAACAATATCGGCGTATATCAGAAGACCAACACCGCCGCGGTCGCCGCCGCCAAGGCCGACATCACCGTCGTCGGCAACCGCAACAATCTCGGCGTGTCCCAAACCCAAAACGGCAACGCGACCTCGTCGATCACCGTCTCGCTCTACGGCGACGGCAACAACTCCAGCAATCTTGGCGGCTTCACCGGCGATGCCGGGTCGGTCTTCTTCAGCCGTACCCCAGGGCTGATCGAGCAGGCCGGCGACAACAACAGCATCAACCTGACAGTTGGCACGGCCGGCAGCAACTCGAACGACAATCTGTTCGCATTCCGCCAGTCCTCGGGCAACAACACCATCGTCGGGTCGATCAAGGGCAACAACAATCAGGTCGTGGTTTCCCAGTCGGGCGGCGCCATGACGCATTTCACGCAGGTCGGCAGCTTCAACAACATCGGCGTGAAGCAGTAGGTGAGCATCGCCGCGACATAGCTCCGCGGTTAGGGCGGCCGGGTAAATCGCGCCCGGCCGCCTACGACGTTGTCGGCTCGGTCATGGGGACGATCTAGATGGGTGCATTCGGTGGAATGAAGTTTGGGCGGCGGGAACTGGCGCTGGCGCTGGCTGGGGGGATCGTGGCATTCGCGACCCCGGCGCTTGCCCAATCCGCCGGTGATAACTCCGTCTCCATCGGCCAGACCGGCGACACCAACACGATCGGCATCGTGCAGGACGGCAACAGGAATGTCGTCGGCGGTCCGGCGGACGGGCTGCCGCTCGGCCAGGACGGCCGCTACAACCAGATCAGCATCACCCAGACCGGCTCCGGCAATTCGGTCGACACCAACACCCGCCAGGGCGTGCGACCGAGCCTTGGGCTGGTCGTCACCGGCACCGGCCAGACCGGCGACCGCAACGAGATCGACATCATCCAGGAGACGCCGCTCGGCGGCCTTGCGACGACGGTGATCGAGGCGATCCGGCAGGAAGCGAGCGCCGCCTTCGCGGCCGCCGCCGCCGCCTCGAACCGCCTCGTCCTGCGCCAGACCTCGCTCGCCGGCGCGCAGTCCGTCGGGCAGGTGATCCAGAAGAATACTGTCGACAGGCCGGGTGCGGGCGTGACGAACCTCGTCAGCATCACCCAGGACGGCGCCGGCACCGGCGCCGGCAACAGCCTGATCACCGCCCTGCAGGAGGGCTTCGGCAACAGCGCGGCCGTCATTCAGACGCAGTCCGGCCAGCGCATCGAGACCATCAACCAGGTCGGCTCGAACAATGGTGCGACGCTGGAGCAGTCGCGCGGGCTCGACAACACGGTTCTCGCGATCGAGCAGATGGGCATGGCGAACCAGCTTCGGCTGCTGCAGAGCGGCTCGCGCAACGTCGTCGGCAAGGTGATGCAGAACAATGACGGCGTCGCGATCGCCGGCAATGAGGTCACCCTGACGCTTGCCGGCCGCGACAATGGCGGCGACGGTCGCGGCGGGCTCGGCGCCTTCGCGCTTCTGCCGGCGGCCTGGGACGGGTTCCAGGGCTGGAGCCTCTTCCAGGGCTTGATCTCGCAGATCGGCGACGGCAACAGCGTCAGCTACGTCACCAGCGACGCGAGCTCGAAAAACCTCTACGGCATCGTGCAGGATGGCGACGGCAACGGCGCCATCGGGACGGTGTCGGGCACAGGCAACGAACTGGCGCTTCGGCAGACCGGCGGCGACAACAACATCGACTTCCGGCAGGACGGCACCGACAATGCCGCCGCAGCCGATCTCAGGGGCGAGCGCAACCAGCTGAGGCTCGTCCAGTCGGGCGCCGGAAATGCGCTGCTGGCGAGCGTCGGGACGGAGGCGATCAAGGGAAGCGACAACAGCCTTTCCTTCGACCAGTCGGGCAGCGACAATTCGGCTCGGGCGAGCGTGCTCGGCTCCCTCAATCGGCTCTCCGTCACACAGTCGGGCAAGGACAATCAGGTCGACGCCGCGATCACCGGCAGCAACAACAACGCGGTCGGCGGAACCGTCTTCACCGGCGAGCGGCTGACGTCGGCGCTCGGTGCCAAGCTTCAGCCCGGCGACATCAGCCAGTCCGGGTCCCTGAACGGCGTCGATCTCGTGCTATCGGGCGACCTCAATGCCTTTGCCTTTTCGCAGAAGGACCAGGATAACCGTATCTACGCCGTCATCGAAGGCAGCGGGAACCAGGCCGTGGTGACGCAGGCGGGAAGCGGCAACGTCGCCTCGTTCTCCCAGCACGGCAAGGGCAACGGGCTCAGCATCCAGCAGTAGATCAGGGCCGCAGAAAAGCGGAAGCAGAAAAACGCAGCTTGCTTAAAATACGAAAGATCGGCGGAAAATGACTTTAAGTCGCATGCGCCATAGTCCGGGCAAGATAAACCCGGAGCAGCTTGATGAAGCGGATGCGCGCATGCCTTGCCGTTGCGGCACTGTTGACGGCCTTTCCGGCCGCTGCCGAGAATTCCCTGGTCATCCTGTCGGATCCCGGCCCGCTGAATGCGACCGAACTGACGGTGGCCGGCAGTGGCAACAGCCTCATGATCTTGCAGGAAGCGCCGCTGAATGCGGCGGCGATGAACTCAATCCGCGTCAGCCTTACTGGAAACGGCAATGGCGGGCCGGCGGGATCCTCCTTCACCGGGGCGGCGTTGCGTTCCGGTCTGACGCCGGGCAGCCTGACCCAGAAGGGGCAGGGCAATCTCGTCAGCCTCGGCGTGATCGGCTCCCACAACCTCTTCGCCATGCTCCAGCAAGGCGACGGCAACACGATCGCCGCCTCGATCTCGGGCACGGGCAACCAGGCGGCCGTGCAGCAGTTTGGCGGCCGCAACTACGCGTCCTTCTCCCAGACTGGGATGGGCAACAACGTCAGCATTATCCAGAGGTCCCGCTAGGGCAGGGACCTCGCATTCGGAAAGGTTCCGGCATGCGTCCCTCCCTTCTTGCTCTTCTCACTGCCGGCGCGGTGCTGTCCGCAACCGCGCTTCCTGCGTTCGCCGATCAGAACACCCTGACGATCCTCCAGCAGGGCTCGGGAAATGCCCTGTCGGTGGATCAGTCCGCGGCGACGAACAGCGAGGTCAAGGGTCTTTCCATCACCTCCGGCGAGCCAACGGCCGGCAGCGGTCTCGCCCCCGGCAACAGGAAACTCAACGAGCTTGGCCTTGAGATCACGCTGACTGATGAGGCCCGCCAGCTGGGGAACAACAACGACGCCACCGTCACAATGTCCGGGAACGGCGGCAAGGTCTATCTCTACCAGAACAATCCGGCGATCGGGCCGAGCGGCGGGGTCAAGGGCAACAGCGCCGAGATCAACTCTTTGGCAGGCGGTGTCGGCCTGGTGTCGCAGGACGGAATCGGCAACGTCGCGAACTTGACGGTCACGGGCGGGCTCGGCGGTGATCCCGCGCTGATCGTTGGCGGCCAGCGGATCGATGGGGCCATCATCCAGCGTGGCTCTGGCAATTATGGCACGGTGATTACCGGTTCCAGCACCGACGCTCTTCTTGTCCAGAACGGCAGCAGCAACAAGGGCGCGCTCGATGTGACCGGCTCGGTTCCGGGCAGTTCGGTGGTGTTCACCCAGAACGGCAACAACATGAACTCGGCCGCCGCCGCGCAGGTCTACACGAACGTCACGAACGGGACGGTGTCGGTGACCCAGAATTCGTTCAGCAGCGTCGGGGCGCAGGTCTCCGTTACGCAGACAGCGCGCTGAGCCGCCGGCCATGCTTCATCCCATTTATGCGGCCCTGCTCGCAGCCGGCCTCCTCTCGGCGGCCGGTGCCGCCGCGCATGCCGGGCAATCCGGATCAGCGCTCGCCACCATCGCCATCGAGCCCACTGACACCGGCGTCCGACTGACCGGCAAGGCGGTGGCACTCGCCGCGGTATCGCTTGACGCGAAGATGACCATCGAGCGCACGGGCACGGCGGGGCGGACTGCGACGTCACAGGGCGGAGCCTTCCAGCTCAAGGCCGGAGAGCGGGCGGACGTTGCCAGCGTTGGGCTGTCTATGGCTCCGGGCGACCGGCTTTCTGTCGAACTGGTGCTGAGCGTCGATGGTCAGCCGATTGCGCGGAGCGTGGTCGAAACCAGCCGCTGAGTTGGAACGAACCATGAAGTGGCGGAGGTGCTCTGCTCCGCCTGCAGGGGAATACGAGCGCTCCGTCGCGGGATGGCGGCGCTAGGATGTGACGGGGACATGATGAAGGTATTGAAGATCACCGGGCTCTCGCTGGTTTTAGGCGCGGCGATGATGTCGGGCGCAGTGGCACAGAGCGAAAGCGATTTCGTCGCGGCCTTTTCCGGCAACTGGCAGACTCTCGACCCGTCGCTTTCAGACGGCGGCGCCTGCCGCATCGAATTGAAGAAAGATAAGACCGGGGCGACCTATGACCTTGCGGCGGAGCATTGCGGCGGCGACCTCGCGGGCATCCGCAGCTGGGGCATCGTCAACAGCCAACTCGCTCTCCTGGGGAAGGAGGACAAGATCCTCGCCCGCATGGGCGGCAATCAGATGCGCATGAGCGGCGACACCGAGTCCGGCAAGGCCCTGGTGTTCGAACGGGTGAACGGGAGCACTGCCGCGGCAGCGCGGCCGGCAGTCGATGCGCCATGCGTGTACTACGGCTACACCGCGACCTGCGCCAAGCCCGAGGACTTCGCCGAACCAAAGCCGGCGGCGCCCGGCGAGGTGGCGAAGGCATCAGTGCTGGTGCGGGTGAACGCCCGCGCCGAGGCGCGCCCGGATGCCTCGGTCGTCTCCACCATTCCGGCCGATACCTGCGTCGTCGTCGATCAGTGCACCACCGCCTCGGACGGGCTCTGGTGCCGTGCCAAGGTCGCGAACTACACCGGTTGGATCCCGCAGAAGGCAATCCGCCAGGGGCGCTGGCCGGTCCTGACATTCACCAACCAGTGCCACGGCGCCAACTAGGCGCCAGTGGCTCCACAGCCGTTCTGGCGCCAGGGTCCAAATACTCCGCTGGCCGCCACACACCAACGATCCTCAATTGCCATGCCCCCAAGTGAACAGCAGTCGCGAATGATGATGTCCCCGAACTGGTCTGGCCTGCAATTGCCGGCATGGTCGGCGTTACGGTTGGCCGGCTGGGAGTGGCTTTGCTCAGGGGCGCGCTGGACGCCGCTTGCTCTCGCTGTTGAGGCGCAAGATCGGATTTGTGCCCCGCACCTGTGGCGCAAATGCCGCTACGTCAACCATTTCACTAAAAGGGAGTCCACATTTGAAATCGCACCATGCTAACGCTAGGGCAGTATGGTTGCAGCTGCAACAGAGCACCGGCGGTTATGCCGCTGGTCGGGGGAGTGGAACGTGGTGAGGACGTCTCGCATCATCTACCTGGCATTCGGCCTTTGCATCAGCGTGACCGCAAACGCAACGGCGGGTGACCTCGTCTATACGCCTATCAATCCGTCCTTCGGCGGCAATCCGCTGAACTCCTCGCATTTGCTGGCGATCGCAAGCGCCCAGCGCGATGCGACGGCCAGAGACGCGAACAAGGGTTCGGGCTCTGGCGGTTCAGGCGGCGGCAACGGAGGATCGGCAGGCAGCAGCCAGGCGGATCTCTTCGTCAGTCAGCTGCAGGGTCGTCTGCTTTCGGCGCTCGCGTCGCAGGTCACCGACGCGATCTTCGGCCAGAATCCTCAGGATCATGGCACCGTGAGGTTCGGCGATACCACGGTGACCTTCGACCGGACGCTGGATTCGATCCGGCTGAGCATCTTCAACGCGACCGACGGCACCACGACGGATATCGTCGTGCCGCAGCTTGTCACGAGCAGTCTGAACTAGTCCGCAGGCGCGAGTGGGCCAAGGGAAGGCTCGTGACGCGCCGGTGCGAGGGGGTAAAATGATGAGTGCGACCTGGCCGCGAGCCGGCTCGCGGCTTGCGATGATTGCGGCGCCATTCTTCCGATTTCGGGTTGTGTAACGCAGGAGGCGGTGTTGGACACGCCGCCGGTGGTCGCGCCGGTGTCGCGTCCCAACGATGATCTGCGCCGCATTCCTCCCCCCACGGAGAAGGTGGCTGTCGCGGTCTACGACTACGAGGATCTGACCGGCCAGTTCAAGGAGCGCGACAACGTCCAGTCGCTGTCGCGCGCCGTGACCCAGGGCGGTGCGGCGATGCTGATCCAGGCGCTGCAGGATGCCGGCGAGAGGCGCTGGTTCACCGTGCTGGAGCGCAAGGAACTCGATGACCTCCTGAAGGAACGCCAGATCGTCACCGAGATGCGCCGTCTCTACCGCAACGAGACCCAGCTCGACCCGAAGGTGATCCCGCCGCTGCTGCACGCCAACATCATCATCGAAGGCGGTATCATCGGTTACGACACCAACATCATGACCGGCGGCGCGGGGGCCGGCTTCCTCGGCATCACCGGCGATACGAAGTACATTCAGGACGTCGTCACTGTGACGCTGCGGGCGGTGTCGACCAAGACCGGCGAGGTGCTGAGCACCATCACCGTGCGCAAGGCAGTAGCGTCCTATTCGCTTCAGGGTGGCGCCTTCCGCTACGTCAAGCTGGACGAGTTGCTGCAGGCCGAGGCCGGCGTGACCTACAACGAGCCGAAGCAGATCGCCGTCCAGTCCGCGATCGAGAAGGCCGTCGAAGGGCTGATCGTCGAGGGCGCCCAGCTCGGAATCTGGTCGTTCCAGGATCGTGCCGCAGGTCAGGCCTATATTCAGGCATACCAGGCACAGGAATATGGCTCGCGCCTGACGGCCGCGGCCCAGACCGCGCCGGGGCCGGTGACGCGCGACCCTGCCGCGACGGTGCAGACCGTCCCGGCGAGCCCTGTGCAGGTGTCGCAAAGCCGCGTCGTCCGCACGCCGTCCGCCCAGGCCCCCACGCCCCGCGTCGTAGCTCCACCGCCGGCGCAGTACAATCTGCGCCAGCTGCCAGGAGTGCCGAGCAACGCGCCGGTACAGCGGCAGATCCAGGAGCAGGCGCCGCGCCAGCTGCCGCCCGCGCCGGCCGCCAACGAAGGGCCTGTCGGTGCCAACGAGCCGCGCGGCGGCAGACCGACGAAGGTGGCTGCCAACGTTACCTGAGGCTTCCCGTGGGTCATCTGGAGGGAGCCTTCGACGTCAACGACCTTCACCGGATACGTGTCGGTGGCGGTTCTTGGGCGCGTTACGGAAGGGGACGCGATGCCTGATCCGAAGACGGCGAAGCCGCTGAGGCTCGTAGTCGCGGAAGGGCATGCGCTGTTCCGAGCGGGGCTGCGCTACCTCCTGCAGGAACTTGCGGATGTCGTTGAGCTCCACGAAGCGGCAGCGCTCGATGATCTCTCGGAGCTGCTGGATGCCGGCGGCTACGATCTTATCCTGGTGGATTATCTCCTTGGCGGGCCCGAACACCACCTGGACATTGCCGGGATTCGAGCTCGAGCCGGCGGCATTCCCGTCGCGGTGATCTCCGGCAAGGACGACCCTTCGATGATCCGCGCCGCGCTTGAGGATGGCGCCGCCGGTTTCATCCCGAAGGACTCCTCGCCGCGCGTGATGATCCAGGCGCTGCGGCTGATCCTGGCGGGCGGCATCTACCTACCGCCGAGCATCCTGTTGCTGCTGCCGAAGGCGGCGCGCCAGGAGCCCGCCGACCCGCGTCGGGCTCCACTGACCACGCGCCAGCAGGAAGTGTGGAACCATCTGGCGCAGGGAGCCTCCAACAAGCAGATCGCGCGCTCGCTCGGACTTTCCGAGGGTGCTGTGAAGGCGCACGTCGCCGGGCTCTTGCGCCTGCTCGGCGCGCGCAACCGAACGGAGGCGCTGGTGCGTGCCGCGCAGGCCGGCTGGACCGATGGCCATGGGGCCACGCCGCCGGTGGGCTGAATGCCGGAGCGGAGCCGCGATGTCGGCGCGGCCGAACCCGAATCCCCCCTGGATATCGAACCGGCAAGATCGCCCCGCGCGCGGCAGTAGAGGTCTCAATTCAACGTCTGGTGCCTGCGTCCGCCGCTATAATCCCCACGGCGTGCCCACTTACACAGGGCAACAGCATGACACGACGATGGTCCATCGGCTCCGGCTTCGGCGACGAGGGACCATCGCAGACAGGAGCATCGGCGCCGGTTCATCCAGCGCTGCACGGTCGAAAGTGCAAACTCCCTTGTAAATCGGCGTTACCGTTTGCCGATGGATGGCTCCTCGTTGCCTCAGACGAACTCTCCACTCTCCCGACGCAAGTCCACAGTTGCCACCGGCCGTCAGCGACGCGGCGCGCCAAGTAACCGGCGCGCTCCCCCTGGATAACAGGCGCAGCATTTGCGACGGATGCTCGATGCCTCGCTATTTCATGCGCATGATGTGGGGGCCGGACTCGGTGAAGCTCATCCAGAACGCGCGCAAGCTTCATGCCGAGGCCAAGAAGCGGGCTTCTGCGAAGGTCCTTGGCTGAGGACCACCTCGACCGAGCGGACATTCTTTGACCGAAAGAAGGATGTCCGCGGCAGCTGGGGCAATGATGGCGGCGTGGTCACGGCCGAGGACTTGAAGAGGCTCCGTAAGGACACCGATCCTGCCAGCAGCAACCCGATCGTCCTCCAGATGCGCTGAGCGGGACATGCCAATATAAACGATACGAACGGCCGGAATAGATTTGGCCTTCCGGTTGTTTTGCTTCGCGCGGATGAGCTGATCTTAGCTCAGTCGCGCTGGCTCGTCAGCTTCATGACTATGATCTGTCATACATCGACCTGGAACAGAAAAACCTGCAGACCGTCGACAAGCCTCGTCTAGCAGGAGGTTGTCGCCCATGTCCTAGGTATGATCCGTTACCCACTCTCCGTGTCGGACAAAGGCGCAATGGTAGCGGAGGAGGGCAGGGAGCCCTAACCGCCTGATTTCCATCGTCTTTTGACCTCTTGGCGCCGCTCTCGCGGTTGACGTCTATCTGCTGGTACGAAGTCGTAGCATAGCGGGTTGGGTTTGGGAGCCCCCGAAGTTCGCCGCTGATGTCTCGTTGACGTCGGTAACGCGTTCATGATGGAAAACTTTGCCGGCTTTCGCCGATCCTGCGTGATCCTTCCCTAGCTGTCGCAGGCGGTGGCAGCGTCGGGTGATGAACCAAATTGCAATGTCTTCGTTTCGACTGGACGTGATGGAGAAGATCGCCGAGCGTCGGCGGATTCCCTCTGTCCGTGATAGGGAAGGTCTTGAGCCGGTTCCTCTTCTAGCGAAATCGATCCCGGCGTTCCCGCGCGGAGTGCTTCCGTGCCTCGACTACCGTTCAAGGAACCGTGTTGACCAGGCTCAGCATCCGGCATCGGACAGTCTATCACTACCGTGAGCCGGTGCGGCTGGGTCCGCATCGCCTCATGCTCCGACCGCGCGAAAGCCGGGACGTGCGCTTGGCCTCGATTGATCTCGATGTGGCGCCTCGCGCCGCCGTGACGTGGGCCCAGGACGTTTTCGGTAACGCGGTGGCGACCGCCAATTTCACTGTGATGACCGACAGTTTGTGGGTCGAAAGCCGAGTGGAGCTGGATCTCAGCACTGAGGCCTGGCCCGTCTTCGACGTTTCGGCCTCTGCAATCTCCTATCCTTTCCGATATTCCGACGACGAATGGACTGATCTCGGGGCGCTTGCGGCATTGCAACATCCCGACCCCGCCGGGCGCCTTTGCGCTTGGGCGCGCGAGTTCGTCTTCAGCAATCCCACGGACACGCTGTCCCTTCTGAAGGACCTCAGCGCCGGCGTCTCACAATGGATCTCCTATCAGAGCCGCGAGGAAGAGGGCACGCAAACGCCTCTGCAGACACTCGACCGCGGCTGGGGATCGTGCCGGGACTTTGCCGTTCTGTTCGCGGAAGCCGCCCGCAGCCTCGGGTTCGGCGCGAGGATCGTCTCCGGCTATTTGTTCAATCCGGACGGCGCCGGATCAGGTTTGTCCGCTCTCGGCTCGACCCATGCCTGGGCCGAGGCCTACGTCCCTGGCGCCGGATGGATCACCTTCGATCCCACCAACCGCAGTGTCGGCGGACACAATCTCATTCCCGTCGCCGTTGCGCGCGACATCGCGCAAATCGTGCCGGTGGCCGGCAGCTTCACCGGGCCTACTGACGCCTTCACCGGCATGACCGTCGAGGTGACCGTGACGGAATAAGGCGCACGATTCCGGCCATCCTCTTGGCAAGCCGGATGCTACGCGAGTGAGCACAGCCACACGGCTGAAAAATGCAAACCAGCCGCGGTCAGCACGAAGGCATGCCAGATGGCGTTCTGGAACGGTAGCCGTTCCCAGAGGTGGAATGGCACGCCGAGCGAGTAGACTAGGCCACCCGCCAACAAGAGGCCGAACGTCAGGGGCGAGAGCGTGTCAACGAGCGTGCCGAAGATCGAAACGCCGCTCCAGCCGAGGCCGAGATACAGCACGATCGACAGGCCATCGAGCCGCCCCGGCGCGGCGAGTTTGGCGAAGATTCCAACGGCAGCGATGAGCCAGACGACGGCCATCAGCATCCAACTTTGCGTTCTTAGCAGGAACGGCGTGTAAGTGCCGGCGATCAGCAGATAGATGGCCGAGTGGTCGAAGCGGCGCAGCCTCTGCTTATGGGCACTGGCCTCGGGCCAGATGTTGTAGGTGGCCGAGATTCCGATCGACGCCACCAGGGTGAAGAGATAGATCGCCGCGGCGCTCAGCACTGCGCCCGACGCCTGACCGGCCAGGCCCCAAACCAGGGCCGCCGAACCGACGGTAGCGAACGTGCCGCCGAGGGCATGGACGACGCCATCACTCCAGAGCTCGGCTGTCCTATATTGACGTTCTGAAGCAGTTTTTGGGCTTTTGTTCATCGGCACCTCGTCGTTCAGTGCGTGTCGGTGAAATGACGGAATAGCTTGACTGTCGATCCGGCAACATGCCACCTCCCGAGTGCAACATGACAAGGCGCAGCCACGATGGAAAAACAACGTGATCACCTCAGCGCCCTGGAAAAGGTTCGCGAAGTAATGGTCGGCGAACGTCGCCGTCTCGCTGGGCATATGGCCGACTCCGAGATGCGAAGCACCTCGGCTGCCGGCGACCTTCTTGCCATCCAAGAGCAGATCGAGGCGATCGATCGCGCCATCGCGGATGAGACGGTGCAACTGGCCGACATATGATCGGCTTCGCTGTCAGGCCACGGTCAGCCGTCTGCTGATGGCGGCGGGTGTGATGTCCCGCCGACCACGGATGAGAGAATAACACGCAAGAGAAGAGGACGTTCGCCGCCCACGGGGCAAGAGCCCTGTGGCGAGCGCTTAGAGGCGTGCTCTTTCGGGTCGCCTGAAACCCCTTCGGAAGCGATCGCGAAGCTCTCCCAGACCTGCCTTGGCGCTTCCTCGCCCCGGCTTTCCATGACAACGCGGACGAGATCGAACAGGTCCCTTCGATCAAGCCATTCTCTGTTCTTGTGGAAGGTCCTCGAGCCGCAGACGACGGGCCGAAGACGATGGGCGTCCGGCCGTTCGTCTGCTTAAGCGCAAACGGATGGCCGCACCGGCCATCTCTCCACATCTCCGGCTTTTCCGAGACGTTGGTGGCTGAAAACACCTGCATGAACGCGCGATCGGTATCAATTCCAGGGGCGGGTGTCCCGGCCCCTGGAAATCCGCTCGATCATGCCCCGATCCCATGGAAAGGCCAGACGGGCAAAAACATCATGCCAGGCTATGGCGCTCGGGCGAAAATGCGATTCTGATTGATCGCTTTTCGCCCTGGAGCGAGGTGCTGCATCACTCCGCCGCAGGCTGGGCAAACGCCTGGGGTCGCCGAGCCACTGCTTCTCTCGGCTTGCGCTTCGGACCGGGAATCAGCCCCTCGCGCTGCGCCTGCTTGCGGGCGAGCTTCTTGGCGCGTCGGATCGCATCCTTGTGCTCGCGAATGCGCCTTTCAGACGGCTTCTCATAGGAACGGCGCGCTTTCATTTCCCTGAAAACGCCCTCGCGCTGAAGCTTCTTTTTCAGGACCCGAAGGGCCTGATCAACATTGTTGTCTCTGACGTCTACCTTCAAAATGTCTCCTGTCGTAATGCGGCATGGTGCGCAACCAAGGGCTGCACATGAAATCCTGTTCAGCTTCTGGGCTGGCTCGCCGGTGAGGCTGCTTCAGCGATCAATCGACGAACGCGGCATGGCGACCAGCCCCCCGCCGAGGTCGTCGCCCGGCTGGATGGCCTGCAATGCAGCGATCGCGGCTTCTTCGGCGACACGTCGTCTGGCGGCCATGACAGGCCGCTTCGGATCATCTTCGAGATCGCCTTGCGAACTGAACACCGCAGCGGCGATGGCGCGGGCCATGCGTTCCTGGAGTGCCAGGCCGGAAGGGGATTCCGGGTTCATCGAACAACCTCGCTCACGACAGTCGCGTGCGGGTGTTCCATCCCGGCGAAGCCTATGAACAGGAACAGGCCGCCGAACACCAAGAGCGAGGTCGTCATAGCCAGAAGAATGGGCGCGACGGCGATCGGGCGTAAGCGATCACGCGTCGGCGAGAACATTCGAAGGGTGGCACCGAGGGTCATGATGATCCTCCTTGTGACGGGAGGTCTCCAGCGCTTTTTCTGGTGCGCGTAACGTCCGCGTTCGATGACGGCGGAATGCCGTAGCGGCGGCGATAGGCGATGAACTCGGCACTCCCGTAGAAGGCCTCGATCTCTTTGGCGCCATATGAGCCCTCGTCGGTGTCGACGCTGGCGCCGATTCGCTCCACCGACTGATCTTCGGTGGCATAGCAGATAGCCTCGGCCAGAGTTTCGAAGCGTTTGTGGCCGACGCCTCCCTTACCCGGCTGGCGGCGCCGGTTCTTGGCCCAGAACAGGTCCGCAGGGACTTCGAAATCCATCGCTTGCATGCCCGCCTCCTTGGCTGTCTTCAAAAGTTGGCACACGACACGAAGGTCCCGGACGCGCCGGATTGCGTCGGTGGTCGGCATAAGCGGATCGTGATCGCTTCAGCCCTTCTTCGGCGATCCCAGTGCGACCGGAGCGCCCTTTCCCAGCAGGATCGGCGCAGGATCAGACTTCTTCGCCTTGTCTGCCTTCGGCTTTCGGATCTCGCGATTGCTGCGTCTTTGTCCCTTGGCCATGAGAACCTCTCAACTGGGCAATGCCCAGAGATGAAAAAAGCCCCGCACCCGGATTGGGAGCGGGGCCGTGTGGCGTGGTGCCTCAAACGAAGCGCCGCGCATCGCGTGACAAGGTTCGCCAGTACATCCGTGGTCGACCAAGTCCGCCATGCGGGCCGATCGCGGCCTTAGCCGCGACCCATAGCGTCAGGCGACCAGCGCCAGATTGTCAGCCGACTTCTTGCCGGTTTTCCTGTCGGAGACGAGCTCATAGGAGACCTTCTGGCCCTCCTGGAGATCGCCGAGGCCGGCTCGCTCAACGGCACTGATATGCACGAAGGCGTCGCTGCTGCCATCTTCCGGCTGAATGAAGCCGAAGCCCTTTTGCGGATTGAAGAACTTTACGGTTCCCGTGGTCATGGCAATTCCTTTCCACGACAAAAGTTGAGATCGGCCTGACACCGCCAGGGCCGTTTCGAAGAGAAGTATCGGAAAAGATTTCTGGGAACAAAGCGCCGCTAGAGCGCGAAGGCCAATCAGGTCCGGCCGTCTATCGATGAATGAAATATCGGCGTTTATTCGTAAAATAACAAGGGCGGGATGGGATTTATTTTTTTGAGGGCAAACGGCAGCAATATTTCGGTTGGACCTTGACGATTTTTTAGCGTCGCCGTCCCTATCCAATTTTGGGGACAGATAGAGGATTACCGAGCAGACGAATCTCGCCAAGGGCTCGTTTGTGCCGAAGGGGCGTTCACGAGCGTCCCGATCAGGTGCAGCAATGCCTGGTGCTCGGGGCTGGACGAACCACGGCCAAGGAAGTCGCCGATTTCGATGCGACTCTTCGATCCGCCTGAAGGCAAATTCGCCTGATGCAGAACATAGCCATTTGCCGTCACCTCATCTCGGCAGAGGAACCAGCGGTCGCCGTTGGAACTGGAGGCGAATTCTCTCATGATCTCGGACATGGAATGTCCTTTCTGTGTTTGGTGGATGATCCGGGGCGGGTATTCAGGAGGCGATCTCGTCCGTCCAGACGCGAAATCCGACCAATTCGTTGGTCCCAAACGTGTGGGTCAGCGGCACGTCGGCCGCGTCACGGCCCTGGGCGATCAGGATGCGCCCGATACGTGGCGCGTTGTTGCGAGGGTCGAACACCCACCATTGGCCGCCGAGATAGACTTCCATCCAGGCGGCGAAATCCATCGGGCCGTGCGGTGGCGGAACGCCGATGTCACTGACATAACCCGTGCAATAGCGCGCGGGGATGTTCAGGCAGCGGCAAAACGTTATCGCCAGATGCGTGTAGTCGCGACAGACGCCGACCCGCTCCGCATAGGTTTCGGCGGCGGTTCGGGTGGCGCGCGAGTGCTCATATCCGAACGCTACGCGATCGTGGACGAAATCGCAGATCGCCTGAACGCGGGGCCAGCCCAGCGGGGTCTTCCCGAACAGCCGCCAAGCCTCATCGGATAGAAGATCCGTCTCGCAATAGCGGCTGGGAAGCAGAAAGCCCAACGCTTCCGAGGGAAGATCCTCGATCTTAAACTGCGGGGCGTCGAGCTTAACCGGATCGGCGTCCCCGTCGTCATGAACGATGCCGTCGGTGCCGAGCGTGAAGCGCCCGGCCGGCGCGACGAGGCGGTTGCACCAGTTGCCGAAAAGATCCCTGTAGCTCTGGATCGGAACCGAGGGAGCGGTGACGAGGTGATCCGGTCGCTCAAGATCGGCGAAACGCGAGAAATGGACGTTCAGGATAGCGATCATCGGTGTCGGTTGCGGCATGTCGTAGCTCAACTCGCATCCCAGGCGGATCTTCATGACGCTTTTCCTTCTGACGCCGATCATAGAATTTGCGGCCAACAGGGCCGATGGTCAGCGCTGGGACCTTGTATGGGCCGCCAGAGACGCTCGTGCCGTCAATTCAGCATGAAGCCGATCTCGCGCTTCAGAGACCCGGCGAATGTCACCGCTCATCACCACTCGCCACTCTGTCTGGGCAACCTCGGTGACAAGCTCCAGCCGAAACTCCTCCATGGCCGCGAGCCAGCGCTCGCATTCATCAGAAAGCGTGAGCACTTCGCGGTCGCCGAGGCCCAATAGCGCGGAGCGGTCTTCATAACCGACAGCGAGCGGCAGGGTATGGTTGTGTTCGATCGGTGTGCTCAAGCAAGGGTAGGCGGTGAACCAACGGCCTCATCGAGCCCAAGTTCCAACGTCATTGGCAGAGCCGTTGCATCGCAGGCGTGCCTCGGCATGACGATCGATCATCCCGCACGGTGTGGCTGTGACTCGGAAAGCCCCCGACGCACTACGAGAAGAACGAAGGTCGCTGGTTCATGGAAAGCGGGTTCGGGCCGTGTGCTGTCCGCTCACCCGATCCACTCGAGACGATCGAGGATGCCGCGGATTGGGTGGCACAGGTCATGGTCGACAGACGACAGTCCTGAGCGATGTCGGTGACAGCCATGAGCGCGTTTGTCGCCCTTCACTGTGGAAGCGCCGACCGATCTTGAAGTCGTGATTCCATTTCGATGCCGGCGGTCGCGTCAACGCGAATCCTCAAATACCTGGAAAAATAGCTTCGCCTGCAGCATATCGAAGGGGCGCTGAGCGGGCCATCCTCTCGGTTTGAGCGGGGAAGGCTTCCGGGTGCGGACTTTCGACATGGACACCATTTCGGCACAGGACATCGTCGACACCGTCAGCGAGGGGCTCGTCGTGCTCGGCCGCGACTTGACTGTCGCCTCCGCCAATCGTCGCTTCTATGAACTTTTCGCCGTCGCCCCAGAGGAGACGATCGGCCGCCGCATCACGGCCCTCGGCGATGGACAGTGGGACATTCCAGAGCTGCGTCGGTTGCTTGAGGAAATCCTGCCGCAGCGGAGAGTCGTCGATGCCTTCGAGGTTGATCACGTCTTTCCCGGTGTCGGCCGCAGGATCGTACACCTCAACGCCCGCAAGGTCTTTCGCCAAGGCAACCAGGTCGAGCATGTGCTCGTCACGTTCTACGATGTCACCGCGGTCCGGGAGGAGCAGTTGCGCGCGGCACGCGCGGCGATGGTTGCCCGCACAATCGTCGACACGATCCGGGACCCCCTCGTGATCCTCGACAAGGATCTGAAGATCACAATGGCAAGTCGCAACTTCGTCCGCATGTTCGGCGATGCCGAGGCGGACGTGGTCGGCAAGGAGATCTTCGATCTCAAGCAGGGACAATGGAACGTCGCCGCGCTGCGCGCGCAACTCGAACGCGTCGTCCCGGACGAGGCACCTGTCGAAGAATTCCTGATCGAGGACGAATTCCCAGATATTGGGCATCGTGCCTTCAAGCTGAACGCTCGCAAGATCCATGTTGACGGCAACCATGTCACGCAGCTTCTGCTCGCCTTCGAAGACGTGACCGAGGCCATCGCCGTGGATCGGCACAAGGATGTTCTCGCTGCCGAGCTCGCGCATCGGATCAAGAACTCGTTGCAGGTGATTTCGGCTTTCGTCGCCTTCGAGATCCGACGAGCCGCCGAGCCGTGCCGCGACGGCTATCTGGCAATGCAGAGTCGGATCAACGCTGTCGCCGAGCTCTACGACGTCGTTGCCCAGTCAAGCGCCTTTGGCCCGGTCAACGTTGAGACCTACTTCGAAGGCATCGCGGCAAGCATCCGATCGAGCCTTCTTGGCGAGGCATCGCAGATCGAGATCGTGGTTGATGCCGAGCCGCTGGCCCTCGTCGCCGACCATGCCGTGCCGATCGGCTTGCTGGTGAATGAACTGGCGACCAACGCGGTGAAATATGCCTTCCCTGAAGGGAGCGGAAGCATCGTGCTGGGCTTTCGGCAGCGGAACGGCGAGGTGGTGCTGTCGGTGGAGGACAACGGCGTCGGCTTCGATCACGGGGCGGCATCCGCGCCACCAGCATCGGGGATGGGAACCCGTTTCATCGATGCCTTCGTGCGCCAGATCAGCGGAACGCTGGCGCGGGCCAGCGGAGACACGGGCACGACGGTGATCGTTCACCTGCCGACAAGCGTCCTGACGACCCCTGACGGCGTTAGTTGACGATCCGCTCGGCGATCCCGTCCAGGGCGCAAATGATGGAGCTTGGCGGATAAGGCTTGGCGAAGAACACTCCGTTCTCCGGCAGCTCTTTCCTTGCCACGTTGACGTGGCCCGACGCGACGATGATGTGAACCGGAGGCCAACGGTCCTTGACCGCATGGGCGAGCTTCAGGCCATCCATCGAACCGGGCATGTCGACGTCGGTGAAGAGCACCCGGATGTCGTTTCTGCTTTCCAGGAGGCGAAGGGCCTCGTCGGCATTTCCCGCGCCATAGACGGTGAAACCGGCATCTTCGATCATGTCCATGGCATCCATCAGAAGCAGCGGCTCATCCTCGACCACCAGGATGGCGATGCGCCGCCGATCAAATGTCTTGCTCATGGCGTCAGTCCTCGGCGCGGCTCGGGCGACCCGCTCCAAGGGTTCCGCTCAATGTATAGGTGAGTCCCGCAGGAGCGTAATCCAACGCGGCGGTTCCCTCGAAATAGGCCGGCACGACCCTTTCCGTCAGCCGGGAGCCGAAGCCTCGTCGAGAGGGTGCCTCTACAGGCGGACCTCCGACCTCCCTCCAAGAGAAGGAGAACCCGTTCTCGCCGAAAATGTTCCAGTCAATTTTGACGGCGCCCATCTCCACAGAGAGCGCGCCGTACTTGACCGAATTCGTTGCCAACTCATGGATGGCCAACGCCAACCCCAAAGAGCGTTGCGCTTCCAGCTCAACACTTGGTCCCGCGACCTCGAACCTCTCATCCCGGTCGTGATACGGCTCGATTGACGCCCTCGTGATCATCTCGACGTCTGACGCCGCCCAGCTCGTCGACGTCAGCACATCCTGGGCGCGCGCGAGGGCTGTGATGCGGGCGTAAGCCAGCTCTGCGGCAACTTTCGGATCCGGAGCGTTCCGGAGGCTTTGCGACACGACAGCCTGGACCATGGAGAGCGTGTTCTTCATGCGGTGCGAGAGTTCCCGCTGGAGGACGCGCTGCTGTCGACGCGCCTCCTGCTGCAGCTCGACTTCGCGCTTCAGCTTCTCATTGGTCTCGACGATTTGCCTTCTTGCGAGCACCGACTGGGTCGTCTCAGTCACGGTATCGAGAAAGCCCATGATCCGCCCCTCGTCATCGCGCACCGGGCTGTAGGAGAACGTCCACCAAGTCTCCTCGGGGTACCCATTGCGCGTCATCGTCAGCGGCAGGTCTTCCTTCCAGACCGGCGTTCCCGCCATGGCCTGCTCTACCATCGGTCTGATGTCATCCATGACGTCGAACCAGACATCAGCCAACGGCTTTCCGAGGGCTGTCGCCGCGCGCTTGCCGAGGATCGGCCCAAAACCGTCGTTGAAGATCGTGGTGAGCTCCGGGCCAACCCAGAATGCAATGGGATGGCCGCATTCCACCAGGTTGGCGACGGTGGTGCGAAGCCACTTCGGCCAAGTTGAGATCGGGCCGAGCGGCGTTGTCGTCCAGTCGAACGCGCGGATCTCGGCGCCCATTCTTCCGCCATTGACCGGAAAGGGTGCGGCGGTTTGGCTGGACGGTGACTGGCTTTGGCTCACTGATGGCAATTCCGCGGGAGACAGGATTGCTGCTGAAAGCAATCATCACGCGACGGTATGTTGTTATCTTGAAAGGCTTGTCCAGCGGCAACGCCTAGTCGGTCTGGTTCCTGACCGACCCTTCGGCGGGTTTGGCATTCAGGAGAGGGGCGCCGGGATAGCGGCGCGGAATTCCATCTGCCTGCTTCTCCACCATTCAGCAGACGTTCTCGTTCCAAAAGGAATCGTTGCCTTAAGACCGGTTTTTCCGCTTCTGAGAACGGGAAGCGAGCCGTTGAACGACAAGAATGGGCGCTGATTGGAAGTGTTTTCCGCGAATGCCGATCCGGGATGGCTACCGCGTTTGGAGACTTGCCTCGGGCTTCGCCTGAGAGCGGCAGCGCGTTTCCCGCCCCATCCGGGCGATCGGTCCTCCTTGTCCCAGCCACCTCCCATCCGGTGCCTGAGGAGGGGCGGAGACCCCGAACCACCTGAATTCCATCGTCTTTTGACTTCAGATCGCGCCTCGCGCGGTTCAGGTCCATCTGCTGGTACGAAGTCGTAGCATAGGTCGGACGGCTTGAGAGCCCGGGACGCGGCGGCGCAGCCAGCTTTCCGCCGGGGTTGCCAGCCAGTGAACCTGGAAATGTTCTCGCCGAGATGGCAGATCTACAGCCCTACATGCACTTCAGTCCCGAAACTCTTCGGCCAACCTCCGGACTTGGTGCCGTCAGCGGGCTTGCCGCTCTGGGACAACGGAAACAGTCGTTTCCTTGGATGCGGTGGGTTTCCTCGCGCTTGTGCGGTTTGCAGCGCGGCGCTCACGAATCCTGGCGCAACCATCCTTCCAGGGCGGCTTCGTTGGGCAGTCCGCCGGCATGGACGACCTTGCCGTCGATAATAATGCCGGGCGTCGAGGCAATGCCGAACTTGGCAATCTCTGCGTAGTCGGTGACCTTTTCGACCGTGATGTCGACACCGAGCCGGGCGGCGGTTTCCTTGACCATCTGCTCCGTCGTCTGACAGCGTTTGCACCCCGAGCCGAGCACCTTGACCTGTTTCATGGGTTTTCGCCTTTCACGAGTAGAGCGCGTTGAAGAGAAAGCCGACGGCGAGGATGCCGGAGCCGACGACGCCGACGAAGACGGCGATCAGGCGCAGTGTCAGGACCTTCCGCAGGATGATCATCTCCGGCAGCGACAGCGCGATCACCGACATCATGAAGGCGAGCGTGGTGCCGAGCGCGGCGCCCTCACTGAGGAGCGCCTCGACGATCGGGATGACACCCGCGGCGTTGGTATACATGGGGATGCCGACGACGACGGCGGCGGGAACCGACCACCAAACGTTCGTTCCCATGATCCGCGCCATGAGATCGGCGGGCATATAGCCGTGGATCAAGCCACCGAGGGCAATCCCGACGACGATCCAGATCCAGACCCGCCCGACGATATCCTTGACAGCCTCGATCCCGAGCCGAATCCGGTCAACCTGAGTCAGGCGCGTCGCGGGAAGGTCGGCCGACGCTCCGCCGACCTGGATCGCCTTCACCCAGTCCTGGAGCCAGCCTTCCAGCTTCAGGTGACCGATGACCCAGCCGGAGACGATGGCAATGACGAGACCAAAGGCGAAGTAGGTGAGCGCCACCTTCCAGCCGACGAGGCCGATGAGAAGGATCAGCGCGACTTCGTTCACCATGGGCGCGGCGATCAGAAAGGAGAAGGTGACGCCGAGCGGCACGCCCGCCGACAGGAAGCCGATGAACAGCGGGATAGCGGAGCAGGAGCAGAAGGGTGTTACTGTGCCGAGCCCCGCCGCCATGACGTTGCCGATCCCCTCGCGCCGCCCCGAAAGGAGGGCGCGTGTCCTTTCCGGCGAAAAGAAGCTGCGCACGATCCCCATCGCGAAGACGATGAGGGCAAGCAGCATGACGACCTTCGGCAGGTCGTAGAAGAAAAAGGCCAATGCCTCGCCAAGACGGCTCGTCCGCTCGACCGGCAGCGATCCGACCAAAGCCTTCGAAGCGGCGGGAAGCAGGCTGTAGGTCACGCCCCAGAGGGCGAGGCAGACGAGAACCGAAGCCACCCATGGCCCGGTGTTCGGCGCGCGGGTCTCTCGCCCGCCGCGCGGAGAAACGGATTCGTTCATGCCGCCAACGCCTTCTGCTGGTGCGCCCTGACGGCGGCATCGACAACTGCCGCGAGGTCGTCGGCAAGAGCGGGGTTGCGGCGGTAGCGCACCCATTGGGCGTCGCGCCGGTCGGCGACTAGTCCGGCCGTCTTCAGCACCCCCATGTGCCGCGACATCCGGGATTGCGTGGCACCGAGCCGTTCCATGAGTTCGCAGACGCAGTGCTCGCCGCCATCCCACAGGATGACGATGGCGGCGAGGCGGGTCGGCTCAGCCAAGGCCGAGAGAAGCGGCAGGACGTCCATGGTGACCTTCACGCGTTTATGTGCATGAACGCATATGCGCGACAGCACCTATGCTTGGCGATCGGCCATTTCGTCGCATCCAGGCCAATCCACCATGGTCTCAGACGATGGCCGGACCAACCCGTCACGAAAGACGGGTTCGTCCGAGATGTCAGGAGGCGCGGTACTCCTTCGACTTGAAGGTCAGGTGGCGTACGCCCTCCGGAGCGTCCGCGATCTTTCGGATCGAGCCCCAGGTCTGCTTGTAGTTCGGTACGACCAACTCGTTCACCGCCTTGGAAACGGTGTTGCCCTGGACGCCCGTCGGAAATCCGAACAGCATGAAGGCCTGCTTGGGACGGGCCGTCTCCGTCGGATAGGCCATCGCTTGCGTCGAGCCGGTGTCGTTGTAGACCTCGACGAGATCCCCGTCCTTCAGGCCGAGGTCGGCCATGTCGTCCGGGTTCATCTCGATGAACGGGTAGGGCCAGCGGTCCATGACCAGCTCTTCATGGGTGTCGAGATAGGCGTTTTGCCATACGAGATTGGCCCGCCCATTGTTGATGAGATACGGGAACTTCTTGCGCTCCTCCTCCTTGCCGGGCGCCTGCAGGCCGCGCCATTGGGTTTCCATGAAGGTCGCCCGGCCATCGTCGGTGCCGAACTTGCCGTCCTCGTAGAGACGCTTCGTGCCGAGGATGGTGCCTGCGTCCCCCTGCCCGGTCGCCGGTTCCTGAAAGCCGTTCGTTCCCATGCCGCGAAGCGCGTCGTAGGTGACGAATTCGCCGCCCTTGGCGTGCTTGTGATACCCGTCCATGAAGGCGTCCTCCTCGGTCTTCCAGTCGAAGCCTTGGAACCTGTCTGCGATGTCGGCCTTGCCAGCGCTCCGGAACGTCGCTTCCAGATGGTTGGCGAGGCGCGCGGCGATCAGGCAGTCGGGCAGGGCCTGGCCCGGCGGGTCCATGTACCGTTCGGTCAGCCGCATGCGCCGCTCGCCGTTCATCGAGGTGAGGTTCATCTCGCCCGAGGTCGCGGCCGGCAGAACGACGTGGCAGGCTTCGCCGATCTTGGTGGGCACGATGTCGACGTCCACAGCGAACAGGCCGCCTTGCTGGATGGCACCCCAGATCGCCTCGACCAGGGCGTCGCGATTACCATAGGGAACGGCGTTCATCGCGTCCTTCACCAGGTCGGTGCGCTTTTTGTAGGCGCGCTTGAACTCCATGGCGTTGAGCGTCGTCTTGTAATGGTCGCATCCCCAGATGTGGTGGACACCTCCCTGGCCCTCGATCAACAGCTTGTCGATGTAGGGCGCCGGGCGCGGCCCGGGATAGTCCGGGCGCACGTAGCCTTCCTGATGGCCGCCCATGCGCACGCAGCCGCCGCCCGGCCGCCCGACATTGCCGGTGGCCAGCGCGAGATTCACGATGGCCGCGTTGGTGCGATAGTTGTCGTTGCCCCAGATGAGCCCCTTCTCGTAGGCGAACATCGTCCGCCGCCGGGTGCCGCCGTCCTTGGGCCGGGCGATCCATTCGGCCGCCTTGGCGATATCCTCCGGCTCGAGCCCAGTGATCGCTGCCGCCTCGTCGAGCGAGGTCCGGTTGGCGGCGAGCGCCTTGTCGAAATCCTTGGTCGAGGCGCCGATGAAATCGACGTCCGTCCAGCCCTTGTCGGCGACATGGGTGAGCAGCGCGTTCAGGAGAACGAGGTCGGTGCCCGAGTTGATCGCCAGGTGAAGGACGTTGTCCTTGCCGGCTTCGGTCTCGCAGGCATTGACCGTCACCGTGCGGCGCGGGTCGACGAGGATGATTCGCGCCGGAGCGACAGGCTCGTCGCCGAACTCTGCCTTCTTCTTGTCGAGCGAGGTGCCGCGAAGGTTCGGGACCCAGTGATTGAGGAAGTAGTTGGTCTGCGTCTCCAGCGGATTGTCGCCGAGCGCGAAGAGTGTGTCGGCGAGTTCCGCGTCCTCATAGCAGTTGTTGAGTTCACCAACGCCCATGTCGCGCGAGGCGTGGACCTCCGAATTATAGGCCGGGCGGTTGTGGATGCGGACGTTCTTGATCTTCATCGCCCCGAAATAGAGCTTGCCGGTTCCCCAGGTGTTCTCGTAGCCGCCACCGGCGCCGCCATGGTCATAGGCGGAGACGAAGAGGCCATCCCCGCCCTGTTCGGCAATCACCCTGGCGGTGACGCGGGCGACGATATCGAGGGCGTCGTCCCAGCTCGTCGGCTGCATCTGGCCATAGCGCCAGACGAGCGGATCGGTGAGGCGTTCGGTCTGCGTGCCGCGCGGCAGCGAGTGGCTCATCTCGGCGATGCGGGCGCCGCGCACGCTGCCAAGACCCGAATTGACGACGCAGGCCGGATCGGGCTTGACCACCAGATGAACGTCGCGACCGCTCTGGCGAACGAGATTGTACATCGAGGGCGCGTACCAGTTCGGCGTCTCGGCGTCCTGCTGCTGGGCGAGATCGACGCCGAACTTGTTGTCCGCTGGCGCTGTGCCGCCCTCGGTGCTCGAGTCCCATGTGTAGGCCTTGTAGCCGCATCCGACGATGCAGTAGTGGCAAACGACGTTGTGCTCCTTGGCGTTGGCCGGAACGATCGGAAGCCGGCCGATGTGGCGCTTGAAAGCCATGATTGCCTCCCTCAGATCACGTTGGACAGGCGGCCGTAGAGGAGTTCATCGATGCCCTCGGCATAGATGTCTCCGTGCTCGTCCACCCGAAGATCGTATTGCGGCAGGTTCTGCGTGGCATGCCCCCAGATCTGCTGGCCTCCCGCCTCCGGGTCGAAGCGCGAATAGTGGCCGGGGCAGTTGAACGAGCGATCCCCGGCGCTGTAGACGAGGGGATAGCCCTTGTGGGGACAGACCGCCGAAAAGCCGACGATGTCGCCGTCGGGTCCTGCGCCGCCGGGCACCGTCCGGCCGAGCTTGAGGAGCACCCCAGGCGCGTTCTCATCGGGGTAGCTGACGTCGAAGGGCTCGCCAACCCTGAGGTCCTTCACGTTGGCGAGCCTGTTGGCTGGGTATTTTACCAGCGCAGCCGCTGGCGCCGTGGCGGCCCGGGCCCGGCCAGACGAGACGAACGTCGTCGCTGCGGCTCCGGCCGTCGCAAGGCCGGCCCCGGCGAGGAATCGCCGACGCCCCTGATCCACGAGGCGATCGCATCTCTTCATGGTTTCCTCCCAGTCGTTTGATCCGACCAGGAAGGCATTGCATGTGTCGTGCCAGGGTCACGGAGTCCTGCGACCCCGTCGCTTTTGCCGCGTTCGTAGCTCTCGATATCCGGGTTCTCGAACATCCCGGCACGGCGAAATTCGGGAATCCGAACGCGAGAGCTCCAATCAACCGGCTCTCAGGCCGAGCTTCTGCATCTTTTCCCAAAGCGTGGTGCGCCCGATCCCAAGGATCTTGGCGGCCCGCGCCATCTCTCCGCTGGCGCAGCCAAGCGCTCGCTCGATATGACGTCGTTCGGCCTCATTGCGGACCTCCGCCAAGGATCCGAACGCGTCGACAACTTGGTGCTGGAGCGCCTCGGGGAAGAGATCGGAAGGCATCAACCAGGGCCCCAGGCCTAACGCGACCGCTCGCTCGACACGGTTGCGCAGCTCGCGAACGTTGCCGGGCCAGGGATGGTCTGCGGCGGCCTGTTCGGTAAGCGCGCTGACGCCTCGCAACGGCGTATCGACGAGGGCTGCGAACTCCTCGAAGAATCGGTCGAGCAGCCAGGCGATGTCCTCCTTCCGTTCGCGCAACGGCGGAACGGCCACGTTCAGCACGTCGAGGCGGAACAGGAGATCCTTGCGGAAGCGGCCGATCGCGACTGCCGCCTGAAGGTCGGAATTCGTTGCCGCCACGAGTCGAGCGCTGAACGCCAAATCCTTCTCACCGCCGACGCGCCGGAACGTGCGCTCCTCCACCAGCCGCAGCAGCTTCGCTTGAAGCTCCGGCCGCAATTCGCCGACCTCGTCGAGAAACAGGGTGCCTCCGCCGGCGCGCTCGGCATAGCCAAGATGGCGCTGGCCAGCGCCCGTGAACGCGCCGCGCTCGTGGCCAAACAATTCGCTTTCAAGGAGATCGGCCGGGATCGCCGCGCAGTTGATGGCGACGAAAGGCAACTCGCCAGACGAGGATGCGCCGTGCAGATAGCGCGCCGCCACCTCCTTGCCGGTGCCCGTTTCGCCGGTGATCAGCACGGTCGATCGGACCTTGGCGATCCGATCGAGCAGGCGTTGGACGCTGCGCATCGGCGGCGAGACACCGAGGCAGGCGCCGGCAAACTCCGATCGTCGTGGCAACAGGTCGGCGAGCCGTTCCAGGAAGACATCCTTTTCGAAGGGCTTGGTGAGAAAGTCGCCGGCGCCACCCTTCATCAGCCGAACGGCCTGATCGATGTCACCGAAGCCGGTGATGAAGACAAAGGGCGGCGGCATCTCGCTATTGGCCCACGCGAGAAAGACCTGCTCACCGTCGACATCGGGAAGGCGCAGGTCGCAGATGACGGCCTCGGGACGATGCCGAGGAGACGCCGCGATCGCTTCGCCACCGCTCCGCCACCAGGTGACGAGGGCTCCCTCGAGGGACAGCATCTGCACAAGGCTCTCGCCCATGATGGGATCGTCCTCGACAAGGGCGATGGATCTGTCCTTAAGCGACATCAAACATCTCCTTGGACGCGTGCTGGGGGACAGGCGCGTGAAGCGGGATCGACACGTCGACGATCGTGCCGTGCGGATCGGCGCGGCGAACGCCGATCGACCCACCCAGGTCATCGATCAGGTGCCGGGTGGCCCAAAGGCCGACGCCGCTTCCCAATTCGAGAATGGATGTGCTCGATCGACCTGTCAGGATTGCGGCTTCCCGTTCGGCGATCCCATGCCCCTCGTCGGACACGCTCGCCGTAAAGGACGCCGTATCGCACCTCGCCGACAGGACGACCTGGCTGCCGGGGGGTGACGCCGCGACAGCGTTCAGCACAAGATTGAGCAGAGCCTGACGGATGGGGCCGCTCGGCAGATCGATGGCTGCGGGAAGCGTGGCATCGATCCGCAGCAGGACATTGCGGCGCGCCGCTTCCGGGCCGACGAGCAGTCCAAGGTCCTCGATGTCGCAGGGTGCCAGCGCCCGAACGGCATCGGATCGATGCAGTGTGAGGGCGGCCTGCACGACATCGCGAATGCCTCGCAGACCGCGATCGAGGAGATCGATCGATCGCTGGCGCTGGAGCGGCTCTTCGCCATGGCTCCTCAAGGTTGCCAGCACGTTGAACAGGCCGGCGAGCGGGTTGTTGATCTCATGAGCGAGCGTTGAGGCAAGCCGGCCGAGACTGGCTAGCCGTTCCTCTTCGGCGAGTCTCAGGCGCAGGCTTTCGCGTTCCGCCAACCAGGTCGCCATGGCGTTGTAGGCCCGAAAGGATTGTGCGAACTCGCCGCCTTGCTGTGCGATCACACGAGCGGGGATCGATGCTGGGATCTGCCGTTCCGCCGATCCCAGATGATGCGTCAGGATGCGGACGGGCCGCATCATGCGATAGACCAGAAGCCATCCGGCGCCGGCCAGAAGAATGGTCAGCGTTCCGTTCGTGATGATCAGCGAGCGCAGCACGTCGCGTCGCTGGGCGGCCAGTTGCCGCGTGTCGAAGCGGGCGTGAATGATCGCGATTGTCCGGCCGGGATAGGAGATCTGCCGCGTTGCCTCTGCCTCGTTGCCTCCGGGGATGAAGGTGAACGGGGCTTGCGAGACGTTCGCCGGGATGCTCCCCAGTCGATGGCGCCGTGGATCAGAAGCGGCGATGACGGCCCCCTCGGTGTCGGTGACGACGGTTTCGATCGAACGGACGCCCTTGTTCAGGCTCTCCGCTCGTTCGATCGCATCGAACATTGCCCAGGTGTCGTCTCTCAGGATCGATGGCGCGAGTGCCGAAGAGAGCCCGTCCAAATAGCTTTGAGCAAGATCCATGAGATGGACCTTCTGCGTCTCGGCGAGGCCCGCGAGCACCCGCTCCGACAAAACCGCGCCGACCAGGATCATCAGGGCCGCAACCGCCAGCGGCACTTTCACGGAGAGGGGCCAGCGTTTGGGTGCGGCGAGGCTACGCATGCTGATCGAGCTTCGCAACGAGCGACGCCTTTCGGGCGATCGGCTCGAACAGGGAAGCGTCCTCACGCCCAAACCCGTCGAGGCGCAGCGTCTTCAGGATGATGGCTCCGTCGGAATCGGACGGCATGCCGAGGAGCGCCGCTTTGAGGACCTCGAGCCGCCGGGGAGAAACGGGCAGCAGCGGTGCGGCAACGGGAGGAAACCCCAGCCATTCCGAGCGGCGAAGCACACGCGTTCGGCCCGTCAGATCCGGCTCCAACTCGGAAATGACCTCATAGACGTAGCCGTCGACCGAGCCCGAGTCGGCCAGGCCGCTGGCGACGGCGCGAATGACGTCGCGGTGTCCATAGGTGAAGAAGGTGCGCGAGAAGAAGGTCTCGGCCCTCAATTCCCGTTCAGCCAAGAGGGCATTGGTGACGAGCCACCCCGAATTGGAATCTGGATCCGAGAAGGCGTGGATGTCGCCTCTCAGGTCGGCGATGTCGGCGGCCGGCGCGTGGTCCGCGCCGACGATGATGTAGGATCGGTAGAGAGGGCGCCCCCGCCAAATCGGGACGGCGACCAACTGCAACTGAGCCTGCGCCTCAACGAAGGGATAACCGCAGATCCAGGCGGCATCGAGTTGTCGCGAGATCAGCAGCGCTGTGATTTCCTGGTAGGTCCGCCGCGTCACCAAAAGAATCGGAAGACCAGTCACCTTTCGCAGATAGACCTGAAATCGATCAAGCAGTTCGAGATCGGAGTTCAGGAAGACGGGCGTCAGCCCAAAACGGATCTCGTCCTGGTCAAGAAAATCTTCTCCTTTGGACGGGCGCGCCGTGATTGTTCCCGCCAACGCCGCGAGTAGCAGCGAGCGCCGCGTCAGTGCTTGAGCACCACTTTTCGGTTGCACAGCCAAGTTCCTCCTTTAACTCGACCCTGCGATCAGCAAACTTGCCATTGCATCGACCGAGGAACAAGGAGCGGCGAGATTGGCGACGAAGCCTCTGACCACCGGAAAGCGTGGTGGCCGCATTCTTTTCACGGCAATGTGACGCGTCTGATTGCTTCATCCTTGAATATTACAACGATATTTGCATAATCGTATTATGGATGATGATACCGCTGTTTCCAGTCTTGCTGCCTTGGCGCATGCCGACCGCCTCGCCGCGTTCCGAATGTTGGTGAAGGCCGGGCCGAGCGGCATGCCGTCCGGCGAGATCGCGGAGGCGCTGGCCATTCCGCCGACGCGCATGAGCTTCCATCTGGCGGCGCTGGAGCGCTCCGGCCTGCTCACCTCCCGTCGTGACGGAAGGCGCATCTTCTATGCCGTCCATTTCGAGGAGATGCGTGCCCTGCTCGCCTTTCTCACCGAGGACTGCTGCAACGGCCGCCCCGAAATCTGCGGCGACATCGCCAAGTTTACCTCATCCTGTGATCGGGAGACCTGCACATGACCCGCACCCAGCCCTTCAACGTGCTCTTCCTATGCACGGGCAATTCGGCCCGCTCGATCCTCGGCGAGAGCATCCTGCGCCAGGACGGCGCGGGGCGCTTCAACGCCTTTTCGGCCGGCAGCCATCCCAAGGGGGAAGTACACCCGACGGCGCTCGCCCTTTTGGAGGACAACGGCTACCCGACGGAAGGCCTCAGGTCGAAATCGTGGGGCGAGTTCGCGGGCCCCAACGCGCCCATCATGGATTTCGTCTTCACCGTCTGCGACCAGGCGGCCGGAGAAGCCTGCCCGGTCTGGCCGGGCCAGCCAGTGACAGCGCACTGGGGAATCGAGGATCCGGCGGCGGAGACGCGGAGCGAGGCATTCACGCGGGCGGCCTTCGAGCGCGCTTTCCGGTACCTGAAGAACCGCGTCACGGCCTTCGCCGCGCTGCCGATCGAGCGGCTCGAACGTATCTCCCTCTCGGCAAAGGTCCGCGATATCGGGCGAATGGAAGGCGCATCCTTTTCCCGTCCCGACGTCGCCTGAGGCTCCGATGACCGTCACGATCTATCACAACCCCGCCTGCGGCACGTCGCGCACGTGCTCGCCATGATCCGCCAGTCCGGCGAGGAGCCGGATGTCATCGAGTATCTCAAGGACCCGCCGAGCCGGGAGCGTCTGGTCGAGCTGATAGGCCTGATGAAGACCTCGGCGCGCGATCTCCTGCGCCAGAAGGGGACGCCCTATGCGGAGCTTGGCCTCGACGATCTTTCCCTCACCGACGACCAGTTGATCGACGCGATGATCGCCCATCCGATCCTCATCAACCGCCCGATCGTGGTGACCGGCAAAGGCGCGAAGCTCTGCCGGCCCTCCGAGGCGGTGCTGGCACTGCTCGATCACCCGGTCGCGACCTTTACCAAGGAGGACGGCGAGGCCGTTGTCGCCGAGGATAGCCACCGCGCGGGCTGACCGGACACCGAGGCAATTCCTCCCGTTGCTGTTCTTTCACGGAGCTGTCCATGACCACGCCGCGTCCCGCTTCGCGCCTGTCCTTTCTCGACCGCTACCTGACGCTGTGGATCTTCGCCGCCATGGCGCTGGGCGTCGCGCTCGGCACCTTCGTCGACGGCCTGCCGCAGGCGATGGACGCGCTGTCGGTCGGCACCACCAACATTCCCATCGCCATCGGCCTGATCCTGATGATGTTCCCGCCGCTGGCGCGCGTCCGCTACGAGGCGCTGCACGAGGTGTTCGCCGACAAGCGCATCCTTGTCATCTCGCTGGTGCAGAACTGGATCATCGGCCCGGTCCTGATGTTCGCGCTCGCCGTGGTCTTCCTTCATGACCAGCCCGAATACATGACCGGCCTGATCCTCATCGGTCTCGCCCGCTGCATCGCCATGGTGCTGGTGTGGAACCAGCTCGCGCGCGGCGACAACCAGTACGTCGCCGGCCTCGTCGCCTTCAACTCAATCTTTCAGATCCTGTTCTTCTCCACCTACGCCTGGTTCTTCTTGAGCGTCCTGCCGCCGCTGTTCGGGCTGGAGGGCAGCGTCGTCGACGTCTCCTTCTGGACCATCACCGAGGCTGTGCTGATCTATCTCGGCATTCCCTTCGCCGCCGGATTCCTGACGCGCAAGGTGCTGATCCCGCGCATGGGGGCCGACTGGTACGCGACGAGGTTCCTGCCAAGGATCGGGCCGATCACACTCGCCGCGCTGCTCTTCACCATCGTCGCCATGTTCAGCCTCAAGGGCGGCGACGTCGTGCGCCTTCCGCTTGATGTGGTGCGGATCGCGGTGCCGCTGATCATCTATTTCGTCGTGCAGTTTCTGGTGAGCTTCGTCATGGGCCGGCTGATCGAGGCTGACTACCCGCGCACCACCGCCGTCGCCTTCACCGCCGCCGGCAACAATTTCGAGCTGGCGATTGCGGTCGCCGTCGCCGCCTTCGGGCTCGCCTCGCCGGTCGCCTTCGCCGCCGTCATCGGCCCGTTGGTCGAGGTGCCGGTGCTGATCCTGCTCGTCCATGTCGCCTTGCGGCTGGGAGACCGTTGGTTCCCCAGACCAAAGACAGAGGAGGCAAGGGTTTGATGCGTGCCGGGGAAGGAAGGAGACGGCGGGGAGGGACCATTGACCACACCCCCTGCTGATCTGCCCAACGTCGACGTCGCCCACCTGCGCCTAGTCGATCTGGCCGCACTGGCCGGGCCGGACGGACCGCGACACGCGCCGCGCATCCTCATCCTCTACGGTTCGTTGCGCAGCCGTTCCTTCTCGCGGCTGGTCTCCGAGGAAGCGAGTAGGTTGCTGCGCTGGTTCGGTGCGGAAACCCGAACCTTCAACCCGGCCGGTCTCCCTCTGCCGGACGGTGCGGACCCGGATCACCCCAAGGTGCAGGAATTGCGCGATCTCGCCGCCTGGTCCGAGGGTATGGTCTGGGTGAGCCCGGAACGCCATGGCGCGATGACCGGCATCATGAAGGCGCAGATCGATTGGCTGCCGCTTTCCCTCGGAGCCATCCGCCCGACCCAGGGCAAGACGCTGGCGGTGATGGAAGTCAGCGGCGGCTCGCAGAGCTTCAACGCCGTCAACCAGATGCGCATCCTCGGCCGTTGGATGCGCATGGTGACGATCCCCAACCAGTCCTCCGTTCCGAGAGCGTTCACCGAATTCGACGAGAACGACCGCATGAAGCCGTCGCCGTACTACAACCGGATCGTCGACGTCATGGAGGAGTTGGTGAAGTTCACCCACCTCGTGCGCGGCCGCTCCGCCTATCTCACCGACCGCTACTCCGAGCGCATCGAAAGCGCCGAGCAACTCTCCAAGCGGGTCAATCAACGCTCGACCTAGCCGGCGCGGTTAGAGTGGCCGCATGTGCCCGAGGGGACCGCCCGTAACTCTCGACCTCGACAACGGGTGTTCGAACCTTTGGAATAACCCAACTGATGTCGTGGATGTCCCACCCAACAGCATCTTGTATGCCAAGGCGGTTCTAGAAGAGCCAAGCGGAGGAGAGGTGGGGACCCCTAATTGCCGGATCTCCATCGTCTTTTGGCCTCGGATCACGCCTCGCGCGGTTGAGGTCTATCTGTTGGTACGAAGCCGTGACATAGGTCGGGCGACCTGGGAGCCCGGGACGTGGCGCCGCTGCCGAAACCGCAGCGTCTTTCGCGGTCAACGAGGCGGAAAAGTCCTCCGCCTGCGCAGTGGCTCTTTCTCCGGGTGCCGGCGTAACGGTGCCTCTGTCCGCCAAAGGCACCGAACCGTCTGAAAGAAACATGGGTTCCGGGTGCTGGTCGCGCTTGAACATGGAGCCATTGCTGCTTGAGTCGTCCGTGAAGAACGCAGATCAAGCCGCCTGGACGGACTCGGCCTGAGTGACGAGCGTGAAGAGGGCGTCGTTGATGAAGGCGACGAAGAGCCTGAGCCAGGCGAGGATGCGCCTGAAGTTGTAGCCGACGGCGGCGAGGACGGCGTTGGCGGCATCGCCGATGGTTCCGGCAAACGGCGCGCAGCTCGATGCGGCCATCCTCGATATCCAGCGTCTTCACCTGCTCGGCACGATGCGAGGTCAGGCCATATTGCAGGTTGATGCCGGCGAGCGCCGCTGGAAGCTGGCGCAGATTGGCCGCCGGCGCGTCGACGAGGCGCGAAAGCTGACCAAAACTCCAGTGCGTCGGGGCCACTGGCTGCTTCGCATCCGGCAGCATCAGGGCCAAGCGCTCGGGATCGCTCGATGCCGGGACTTTAGAAAAACGCGTATATTGTCAGCCGCCTGCATGGCGGTTGACAAGGTGCGGGGAGGGGCGCAGTCTTTGCGCATTCACCCGGGGGGTCCCGTCAAGGGGCTGAGATTCTGATAGCCGGTCCGGCAGGTCCGTGCAGCGCAGTGACCCGATGAACCTGATCCAGTTCATACTGGCGTAGGGATGGTGTACCCGCTGCGGCCACGGCCAGATCGCTCAGGCGCAACTGACGCAGCCCCTCTCCATTCATTACGGCGAACTGGGTCTCCAAGCTTCGAGCACCGGAGGCTCTAGACCGATGAAAGACCTTTCCCCGTCCGTCACCACGGGACCGTTGCCCGCCTCGCGCCGCGTTTGGCAGCGAGGGACGTTGCACCCCAGTATCCGCGTGCCCATGCGCGAGATCGAGCTGCACCCAACAGCAGGTGAACCACCCGTCGCTGTCTATGACAGCTCCGGGCCCTACACCGACCCAGAGGCTGAGATCGCCATAGAGCGGGGGCTTTCGCGGCCGCGCGAGGCCTGGATCGCCGCGCGAGGCGACACGGAACAGTACGAAGGTCGCCTTGTGAAGCCCGCGGACAACGGGTTTGCCCAGGGCGAGCGCCTGACGCCGCAATTCCCGGTGTGGAACCAACCGCGGCGCGCGAAGAACGGCCGCGCCGTCACCCAGATGGCCTATGCCCGCGCCGGTATCGTCACGCCGGAAATGGAATTCGTCGCCATTCGAGAAAATCTTGGCCGGCAGGCGGCAAAGGCTTTGATTCGCGATGGCGAAGCCTTCGGCTCCGAGATCCCCGATTTCATCACACCGGAATTCGTGCGCGACGAGGTGGCGCGCGGCCGGGCGATCATCCCGGCCAATATCAACCATCCCGAGGCCGAGCCGATGGCGATCGGCCGCAATTTCCTCGTCAAGATCAACGCCAATATCGGCAATTCGGCCGTGACCTCCTCGATGGCCGAGGAAGTCGAGAAGATGGTCTGGGCGATCCGCTGGGGCGCCGACACGGTGATGGACCTTTCGACGGGCCGCAACATCCACAACATCCGCGACTGGATCATCCGCAATTCCCCGGTGCCCATCGGCACGGTGCCGCTCTACCAGGCGCTGGAGAAGGTCGGCGGCATCGCCGAGGACCTCTCCTGGGAGGTCTATCGCGACACGCTGATCGAGCAGGCCGAGCAGGGGGTGGACTATTTCACCATTCATGCCGGCGTCAGGCTTCATATGATCCCGATGACGGTGAACCGGGTGACGGGGATCGTGTCGCGCGGCGGCTCGATCATGGCCAAATGGTGCCTCCATCATCACCGCGACAGCTTCCTCTACGAGCATTTTGACGAGATCTGCGACATCGCACGCGCCTACGACGTGAGCTTTTCCCTCGGTGACGGCCTGCGCCCCGGCTCCATCGCCGATGCCAACGACCAGGCGCAGTTCGCTGAACTGGAAACGCTGGGCGAGCTGACGCAGATCGCCTGGGCCAGGGACTGCCAGGTGATGATCGAGGGCCCCGGTCACGTGCCGATGCACAAGATCAAGGCCAACATGGACAAGCAGCTCGAGATTTGCGGTGAGGCGCCGTTCTATACGCTTGGGCCGCTCACTACGGACATCGCGCCAGGCTACGATCACATCACCTCGGGTATCGGCGCGGCGATGATCGGCTGGTTCGGCACGGCGATGCTCTGTTATGTGACGCCCAAGGAACATCTCGGCCTGCCCGACCGTGACGACGTGAAGGTGGGCGTGATCACCTACAAGATTGCCGCCCATGCGGCCGATCTTGCCAAGGGGCATCCGGCGGCGCGGATCCGCGACGACGCCCTCAGCCGCGCCCGGTTCGAGTTCCGCTGGGAGGACCAGTTCAACCTCTCGCTCGATCCCGACACCGCCCGGTCGATGCATGACGAAACCCTGCCGAAAGAGGCGCACAAGACGGCGCTCTTCTGTTCGATGTGCGGGCCGAAATTCTGCTCCATGCGCATCTCCCACGATATCCGTGCCGAGGCCCAGAAAGAGGGCATGGCGGCAATGGCGGAGAAGTTCCGCGAGGGCGGCGAACTCTACATGCCGCTGAAGGACGCGCAATGACCAGGACTCCGGGATATTTGCTCGCTGCGCTCAGGGCCGAACCGCCGCTGGTGCAGTGCATCACCAACTATGTCGCCATGAACATCGCCGCCAATGTGCTGTTGGCGGCGGGGGCCAGTCCCGCCATGGTTTCCGATGCCGACGAGGCGGAGGAGTTCGCCCGCATCGCCGGCGCGCTGACGGTCAATATCGGCACGTTGTCGGAGCCCTTCGTCGAGGGAATGCGCGCCGCCATCGCCGGGGCTGAAGCAGCGGGGCGCCCCTGGGTGCTCGATCCGGTCGCCTGCCAGGCGACCGCGTATCGCCGCCGGATCTCGGCCGAGCTGCTTGCGCTGCACCCGACCATCATCCGGGGCAACGCATCGGAAATCCTGGCGCTAGCGGGCGAAGTCAGCCGGGGCCGGGGCGTCGACGGACGTGATTCCGTCGCCGTCGCCGAGGATGGCGCGCGGCTCCTCGCGCGTAAACACAGCAGCGTCGTCGCGGTGACGGGCGCGGTGGACTTCGTCACCGACGGAACGCGTGCTGTGAGGCTCGAGGGTGGATCACCCTTGATGCCGATGAACACTGCCATGGGGTGCTCGCTGACCTGCCTGTGCGGAGCCTATGCGGCCGTCACCGGCGATCCCTTCGACGCTGCCGTCGGGGCGCTGGCGCATTTCGCCGTGGCGGGCAGTCTGGCTCATGAAGGCTCGACGGGGCCGGGCAGCTTTGCTCCGCGTTTCCTTGATGCCCTTCATGCCGCGACGCCGGAAAGGCTTGATGCCGAAGCATCGATCCATACGATCGAGGAGGTTAGGGCATGACGCCGTTCGATCTGTCGCTTTATCTCGTGCTCGATCCCTGTCTTTGCGCCGGGATCGGCATGGTGGAAACAGCCCGCGCTGCCGTGGCCGGCGGCGCGACCATGGTGCAGCTTCGCGACAAGACGGGTGATACGGCGCAACTGGTCGCCACGGGAAAGGTGCTGAAGTCCACGCTTGAGGGTACGGGCGCAAGGCTGATCGTCAACGACGATGTAGCGGCCGCCGTCGCCATCGGCGCGGACGGTGTCCATATAGGGCAGGGCGACATGTCTGCGGCCGAGGCGCGCGCCTGGATCGGGCCAGAGGCGATCCTTGGTCTTTCCGTCGAGACCCCCGAAATGGCCGCCGCAGCGGATCCCGCACTGGTGGACTATATTGGCGCTGGCCCTGTCTTTGCCACGCAGACCAAGCTGGATCACAAATTGCCAGTAGGATTTGACGGTCTCGCGGCGCAGATTGCCGCCAGCTCCATCCCGGCCGTCGCCATCGGCGGTCTCAAGCGACGGCATATCGCGTCGGTGCTGGCGGTCGGCGCGAGGGGCATCGCAGTGGTCTCGGCCATTTGCGGTCAGCGGAACCCGGAAGCGGCGGCGCGAATTCTTGCCACTGAAATCGACGCCATCCGGTCGCGGCGCTTGGAAAACGCAGCGCCTGGAGCTCTCGTGGCGGGCTGAGGCGTAAGGCCGAAATGTCGTACACCTTCTCGGCCTTACGCTCCCGATGAACCCTTTCCGGTTTCAGCACAAGCGCTTCGGCGGAAACGCGGTGCCGCCTGGTCTGCCTCTCACCGCGCCGGCTCGTGCTGGGGCCACAGACGATGGAAATGGTGCAGCGGCCCATGACCGAGGCCGACATCGAGCGCGTTGCTTGCCGCCAGTGCGCCGTGGAGGTACGCCTTGGCTTCCCGCACACTGTCCACCATGCCATGGGACGGCAAAAGCGCGGCGATAGCGGCTGACAATGTGCACCCCGTTCCGTGATCGTTGCGGGTTGCGATGCGCGGAGCTGGAAAGGCTGTCATTCCATCCCGTCCGAACAGCAGATCAGTGCTTTGCGCGTTGTCTTCCAGATGACCGCCCTTCAGAAGCACCCAGGCGCTTCCCAATGCCAGAAGATCGGGCAAGGCTGCCTGCATATCGTCGGCCGTCCAGCCGTCTTCCCGCGCGAGCAGCACGGCCGCTTCCGGCAGGTTGGGAGTGATCAGCGTCACAAGCGGAACAAGCAATTCTCGCACCGCGGCCACGGCGTCCGCATCAAGGAGTGAATGCCCGCTCTTGGCCACCATGACCGGATCGAGCACGATATTGCGCGCCGCATGGTAGCGTAGGCGATCCGCTACCGTTTCGGCAATCCGAGCATTGGCGATCATGCCGATCTTGACGGCATCGATCCGCACGTCGTCGAGGACGGCGTCGATCTGATCGGCCACGAATGCTGGCTCCAGGGCAACATAGGAGCGGACTCCTTGCGTGTTCTGCGCGACCACGGCGGTGATCGCTGACGCGGCATAGGCGCCGAGCGCCGAGAATGTCTTGATGTCTGCTTGGATGCCGGCGCCGCCGGACGGATCGGTGCCGGCGATGGTCAGGATGTTCGCGATCACGACAGCCAACTTTGTCCGATCGCGATGTCGGTTGCGACAGGGCAAATGGCGAAAATGAGGTTTGTTCTTCGGGGCATGGTGGCCTCTTTTGCGAGGCCGGCAAAGGCGGAAGGCAACGCGACCTGTCCCTTCGCCGGCATGATCCGGATCAGGTTCAAAGGGTCGCTGTGCTGCCGTTCGGCCAACAGAATCTCAGCCCCTTGGCGGGGCACCCCTCGGTAGCGTGATTATAGCACAGGCAGTCCGATGACGCTGCACTTGGCTCTTCGAGATGCCGCACATGCCCATCGCCTTGACGAGGTCATCGACCGAGCGCGTCGAGATGCCTTGAAAACCGATAGGGTAAACCATTGAAACCATTGCCAGACGCGCAATGGTAGCGGAGGAGGGACTCGAACCCCCGACACGCGGATTATGATTTTTCCTGCCGCCGCTGAAACTAAAGGACTTTTTGGCGACATGTCGCGTCTATGTCGCGTTGACCGCCATCAAAAGCCCTTCCGCCTTGGCCAAAGCTTGGGCTTCGTCGGCGGCCGGGAACAGGTGTCCATAGACGTCATAGGTCATCTGGATCGACGCATGTCCCATCCGGTTCTGGACCGCCTTCGGCGACAGCTCGAGCCCGCCATCCGACTTGGCGTTGATGCACCATGAGGCGTACCAGTGCCGCAGCGCGTGCATCCCCGTGTACTTAGCGGCGAGGATCGGCTTGCCCTCTTCGTCCACCTTGCCCGTCTCGACTGCCACGCCGGCCTTGATCATCGTCGGATGGAGCCCGCGGTTGATGATGTTGCCGAGGCTTTCGACGTTGCCGGCGGCGTTCGGGAAGACGAGATCGAGTTCGCTTTTCGGGCAGGCCAGACGCCATTCCTTCAGCGTATTGATCACCATCGGCGTCAACGGGATCGAGCGTTGTCCTGCCTCGCTCTTCGGCGAGCCGATCGCGTTGAACCTGTCGGCACGCTGCCGGACGTGGATCACCGCCTTGTCGAGATCGACATCTCGCCACGGCAGGCCGCGCAACTCGCTCGCCCGCATCCCGGTAAAGATGGCTGTGATCAGCAAGGGCCTATAGCGGCCCGTAGCGGCCTCCAGGATCGCGCGGACCTCTTCCCGCGTCGGAATGTCCACCCCGTACCGGAGGCGAGCCTTCTGGCGTTTCTCTGCCTTGGCGGCACCTTTCCCCCTTCGCTTCGACATCTCATGGACGGCGTTGCGCACGACAAGACCGCGCTCCTGGGCGTCGGAAAGGATGCTGCCGAGGCTCACCGTCACCCGCTTGACCATGGCGGCCGATCGGCCTTCCTCGCGTAGCTTCTCCTGGAAGGCTCGCACCGAGGGCACCGTGATCTTGTTCAGCTTCGTGGCGCCGATGAACGGATCAATGTGCAGCTCGACATGCTGGCGATATTGGTCCGTGGTGGACCGCTCCAGGCCCGCGCCTTCGCAAGTCTTCAGCCACAGCGCACCGGCTTCCTTGACCGTGACCGTCGCGCTGTCGGCGACGTGAACGCCCTCTCGAACTTCGACCGAGGCCGTGGCGGCGAAGGCGTCGGCTTCCTTCTTGCGCTGGAATGTGCGCAGCCGGCGCTTGCCGGTTCCGTCCACATAGTCGCAGACCCATGCCGTTTTCTCGACGCCCTTCGTCGTCCAGGTGCGCTTGCGGATGCTCACTTGTCGCTATCCTCGTCGTCGAGCTCCTCGCGGCTGTACTCGATCGCCTCTTCCCGGGCTTTTTCCCGCTTGTAGATCTGGTCTCGCCACTTCGCGAGATCCCGCCTCATGTGCTTGCGAACGTCCCCGTCCACTTCGGGAACTTGCCCGTTCGCGATCGCTTCCGCAGTCTCCAAGATCTGCTCAGCTATCGCGTCAATGGCCCCCTCATAGCCTCGCACCTTCCGAAAGGCGCCCATCAACGTAGCAATATCCCTTAAGCGCACATCAAGCGGCCAGGGCTCTGGATACTCCTTCTCCAGGGTCCGGATGATCTCCTCGTTCATAGAACGACCGCTGCGCTCGGCGGCGCTCTTTACCCGGTCGCGTAGCCCCCGAGGAAATCGGAGCATGTATTGGTCCGCTCCACGACCCGCCTTTGCCATTTCCACTGACCCCCAATTTTCACGTAGCACTGTCTTAGGTATCGCTTGACGTCAACCCTAATACGGTAGTACCCCTACGACCGTCTTATGAACGAAAGGTTACCGGGAATGACGAACGAGACTGATGAGCCCCTTGATCTGGTGTGGGGCATCAAGGCAATCGCGAAGCTGATCGGCCGAACGGAGCGGGCGACCTACGCCATGTGCGCAGACGGCAAGCTGCCGGCGCGGCGCGTGGGGGAACGTTGGGTGGCGAAGCGCGAAGCGCTGGAGCGGTTCTTCGCCGAGGTCGACGCCGCATGACCCACCAAACAGAAAGGCCCGGCCGGTGCGCCAACACCGCCGAGCCCGATTCCTCAGAACTTCCCCCGAAAGGAACCCCGATGAATGAGGGTAACGATACCACGCCGGCCGAAGAGGCGGCAAGCGAAGTGACATTCAAGGCGCTGATCGAGGCGGTTCACCACTTGGAGACGCCGCTTTCGAACGCCAAGAGCGCCGCCAACGTCCTAAGCCTGTTGGTGGAGAACAACATGGATCACGTCGACCTACTCGGCGGTAGTCGGGTGGTCATCCTCAACGAATCCACCGCCGAAGCGATCACCTGGAGCGTCTACCACTCCGAGCAGTTGGTGAAGGATTTCTACGCTTGCTGGGACCGCGTCAACGATCTCGCCTTCGCTCTGCGGAGGGCGGTGCGATGATCGCTGAGGCTCAAGCGATGATGGCTGACGCTTTCCGCGACTTGGAAGGTCCGCTCTACGAGGCGAAGGATCACGTCAACGCATTGTGGGTGCTGTGCAATCTCACCCTGGCCGATCTCGGACACCGATCCCTCTCAGAAGAAGAGGAGGATGCTTTCGTTCACCTAATCGGGGAGGCGGTGGATGCGAACCGCCGGCTCACCGAGGAATGGAACAAGCGCTGGAGCGAAGCGGTGCAACTCGACAACGCGGCGGAGCTGGCAAACCGAAGGAAGTCGTCATGAGCACGGTTCCCGTCGGCGGCAGCACCGGCCTTGATCACGAAAGCAGCGAGGCGGTCACCCTGGCGGCCCGCTGGCTGGCCACCACGCCACCGGATCAGCATCCGCGGCCGATCGTGCCCGAGTTGCGGCGCCGGTTCGGCTTGAACCCTGTTGAAGCCTGTCAGGCGCTTCGCGAGGCCAACCTGATCAAGGCGAGGGCGACATGAGCGCGCGCGTTCTGAAATGGCTTGGTCGTCAGACGATCAATGACCGGACCCTCACCACAATCCTGCGGACGCTCGCAGAAGCCGCCGACAAGGCGGGGTGCGTGTCTCTTCGCCAAGATGAGATCGCCAGCCGTGCGCTCATCACTGACCGAGCCGTACGCTCCGGGCTGAACCTCCTCGAACACTTCGGCGTCGTCAATCGTCAGTCCCGCGGCGCGAAGAAAGCGGGACGCATGGCTGACCTGATCACGCTCGCGATTGATCGTGACTTCGCCATCTCGAAGGAGGATGTTTCAGAAGGCCGTCGTTCCGGTTGCACCACTGCCAATTACCGGAAGCGTGGTTCCGGTTGCCCCAGGGAACATAACCGGAACGAAATTCCGCCTGGAGAAGCTGCCCTAACCTCTGAAAAAGTGCCGGACATATATATAGTACGCGCGCGCGCGTTTAACTTCGACGCTGCGACTGTTAAAACGCTGAAGGAAGCGAGAGCGCGGGTGTGGAAGGAACGGGAAAAGTGGCGCGCTCGATTGACCTATCAGGGGATGACTCTCGACCTTGGAAGGCATGAGTGCCGAGAGCTGGCCGAGGCTGAGTGCCGGGTCCGCCTTCTCGACATGGCCCATGCCTCTCAGGCGAAGTCAGGCACGCCTCGCGAGCCGGTCATCAATTCTGATCTTCAAAAGCTTGAAGGCGAAGCCCTCTGCGATTGGCTGGATTCGCCTCATCCTCAAGACGGGCCGGGCCGCGCAGCGGACCGGCCGAGGGTCCGGGCCAAAAGCCCGGGCGGGGGTGTGGGGGTGAAGCCCCCACTATCCGAAGGACAGAGCTCTACGTTCCGCGCGCGAGGTGCAGCATGATCGTTGAGAAAGGGCGCTCCTATCTCGACAGTCTTGGCCGCCGCTTTGAGTGTCGTGGCTTCGGAGAAAGAACCGGTCTCGCCATGGGTTATGCCGTCGATCTGCGCCGCAAGAATCGAAGGCACAGACCCGCCGGCTTTGATGAGCAGAAAGGCGACGTGCTCGGCTGTACGGGGACGTTCCTCGTCTGCCCTTGGCCGGACAACGATTGGACCGTCGTTGCCTATGGCGAGCAGCGCAACCGACCGACCGGAGGCGATGCCGCATGACGCAAGACATCACCCCTCGCAGCTTCGACCGGCTCGCCGTCCGGGACGGCAAGTCGGCGCCAAGGATCATCTGGACCCTGGCGGCGATCGGCCGTGAGATTGGCGTCGGTCCTGACTTCGTGCGGGATACCCTAGCGAAGCAGCCGGGCTCGCCGGTGAAGGAACTCGGCGGGCGCTACTATGCCTTCGAGGATGCCCTGATCTCATATATGCGGGGAACCGATGGGACGCGGTCTTAGCACTCTCCAGCGCGACCTATTGATGGTGCTTCAGGAGTATCCGAAGCCGGGCAACTACGGGCCGAAGTTCGCCCGGCCAAGGGACTTGATCGCGGCGCTAGGGCTGGAGAATACTGCGGCGACGCGAGCGGCTGTCTCGAAGGCGCTCCGGCGCCTTGCCGAGCGAGATCTGCTCACTGTCTACAGGGCCGAGGTGCGGCTCCAGGGCAATGGCTATCGGTACGGACCGGCTATCGGCTAACAACGTAACAGGTTGGCCCCTTGTTAGCCGATACAGCCAGGAGCCCCTTACACCCCTGTAAAACCACGAAATACCCTCTCAAACCGTTCGTAGTTTCGGGCGGGGATGGCGCATAAGCTGGGAATGCGCTGGCCGTTCACCCGATCTGCACCGCTTGAGACAAGAGACGAGGACCTATCCGACGAGTATGGTGTTCTCGCCGCTTTGTGGTCTGGCGCCTCGGCGGGCACCGTGGCCATCTCCGGCGCAGAGGCGCTGCGCATTCCCGCCGTCGCCAACGCGGTCCGCGTCATCTCCGAAGCCGCCGCGACCCTCGACCTTCGGGTGATGGAGATCGGCGCCGATGGCGTCGAGACGGAAGACCGGACGCACCCTATCGGCGTCATGCTGCGCGGCGACGTGAATGGCTGGACGTCCGGCTTCGACCTTATCCGCGACCTGACGGCGGATGCCCTCACCCGCGATTGGGGCGGGCTCGCCTATGTAAACCGCATACGCGGCGAGATGCGCGAGATCGTGCGCTATCAGCCCGCCGCGATCAGTGTCACTTATGATCCCTGGACCGGCGAGCCGACCTATAGGATTGAGGGGCAGATCATCCCCTCGGCGAATGTCCTGCATGTGCGCGGGCCTTTCGACCGCTCGCCGCTCTCGCTCGCCGCCGAGGCTATCGGCGTTGCTCGCGAGATGGAGCGCCACGCCGGCAACCTGTTCAAGCGTGGCGCCAAGCCCGGCGGCCTGCTCAAGACCTCGAAAAGCGTCGGCGACAAAGGCGTCAAGCGGATGATCGCCGCATGGCGCGCCGCCCATGAGGGCAGCGACAACGCCGGCAAGACGGCGATCCTCTACGACGGCGCCGAGTGGCAGCAACTGGCGCTGACCAGCGTCGACTCGCAGTTCCTCGAGCTGCGCAAGTTCCAGGTGATCGAAATCGCCCGCGCGTTCCGGGTGCCGCCCTCGATGCTCTACGAGCTGGACAGGGCGACGTGGTCGAACTCCGAGCAGATGGGACGAGAGTTTTTGACTTTCACACTGGAGCCGTGGCTTCGCGCTCTGGAAACGGCCCTCGGTCGGGCCCTGTTCTCCCGCGAGGAGCGCGCCCGCTACCGCTTCAGCTTCGATCGCGACGACCTGACCCGCGCCGACATGATTGGTCGCTCACAAGCGATCTCGTCGCTCATCGCGTCTCGCGTGATTAACCCGAATGAGGGCCGCAACTGGCTTGGCCTCGGCCCGCGCGATGGTGGCGAGGAGTACGCCAACCCCAACACCGGCAGCAACCAGCCCGGCGCCGCCGCACCGCAGGAGCCCAAGGCCAATGACGCTTGACGATATCCTTCACAACGTCGCCGATCAGGACAAGGGCCGCGAGTTCCAGCTTGTCGACCCTGTCACGGGCGCTCCGACCGGCATCAAGCTTTGGATCGTCGGACCCGATTCGGACACGGCCAACCGGGCGCGGATCGGCCTCTATGACGAGCTGGCCGAGATGGCGGACGCCGACGGCAAGGTCAGCGCCGAGAACCGCGAGAAGGCGCGTCTCAACTGCCTCGCCCGCCATGTGCTCCGCTGGGAAATCGTCGAGGACGGCCAGCCCGTGCCGTTCACGACCGCGAACCTCCTTCGGCTTCTCAAGGTGCAGTGGTGCCAGGCGCAAGTCGACGCCTTCGCCTCCGACCGCGTCGCCCATCGGGGGAATGTCTGATGGACCATCGCGACCTTGAGTTTCGATTTGCGGTCAGCGAGGCCGGCGAGTTCGAAGGATACGCCGTGCTGTGGGGCCAGAAGAACTTTCATGGCGAGGTCTATCTTCCCGGCACCTTCAAGCGCTCGCTGGCCGAACACCGCGCCAACGGCACCTTCCCGGCGATGCATTGGGCGCACCGCTCCGACCGCGTTCCGGGCGTCTGGACTGACATCGCGGAAGACGCCAAGGGCCTTCATGTCCGTGGCAAGCTCCTCCTCGACACGACGGACGGCAAGGACGTTGCCGCGATCATCCGCGAGCGCGCCGCCACCGGGCTTTCCATCGGCTTCCGCGCCGCCAAGAGCATGATGCAGCGCGGCGTTCGCATCATCCGCGACCTGGACCTCGCTGAAATCTCGGTGGTGTCCAACCCCTCCGCCAACCTCGCCCGCATCTCCTCCTATCGCCACGGCCGCCCGATCGAGGGCACGGTGGCCTTCGTCGACGCCTGCCGCAAGGCCCGTTGCGCCCTCGTCATGAAAGGACATTGAGCATGGATCGAGAGTTCATCCTCGAAACCCGAGAAGCGTCGGAAGACGATCCGCTCGCCGAAGCGACGGCCGTCGTCGAGGAGCTGCGCACCGGCTTCACTGAGTATCGCGCCGACGCCGAGGCGACGCTTGCCGAAATGCGCCAGCAGATCGCCGACCTCGAAACCCGCATGGCACGGCCACGCGGCCAGGGCACACCGAGCAATGACGAGGTGCCGCTTGAGCGCCGCGCCTTCACGAACTTCCTGCGCGGTGGCCGCGAGGCCATGGAAGCAGAGGAAGTCCGCGCCCTGATCGTCGGCGACGACACCAAGGGCGGCTATCTCGCGCCTGCCGAATTCGTGGCCGAGGTGATCAAGGGCATCGTCGAGGTTTCCCCGATCCGGCAGGCCGTGCGCGTCGGCTCGACCTCTTCCGGCTCTGTCATCCTGCCGAAGCTCACCAGCCGCCCGACCGCCCATTGGGTCGGAGAGGACGAGGAGCGCCAGGAGACGACGCAGACCTATGGTCAGATCGAAATCCCGGTGCATGAGGCCGCCTGCTTCATCGACGTGTCGCAGCGGCTCCTCGAGGACAGCGCCATCAACGTCGAAAGCGAGGTGGCGACGGAACTCTCGACCGAGTTCGGCCGCCTGGAGAGCAGCGCCTTCGTCAATGGCGATGGCGTCAAAAAGCCGCTCGGCATCATGAATGCCGTCGTGCCGCAGTACCTCAACGGCCACGCCACGACACTGAGTGCCGACGCGCTGGTCAAGCTCATGTACGACCTGCCGGCGCTCTACCGGAACACCGGTTCGTGGCTGATGAACGGCACGTCGCTCGGCATCGTGCGGACACTGAAGGACGCCAACGGCAACTATCTCTGGCAACCGTCCATCCAGGCCGGACAGCCCTCGACGCTCCTCGGCCGCCCGGTGATCGAAGATCCCGAGATGCCGGATATCGAGGCGAACGCCTTTCCGATCCTCTACGGCGATTTTGCCCGCGCGTACCGGATCTATGATCGCGTCCAGCTCTCCATCCTTCGCGATCCCTACACCGTGGCCACGAAGGGCCTGGTTCGCTTCCACGCGCGTCGTCGCGTCGGCGGCGGCCCGGTACTCACCGAGAGCCTTCGGAAGCTCAAGATGGCCACCGCCTAAGGAGAGACGCCCATGCGCGACATCGTCCACAACATCAAGGCCGTGGTGGCCGCCGCGTCGGCGACCCGCTCGGCCTCCTTCACCGGCGATCCCGTCGACCTTCTCGGCTTCGACAGCGTCGCCCTCGTCGTCAACACCGGCGCCGTCACGGGTGCCGGCGACATGACGGTGAAGCTTCAGGAGAGCGACACCACGACCGCCGACGACTTCACCGACGTCGATCCCGACCACCTCCAGGGCGACGGCCTCGCCGATCCGCTGGAGGCGAACTCGACGACCAAGATCGGCTATCGCGGCTTCAAGCGGTATCTGCGGGCCGTGCTCACCTTGAACAGCGGCACCAGCGTTTCGACCGGCGCCCTGTTCATCCTCGGAAACGCCCACGACCGCCCGGTGGCCTGACATGCCGTCTCGCGCTCCCCGTGCCTGTGGCCTTTGTGGTGGCGTCCATGCCCACGGCGAGCGCTGCCCGAAGGCCGAGGCACGGCACAAGGAGCGCAAGGCGCTGTCGGACAAGAAGCGGCCGAGCGCCAAGGCCCGTGGCTACACGGCCGAATGGGCGCGCGAGAGCAAGCGTTTCCTCGCTGTCTTCTCCTCCTGTCGCCGGTGCGGCGCGCCGGCGACCCTCGTTGACCACATCAAGCCGCACAAGGGCGACAAGGCCCTCTTTTGGGACCGCCGCAACTGGCAACCCTTGTGCACCTCCTGTCACTCCGGCGCGAAGCAGAGCCAAGAGCGCCTTTCCTCAAAGGGAGCCTGACCCATGGCTAACCTTCTGTTTGCCACCGCCGGCAGCAAGCTTGAGATCGGTGGCCCGCTCGCCTTCGAAGGCACCGACTTCGTTAAGGCTGACTTCGACACCGCAATGGCCAGCGCCGTCGTCATCGGCGGAACGACGAACTTGGGCAGTGCTGGCGACACCTCCAGCCTGATCACATCTGACCAGATCGCGGTAAGCCGCACCCGCAAGGCCAAGGGCACGCGCAACGCCGGCTCGATGGAGATCCTCTGCGACCTCGATTACAGCGACCCCGGCCAGCTCGCCCTGATCGCGGCCGAGAAGACGCCGCACTCATATGCCTTCCGGCTCACATTCAACGATGCTCCTGCGGGCGGCACGCCCTCGCAGCGCCTGTTCGTCGCCCTCGTCATGAGCGTGAGCGAGCAGCTCAACGAGGCGAACAACACGGTGAAGCTCGCCACGACGCTGGAGATCGATTCGAACATCGTCAGGGTCGCGGCGGCCGAGGCGTGACAGGTCCGGGGGTGGTCATGAACTTTTGGCCACCCCAAGGGACCGGCGCGGGTAGCACGACGCGAAACCAAGCGGTTTCCGCTCCTGTTTTCTGAAAGGCGACAATGGCGCTCACCGTCAACGATTTGAAGACGCACTGCAACGTCACCGGCGATGATGACGACGCGGTTCTGACGCCTTCTCGGGGCTGCTGTGGCCTATGTGGAGGCGCAGATCGGCTTTGCCCTGGGCGATGCCGTCGAGTTTCCTGACGGCACGCCGGCAGACGTGGAGCAGGCCGTGCTCATGGTGGCGGCGCACTTCTACGAGAACCGCGAGGCCACCCTCGTCGGCGTCAGCGCGCAGGAGATGCCGATCGGCGCTCTCGACATCATCCGCGAGCACCGGAGGTATAGTTTTGGCTGACGATGGCGGGCTCTCCAAGCTTCAGAAGCGCTTTGCGGCGATCCCTGAGGACGTGCGGCAGGCCGGCGCACGATCGGCATTGAAGCAGGCCGAGGCGATGGCGGCGACCATGCGTCGGCTCGCGCCGGAGGACAGCGGCGACCTGAGGGACAGCATCACAGTCACGCCCGGCGGGCAGTCGACGCCGCGCTATTCGCAACCGGGCGGCTCCTCTGTCGTGCCTGAGAACGCGGCGGCCGTGACGGTCGGCAACAGCGACGTGCGCTATCCGCACCTCGTCGAGTACGGCACCGCGAAGGCGCCGGCACAGCCCTATTTCTGGCCGGCGGTTCGGCTCCACAACAAGAAGGCAAAGGCCGCGATCAAGAGCGCGATCCGCCGCGCCGTGAAGAAGCGGGGCACGTCATGAGCGACTATCAGATCTTTTTGCTTGTTTTCTCCGGCTTCCTGATCGGCTGGGCGTTGCGAGGGATGGCGAAATGAGCGCAGCCCTTGCCGTCCAGAAGGCCATCCGCGCTCGGCTGGTGACGTCCATCGAAATTTCGATGCACGTCCCGGCCGCAAATATCCTCGACAGGAACAGCCGCCCGGCACCGGACCCGAGCATCATCATCGGCGAAGACCAGGAGGTCGAAGAGGGCGACATCGCCCGGCGCGTGGTGCGCGTCTACAGCACGTTGCACGTCTGGAAAAAAGAGCCCGGCCTCGTCGGCGTGAAGACCATCGCCGGGGCGATCCGGGCGGCGGTACGTCTCGGCAATTTTGCGGAGACGTCTGGCTTCCACTTCGGCGACTGCCGCGTTTCGTCGACCCGCTTCCTCCGCGATCCTGACGGAGAAACCGCCCACGCCGTGGTGACGATCGAAACCCTTGTCAGCGAGGTCGACTGATGCGCGCCGGCAAGCTCGACAGGATCATCACGATAGACGCCTACACCGCCGGCGAGCCCGACGAATACGGCAATTCCGTTCCCGGCTGGAACGGTTTCGCGACCCTCCGGGCGCAACTCGTCAGCATGTCCACCGACGAATATCTCCGGGCTTATGGCGAAATTTCCGAGAGCGTCATCGTCTTCCGTACGCGGTTCCTCGACGGCGTCACCACGACGCACCGCGTCGGTTATGAGGGCCGGCATTTCAACATCAAGGAGGTGAAGGAAATCGGCCGCCGCAAGGGCCTGGAGCTGCGCTGCGAAGAGGTGCGGAGCTGATGGCGCGCGGACGGAAGGCAGAGTTGAAGGCGGTCGACGGCGGCCTTGCTGGCGTGCCTCATGCGCCGGAGACGATACCCGCCGCGCTCCGCGGCGAGTGGAACGCGATCGCGGCCGACATGGTCGCGCGGAAGATCTTGACCACGCCCGCGCTCGGCCTCCTCGAAACCTACCTGATCGCGCGTTGGACCGTGCAGGAGGCACAGAAGGCGATTGCGGCCGATGGCGTGCTGGTGAAGGGCGCACACGGCGCCCCAAAGCCAAACCCCGCTTCCGGGCTCCTGTCGAAGGCGCTGGAGAGCGTTGCGCGCCTTGGGGCGGAGCTCGGCATCACGCCGGCCGCACGATCGAAGGGACAATTCCAGGCCAAGGGAGGGCAAGCCGATGAAGGCGCGCCGGCCGACTTGGATCTTTGACGACAGCGAAATCGAAGACCCGTTCGGACATGGAGAGCGGGCCGTCGACTTCCTGAAGCGTCTCCATCACCCGAAGAGCGAATCGGGCAAGTTCGAACTGCCCTCGTTCTGGGAGCGGATCGTTCGGCGCATCTATGGGCCGTGCTTCCCTGATGGCCGCCGGCAGGTGCAAACGGTCTTCGCCCTTCTCCCGCGCGGCGCCCGCAAGACCACGCTCGGCGCGGGCCTCGCTCTGCTCCATACCGTCGGCTATGAGCGCCGGCCGAACGGCCAGGCCATGGTCGCGGCCTCGGCCGAGGAAGACGCCCGGATTGCCTATGACGAAGCCGTCGGTATCGTGAAGGAAACGCCGTGGCTCGACGGCAGGATGAAGCTGAACGAGTCGACCTTCGCTCTGGCGCATCCAAAGTCCGGCGCATGGTTCCGTGCGCTCGCATCAACCGGCAAAGGCAAGCTCGGCAAGACACCGAATTTCGTCCTCGCTGACGAACTGATTGCGTGGGAGGGCGCCAACGCCCGGAAGATGTGGCAGGCGCTGCGCACGGGCCTCAGCAAGGCCAGGGGCTCGCTTCTGGTGATCATCACTCAGGCCGGGCGCGGACAGGAGAACCTTGCGTTCGATTTGCTCGGCTATGCCCGGAAGGTGCAGTCTGGCGAGATCGAGAACCCCGCCTTTCTGCCGATCCTGTTCGAAACCGATCCCGACGAGGAATCGAAATGGTCGGGCGACGGTGTCGAGGAGTTCGACGGCTGGGAGGATGAACGGCTCTGGCACTTCGTCAATCCGGGTCTCTCTCTCGGCTATCCCGATATCGACGGTTTGCGGGACTATGCTCGCGAGGCGCGCGAACGCCCCGCCGATCGTGACGCCTTCCGGCAGTTCCACCTCAACACCTGGAGCGACGCCAGCGCATCGCCCTTCGTCGAGATGGCGATCTATGACGAGGGAGCCGGCGAGGTCGATCTCGACGACAAGGAGGCTTCGCAGGAGTCGTGCTGGCTGGGCGTCGACCTGTCCAGCAACACCGACCTGACCGCCATCGTCGCGGCCTGGGGCAACCCTGAAGACGGCTATGACGTCTGGCCGTGGTTCTTCTGCCCGGCCGACAATCTCCAGCGCCGCGCCGATCGCGACGACGTTCCTTATCCGCTATGGGCCGAGCAAGGGCTGATCATCCCGACCGAAGGGAACATCGTCGATTTTCGGGCCGTCGAGGATCATATTCGCGAGCTTTGCGCCCGCTTTAACGTCGCCGAGATCGCCTTCGATCCGCACCTCGCAAGGGTGATGATGGCAAGCCTCGCAGAGGACGGCTTTCCCGCCGTCGAGATGCGTCAGGGCTGGGTGACGATGGCGCCGGCGATCAAGGAAGTTGAGCGCGCGATCATCGGCAGGAAGTTCCGGCACGGCGGCCACCCGATCCTTCGGTGGCACTTCGAAAACATCGCCGTCGAGAAGGACAAGGCCGGCAACGTCTCCTTTCACAAGGGCAAGAGCAAGGACCGCATTGACGGCGCCGTGGCGACAGCCATGGCCGTTGGCCGGGCGATGGCGGGCGATTCCAACCGATCCAGCTACGACGACGCAGACGACGACGTCGAGAGCTGGGCATGGGCATGAGGTGAAGAATGTCCGCTGTCACTGACGACGAACGGCTGATCGTCCTCGTCGAGGCGAGGATCAGGGACCTCGAGCGCAACATGGCGAGGGCCAGCGCCACCACCGGGCGCGAGTTCGGCCAAATGCGCCGTCACAGCCGAATGGCGACGACGGCCATGGAAGCAGACATGATCCGCTCGACGACACGGATCAACATGGCGCTCGCCTCCGTCTCAACCCGGATTGGAGCGGTCAGCACAGCGGCCAGCGCCCGGTTCGCGGCCATGGGCAGGAGTGCAACCGCACTCAGCGGCGCTCTCGGCATGGGCGGGCTTGCAACGATCGCGGGCGGCGCGGCTCTGACCAAGTTCGCGGGCGACTATCGCGACATTCAGAACGCGCTGAAGGTCGCCGGCCTTGAAGGCGAGAAGCTGACCGAGGTCTATGACAGACTGAGGGACTCCGCGCAGAAGAACGCCGCGCCGCTCTCTGCCCTCGTCGAGCTCTATGGCCGCGCCAGCCAGGTTCAAAACGAGCTCGGCGTCTCTTCCGAAGAACTCCTGTCCTTCACCGACCACGTCGCTCTGGCGCTCCGCGTGTCGGGCAAGAGCGCATCGGAGGCGAGCGGCGCGCTTCTTCAGCTATCGCAAGCCCTCGGCTCCGGCACTGTCCATGCCGAGGAGTTCAACTCAATCCTTGAGAACGCACTTCCCGTCGCGCAGGCGGCGGCGGCCGGACTGGAGGAGGCCGGCGGATCGGTGGCCAAACTCCGGGCGCTGATCAACGACGGCAAGGTGTCCAGCCAGGCATTCTTCCGCGCCTTCGAGGCGGGATCGGGTATACTGGAGGAGAAAGTTGCCGGGGCCGAGAAGACCGTCTCTCAGGGCTTCATTCGGCTGCAAAACGTGCTGATCGACACCACCGGCAAGCTTGACGACACGGTCGGGATTTCCGACGACGTGGTGGGCGCGCTGAACTCCATCGCAAGCGCTGTCGAGAACGCCGGCAGCTTCTTCGACCGCTTCGGCGGCGACATCAAGGGCGCGATCGACTGGCTCGATCAGCTTGAGACGAAGGCATACGACGCGGCCGAGGCTCTCGGCATTGCTGCCGGGCGCGCCATCAAGGGGGCATCTCCTGACGGGATGGTGAAGGATGCCTTCAACCGAACGGAAGGCTCCGGCAGCGGAGATGCCGCCAACGATGCCGCGATTTCCGATTGGCTCAACGGCAGGGGCAAGGGCGGCGGGCTCGTCATCGACATCACCGAAGGCACTCGGCCGAAGCCGGTCAGCCTGGACGACTATCCCGTCACCGGTGGCAGTGCCAAGGGCGGCAAGAAGGGGCGGGCCAAGGTCGACAGCTATCAACGCGAAATCGACCAGATCAAGGAGCGCACGGCCGCCATTCAAGCCGAAACGGCCGCGCAGGCCGGGCTTGATCCGCTGATCGATGATTATGGCTATGCCGTCGAGAAGGCCCGCGCGAAGCAGGAGCTTTTGAACGCCGCACAAGAGGCCGGCATCGCGATCACGCCCGAGGTGACGGCCAATATCGAGAAGCTCGCCGATGCCTATGCCAGCGCCTCAGCTTCCGCCGATAAGCTGGCGGAAAGCCAGGACCGGGCGCGCCAGTCGGCGAAGGAAATGGCGGGCGTTGGCCAGGAGGCAGTCAAGGGCTTCATCTCCGACCTGCGCGGCGGCGCCAGTGCTGGCGATGCCTTGAGCAACGCCTTGAACAGGATCGCCGATAAGCTGATCGACATGGCCGTCAATAAGCTGATGGAGAATGCCCTCGGCGGCCTCGGCGGGGCAGGCGCGGCCGATCCATGGGCCGGACTCCGTGGCACTGGCGGCGGGGGCCTTGGCGGACTCGGCGGATTAATCGGCGGCGTCCTCTCGCTTCTCGGCCTCGCTGAAGGCGGTCAGGTGGACGGGCCTGGAACGGCCACCTCCGACAGCATCCCCGCCATGCTCTCCGATGGCGAGTTCGTGGTGAACGCCAAGGCGGCGAAGAAGCACGGCTCTCTCCTCGAGGCGATCAACGGCGGCGGGCTGGAACACTTCGCCGCTGGTGGCGCGGTAGGAGGCGCCCGTTCCTATGCGCCCGTGTCGCCGAGGGCTCCAGCCGCCAGCCATGCGCCGCAGATCAACTTCAAACAGGAGGTGGTGAACAGCTATGGCCCTGACGTCTCCGTCCGCAACGAAGAGCAGGACGACGGACAAGGCGGGAAGGTCATGCGGACCTTTGTCGAGAAGATCGTAGACGATCGGACGCTCAAGGGCGGCACGCCGCTACAGCGCAGTCTCAAGCGATCCGGCATCCGCGGGCCGTTGAGGACGGGGTGATTGCGATGAACGTCTGGCCCGCCACCCTTCCGCAGCGTGCCCAAGTCGAAGGCTATCAGGCCGGCCTCGGCGACGGCCGCTTGCGTAGCACGACCGACGCCGGCGGCGCGAAGGTGCGTCGGCGGTTCTCCTACGCGCCGCGCCCGCTCAAGCTGACGATGGAGATGAACGCCGATCAGCTGGCCACCTTTCAGACCTTCGTCGAGGGCTCTCTCGGCGGCGGTGTTCTGCCGTTCCAGATCCCCGCACAGGGCGAGGAAGGCACATGGATCGTGCAGCTCGGCCAGTCCATGCCGCAGTGGTCGCCGATCAGTTGGAACCTTTGGCGCGTCTCGCTCGACCTGTTGGTGCTGTCATGAACGCTCAAGAACGCCTTCAACGCCAGCTCGTCGCCGCTGTCACCAGCGCAAAGCCGCGTGTGCCGGAAGCCGGACGCCTCCTTTGGCGCTGGTTCGGCGAGCTTCACGACGCGCGCGGCTACGGAATGACCGGGCCGAACCCGATCTCCTTCGCCGAGATCGAGGCATGGGCGCGCCTTCGCCGGTTGCCGCTCCAGCCGCATCACGTCGAGATCCTGCGGGCCATGGACGCGGCCTGGATCGAAGCGGCGCAAAAGCGGAGCGCTCCAGGCGCGCCGCCGGCGGCGGCACGCACGACAGACCAGAAGATCAATCCAGCAGCTTTCGACGCGGTGTTCGGGTAATGGGAAAGCGACGCGGAACATACGAGATCGACTTCGGCCGTGGTTGGTCGAGCGGCTATAGAGAGTATCGCTACGGCTCATTGAGACCAGTCACGCTCGCCGGCAAGAAGCCCGATCCGGTCTTCCGGGGCGATCAGCGGGAGCACGCTGTCGAGCGCGCAATGGGTGTTCTGCGCGACTGGAAGCAATCCCCGTTTGAGCACGAGGGGCCGGTCAGGGCCGGCATCCGCTCCGCGCTCTGCCTTCGCGGCCACGGCTGGCACAAAGCCGATAGACAGGCGGAAACGATCGTCAGCGATGCCTTTCAGCTCCTGGGGGTGAAGCGCCCGAAATGGGAGGAAGGCCAGCGCCACTATGTCGAGCCGCGAGAGAACTGCAAATGGTGCTCCGCTCCTATCGAGGATGGCGACCGACTTTCCGGGTTCTGCTGCCTTGAGCATGCGCGCGCAGCACACCAGCATTGGGGCTTCGAGACCCGCACCAACGCAAACCGGGCTTATGCCGAGGTGAGCCGGGCCATCAGCCGGCTCGGCCAGAAACCCCGCGTCTGCGATCAATGCGGCGCGAGATTCCGACCGCAGTGGGAGACATCGCAGCAGCGGTTCTGCTCTCGCGAATGCCTGGCACTATCCCAGCGCGTTCCGACGAGGGTATTCACCTGCGCCGCATGCGGGAAGGGTTTCGAGGTCGACGCGACGACGTCAAGAGGTAGTCGAGGGCGCCGCTTCTGCTCGCCGGAATGCGGCAAGATGGCCCCGAAGCTCCAGCCTACGACGATCCGCGAATGCGTGGTCTGCGGCAGCCGCTTCGCTGCGAAGTCATCCCTCGCGAAATTCTGCGGGAATGCGTGCAGCCTGACCCATGGCCGGCTCAGCAGGGGGAAGATGCCCAAGAGCGCGACGCCGACAGCTTTCGACTACATGCTCGTGCAGCAGGGCGCCAGGATCACAGGAGAGGTGAGGTTGGTGGCTTAGCCTCGCACCCGCGCGCGTGGAGCCACGGACGTGGCAACGGGCAAATTTGCCCGAGGTTGCCTCCCTTATCCTCAGACTGAGGAAAAGCGGTAGGCTCTCGCACGCGCGCGCGAGATCAGTGCCTACCTGAACAGCCTCGCCAGCAGCGACCAAAAGCTGATGCTGGTGCGGCTGTAGACCCGGTTGTAGGCAGCGCGCTTTGGGTTGGTCAGCCAGCCATAGCCGCGCGGCGCCTTGAGCCCGAGACTGTGCCGGACGAATCGCGCCGGAGATGTCCGAGCCGCGAAGCTCTTGCGGATCGATGGGCGTCGGACGCCGAATTTCATCGGGGCTCCTCTCTGATCGTCAGCGGCATGTCGACGTCTAGCTTCACGCCATAGTGGCCTTGCCCACGGCGACCACGATTCCATCCCCCGACAATCAGCGCGTCAACCTTCAGGTGCTCGCCGGAAAGCTTCTGTCGGCTAAGGAGTTGCCGGTAGGCCGCAGCATCGTCGCGCGGTAGATACGCCACCACCAGCCCGTCAATGACTACAGCGACAGCATTCGAATCGTAGGGGTTGGTCGGCTCCTCGACGAGCAACGCCTCGACTTCCATCTCGTGGCCATCATCGGTCTTGCCTCCGCATATGCGGTTCAGTTCGGCCTGATAGTGGCTCTCTCCGACGACATCGAGCTCATAGTCGCCCGATCCCTCTATCGCGTACTGCACTCGCTGCGGCTTCGATCCAAACAGCCAGCCGAGCAGACCCATGGCAGCACCCTTCCATGTCGCATCCCATGTCGCGTGGATTTGCCGAGTGTCGCAGGAAACCCCTGTAAATCAAGGGAACTGGTCTGCAACATGGTGTGACATGAAAGCGGGCAATGGCGGTGACGACCTTGCCCGTAAGAACCTAATTTCACTAAAGGAATTGGTGGTAGCGGAGGAGGGACTCGAACCCCCGACACGCGGATTATGATTCCGCTGCTCTAACCAACTGAGCTACTCCGCCAGCTCTTGAGGCGACCGGGATATAGAAGGTCGCTCGGGCGCCTGTCAAGCCGGCAAGCTGCATCGCAAAGCCGATATCAGCCGGGCCGAGAACGACGGTACCCTCATGCTCTCGCGGCCAGAAGGCCAGGCTATCGGAGGCTTCGTCTCCGACGGCGGGTTCCCCTCCGCTTTGCGCCATTTCACCTACGGGCGCGTGGCCAGGGAGGCCCGGTCCGACTGGCGGCCGAACGGGAAGCCCGCTCGGCCGTATAGCGGCCGGGGTGAGCCGTGACCTGTTCGGGACGCCATTTCACCCGGGGGATCGGCCTTTCACGAAAGTCTCCGAAGCGTTTTGATGCTTCGGAGATTCAGCCCGGTTGCCTGTGCCAAGGCGCAGCCCGACGCGGCGCTACGTAAGGCCGAAGGCGCTCCTCGCTGGCCAAGACGGTAACGCGCGAGGCGGGCTGTCGCTGCTCCGGCCGTCAGTAGACGGTGACGTCGAAGCCGAACCATTTCTCCGACAGCTTCTTGATCGTGCCGTCGTTTTTCGCCTCCTCGATGGCCTTGTCGAACATGGCCTTGAGGTCGTCGTCGCCCTTGCGCAGACCGATGGACGAGCCCTTGCCCAGCATGCCGCCCTGGAAGCGAGGGCCTGCCGCCGTCATCTCCTCGTTGCCGGGCTCCTTCGACGCCGTTCCGACATAGGCCATGGACGCCATGATGGCGTCGACGCGCCCCGAGGCGAGGTCGAGATCATGCTCTTGGGTCTTGCCGTATTCGCGGATCTCGGCGACGTCTGCGAAGTTCTTCTGAAGGAAGCCCTCGGCGATGGACGAGGCCTGGACGCCGATCACCTTGCCCTTGAAGTAGGGCTTGATGGTTTCGATGGCCTTCGCGGTTTCCTCCGGCTTGGAGGCAAGCGGGAAGAGCTCGCCGTTCAGCGGCAGCTTGGCGAGGTCGCTCGACTTGGACACCGCGAAGGTCTGGCCGGTCGAGCCATAGGGCTCGGTGAAGGCGATGACTTCCTCGCGCTTGGCGGTGGCCGACATGCCGGACATGATGGCGTCGAACTTGCCGGCCTGAAGCGCGGGGATGATGCCGTCCCACGACTGGATGACCCAGTTGCACTTGACCTTCATGCGCTCGCACAGATCGGCTGCGAGATCGATCTCGAAGCCTTCCAGCGTGCCGTCCGGCTTGGTGGCGTTCCACGGAGGGAAGGCGCCCTCCGTGCCGATGTTGACCGTGGTCCACTCCTTGGCGAGCGCCGGAGCGGCGAGCATCGCGACAGCGGCGATGGTGAGCCCTGCGAGGCGGGCGAGGGTCTTCATGCGTCATTCCCCCTGTTTCGGTTGTCGCGCCGGATCATTTTGCGCGGGGTTGTGCCGGCGTCTAGCCGGCGATGAACTTCTGGAAGCGCTCGGAGCCGCCGCCCGAGAACAGGTCTTGCGGCGCGCCTTCCGCCTCGATGAGGCCCTGATGCAGGAACACCACGCGGTTGGAGACATCGCGGGCAAAGCCCATCTCGTGGGTGACGACAAGCATGGTGCGACCCTCCTCGGCAAGGCCGCGCATCACTCTCAGCACCTCCCCCACCAGTTCCGGATCGAGCGCCGAGGTCGGCTCGTCGAACAGCATCACCTCGGGCTGCTGGGCGAGAGCCCTGGCGATGGCCGCGCGCTGTTGCTGGCCGCCGGAAAGATGCGCCGGATAGTGGTCGCGCTTGTCGGCGATCCCGACCTTGTCGAGCAGCGCCTCCGCCTCCTCGATGCATTCGCGCTTGTCCCGGCCCTGAACGTGAACCGGCGCCTCGATGACGTTTTCCAGGATGGTCTTGTGGGACCACAGATTGAAGGTCTGGAACACCATGCCGACCTTGGTGCGCACCCGGTCGACCTGACGCCGGTTCGCCGGGCGCGGCCGCCCGCGCCGGTCCGTTTCGAGGGTGATGGTCTCCTCGCCGACGGTGACGGTGCCAGAGGTCGGCACCTCGAGCATGTTGATGCAACGCAGCATGGTGGATTTGCCGGAGCCCGAGGCGCCGAGGATCGAGACGACCTCGCCCTCGCGCGCGTCGAGCGAGATGCCCTTCAGCACCTCCAGCGGGCCGAAATACTTGTGAAGGTCTTCAAGACGAACGGCCACCTTGGCCGATGGCGTGGCGGCGTCTCTCACGCGTGTTCTCCTGCGCTGTCGGCCGGCAGCTCTCTTGCCTCCGGGCGTTCGCGCAAATGCGGCGTCAGCCAGAATTCGAGGGCGAGAATGATGCGTGTCAGCACGAAATTGATGATGAGGTAGATGGCGCCGGCCACCACGAACACCTCGATGACGCGGTAGGTGTCGGAGATCAGCTTGGCGGCGCGGCCGGTGATCTCCATCAGCGTGATGATCGAGGCGAGCGAGGTGGCCTTCACCATCAGGATGAGCTCGGTGCCATAGGCCGGCAGCGCCTGGCGGATGGCCTGCGGCAGCACGATGCGCCGAAACAGCAGGAGACCCGACATGCCGACGGCGCGCGCCGCCTCCACCTGCCCGTGCGGCACGGAGAGAAGGCCGCCGCGCACCACCTCGCTGCCATAGGCGCCGGTGTTGAGGGACAGCGCGATGATGGCGCACCAGAAGGGCTCGCGCAGCACCGGCCAGAAGACGGACTGGCGCACTGCCGGAAACTGGCTGAGGCCGTAATAGATGAGGAAGATCTGGACGAGCAGCGGCGTGCCCCGGAAGGCGAAGACATAGGCGCGCGCGAAATAATCCAGCGGCAGAACACCCGACAGGCGCATCAGCGCCAGCGTGACCGCCAGAACGGCGCCGATGGCGGTCGAGAGAAAGGCGAGCTCCAGCGTCAGCGGTACGCCCGGAAGAAGCGTCAGGAGCGTTTCCTGGAAAAAGGCGAAGCTCATCGGGACCGCCTCACGCCGCGGCTGAAATAGCCTTCCGCCTGGCGAAAGGTGATGCTCGAAAGGCTGGTGATGACGAGATAGAGGATCGCGGCCGCGAAATAGAAGGTGAAGGGCTGGCGCTCGGAGCCGGCGCCGACCTGCGCCTGACGAAGCAATTCGACCACGCCCGTCACCGAGACGAGGGCCGATTCCTTGAGGACGATCTGCCAGATGTTGCCGAGGCCGGGAAGCGCGTAGCGCAGGACGAGCGGCGCGATGATGCGACGAAAGCGCAGGAAGGGATGCATACCCGCCGCGATCGCCGCCTCGATCTCGCCGCGATGGACTGCCCGGAAGGCGCCGCGAAACACCTCGGTGTGCTGAGCGCCGGAAACGATGCCGATGGCTATGGCGCCGGTGGCAAAGCCCGGCAGGCCGATGAAGCCGTCATGGCCGAAGAGGCGGCCGATGGAGGTCAGAACCGTGCTGCCGCCGAAATAGAAGAGATAGATGACCAGAAGGTCGGGAATGCCCCTGAGCACCGTCGTATAGATATCGGCGATCGTGCGCGCGATGCGCCCGCCCGCGATCTTGGCGAAGGCTGCCACGGCGCCGAAGACCGCGCCGATCGCAAAGCCGCAAAGGGCGAGGGCGAGCGTCACGAGCGCGCCCGTCAACATGGCCGGACCCCACCCGCCGGGGCCGAAGCTCATCAGATCGAAGAAGCCCGGTTGCTGCATCTTACTCCGCGCTGTGCGTCACGCCTTCCGGAGGTAGGGCGCCGATCGCGGCGCCCCACTGTTGGTCACTTCGAGATCGACTGGTCGGGGGTCAGATCCAGCTTGCTCCACTTTACGGAGAGTTCGCGGATCGTGCCATCCTGAGCCGCCGCATCGATGGCCTTGTCGAAGAGGGCCTGGAGCTCGGGCTCGCCCTTGCGTATGCCCAGCGCGACGTTGGTGGCCAGCATGGCGCCCTTGAGCAGGGGGCCCGACATCTTCAGCTCGGCATCGCCCTCCTTGGCGAGCATCGACGTCTCATAGACGCCGCTGTCGAAGCCGGCGTCTATGCGCCCGGACTTGATGTCGAGATCACGCTCGCCCGAGTTCTGGTAGCTGCGCACGGTGACCTTGTCGCCGAAATAGGCGTTGATCAGCTGCTCCTGGCTGGTGGAGGCGACGACGCCGACGGTCTTGCCGTCCAGCATGTCGCCGATCTCCTTCATCACCGGGTCCGCCTTGTCCTTGTCGTTGAGGTTCAGCTTCTCTCCCGTCATCGGCAGTTCGGCAGCGTCCTTGGGCATCAGGAAGGAGGCGACGCCGTTGGCATAGGGGGTGGTGAAGTCGATCACCTCCTTGCGCTTGTCGTTGATGCCCATGGTCATGATGACGTCGTACTTGCCCGCCTGGAGACTGGGGATCATGCCGCTCCACGGGCCGGCGATCAGCTCGCACTCGACCTTGGCGCGCTTGCACAGATCGTTGATGAGATCGACGTCGAAGCCGGCCAGCTTGCCCTCGGCATCCAGCGTGTTCCAGGGAGGAAAGGCGCCCTCGATGCCCACCTTGACGTGGGACCAATCCTTGGCCGCCGCCGGGGCAGCGGCCACTGCGAGCGCGCTGGCCGCGACCAGCGCAAGGAGGGAAAGCGTCTTCGTCATTCGAGCCATCTTTCTCTTTTTGGGGAACACGGTCAGTCGTCGTCAGGTGAGCGTGAGGGCCTGCTCGGCCTCGCGCAGCGCATGGATGAGGCGGTTGCGGGCGCGCCTGGCCGAAACAATGTGGAATTTCTCCTCGGGAGCGCCCTTGGCCAGACGCGCGAGTGCGAAGAGATCGGCAAGCGCCGGCCACGCGGGATGGGGCACGGCGCTGTCATGAACGAAGCGGTCGCCAAACGTATAGTCCAGCGGCACCAATGCCCGAGACGCGCGCATGAGCGCGGCGTCGAGGGCCGGAGCCTCGCTCGCCTCGGCATTCGCGGCATAGTCGGCGAAGGCCTCAACGGTTTCGCAGAGCGCGTCGAAGCTCTGCACGACGCCCGAAAGATCCAGCCTGTCGCCCACCGCCGGCTCGATTTCGTCGAGGAGGCGGCCAAGCGCCTCGCACCACGCGCCATAGTCGAGCGGCAGCACGCGGTCGGACAGAAGCCGCCGCAGCACCTCCAGAACGATCCTGGTGTCACGCTGAAGGTTTTCCGGGTCGATGTGCTCGGCAAGATCGTGCGGCGTGTGCCACCACCAGCCGAGCGCGGTCAGCATCTTCACCGGCCCCGGCGGCTGGTGGCTGAGACTGCCGAACATCGAGGGAATGCCGACGCCCCAGAACGATTGATCGGCGGCGCGTCCGTGCCGCCGGCCAGCATGGTGCTGCCCGGTCTCGGCGTCGATGACCTCCGCGGCGAGATGCTTCAACTCGTCGATCACGCCTGAATTGGTCAGGACGATCGCGCCTTCGCCGCCGGTGGAATCGACGTTGACATGCGCCGCGCAGCGCCGGTCCAGCTCGTCGAAATATTCGTCGGCGTACCAGGCGGAGCCCGAATAGCGCCCGTGCGAGTGACCGGACCAGAAGCAGACGCGCAGATTGCGGCGCAGCGTGTCGCGGCTCTCGGCAAGGATCCGCGCAGCTTCCAGCATGGTGGCGTTCGCGCCGCCATTGTCCATGACGCCATAGTGCCAGGTGTCGTGGTGGCCGCAGAAGAGCACGAAGGGCGCGTCCGGTCCGGCGATGTCGAGATCGCAGACGAGGATCGGCGTCTTGCGCCAGCCGGTATCCACCTCGGTCTTGAGATGAGCCGTCACGCGCTCGCCGGCGCGGCAGCGCTCGCGCAGCTTCGCGCCGTCGTCGTTGCGCACCGTGACGATCGCCGTGGTCGGCAAATCGGCGAGGGTATGCTGGGAGGGGCTGCCCCAGACGGGCGACACGCACATCTCGTAGAGATGCTCGTTGGGGCTGATGTGGATTTCGCCGATGGCGCCGGCCCTGGAGGCGCGGTCGGCGACGTCCTCGACGGCGATGCCGTCGATCAGGGCGATCTTGCCGGCGACATCCGCTCTGGCGAAGTCCTCCGCCGTGCCCTCACCGACATAGACGAGATCGGCGGTGATGCCCTCGGCGCCGGTCGCGACGGCCATGGAGTGGGTGATGCAGTCGAGCGGGCGCCCATCCACTACCGTCTCTGTCGCGCCCGGCAGGCTGATATAGGCGTCGTGAAGGATGAGCGTAGTGGTGAAGCCGTAGCTCTCCATCCGCTCCTTGAGATAGGCGAAGCTCTCGAGCTCTTCCGGGGTGCCCGAGAGTTTCACACGCTTGGCGAATTCGGCGATGTGCTCCATCAGGCGAGCGGCATCGACGCGCCCGCCGAGCTTTCCGTCGAGAGGAGAGGGCTCGCTCACGGCCGCTGAGCCTCGCTGACGCTCTCTGGTAACTCGGGCTCGACCCCGTCTGGAATGGGGTTGACGAAGGGGCGGCCGGCGCGACGCTTGGCGAAATCGGCCTTGGCCGCCTCGATTTCCGATGGGTCGGAGAAGAGGGCCGTCGCCGTCGCCGCCATCACCTTGGCCGCATGGGTCATGCCCTTGTGGGCGGCGGGCATCTTGCCCTGCGCGACGAGCTGCCAGGAGTGGCCAGGGGTGCCGATGGCATAGGTCGCGCCGCGCATCTGAACGGTTGGGACGACCCAGCTGACGGTGCCCACATCGGTGGAGCCGACATGGGTTCCATCGCCGGCGCCGAGCGGCGTGATGGCGTCGCAGAGCGGCACGTCGAGACGCGGCTCCATGCCGAAACGGGCATAGGCGGCCTCGATGTCCTCGCGGCTCAGCGTTTTCTGGATGTCCTTGGCGAAGGCGCGGTCGGCCTCGTCGAACGTCGGAGCGCCGAGCTGTTCCAGCTCGCGGTGCATCAGCGCCTCGAGCGGCGTGTTGCCGATGAGATTGCCGTCGCCGCTGACGATCTGGCTCTTGACGGTGGTCTCCGTCATCATCGCCGCGCCCTCGGCGACCTTCTCGACGCGCTTCAGAAGCGCCTGCATCGACGGCAGCTCGCGGTCTCGCACCAGATAACGCACGACGGCGCGGGGCTGGACGACATTTGGCGCGACGCCGCCACTGTCGATCACCGCGTAGTGGATGCGCGCCGTCGACGGCATGTGCTCGCGCATGTAGTTGACGCCGACATTCATCAGCTCCACCGCGTCCAGCGCGCTGCGGCCGAGCTCGGGCGAGGCGGCGGCGTGCGCCGCGCGGCCGGTGAAGGTGAAGAGCGCCTCGTTGCAGGCGAGTGAAATCGGCTTGTTGACGCCGGCGAAAGGCGCGGGATGCCAGGAGATGGCAATATCGACGTCGTCGAACAGCCCCGCGCGCACCATGAAGCCTTTGGCCGAGCCGCCTTCCTCGGCGGGACAGCCGTAATAGCGCACGCGGCCCTTGATGCCGTTCGCGGCGAGCCAGTCCTTCACCGCCGCCGCGGCGAGCATCGAGCCGGCGCCGAGCAGGTTGTGGCCGCAGCCATGGCCCGCGCCGCCCTTTTCGATCGGCCGGTGCTCGGCGACGCCGCTTTCCTGGCTGAGGCCGGGAAGGGCGTCGTATTCGCCCAGAATGGCGATGACCGGGCCTTCCTCGCCCGCTTCGCCCACCAGCGCGGTCGGAATGCCGGCAACGCCGGCGCTGACGCGAAAGCCGGCCTTCTCCAGCATCTCGCGGTGAGCGGCAGCCGAGCGGATTTCGCCGTAGTTCAACTCCGGCGTTTCCCAGACGGCATCGCTGAGATCGCGAAATTGCGGGCTCAGACGATCGACATGCGTCCAGATTTCGGCTTCGTTCGACATGAAGGCGGTCTCCTTCGCCAATGCGCGAACCCTTCGGACGAACGGGCATTGGCCGTGGGCATCAGGGACGCCGACAGAAATTTCTTGCCATTGGCGTCAAAATTGGTGCCAATAATGCACGCTTTGACACCTTGCGCAATGGTTGATCTTGCCCAAAATTCAGGCAGTGCTATGTGATAAAGCGGCAGGAAAGGAGCGAGCATGGACGAGCTCCCGCGAGCGGGATGGCCGAACGAGGAGACCGCGCCGCCGGGCGTCGCGGAGCGGCTTGCGCGGGATATCCAGGCCGGACGGTTTCAGCCGGGGTCATGGTTGAAGCAGATCGAGCTCCAGCGCCGGTATGGCGCCAACCGCTCGGAGATTCGCAAGGCGCTGGAGCATCTCGCCAGCAAGCGCCTGATCCAGTATCTGCCGAACCGCGGCTACTTCGTGCATCGAGAAGACGATGCCGTGGCAGCCGAAATCCGCGACATCCGCATCATGCTGGAGACATCGGCTGCCGAATTCATGGCGCGCAACGCGGCCGAGCATCACGTCGTCGAGCTGGAGACGTTGGCCAAAAGGTTCGCGGCGCTGCTCGATGCCGGGACGATGGTGGAGATCTACGAGGTCAACCTGGCCTTCCACCGCGCCCTTCTGGCGACGACCGGCAACCACAGCCTTGTGGAACTCGTGAGCGAGCTGCGCCTGCGCACGTCACCGGCTCCCGCCTCGCAATGGTCGACGCGGCGCCGAATGGAGCAGTCGGCGCGCGAGCACTTCGAGATCGTCGAGGCCCTTCGCGCCCGCGACGTGGCGAGGCTGCATGTCATCATCGAGCGACATATCAGCCAACCTGAGACGGAGGAGGCTGACAAAGGTCGGTGACGTGACCCCTCGAGCCGGCGTGTCACCCGCCCCGTATCCAATCGGCGACCGAGGCGAAAAGACAGAGGCCGTTCGCCAGAAGGAGGAAGAGCACGGCCAGCGATCCCAGGTCCTTCGCATGGCGCGCCGACTCGCTGTAGTCCGGCGAGACATGGTCGACGATCACTTCCACGGCCGTGTTCAGGGCCTCGACCGCCAGAAGGAGAAGGATGAGCACGCCCTGGGCCAGCCAGACCTCGACCCGTGAGCCAAGAAGCCCGTGGGCAACGAGGACCAGCGCCGCAGCAACGATCTCCTGGCGAAAGGCGGCCTCTCGCCACAGGCGGACCAGCCCTTGCGCGGAGTAGCGCGCCGACGCGGAAAGGTGCTCGACCCCCTCGCACTTCTCGGGAATGTCCCGTTGTCCCGTCATGTCGTCCAAGTCCGGAGGCTCCGCGATTCCCGCATCGTCCGCACGACCTAACACGCCAATATCAAGGAAAAATGGCTGTCCGAATTCCTGGTCGAGGCAGGGAAGACGGGCGCGGGGGACGGGTCGATCGGCGGGCGAACCGTCAATGTTGCGGACATTTAAACTGCCCGACCCGGTCCTTCCCCCGCCTTAATGCATGTCCGGCAGAGTCTGCCGGACGAAGGGGACCTTGGAGCGATGTTCAGCCACGAAACCACTTTCCTCGCCGGTGAGGAAACTAGGCTTAAGGCGTTGGCCGATTATCATCTTCTGGACACGCCGCCCGAGCCGGAGTTCGACCGTCTCGTCGAGCTGGCTTCGCGCGTTTTCGACGCCCCGATCGCGGTGATTTCCCTGCTCGACCGAAGCCGCGTCTTCTTCAAGGCGCGTGTCGGCACCGAGATCGTCGAGGCCGACCGGCGCGTCTCGTTTTGCGCCAAGACGCTTCACAGCCATGAGCCGCTGGTCGTTCTCGACGCCACGAAGGACCCACGCTTCGCGCAGAACGAGCTTGTGCTCAACGCGCCCTGGGTCCGCTTCTATGCGGGCGCGCCGCTTCGGGCGCCCTCGGGCCACACCATCGGCGTCCTGTGCATCGTCGATAGCCGGCCTCGCTCCTGCTTCAGCGTCTCGGAACAGAAGAACCTGGTGGAATTGGCCGCCGTGGTGATGGACCGTATGGAGGTCCGCCGGCTCGAATATGCGAGAAAGACGAGCCAGGCCCGCTTCGAGAATATCGCCGCCACGTCGCCCGACGCGATCGTGTGCTCGGGTATGGACAGCCTCATCACTTTCTGGAACCGGGCGGCCGAGGAGATGTTCGGCTACTCCGCCGAGGAGGCCATTGGCCAACCCGTGACATTGATCATCCCACCGGAGCGCCATCGCCTCTACTACGAGAGCCTCGTCTATCTGGCGCAAGGGCGGCTGAATCCGGAAACCGGCTCGCGAGCGGAGCTTCCGGCGCTCCGGCGCGACGGCACGCGCTTTCCTGCCGAGTTTGCTATTTCGGTCTGGGCGGACGAGCGCGGAATGAATGCCGGCGCGATCATCCGCGACGTCAGCGAGCAGCGCGACTATGAGGAGCGCCTTCGCCGTCTTGCCATGCACGACGCGCTGACCGGTCTGCCGAACCGGCTGGCGCTCGAACGGGCGATCAAGGATCGACTTGGGCCGGAGGGGCGGGCCGCGTTGTTGCTGATCGATCTCGATTGCTTCAAGGATGTCAATGACACGCTCGGCCATGCCGCCGGCGACGACGTTCTGAGGCAGGTCGCGGCGCGGCTTTCGCAGGCGGCACGCGCCGACGAGCTGATTGCTCGGCTGTCGGGGGATGAATTCGTCGTTCTTTTGCCGAGCGCCGATCCGCTCCGGGCGAGAAACACGGCGGAGATGCTCAAGGCCGCGATCGCCGAACCCTTCGTCATCGACGATGAAACCGTTCACATCACTGTCAGTATCGGACTTGCATTGGCCCCGCTTCACGGCATCGAGGCGCGAGAGCTGGTCAGTTCGGCAGATTTGGCGATGTACAAGGCAAAGAGCGAGGGGCGTGCCCGCACGGAGGTGTTCACGCCTCAGCTTCGCCAAGCGGCGATCGCGCGCCGCCATTGCGAGGAGGCGCTGCGTCGAGCGTTCACGCGCCACGAATTCGAGCTCTACTATCAGCCGCAAGTCGATCTGAGGGACGGCTCCATCACCGGGGTGGAGGCGCTACTACGCTGGAACCACCCGGAAAATGGGTTGCTCGCGCCAGGAGCCTTCATCCATGTGCTGGAGAAGAGCCCTTTGGCCAAGGACGTCGGCGACTGGATTCTCCATTCGGCTTGTCGCCAGGTCGCGGAGTGGCGACGGGCAGGCGCGCCGTTGCGCGTCGGCGTCAACCTCTTCGATGCACAGCTCACCTCGGAGCATCTGCTGGCCTCCGTCAAGGCCGCGCTGGACACCTATCATCTCGAGCCTCAGGCGCTGGAACTGGAGATCACGGAGACGACCGTCCTCAACCGGGACGGCGCGGCCATCGAGCCGCTGCGCCATCTCCGTGAAATCGGCGTGGGGGTCGCCTTCGACGACTATGGAACAGGCTTTGCCTCCCTCAGCCTGCTCAAGGACTATCCCCTGTCCCGCCTCAAGATCGACCAGTCCTTCGTTCGCGATCTCTGCACCGATCCCAAGGATGCCGCGGTGGTCGAAGCCATCATCCTCCTTGGGGAGCGCTTCGGCTTGCGCGTGATCGCGGAGGGTGTCGAAACCGCCGAGCAGAGGGACTTTCTCCTGCGCCACCAGTGCGACGAGGCGCAGGGCTATTTCATCGGCCGGCCGGTGCCCGCGGCAGATTTCGCCGCGAGATTTCTGGCCAGGGCGTCCAGGCGCATCGCCTGATCCGGGGGCGCCTCACGCCAGAAGTCCTGCCCGCAAGGGTTCGCCTGACGGACGAGATTCTCAATTGCGCGCGTAGACGTCCTCAATGCGCACGATATCGTCCTCGCCGGTATAGCTGCCGACCTGGACCTCGATGATCTTCAGGTCGATCTTGCCGGGATTTCGCATGCGGTGGACGCAGCCGATCGGCAGATAGGCCGCCTCGTTCTCGTGGTAGATCTTGATCGTGTCGTCCACCGTGACCTCGGCCGTGCCATGCACCACCACCCAGTGCTCGGCGCGGTGGTAGTGGCGCTGAAGACTGAGTGTGCCGCCCGGCTTGACGCAGATGTGCTTCACCTGGAAGCGCGGGCCGATGTCGATGCGCTGATACCAGCCCCACGGGCGATGAATGCGCAGATGCTCTCCGGCCTCGCTGCGGCCTTCCGCCCTGAGCTTGCCGACCAGCGATTTCACCTCGGGCGCCTTGTCCTTGGAAGTGACGAGCACCGCATCCTGGGTGGTGACGACCACGACGTCGTCAAGGCCAAGCACCGTGGTCAGAATGCCGTCGCTGTGGACGAGGCTCCCGTGCGTGTCGAGCGCGACCGCAGGGCCGTCGAGGACATTGCCGTCCTCGTCCTGGGACTTGATGGCATGGATCGAATCCCAGGAGCCGATATCGGACCAGCCGAATTCGGCTGGAAGAACGCCGCCGAGCGCCGTCTTCTCCATCACCGCATAGTCGATCGAAAGCGTCGGTGAGGCCGCGAACGCCTCGGGATCGAGGCGCAGAAAGTCGAGATCGCGCTGTGCGGCGACGAGGGCGGCGCGAGCCGCTTCCAGGATCTTGGGGGCGAAGTGGCGCAGCTCTCCGATCATGACAGCCGGCGAGAACAGGAAGTTGCCGCTGTTCCAGACATAGCCCTCGGCAAGATAAGCTTCGGCCGTCGCTCGGTCGGGCTTTTCGACGAAGCGATCGAGAACGTGGGCTCCGCTCTCCAGCGCCGGACCCGGCCGGATATAGCCGTAGCCGGTCGCCGGGTGATCGGGAATGATGCCGAGCGTCATGATCCGCCCGGTCGCCGCCACCGCCGCGGCCCGCGTCACGGCTTCGAGAAAGCCGGGCTCGTCCGTTACCGCGTGGTCGGAGGCCAACACCAGGCAAACCGCGTCCTCCGCCCGCCGCTCGGCAAGGAGCGCGCCCACCGCCACGGCCGGCGCGCTGTCGCGGCGCTCGGGCTCCAGGACGATTTCTCCATCGATGCCCATCGCCGCGAGCTGCTCGGCGCAGATGAAGCGGAAGTCGTTGTTGGTCACGATGATCGGGCGGCCGAACATTTCCCCCGAAATCCGGCGGATCGTCGCCTGGAAGGGGGAGAGGCCATCATCGAACAGCGGGATGAACTGCTTGGGAAAGCTGTCGCGCGAGACCGGCCAGAGCCGGGTGCCGGCGCCGCCGGCCATGATGATGGGAACGATCTGCATCGCCTGTCCTCCAAGCGCCGGGCGGAATGTCTAAATCTGCCTCTCAACCGGCATCGAGCGCGAAAGGCCAGAACCGGCAACATCGCCAAACTGTGGCTGGGACTGCGTTGGTCGCGCTACTCAAGAAACGAATGAACCACCCTAACGCCGACGGGCCGGAACGGCGAGAGGCAAGGTCGAAACTTGGTGAATCCGTCGCCCCGGTCAGACCGGCCGCAGCGGCTCGTGGGGAGCAGCGGGAAGAAACGCGGAAATGGCATCGCCCGGCCTGACCTCGCCGCCATCCAGGATGATCCCCATCACGCCTGCCTTGCGCACGATCGCGCCGCTGGCGTCGCGTTCCAGAACCGATTTGAGGAGGCCCTGCCTGAAGCGGTCGATCTGGAGACAGGGGTTTCGCAGACCGGTGATCTCGATGCGCGCATGGCCGCCGATGGCGAGCACCGTGCCGCGTGGCAGAGCGAGAAGGTCGATGCCCTCCGTGGCGACATTCTCTCCAAGGTCGCCCGGCCGAATGCGGAAGCCGGCGCGCGCGAGCTCGGCGAAGAGCTCCGCCTGAATGAGATGCACCTGACGCAGGTTCGGCTGGCTTGGGTTGATCGCGACACGCGAGCGGTGCTGCACCGTCTCGCCACAATGGGCATCGCCTTCCACGCCGAGCCCCGCGATCAACCGGATCGAGGGAGCCGGGGCCTTGCTGAACCGGTGCTCCGCATCCCGCGCCACCGCGATCACGCGCCCAGTCATCATCCGTGCTTGCCCCGCGTCGTCAAAGATCGAGTTCCACCAGCACCGGAACGTGGTCGGAGGGGCGCTCCCAGTCGCGCGCCCCGGTGAAGACCTCGGCGCGGCGAAGGTGGGGCGCAAGGTCGGCCGAGCCCCAGATATGGTCAAGCCGCCGGCCGCGATTGCCCGCCCGCCAGTCCTTCGCCCGGTAGCTCCACCACGTGAAGAGCTTTTCCTCGAGCGGAACATGCTGGCGCACGAGGTCGGTCCAAACGCCGTCCTTGATGACGCTGAGCAGGCCGGCGCATTCAACCGGCGTGTGGGAGACGACCTTGAGAAGCTGCTTGTGCGACCAGACGTCGGTCTCGAACGGGGCGATGTTGAGATCTCCGAGAAGAAGCGCGGACACGCCGGGCTCGGCGGTCGCGCTGACGAGCCGCATCTCTTCCAGGAAATCGAGCTTGTGGGCGAACTTGGGGTTGATCTTCCGGTCGGGCTCGTCGCCGCCGGCTGGAACGTAGAAATTGTGGATGCGCAGGCGCCGCTCGCCGACGCTCATGCGCGTCGACAGGTGCCGCGCGTCGCCGACGGCGCAGAAGTCCTGGCGCACGATGTCCTCGAAGGGATGCCGTGAGAGGGTGGCGACCCCGTGATAGCCCTTCTGGCCGTGGAGGGCGACGTGGGGATAACCGAGGGCGTGGAACGCTGCCTCGGGGAAGAGCTCGTTCGGGCACTTCGTCTCCTGCAGGCAGAGAACGTCAGGCCGATTCTCGGTGAGGAAGCGCTCGACGAGGGGTAGGCGCAGTCGGACGGAGTTGATGTTCCAGGTGGCGATGGAGAAGGTCATGAGGCATCCCGATATGGCTGCCCCGCTATGGCCAACCACACGGCGCTCCGCAAGCTCTTCGATCTTGCTTGGTCGCCTTAAGGCGCGGGGCGTTTTCTTGCCTGCCGTCGAGGCTCAAGTCGCGTATGGGCCATCGAAGAGATCGCCGAGCGCCTTCTTCATGAAGGCGGCGAGCCAGATCTTGCGTCGGTTCCATGGCCGATTGTGATTGAGCTGGCAGCGCTGACAGAGCGCGGCGAGATTGTCCGGCTCGTCATTGCCGATATCCTGGTCGAGATGGGCGCAGGAAACACGCACCCGCGTCGACCTCGGCTCCCGATCCGGTTCGGCCTCGTGCGGCGCCGGCAGCTTGCGGCGGACCAGGCGGCCGTGTCCGTCGCGCCAGCGCCCGATCTCGGCGTCGAACCAGCACCCGTCCTCAAGCTGATAGACCAGCTGGCCATGGGGCCGTCCGCATCGCTCGCACCGCCCCTTGGCGCGCCGGAATCGGATCGCGTGCGAAAGCTGCGGCCAATCGAGCGCGTAGAACCCCTTGTTTTCAGGTTTGATCGGCACACGGTTCTCCTCGCCCGTTGATGGCGTCGAGACAGTTCCGACGCGGCGACCCGGCGACCTGCGCGAGACCTCGTTCAACGGGCTCTGTCCTTATAGCGCGCCCTCCGATGGCGCCAAAAGGCCCGATCGGGCGATCAACAGGAAACTCGCGGTGCCTGGATCCGGGGACGCCGGCCGAATCATGGCGGCGTGATGAAAATTGTCCCCGGCGCGTTCCCGCTTCGCCCGATGGCGCAATGCCACTCTGGTCGCTGCCTGCGACAATAAGCGGACTTGCTGATCCATCCGCGGCTTGCCGCCCGAGAGTCGGGCAATGGGCGCCTGCTAAATCCTTTAAATCCGCAGCTGCCGCAAGCTCCGTCGGTTGGCGGCTAAGCCATTGGTGTGATTGAAATCTCTCTTTGCGGTGTTCCGCCTGTGGCCGTCTGGCGTCTTCCGCACCGCAAAATCATGCAAAAAAGTATCGGTGAAACCGGCAAGGAGCGGTAGCGGGCAGTTGCGGAACGGGATTAAATCCTCTCTCGAAAGTCAGGAGGATAAGGAAGGACGTAGGGAAGAGCGTCTGGCCCTGAATTGCACAGAAAATTGTCGTGGAGCGTTCGTGGGAGGAGCGAATGAATCCAGATCTCGAACTGGTGGAGATCCGTGAAAGCGATTCGTTTCGCGTGTGGTCTCACGGATATCCTTTTCGGACCGTGCGTTGGCACTTCCATCCGGAATACGAAATCCAACTGATCGTCGCGACATCGGGAAAGTACTTCGTCGGTGATTTCATCGGCGAATTCGGTCCCGGCAATCTCGTGATGAGCGGGCCCAACCTGCCGCACAACTGGGTCAGCGACGTTCCCGAGGGCGTCGAGGTCGAGATGCGCGGCTTGATCATCCAGTTCGCTGCCTCATTCATCGATCGGGCGCTGGCGCTGTTTCCCGAGCTGTCGGGTCTCCAGGGGCTGCTTCAGGAAAGCCGGCGCGGCATCGTATTCTCGCCATCGACGGGGGAGGAGATCGAGCCGCTGTTCCGCGCACTTCTGGAGGCGCATGGCCCGCGCCGCCTGTCTCTCTTCATCTCGATGCTCGGCCTTCTGATGGGCGATGGCGAGCGCCGTCCACTGGCAAGCGAGGGCTATCTTCCCGATCCGTCGGCCTTCATGTCCGCCGCCATGAACAAGGTCCTCACCTACATCCGCCGCAACCTCGCCTCCGAGCTGCGCGAGCCGCAGCTCGCCGCCATGACGGGCCAGTCGGCCAGCACCTTCTCGCGGGCGTTCCGCCGCCACACCGGAATGTCCTTCGTGCAGTACGTCAACCGCCTGCGCATCAACCAGGCCTGTCAGCTCCTCATGAGCGAGGACATGCCGATCACCGACATCTGTTACGAAGTGGGCTTCAACAACCTGTCCAACTTCAACCGCCAGTTCCTGGCGCAGAAGGACATGCCGCCCTCGCGCTTCCGCGCCTTCCATCAGGAGCAGATGCGCCAGACGCCACAGACCGCGATGACCTAGCTTCATCCGGCGCCGCGCTTCAGCGCCCGGCGCTCCACTCGCCGCCAACAAGGGATCGGCCGCCAAGTCGTCGTCCGGTCCCGCCAAGAGCTCTCACGTGCGGGACCGCCTCCCGCCACGGGGAAGGATTACCCGGCATTCGGGGAAAATTGGGAGAAGGAAACATGATCAAGACCATGCTCAAGGGAGTGTCGATCGTCGCGCTCGTCGCGGCCACGGCCACCGGCGCGATCGCCGCCGACAAGAAGGCGCCGAAGATCGGCATGACCTTCCAGGAGATGAACAACCCCTATTTCGTGTCGATGCAGAAGGCGCTGAAGGAGGCCGCCGACAGCATCGGCGCCACCGTGGTCGTCACCGACGCCGCCCACAACGTCGCCAAGCAGATCAGCGACGTCGAGGACATGCTCCAGCAGAAGATCGACATCCTTCTCGTCAACCCGACCGACACGGCCGGCATCGAGACCGCCGTGCGCGAAGCCAACAAGGCGGGCGTCATCGTCGTCGCGATCGACGCCAACGCTAACGGCCCAGTGGATTCCTTCGTCGGCTCCAAGAACAAGGATGCTGGCTTCAAGTCCTGCGAGTATCTGGTGAAGGCGATCGGCGGCAAGGGCGAGGTCGCGATCCTCGACGGCATTCCGGTCGTTCCGATCCTGGAGCGCGTGGCGGGCTGCAAGGAGGCTCTCGCCAAGGCCCCCGACGTCAAGCTCGTCGACGTTCAGAACGGCAAGCAGGAGCGTGATACCGCGCTCACCGTCGCCGAGAACATGATCCAGGCCCATCCGGACCTCAAGGGCATCTTCTCGGTCAACGACGTCGGCTCGATGGGCGTGCTCTCGGCCATCATGGGCTCGGGCAAGGACATCAAGCTGACCTCCGTCGACGGCGCCCCCGAGGCGACCCAGGCGATCGCCCAGGGCACGCCCTTCATCGAGACCACGGCGCAGTTCCCGGCGGACCAGGTGCGCATTGGCCTCGGCATGGCGCTGGCCAAGTACTGGGGCGCCACGGTGGTCCCCAAGGAAGTGCCGATCGACGTCGAGGTCGTCGACGAGAAGAACGCGTCCAGCTTCTCCTGGTGAGGCAGACACTCCGTCGGCGGTAGGCCGACGCGACTGGTCCGGCGGGGTTCGCCCCGCCGGCGGCCGCGCCGGCGCCCGCCAAGGCAAGCAGGGTGCACGGAGCAGTCCCATGTCTCAACTTCTCAGCGTCAAGGGAGTCGAGAAGGCTTTCGTTGGGGTCAAGGTCCTCAGCGGAGTCGATCTCGAAGTCGGTGCCGGCGAGATCCACGCGCTTCTCGGCGAGAACGGTGCCGGCAAGTCGACCTTGATGAAGATTCTGTGCGGCGTCTATTCGATGGACGCGGGCACCATCCGCATCGACGGCGAGGAGAAGCATTTCTCCGACTACGAAGCCGCGGTCGAGGCGGGCATTGGCATCGTCTTCCAGGAATTCAGCCTCATCCCCCATCTGACCGCCGTCGAGAACATCTTTCTTGGGCGCGAAATCTACAACGGCCTCGGCCTTCTCAAGCGTGCCGAGATGCGCCGCCACGCCATGGCGACTCTCGATCGCCTCAAGATCGACATCAATCTCGACGTGCCGATCCGCCATCTCTCGGTGGCGCAGCAGCAGTTCATCGAGATCGCAAAGGCGCTGTCGCTCAACGCCCGGATTCTCATCCTCGACGAGCCGACGGCAACGCTCACGCCCACGGAGGCCGAACAGCTCTTCGCGGTGATGCGGGAGCTGAAGCGCCAGGGCGTCGGCATCATCTTCATCTCGCACCATCTCGACGAGATTTTCGAGATCTGCGACCGCATCACCGTCCTTCGCGACGGCAACTATGTGGGCACCGTCGACGTCGCCGCAACCGACATCGACAGTCTGGTGGAGATGATGGTCGGGCGCCGCATCGCGGCGAACTTTCCGCCGAAGCCCGCCATCAATGCGGCGCGCCCCGTCGTCCTCGACGTCGAGGAAATCCAGCTCGAACGGGGAGGGCCGGTCAATGCCTTCTCCCTGCGCGAGGGAGAGATCCTCGGCTTTGCCGGGCTGGTCGGCTCGGGGCGAACGGAAACGGCCCTCGGCGTCATCGGCGCGACGCGGCCCCACCGCTGCCGGCTTAAGGTGGACGGCGTCGCCCGCAACTTCACCAATCCCGCCGACGCGCTGGAATGCGGAATCGGCCTTCTGCCGGAAAGCCGCAAGGAAGAAGGGCTGATCACGTCCTTCTCCGTCCGCGACAACGTCTCGATCAACAACCTGTGGAAGTACACGTCCCACATCTTCATCGACCGCGCCGAGGAACAGCGTGCGACGATCGATGTCATGGGCCGGGTTAGGATGAAGGCCCAGGGACCCCAGACACAGGTTGCGACCCTTTCTGGTGGAAACCAGCAGAAGGTCGTCGTCGCGCGCTGGCTCAATCACAGTGTGAAGATCCTGTTCTTCGACGAGCCGACGCGCGGCATCGATGTCGGCGCCAAGGCCGAAATCTACCAGATCATGCGCGACATGACGAAGCGAGGCTACTCGATCGTGATGATCTCCTCGGAGCTGCCGGAGATCGTCGGAATGTGCGACCGGGTCTGCGTCTTCCGGGAAGGAAAGATCACGCAGACGCTCGTCGGCGAGGCCATCACGCCCGCTGAAGTCATGCGCTACGCGACAGCGGGAGAGATCAATGCAGCAGCCTGAAGGAGCGGCTTCCGCCGCCACGAGTCCAACCATGCAAAGCTGGTCTGCACGCTCGAACGCGGGCATCGTTCACATGGTCCGTCATTCGGTGATCCTTTTCCCGTTGATCGGGCTGATCGCCGTTTCCCTGCTGATGGTGTTCGCCACGGACAACTTCCTGTCCTTCACCAACATCATGAACGTGCTTCGGCAGGTGTCGATCAACGCCATCATCGCCATCGGCATGACGTTCGTCATCCTGACCGGCGGCATCGATCTGTCCGTCGGTTCGGTCCTGGCCCTCGCCAGCACCGTCGCCGCCGGCCTGATGGTGGGCGGCATGCCGCCGGCCTTCGCGCTGCTTTTGTGCCTCGCGATCGGTCTCGGCTTCGGCGTCGGCAACGGCATGCTGGTGGCCTATGCGCGGATGCCGGCCATCATCGTGACGCTCGCCACCATGGGCATCGCGCGGGGCCTCGGCCTCATCTACTCGGGCGGCTATCCCATCAGCGGCATGCCCTTCTGGGTGAGCTGGTTCGGCAACGGGCGCATCTTTGACGTGCCGGTGCCGGTGATCATCATGGTGGTGGCCTATCTCGTCGCCTGGGTCGTCCTCGAACGCACGCCCTTCGGCCGCTACGTCTACGCCCTCGGCGGCAACGAGCATGCCACGCGGCTGTCGGGCGTCCGGGTGAACCGCGCCAAGGTCATCATCTTCGCCATCAGCGGCCTGACCACGGCGGTGGCGGCCGTCGTTCTCACCGGCCGCCTGATGAGCGGGCAACCGAACGCTGGCGTCGGCTTCGAGCTCGACGCGATCGCCGCCGTGGTGCTCGGCGGCACCTCGATCGCCGGCGGCCGCGGCTCCGTGGTCGGCACCCTCATCGGCGCCGTCCTTCTCGGCATCCTCAACAACGGCCTGAACCTCATGGGCATCGACCCGTACGTCCAGACCGTCATCAAGGGCTTCATCATCCTCCTCGCGATCTACATCGGCCGCGAAAGGCGCTGATGCAGCCAGCTCATGGTCTAGACACATAGGAAAACGAACATGGCTCAATCATTGGCAGGCAAGATTGCCGTCATCACCGGCGCGGCCTCGGGCATCGGCCTCGCCACCACCGAAAAGCTCCTGGAGGACGGCGCGACCGTCGTCATGGTGGACTGGAACGAGAAGGCGCTGACCGAACTGACGGCCAAGCTTGGCGAGAAGGCCATTCCCCAGGTCACGAACCTCCTCGATCCCGAAAGCTGCGCCGCGATGGTGCCGGAGATCCTGAAGAAGGTCGACCACATCGACATTCTCTACTGCAACGCCGGCATCTACATCGGCGGCGACCTGACCGAGACGACGCCCGAGGCGATCGACCGGATGCTCACGCTCAACGTCAACGCGGTGATGAAGAACGTCCACGCGGTCATCCCGCATATGAGCGAGCGCAAGACCGGGGACATCATCGTCACCTGCTCGATCGCCGGCCACTTCCCGACCTATTGGGAACCCGTCTATGCCGGCTCGAAATGGGCGATCAACTGCTTCGTGCAGACCATGCGCCGGCAGATGATTCCCTATGGCGTCCGCGTCGCCCAGGTTTCGCCCGGCCCAGTCATCTCGGCGCTGCTCGCCGACTGGCCGGAGGAGAACCTGCGCAAGGCCAAGGAGTCGGGTAGCCTGATCGAAGCGAGCGAGGTCGCCGACGCGGTCGAATACATGCTGACGCGCAACCGCAACGTCACCATCCGTGACATGCTGGTCCTGCCGACCAACTTCGATCGCGTCTGACATCGCGGGGCACAGCCGCCGATTCTCTTGCGGAATGGGCAAGGCGCCGCAAGGCAGCCGGGATTGCTCATTCTCCAAGCGCGGCGAGAAAGCGCTTGCAGCCGGTCCTAAGGGCGGGCCGCAGGCGCCCGCCCTCCCGCCAACCCTGCTGGCGGGAGGGCTCGCAACAATCATCCTCACATTTTGACAGGCACCAGCCATGAGCGTCGCCAAACCGATCGATCTCGATTTCTCCCTGGAGGGCAAGGTCGCCCTCGTCACCGGAGCCGCGTCCGGCATCGGCGCGGCGATCGCCACATCCTTCGCCAGGAAAGGCGCGAAGGTCGGCTTCCTCGACCGCAATCTCGCGGCGGCAAAGGCCCTTGCCGAGACGTGCGAGGGGGCCAAGGCCTTCGAGTGCGATGTCACCGACCCCGTCGCGGCCGGCCTTGCCGTCTCTGCGGCGGAGCAGGCGATGGGACGGATCGACATTCTCGTCAACTGCGCGGGCATCGCGCGCCTCGGGCCGGCAGAGGAACTGAGCATCGCCGATTTTCGTCAGACGCTCGACGTCAACCTCACGGGCACCTTCGTCATGGCCCAGGCTGTGGCGCGCATCATGATTGCAAACGGCGGGGGGCGCATCATCAACATCGCCTCCCAGGCGGGCTCCGTGGCAATCGATGCCCATGTCGCCTATTGCGCCTCGAAGTTCGGCGTGATCGGCCTGACGAAGGTGCAGGCCCTCGAATGGGGGCGTCATGGCATCACCGTCAACACCATCTCGCCGACCGTCGTCCTGACCGATCTCGGCCGCGCGGCATGGGACAACCCGAAGGGCGAGGCGCTGAAGAAGGAAATTCCGACGGGCCGTTTCGCCGAGCCGGAGGAGATCGCCGCAGCGGCCGTCTTCCTCGCCTCCGACGCCTCCGCCATGATCAACGGCGCCGATCTCGTCGTCGACGGCGGCTACACCATCCACTGAGAGCGAGCGCTCCGCCCCGGCATGCCGGGGCGGTCGCCGTCAAAGCAGGACGTTGGGCGGCGAGAGCGAGCTACCGCTCTGCCTCCTTGTCGGCCGCTCGCCCATACCAGCGGGTGAAGGGAGCGGCCGTCAGTCCGTGGACCAGGATGGAGCCTGTCACGAGAAGGCTGGTGATCGCCCAGAGCTGCGGATCGCCGAGCTCGCGATGCACCGTCGCGCCATAGAAAACCGCGGAGAGGCCAATCGGGCCGAACCAGCCGTAGAACCAGAAATCACGCCGCGCCCGAAACGGCCGCCCGTCCACGCTCTCGCGTTCCTGCTGCTCCTCGGAAGGCGCCGCTTCGCCCCTCGGCGCCCGCAGGAAGGCGAAGAGCACCGCGATCACCGGCAGCCGGCGCAGCAGCAGGATCAGGGCGATACAGGCAATCGCCGGAACGCTCATCCTGGCCCAGTCGTCGAAGGGAAGCGCCATGGCGAACAAGAGAAGCGCCGGCACCATCATGAGGTTGTTGCCACCCTCCTGAAACTCGTCGGCCGCCTCGCGCACGTCCTTGCCGAGAACGGAGGTGAAGACCAGTCCGGCGAGGAAAGCCGCCCAGATGCTGTCGGTGTCGATCAGCTTCATGAAGCCGAGCACCGCAGCCGTCAGCGTCAGGCTCGCCAGCATGAGGGAGCGCTCCCCGATCTCGCCGCGCGCTTTGGCCATGTCCGCCAGCCGTCCCGCGCCATAGCCGAGGACGAGAGCGATCAAGCCGGCGCCGACGATCTTCCAAAGATCGACGTCGACGAGCCATTCGTGCCAGCCGGCCGAGCCCTTCTGGATCAGCAGCAGCGGCAGGAACAGGAAGGGAAAGGCTAGGCCGTCATTGGCGCCCGACTCGAAGGAGAGCATCTGGCGCAGCCGTGCGGGAATATGGGCTTCCGCGAAAGGCCCGGTGACGATGGAGGATGCGACGACGGGGTCGGTGGGCGTGACCACCGCGCCCACGACGGCCGCCTTGAGCAGCGGCAGGCCGAACAGCGCCATGATGATGGCGCTGGAGACCGTCCACATGCCGATCATGGCGACGAGGACGATCACCGAGCCGGATGGCAGCAGACTGCGGATGTCAGCCCGGCGAAGGCGCAAGGCGATCGACATCACGCCGAATCCCACCGCGAACCAGGAAATGCTCTCCAGAAGGGAGAGCAGCTCCTCCTGCGACGCGATGCGCCCGATCAGCAGGCGATAGAGGATGCCGATGGCGACGACGACGAGGGGCGGTGCGATGTAGGCTTTCAGCGTCTTGGTCGACAGGCTCAAGGCCCATATCGTCGCTGCCGCCACGAAAACAAAGCCGTGGAAAGCCTCCAACCCCATTGAGAACCTCCAAAGGATGATTGATCAGGCGCCGCGCCGGGCGCGCCACGCTGGTCCAATCCGTGCCTCCAGAGATGGTTCCTTGGTAATTCCGCTGATGGCGTCCGAACGTTCAGCGCTTGCGTTGGTCGTTCGCGATGGCCGTATAGGGGATGTCGAACATGCCCTTCTGGAAGGAGACGCCGTTCTTCACATTGTAAATCATCACCGTCGTGTCCTTGCCCTGGGCATCGCGGATCGTCCACTGCCTGAGGTCGAGGCTCACCGGGTCGAACATCATGGTGATGCGGGAATCGCCGAAGACGGACTTGTCGCCCATGACGATGGTGGTGAGATCCGCTTCTTCCTTGACGTCCACGATACTGGCCGCCGACAGGTCGATGCGCTGGTCGAGAAGCAGCTTCAGCGGCGTCTTCGATAGCGGATAGAGGTCCCAGGTGTTGAGCTTGCGGTTGTTGATCGCCACTTGGCTCCCGTCGGAGATGACGCGCACCGGCGAGCCGGAATAGTCGAACCGGATCATGCCCGGCCGCTGAATATAAAATTTGCCCTCGGACTGGCGGCCGTTGGGGTCGAACTGGATGAACTGGCCGGTCATCGACTGGATCGAGGAGAAGTGGTTGGCGATCTCCTGCGCCTTGGCGCTGGCGGCGGCGCTCGCCGGGCGCGGCGTCATTGTCGCAAGCGGCAGGGCGGCCGCGATCAGCATTGCCGCCGAGAGGGCGCGGATCGTTCGCGCGAAGATCGATTTCGACATCCTAGTGCATCCTCGTTTCCTGCCGGCCGCCCTGCGCATCCCCGGGCAAGGCCGGAAGTGCCGATAGAGCGTCCCTGCGGCATCAATGGGGCGCCGCAGGGCGGGAGACAAGGCGGAGCGCCGAAGGAAGCGCCCCCGCTCGCAAAAAATTGCGGGTGGCTACATCCGGTCCTGCTCCGTCGGCACCAGAATCTCGCGCTTGCCGGCATGGTTGGCGGGGCCGACAACCCCTTCCTGCTCCATTCGCTCAATGATCGAGGCGGCGCGATTGTAGCCGATGCCGAGGCGGCGCTGAACGTAGGAGGTGGACGCCTTGCCGTCGCGAAGCACGATCGCCACCGCCTGATCGTAGAGATCGGCCGAGTCGTCGCCGCCCGAGCCGCCACCGCCCGAGCCGCCGCCGCTGCCTGAGGCGCCATCTTCGTCCTCGTCCTCCAGGATGGCGTCGAGATAATCCGGCACACCCTGGTTCTTCAGGTGCGCCACGATCTTCTCGACCTCCGAATCGTCGACGAAGGGGCCGTGGACGCGCTGGATGCGCCCGCCGCCGGCCATGAAAAGCATGTCGCCCATGCCGAGGAGCTGTTCGGCGCCCTGCTCGCCGAGAATGGTACGGCTGTCGATCTTCGACGTCACCTGGAAGGAGATGCGGGTCGGGAAGTTGGCCTTGATGGTGCCGGTGATGACGTCGACCGACGGGCGCTGCGTCGCCATGATCACGTGGATGCCGGCGGCGCGGGCCATCTGGGCGAGGCGCTGAACGGCGCCCTCGATGTCCTTGCCGGCGACCATCATCAGGTCGGCCATCTCGTCGATGATGACGACGATGTAGGGCAACGGCTCCAGATCGAATTCCTCCGACTCGAAGATCGGCTCGCCCGTCTCCCTGTCGAAGCCCGTCTGCACCGTGCGCGAGATGGTCTCGCCCTTCTCGATCGCCTGACGCACCCGGGTGTTGAAGCCGTCGATGTTTCGCACGCCGACCTTCGACATCTTGCGGTAGCGGTCCTCCATTTCGCGGACCGTCCACTTGAGCGCCACCACCGCCTTCTTCGGGTCGGTGACGACGGGCGACAGAAGATGCGGAATGCCGTCGTAGACCGAGAGTTCCAGCATCTTCGGGTCGATCATGATCAGCCGGCACTCGTCGGGCGTCATGCGATAGAGCAGCGACAGGATCATGGTGTTGATCGCCACCGACTTGCCCGAGCCGGTGGTGCCGGCGACCAGAAGGTGGGGCATCTTGGCGAGATCGGCGATGACCGGCTCGCCGCCGATGGTCTTGCCGAGCGTGATCGGCAGCTTGCCCTTGTTGTGGGCATAGGCTTCCGAGGCGATCATCTCCCGAAGATAAACCGTCTCGCGTCGCTGATTGGGCAGCTCGATGCCGATGGCGTTCTTGCCCGGAACCACGGCGACGCGCGCCGCAACCGCGCTCATCGAGCGGGCGATGTCGTCGGCAAGGCCGATGACGCGGCTCGACTTGATGCCGGGCGCCGGCTCCAGTTCGTAGAGCGTCACCACCGGGCCAGGGCGAACCTCGATGATCTCGCCCTTGACGCCGAAGTCCTCAAGCACGCCTTCCAGAAGGCGGGCATTTTCCTGCAGTGCCTCGAGCGACAGCGTCGCGTCACGGCCGCGCGACTTGGGCTCGCTCAGGAAATCGAGCGCCGGCATCTCGAACGGGCCGGGCACGAAGGCACGCGGCGCGGGCACGGCCTTGCCGCTGCCGGTGCGGCTCTGGCGCGCGGCCGGCCGGGGGCCCGCCTCGGGGACGACGCGCACCGCCTTTTCGCCTTGCGATGCGCTGGCCGGGCGCGCGGCGGGCGCCGCCGGGCGGGCGGCGGGCTCGCTCGCCTTCGCACTCTTGCGTCCCGGAAAGGCGATGATGTTGCCGGAGAGGAGACTACGCCAGCCATTGCCGTCCTCCGCCGGAGGAGGCGCATGGGGAGAGATGCGATCGTCCGGCGTCAGCGAGACGCCGTCTTCGGACGGGTCCTCGCCGGTGGTCCACGGCGCGCTGTCCGCCTCGTCATCGAAATCCTCCTCGTCATAATCGAAGTCGTCATGCGGCGCGGGCGCGGCGGCGGACGGCGCGGCCTGCGTGGGCTGAATGAAGGCGCCGTCGTCCTCGTCCTCTTCGTCCTCGTCGTCGAAGATGGGCGCGGGGGCGGCCCTCTGCATGGTATGGTCGCCGCGCATCACGACGGCGGGAGTACGGCGCTGTGCGACATCCGGCGTCCCGGCGCCCCACACGGCCTCTTCCAGCGTGTTGGCGCGCGACCGGGCGAAATGACGGTGCCAGAACGCCTTGGCGGAATAGACGACGTGCGCCACCGCCCCCATCAGGAGAGCAAAGCGGCCCTCGCCTTCATCCTCGTCGTCCTCTTCCTCCTCGTGTCGGCGGACGGGAAGGGCGGCGGTCTTCGAGGGATGGCGGTCGATCAGCGCAGCGCCGGAAAGAAAGAGCCAGCCTGCCGGGGCGGCGATCATGATGGCGAGCGCGATGGCAAGGCCGCCGCTCGGATAGGAGCCGGTGGCGAGGGCGGGGAACTTCAGAACGAGATCGCCCACGATGCCGCCGAGGCCGATGGGCAGGGGCCAGCCTTCGGGAGCAGGCAGGCAGCCGATGGCTGCCGCGCCGAGACTGATGCCGGCGAGGCCGAACCACGCCCGCCGCCCGACCCGATCGATGGGCCAACCGAACGAAAGCAGAAGCCCCCAGATCGCCAGGAGCGCCACGCCGAGCACGGAGGCCAGACCGAAGACCTGCATGAAGAGGTCGGAGGCGACGGCTCCCGCCGAACCGGCCAGGTTGGCCACCGCATTATGATTGGAAAGACTGAGGGAAGGATCGGCAACGTCCCAACTCGCCAGGCTGACGCCAAGGAACACCGCCACGCCCAAAAGGCCGAGACCCACCACAGTTTGAACCTGCCGGCGCATGAGAGCCGAGAGGCCATGCCTTGTTTCAATCGTCGTCGACGCCATCGTCGCTGCCTGTCTTTTCAATGCGTTGTCGGCCCTCTCTCGCGGGGCCTACTTGTCGTGAAGACTAAGTCTCTCTGGTTAAAGCCTCTTTAACCCTATGGCCAAGAACGGCCATCGCGCCGCACGCCAAGGAATGGCGCCGGACTGTTGCCGGATCGGCACGTTGGTCCCATCTCCGGTGAAACGGAACAGGGAGTTCATCTTATGGAGATCAGACACGAGACGGGCGGAAGCGGCGGCCGCTTCGTCACCGGCGAGGGCACGGACGAGGCGGAGCTGACCTATCGGCCGGCGGGCGCCGGCATCGTCGTCTTCGATCACACCTTCGTGCCGCAGGCGCTGCGCGGGCGTGGATTGGCGGGCGAGCTGGTGAAGGCGGGTGTCGAATGGGCGAAGGCCGAGGGCCTGAAGGTCGTTCCTCAGTGCTCCTATGTCGCCGCCGAGTTCCGGCGCCACGCCGACTACCGCGAGATCGAGGCCTGAGCCCGCTGCAAAAATGAAAGCGGGCGCCGCGCTGGCGGCACCCGCTTTCGGTCATCGTGGAATGTCGACGAATGCCTACGAGTGGTAGGCCGTCTCGCCGTGGAACGGCAGGTCCAGGCCCTGGCGCTCGATATCCACCGTCGGACGCAGGCCGACCACCGCCGCCGTGATCTTGTAGAGGATGAACGAGCCGACGCCCGACCACACGATGGTGATCAGAACGGCGACGATCTGCGCCCACACCTGACCGCCCATGGTCACGCCATCGGCATAGCCGATGCCGCCGAGCGAGGCCGAGGTGAAGATGCCGGTTCCGATGGCGCCGGTGATGCCGCCGATGCCGTGGACGCCGAAGACGTCGAGGCTGTCGTCATAGCCGAGCGCCGGCTTCACCACCGCCACGAAGAAGTAGCAGATGCAGCTGGCGATGGCGCCGAGAACGATCGCGCCCACCGGGCCGACCGTGCCGCAGGCCGGCGTCACGGCAACGAGGCCGGCGACGATGCCCGACGCGGCACCGAGCATCGATGCCTTGCCGCGCAGGATCGCTTCGATCAACGCCCATGCGACGGTCGCCCCGGCGGTCGCCACGAAGGTGTTGATCATGGCCAGCGCCGCGCCGCCATTGGCCTCGAGGTTGGAGCCGGCGTTGAAGCCGAACCAGCCGACCCACAGGATCGAGGCGCCGACCATGGTCAGCGTCATGGAGTGCGGCGCCATGTTGTCGGTGCCGAGGCCGACGCGCTTGCCGACAAGCATGGAGCCGACGAGCGCGGCGATGCCGGCATTGATGTGAACGACCGTACCGCCGGCGAAGTCCAGAGCGCCGACGCCGCCCGAAAGCGTGCCGTTGAAGATGAGACCGGAGCCGTCCCACACCATGTGGGCAACCGGGAAGTAGACGAACGTCACCCAGAGAGCGGTGAACAGCATCACCGCCGAGAACTTGATGCGCTCGGCGAAGGCGCCGATGATCAGCGCCGGGGTGATCACGGCAAAGGTCATCTGGAAGACGATGAAGACGTATTCGGGAAGGACGACGCCGTCGGTGAAGGTCGCGGATGTAGTCTCAGTCGTCACGCCGGCCAGGAAAACCTTGCCAAGGCCGCCCCAGAACGGGCTGGTGCCGCCGCCGAAGGCCATCGAATAGCCCCAGAACACCCAGATCACCATGACGAGCGCGGCGATCATCGTGCACTGCATGAGGATGGAAAGCATGTTCTTGGCGCGCACGAGGCCGCCATAGAAGAGCGCCAGTCCCGGCATCGTCATGAAGAGCACGAGCAGCGAGGATGTCATCATCCAGGAAACGTCGCCCTTGTCCATGATCGGGGCGGCTGCCTCGGCTGCGGCCGGGGCGGCATCCTGGGCGAAGGCCGCAGTGGCGGAGAGGCCGGCGAGGAGGCCGGCGGCGATCATTACATTCTTAAGACGCATGAATCTGTCGTTCCCCTCTTACAGCGCATCCATGTCGACTTCGCCGGTGCGGATACGCACGGCTCGGTCGATGCCGAACACAAAAATCTTGCCGTCGCCGATCTGCCCCGTCTTCGCGGCGGTGGAGATCGCTTCGACGGCCCGGTCGACCATGTCGGAGGGAACGGCAACCTCGATCTTCAGCTTGGGCAAAAAGCTCACCGCATATTCCGTGCCGCGGTAGATTTCCGTGTGCCCCTTCTGCCGGCCGTAACCCTTCACTTCCGTGACGGTCAGGCCCTGAATGCCCACGCCCGTAAGCGCTTCGCGCACCTCGTCGAGCTTGAACGGTTTGATGATGGCCATCACGATTTTCATCTTCACCCCAATCCTTCAGTCGTGGCGGCAGGCGCCACCCCTTCATCCCCGAGCCATTGTCCGTTGGGCCGAAGACCCGTGACGGTGACTGAAAAGGTGATAATCAAGCGCCGTGCCAGATGGGCCAACATGCCTGACTTTTCTTGGAATGCCCACGGCGCAGGGTTAAGAATGGCCGAAGAGAGCCGCGTCGCGGCCAGGGGCGAGATGCGGAACTTATGTTCGCGGCAGTGATATTGATGAAAAATTAGGCAGACTGGTTCCTGCGAGGGCGGATGAGCCCTTCCTGCGCCATCGATGCCACCAGCTTGCCATCGCGTGTGAACAGGGAGCCTCGGGCAAGGCCGCGCCCGCCGGTCGAGACCGGGCTGTCCTGCGTATAGAGCATCCACTCGTCCACCATCGCGGGGTGATGGAACCACATGGCGTGATCGAGACTGGCCGTCTGGAGACGAGGGTCGAAGACGGAAAGCCCATGGGCGAAGAGCGCGGTGTCGAGCAGCGTCATGTCGGAGATGAAGGCGAGAATCGCCGCGTGCAGGTGGCGGCACTCCTCCAGCGGCACGATCAGGCGCACCCACATGTGCTGGATCGGCGGCAGCTTGCCCCAACGCTGGTATTGGTCGAGCGAGACGGGGCGAAATTCCACCGGCCGGGGCCGCGCCCAGTAGCGGCGGATGGCCTCCGGCGCGTCGGCCAGTACCGCCTCGCTGAGTTCGCTCATCGGCGGCAGCGCCTCCGGCCCCGGCACGTCCGGCATCTCGATCTGGTGCTCCAGCCCTTCCTCCACCTGCTGGAAGGAGGCAAGAAGCGTGAAGATGATGCGTCCGTGCTGGATCGCCTCGACGTGACGCGTCGAAAACGAGCCGCCGTCGCGCAACCGCTTCACTTGATAGATGATCGGCACGGCCGGATCGCCGGGCCACATGAAGTAGCAATGGAGCGAATGGACGGGGCGCTCCGGCGTCATCGTTCGCTGCGCCGCAACGAGAGCCTGGGCGATCACCTGCCCGCCGAAGACGCGCTGCCAGCTCTGATCCGGGCTGATGCCTCGGAACAGATCTTCCTCGATGGCTTCGAGATCCAATGTACGAAGCAGCTTTTCAACCGCCTGGTCCATCCTAGACTATCCTTCCTCGGACCGGCTTGCCGACCGTCCTGTCGGTCCTTACTGCACGGTGCGGCCGCAACCGCTATAACTTCGTCGTCGGCGCACCGCTTTCAACCCGGCGCGCGCGCCCCGTCAATCGAGGAGAATGCCATGCCCGACCGCGCCAAGAGTTCTGCGGCGAAAAGCGACATCGTCATAGCCGGGGCCGGTTATGTCGGTCTCACGGTGGCGGTCGCCATCGCGGAAGCCGCTCCTGGGCTTTCCGTAAGGGTCGTGGATGCCGCGCCGGAAGGCGTTTGGACGAAGGACGAACGGGCCTCGGCGCTTTCGGCCGCCGCGGTGCGAATGCTCTCGCGCCTCGGCGTCTGGCAGGAGGTCGAGAGCGAATCGCAGCCGATCACCGAGATGATCGTCACCGATTCGCGCACCAGCGATCCGGTGCGGCCGGTGTTCCTGACCTTCGCCGGCGATGCCCGGCCGGGCGAGCCGTTCGCCCATATGGCGCCGAACACCGCGCTGATTCGCGCCCTGCGCAAGCGGGCGGAGGCGCTCGGCGTCGCCATCGACATGGGAACGCCGGTCTCCGGCATCTCTCTGGAGGAGCCCGCCGCCACGGTGTCGCTCGCCGACGGCCGCACCATCGAGGCGCGTCTTCTCGTCGCGTGCGACGGGCGAAAGTCGAAGCTGCGCGAGTGGGCCGGCATCGGCACGGTCAGCTGGGACTACGGCCAGTCCGGCATCGTTGCCACGGTGCGCCACGAACGCCCGCACAACGGCCTTGCCCAGGAGCACTTCCTTCCCTCCGGCCCCTTCGCCGTGCTGCCGCTGCCGGACAACCGCGCCTCGCTGGTGTGGACGGAGCCGACGCGCGCCGCCGAGCGGCTGATGGCGGCCGACGACCTGATCTTCGAGGCGGAGCTGGAGCAGCGCTTCGGCCACAAGCTCGGGCCTCTCCGCCTGGAGGGCGGACGGCGCGCCTATCCGCTGAACCTCATCATCGCCCGGGATTTCGTGCGCCCGCGCCTCGCCCTTGCGGGGGACGCAGCCCACGGCATCCATCCCATCGCCGGCCAGGGCCTGAACCTTGGGCTCAAGGACGCCGCCGCGCTCGCCGAGACGGTGGTGGAGGCGGCGCGCCTCGGCCTCGACATCGGCGCCCTTGACGTTCTGGAGCGCTATCAGCGCTGGCGGCGCTTCGACACGCTCTCGATGGGCGCCACCACCGACGTCCTCAACCGCCTCTTCTCCAACGACAATGCGCTGCTTCGCACGGTGCGCGACTTCGGCCTCTCACTGGTGGACCGGGCGCCGCCGCTGAAGAGCTACTTCATCGACCAGGCCGCAGGCTTCGGCCGGGGCGCGCGGCCGCGTCTTCTGGAAGGCGAGGCGATATAAAAGTCGGCGGCCGAACATACAGCGACCCCTTAGCTTGTGATGCCGATAAGCGCCTCTCTCTCCGCGCGGGAGCGGGCGATGCGCGCCTTGGCCGCCGCGACGACGGCGGGCGAGGCCGTTTCCGGCGTCCCGGCGTCGAAGGGGGGCGCGGGCGCATATTCCAGGGTGAGCTGGATGATCTCGGCCTCCTCGCGGCCGAGCAGCTCGGCGACGACGGCAAGGCCGAAGTCGATGCCCGAGGTCACGCCGCCGGCTGTGATGATCGGCCCGTCGCGCACCACGCGCTCCTTGACCGGGATCGCGCCGAAGGCGGAAAGAAGGTCGTGCGCGTTCCAGTGGGTGGTCGCTCTGCGACCGGACAGAAGACCCGCCTGCCCGAGAACGAGGCTGCCGGTGCACACGGAGGTGACGAAGCGCGCCATCTGCGCCTGACGCCGCACGAAATCGAGGGTTTCCTCGTCGCGCAGGAGCGCGTTCACCCCGCCGCCGCCCGGCACGCACAGCACGTCGAACGCTGGAGCGTCGGCGAAGCTGACATCGGGTGTCATCCCGAGGCTGGTTGACGAGCGCACCGGCCCGCGGTTTTTCCAGACGAGCTGGACGGTGGCGCCACGCGCGGACGCGAAGACTTCGTAAGGCGCCGTCATGTCCAGCTGCTGCACGTCGGGAAAGCAGAGAATTCCGAATTGAAGGCCCATGGGTCGTCTCCTGATCTTGACAGGCGGGAGCCTAGCGGGAAACGATCTGGCATTAATGCCAATCAGCACTCGGATCATGCCAAACTCCTCGCCGCGCCGAATCGAGATCCTGGCCTTTCCCGATGCGCAGCTCCTTGACGTCACGGGGCCCGCACAGGTCTTCGCCACGGCCAACGACCTGACCGCCTCGCCCGGCGGCAAGCTTTACGAAATCCGGGTCGTTGCGCAGGGAGACGAGGTCGTCACCAGCTCCGGGCTGGTGCTCCGCACGCAGCGATTGCCGAACGATGCGGCCTGTCCGGACACGCTGATCATAGCGGGCGGATATGGCGTCAACGCCGCCTGCAAGGACGATGAACTGGTGGCCTGGGTCCGCCGGCGGTCCTGGGCGACGAGGCGCACGGCTTCGGTGTGCAGCGGCGCTTTTCTTCTGGCGGAGACAGGGCTGCTCGACGGCCGCCGCGCCGTGACCCACTGGCACCGCTGCTCCGAGTTTGCCGAACGCTTTCCCACCGTGAAGCTCGATCGCGATCCGATCTTCGTCCGCGACGGCCCGATCTGGACCTCGGCCGGCATCACCGCAGGCATCGACCTGGCGCTGGCGATGGTCGAGGAGGACCAGGGGCGGGCGCTGGCGCTGGCCGCGGCACGCCAGCTCGTCGTCTTTCTGAGGCGTCCAGGCGGGCAGTCGCAGTTCAGCGCGACGCTGTTGCTTCAGGAGGCCGCCGACCGTTTCGAGGCGCTGCATGCCTGGATCGCCGACAATCTCGGCGGGGACCTCTCGCTGGCCGCGCTCGCCGAACAGACAGGCATGAGCCTCAGGAGCTTCTGTCGCCACTATCGGCAAAGCACCGGGCGCACGCCGGCGATGGCGGTGGAAACCATGCGCGTCGAAGGCGCGCGCCGGCTGCTGGAGCAGGGTGCGCCGGTTCAGCGCGCGGTGGTGCGCTGCGGCTTCGGCTCGGCGGAAACCATGCGCCGCGCCTTCCTGAAGCATCTCGGCGTCGGCCCGAACGCCTATCGCGAGCGCTTCTTCGGCTGAGGCACGAGAGGGCGCCGCTCAATATTCCCAGCGGCGGGCCTTCTCCACCAGGAAGTCGCGGAAGACCTTGAGGCGGGCGGAATTGCGCAGCTCGTCTGGGTAGACGAAGTAGACGTCGTAGGTCAGGAGCTCGAGGTCGGGGATCAACGGCACGAGATCGGAATCTTCTTCGACCATGTAGTCCGGCAGAAGGCCGATGCCGAGACCGCGCTCCAGGGCGTAGCGGATGGCGACGAGGCTGTTCACCTTCAATGCCGGCAGGCGCGCATGACCGAAGTCGCGCCCGGCCTGCTCCAGCCAGTTCATCTCGCGAAGGTAAGCCGGCGCATTGTCGCCGAAGGTGACGATGCGGTGGCTGTCCAGCTGATCCTGGGACGTTGGCGTGCCGAAGCGCTCGAGATAGGAGGGCGCGCCGTAGATGCGGAAATGCATGGTGAAGAGCTTGCGCTGCACGAGCTCCGGCTGAGTCGGCGTGCGCAGCCTGATGCCGACGTCGGCCTGACGCGTGCGCAGGTCCAGTTCCGAATCATCGAGAATGAGCTCGAGATGCACATCCGGATAAAGGTCGATGAACTCGTTGAGACGCTCGGTGAGCCAGGTTGAGCCGATGCCGACCGTCGTCGTGATGCGCAGCGGGCCCGCCGGCTTCTCCTTGATGTCGGAAAGCTTGCTCTGGGCGTCCTCCAGCTTGAGGTTCATTTCCTCGGCCGCCTGGAACAGCGTCTCGCCCTCCTCGGTCAGGATGAGGCCCCTGGCATGGCGGTGGAAGAGCGGAGCGCCGAGCTCCTCCTCCAGTGCGCTGACCTGCCGGCTGACCGCCGACTGGCTCATGAACAGCGTGTCGGCCGCACGCGTGATGCTGCCGGCGCGCGCGGCGGCGTGAAAGATTCGTAGCTTGTCCCAGTCGACCATCTGACCTGTTCACCCGAGGAAACAGTGGGCGGGCGGCCGCAGCCACGCAGGCCCTCCGGCCTTGCGGCGCCACGGACCTGATCGCCCGGGCGGACAGTGCGCTGATTGGTCGGCAAAGGTCAACGCTCCGGGGGGAGCGGCAAAGTGCCTTCCCCGACGGCCTGGCAGGCGGTGTGGAATGAAAGCACTCAGCCGCCGCCGCACCGCAGGAAATTTTACCCGCCGCGCGCCACAGAAGAAAACCACTGCCGCCGCGCCGCACCGCGCCTTCTCTTATTGTTCCTTCAACGGTGGCGCGAGCCCCCGATCAATCCTTCGCAGGAAGGCGGAAGCGATGGCGGAAGCGACGACCAGAAAGACCAGAGGCCCGGTGCTTCCCGTGGTTCTCTCGGCCAACGACCTCTTCGTCGGCGAGGTTGTCTATCTGACCGAGGATGGCTGGACGGCCGACCCGCGCAGGGCGCTCGTCGCTCACGACGAGGCAGCGGCGGCGCGGCTGGAGGAGCGCGGCGTTGCGGCCGCTCGCGAGAACCGCGTGGTCGACCCGTACTTCGTGCCGGTGACGATCGACGGGGACGGTGTGCCCCAGGCCCGCCATATCCGCGAGGCGATCCGCCAAAGAGGGCCGACCATCCATCCCGACATCGGCAAGCAGGCCGACTTCAAGGCCGCTTGAGGCCATTCGACCAGCAGACAGGGACGAAAGGCCGAGAAAGCCATGTATCGCTATGACGAGTTCGATGCGCGCTTTGTGCGCGAAAGGGTTGCGGAATTCGCTGGCCAGGTGGCGCGTCGCCTCGATGGCTCCCTCACGGAGGATGAGTTCAAGCCGCTGCGGCTGAAGAACGGGCTCTACCTTCAGCTCCACGCCTACATGCTGCGCATCGCCGTGCCCTATGGCACCTTGAGCTCCCGCCAGCTGCGCCAGCTCGCCCACATCGCCGAAACCTACGACAAGGGCTACGGCCACTTCACCACGCGCCAAAACCTCCAGTTCAACTGGCCAAAGCTGAAGGACGTGCCTGAGATCCTCGGCCTCCTCGCCGATGTCGAGATGCACTGCATTCAGACGAGCGGAAACTGCATCCGCAACGTCACCGCCGACCAGTTCGCCGGGGTCGCGGCCGACGAGGTGGAAGACCCGCGCCCGACGGCCGAGCTCATCCGGCAATGGTCGAGCCTTCATCCCGAGTTCGGCTGGCTGCCGAGAAAGTTCAAGGTCGCGGTGACGGGGGCGGAGCATGATCGCGCGGCCATCAAGGTTCACGATCTCGGGCTCAAGCTGAAGCGCCACCCCGATACGGGTGAGATTGGCTACGAGGTCGTCGTGGGCGGCGGGCTGGGGCGCACGCCGATGATCGGCAAGGTGATCCGCGATTTCCTGCCGAGGGCGGAGCTTCTCGCCTATCTCGAAGCCGTCATGCGCGTCTACAATTCGGAAGGGCGGCGCGACAACAAGTTCAAGGCCAGGGTCAAGATCCTCGTCCACGAGATCGGCGCCGAGGAATTCGTCCGTCGGGTGGAGGAGGAATATGCCAAACTCGACGGGCCGACGGTCAACGCGCCGGTCGAGGAGGTCGAGCGCATCGCCGCCTATTTCGCGCCGCCGGCCTATGAGGCTCTTCCCTCGGTGTCGATCCTTCTGGACCAGGCCCGCGCCGCCGCCCCGGCTCTCGATGCCTTTGTGCGCCAGAATGCCTTTCCGCACCGCCAGCCCGGCTATGTCGCGCTGACCGTTTCGCTGAAGCCGGTGGGGGGTGTGCCCGGCGACATGACGGCCGACGAGATGCGCGCCTTCGCCGACATCGCCGAGCGCTATTCCTTCGACGAACTGCGCGTCACCCACGCCCAGAACCTCGTTCTGCCGCACGTCAGGCAGGATGAAGTGCCGGAGGTCTTCGCCGCGCTGAAGGCGGCGGGGCTCGCCACCGCCAATGCCGGCCTTGTCACGGACATCATCGCCTGCCCCGGCCTCGACTATTGCGCGCTGGCGACCGCCCGCTCGATCCCGATCGCCCAGGAGATCGCCAGGGAATTTTCCGACGAGGCCGAGCAGCGCGATATCGGCCCGCTTCAGATCAAGATTTCCGGCTGCATCAACGCCTGCGGCCACCACCATGTCGGCCATATCGGCATTCTCGGGCTCGAGAAGAACGGACGCGAGAACTACCAGATCACCCTCGGGGGCGACGCCACCGAGAACGCCGCGCTCGGCGAGCGTCTGGGGCCGGGCATCGACGCCGAGGCCGTGCCGGGGGCCATCCGCGCCATCGTGTCGACCTATCTGGAGCGCCGCCAGCACGGCGAGGCTTTCATCGAAACGGTGCGCCGGGCCGGGCTCGACCCGTTCAAGACGGCCTTCGCCGAAGTGATCCGGGAGGCCGCCGAATGACGCTGATCACCTGGAACGGTCAGGCCCAGAGCCAATTTCTCGCCGTTGAAACAGCCGAGGCGCTGGCGGCGGCCGAAGGACCTGTGATCGTGCCCTTGGCCCTGGCGCGCGCGGCACTCGACGGCCGGCGCAATGCGCCGCTCGGCCTGCTCGTCGCCAACGATGCGAGCCCGGACGACATCGCGCCCTTCTTCGACAAGGTGGAGCTGATCGCCATCGCCTTTCCGAGCTTTTCCGACGGGCGGGGTCTGTCGCTGGCGAGAAAGCTCCGGCGCGCCGGCTTCACCGGCCGGCTGCGCGCCTCGGGGCCGGTGATCGCCGACCAGTTCGCCGACTGCCTCGCCTGCGGCTTCGACGAGGTGGACCTGCCCGAGGGCGTCGCGGCGCGCCAGCCGATGGAGCAGTGGCTGAAGGCGCGCTCCACCGTGACCTCTCATTATCAGACAGGCTATGCCCACGGCGCGAGCATCCTCGAACAGCGGCGCGCCGGGCGCGGCGGGGCTTCGTCATGAGCGCGCGGGATTCCGGCGCGCTCGCCGAAAGCCTCGACAGCGCCTTCGCCGGCATGACGCCGCTGGACCGGCTGCGGCTCCTGGCGGAGCGGGTGAAGGGCCGGCTCGTCTTCACCACCAGCTTCGGCCTCGAAGACCAGATGCTCACCCATCTTGTCTTCGCCAACGCCCTGCCGATCGAGGTGGTGACGCTCGACACCGGCCGCCTCTTTCCCGAAACCTATGCCCTGTGGCGCCGGACGGAGGAAACCTACGGCCGGCGCATCCGGGCGAAGTATCCGCGAGGCGAGTCCCTGGAGGCGCTGATCGAGGATCAGGGCATCGACGGTTTCTACTTTGGCGCTGACATGCGCAAGGCTTGCTGCTTTGCCCGTAAGGTCGAGCCGCTCAGCCGTGCCTTATCGGGCGCCAGCGGCTGGGTGACGGGGCTTCGCGCCGATCAGTCGGCCAACCGCCACACCATGGCGTTCGTCGCCTTCGACGCGGCGCACGGGCTGATCAAGGCGAACCCGCTTCTCGACTGGAGCAGGGAGGCCATCCGCCGCTTCGCCGAGGCCGAGGGTTTGCCGGTGAACCCGCTTCATGACCGGGGCTTCCTTTCCATCGGTTGCGCCCCCTGCACCCGCGCGGTCAAGCCCGGCGAGGACGAGCGCGCCGGCCGCTGGTGGTGGGAGGCGGAGGGCAAGAAGGAATGCGGCCTCCACACCGTCGAAGGCGCCTCGGCCAGCGCTCTAAACCTTGCCGAGGGCGCCGGTAGCTGACCGACCGAAATCCACGTCCGCCGCGAAGAAAAAGAGCATCCTTCTCATGCAGCACATGACGCATCTTCAGCGGCTCGAAGCCGAGTCGATCTTCATCATTCGCGAGGTGGCGGCGACGGCCGAGAATCCGGTGATGCTCTATTCCATCGGCAAGGATTCGGCGGTGATGCTGCACCTCGCCATGAAGGCGTTTCTGCCGGGTAAGCCGCCTTTCCCCCTGCTTCACGTCGACACGACGTGGAAGTTCCGCGAGATGATCGAGTTCCGCGATCGTCGGGCGAAGGACCTCGGCATCGATCTCATCGTCCACATCAACGAGGATGGGGTGAGGGCGGGGATCAACCCGTTTGATTCGGGTAGCCGCGTCCATACCGACATCATGAAGACCACGGCGCTGAAGCAGGCGCTGCGGCACTTCGGATTCGACGCGGCCTTTGGCGGCGCGCGGCGCGACGAGGAGAAGAGCCGAGCCAAGGAGCGCGTCTTTTCGCTGCGCTCGGCCGAGCAGCGCTGGGACGCCAAGAACCAGCGCCCGGAGCCTTGGCGCCTGTTCAACACCCGCAAGAGGAAGGGCGAGAGCTTCCGCGTCTTCCCCCTGTCCAACTGGACGGAGGGGGACGTGTGGGACTACATTGCCGCAGAGAACATTCCCGTCGTGCCGCTCTATTTCGCCAAGAAGCGCCCCGTCGTTCTGCGCGACGGCATGCTGATCATGCGCGATGACGAGCGCATGAAGCTTCATCCCGGCGAGGTGGTGGAGGAGCGGATGGTGCGCTTTCGCACCCTCGGCTGCTATCCGCTGACGGGCGCCGTGCCGTCCACTGCGGTGACGCTTCCCGAGATCATAGCGGAAATGCGCTCCTCCCGCGCCTCGGAACGCCAGGGACGGCTTATCGACCACGACGGCGGCGCCTCCATGGAAGAGAAAAAGCAGGAGGGCTATTTCTGATGGACCTCCTCAACCTCTCCTCGGAAGAAGTGGTGCAGGCCGACGCGGCGCCCGCTTCGCGCCCGACCTCGCTCCTGCGCTTCATCACCTGCGGGTCGGTGGACGACGGCAAGTCGACGCTCATCGGCCGTCTGCTCTACGAGACCGGCGCCGTCTTCGACGATCAGATGGAGGCGCTCCATCGCGATTCGAAAAAGTTCGGCACTACGGGCGGCGATCTCGACTTCGCGCTTCTCGTTGATGGCCTTTCGGCCGAGCGCGAGCAGGGCATCACCATCGATGTCGCCTACCGCTATTTCTCGACCGCCCGGCGCGCCTTCATCATCGCCGACACGCCGGGGCACGAGCAGTACACGCGCAACATGGCGACCGGCGCCTCCCAGGCCGAGCTTGCCGTCATCCTGGTGGACGCGCGAAAGGGCATCCTTCCGCAGACGCGGCGCCACTCCTTCATCACCTCGATGCTCGGCATCAAGTCGGTCATCGTCGCCGTCAACAAGATGGATCTCGTCGGCTGGGACGAGGGCGTCTTCCAGTCGATCGTCGACCACTATCGCGCCATTCTCCCGCAGCTCGCCTTCTCCAACGTCTCCTTCGTGCCGCTTTCGGCCAAGCTCGGCGACAACATCGCCGCGCCCTCGGCCGCCATGCCGTGGTATCGGGGCAAGACGCTGCTCGACCTCCTGGAGACGGTGACGCCGCCGGCGCTGGCGGAGCTGGAGGCGCCCTTCCGCCTACCGGTGCAGTGGGTCAACCGGCCCAATCTCGACTTTCGCGGCTATAGCGGCACGGTGGCGAGCGGCGGCATCGCTCCGGGCGAGAAGGTCGTGGTGCTGCCTTCGCGCCAGACCTCCTGCGTCAAGTCGATCATCGGCCCCGGCGGGAATGCGCGGCGCGCGGCGGCGGGCGAGGCGGTGACGATCACCCTTGCCGACGAGCTCGACATCTCGCGTGGCGACGTCATCGCGGTCGAGGGCGATCGCCTCGAGAGCGCCCGCTCGGTCGAGGCAGATATCCTCTGGATGGTCGACCGGCCGGTGGTCGCCGGCATGCGCTTCCTCGTTCGGCTTGGCACGGCGCAAAGCCCGGCGACGCTGCGCCTGCTCCACCACGCGGTGGACATCCATTCCTTTCAGGAAAAGCCGGTGGACGAACTGGTGATGAATGCCATCGGCCGCGCCACCGTCGCCTTCGATCGCCCGCTCGCCGCCGCGCCCTACGAGGAAACGCGCGAACTGGGCTCCTTCATCCTGATCGATCAGGTGACGGGCGAGACCGTGGCTCTCGGTCTGGTGCGGACCGCCGTGGGCGAGGTGAAGGCGGAGGGCGAGGGGGCGACTTCCCTTGTGGGCGGCGCCGCGCCGTTGGCCGACGCCTGGCTGGGACGCATACCCGGGGGCGCGGCTATCCGGGACGTCGTGCTCACCCGTGCCGCGGCCGCGTTCGTCATGGCCTTGGCGAGCTGGCTCCTCGGCCTAGCGGCGCTCGCTGCGGGCGCTCTCGGCCTTCTCGACTTCGCGCTGCGACCCTTCCTGACCGACGCTTTCCTCCGTCGTGGTGCAGCGTCGCGCGAACCGCAGAGCCTCAAGGACGGGGGCGGCATATGATGGAGCCGCGATCGAATCCGGTGCGCCGCCGGGCCTGTCCGTGCGATCACGGACGCGGCCGGCGCCAATCTGTCGAGGCGATGCTCCTCGCCGCGTCTCTTCTTCTGCCGCTTGCCTTGACCACTGGCCTCCTGCGCTAGTCGCTGACGCGGCCATGGACATTCGCCGATCGGCCGCCAGCTAACCATCGGTCGAGACGTGGGTCGGATGGAGAGGATCGATGAAAGAGTGGCCTCAGATCGATTACCTTGGCTGGCGCGAGACGGCCGAGGCGCTCCATCTCTACCTTCAGGTGGTAGGCAAATACCGCCTCGCCCATACGCCATGGCTCAATCACTCCTGGCATGCGACCTTCTATGTCGGCGCCAGAGGCTGGACGACATCGCTCATCCCCGACGGTCCGGGCATCGAGGTGGAGTTCGACTTGATCGGTCACCACGTCGTGGCGCGAAGCACCGAAGGGCGCGAGGACAGCCTGCCGCTCGGCCCCATGAGCGTGGCGGAATTCCATCGACGCTTCGTCGCGATGATCGCGGGCCTCGGGGGAGACCCTCGCTTCGATGGCGCGCCCAACGAGGTGCCGCATCCGGTCCCCTTTGCCGAGGACGAGCGCGAACGCTGCTGGGACGGCGAGGCGGTGACGCGGTTCTTCCGGGCGACGGTGCTCGTCGACGGCGTCTTCAAGCGCTTCCGCACCTCGTTTCTCGGCAAGTGCAGCCCGGTTCACCTTTTCTGGGGAAGTTTCGACCTCGCCGTCACGCGCTTTTCAGGCCGCACAGCGCCGCTGCATCCGGGCGGTGTTCCCGCGCTCCCCGACGACGTGGCACAGGAAGCCTATGATCATGAGGTGGCCTCGGCCGGCTTCTGGCCGGGCGGCGGCGGGCTCGATTATCCTGCCTTCTACGCCTATGCCTATCCCGCGCCGAGCGGCTATGCGGCTTCAAGGATCGGTCCGGAGGCGGCGTTCTTCTCCAACGACCTTGGCGAATTCATCCTGCCCTACGATGCGGTGCGCGAAAGCGCCGATCCGGAGGCGGCGCTGCTTCAATTCCTCCAGACCACCTATGAGGCGGCTGCCGATCTCGGCGGTTGGGATCGCGAGGCACTGGAATGCGCGCCGGGCAGGCCGCGAGAGCCGAGAACGGTGCGTGCCCCAACGCCTGCCGCCGCGACAGCGGACGGCGCGTCGGAGCCCACGGTGGAAAAAGACGAAGGTCCCAGCAAAGGGGTCTACAGACTGACGATCGACGGCCACAGGGCCGAAATGACCTACTCGGTGGCGGGTGAAAAGCTGATCATCATCGATCACACAGAGGTGCCGGACGCGCTGCGCGGCAAGGGCGTCGGCCAGAGACTGGTCGAACGCGCGGTCATGGACGCGCGCGCCTCCGGCCGTTCCATCCTGCCGCTCTGCCCCTTCGCCAAGGCGACGCTCGACAAGCGTCCCGAGTGGCAGGATGTCCTTCGGCGGTAGAGGCGGGAGCGCCCGACCGCCAGATCAGTCGAGCGGGCGTGCCTCCGAGGGCAGCATGATCGGGATGCCGTCGCGGATGGGATAGGCGAGCCGCGCCGCCTCCGAGATCAGCTCGTTCTTCTCCCGGTCATAGGTCAGGCTCGTCTTCGTCAGCGGGCAGACCAGGAGTTCGAGGAGCTTGGGGTCGGGGCGCTGTTCGTCGATGCGCGACATCGCCGATATCCTTCACCGCTGTTGATGGGGATTCACTGGATCGTATGAGTCTCGCCGTCGTCGTCGCCCTCGCGAGCCAGCGCGATCTCGGTGATGGCGATGAGCGTTTCCGCCCGCGTCTTGAGGTCGGCCGCCTCGATCAGCGCCTGCTTCTCGGCCGCGCCATAGGGCGACATGATGCAGAAGGCGTTGACCAGCGTCTCGTTCGACGCCTTGGCGACGCTGTCCCAATCGGCCTCCAGGCCGTTGACGTCGAGATAGCGGCGGAAGACGGAGAGCAACCCTTCTCGATCGATGTCCTCCTCGCCGCGCCCCGCCTCGAGGTCGGTGAGGAAATTGGCGATCCGGCACCGCCGATAGGGCTTGCCGGTCTTCAGTTCCTCGTTCACGCGGAAGCGCGCGACGCCCGCGAGATTGACGATATATCGCCCGTCCCCCGTCTCCGACAGCGAGATGATGCGGCCGAGACAGCCGATCGGCGCCAGCTCGGGTTCGCCCGTCGGCTTGAGAGACCCGTCAAGGCGCGGCTGGATCATGCCGATCAGCCTGTCGCCCGCCATGGCGTCGTCGATCATCTTGAGATAGCGCGGCTCAAAGATGTTGAGCGGGAGTTGCCCTCCCGGCAGCAGTAGAACCCCCGACAACGGAAAGACGGGAATCTCGTCCGGCAAATCCGCTTCGATACGGTATGTCGCATTACCCGCCTGAACCAATCGATGCCTCCCTGGCGCGGCCTGCCGCGCCTCTTCAATTCTCGGCCGACTTCGGCCGTTATCGGATACCGAAAGCCGCGCTGCCTCTCAGGAGAAAAGCAGCGAGGACAGCTTGCGCCGCGCGTCCTTGGTGGCCGGATCGACCGGCCCCCAGGCATCGAAGAATTCCAGGAGCTTACGCCGCGCGCCATCCTCCTGCCAGGCTCGATCCCGCCGGATGATTTCCAGAAGGTGGCCCGCCGCTTCCGCGCGGTGATTCTTGGCCTGGGCGATCAGCGCCAGGTCGTAGCGCGCCTGATGGTCGTTGGGATCGGCTTCGAGGCGAGAGAGAAGCTCGGCCGGGTTGCCGATTTCGGCCAGCTCGGCCGAGAGGTTCAGCTTGGCCTTGACCGCCGCGACCGCCGGATCGGAAGCCTTGGCCGGCGGCAGCTGATCGATCAGCGCGCTCGCCCGCTCCGTTTCGCCCGTCACCAGATAGCATTCGGCCAGTCCTGCCGCGGCCGCGGCATTTTCCGGATCGTGCTGGAGCACGGCGCCGAAATACTGGGCCGCGCCCGCCAGGTCGTTCTCGGAGAGGAGCCGGCGCGCCTCCTCGATCGCCTCGGCGAGAGGATCGGCGCCGCCGCCCTGGCCGGCGATGCGATCGACGAACTGCTTGATCTCGGATTCGGGCAGTGCGCCCATGAAGCCGTCGACCGGCTGGCCGTTGACGAAGGCAAAGACGGCCGGAATCGACCGCACACCGAGCTGACCGGCGACCGAGGGATGCTCGTCGATGTTCATCTTGACCAGCTTCACGCGGCCGCGCGCCGCCTTGACAACCTTTTCGAGCGCCGGGCCGAGCTGCTTGCACGGGCCGCACCAGGGCGCCCAGAAGTCGACCAGCACGGGCTGGTTGCGCGATTCACGGATGACGTCGGCGGAGAAACTCGCGGTGGTCGTGTCCTTGATGAGGTCGGCCGCCGCCGCTCCCCCATCCGTGCCGCCGAGGATTCCCAGTCCGCCGGTTCCCGAAGCCGACGGAGCGGCTTCCGAGCGCGAGGGAGCGGCGCGCGTCGTCGTCTGGGCGCCATATCCGCCGCCAAAGGAGGAACCGTAGGGATTGTCGCTCATGGTGCTTCCTGTTTCGTTTCGCTCGACGCTTCGCCATCGAGGCTGGTGATCAACGGTTCATGCCCGGTGGCCCGGAAGAATGCCAGAAGATCGCTGGTCGCAATGGTCGTGGTCGCCCTGTTCGTCAGGGGATGGCAATTGACCATATCGTGCAGGAGCAGACCCTGATCAAGCACGACCGCGACGACATGCTCGATGTCGTTGATGACGCCGAAGGCCGTGACCGATCCGGGCTCTACGCCGAGCAGCGCCATCATCCTCTCGGAATCGGCGAAGGAAAGCCGGCCGCTGCCGCCGATCCGCCGATGGAGGGTCTTCAGGTCAACCTCACGTGTCTGCTCCGCCACCACCAGAAAGATGCGACTCTTCTTGTCCTTGAGGAAGAGGTTCTTGGTATGCCCGCCTCGGGTTCCCTCGCGCACGTCGTCGCCCTCGGCCACCGTGAAGACGGGCCGGTGATCGATGGTCGTCGTCTCGATGCCGAGTCCTTCGAGAAAGGCGAAGAGGTCTTCGCGTCTCTTCATGTCACACTGTGTCCCTCGATGCTTCGGCCGCGGTTGCCGGCTCCCGCCTCTTTTGGACGGGAAGACGGGCCCCCCGCAAGGGCAGGAAATTGCCGCTCGACGCCCCGCGCTTCTTGCCCCGGAGAACCCTCGTTCACATATTTCGTGGGAAACGGCTCGCCGGTCCCGGGAGCCCTCTCCAACCCCCGCCGGTTCATGCCGCTTGAAACGGGTGATTCGGCCGCAAGGAGGATCTTTTCAGCCATGAATCTCGAAAAATATACAGAGCGCGTTCGCGGTTTCATCCAGTCCGCACAGACCCTGGCGCTGTCGCGCGACCATCAGCAGTTCACGCCCGAGCACGTCCTCAAGGTTCTGCTCGACGATGAGGAGGGCCTTGCGGCCGGTCTCGTCGAGGCGGCCGGAGGCCGTCCGCAGGAGGCGCGCCTTGCCGTCAACGCGGCCCTCGAGGCTATGCCCAGGGTTTCCGGCGGCAACGGGCAGATCTATCTCGCGGGGCCGCTCGCCAAGGTCTTCTCGACTGCCGAGGAGATCGCCAAGAAGGCCGGCGACAGCTTCGTCACCGTCGAGCGGCTGCTTCTGGCGCTGGCCATGGAGAAGTCCGCCAAGACGGCCGACATTCTGGCGAGGGCCGGCGTCACGCCGAAGAGCCTCAACCAGGCGATCAACGACCTGCGCAAGGGGCGCACCGCCGACTCGGCCTCGGCCGAGGAGGGCTATGACGCGCTGAAGAAATATGCCCGCGACCTGACGAAGGATGCGCGCGAGGGCAAGCTCGACCCGGTCATCGGCCGAGACGACGAGATCCGCCGCACCATCCAGGTGCTCTCTCGCCGCACCAAGAACAATCCGGTGCTGATCGGCGAGCCCGGCGTTGGCAAGACCGCGATTGTGGAAGGGCTTGCGCTCCGGATCGTCAACGGCGACGTTCCGGAGAGCCTGCGCGACAAGCAGCTGATGGCGCTCGACATGGGCGCGTTGATCGCCGGCGCAAAATATCGCGGCGAGTTCGAGGAGCGGCTCAAGGCCGTGCTGTCGGAAGTGACGGCGGCGGCCGGCGGCATCGTGCTCTTCATCGATGAGATGCACACCCTCGTCGGCGCCGGCAAGGCGGACGGGGCGATGGACGCCTCCAATCTTCTGAAGCCGGCGCTGGCGCGCGGCGAGCTGCACTGCATCGGCGCGACGACGCTCGATGAATACCGCAAGCATGTCGAGAAGGACCCGGCGCTCGCCCGGCGCTTCCAGCCCGTCTTCATCTCCGAGCCGACGGTGGAGGACACCATCTCCATCCTGCGCGGCCTGAAGGAGAAGTACGAGCAGCACCATCAGGTGCGCATCTCGGACTCCGCTCTCGTTTCAGCGGCCCAGCTCTCCAACCGCTACATCACCGATCGCTTCCTGCCCGACAAGGCCATCGACCTCGTTGACGAGGGCGCCTCGCGCCTTCGGATGCAGGTGGATTCCAAGCCCGAGGCTCTCGACGAGATCGACCGGCGCATCCTTCAGCTCAAGATCGAGCGCGAAGCCCTGAAGAAGGAGACGGATGACGCCTCCCGCGATCGCCTGGAGCGCCTGGAGGGCGAACTCGCTTCCCTCGAGGAGGAATCGAACGAGCTCACCGCCAAGTGGCAGGCGGAGAAGTCGAAGCTCGGCCTGGCCGCGGAGCTCAAGAAGCGTCTTGACGAGGCGCGCAACGAGCTTGCCATTGCCCAGCGCAAGGGCGAGTTCCAGCGCGCCGGCGAGTTGGCCTATGGCCAGATTCCGCAGCTCGAGCGCGAGCTGAAGGAGGCCGAGGCGCGCGACGGCGGGCGCGGCGGCTCCATGGTCGAGGAGACGGTGACGGCCGATCACATCGCCCAGGTCGTTTCGCGCTGGACCGGCATTCCGGTGGACCGGATGCTGGAGGGCGAGCGCGAGAAGCTCCTGCGCATGGAGGACGAGCTGGCCAAACGCGTCGTCGGCCAGGGCGAGGCCGTGCAGGCGGTGTCGAAGGCGGTGCGCCGGGCGCGCGCGGGGCTTCAGGACCCCAACCGGCCTATCGGCTCCTTCATCTTCCTCGGCCCCACCGGCGTCGGCAAGACCGAACTGACCAAGGCGCTCGCCAGCTTCCTCTTCGATGAGGAGACGGCGATGATCCGCATCGACATGTCGGAATACATGGAGAAGCACTCGGTCGCCCGCCTCATCGGCGCGCCTCCGGGCTATGTCGGCTACGAGGAGGGCGGCGCGTTGACCGAGGCGGTGCGGCGCCGGCCCTATCAGGTGATCCTCTTCGACGAGATCGAGAAGGCGCACCCCGATGTATTCAACGTGCTGCTCCAGGTGCTCGACGACGGGCGGCTGACCGATGGGCAGGGGCGGACGGTCGATTTCCGCAACACGCTGATCGTCATGACCTCGAACCTCGGCGCCGAGTTCCTGACCTCGCTCACCGAGGACCAGGACGTTGATGCCGTCCGCCCGCAGGTCATGGAGGTCGTGCGCTCCGCGTTCCGGCCCGAGTTCCTGAACCGCGTCGACGAGATCATCCTCTTCCACCGGCTCCACCGGTCCGAGATGGGAGCGATCGTCGACATTCAGATGAAGCGGCTGGAGAAGCTACTCGTCGATCGCCAGATCGCCATCGAGCTCGATGAATCGGGGCGGCAGTGGCTCGCGGACAAGGGCTATGATCCGGCCTACGGTGCGCGGCCGCTGAAGCGAGTGATCCAGCGCGAGGTGCAGGACCCCTTGGCCGAGAAGATCCTGCTCGGCGAGGTACGCGACGAGAGCCGTGTGAAGATCACCGCCGGCAGCGATCGGCTGATTTTCCATGTCGTCGGCTCCAAGGCGAACACGCCGGGAGACCGCGTCGCGGCCTGAGCGGGCAGCAGAGCGCCAACGAAAGAAGAGGGGCGGTCCATCGGGCCGCCCCTTTCATATTCCAGCGTCTCTTCTTTACGTTAGACGAAGGCTCCGCCCGACATGACGCCGTAATAGTCGTCGATCGAGCGACCATAGGCCGGGTCGCCCCAGCGCGGATTGTCGGCCGCGCCATAGTGGGGAGCCGTCTTGAGCTGGTCGATCGGCACGCCGATGACATAGCCGCCCTGCCGCTCGTCGTATTTCAGCACGGACCAGGGAATGGGGTGATACTCTTCGCCAATTCCGAGGAAGCCACCCATGGAAAGGACGGCGTATTTGACGTTGCCATCCCGCTTGCCGAGCACGACGTCCTCGATATGGCCGAGGTGCTGGCCGTCCGTGTCGTAAACCGCGGTGCCGTTGACGCGGCTGGCTTCGATAAAGTCGGCCGAGGCCGGTAGGTCGGACATGACGTCCTCCATTTCGCGATTGCGTTCGATGGGACAACGGCTCGCCCGGAATGAGGTTCCTGGCGCGTTGCGGGAGACCGCTTGCCGCCTATTTGGCCGGAAGACGTTTGGCCCGACGGTTCATTTCCCCGGTCCGGGCCTTAATGGAACGAGGAGATCGATCCCATGCGCACCCTTCGTCTCAAGGATGGCACGGCCATTCCCGCTCTCGGCCTCGGCACCTGGATGATGGGCGAGGGAAGGCGGTCGCGCCGCGAGGAGGTGGCCGCTCTCAAGACTGGCATTGACGCTGGGATGACCCTTGTCGACACGGCCGAGATGTATGGCTCGGGCGCCTCGGAGGAGCTTGTCGCGGAAGCCATCGCGGGGCGCCCCGATGAGGTCTTTCTGGTTTCCAAGGTACTGCCCTCCAACGCCTCGCGCCGGGGCACCGTCCGCGCGTGCGAGGAAAGCCTGAAGCGGCTGCGCACCGACCGGCTCGACCTTTATCTGCTTCATTGGCGTGGCGGCGTACCGCTCGCTGAAACCGTGGAGGCGCTGTCCCTTCTAGCCGAAGAGGGCAAGATCGCCCGTTGGGGCGTGTCGAACTTCGATGTCGACGACATGGAGGAGCTGATGTCGGTGCCGGGCGGCAATGCCTGCGTCGTCAATCAGGTGCTTTATAACCTTGAGGAGCGCGGGCCGGAGTTCGACCTTTTTCCCTGGCAGGACGAGCGTGGCATCGTCACCATGGCCTATTCCCCGTTGGGGCATGACGGGGCGCTGTTGGAGCATCCCGTTCTGCGGCAGATCGCCGAGCGTCATGGCGTCTCTCCGGCGGCCGTGGCGCTCGCCTTCGCCACCGCGCGTCCCGGCGTGATGGCCATTCCCAAGGCGGGAAGCGCCGCCCATGTGGAAGAAAACGCCAAGGGTGCCGCCATGGAGCTGTCGGGAGACGATCGCGCGGCCCTCGATGCCGCCTTTCCGCCGCCTTCGCGCAAGCGCCCCCTGTCGATGATCTGACAGAGCCGATGATTTGACGGGAACGTGTCCGGACAGGCCGGCCCTGTCGGCCGCCATGGCCATTTTCATGTCAGGTTCATTTGCGACAATCGATATGTTGAGCCGGCGCACGACTCGCCTGGAGCGCGCGGATTCTGAAAGCCGGCTGGTGCGGAGTGAAGGTTTATGAATTGGTCGACCCTGTCCCTCGTCTTCGCTCTCGGCGTCGCGACGCTCAGCGGAGCCGCGCAGGCGGAGGAGGGCGCTTCGGCTGTCGACGGCCCCGTCGTCGTCGCTCAGATCTACGATCCCGGCTATATCCAGAACAGGCGCCCCGCGGGGAACACACACACCTACGTCGATGAATTCGGGCGTGTCGTGACGGTGGATGCCTACGGGCGCATCCTCTCCATCCGCGAGCAGCGCGACCGTTTCGAGGAGCGGCGAGAGCGCTTCCGCGACCGTTTCGACGATCAGGTGCGGAATATGCCGCCGGACGATCGATACGTTCCCATGGGCCCGGACGGCCGCCCCCTGTCGCCGGCCTCGGCCAATCCTTATCCCAATGACGGTTATGGCCCACCCCAGCCGGACGACGGCTGGGGCGCCGACGATGGTTGGGGCAACGACCGGGGCGGCTATTCGGGGCCGCAGGTGCCGCCGGACATCTCCAACACCGAGGCGCCCGAGAAGAACCCTGCTCCGAAGGTGGCGACGCCGAAGGGCAAGAACGCCAAGGCGCAGATCGCCGCGCTCCAGGTGCTTCTCGATCGGGCGGGAATCTCTCCCGGCGTGATCGACGGGCGCATGGGCTCCAACGTCAACAAGGCGGTGGCGGCCTATCAGGAAAAGTACGGCCGGACGATCGATCCCACCGATCTCCAGGCTCTCGTCGAGGAACTGGACGCCACCGGCGGCCCGGCGATCGCCTCCTATACCATCACGGCGGAGGATGCGGCGGGGCCTTATCTCGCCTCGATTCCCGAGGACTATGGCGAGAAGGCAAAGCTGCCGGCGCTGTCCTTCACTCGCGTCAGCGAGATGCTTGCCGAGCGCTTCCACATGGACGAGGACTATCTCAAGGAGATCAATCCCGGCGCCGACTTCAGCCGGGCCGGCACCATCATCAAGGTGATGGCGGTCGGCGAGCCGGTGAAGGGCGAGGTGACGCGCATCATCGCCGACAAGGGCCGCGAACAGGTGCGGGCCTATGACGCCTCGGGCACGTTGATCGCCGCCTATCCCTCGACCATCGGCTCCTCCGATACGCCCTCGCCCTCGGGAACCGTCGAGGTGAAGCGCATCGCCTTCAATCCGGGCTACACCTACAATCCCAAGATCAATTTCAAGCAGGGCAACAACAACGGCATCCTGGAGATTCCGCCGGGGCCAAATGGGCCGGTCGGCTCCATCTGGATCGCGCTGTCCAAGCCGACCTACGGAATCCATGGGACGCCAGAGCCATCGAAGATCGGCAAGACCAACAGCCATGGTTGCGTGCGCCTGACCAACTGGGACGCGACCGAGCTTGCCAAGATCGTCAAGCCAGGCGTCGTTGTCGAATTCGTCGACTGACCGGTGGCCCATCCCACGGTCCTCCAGCCGCGTGATGATGGAACGGTTGTTGATGCATAAGGGTTGCTGCGGCATGATCCGGTTGCCGCCTTCCCTTGCCCGGCCTTTTCTGGTTGCGGCGCTCACCACTCCCTTTCTCTTCGGCGGCGCGGTCGGCGCGCCCCGAGTTCCTCCGGTCGGCAGGGTGCCCTTGCCGACGCCGCGTCCCGCCGTCGATTCCGCGTCTGGCGAGGCTGGGCAGTCGACCCGTGACGGAACGGCCGCTTTCCGAACATTGCCGTCTTCTCCAACGCCCAAGGTGAAGCCCGCCTCCCCGGCCGTGCCTGAGGCCGCGCCGCCCGCACCCTCTCCCAAGGACGATCCGGAGGCGGATGGAGAGGGCGAAGCTCCCGACGAGCCGGGCGATGTGCCTGTCCCTTCGGAAAGCCCAACACCTCCATCTTCCGACGAAACGGAGGGGAAGGCTCCCGCGGTGCCTGACAAGCCGCGTGTCCTGACCTATCCCGACACCCCCGTCTTCGACCCTGCGGCCGCGACCGAAGCTGCCCGGCAGACCGTCGAGGCCCAACGCTGCGAGGAGGAGCTGAAGTCGCGCGGCGTCGTCTTCTCCGTGGGTGACAGCATCAGTGACGGGCGGTGCGGCGTTCTGCGGCCGGTCTCGGTCGAAAAGCTCTCCTCGGGCGTTACGATCTCGCCTTCGACGCAGCTTCTCTGCCAGACCGCCCTGGCGCTCGACAAATGGGTTTCCGACGATGTCGTGCCGGCTTCCAAAAAGGCCTTCGACGGCGCCTCGGTAACGGCCATCAGCCATGCTTCCACCTATGTCTGCCGCCAGCGCGTCGGCGGCGTGAAGATCTCCGAGCACTCGCGCGGCAGCGCCATCGACATCGCCGGTTTCACGGTCGGTTCGCGCGATGTACCGGTGAAGATCTATGGGTCCGACACGCCCGAGGGCGCCTTCGAGGCCGATATCCGCGCCACCGCATGCGGCCCCTTCAAGACCGTGCTCGGGCCGGGCAGCAACGCCGACCACGAAACCCATTTCCATCTCGACCTTGCGGCGCGACGGGCCGGCGCCACCTACTGCCGCTGACGGCCCGCCTCCTGAAATCCACGCCTTCGCGCTTGCCGAGGTCGGAGGCGCGGCCTACCAGTGAACAGGACTTTCTGGAGGATTGTGTCGATGCCTTATTCTGCCGCTGAAGATCGCTATGCCGCCATGCCATACCGCCGGTGCGGGCGTTCGGGCCTGAACCTGCCGAAGATCTCCCTTGGTCTCTGGCAGAACTTCGGCGGCGCGGATGTCTTCGAGACCGGGCGCGCGGTTCTGCGGCGAGCGTTCGACCGGGGCGTCACCCATTTCGACCTCGCCAACAACTACGGCCCACCCTATGGCTCGGCGGAGGCGAATTTCGGACGCTGGATGGAGTTCGACTTCAAGCCGTACCGGGACGAGCTGATCATCTCCTCCAAGGCGGGATACGACATGTGGCCGGGGCCTTACGGCAACTTCGGCTCGCGCAAATATCTCATCGCCTCATGCGACCAGAGCCTCAAGCGCATGGGGCTCGACTATGTCGACATCTTCTACCACCACCGGCCCGATCCCGAGACGCCGCTGGAGGAGACGATGGGGGCGCTCGATCACATCGTGCGTTCGGGCCGCGCGCTCTATGCGGGTGTTTCGTCCTATTCGCCCGAGCTGACGCGGCGGGCTTACGCCATCCTGGCGGAGATGAAGACGCCCTTCGTCATCCACCAGCCGTCCTATTCGATGCTCAACCGCTGGGTGGAGGATGGGCTCCTGGATACCCTGTCAGAGCTCGGCCTCGGCTGCATCGCCTTCTCGCCGCTCGCGCAAGGACTGCTGACCAACAAGTATCTCGGCGGCGTGCCCGAGGATTCGCGCGCGGCCAGGCGCGGGTCGTTCAAGGAGACATTCCTTAGCGAGGACAATCTGAGGCGCATCTCCGGGCTCAACGACATTGCCGCGCGGCGCGGCCAGAGCCTTGCGCAGATGGCGCTCTCCTGGGTGCTGAAGGACGAGCGGGTAACGTCGGCTCTCATTGGCGCGCGCAGTGTCGCCCAGCTCGACGATTCCCTGGACAGCCTCAAGACGAGCGACTTCACCGCCGAGGAGCTTTCCGAGATCGACACGTTCGCGACCGAGGGCGGCATCGACCTTTGGCGTGCTCCGCGGCTGGCGCGAAAGGCCTGATGACGCCACGAGCGGCCCATTGCTTTTAGCGGAAGGGCCGCTCCCGCTCTCCCGTTTCAGGCGAAGAGCCGCGCACCTCGGCCTCGGAGCGCGCGAAAACAATCAGTGATGTGGAGCGCAAGCGCGTCGGCCATCGGGCCCGCGCCAACCCGGCGCATGAGCTGAACGTCGTAGGACCCGAGAGGGGGAAGCCCGGTGGACTCGTCGAGACACACGAGGGGCGGTTCGACCACGCTGAGCGGCAGCGGGGCAATGGCCAGATCGGCCCTGACCGCCGCAATCTGGCCTTGGCAGAATTCGCTCGAATAGGAAATCCTGTAGGAAACGCCTGCGGCATCAAGCGCCGCCAGCGCCCTACCACGCCATGAGCATCCGTGATCGGCCAGGGCAAGCGGTAAAGGCGAGTGTCCCTGTGCCCTGCCATGCCTCAACCCGACCCAAACCAGCGGCTCGGTGTGAACGATCTCCATCCGTTCGGTATGACCGTCGTCGCAGGAGACGAGCACCAGATCGATCTCGCCGGCGAGACAGCGCCGCCGCAAGGCGGTACTCGAATCCAGGCGGACATCCACCTCGACATGGGGATGGGTCCTGGCGAAGCGGGAGAGGAGTTCGGGGATCGCCACGACACCGGAGTCGAAGGGGGCGCCGAAGCGAACCCTGCCCTCCATTGGCGGCAGCTTGAAATGGTGCATGGTCTCGTCGCAGAGCTTCTGCATACGCCGCGCGTAACCCAGAAGAACCTCGCCATCGCCGGTCAGGGTGACGGATCGGGCCTCGCGCCGAAAAAGCTCGCGGCCGAGCATCTCCTCGAGCTTCTTCACCTGGAGACTGACCGCGGACGGCGTCCGGTGCACGCGCTCGGCCGCCTTGGAGAAGTTTCCGCTCTCGCAGATCGCCACGAAGGTTTGCAGAAGATCGAAGTCAAGCCTGGACGGCGCAGCGACGGCAGTCAACGGGTCCAACTGATTCACGGCACGCTCCAGATGTGAGAAAAAATCACACATAGAATGAAGTTTTATCGTTAGACTCAACGATAGGACTGGAACACCATGGCCGTCAACCTCAAAGACGGAGCCTGTTCATGTCCCTGTTTTCCTTAAAGGAGCGCGCCCCGGTTCTGGCCCGACAGGGTTGGACCTTATGGGATGGCGCGGTTGGCTGGATCGCTGCATGGCGTCAACGGCGGATGCGCCGGTCGACGCTTGAGATGCTCGCCGAGCTCGATAATCATATCCTCGACGACGTCGGCCTTAGTCGACGGAAGATCAAACGGGACATTGCCTTCGGGACCTTCGCGCGCGACGCGCCGGCACCGAAGGCGGCGCGGAACGCAACAAGCCTCGAGAGCGGTCGACGCCCCTGCTGAGATTGAGGCGCGACGCGGGAAGCGTCAGCGCCCTGCGATCCGAGGCGGGTTCGCCTGCTCCTGGATCAGTTTGTCGATGCGGTCTCGCTCGCGTTCGAAGGCGAGAAGTTCGTCGCCTTCGAGCTTGCGCCCAGAGGGCAGGCGCACGCGCATGGGATCGACCTTCTTGCCGTTGACCATCAGCTCGTAGTGAAGGTGGTTGCCGGTGGCCAGACCCGAAGAGCCGATTTCGCCGATGACCTGGCCTTGCCGCACACGGGCGCCGGGCACGACGCCGTCGGCGATCTTGCTCTGGTGGGAGTAGGACGTTTCGTAGCCGTTGGCGTGGCGGATGACGGTGTGGCGGCCGAAACCGCTTGTCCAGCCGGCGCTTTCGACGACACCCGAGCCGGCGGCGAGGATTTTCGTGCCGCGCGGCGCCGCCCAGTCGACGCCCCAGTGCATGCGTGAATAGCCCAGAACCGGGTGGCGTCGCATTCCGAAGGACGAGGTGAACCGGCCATTGGGCACCGGGTTGCGCAGCAGGAACTGCTTGGCGCTGCGCCCGTCCGCGCCGTAGTAGTCGAAGTGTCCGTCCTCGGAGCGGAAGCGATAGTACTTTTGGGTGGACTCGCCGAAGCGAGCCTCGACATAGAGGATTTCGGAGTCGTCGCTGACGGTCTCGTCCTCGCCGTCGAGCGAATAGAGCAGGGTCAGCCGGTCATCGGGCGCCAGAGGTGCCTGAAGATCGACGTCGACCGCCAGGATGCGCAGCAGCGTCTGGCTGAGTTCGTCGTTGAGTCCGTAGGCCAGCGCCGCCTGATAGATACCGTCATAGACGGTGGGCATCTTGTCCCGTAGCTCGCCTTCTGTCGCGTTCTCGTCGAACGCTTCGGAAACGGCTGCGCTGAACGCGGGCGGCGTCGCCTGCTCGAAGGTGCCGGAGTCGGTCGCCGCCACGGTGAAGAGGTGACGGGACTGGTCGTAAAGGGAGAGGCGGACAGGGCGCGACCCCGCGCCGCTCTCCTCCACGCCGATCCGAAGGACATTGCCGACCGCCAGCGTGTCGGTCCCCATGAGGGCGATGAGCTGATCGGCGGCTGCGCCGGAGCTCTCTTCATCCAACCCGGACTCAGCCAGAACTTCCTTGACGGGGCGTTCCTCCCGCAGCGGCACGATCTCCTCGTAGAACCGCTTTTCGGGTGAGCCGTCGTCGTCCGGCAGTGCAACGGATACGTTCTCTGTCACTACCCGGAAGGCCGATCCCGGCTCGTACTGCGAGGCGTCCATGAACGGATCGACGACGAAAGAGTCGATCGGAAGAAGCGACGCGACCTGAAGCGGCTTATCTCCGACCTTGCCGGAAACGCTGCGCACCAGCTCCTCTGCGGCCTCCGCCGTGGGTACCCCGGCCTCGTCGAAATTGGGATCGGAGAAGTCGAACGGCTCCACCTTGAGCGTCACCTCCGATTCCACCTTGGTGCCGTAAATGACCGGCGAGACGCCTTCCTCGGCGCCCTTCTCGTCGGCCTCCTCTTCGAAAATGGCGAGGGGATCGAAGGGGGGATAGCTGGCGCTGGTCGGATGGCGCAGACCGAGGGCCATGGTGACATAGGCGAAGGGCTGGGTGCGGATGACCTCCCGGTCGCCCTCACGATTCATGGTGGAAACGGAGAGTGTGCGCCGGCTGCGCGCCAGCGGTATCAGCGTCGCGACCACCCGTTCGCCTTTCTCCACGACGTCGGCAAGGGCTGCGGCTGCGGCCGGTCGAACCATAAGGGAAGGGGGCACTGCAACGTCGGGCCGACCCTCGAGCGCACCAGAGAGGGCGATGCCCATGAGCGCCGTCGAGGTCACGCCGGTCAGAAGCGTGCCCGCCAGCCAACGCAGCGAAACACGGCGACGGTCCGGTTTGCGTCGGCGGTCTGCCACGAGCGGCGGCTCGTCTCCAATATTCGGCTTGGCCAGGCTGCGGCGGGTCATCTATGTCCTTGTCTCTTTCGCCTGCCTTCGACGCTGAGTTTGTCGAAATATCGACGTCGGCCGGAAGAAAGGCGGAGAAACTTTCAGCGCGGATTAATCCGGGGCGGTTCCTCCGCTGTCAACTGCCGCGCGCAAGCCGCCGCTTTCGTTGATGCCGCAGCGGTGGATAAACGCGGAGCGGCGCTCGTTCCAAGGTCTATATCAGGGACCCCATGGCTCGTATCCGGCGGGCGATGGTTCGGGGATGCCTGGCAGCCACGGCCGTTGCCCTCAACGCATGACGACTTCAAGGGGGCGGCGCTGCGCTCCCCGCCGCCATTCCCCGCTCCAACGAAACGCCCCCTGCTCCTCATCCTCTTCATCCGCCCTGGAGTTTCACTGATAGCCTGCGGCAGGCCGCCGCAGGCGGGCCAGGCCACGAGGGAAAGACGCCCCGATTTCCATTGAAAAATCGAAAATAACCAATGGAAACAATGGGATGACTCCTAAATTGAAGTTTTTGCAAAATCCCTGTTGACGGGGAGGCCGGCTCTCCCCTATATCACCGCTCACCGACGGCGGCGGCGCCACTGAGGGCCACACGGTCCTCGCCGAGAACTGGATCGAACAGCAAGTTTGATCGATCCGGTTCGAATGTGTGCCTCCGCTCTGGTTTCTTCTGAGAGCCGCTTCTGGCGACCCTCGACCGGGTGATAGATGATATTGCCCAAACGTCGCATCTGCGCCGTGTTATTTGACAATTGAATACTGATGAGAAGAAAGAGAAGCGTGGGCGGCGGAAGTCTGCGACCTCTGAGCTGACGATCCTGGTTGGTTTGGAGGTTTTGGGTTATCCGACGGTGTCACGTTTCTCGATGAGAGTGCTTTGTCTGGTCTGGTTTACCGGGTTGGACGGAGCGACATGGTTGCCGGTTTTTGCTGGATGGCGAGAGTTGTTCAGCGTGCTGGTAATCAGGAATACTCTCGTTGATGCTTTGAGACAGTGACAATGCAGTCGGGACAACTCTTATCAAACCTGAGAGTTTGATCCTGGCTCAGGACGAACGCTGGCGGCAGGCTTAACACATGCAAGTCGAACGCATCCTTCGGGGTGAGTGGCAGACGGGTGAGTAACGCGTGGGAATCTACCTATCTCTACGGAATAGCTCCGGGAAACTGGAATTAATACCGTATACGCCGGAAACGGGAAAGATTTATCGGGGATAGATGAGCCCGCGTTGGATTAGCTAGTTGGTGGGGTAATGGCCTACCAAGGCGACGATCCATAGCTGGTCTAAGAGGATGATCAGCCACATTGGGACTGAGACACGGCCCAAACTCCTACGGGAGGCAGCAGTGGGGAATATTGGACAATGGGCGCAAGCCTGATCCAGCCATGCCGCGTGAGTGATGAAGGCCCTAGGGTTGTAAAGCTCTTTCACCGGGGACGATAATGACGGTACCCGGAGAAGAAGCCCCGGCTAACTTCGTGCCAGCAGCCGCGGTAATACGAAGGGGGCTAGCGTTGTTCGGAATTACTGGGCGTAAAGCGCACGTAGGCGGACATTTAAGTCAGGGGTGAAATCCCGGGGCTCAACCCCGGAACTGCCTTTGATACTGGATGTCTTGAGTGTGGAAGAGGTAAGTGGAATTGCGAGTGTAGAGGTGAAATTCGTAGATATTCGCAGGAACACCAGTGGCGAAGGCGGCTTACTGGTCCACAACTGACGCTGAGGTGCGAAAGCGTGGGGAGCAAACAGGATTAGATACCCTGGTAGTCCACGCCGTAAACGATGGAAGCTAGCCGTCGGGTTGTTTACAGCTCGGTGGCGCAGCTAACGCATTAAGCTTCCCGCCTGGGGAGTACGGTCGCAAGATTAAAACTCAAAGGAATTGACGGGGGCCCGCACAAGCGGTGGAGCATGTGGTTTAATTCGAAGCAACGCGCAGAACCTTACCAGCCCTTGACATGCCCGGCTATCCAGAGAGATTTGGAGTTCCCTTCGGGGACCGGGACACAGGTGCTGCATGGCTGTCGTCAGCTCGTGTCGTGAGATGTTGGGTTAAGTCCCGCAACGAGCGCAACCCTCGCCCTTAGTTGCCATCATTCAGTTGGGCACTCTAAGGGGACTGCCGGTGATAAGCCGAGAGGAAGGTGGGGATGACGTCAAGTCCTCATGGCCCTTACGGGCTGGGCTACACACGTGCTACAATGGCGGTGACAATGGGCAGCGAGACCGCGAGGTCGAGCTAATCTCCAAAAACCGTCTCAGTTCGGATTGCACTCTGCAACTCGGGTGCATGAAGTTGGAATCGCTAGTAATCGTGGATCAGCACGCCACGGTGAATACGTTCCCGGGCCTTGTACACACCGCCCGTCACACCATGGGAGTTGGTTCTACCCGAAGGTGGTGCGCTAACCCGCAAGGGAGGCAGCCAACCACGGTAGGGTCAGCGACTGGGGTGAAGTCGTAACAAGGTAGCCGTAGGGGAACCTGCGGCTGGATCACCTCCTTTCTAAGGATGGCTTTATCAGGCCTTCCAGGCGGCGAGAGCGCGAGCTTGAGCTTAAGTCCCGGAAGCTTCCTATAACGCCGTTTTAGAACAAGACGCCGTTAGTCAAACGGTGTCGCGCATGACATCAGTGCCATGCCCATCTTTGATGGTCGTGGTCAGGCAGGCCCCGCCGCCTTCGTTTCTCTTTCTTCCTTGGATGATATTATCTGCCCCGCCCTTAAGCTTCGGGCCTGGCCCTCGCTGGCGGGGGTCCCGATGTTGCTTGCGGAGCGCTTGATGCTGACGCGGGTTCGAGTTCGGGCCTGTAGCTCAGTTGGTTAGAGCGCACCCCTGATAAGGGTGAGGTCGGTAGTTCGAATCTACCCAGGCCCACCATCGCTTTTGCCGCCCGTCCGCTCCTCGCGACGCTTGTTGCTGGCAGGGGTTGTGAATGTGCGGCGAGTTTGGTTCAGATAGGGGCCATAGCTCAGCTGGGAGAGCGCGTGCTTTGCAAGCATGAGGTCGTCGGTTCGATCCCGTCTGGCTCCACCATTGTTTGTCCCACCCTTAAGCTCCTCGCGGCGCTCGTCGCTGGCGGGTCCCTGGGTAGGTTCTGAATGAGTGGAGCGATCATCCAAGAAAGAAGTCAAAGTTTGCGGCATGGCCATCGGGTCGTGTTCGCCTGTTCTTGTTACATTGTGAAGAGAAGACGGATCCTGAAGGATCGTGATGGTCGAAAGGCTTTTGCGGTTCTGTCGGAAAGGACCGGGGAGATGGTTCATCACCTGATCCCCAACGTGATGGTCCGATCCAATGATTGGCGTTGCCTGACCGCTCGCCATCGGGGTTCGTCTCGAGAAGCTGGTCTTTCGTGAGTGCCATGCAGGAGCATCTGAAGCGGTTGCACGCCGTTTGGGTGTTAGTGGCGCTCACAAGAGAAAAAGAGATTCGCAAATGTTCATCTCTCTCGTTCGGTCTTCGGGCCGGGCTGATGGGCATTGGCGATGAGAATGATCAAGTGTCAAAAGGGCATTTGGTGGATGCCTTGGCATGCACAGGCGATGAAGGACGTGATACGCTGCGATAAGCCGTGGGGAGCTGCGAATAAGCTTTGATCCGCGGATTTCCGAATGGGGAAACCCACCTCTGGTACTGGAAGATCGGAATTGGTCTGGTGGAGCGATCCGCCGGACCGGTTGCGGTTTCCAGTATCGAGAAGAGGTATCTAACTCTGAATACATAGGGGTTAGAAGCGAACGCGGGGAACTGAAACATCTCAGTACCTGCAGGAAAGGACATCAACCGAGACTCTGCTAGTAGCGGCGAGCGAACGCGGACCAGGCCAGTGGCGATTTGAAGAAGAAGCGGAACACGTTGGAAAGCGTGGCAAGAGTGGGTGACAGCCCCGTACGCATAATGTCTTCTTATCGTCCTCGAGTAGGGCGGGGCACGTGAAACCCTGTCTGAAATTGGGGGGACCACCCTCCAAGCCTAAGTACTCGTGCATGACCGATAGCGAACCAGTACCGTGAGGGAAAGGTGAAAAGCACCCCGACAAGGGGAGTGAAAGAGAACCTGAAACCGAATGCCTACAAACAGTGGAAGCCTGAAATGGTGACCACGTACCTTTTGTATAATGGGTCAGCGACTTAGTCTGGCGAGCAAGCTTAAGCCGATAGGTGGAGGCGTAGCGAAAGCGAGTCTGAACAGGGCGTTCAGTTCGTCGGATTAGACCCGAAACCGAGTGATCTAGCCATGAGCAGGTTGAAGGTGCGGTAACACGCACTGAAGGACCGAACCCGCATCTGTTGCAATAGATTGGGATGACTTGTGGCTAGGGGTGAAAGGCCAATCAAACTCGGAAATAGCTGGTTCTCCGCGAAATCTATTTAGGTAGAGCGTCGGATGAATACTCCAGGGGGTAGAGCACTGGATGGGCTAGGGGGACTTACCGTCCTACCAAACCTAACCAAACTCCGAATACCTGGAAGTACTATCCGGCAGACACACGGCGGGTGCTAACGTCCGTCGTGGAGAGGGCAACAACCCTGACCACCAGCTAAGGTCCCCAAGTCACGGCTAAGTGGGAAAGGATGTGAGGTTTCCAAAACAACCAGGATGTTGGCTTAGAAGCAGCCATCATTTAAAGAAAGCGTAACAGCTCACTGGTCTAATAGAGACTTTGCGCCGAAAATGTAACGGGGCTCAAGCCGTGCACCGAAGCTGTGGGCTTGTCTTTGACAAGCGGTAGCGGAGCGTTCTCTAGGCTGATGAAGCGGGATCCGTGAGGACCCGTGGAGGTATGAGAAGTGCGAATGCTGACATGAGTAACGATAAAGGGAGTGAGAGACTCCCTCGCCGAAAGTCCAAGGGTTCCTGCTTAAAGTTAATCTGAGCAGGGTTAGCCGGCCCCTAAGGCGAGGCCGAAAGGCGTAGTCGATGGGAACCACGTTAACAATCGTGGGCCTGGTGGGAAGTGACGGATTGCGTATGTCGTAAGGTCTTGTTGGATTGATCTTGCGGCGAAGCGGTCCCGGGAAATAGCCCCACCGTATAGACCGTACCCGAAACCGACACAGGTGGACTGGTAGAGTATACCAAGGCGCTTGAGAGAACTCTGCTGAAGGAACTCGGCAAATTGCACGCGTAACTTCGGAAGAAGCGTGACCTTGCATCGGGCAACCGGTGTGAGGTGGCACAGACCAGGGGGTAGCGACTGTTTACCAAAAACACAGGGCTCT
>NZ_FUXL01000009.1 GCF_900167365.1 Consotaella salsifontis | reverse complement strand
CCTCGGGAACGATGCGGACGTTCTTGGCCTGGACGGAAAGGGTGACGATTGCGCCGGTGAACTCGTTGTCGCCGGTCTTCTTGAAGGTGCCGATGGTCGCCATGGTGGTTCTCCTTGATCTCTGGTCTTCGAGCTCGCACCGTTGCGGCCTCACATGAGGGATCACCCGTCAAGGGGTGGGGAATGATGCTGGGCGCTCCACGCTGAGCGGAGCGCCCGTTGTTGTCATCGCGACCAGATGAGCTTGTGTTCGCCTTCGTCGCCCTGGATGAGGGTGGCGTAGATCGGCGCCGGAAGGGACGGATCGTCGAGTTTGATCGAGAGATACTCCGTTCCCGAGTCCTTGGCCGTCTTGCTCCAGGCCGCGCCCAGTTCGACGCCGTTGGCGCTGACCCGGTAGTCGGGCGCGCGTTCGCTGTCCTTGGCAGCGGGCTTGATGACCGCTTTGACGTTCACGTTGAGGGTGCGGATCGTGCCGGCGAAGGTGCCGTCGTCGCTGCGGGTGAAGGTGCCGATCTGAGCCATGTCGTATTCTCCTGACTGTGCTCGAAGCCGCCCGATGCGGCCTCGTGGCGATCGAAAGGCGGTGGGTCGGCCGACTGCACCCAAGGGGCCGAAGCGCGAGCGGAGGACGGCGGCAGCCGAGCTTGTTGTTCCGCGAGGAATGCGGCGCAGCCGCAGGGGAAGAAGGTCGGCGAAGCCGTTGCAGGCATAGGCCGTCCCGGCGCCAGATCAGCCCGAACAGAGGCCCTCTGGCGGCTTTCCGGCCTGGTCAGCCGGAACGACGATGGTCGTCACGCCTCGCGATCAGCGGCGCGCCCTGCGCCTGCCGACATCATCCGCGAACAAGAGGTCTGAGCCGGTCCAATGATCCGCGCCTATGCACGTATCAACCTCACATCCGGTCGCCGCCGAAGCAGTCGAACCAATATCCCGCCTTCGGCGGCAAGGGCTCAGGAGGGCGATTCCAGACTCGATGACGGCGTTGTTGCCCAGGCCGCAAAACGGTCGCCCACCTCTATCCGCAGGGCTGATCAGGCCCAGGCGGAACTCAATATCTCGATCAGGCGCGCATGGCAGCCCCTTCGATGACCACGCCGGCAGTCGCGTACTTCCAGAGCGCCACCAGCAGCTTCCTCGCCAATGCGGTGATCATAGTCTTCTTCATCCGGCCGCCGTTGCGTTCGACACGCTCGCGGAACCACTTGGTGAGGTTGGAAGACGGCTGATGGCGTATCCAGAGCCACGCGAGCTGGATCAGCATACTGCGCAGCCGGCCGTTACCGGACTTGCTGACGCCCTGTTCGCGAGCGACAGAGCCACTTTGCCACGGCGTTGGCGCCAGGCCCGCATAGGCGGCGACCTGTCGTCGGTTGTCGAAGTGCCGAAAGAGCCCTTCGGACCAGAGGATCGATGCGAACTCCGGCCCCACGCCGACGACGTTGGTGATCATGCGCACGACCGAGTTATCCTGGCTAGCAGCCTCCGCCAGCATGGCGTCCCGCTCGCCATCGACGATGACGAGTTGATCGATAATCTGCTCCAGGCGCTCGATCTCCCGCAATATCTGCCGCTTCATATAGCCCGGGAGCGGCCGCCCGTCGCCGGTGACCAGTGTATCGAGAACTTTGCGCCGATCCCGGCGAAGTGGCGAAAACGTCGTAATGCCTTGGGAAAACAGAAGCCCCTTTATGCGGTTGCTGTGCTTGATGCGCTCGCTCATGAGGATCTTGCGCTCTCGGCCGATGCGCCGGCGATCCTCCTCTTCGGGAGTCGGTACACGCAGCATCGCACACACCCGCGGCTCCCCGCGCTTGTAGGCGAGCAGCGTCCTGACCAGCGTCTCGCCATCGACGCGATCCGTCTTCACGCGCCGCTTGCGCCGCGAGGAGGCGATCGAGGCTGCGTCGACGATATGGCTCTCCATGCCTTCTGAAACGAGCACGCGATGAATCCAGAAACCATCCAGGCCTGCCTCGTAGATGCTCACGATTGGATAGGTCTGGCCCGTTCGTTGCTCGGCCTTGGTCCGCAGCACGCCAAGACGCTCGAGCAGGCCCGGAATATTACCGGCATCAACGGTGTGTCGCGACATCTTCTCCCCGCCACCAGGGGACAGCGACGTTATCAGCCAAGTGCTGCGGCTCAACTCCAGCGACACGAAAATGGCGTTCAGCTCACCGGCCACTACAATGCCTTCCTCGATCTGCATTATGCGCTGCTGCCAAAGATACGGAGCGTGGTTCTTATCAAACGCCGACCTCGCTCTGCCTCATGGGATCTCGATGGCGATCGACGGGCCGAAGGCGATCGGCGCCGCATCCGCTTGCGGGCCGTAGCATCGCGGAGGATGGCAGCCGGACGGCTTTCTTGTTCCGCGCGGAATGACGGCATCCTCGGGTTCCCCAGACGGCGCGCCGCGTGGGGTGGGGATCCGGCAGGGGAAGAAAGTTGGCTGGCGTCATTGCGGCCAAGACGATCGAGGCGCAGCCGGCCTTCGGCCAGATCAGCCCATTGAAGAGGCCGTGCGGGAGCGCTCGAAGTAAGTGGAGGTCAGTTGAGGCGAAGAATCATCAAGGCAGTGATAGACCCTTGCTCGTAATCCAGCGGGCAGCTTCATTTTCCCTTGAGCATCGACGATGCTTTTCACAGTCGTCATCGAACAATGCGCCTGTGCACTACGAGCTAACGTGGTCCCGTGCATCTCTGATGGTATCGGGGCCATGACGATGGAGATGAAGCGCCGCGTGGCTCGTCTGTGGCACGGCAACATATATCTGCTTCTCTTCGCCTGGAATTGGAGCACGCTGCCTTACACGGAACGCCGCATAAAACCCGTAGGCTGCCATGCCTGCACCTACGAACGCGAACAATCCACTCGGCCCCAACTGGTTCATGGCCAAGCCGGCAAGTGACGGACCGAATGCAGAGCCGATGCCGTAGACAAGGATCATCTCGCTCGCCGCCGCGACGACATGCTCGGCATCAATTCCATCGTTGGCATGTGCTACGCACAGCGAATAGATCGGCATCATCGTGCCACCCAGAAGCAGCGAAAGAATTAAAAGAGTTTCGATGTTTTGGTCGGTGAGCCATAACGCTATCGCAATAAGAAAAGATGCAAACGCGCAACCGATGATCGCGAATCGCCGATCGATTCGATCCGAAAGCCACCCAAGCGGCCACTGAAAGATAAGAGCTCCTACCAGCATGATGGCCAGAAAGGCAGATATTTCGATATCGGTCAGTCCGGACGATTGAGCGAATGTCGGCCCCATGCCAAAGAACGCGCTGACGGTGGCTCCAGTCATGAACGCTCCGACCACGGCTAGCGGCGAAATGGCATAGAGTGCGCGAAGTCCGAGCCGCGATGACGTAACGATGCCGGGAGCCCGAATGCCCGTCGCGGTGATGGGTACCAGCGCAAGTGACAGGCAAGCAGAGACTAGGCTGAAAAGGATAAACCCTCGGGGCGACGCAACATTTAAAAGAAGTTGGCTGAGGCTCCAGCCGGCGTAGAGCACCACCATGTAGGTGGCGAGAACGCGACCACGTTGATTTCTCGTGGTTGAGGCGTTTAGCCAGCTTTCGACGATAACAACAAGGCCTGCGTAGCAGGCGCCGTGGATAACGCGCAATCCGATCCAAACGAAGGGAAGTGGCAATATTGGAAAGCAAAGAGCTATAGCCGATGTTACCGCAGCGAGCGCGGCGAAAGCTCGGATATGCCCGACGACATGGATTAGGCGGGGACTCAATACAGAGCCGCCGGCGTACCCAATGAAATAGGCCGACATGATGAGACCCACGGTTTGGCCGTTCATTCCCTCCAGGCCGGCCCGCACGCCTACAAGAGTTGTCTGTAGCCCGTTTCCCAGGACGAGAAGAATTACCCCAGCGAGAAGCGACCATAGGTGTGCCTTTCCAACATTGCTTTCGCCGTTTGTCTCGAGATCTTTCCGTTCTTTTTGCATTGCTATGTGGTTTTGATTTGAGGTGTGGTCGAATGCAGATGTCGAAAGGCTGGTTGACGATCCATGTTGAATGTCGCTCGGATCGAAACCAGATGTGGAATCGAGCATTCAAAACTCGCTCCTGACACCCTTCTAGGCTGGATGTGACTGCAGCATATGGGGATAGCAATGGCTAGTTTGAACCGTGAACGTGTCGAGCAAGTCATCGGGCCTGTCGATGAGGACCTTCTGGCTGAGATTGTCAAAATCGAAGCCGAGCAGGAAGAGCTTGCCGAAGCCCACGCCTGGGTCACCAATGATGAGGCAATGTTGAACAATGCGCGCCGTTTCCCGAGCGGCCGCGTCGGTCAATTGGTCCGAATACTGGAGACGATCGAGGGCCCTCTGGTACGAGACGAATGACACCGGATGAAGTAGAATAAAAGATAAAAGGCAAAGATCGCTACATGCTGCCGGTCGGAAGCATGGTTCCCAACATTCTCCAAGACAAGCCGCGGAGACAGCGGCCTGAAAAATTTAAATACTTTAGACATAGGAAATGTAGCAGGGCGCCTGGTCGATGAGTCGAAAAAGGTCGACGCTTTGTCGTGCCGATTCTCAAGCGATAGCAGCACAACGTGTGGTGAACCGACTGCAGTCGGGGCTGATTATACTCGGATTGTTCGCCGTGGCCGCGTGGACCGGGTATGCCGTCATCGGTCCCGACGCTATCTCGTGGGCCGTGCTACTGGCTGGACTTCTGCTTTTGGGCGGAGCGACGTCGGGCGATAAAATGATTCGAGGCGTCTATGGCGCCGTTCCGCTGGATCAGACCAATGCGCCCGAGCTCTCTTATTTGGTTGAGCAGCTTGCCCGAGGCGCCGAGTTGCCGGTGATCCCGCGCCTCTATCTGCTTCCTAGCCCAGTTCTTCAGGCGATGGCGGTGGGCGATCAGAAGGATCCCGCCATTGCGCTGACGAGCGGCTTAGTTCGGACGCTGCCGACGAATGAACTGGTGGGTGTCCTCGCCCACGAAATTGCCCATGTCCGCCACGGGGACACTTTCGTCATGCGTTTGGCGGTGACGGTCGGTTCGATCACGCAGGCGATGTCGAGCGCCGGGCTGTTCATGCTTTTTGCTGCGCTGCCAATGCTTTGGACAACCGGCGCGCTCATTTCGCCGATGGCCATCGGTCTCCTGATCCTGTCGCCGGTGCTGAGCGATCTCTTGGAATTGTCGCTTTCGCGGCGGCGCGAATTCCTGGCGGATGCAGGAGCAGTAGAGTTGATGGGAGATCCGCGGCCTTTGGCGCAGGCGCTTGCGCGCATCCAAACGCTGCAGGGAGATGATTGGGAGCGGATGCGCTCGCGCGGAATTCGCTGGCTGAGCTTGTTTCGAACGCATCCTACGACGTGGGAGCGCGTCAAACGACTGCAGGATCTGGCCCCTTCCGCCGAGCCAGAACTAACCTACAACGGGCTTTCTCCGCAACTTCAACAAGTCTTGAGATCTGCTGATCCGCGGCGCCGGCGGATCATGCGCCGTCTCCTCTAGGCCTTCGGTTGGACAGCTAGGCTGCGGCGTTTCGGCGCCAACTGCATGCCACAACTTTTTGCGATAGTGCAACAGGGAGCTGGAACATTCTTCAACATTGGGCGTTTCGCGCGCGCCCGAGCTGCTCGCTCGGCCTCATCGTCCGCTAGTACAGTGCCACTTCCGCCTGCCGCGGAGGATGACTTTCATTGCCGTCGCTTTGAAAGGAGACCTTGCTGATGAAGATCGCGCAGATCGCTCCCCTCGCCGAAAGCTGCCCGCCACGCCTTTATGGTGGCACGGAACGGATCGTCTCTTACCTCACCGAGGAACTTGTCCATCAGGGACACGAGGTCACGCTGTTCGCCAGCGGCGATTCTCTTACATCGGCCGAACTGGTTCCCGGATGCCAGACCGCGCTGAGGCTTACGCCATCGGTGCGCGATACCATTCCCTATCACATGATGATGCTGGACGAGGTTCGCCGCCGTGCCGACGAGTTCGACGTCTTGCATTTCCACATCGACCTTTTGCAGTTTCCGCTGTTTCGCGACATAGCCCATCGCACCGTGACCACCTTGCACGGTCGCCTCGATCTGCCGGATCTGAAGCCCTTCTATTCTGTCTTCAACGATTTGCCGCTCGTCTCCATCTCCGATGACCAGCGCCGCCCCATGCCGCCAGTCAACTGGGCGGGCACCGTCTATCACGGCCTGCCGCGCAATCTCCTGCCGTTCAGCGCTGAGGCCAAGGGTGGCTATCTTGCTTTCCTCGGTCGCATCTCGCCGGAGAAGCGGCCGGATCGCGCCATCGAGATCGCTGCGGGAGCCGGTATGCCGCTCAAGATCGCGGCGAAGGTTGACGCGGCCGATCGCGCCTATTGGGACGAGGTGATCGAGCCCATGATCAAGGCGCATCCCAGTATCGAGTTCATTGGCGAGATCAACGAACGGCAGAAGGCTGAGTTTCTCGGCAATGCGGCGGCGCTGCTCTTCCCGATCGATTGGCCCGAGCCCTTCGGCCTGGTGATGATCGAGGCAATGGCCTGCGGCACGCCGGTAATCGCCTTCCGCCGCGGCTCCGTTCTCGAGGTTATCGACGATGGCGTCTCCGGTTTCATCGTCGACGACACGCATCAAGCGGTCGAGGCCGTGCAACGCATCGCGACTCTCGATCGCGCCAAGGTGCGCCATACCTTCGAGCAGCGCTTCAGTGTCGAGCGAATGGCGCGGGACTATCTCTCGATCTATCGGAACCTAGCGGGTGTTCGCACCGATGCCGCCCATTTGCGACGGCGGAATGGGGAGAATCCCGACCTTCAGATCGTGGCTTGAACAAGGGGTGAGCGATGCAGTGGATCGATGCCGAACGTGTTTCTGAAATGCAGGAGGCCGGCAGTAGCGTCGGCACGGCGCCGCTCGCCCAGTTCTTCATACCGGCGTCCTCCTCCCTCGAGGAGCGACGGCCCCGCACGCTGAAGCACGGCGATACCTTCGCCGTCTTTGACCACAATGGCGATGCCCTTTCGGGGCCGGGCAGCCCCGAAGGTATCTTCCATAACGACACGCGATACCTCTCGCATCTCTATCTGACCATCGAGGGCGGTCGCCCGATCCTGCTTTCTTCGACGCTGCGCGACGACAATGCGGTCCTGACCTGCGATTTGACCAACCCGGATCTGCACGATGAGACCGGTCATGTTCGCTTGGGACATGACCTGGTCCACATCCGCCGTTCGCGCTTCCTTTGGGAAAGCGCCTGTTTCGAGCGTCTGGCCTTGCGCAGTTTTCATTCCGAGGTCTGCCGGATCAAGCTGCGGATCGATTTCGCGGCCGACTTCGCCGATCTTTTCGAGGTGCGCGGCACCAAGCGGGCGCGACGTGGGACCGATCATCCGGCGGATCTCGTTCAGGACGGGGTAACCTTGTCCTATACCGGTCTGGATGGCCGCACGCGCGAGACACGGCTGCGCTTCGATCCGGCGCCAGCAGTGTTGGAGGCTGATCATGCCGTGTTCGAGTTGGAGCTTCGCCCGCGCGAAACACGGACAATCTTTCTGGCAATCCGCTGTGGGGATGATGAGGGCGATCAGCCGGTTCGGCGAGCCTTCTTCAAGGCGCTGCGCGACGCCCGGCGCGCTCTGCGGGGCTCATCGTCTCGCGCGACCGCCATTGTCACCTCCAACGAGATGTTCAACGAGAGCGTGCGCCGCTCCGTCTCGGACCTCTACATGCTGATGACGGACACGCCCGAGGGACCCTATCCCTACGCCGGCATTCCGTGGTTCAGCACGGTTTTCGGCAGAGACGCCCTGATCACGGCCATGGAGACTCTGTGGCTCGATCCGGCGATTGCCCGCGGTGTCCTTGGGCATTTGGCAGCCGAACAGGCGAAGGCCTTCGATGCTGCCGCCGACGCCGAGCCCGGCAAAATTCTGCACGAAGTGCGCAAGGGCGAAATGGCCGAACTCGGCGAGGTGCCGTTCCGACGCTACTACGGAAGCATCGATTCGACGCCGCTCTTCGTCATGCTGGCAGGCGCCTATCTGGAGCGCACCGGCGATCTCGACACGGTTCGCCGTCTATGGCCGAACATCGAGGCGGCGCTGGCTTGGATCACGGAATACGGGGACCGCGATGGCGACGGCTTCGTGGAATACGGGCGACACACGGCCGAGGGGCTCGCCAATCAAGGCTGGAAGGACAGCCACGATTCGGTCTTCCACGCTGATGGAACCCTGGCGCGCGGGCCGATCGCGCTCGCCGAGGTGCAAGCCTATGTCTATGGCGCCTGGCAGGCGGCGGCCGCGATCGCCAGGCCCCTTGGCCGAGACGCGCAAGCCGTCGATTACGAAAAACGAGCGACGCTGTTGCGCCGGCAATTCGACCAAGCCTTTTTCGACGAAGCGCTCGACACCTATGTTCTGGCCCTGGACGGCGACAAGCGAGCCTGCCGCGTTCGTAGCTCCAACGCCGGGCACGCGCTTTTCACCGGCATTGCCATGCCCGAGCGCGCCGGCACGGTTGTGCGTACCTTGATGAACCGCTCGTCCTTCTCCGGCTGGGGCGTGCGCACGCTGGCCGCGGGTCAGGAGCGGTACAATCCGATGAGCTATCACAACGGCTCGGTTTGGCCGCATGACAACGCGCTGATCGCTGCCGGATTTTCCCGCTACGGGTATTCCGCCGAAGCGGCACGCATCTTCGAGGGGCTGTTCTCCGCATCGACCTACCTCGATCTGAGACGGCTGCCGGAATTGTTCTGCGGCTTTCCGCGTCAGCGCAGCCGAGGCCCTGTGTTCTATCCGGTCGCCTGCGCGCCTCAGGCCTGGGCGGCGGCGACCCCTCTATCGCTGGTCCAGTCCAGTCTCGGCCTCGGCTTCGACCCGGCCGCCAGTCAGATCACCTTCAACCGCCCGGCGCTCCCTGACTTCATGGACGAGATCGTCCTGCATCGCCTGTCGGTCAACGGTGGCAGCGTCGACGTGGCCGTCCGCCGCGCTGGCAGCGAAGTCGCGATCAACGTCATGGAACGGCGCGGCGACGTGCATGTCATGACGCTGAGCTAGAGCATTTTGCAGTCAGGTGGAATCACCTGACATCGCATAAATGCGGCACTGACAAAGAGATAGAGTGGGCGGGCGGGCATAGCTGAGCCCATCCCGCTCTAGGCCACCAGAAACAGGAAGCCGATCGAAAATAAAACATCCTGGCGAGCGGACGACGTCATTCGGCGCCCGCTCGCCAGGATGTATCAGCCGTTCTGTGAAGCATCTTTTGTGCGGATGCGAGGTTCGGTTTCGCTGGACGCGTTTCTTGCGGGAGGAGTATGACGTTGGAGGTCAAAGATATCGTCTGATGACCGTATGGCCTCGATTCCGCTCAATAGGGTCTGCTCTATCTCATATAGCTGTCGCTGATAATCTTGAGATAGTACAGTAGTTTCTGCATTTGCCGGCTGAGAGAGTGAGAAAGCCATTGCAGCGGCGATAACGAAAGCCTTCATTCGCTACCTCCTTATCCTAAGCACAGGGAGATGTTTAGGAGGTGCCTAAGATGGTGTTGCTCTTGAGCGATCGCAAGCCCCCAGGAGCCGGGTGTCAATATATCTCGTAGTCAAACGGGATCGAAGAGCCGGTGGACGTGCCCTAACTGGCCTTTTGACGAAATTATTTGATCTCAGGAAGCATCATGACCGATCGCCTCTTATTCGAAGCGCTGGTGATAGTGTCTGTTGCATTCATCGGCATAGCGTTCCTTGTGCCAATTAGGGTCTCCTCCATTGTTGCTTATCTGGCTGCCGGACTAGTCATTGGTCCGTATGGGTTCGATGTGCTGCCTGAGACGGACGGGATTCATTTTCTGGGAGAACTCGGCGTCGCTTTCCTGATGTTTATTGTCGGCCTGGAATTCTCTCTTTCCAGGATGATTGCGGCGCGCCGTGTCGTGTTCGGCCTTGGAGGAGTTCAGGTTGTCGCTACGGTGCTTCTTTGTGTGGCAGCCGTCTGGGCGGTTTGGGAAACCGACCTGCTGGTGGCGCTGTTGGTCGGTGGAGCGGTCGCCATGTCTTCGACCGCCATCACCGCCAAACACCTATCCGACCAGGGCGAACTGTCAAGCCAGCATGGCCGTCTCGCCCTTGGCATGCTGTTGTTCCAGGATTTGGCGACGCTGCCGTTCCTGATTCTCATCGACGCTGTCGCCGGACACGGCGACGAGAGTATTGCCGCAACAGCGCTACGGGCGGCGTTCACCGTCGCCGCCTTTCTCGTCGTCGCTTTTGCGGGGCGCAGGACCCTTCCCGCGTTTATGGCTTGGATCGCGCGCGGTGGGTCGTCCGAGTTCTTTCAGTTGTCCTCCATCATGCTGGTGCTTGGCGCCGCCTTTCTTGCTCAGCAGGCCGGACTATCCATTCCGATCGGCGCGTTCCTGGCGGGGATGGTGCTTGGTGAGAGCGACTACCGTCATCAGATCGAGGAGGAAATCCGGCCCTTCCGGGACGTGCTCCTGGGCCTTTTTTTCGTCACGACCGGCATGACGCTAGACCCTTTCGTGGTCATCATGCATCCGGTCGCAGTCACCCTCACGGTCTTTATGCTGATTGTGGTGAAGACGTTTGTCGTCGTGGTATCCGCAAAGGCGCTCGGTTGGGCGATTACTCCGTCGCTGCGGGCGGGTCTTGTCGTCGCCCATGCCGGTGAATTTGCCTTGCTTCTGCTGACGCAAGCCTTCGACAACGGGCTCCTTCCGACGGAACTCGCTCAGATGTTTCTGGTTGGCTCGGGAATCAGCATGGCCATCGCCTCCGTCTGGATTCCGCACAACGGCTGGCTTGCGGAGCGGATAGCAATGGCTCACTTCCAGAGGGAGGGGCCTCAAGTCGATGAAAGTTCGACCGAGGCGATTGTCGGGGCAGCGAGCAGAGCCCTCTCAGGCCATATCATCCTGTGCGGCTGTGGTCGTGTTGGCCAGTTGGTTGCGACTGTGCTGGATCTTGCCGCGGTTCCTTATGTCGCGCTGGAGAGGGATCCGCGGCACCTCCAAGACGCAAAGCGGAAGGGGCATCATGTTCTGTTCGGCGATGCAACGCGGCGGGGAATTCTCAGGGCTGCTGGATTGCCACGGGCGAGCGCTGTCGTCTCAACGCTGCCGCGGGGCGAAGATGCGGAACGGCTTGGCAGACAGATCCGCTCCTTTGACGCTGCAGCCACGGTGCCGTTGATTGTCGGCGTGAAGGACGAACGCGAGGTGCAATCCCTCCTTGATGCTGGTGCAACCCCGCGTGTTTCCAGAGAACTGGGCGGCGGGGCTGGCGCTGGCGGCCGAGACGTTGATTGCCATCGGCAGAAGTCCGGCGGAAGCGGATAAGCAGATCGCTGGCGTTCGAGCTTTGCTCATGCAGGACTTGTCGAAGCCAGGAGTAGCCGACACAAGTCCACCGACTGCGGAACCTTCATCATGAGATGCAATCGGCCTTCGGAGATGACGAAAGTCGGCGACTGCGGTTCTGGCCACCGGCGGTCAGGGGCGTTGGCGGATCGGCAATCTTCTGTGGGTCTAGGCAAATCCCGATAGCTTAGATATTCAGGTCACACCGGCCGAGGGGCCTCGGCGGTATTCTCTTGGCGGCCGCGGCGCTGGGTTCCCAAAAATCATCCCACTCGAATATTCGAGCGGTTTCGTGCAATATCAATTCCTGGCCGACGGTCATGTCCACCTTCCTGCAATCTCTCGCTGGCTTATATGTCAGCGATGTGTCCTCCGCTTTGCTCGACGCATTGCCCCTTGCCGTTTGTATCTGCGATTCCGACGGCCGAATTCTGTACTATAATCGGGCTGCAGCGAAGATTTGGGGGGATAGGCCTGCCCTCGCGAACGGCAAGGGATTTTGCATCTGCAAGGGGCTTTTCGATTTCGAGTCCGGCTCTGGCCACGACTTGACGTGCACGATGAAAGATCTTCTTGGTGCGGGGGAGCCGATCCACGATCAGCGCCTCATAGTGAGGCGGTGCGACGGAACGCACGTGACATGCCTCGCGAGCGCCGATACCGTCAGAACTTCTATGGGCGTTGCCGGCACGATCCTGCTGTTCAGTGCGTTGGTGGGTGGCACCGACGCGGAACAGGACCGGGCGCCTGTCGAGGATCAGGCTCGTCGCTGGCTTCTCGCTATGCCGACGATGATCTTCGCGACCGACGCCATGGGAAACGTGATCTTCTTCAATGAGGCAGCAATAGACTTCTGGGGGGATCCCTTGGATTTCGGAGCTCGAAAGGACTCCGGGACCTGGATGCTATGCGGACCGGACGGACACCCGCTTGCGGCTAACGAGATATCGATACTGTTGGCGTCACACGATCAACAGTCAAGCGGGATCGAGATTCTAGCAAAGAGGTTCGATGGGCAGCTTGTCCCATTCATGGCCTTTCCAGCCTTCCTTCAGGACGATTCCGGTGCGTCGGCCGGTATGATCACCATGCTGGTCGACATCAGCGAAAGGAAGGCTGCGGAGATCTCGCTCGCGCGGCACCTGGACGAGCAGGCGGCCCTCTACCGTCTGATTGATGAGATCAATCACGCAACGACCTGCCCGGAGATCTATAAGGCCACCCTGGATGCCATCGCGGAGTTGTTCGCAGGAGCGAAGGTGGGGATCTTTCTGTTCGAGCGTACCAAGACGGCGAGCGTGGTCGCAGCACTAGGACTATCGGAAACGTCGCTGGAGTATCTGGCCAAACACCTGCCTTGGCCAAAAGACGAGGCTGTTCACCAGCCATTTTGTATTTCTGACCCTGGGGAGCTCTTGGGAAAACCGGACCTGTCGACCTTTCTGGACGGTTCGAGTAGTTCGGCGTTTGGTCTTTTTCCGTTTCCAGCGGAGGCAGCTGCAGAGGGGGCTTTTTGCGTGCTTTATACGCAGCCGCATAACTTTACCGAACGCGAGAAAGAATTATCGAGGACCGTCGCACAGCAGCTCGACTACGGATTGGCGCGAGTGCATACGGAAGAAGCTCGAGAGCGGGCAGAAGAGCGTCAGCGCATCCTGCTGCGCGAGCTCGATCACCGGATCAAGAACCTTTTCGCTGTTGCCAGTGGTCTTATCTCCCTGAGCGTTCCGTCAGCCGAGACGGCTGACGAGCTAGCGCTCCTTGTCCGCGGGCGCTTGGACGCCTTGGCGCGCGCTCATGCGTTGACCCGCACGACCTATTCCGACGGAGTGGCCGAGGCGTCGGAGGCGACGCTGATGCACGCACTTATCCGAACGATTGTCGCTCCATACGAGAGTCGCGAATCCAACCGTGTGGCGCTCCGGGGGGAGGATATCGCCGTATCATCAGAGGCAGTGATAGCACTCGCGCTTCTGCTGCATGAGTTGGCCACGAACTCCGCCAAGTACGGAGCCCTGAACATGCCTTCGGGAACGCTGACGGTCGAATGCTCCCTGACGAGCGATACCTATGAAATGATTTGGACTGAGAGCGGCGGTCCTCCGATTAAAACCAAAGATCGTTCCGCCGGCTTCGGAAGCCGATTGGCGATCCGGACCATCGAGCGGCAATTGGGCGGATCCATTTCGTACGATTGGCGGCCTGAGGGTTTGATGGTGCGCCTGTCGATTGCTCGCGATCGGCTGGAAGCGGAATAGCGAAGCCCTCGCCCAGGCGGCGGATTTTCATCCGTCGGAGCGCGCCAGAATGTCGCGGGAACCAAGTGGAACGTCTTGAATTTAAGCGACTGCGAATTATATCGAGTTCGCAAGTTTCAAGGGCTTTCGCTTGTCGGAAGTCGCTCTTCGTCTTCGCAAGTTGCTTGTACCCATGATTCTCGTAAGGAGGTTGTGGTGATGAGGGCGTTCGATGAACTGTCTCCCTTCTTCTCGTCGGTAACCGACTTTGAGCCGATGGCTTACCCGCTAGCGCGCCCTGTGGTTTCCGGTCGATGTCGGTGGCCTCTCTATGACGTGGCCCTGTCCGGAGACGCCTGCAGGATCAGGATCGCGGTTCCTGGCTACAGTCGCGAAAATCTCGATCTGACCGTTCGGCCGAACCACTTGGTTGTAACCAGTTCGAAGGCCGCGGCAGACACTGATCTGCAGTTTCTGCACCACGGCATACCGAGTTCCGGCTTCGAACTTGGCTTTACTCTGGCTGACTTCGTCGAAGTCAAATCAGCTGATCTCGCCGACGGCATCCTGACCATTGAGCTCGTCAGAAATGTACCTGATGAATTGAAGCCGAAGAAGATCCCGCTGAACAAAGATATGACAACTCATCAGATCGAGGCTCAGCCGACGGGAAAGGGCAAGCCTTCGAATTGAGGTAGGCAAGGTTTCCGTTGTTGCGGCTGCAAGAGACGCGGCAACGGCGTGACGCAAAAAATAAGCGAAAGGAGTTGAGTACCATGAACGTGCGTGACTTGGTTCCTTGGGGGCGTGGCGGTGCTGTGCAGCCGTCCGCTCAGTCTGACGTGCAGAATCCGTTCTTCGCCTTGCAGCGCGAAATGAACCGGCTGTTCGACGACGCCTTCGCCAATTTCGGTGTGCCGGCGACGTTCGGCGCGGCTCAGGTCTGGCCGAAGGCCGAAGTGAGTGAAACCGACAAGGAACTCCGAATCTCCGTCGAGCTTCCGGGCATGGAAGAAAAGGATGTCGATGTGACGCTCGCCAACGGCGTGCTGTCTGTGCGCGGCGAGAAGAAGGTGGAGAAGAAGGACGAGGAAAAGCAGTACAGCGAAATCCAGTACGGCACCTTCGGGCGCCGGATCCCGATCGAATGGGAAGTTAAGCCGGAAGAGGTGAAGGCGTCTTTCAAGAATGGCGTGCTCACCGTGACGGTCCCCAAGTCGGAGAAGGTGCAGGCGCAGACGAAGCGCATTCCAATCAGCAAGGCATAACCGGAGCTTCCGCCGGAGCGGCTTGTTCTGCCCCGGCGGAAGCACGCCTTCGAAGTTACGGAGGTTTTCGCCATGGATACGGTTTGGGCAAAGCCTGTCATCAACGATCGGCAAGGTCCGCAGGTCTCCTCGCTTATGGCATCGGGCTGGACACGTCGGGACCCCGGGCAGGCCAAGCTGGCCGAGCGGCGCACATGGGTCCCGGACGACGCCGCGGCCGAGATCTATCGGCCGGCGCCATCGGTTATGCAGTCGGCGCCGTTCCGACGGCGGCCATGGGTGCTGAAATTCGAGCGACGCTCGCCGTCCTGGATCGAGCCGCTGATGGGCTATACCGCCGGCGGCGATACGCTTCAGCAAGTCGAACTCCATTTTCCCGATAAAGACGCCGCGGTTCGCTATGCCGAGCGACAGGGGCTTTCGTATCGCCTTCGCGACACGCAGGCGGTCGATCGGGGACCGTCCGTCGAATTGGCTCCGTCGGCCTGGTGCAGGAGCGAGATGGAGCAGGCGGAAATCGATGCGGCATCGCCCATCCCGCCAAAGCCGGGGGAGAACGAGACCATCGACCTTGCCGCCGCCCTGGCGGCGCCCGCCTCGGTCTTTCGGAGTCCCGAGGCGGTGATCCGCCAATCTTGGCTCTCCGTTGCCGAAAAGAGGAAGATCCTGCAGCGATGGGCGGAGGATGAGCGACGGCAAGATGAGTCGACCACCGAGGGCATGCCGGAGTTCAAAGCGTCGCTCTACGATGAGATCATGCAGATGCTCACCCGTCTGGAGGGCGCCTCTTCGGACGATATCGTCCTGATCATAGGAAACGCCCCTGAGCGACGCATAAGTCGTTAAGTCCGTGCGGCCGGAAGGCGCGCCTCCCGGCCTTTTCCTTGCCGAGTAAGGCTTAGGCCTGAAAAACGAGAGGCGTGCCGATGACGAAGCAGACGAAGTTTCACACCTGGTACTGGATCGCGGCGATCTTCGCCATCCTGGCCATCGAATACGTTATCGGGACGGCGACGACTGTTGCCACGATACCCTACAGCCAGTTCCAGCAGCTCCTGCACGAAGGCAAGGTCGCCGAGATCGGCGTTTCCGACAACTTTATCCAGGGCCGGCTCAAGGAGCCGCTGCCGGACGGCAAGGAACAGTTCGTAACCACCCGGGTCGATCCCGACTTCGCGGACGAGCTGCAGCAATATGGCGTTACCTACACCGGCCAGATCGAAAGCAACTTCCTTCAGACCGTTCTGTCCTGGGTCGTTCCGATCGCGCTCTTTTTCGGAATCTGGGCCTTCATGGCGCGGCGCCTGGGCAGCCAGGGCCTTGGCGGCGGACTGATGTCGATCGGCAAGAGCAAGGCGAAAATCTATGTCGAGGCGAACACGGGCGTCACCTTCGACGACGTCGCCGGCGTCGACGAGGCGAAGGCCGAACTGCACGAGATCGTGGATTTCCTGAAGGAGCCGAAGAGCTACGGCTCGCTCGGTGGCCGCATGCCCAAGGGCGTCCTCCTCGTCGGCCCGCCAGGCACCGGCAAGACGCTGCTTGCCAAGGCGGTCGCTGGCGAGGCGAAAGTGCCGTTCTTCTCCATTTCCGGCTCGGAATTTGTCGAGATGTTCGTCGGCGTGGGCGCCGCCCGCGTGCGCGACTTGTTCCAACAGGCGCGCGAGAAGGCGCCGGCGATCATCTTCATCGACGAGCTCGACGCCCTCGGCCGCGCCCGCGGCGTCGGCCCCTATGCTGGCGGCCACGACGAAAAGGAGCAGACGCTGAACCAGCTTCTGGTCGAACTCGATGGTTTCGATTCCTCGACCGGCCTGGTGCTGCTGGGGGCAACGAACCGTCCCGAGATCCTCGACCCGGCGCTGCTGCGCGCCGGCCGCTTCGACCGCCAGGTGCTGGTCGACCGGCCGGACAAGACCGGCCGTATCGCCATTCTTCAGGTTCACATGAAGAAGGTGAAGCTGGCGCCCGACGTCGATGCGGAGAAGGTGGCTGCGCTCACGCCCGGCTTCACCGGTGCGGACCTCGCCAACCTCGTCAACGAGGCGGCGCTTCTGGCGACCCGCCGCAAGGCCGAGGCCGTGACGATGAACGACTTCAACAACGCCGTCGAGCGCATCGTAGCTGGTCTCGAGAAGCGCAATCGGCTGCTCAATCCGAAGGAGCGCGAGATCGTCGCATATCACGAGATGGGGCATGCGCTGGTGGCGCTGACGCTGCCGGGCGTCGATCCCGTCCACAAGGTGTCGATCATCCCGCGCGGCGTCGGCGCACTCGGCTACACGATCCAGCGCCCGACCGAGGACCGGTTTCTGATGACGCGCGAGGAACTGGAGAACAAGATGGCGGTGCTGCTTGGCGGCCGGGCTGCGGAGCTCATCGTCTTTGGTCATCTTTCGACCGGAGCGTCGGATGACCTCAGGCGCGTCACCGACATCGCCCGCTCCATGGTCACCCGCTACGGCATGTCGAAGAAGCTCGGCAGCGTCGCCTATGACCGCGACAGCCAGTCTTTCCTGCAGGGGCCGAACCTGCCCTCCGTGCCGCGCGAGCGCGACTTCGGTGAGGAGACCGCTGACGCCATCGACGAGGAGGTGCGCGATATTGTCGAGGCGGCGCTGCAGCGCACCGTGTCTCTGCTCACCGAGCGCCGGGATGTTCTGGAACGGTCGGCTAAGCGTCTCCTGGAAAAAGAAACCCTGGACGAAACCGAGCTGGCGGAACTCTTCAGTTCAGCTACCCCGCCTGCTAAGCTTGCAGCGGCACAGTAGGACGGGCGGCGGCGCTTATGCGCCGTCGAAACGCCAGACGGAGATGCCGAGCTTTCTGGCCTTGTCAGCGAAGTTCTCCTGGATGCCGGTACCGGGAAAGACCATGACGCCGATTGGCAGAACATCGAGCATCTGGTCGTTGCGCTTGAACGGTGCGGCGCGGCCGTGCTTCGTCCAGTCGGGCGCAAAGCCGATCTGGGTGACGTTGCGGTGATCGGCCCAGCGGGCGGCGATTTTCTCGGCGCCCTTTGGCGACTTGCCATGCATCAGCACCATGTCCGGGTGCTTGGCATGCACCTGGTCGAGCTTGTCCCAGATGAGCTTGTGATCGTTGAATTCGGCTCCGCCGGAGACGGCAACCTTCGGCCCGGCGGGCAATAGCACGTCGCGGTTGGCGCGCTTTCGCTCGGCGATGAAGTCCCGGCTGTCGATCATCGCCGATGTCAGCGCGCGGTGGTTGACCTGCGAGCCGGTGCGCGGAGACCATGGTGATCCGGTGGTGCGCAGATAGTGCTCGGCGGCGCTGTCGCGGAAGACCTCCAGGCTGTCGCGGCGCTCGACGAGGCCTTGCCCGGTCTCGATGAGGCGTTCGAGCTCGACGGCCTTGATTTCGGAGCCGTCCTGTTCGCGCTGCCCGCGCTTCTGGGCCTGTTCGTTGTCGTCGAGCTTGCGTTCGAGCCGGTCGGCCGCGCGGTGGAACATGTTGACCGTCGACCAGAGCAGATCGTCGAGTTCGCCATCGAGGGCGGTATCCGCCATGGTGGCGATCAGGGCGTCGAAGATGTCGGAGACGGCACCTGCGATGACATTGTCCTCCGGGACGAGGCGCGGGTCCCGGCCGTGCCCGTCATGGCGGTAGCCGTGGAGTTCCAGTTCGTTCAGTGCGTGCTCGGTTGGCGAGGATTCGTGGTGGGGTTCGAAGGTGTCGTCGTCGAGTGTCATCGGGTGGCTCCCTTTGTCGGTTGGCCGCGCCCGCCGCGGCCTTCATGGCGCCGAAAGACGGCGGGCGGACCGGGCCTGCATCCTGGAGCGGCAGCGGAAGGACCGGAGCGTCAGCGGAGGATGGCGGAGGCCGGCGATTTTGTTTCGCGATGGAAAGGCCCGCAGGGCCGCCGGAAAATCGTTGGCCGCAGCCATTGCCGGACCGGGCCACCTGCTGTCCGGTCGCCCTCTGAAGAAGGCTGGGGCGCGGCCCTCTCCGACATACATGGGGAGCCGTTGACGAAAACTGCGACGTCACCGCCATAGCCCGCACCGCTGCCCCGTTCAGGCGGACAGAACGGACTCCATGAACCTGGCGACATCCTGCGGTGCGAGCTGGACCCGGATCGAAGACCGGAAGGCGTCGAGACCACGCAAGCGGAGATCCTCGTTGAGATCGCCCAGCATCGGCGAGAGTGGCAGCGCTTCGATGCCGAGCGCATCGGCCCGTTCGATCAGCGTATCCCTAGCGCCATCTCCCGCCGGGTCGTCGTCGCGCACGATATAGAGTCGGCGTAGCGTGTCGGGGAACAGGATAGCGGCGAGATGGGCTGCGGAGAGCGCGGCGGCCATTGGCATCTCGGGCAATATGCATCGCAGCGACAGCATGGTCTCGATGCCTTCACCCGCTGCCATGACCTCGCCCGCCACGCCAAAGCGCACCGCATGGCCGAGCAGGTCGCCCATTGCCCGTCGCGGCGTCTCGATCGGGGCCTTGCCGAGCGTCGCCTCGCTGAACCCATCGGGATCCAGCCAGGTTCTGTGCGCGCCGGTCTGGTGTCCGTCGAGATCGGTGACCGACGCGATCAGGGCCGGCCAGGTCTCTGTCGGGCTATGCTCGTCGGGCCGGTAGTAGCAGCGCGGATGAAACCGCAGCGACCCGGTTCCATGCAATGCCGTAATGCCGCGTCTACGGAAATACGTTTCCGCGCGTGTACCCATAATCGGCCGCGCCATCGAGAACAGGCGTTTGGCCGCGAGCGGCGAGCCCGTTGGCGCGGGCGATTTGCGTCCAGGCGATGATGCCAGCTCCGGTTCGGGATGCGGCAGGCTGAGGAACCGCCGGGCCTCGTCGGCCACATCCCTGAATTCGGTCAAGCCGCAGCTTTCCCGGATGACGTCGAGCAGATCACCATGTTCGCCCGTTGCAGCATCGGTCCATTTGCCCGCCGCGCCCTTGCCGGCCTCCGGTCCGGTCAGCCGCACGAACATCGAGCGGCCCTTGGTGTTGCGCACGTCGCCCACCATCCAGTAGCGGCCCTCGCGCCGCCCGCTGGAAAGATATTCGCGGCACACGGCCTCGGCCTGGCGGCCGAGACGATGTGCGAGGTCTGAAGCATCGCGGGTCATCAGGCAGCCTCCCGCTCGGCGATACGCTCGACCGGAAACCGCTCCAGCAGCCTAGCGAGGACCGCAGCGCTGGACGCGTCGGTCGGGACGAACAGCCGGAACTTCCACGAGATGATCTCGCCGAAGAGGCCATAGGCCTTGAGGCGGTCGCGCATCGTGTCGGTGAAGCCGGTGAGCTCGATGCGGTTCGCGCCCATGACGCGGGCGCGGCGAAGCTGAAGCCCCTCGGAGAGGTCGAGGATCGTGCGGCCCTCGGTCAGCGCGGTGAAGGCGTCGTCCGCCGAAAGGCTGGTGGTGCCCGTGGTCGCCGCGTTCGCGGCCCAGGCCGGTGAGACCTTGCGGCCGATGATCCGCTCACCGTCATCTGTTTGGAGCCGGTACACCCGCGTCGATTCAGTGGGCAGACGCTTCCAGATCGGCAGCAACAGCCCGGAAACGATGTGGACAGTGCTGTCGGTATATTCCGGGACCGCCGCCACTTCGGTGTCCCAGATGCGCGCAAAGGTCTCGCGGTCGGTTTCGACCCAATGCGTGTCGCCCATCATCGCAACGGGCACCTTGGAGGATTCCATCGGCCGGATCAGTCGCACCCGGCGTTCGACGACACCGTCGTCGTCGATCACGCTGGTGGTCGGAACGCGCACCGCGGCCCGGCCCGATCGCTCGTTGACCAGCAGGGCAGCACGCGGATCGGTGAGATGGTCGAGCGCCTCGTCCAGTGCGACGGGATGGTTCCGTTCGCGCTGGGCGATGGAGAGCAGCGTGGGCTCCGCACCGGTCGCGGGATGCGTATGGATCACCTGCCGGTCGGTGACCGTGAACTGCTCGCCCCTCAGCGTTTCCAGCCCGACGTCATAGGTGCCGCTGGCAATGGCGCCCTCGATTCGCGCAGTGAGGATCTGCTCGAAATGCGCGAACAGGATGTTCTGCAGATCGATGGTGAGCGCCAGGAGCCGGTTGAGGAAGGTGGTGATCGGCGGTAGGTCGTCCTTGATGCCGGTATCATCCGCGAGCTTCAGACCGGTCGAGGTCTCGAAGGTCTGCAGCGAGCAGCCTTCGACCTTGCCGCCGACGATCATCAGATAGAGCCGGCGCAGAGCGTCGCGCGCATAGGCGCTTTCGAGATTGTCCTCGGCGCGGAACAGGCCCTGGCCGCCGGTCTGGCGCTGGCCCCGCGTGATCGCGCCGAGCGTATCGAGCCGGCGGGCGATGGTGGAAAGGAAGCGTTTCTCAGCCTTCACGTCGGTGGCGACCGGCCGGAAGAGCGGCGGCTGCGCCTGGTTGGTGCGGTTGGTGCGCCCGAGGCCCTGGATCGCCGCATCGGCTTTCCAGCCCGGCTCCAGCAGATAGTGAACCCTCAGTCGCTGGTTCTTCGCCGCGAGGTCGGCATGATAGGAGCGCCCTGTACCCCCGGCGTCCGAGAAGATCAGGATGCGCTTGACGTCATCCATGAAGGCCTGGGTTTCGGCGAGATTTGCGGAAATGGCACGACCTTCGACGGCGAGGCGATCGGCCGTGGCGCCGGCACCGGGCTTGCGGACGATACGGCGCGAGCGGCCGGTTACTTCGGCCACCATCTCGGTGCCGAAGCGCTGGATGATCTGGTCGAGTGCGCCGGGAACCGGCGGTAGCGATGCGAGCTTCTCGATCAGCCGGTCGCGCCTTGCGACGGCCTCGCGGCTTTCGACGGGTTGGCCGTCGCGGAACACTGGGCGCGAGCACAGATTGCCCTCCGAGTCGGTGAAGGGTTCGTAGAGCTGCACCGGGAAGGAATGCGCGAGATAATCGAGCACATATTCGCGAGGCGTGATGTCGACCTGCACATCGTTCCAGTCCTCGGTCGGGATTTCGGCGAGCCGCCGTTCCATCAGCGCCTCGCCCGTGGAGACGATCTGGATGACGGCGGCATGGCCGGCTTCGAGATCGGCATCGATGGCGCGGATCAGCGAGGGCGTCTTCATCGCGGTGATCAGGTGGTTGAAGAAGCGCTGCTTTGCGCTCTCGAAGGCGGACCGTGCGGCGGACTTGGCCTGCCGGTTCAGAGTGCCTTCGCTGCCGGTGACGTTGGTCGCCTGCATGGCGGCGTCGAGATTGTTGTGAATGATTGCGAAGGCGCCGGCATAGGCGTCGTAGATGCGCCGCTGCTCGTCGGTGAGCTGGTGCTCGACCAACTCGTATTCGACCCCTTCATAGGACAGCGAACGGGCCTGATAGAGGCCGAGCGCCTTCAGGTCACGCGCCAGGACTTCCATCGCGGCGACCCCGCCATCCTCGATCGCCTCGACGAACTCGGCGCGGGTGGCGAAGGGAAAATCCTCGCCGCCCCAGAGACCGAGCCGCTGGGCATAGGCGAGATTGTGGACCATGGTGGCGCCGGTCGCGGAGACATAGACGACACGCGCATCGGGAAGCGCGTGCTGGAGGCGCCGCCCGGCGCGGCCCTGCTGCGAAGCGGCCTGGTCGCCGCGTTCGCCCTTCGATCCGGCGGCGTTCTGCATGGCGTGGCTCTCGTCGAAAATGATCACTCCATCGAAATCCTTCCCCAACCAATCGACGATCTGTTTGACGCGGGAAACCTTCGATCCGCGTTTGTCGGAGCGCAGCGTGGCATAGGTGGTGAATAGGATGCCCTGCGGCAGACGGATGGGCGTGCCTTGGCGAAAGCGCGAGAGCGGCGTGACCAGCAGTCGCTCCTGATCGAGCGCCGACCAGTCACGCTGCGCGTCCTCGAGCAGCTTGTCGGACTTGGACACCCAGACGGCGCGGCGGCGGCCCTTCAGCCAATTGTCGAGCAGGATGCCGGCGACCTGGCGGCCCTTACCCGCGCCGGTGCCGTCGCCGAGGAACCAGCCACGCCGGAAACGGACCGCGTCGTCAGCGTCTTCGGCCGCGGCGGTGACCACATCGCAGGTCTCGTCGACGGACCAGGAGCCGGCGAGATGCTGGGCATGGGCTTCGCCAGCATAGATCACGCTTTCGAGCTGGGCGTCGGAGAGAGTGCCATCGACCACGAGCCCCACTGGCAGATGCGGGCGATAGTCCGGTTTTGGCGGCGCAACCGAGGCCATGGCGGCGGACTGGACGAGCCTGGTGGGATGCGCCTGAGAGCCGGGAATACGGATCGACTGAAGCGCGTATTCTTCATAGATCGCATCGGTGAGGCGCGCGCCCTGCGGCGGGGTCCAATCGACGGTTTCATAGGTGAGCTCTTCGCCCGTCGGATCGGCAATGGACGATGCGGCGCTGCCCCCACCTAGGTTGCGGTGCGCGGCTGAGATAGAGCGCGGTGGAGTGACCCGCTGTCCGGAGATCGCCGGCAAGGAAACCGGTGCGCGGGGTGGCATGTCCGCCTCGATCCAGCCGAGCAGTGTCGCGACATCGGGGGCGATACCCCGCGAAGCCGGAAAGGCGGCGGGATCGTCGGCTGCGATCTTGTCGATCACCGTCAGCCGGGTGTCGATGGTGGTGCCATGGCGCGCATAGACCGCACCGTCGATCGCAGCGGTGAAGACGACGCGCCCATGCTCCTGCAGGCGCTTGAAGGCGTCCCGCCACTTCGGGGTCTCGGGCGCGAAGCTGGCACCGGTGATGGTGACGAGACGTCCACCCGGTGCCAGGCGCGCCAGCGCCGAGGCGACATGGCGATAGGCGGCGTCAGCCATGCGGCCCGACACGTTTGCCGTCACCGAGAATGGCGGGTTCATCAGCACGACGCTGGGAACAGCATTGGCGTGCAGATAGTCGTCGATCTGGGCCGCATCGAAGCGTGTGACCGAAAGAGCCGGAAAGAGTGAAGAGAGAAACGTGCCGCGTGTCTCGGCAAGCTCGTTGAGATGGAGACGGCCCCCGGCGATTTCGGCGAGAATGGCGAGTAGGCCGGTGCCGGCGGAGGGTTCCAGCACGATGTCATCCGCAGCGATCGTGGCGGCGGTCGCCGCTGCAAAGCCTAGGGGGATCGGCGTCGAGAATTGCTGGAAGGCCTCGCTCTCTTCGGAGCGGCGGGTGTGCGAGGGCTGAAGGCCGGCGATCCTGTTGAGCAATGGCAACGCGGCCGCCGGAGACCCGGCTTTGCGCAGAAGCGCCTTTCCGTATTTGCGCAGAAACAGGACGGTGGCACCTTCGCAGACGTCATAGGCGGTTTTCCAGTCCCAGGCGCCGTCGGTATCGGAGCCGCCAAAGGCGGCGTCCATCGCGATACGGAGCGCGGGCGCGTCGATGCGCTGACCTTGTTCGAGAAGAGGAAGGAGTTGATGGGCGGCGCGGGCGAGCGCCGCCCCGGGAACGATCTCTGTCATGGGAAGAACCTCGGGAGAGCGGGAACGGGGCAAGCCGGGCAGCGCTCTCTCTTTGACCGCACCGGCTCAAACCCGTCCCGGCAACCCTCTCCCTCTCATGGCTCGGGCGGCCGATAGGCATCGTAGGAATTGCCGTCGGCAAGATGACCGAAAGGCGTGAAGAGGAACTCCTCGTCGTCCCGGCCGACCGCGCAGATCACATACCGCACCGCTCCGGTCTCGGCGTCGGCGCATTCGAGCAGGGCGAGATTGCCGTCGGCGGCGGCCCGCAACAGCGTCTGGAAATTGGCGCGGGCATGGTCGGGAATGCTCACGGCCGACCTCCCTGGAGCGTTTCGGCCAGCCATTCGCCGGTATAGGTCCACGCCACGGTCTCGCCAGTGGCTAGGTCGAGGACATGGGCGCCGCCGCCAAACGCATCGATGCGAGGCCGCGAACAGGTATTGGCGTATTGGAAGCCCCATCGTCCGGTCAGTGCGAACGCGGCGGCGCATCGTTTGACGAACTGGATGACATGTTCCGGATCGCCGGTGCCATCATCGCGTATCCAGAGGCAGGTGCCGCCATGCTCGGGCACGATGGAGAGATCGAAGCTTTCGGACGGCGGGTCTTCCGAGGCGTTTTCGTCGGACAGACGGTTGTAGAGATCGAGCGTGCGTGCGGCGTTCTCGGGTGTTCTGACGTCAAGGACGCAGGAGAAGTGGGTAAAGTAGTCGGCCATGTCGACCTCCTGAAATAAAAATGCCCGGTGCGGTGACCGGGCCGAGATGAGAATGATGGTGTGAGACGCGGGGCGGCATGGGCCGCCCCGCCCGAGCGGCTATTCGGCAGCCATGGTTTGCGGCTCGTCCGCGGGCTCTTCGTCACCTTCGTCTTCGTCGGAGAGGAAGGCAGGCAGAGCTTCGGTGTCGTCCCCCTCGGGATCCGAGGGGGTGCCATCGACGATGGCGGGCAGGCGCAGCGGTTCGGGTAGCCAGCCGCTGTCGGCAAGCAGGCGTTCCGCCTCCTTGGCCATGTCCGGCTTCTTCAGGTGGTCGATGAGTTGCGCGGTTTCCTCGCCCTTGACCTCGCGCACCGCTTCGAGGATGCGCGGCTTGGTCACCCGGCCGAAATAATTGCCGACCGTCGGCCGCCATCCGACCTCCACCATGTCGAGACCGACGGCGCGGGCGAGACGATCTGCCTCGCGGATGCGCTGCTGCACGCCATGCGAGGTCGGCCCCGCCCCATAGGGATTGACCTTCTCGTAGAGCGCGTTCACGCCGAAGGAGACGCAATGGGCGAGCAGCGCCACGCGGCTTGCCTCGTCGAGCCCGTCGATCCTGGCCCAGAGCGCATCGTCGTCGGCCGGCAGGTCGCCCTGCCACGCCTGCTGCCGCTCCTCGACGGACTTGGCGGACGGGCTGTCCTTCAGATCGTCGGCTTGGACTGGGAAGAAGACGTGGCGGACGGAGGCATCGAGGCACCCAGTCGTGGAGACATGACGGAAGGTGTCGCGTACCAGCTTGTGCAGGAGCGCGGTCATCGCGACATGCGGATTGTTCGCCAGCGCGTCCCGCAGCGCGAGCGTGCGATGGGCCGTCAGCTCGGTGACCAGTCGCTCGGGTAGCGGCTTGATTGTGTCGTCGTCCTCGTCCGTGTTCTCGGCCTCGCCGCCGACGGTGATCACCGTTCGCTGCACGGCGCCGGGATTGGTCGCCGCATCGCCGTCGCCCTCGGGCGCCTCGTCCTCGGGCCGGACATAGCCGCGATCGACCGAAAGCTGCCCATCGTGGCGGATGCTGACGAAGGCGCCGGTGCGGCCGATCTCGGCAGGATCGTAGCGCGTAGGCCGATCCTCGAAGGCGTCGAGCGCCGCCTCGATCTCGCCGAGCCGTTCGTCCACCTCGTCGGGCAATCCTTCGGTCTCAACATATTCGGCTTCGAGCCGATCGAATTCCTCACGCAGGGCTTCGCGTGCGGCCCGCTCTTCGTCGGTCAGATCGACGGGTGTGCCGGTGAGCGCCCGCAAGCCGTTGGTATGACCATAGGGGAAATCGGCTGCGACCGAGATCCATTTCCAGCCCTCCTTGGCGATGGTCTCCGCCTCGGCGGTGAGCTTCTCTCCGACCAGCCGTTCGAGCAGGGCCACGTCCTCGATCCACCCCCCGTCATCGTCCTGGAAGAGATCGCGCAGGACAGTGCCGCCGGCCTCTTCATAGGCTTCGATCGTGACGAAGCGCACACGCCGATCCGAGGCCCGCACGGTATTCTCGGTGAGCATGCGACGGATCTGATAGGGCTCCTTCGACCAGCTATGCTCGATGGCCTCCCAGACCTGTTCCTGACGGGCATGATCGGAGGAAACCGTGTAGGCCATCAGCTGATCGAGCGTTATGGCGTCCTCGGCATAGAGGTCGAGGAGCTTCTCCGACACGGCAGCCAGCTTGAGGCGCTGCTTGACGGTGTTGACCGAGACGAAGAAGCGCGCGGCGATTTCTTCCTCGCTCATGCCCTGGTCGCCAAAAGTCTGGAAAGCGCGGAACTGGTCGAGGGGATGCAGCGCTGCGCGCTGGACGTTTTCGGCGAGCGAATCTTCCTCGGCCGAGATGTCGCTGTCCGCCTCGCGCACGTGGCAGGGGACCGGCGCGGTCCGGGCCAACCGCTTCTTCTTGGCCAGAAGTTCGAGCGCCCGAAACCGGCGGCCGCCGGCCGGAACCTCGAACATGCCGGTCTCCTTGCCGTCGCCATCCACGACCGGACGGACGTTGAGGTTCTGCAGGAGGCCGCGGCGGGCGATGTCCTCGGCCAGGTCCTCGATCGAGACGCCGGCCTTGATGCGCCGTACGTTGGACTGGGAGAGGACGAGCTTGTTGAAGGGAATTTCGCGCGAGGCGCTGAGGGTGATTTTCTTGGCTGCTGTCGCCATGGTGGTTTACTCCGCGACGGGCGCCGAGAGCCTCTCTCTCAGCTTGAAACCCGTCACGGAAAAGGGCGCAGCCCTCTAACTCTCCCGCGCCCGGCCAGAGCCACACACGAAGGTGACAGCCTGAGCGCCACCTCACCGCCGCGACTGCATTGCCGCCGCAGCTTCCTCCAGCATATCTCTGCGTTCGACAATGTGGCCGGCCCGGCGCGCTGCCTCGGCATAGACCGAGATCGGGACTGTCGCCTGAAACAGGATGTCTCGTTCGATCCCGAGACCGAATGGCAGGCGCACCGAAGTGAGTTCGGCAAGGCTGCAGGCGCCCAGCTCAGGACACCCGAAGCCGAGATCGGCAAGGCCGAACAGGGTGTCGCCGTCCGCCTCCATCTCGGTGATCAGCCAGGTGCCCGCGCCGACCGGATTGAAGAATTTCACCACGGGCACATGATCGATATCGCGCTGCCGCCCGTTGGCGAGCAGCCGGTCGCGCAGGTCGTCGGTCAACAGGATCATGCCACCCTCCTGTCGCAGGAGGTCTCCACCGAACTGGTCTCCACGGCGTCGGGCGCGAAGGCGAGAAGCCAGTCGGCGGCCTTGCCCGCCTGGCCGGCGGCGCGGACGATGGCGCGATTGTCCTCGCGCAGCACCTCGAGCCAGGAGCCGATATAGTCGGCGTGCCGCACGGTCGGCGCAATGCCGAGCGAGGCGCAGCAGAAGGCGGCGTTGATCTCGGCGATGAGTTCCTCGAAGGCGTATTTCTTCGTGCCGAAGGAGCCCGAGAAATCACGCCCCAGACGTGAGGCATGGCCTGTCGCGTGGCCCATCTCGTGCAGCGCCGTGCGGTGCCAATTGATGGGCTCAAAATAGGTCTGCGGCGGTGGCACCTGCACATAGTCATGTGCTGGCACATAGAAGGCCCGGTTGCCGCCGATGCGGAAGTCTATGCCCGTTGCCGCGATCAGCGCCTCGACGCGCGGTTCGATCAGACCTATCGGCACGGGCGGCGCGGCGGTCGCAACATCCTCGGGCAGGTTCTCGCATTGGTCGGTGTTGAAGACGGTGAAGCGCTTGAGGAACGGGATCGCCTGGGCGTCCTCGCCGGTCTCGCGCGCCCGGCGCTTCTCGTCCTCCGGCACGAAGCGGTCGGCATAGACGACGGTGGTGCCGCGTTCGCCCTTGCGGACATTTCCGCCCAGCGACAGCGCCTGGCGGAAGGTCAGCCAGCTCTGGCCGGAAAAGCCGCGCTCGATCGCGGCGCCCCAGAGGAGCAGGACGTTGATGCCCGAATACTGACGATCGGTGGAGGCGTTCTTCGGAAGGCCGAGGGGCGCCTTCGCCGCCGAGGTTCCCCAGGGCTGGACCCAGGGCACACGGCCGGCCTCTAGCTCGGCGATGATCTTGTCGGTGATTTCGGAATAGAGATTGGTCCGGTCGCCCTTGGCGCCGGGTTTGCGGTTTTGTCTGGACATCGCGGTTCTCCGCGACGGGCGCCGTGAGCCTCTCCCTCGGCTTTCAACCCGTCATGGCAAACCGGTCCGCACTCTCACTCTAAAGGGGGCGTTGCGGGGTCTCCCCGCAGAAGGGGTCGGCCGAGACCTTGGCTCGGCCGCAGGGGAAGGCTTTCCCCTCCCAGCCTCCAAACCAGCGGCCCGAGGCGTCACAATTGGCGAACCGCCGACTCACAATCAGCGGCATATCGTGCCGCGTCTCTTGGCGACCCGTAGGTTCATAATCGTGAACAAAAAAGCATATATGGTTCGCTAAAGTGGACGCTATATGACCGACGCGTTCTGCGGCCACCTTTAACGTCTCATTGACATTGCGTCCAATATAGTGGACTTTATATGATATAAAGCGTGCCAATATGGACGTTATAGATGGCCAAGCCTCGAACAGCTCCGACCCTGCCGATCCCGGTGCGGCGCGCCCTGCGCAAGCTGGGCGAGGACATCCGTGACGCAAGGCGCCGGCGGCGGATCCCGGTCGCCATCATGGCCGAGCGGGCCTCGATCAGCCGCACGACCCTGAACAAGGTCGAGAAGGGCGAGCCCGGTGTCTCGATCGGCACATATGCGACCGTGCTCTTTGCGCTCGGCCTCGCGGACCGGCTTGCCGGTCTCGCCGACGCCAGCACCGACGTCGTTGGGCTCGAGCTCGAAGAGGAGCATCTGCCGCAGCGCATCCGCCGTCCGCGGAAAGAGCGGGCGGCACCCCCGGCGCAAGAAGGCAGCCGCTAGATGGATACCGAAGTCCTTGTCCATGTCGACCTTGACGGGGCGCCGCATCTCGCCGGCCGCCTGTGGGCGCGCATGCGCAAGGGGAGGGACAGTGCCACCTTCGAATACGACAAGGACTGGCTCGCCAATCCCGTCCGCTTCTCCCTCGAGCCTGCCTTGCAGCTCGGGCCCGGTCCGTTTCACACGCCCGCGGGCAAGCCCCTGTTCGGCGCCATCGGCGATTCCGCGCCTGACCGCTGGGGGCGCGTGCTCATGCGCCGCGCCGAACGCCGGCGGGCGGAGAAGGCGGGTGAGACACCCCGCACGCTGCGCGAGATCGACTATCTGCTCATGGTCAATGACGAGGCCCGGCAGGGCGCGTTGCGCTTTGCAAGAGAGTCCGGCGGACCATTCCTTGCGGCCGGTGATGTGGTGCCGATCCCGCCGCTGGTCGAGTTGCCGCGCCTCTTGTCGGCGGCCGACCATGTCGTCGGCGAGTCTGAGAGCGACGAGGATCTGCGCCTGCTGCTGGCGCCGGGCTCCTCGCTCGGCGGCGCACGGCCCAAGGCCTCGGTGCGCGATCGGGACGGCCATCTCGCTATCGCGAAATTTCCGCATAAGGACGATGACTACAACATCGTCCTGTGGGAGGCCGTGGCGCTGAGCCTTGCCGAGAAGGCGGGGATCCCTGTCGCGCCCTGGCGCATCGAGACGATCGCCGGCAGGGCGACGCTGCTCGTGCGCCGCTTCGACCGCGACGAGCAGACCCGCATTCCCTTCCTCTCGGCCATGAGCATGCTCGGCGCCAACGACAACGAGACGCGCAGCTATCTCGAATTCGTCGACGTGCTGCGCCAGCACGGCGCCGCGCCGAAAAAGGACATGCACATGCTGTGGCGGCGCATCGTCTTCAGCGTGCTGATTTCCAACACCGACGATCACCTGCGCAATCACGGCTTTCTCTATGCCGGCCCCGATGGTTGGCGCCTGGCGCCGGCCTACGACGTCAATCCCGTGCCCACGGACATCAAGCCGCGCGTGCTGACGACGGCGATCGATCTCGACGACGGCACCGCCTCGCTCGACCTCGCCCTGCAGGTGGCGGAGTATTTCGAACTGACGGCCGCGGACGCGCGGGCGATCGCCAGTGAAGTGGGCCAAGCAGTGGCGGACTGGCGCGACACCGCTGCTGCGGTTGGCCTCACGCCTAGCGAGATCGACCGGATGGCGTCAGCCTTTGATCACGATGACCTGAGAAAGGCGCTCGCTTTGAACAATCATGGCCTTAGGCCCGTAGGTCACACGCAGCGTTATGATCATCGACATAAGACATAGAGGTCGTGACCAAACTCACGGCAAGGACGCTGTACAGGAGTGGTCCGGGCTCTGATAGTCATGGGCCAATGGCGCGCCTGTGGTCCGGTTTTCTGGATTGTGCTATCTAGACGTGTATCCATTGGTTACACTTGTGTATGGCGATGAAGAATGTCGGGCTTCGGATACGCGTTGAACGCTCCCTCAGGGAGGGTTTCATCAAGGCTTGTCGGGCGGAAGACAAGTCGGCGGCGCAGGTAATCCGTGAATTCATGCGTGGCTACATTGAGCGGGCCTCGCAGGAAGCGGCAGAAAGCAGAATTGAAGAGCATATCAAGCGGAGGGGGCTCCGGGCCGATGAATTCAAGACAAAACAAAGTAGTTAAGCTCGCGTCTCGTGAGGCGAATTTAAAGAGAAAACTGCGTCGGCATCTGCGAACGCTCGGATTTAAGAAGTCAGAAAGCGGCCTGTTCCAGATTGAAGGGAACAGCAAAGATGTTATCCGCACCCTTCATGCCGCCCAGCGCGAAGAGCGGCTGTGCGCGAACCGCCAATTCATCAGCGACAAAGCGCCGTCGCTGCTCAAGCATTTCGCCGGCGGCACCGATATCGATCCTGAACGCATATCGCCGGTGCTGGAGAAGATTGCTTCCGGTACATGGCAAGGCGACCTTTTCCGGCTGGCTTCGCTCAGTTGGTCGGTGCCTGTTTCCAACGGGTTTGGCCGGCGCATACGCTATCTTGTTTGGGACAAACACAACGGAAAACTCATCGGTCTGATCGCGATTGGCGATCCCGTCTTCAATCTCGCCGTCCGGGACAATCTCATCGGATGGGATGTTCACGACCGGTCGGCCCGGCTGGTCAACATCATGGATGCCTACGTGCTCGGCGCCGTCCCCCCCTACAACAGTCTTCTCGGCGGAAAGCTTGTTGCCTGCCTTCTGAGAAGCCGGGATATCTATGATGATTTCGCGCAGTTATACGGCGCCACGGCCGGCATCATCTCGCAGCAGGAGAAGAAGGCAAGGCTGCTTGCGATCACGACCTCGTCCTCCATGGGCAGATCGTCCGTCTACAATCGGCTCAAGCTCGACGGAACCGAGTATCTTCGGCCCATCGGCTACACCGGCGGATGGGGCCATTTCCACATCCCCGACAGGCTGTTTGCCGAACTTCGCGATTATCTGAGAGACGCCGGGCACCACTACGCCGACCTGCACCGATTCGGACAAGGACCGAACTGGCGCCTGCGCACCACGCGCGCCGCGCTGGACGCGCTTGGCTTCAAGGACGACATGCTCCGCCACGGTATTCAGCGGCAGGTCTTTCTCTGCCTGCTGGCGGAAAATGCGAAGCACATCCTGAAGACCGGCAAGGGCAGGCCCGATGTCAAAACGCTGCTTACCGCGGCTGATGTTGCAGAGCGTGCTGTCTCGCGCTGGATGATCCCGCGCTCCCGTCGCCGGACGGAATATCTCCAGTGGACCCCCGACAACCTTTTCGACCTTTTCGGCAGCCAAAGCCGGATGATGCGGTCCCGCGTTTTGAAGTCGGGCTAGGTATGCGGCGGGACGGGGAGGAATGACGACCATGCACGCGCCTCTCGATCAATGGCAAGCGCGCCTTGAGAGGCACTTTGCGGGCCTTGCGCAGAGGCGGGCCGGGAGCGGTTTCCCGATATTCGCGCTAGAACACGGCCTGGACGAAAACGAGCTAGCGGAAATCAGCGGCCTTCTCCTGTCCCGCCTGAAGGCCGGTCTCCCCCTGCGATCTCACTGGCTTCTGTGGGTGATCTACGCCACCGAGCGCGGCTATAACTATGACGGCGAAGAATATTGGCGTTCGTTCGAAGAGCACACGCCGAGTTGGGAATTCGGCGATCGTTATAAAGTCGTTCCCTGGTTCACCAAATTCCAGAAGGCCTATGACGGTGTCGTTCCAACGGGTCCCTGGGCCTCGCATTTTAGGATCATCGCGTGGCCCATTACCCACGCCATTCTCCCACGGTATCTACAGCTCCAATTCGCGCGCGCTCTTTACGATCTTCGTTACAGACTGGCCGGGGTGGCTCGGTTCGAGGCGGCTAGCGTAGGGCGCGTTCTCGCGGCACACGCTCACGCCACCACTCGCTTTGAGGCGTTCTTACAGCAGGAGGAACTAACCGGCCGGATCGTGCTTGCCCTGCTGGGTCAGGAACAGGCTGGCGCACAGCAGCCCATCTATCCGCCAACCCTTGAACGGATCGTTACAGACCTCGAACAAGTTCGTAGCGCCCGCGAATGGCTCAAGGCGACACGGCAAGAGGTCGCCGATCGCTTCAAAGGCATCGGGCACGGCTCCACTCCGTCCCTGCCGGGCGCCGTCGGCGGCCCGCACGGGCGCGGAGCGTTGAGAGGCGAGCAGCCGAACCTGAGTATCCGGCCAAACCTTATGCTCCGCTATTCGGGAGCCGGGACCTGGTCGCTTGTCATGGATGTCCCCGACTTCAGGGGGCTTGCGGTGAGCGCGGATGTTCGCGCCTTCCTGAAGAAGACCCGGTGTCGCCTGAATGGGGCGGACGATACCAAGCCCGCTGGCTGGCTGCTGTCAGGCAGAAGGAAGGCCGTCCTCAAATCATGGCCGGACCCGGAAAAGCCGCTGCTTTTGTTCGAACAATCTCACGGCGTGCTCGATCACCTCGTTGAGAGCGAATGCCGTCTTGGTGCGGGGCCGAACTGGCTCTTCCGCGTCGGTCAGGACGGCATCGCCCGTGAAATCACCGGGAGAATCGTCCGGCCTAGCTACGAATATATAATCGCAACGACCGCTGAACCGCCCGCCGGTCATCCGTATGTCAGCGCATGCAGCATCGAGTGCGCGGGAGCGAAAGCTTTCCGGCTCAAGATGCCTGACGCGGTATCTGCTGAAGATGCCGCATGGCTGAAAAAACTCGATCTTCAAGTGGCGCGGACCATCAGGGTGTGGCCCGCGGGATTGCCGGCTCACCAGTGGGACGGCGAAGGCAACAGTGAATGGCTGACCACCGAAACACCATGCTTCGGGATCACCCATGACCATCCTTTAGAGGGCTACTGTCTTCGTCTTGACGGCGGCGCTGCAACAATCGTTGAAGCAGGGCGCGTGGGCTTCCCGAGTTTTTTCAGGCTTCCGCCGCTGCCCGAGGGCATTCATACGCTGAGCGTCGTGGCAAAGCCCGATACAGCCGGACCCGCGCCGCCGTCCTCGCCGCCGGCGGAAGGCCACCTGGTCCTGAACGTGCGGGAGCCGGAATCGTGGACGCCCGGACGGCCATCTCATGCCGGACTGATCGTCACAGTTGACCCCCATGATGCCAATCTCGATGCGTTTTGGGAAAACGGCATAAGGCTCTCGGTTCTCGGGCCGGAAAGCCACCGTGTCACTTGCGAGGTCACGCTCGCCAAAAGCAATGGCGAGCAGATATTTTCCGAGCAGGTCGGCGATCCGATGAGCCTGCCGGTGACTCCAGAAAACTGGCACAGGAAATTCGACCAGTTTCTCCAGCGCGGCGAGGATTATGCCTGGCGCTACCTCGAAGCGTCCGAGGGTGCGCTCAGGATAAAGGGCGATGAACTCGGGGAATATGTCGTACGTTTCGAACACGATGCCCTTCCGGTTCGATGGGTTATCCGCAACCATCACGGCACGCTCTCGGCGCGGCTAATAGACGATACGGGCAGCGAGCAGTCCCAGCCGGCCGCATTATTCTTTCCCTTCGAACGTCCCGTTGCTGCCGAGGCGCTGCCACCTGCCGATGCGTTGTCCGGCTCCAAGGTAAGCGCCCCAGGCGGTCTTTTCACCACGCAGCACGGACATTACCACGACGCCGTCGCGGTCAGTGCCGGCTTGAGCGGGCCTGGACTGTCCGGGCTCGGCGTGAGTTGGGATTTCGGCGCCATACGCGGCGGCGCTGTTACCCTCGAACAGGCCATCCGGATATTCGCGCTCTGGCGCAGCGCCCGCCTTGCCGGACCGCTCGCCGGAGTTCGGCGCGATAGCGTTGCGGCCGGAATCCTGTCTGCGATTTACGAAATGGTATGCGGTTTCAACTGGATGAAGGCGGAGGATGCGTTGTGCGCCGCCCCGAAGTCTGAGCGTGCGCGGGATGGTTTGCAGCACAACATCGAAAGGAAGAACGGCTTCGGTGCCGTCCTGAGACGGGACTTCGCGCGCATCGATGACGGTCTCGCGCAGGCTACCCAGTGGTATGTCGAACTGGCCGAGCGATACGGCATCTGCAAGGAACGCCGCCTGTGCGAATTTGCCCTGCGGCTGGCATGTCAACCGCAGCGACTCATCGAAGTCTACGACCGCGATCTCGACGAGTTGTTTCGTTCACTCCGGAATTGTCCCGCGATTTTACGCGGCGCACGCATGCTTGCGCTTCTATCCGCCAACCGGGACCATGACGGTCCGGCGCTCAGGTTGCCGAGGTTGTCATGGTGATTACCGAAATCATGCCCGAGGACGTGCTGGGCTCTTGCCGCAAGGCTCTCGACCTACCGGCTGCGTCTGACGATTCGATCGATGAAACCTTGCTCGCCGGATTGCTCAGGCGGACAGCCGGTATCCTCTGCCCCTGTTCCCGCGCCAGTTTGCGGGCTGCGCTTCTTGAAAGCCTTCATGGACTGACGCCCAATGAGCAAGAACTTCCGGACGTCATCGACGCCGTTATCGAAGGCCTGATTATTGGCGGGGATCTTCTGGAATTGAATGATGTCGCTACCGTTGATCCCGACGTGAAAGGTACGTGGGTCTTTGCTGCGCCGCCGAGCTTCATCGTCCGCGCCGGAGGCAGTGTTTTTCTGACCGGCGTTGTTCCAGACCAGGACACGTTTCTACCGCCGTCCCTGGCATCACGCATAACCTATGGACGGTTCACCCGCATTCTCGAACCGCAATCGGGCGAAGACCTCGCAAATGACCTTCGGGAAGAAGGTCTTCAGGAACTCTCGGAAGACGTTTGGCTCAAAGCGCCTAAACCGGAACCGGCGCAGGATGCGCTTCTCGGCATGGAGCGGCACTTGAACGCAATGCCGCCCAGCGGGGAATTTGAAAGCCTCCAAGTTCTCGATCCGACCCGCCGCGTGACCTACTACAAGGGACGCTGGTGTGCGCCGGCGCGCCACCATGACGGGGATTTCGTGGGGCGCCGGCCGCAGGACTACGGTGCGCCGATCTGGTGTTTTGTCGCCCTGCAAAACGGCGTTCCAGTCAGGTTGCTGGATTTGCCGCTTAAGAAGACGCGCTGGCGCGCCTGCGACGTAGCCTGGCACCTGCAGATGGCCATCGACTCCTGCAATGCAAACCCCCAGCTTTACCGACGGATCGCCGACGGCGATCGCGTGCACTTCGATTTCTTTTCGCCGCTGCCGCAATGGTCGGAACGGCGACTGATGATACTCGGTCGCCCCGAGCCGCGAGGCGGCAGCCTTATTTCATACTCCTTACCTGCCGGCACGGCCGACCAGGAAGAGCGCTTTCTTCAGGAAAGGCTTTGGTTGGCGCGCACGGAAGATTCCGACTGAGGGCGATCATGACCGACACGATACAAGAAACGATACACCAGCTTCACGCTTCCCTCAGGGACTATATTGAAGCGACCTACCACATCAGCGCTCCTTCTCTAATCAAGCAGAGGAAGGAATTGCTGGCGCGCCCCGGCGTGATTCACCAGGTGCCCTATCTGGAATCGACGCCGCGCTACGAGACCGGCGAAAATTTTGCCCAAATGAAGGGGCTCCCCGCCGCGGCCCTTACGATCTATTCCCAATTGTCTGAGCCCAAGGGAGACCTTCCGCGCCTGATCTACGATCCCCCCTATAAGCATCAGGCGGATTCGATCCGGCACAGCCTCATCGGTGGGAAGAACCTCGTCATTATGACCGGCACCGGCTCGGGCAAGACCGAATCGTTCCTGTTGCCGATCTTAGGGAAATTCGCGCGCGAAGCCGAGGCGAACCCGGCTGGCTTTGGTAGCCAGCCCGCGATGCGCGCTCTCATTCTCTATCCGATGAATGCGCTCGTAAACGACCAGTTGGGCCGATTGCGCTCTCTATTCGGTGATCCCCGGCTCGTGCAACAATTCAAGCAATGGTCCGGGCGGCCGCCCAGGTTCGCGCGCTATACAAGCCGGACTCCGTATGCTGGCGTCCGCACGACCGAAAAGGATTCGGCAAAGCTCAAGTCTTTCGACGAGTTTTATGTAGACATCGAGCGGCGCGCCAAAAACGATGATCCTGAAATCCGTGCGGAAGCGGCCCGGCTGCGTGCCGCACTGAATGAGCGCGGAAAATGGCCGGCAAAACCTGACCTTGCGGCCTGGTTTGGCGAGAAGGGTACCGGCTGGCAGGACCGCAAGACAAAAGAGTTTATCAGGGCGGTTACTTTGCCCGACGATTCCGAACTGCTGACCCGTCACGAGGTCCAGGCGGCTCCGCCCGACCTACTCGTGACGAACTACTCGATGCTTGAGTACATGCTGATGCGCCCGATCGAACGGCCGATCTTTGACCGGACGCGGCAGTGGCTTGCCGATAATCCCAAAGAGAAATTCCTCGTGGTGCTTGACGAGGCGCACCTTTATCGCGGCGCAGCCGGCGCCGAGGTCGGATTGCTTCTCCGGCGGCTGCGCGACCGGCTCGGCATTTCGCCTGAGCGCTTTCAGGTCATTTGCGCAACGGCGAGCTTCAAGGACAAGGAATACGCGCCGCAGTTCGGCGCGCAGCTTTCGGGCATTCCGCCGGAGACTTTTGAACCCGTCACCGGATCGCTGGACCTGCGGCCGCACAGCACTGGGGGCTCCGACCATGACGCGGAGATTCTCGCATCCGTCAATCTAGATGCCTATTACAAAGCGGATTCGGATGCGGCGCGTCTTGCGATCCTGAAGCCGCTACTGAACTACCGGCAGGTCGAAGGCGAGCACAGGTCAGAGGCAGCGCTCTATCATGCTCTGGAATCCTTTGGACCGATGGGTCTTCTCGTCAATGCGACAATGAAGGAGGCACTGCCGGTTGCCGAACTCGGCTCCATGCTGTTTCCGACTGCCGCTTCGGAGAAAGCGGATGCCGCGGTCACTGTGTTGATGGCGTTAGGGAGCGTGGCGCGCGTTGACCCGAAAGCTCCCGGCCTCCTTCCTTGCCGCATTCATAATTTCTACCGCGGCTTGCCGGGGCTGTGGGTCTGCATGGACCCCGAGTGCAGCGATCTCGCAGACGACGCTAAAGACGGCATCTGCGGGAAGATGTACAGTCAGCCCCGCGAGCGCTGTGGATGCGGCGCGCGCGTTCTCGAGCTTTTCACCTGCCGGAACTGCGGCACTACCTATGCCCGTGCCTATACGGACGATGTAGATTCTCCGTCCGCCCTCTGGTCCGAGCCGGGCAAGCGCCTGCGCATGGCCGGCGGGGAAACCGGACCGCTTCTGCCGCTCGACTTGCTTCTTGAAGAGCCTGCGGCCGGGGAGGCAGCCGAACCGGCAGACTACGATCTCGAAACCGGGCGTCTCAATCCGAAGGTTGCCGGACCGCGCACACGGACCGTTCACATTCGCAGCGAGCGCGTCATGGACTCGGCGGATGAGGACGACGAAGCCGACACGAGCTTCGAAACGCGCGGTGAGTTCAAGCCTTGCGCTGTTTGTGGCAAGACTGCCCGTTTTGGCCGGACCTATGTGCAGGACCATCAGACCAAGGGCGACCAACCGTTTCAGGCGCTCGTTGCCCGGCAGATTCAAATTCAGCCGCCCGGACCTGTGCCGGCTACCCGCTTCGCTCCCTTGCAGGGACGGAAAGTCCTTGCGTTTTCGGACTCGCGGCAGGTAGCGGCGCGTCTTGCCCCGAATCTCCAAATGTATTCGGTGCGCGATTCACTGCGCCCCCTGATCGCGTGGGGCTTCAGCCGGTTACAGGAAGTCGGCGTTCTCCGCACCAACCTCAACCTGGAAGACCTCTATCTGGCAGTTCTTCTGGCCTCCAAAATTCTTGATGTTCGCCTGCGCCCGGAACTGAAATCCTGGGAGACGTTCGGCGCAGAGATCGTTGTCGAGAATGCGATTGCTAGCGGTGAAACCGAGGATGATGCGGGCCTGCTGAATCTCTGCATGGAAATGCGCAACGAGCGGCCGCCCGAGGCGTTGCTCGAAAACATCATCACAACCATTCAGGACCGGTTCTGGGGCTTTGAGGCTCTGGCCTTGGCCTCGATCGTCGAACGCAGCAAGCATACACCCGCGTTGGAGAAGCTACCCGCCATTCCGGGCATCGCTGAAACGCCTGAAGCCAAAGTCTCACTGGCGCGTGCCTGGCTCCGCTGCTGGCAAAGCTATGGATTCTGGCTCAGTGCCATGCCCGGAGGTTGGGAAAACCGCTCGCGAACCGATGGGGTCAGCGTCAAGACGCGCAACCCCAAGGCCAAGTTCAAAGCGATGGATGCGATCCTCCCGGACAAGGCCGCCCGCAAGATTTTTGCGGACCAGTGGGCGCCGGCGCTCCTTGCGCTGTTCACCCAGGATACGACCGGTAACTACAAGCGTCTCCGGGGCAGCGAACTCTCGCTGCAATTCGGGGGACAGTGGGTTCACTGCCGCACCTGCAAATCCGTTCATCGCCCGATCCCCGGCCTTTCTTCGTGTATCGATTGCGGCAGTTCGGACATCAGGGCGCTCGATCCGGACACCGATGAAGTGTTTGGCGCACGCAAGGGATTCTATCGCAAACCGGTCATCGAAGCGCTCAGGGTTCCGCCGCGCAAGCCCATGGCGCTGATTGCGGCAGAGCATACAGCCCAGTTGAACGCGCCGCAGAATGACGACGTATTCTCCAAGGCGGAAGAAAACGAACTGCTCTTCCAAGATATCGCACTGACGGGCAGTTCCGCCGGCAGCCGCGCGACGGCAATCGACGTTCTGTCCAGCACCACCACCATGGAGGTTGGCATCGATCTCGGCGCGCTTTCAGGCGTAGCTCTTCGCAATATGCCGCCGGGCCGTGCCAATTATCAGCAGCGCGCAGGGCGCGCTGGCCGACGCGGAAATGCCGTTGCGACAGTCATCGCATTCGGCAGTGCCGACAGCCACGACGAGCACTATTTCTCCGAGCCCGACGGGATGATCCGCGGTGATGTGATTGATCCGAAGCTCACGCTCGACAACCGTGAAATCGTGCGCCGCCATATTCGCGCCTACCTGCTTCAGAACTACCACCAGGACCGTTTGCCCACAGTCGATCCTTCACAGCGCCACGATCTTTTTTCCGTTCTTGGTACGGTATCGGAATTTCGCAACGGGACATCGATCCTGAACCGGGATGATTTCGCAGGCTGGCTTGCCGAAAATGAATCCGCGCTTCAGCAGCGCGTTGCCTCATGGATACCGGTAGAGCTTTCGGCGGAAGACCGCGAAGCCCTGCTTTCCGGCATGGCCGAAGATTGCCTGAAAGCAGTTGATGACGCCATTCGGCCAGGGCCGGATGAAGCGGATGCCGAGCAGCATCCAGATCAGGACAACGACATTGAAGAACAGGCCGAGGAAGGCGAAGAACGGCCCGCCCAGGCATCGAGCCCCGGAAAGCTTCTCGACCGGCTTCTTTATTGCGGCAAGCTGCCGCGCTACGCCTTCCCGACCGATGTTGCCACCTTCCATGTGTTCGATCGCGATCGCTCGACCTCGTTCCGACCGATTATGCGCTTCGCGCCATCACAGGGATTGCCGGTCGCTCTTTCCCAATACGCTCCGGGCAAGCAGGTGTGGATATCGGGAAAGTGCTACACGTCGGGCGCGATCTACTCCGTCATGGCTGACGATCGCTATGAGGCATGGCAATCAAGACGCCTCTACATGGAATGTAGCGAGTGCGGCTATGCCAAAACCGATCCTGTCGGAACGGTCGCCCGTGGCGATACCATGGATTGTCCGGCTTGCGGCGGGGAGGAAACCTTCGGCCCTGCGCGCTACTGGATCAGACCGCCCGGCTTTGCACACCCGATCGATGCGGAAGAGGTCACTTCCCCCGACGACATGCCTGAGACCAGCTACGCGACCCGCGCGAAGCTCACGATGGGAACGCCCGATGATGAAGCGGGGTGGATTTCGATCAACGACCGCGTGCGTGTTCTAAGAGCCCGCCAGCACCTGCTTGTTTCGAATACCGGGCCGAGCGACGAGGGCTACACCTACTGCACCAAATGCGGCCGCATAGAGTCGAGTACCGACCCCAGCCCAAAGCTGGCAATGCCGCACAACAAGCCGTACCCGGACGACGATGACAAGAAGGTGTGCGACGGCACCGGTGCGACGCGCCATCTGGTGCTCGGCACCGACTTCATCACCGATATCGCCTTGTTCTCGATGCGGGTCGCTGCACCTCTCAAGCTCAAACCCGGCCATTCATCGACCGCCGTCGCGTTGCGGACGGTCAGCGAAGCCTTGGCAAAGGCTGCATGCCAGATGCTTGAAATCGAGTCCGGTGAATTGCTGGCTGAGTTTCGGCCGGCCCTGACACCGGCAGGCACGAGCGGACTGGAAGCCGAGATTTTCCTCTATGACACGCTTCCCGGCGGTGCGGGTTTTGCCAGCCAGTTACCCGAGCGTGGGCTTGAGCTTTTCCAGAGAGCGCTCGCGCTCATGAAAACTTGCCCGGAGGACTGCGATGCGTCCTGCTATCGCTGCTTGCGGAGTTTCAAGAACAAATTCGAACACAGCCTTCTTGACCGGCATGTCGGCGTTGAACTGCTTGAATATCTGCTGAATGGGGAGGCACCCGGATTTAACGCCGCGCGGCTGCGCAATTCGACGACGTTGCTTGCCCATGACCTTCAAAGACAGACCGATGGAGCCTTCACATTTCAGACCGATGTCCCGGTCGAAACCCGCGTAGGAACGGTGACCGCGCCCATCCTTGTAACCGGTCCGGGCGGGCGGCGCTCCATCATAGCTCTGTCCGGCCCGCTAACCGACGGCCATCCTGCGGATCCCGAGATTGGTGCTTTCCGTGACGGCGGAGCGGATATCCCGATCCTGATCGAAAACGAACTGGTAGTCCGCGGAAACCTACCCTTTGTCACGCGCAATGTGCGGCAAAAGATCGGCGAATAGATGATGGAAGCGCAAACTCACAACAGGCTGCGTAGCTCGCAAGGTTGCCTCGTCCTTCCGGGAAAGGCGATACCCCCATCATGATCGATATAGTGGGTGTTACGGAAGGGAAAGAGTACGAGGCCGCGGTCCATCTTCGTAAGCAAATCCTCGCCGTCTGGCCGGACCTAGGCCAAAGCGGGGACGATCACATCAAGATCTTCGTCGGCCTGAAGCTCTATGGTCGCAAGATCGAAGATATCGACCTCGTCGTCATTGGCCATCTAGCTGTCCCGCGCAGCTTCGATACTGAGTTCAAATTTTACCCGCGGGAGGGCGATCCGTTCATCCCGCGGCGGGCGAGCGTGAAGAACTTTCTTCTTGTCATTGAAACTAAGTCGCATGACGCGACGGGTGTGAAGTTCGACGACAAAATCGCCTTGGTGCGATACCGGCGTAGCGGCCACAACGCATGGGAGCCGGTGACCGAGAAGAACCGTCAGCAGATGTTCGAGTTCAAAGCGTATCTTGCAGAGCGCGGAGTGAATCGAGTTTATGTTCAGGACTTGATTTTCTTCTCAGGTTTGCGCGAGGCCGACTTGCCAAAGCGGCCCCATGACTGCTTTGGCATTAACGCGAGTTTTGAGCGCATCCTCAACATTCTCGGCCAGATCAGTGGTCCTAATCACCAGGGACGTGATGCGTTCATATCGTTCGGGTCCGATGAGGTATTCGAGGAGTTGCTATCCCCGGATTTTGCATTGTTGCAGACGCTCGAACCCACCCCGCTTGACCGGACCAGAATGGACCGGATCGTGAAAGCCGCACTGGCTGACACGTGGCTTGACGATCTTGGAAAGAAGCAGGTCATCTTCCGCGGAAGAGGCGGCGTCGGCAAGACGGTCATACTCTTGCAAATGGCATACCGAGCATTTGACCGCGAGCAGATGCGCTCGATGATGCTCACCTACAACAAGGCGCTGGTTGCCGATATGAGGCGGACCATGGCGCTGCTCGGCGTGCCGCGGAGCATCGAGAAAGGTGGCATATCAATCGAGACCGTTCACGCCTTCATCGGCCGACTGATGGTCGGGCTCGGTCTAGCAGGGTGTTGAAGAAGCGTCCCGAACGGCCTTGAGGATGGCTTCGTCGCCGTTGAGGTAGGCGAAGGTGATCTCGATTGCGGATTCCGATGAAGCCGGCCATGCATTCCAAAATGAAGCCGGCCACCTGTTCCGATTTCATTCCGGCCGCCATTCCGATTTGAAGCCGGCCATCTCGTGGTCTGATCCTGGGTCGATTTCGATGATGGGTTAGGGTCGGAGTTCAGGTCAAGATGTCGGTGAGGCCGCTGGCTGCCGGGTTCGTTTCCGCAGGCTCTCGCCGGACAGTTCGATGCGATAAGCGTTATGGACGAGCCGGTCGAGAATGGCGTCGGCGATGGTCGGATTGCCGATGATCTCGTACCAGCGATCGACCGGCACCTGGCTGGTGACGATGGTCGAGCGGCGCTCGTAGCGGTCCTCGACGATCTCGAGGAGATCGCGACGCTGATCGTCGGTGAGCGTTTCGGGCCCCCAGTCATCGAGGATGAGGAGGTCGACCCTGGCGAGCGACTTCAGCAATCGGGCGTATCGGCCGTCACCGCGGGCGAGGCTGAGGGTCGCGAAGAGCCGCGGCGCCCGGTGGTAGGCGACGGAGAAGTCTTCGCGGCAGGCCTTTTGGCCGAGGGCGCAGGCGAGCCAACTCTTGCCGACGCCGGCAGGCCCGGTCAGCAACAGGCCCTGCCGCTGGCGGATGAAGTCGCATCCGGCCAATTGGAGAAAGAGGCCGCGGTCGAGACCGCGCGCGGCGCGGAAGTTTGTGTCTTCGACCTGCGCGTCGTGACGCAGTCTGGCCGCCCGAGCCCGGGCTTCGAAGCGCTTCTGCCGGCGTTGCGTCGCCTCACGTTCGAGGAGGAGCGCCAGCCACTCCCCATGCTCCAGGGCCCGGGCCTCGGGCTGGGCCTCGAGATCCGCAAAGCCGCTGGCCATTCCGGTCAGGCCGAGTTCGTTCAGGAGGTCGAGGGTCGGATGGGTCAGCATGATCGTGTCTCTCCTCAATGGAAGTAGCCGGGGCCACGCAGGTTGACGTGGTCGACGATGGCAGCGGGTTTGGTGTCGGCGGTCGCGCTGGCGCCCGGATTGGCGGTCTTCGACAGGCTGAGCAGCGAGGCGATGCTTTTGTAGTTGAGGCCGCCGATCGCGACGGCCCGCGCCGAGACCGCCTCGGCCCGGGACTTGTCGACGTCGCGGTAGAGGCGCAGCACGCCCAGACAGGTTCGGAAGCCCTGTTCGGGGTGCGGGCGGGCGGCCAGGATGGCGAGGATCAGCCCCTCGGTCTGCGGTCCCACCGATGCGGCCCAGCGGCGGAAGCGATCCGGCGTCCAGTCCGCATATCGCCGGTGCGAACTGGGCATATGATCGGGATCGGTGCCATGGCGGCGGCCGCCATATCGACGCTGATGGGCAGCGACGCGCTTGCCGCGGTGGAAGATCTCGATCGTCTTCGCCGTCGCCCGGATATCGACCTGCTGGCGGATCAGGCCATGCGGCACCGAATAGAAGAAGCTGTCGAATTCCACATGGTAGTCGGTGCCGACACGGGCGAAGCGCCACTCGGCGAACTCGTAGTCGCTCCCCGGCAGGTCCGTGAGCGCTGGCCGCTCGACCGTCTCGAAGAGATGCCGGCGGCTGACCCCGAGCCGCCGCATGACGTGGTCGTTGATGCGATCGAGCGCACCGGCGATCGCTGCGTTCGCCTCGGCGAGCGAGAAGAAGGTCTGCTTGCGCAGCCGGCCCAGGATGCAGCTCTGGGCGAACCGAACGCCGTTCTCGGCCTTCGCCTTGTCGCGCGGCTTGCGGGGCCGCGCCGGCAGGATGCCGACACCATAATGGGCGGCCATCATGGCGTAGCTCCGGTTGATCTCCGGATCGTAGAACGAGGCGCGGTTGACGCCGGACTTCAGATTGTCGGGCACGATCAGGCGCGGCACGCCGCCGAGGAAGCGGAACATGCGCACATGGGCGCCGATCCAGTCGGGCAGCGCCTGCGTCCACGTCGCCTCGGCATAGGTGAAGCTGGAGGCGCCGACGACGGCGATGAACAGTTCGGCCTCCCGGATCTCGCCGGTCCGGGGATCGACAATGGCGATCTTCTTGCCGGAATAGTCGACGAAGACCTTGTCGCCCGCTCGGTGCTCCTGGCGCATCGTCGGCGAGAGCCGGCGCTCGAAGCTGCGGAACAGTTCGCAGAAACGGCTGTAGCCGTAGCCGCCGGGATGAACGGCGCGATACTCGTCCCAGAGGATCTGCAGGGTGACGCCGGGCTTCTTCAGCTCGACCGCGATATCGGCCCAGTTGGGTTCCGGCCGCCGTCGCATGCCCTGCTTGACGCCGGCACGGTCGAACAGCCTGTTCTCAAGCGCATCGTCGGTCATCTCGCCGGGCAGCGGCCAGCTCAGCCCCGCCGCCGCGGCGCGCTTCAGGTTGTCCTGGATGGTGCTCCTCGCAACGCCCAGCATCACAGCGATCTCCCGGGCACTGACGCCGTCCCGGGTGAGCCGAAGCATCTGTCGCAATTGTCTCATGGTCAGCCTTCTCTTTGCCGGCATCGCGCTCTCCTCATTGGACAGGGAGCTTGATGCCCGAGTTGCTGACCCAGGGTCTTCAGACGCCGGAAGGTGGCCGGTGATTGATCGGAATGCTGGCCGGCTTCATCCCGGAATGGTGGCCGACATCAAATCGGAATACCCGGCCGGCTTGGATCGGAATCCGCACTCGATGGAGCCGTCGTCGAGGAGTTCGGCGAAGCCGTCGCCGGAGACCTCGTGCATGTCGTCGTCGCCCATCCAAGTGAAGGAGACCGTCGAGGGGCTGTAGCCGAGGTCGGGGCTGGCTTGCAGGGCGCCGAAGGCGATCTCGCCGTGGTTCTGCGGCCCGATGGTCATCGTGGCGGGGCCGCAGAGGTCGAGAGTGGCGCGATTCCAAAGGTCGGCCCCGACGATCCGCCAGCGCCCGACGAGCCTGCAGCCGGCCGGGGCGCTCATGACGACACCGCCAGCAGCCGGGGCAGCCGGACGAGGTTGTAAGCCGCTGCGGCAAAGGAGAAGGCCCAGCCCGTCCGCTCGATACCGCGGAAGCGGCTCTTGGCAAGGCCCGCCACAGTCTTGATCCAGCCGAAGGCTTCCTCGATCCGTTTGCGGATGCGCAGGCTCGTTGCATAGCCCGGATGCCGGGTGGTGCGCCCGTCGATCGCCGATCGTCGGCCCGCCGTGTTCTGCGCCACGTGCGGCGTGACGTTCATGGAACGCAGCTCATTGACGAAGTCCTTTGTGTCGAAGCCTCTGTCGGCGCCCAGCGTGATCGTCTTCGAGCGCTCGCCATAGGGTTCGATCATCGTACGCATTCGCTGTAGGCCGCAGGGTCGATTTCACTCAGTCTTTGTCGCGACGTCGATCTGATCGGCGATGATGTCACGAAGCGCGTCGATACCGGCGTCGGTGAAGGCGAGCGTTTGGCGGTCGTCGACGTCGATGATCCAGATGACACCGTCTTCGGGTTCGAGCTGGTCGGACAGGTCCCATAGGAGTTCATCGTTTCGGCCGAGGATTTCAGCGGCCCGCTGGATCGTATGGACATGGGAGATTGCGGCCATGGCTCAGGCCGCCGCCTGTCGTGGCATGCTTTCGGCGGACCAGTTCCAGGGCAGCAGTTCTCCAAGCTGGGTCTGCGGGGTTTCGGCGATGCGGGCGAGGACGTCGGCGAGCCAGGCCTGCGGGTCGATGTCGTTCAACTTGGCCGTCATGATCAGCGTCAGCATGAAGGCGCAGCGGTCCGCGCCGCGCTCGGAGCCGGCAAAGGTCCAGGAACGGCGGCCCAGGGCCAGGCCCCTGAGCGCTCGCTCCGCCGCATTGTTTGTGAGGCAAACCCTGCCATCCGTCGTGAAGCAGGCGAAGCTGTCCCACTTGGTCAGCATGTAGTCCATGGCCTTGGCGACCGGGGCATGGCGCGACAAGCGCGCCCGTTCGGTGCGCATCCATGTTTCAAATTCGGTGAGGATTGGCAGGCTTTTCTCCTGGCGGACGGCCAGGCGTTCATCAGCGGACAGGCCGTTGATGGCGCGCTCGATGTCGAACAAGACGTCGATGCGTTTGACGGCTTCGAGGGCCATGGGCGAGATCGGTGCGGCGTTCTTTCCTCGCCGGGCGCTCTTGGCGATGTCGGCAAGCTCGAAGAACTTGCGACGCGCGTGAGACCAGCACAGCGCCTGGGCCAGAGGTCCCGGACTTCGCTCGGCGGCATAGAGGCGGCCGTAGCCCGAGTAGGCGTCGGCCTGGAGAATGCCGGTCCAGCCCGTCAGATGCCGCTCGGCATGCTCGGCCGTTCGATCGCGGGACGCAAAGTACAAGGCTGCCGGTGGTGCCTGACCGCCAAAGGGACGATCGTCGCGAACGTAAGTCCAGACCCGCCCTGTCACCGTCTTGCCTTTGGCCAGGATCGGCACCGTCGTGTCATCGCCGTGGAGGCGGTCGGCCGCCATGACATGGACTGCGATCAGATCGTGGATCGGGCGGAGCGCGAAGGCACAGGCCCCGACCTGATCGGCCAGCGTCGAAAGCGACAAGTCGATCCCTTCACGGGCATAGCGCTCCGACTGTCGGTTCAAAGGTTGGTGCTGTCCGAACTTGTCGAACAGGATCATCGCCAGGAGGCTGGGCCCCAGAAAGCCCCGCGGCGTCGGATAAAACGGCGCCGGCGGCTGGGTCATCTTCTCGCATTCGCGGCAGGTGAACTTCTCCCGAACCGTCTGGATCACCTTCCATTGTCGCGGGATCATCTCCAGGGTCTCGGTCACGTCTTCGCCGAGCTTGCGCAGTCGATCCGAGCCGCAGCAGGCACAGGCCGTCGGTCCCGGCACCACAACACGCTCGCGCGGCAGATGCTCGGGGAATGGCTTGCGACCGCCGCGCCGCCGCTCGAAGGATTTGACCGTCGTGGTCTTCGCCGCGGCGTTTTCCGCCGCCAGCTCGTCCTCGCTCAAGGCCGCCTCGGCATCTTCGAGCTGCATTTCCAACTGGTCCAGAAGGCGTGCCTTGCGTTCCGAGCGCGTGCCGTAAAGTTCGCGTCTGAGCTTTTCGATCTCGAGCGTCAGGCGGGCGATCAGCGCCTTTGCACTGGACGCCGCCGCATTGACATAGGCCGCATGGGCGACCGCCTCGTTCCGGCTCGCAACGGCCTCGTCGCGATCGCGCTCGGCCAGATCGGCGCGCCGTTCCGCTGCCGCAAGCGCGGCCTTCAGAAGGGCGACATCATCCGGCGCGGCAGCCATGATGGAGGGCTCGAAGCAGATCGTGACGACACCGATTCTGCCACAAAAGCCCTGCAATGCAACGCTTTCCGGCTATCCAACCGACGTCGGCTTCCAGGTTTTCTGTGGGTTTCTCCAGTCGATCCCGGATAGAAGATAACCAAGTTGCGCCGGCGATATCGTCACCGCGCCGTCGGCAACGGAGGGCCAGAGGAAACGCCCTCGTTCGAGCCGCTTCGTATAAAGGCAGGCGCCCTGTCCGTCGTGCCAGATGATCTTCAAAAGATCGCCTCTGCGGCCGCGAAAGCAGAACAGGTGGCCGCTGTTCGGATCACGCTTCAGCGTCTCTTGGACCATGAGCGACAGGCCGGGAAAGCCCTTGCGCATATCGACATGTCCTGTCGCCAGCCAAACGCGGACCCCGCTCGGAACCGGGATCATCGCTGGCGATCCACGACGTCGAGAAGGCGGGCAAGGACTTCGGGATCGATATCGGAGGCGACGCGGATCGTACGACCGCCGGAAACGTCGATACTGACGCGAGATCGGCGAGGTCGTGGTGAAGATGGACGCTCGCCCGCCAGAACCTCCTTCGTATCGGCGACGGCACCGATCGCGACAGGAATGAACGGCGCGACCGATTGCTTCTCGTCAACCTTCTTCACGCCGAACCGCCGTCGCCATTTGTAGACCAGCGAGACGTCGAGATCGTGCTCACGAGCGATGGAGCTCACGTTCGCATCCGGCGCCAGGGACGCCAGAACAACCTCTTCCTTGAACGATGTCGGCCAGGACCTGCGATGCGTCTCGTCGCGCGACAACTCCATCCGGCGGAAAGCCATACGGTTATCCCTACTGCTTGCAATGTGGCTTCCGAAGCCAAACGCAAATCAGCGAGTTCACATCGGCAAAACAAGGCGGTTCACGCCGTGGGGATACCGATCATCGCCAGCGCGGCAATCCGCTCGGCGTGGCCGTCGGCGGCCGTCAGGCCGGAGGAAACCAGAAGGCCGGAGCGGTTTTCCATCAGGGCATGGCCCATGAAGCAGAGCTTGGCTTCCTTGCCGGCGCCCTTACGAAAGAGCCGCGCCTGAGGATCGGTGGTCGAGGCGTGCGTGGCGTTCGACCGCTTCTCACCGTGGAAGTCGGCGTCTGGGTTGCGCCCGCCGCCGGACGGCGGATCACCCGGGCCGTCCTTCGGCTTGAAGCTCTTCATCGAGGCCCAGGCGTCGATCAGCGTGCCGTCGACCGAGAAATGATCGCTCGACAACAGCCGCTTCATCCGCGGCTGCGCCAGCACCGCACTCAGGAACTTCGCCGCGATCGCGCCGTCCAGCAGCCGGTCGCGGTTCTTCGAGAAGGTCGAATGGTCCCATACCGGATCATCGACGCCGAGCCCGACAAACCACCGGAACAACAGGTCGAACTCCAGCCGCTCCATCAATTGCCGCTCCGAGCGGATGGAATAGAACGCCTGCAGCAACATCGCCCGCAGCAGCATCTCCGGCGCGATCGAGGGACGTCCCATCCCGGAATAAAGCTCGGCAAAGTCGCCCGACAGCGCCTCCAGCGCCGCGTTGGCGAACTCCCGGATCAGCCGCAGCGGATGATCCGGGCGAACCCGCTTCTCCAGATCCACATAGGAGAACAGCTCTCCCGTCCGCTTGTCCGTCCCGCGCATCCGCCCCTCGCTTCCAGGACGGATTGAATCACGCCAGGACCGTTCACGCGAGCCACTTCTTCAACACCCTGCTAGTGCAAGGCTATGACGGCTTCCTAGATGCTTACGATGAACACAAGGAACTGCTGTTGGAGTACATTCGTGACGGCGCTGTTTCCAAAGCTGACATCGATGAGCTTGTCGGTCGCCAGCCGGATGAATTTCTTTGGGATATCGTTTTTGTCGATGAGGGGCAGGACTGGCCCTCCAATGAGATAGAGATCTTGCGCGCTGTCTACGGCCCCGAGCGGATTGCGGTTGCCGACGGAGTCGATCAGTTTGTGCGCGATTCTGTCGCGGATTGGTCACGCGGTCTTCTCCGCGAGCAAATCCGGCCACGCCGCCTGACGCGCTGTCTGCGCATGAAAGCGAACCTAGCGCTCTTCGTTTCTGATTTTGCCGCAGCGATCGCCCTCCACGACTGGGACCTTGAACCCAATCCGGATGCCAATGGTGGCCGCGTTCTGATTGTTGAAGGAGACTTGGCTGCGCGGCCGGATATCTATGAGCGTCTTTGCGATGAAGCCGCAGCCCTCGGCAATTACCCCGTGGACCTGCTCGCCTGTGTACCGCCGCAGTTGGTCAGACATATCGGGGATGACGTCTTCTCCGTCCCGGGACGCACGCTCCTCGAGAACGGCAAGGCGGTATGGGACGCTTCAGCGATCGATGTCCGGTCTCACTTTCCAACTGATCGGGATGCGCTGCGCATCGTGCAATATGACTCCTGCCGCGGACTGGAGGGTGGACTGTTATCAACTACGGGTTCGACGAGTTCTGGAGGTATAAGTACGAGCAGTGGCTCGCCTCTCCGAAGGCCCCCGGCCGTCTGTTCGACACACCCGAAGAGCGGGCTGCGGCTTTTGCCTCCCGATGGGCGATGATCCCGCTGACGCGTGCGATGGACACACTGGTTATCAACCTTTCCAAAGATCCCGGTCCTGTGCGGGATGCGCTTGAGCAGGTTTGCGGTAGGCGCGGAGATTTCGTTGAGTGGATTTCCCTCTGATGCGGCCGATGGCTTAGGAACGCCGTGACTTCTGACCGTACGCTCGACCGTCGTATCCCAGATACCCTAAGCGTCGGACTGATAGTAGACGTGACCTCGCCACCACGATAGTAGGAGCACAGCGCAGAAACGGCGGATGCATGCGTCGCGCTGCAAGGTATTCGAGGTCGGGTCGCTGGACGATAGTCCCCGAAACCAGGGTTTTCCGCGCAGTCCCGAAAAGTGCAATGATTTCAAGAGCCCGAATTTTTGTCGGAACGTGGGTCGGTGCATTTTTGTCGAGAAAATTTTTCGTCCTTATATTTCAATGCACTTAGGCCCTTCTCAGTAATAGAGTGGGAATGAAAGACGACAGTTCGCGCCGTTTCGCGAACTATCACTTCATTGCCATAGCGAGCTGAAATCAAAAGAAGAGTGAATTGCGCTCTTGCGGAGCCTATCGCCCTGACGCGATGGGCTCTGACGGTGCGTGCGACGGCATGCAATTCTTCTCGGGTCGGCGGAATTCCTCCTCGCCGTCAGGCCAAGAACCGTGTGCATTGCCGCCCGCAAGTTGGTGGCGGAGGGACTTTCAACTGCTCACGAGAAGCAGCGCGACAAGCGGCGCAAAGCCATGGCGCAGCTTCGGCGCGGTCGGCCCCTTATGGATGAAGGAAGCGCCCACGGCGGAAAGCACCCGCTCGGTGCGCAAGGCGATCCTCGACCGGGACATTCTTCCGGCATGGAAGAACCGCCTTCTGACCGAGGTGACGCCGGACGATCTGCGGCAGCTCTGCACCAAGGGTGAAAGAGCGCGGCGCGCCGGCGACCGCCGTCCACATCCGGGATATCGTGAAACAGATCTTCGCCTTCGCGATTCTGCACGGCGAGAAGGTGCCGAACCCGGCTGACGAGGTTGGGCCGGCCTCGATCGCGACGTTCTAACCGAAGGATCGGGCGTTGTCGCCGACCGAAATCAAGATCATGCTGCTTGAGGTCAAGCAGGTGCCGACCCTGCCGACCATCCGCCTCTCCTGCGCCTGATCCTGCTCACCATGGTGCGCCATTTCTCGATGAGATATCGAAACTGACGCGCGTCCTTCAGAAATAGCTCGTTGTTGCACGGTAGTCGCTGCCGACGACGAGATATTCGCCTTCTCCCTTGAGGGGATGCCGGGTTAGTAGCTCGTTGAAGAACAGGATCTTGGCGACGGGAACGTGGACCTCCAGAATGATGTCGCCGAAGCACCCGGCGACATCCCGCTCGCCGGTGAAGCTGGCCAGATTGTTGAGCCGCAGCACGGCGGTGCGGCGGTCGATCCGCTCGACCAGGTGGTGCTCGGCATAGTCGTTGATCCCGCGGAACAGTGTCAGGTGACGGGCTGCGCCGCAGTGCCAGGCGGGCAGGCACCACTGGCAGTATTCGTAGAGCAGGTCGAGCTGCGTCTGGATCGAGTTGTTGTGGAAACGGCTCGACATCTTCTCGATCACGTAGTCGGTCCAGGCCGGGCTGTTGAAGCGGCCCAGCGGCCGCTTGTGAAAGGTCGGATAGAGGCCGAAGCGGCTTTCCACCCAGCCTTTCAGCACCGCCCCTTCCGGTCCGTTGCTGTCGTAGCCCCAGCCCTTGAGGAGTCGCAGGTAGCTTGATCGAAAGCGCCGCGGCTCCTCGGCGCGGCGGTGATCCCACTGCTCCGGATCGAGGCCGAACATCGCCGCCATGTAGCAGTCGAAGGCTTCGGCGGCCTCTTGCGCCGATGCGGCTTCTGCCAGCATCTCGAAGAGGCTCGGGTTGAAGTCGAGCACGCCGGCGATCCGCAGTCGCAGCGGACGATCGTTGAAGGCGGCGGAGGCGATCAGCGCCGGCGAGACGCCGACGAGATTGGTGCCGTGGACATTCGGCGGCGAGGGCGTTGCTCCACCGCCGCTGGCGCCGAGCGGCTTCGCCGTTTCGCCCGACACCCTTCTCTACTCGGCGGCCTGGGGGCGGGCTTCGTACTGCTGGCGGAGGGTTTCGACCTCCTTGCGGTGTTCGTCCTTGAGGCGGTCAACGTCCTGGCCGGCGAGCGAGCGCAGGATGCGCCAGACGTGGCGCCGCTCCTCGACGAGTGAGACCAGCGGGGCGCTGACGGGCACCTTCACCAGCTTCTTGTTGCGCACCTGATAGATGAAGGGTGTCTTGCCCTTCCTCTCCTCGACCGACAGGTCGATGAACTCGTGCACCGGCAAGGCCTCGACGGACTCGGCCAACGGCTTGCTCTTGAACTGCTTCTTGAAGCGGCCCTCGTGATAGGCGAAGTCGGCGGGCGTCAGCTTGACGTCGATGATCTGCTTATGGCCCGCCTCGTCCTCGTATTCGAGGGCGTCCGTGGTCCAGTCCTGGTCGACATCAGGATTGCCCTTGAGTGAGAAGCGCTCGGCCAGCGTCTCCCCGGCGTCGGGATCATGCACGAAGAGCGGCACCATGCGGCTCCGGACCGCCCGCTCGGCATGCTCGCTCGACACAGAATCGCCGATGCCGTTCTCGGCTTGGCAGGAGGTGTAAATGTCGATCACCGCCGGCGTGGAAGTGTGGTTCAGCGCCGCCAGCACGTTCGACAGGAAGTGGCCCTGCATCGCCGCCGTCGTCTGCACCACCATCACCTTGGGATGGAAGGCCGCGATGAGGCCGAGCTCCTTGCGCGAATCCGCCTTGCCGGGATGGGCCGCGCCGTAGCGGGCGAGGTCGGAATCCTGGCCGGTGAAGCTCGCCGTCGAGGTCTGCCCGCCGGTGTTGGAATAGACGCCGGTGTTCAGCACCACCACCTTGATCGGCGTCTTGGTGGCGAGCAGCCGTGACACCGCGCCGAAGCCGATGTCGTAGGTCGCACCATCGCCGCCGAGACTGAACACGGTCGGCATCCAGCCCAGCTCCCTTTCTGAGAACTGCTCCCAGCCGAACGTGCGGAAGAAGCGGTCGTGTTCGGCCGGGTTGTAGTCGTCTGCGAGCTCCAGTTCGGCGATGCGCATCGCCCTGAAGTCCGCCAGCAGGTCTGCCGCCAAGCCCTCGAAGATGCCCTTGGCCAAGGCCGGAGTATCCTGGAAGAGGCTGTTGACCCAGGGATCCTTGTACTGAGTGTAGGGGAAGGTCGAGGAATAGACGCTGGAGCAGCCGGTGGCATTGGCGATGACCGCGCTCGCCGGGCCTCTGCCCGTCGGACCGCTCTCCAGCCGATAGAGACACGCCTCCAGCGCCGCCGCCGCCCGGTCGATGCGCTCGCGCCGCACCGCGTCCTCGATGCTCGCCCGCTTGTCCGCGAGCCGGGTGAGGAGATCCTCCACCGCCTCGATCTGGCCGGCGCGCCGCTTCTTCTGCAGCGCGTGGTTGGCCGAGGAGATGAGACGCACCGCCGTCGCCTCGCCGCAGCCGCGACAGGCGCCGTGGCCGCCGGTCGTTGCGTAGTAGTTGTCACGGTCGAGCATCAGCCGCTTGGCGTTCGGCCCCTTCACCTCGCCGGTGAAACGCGAGGGCGTGTTCGCCGTCCGCGACAGGAATTCGAAGCGTTCCTGCAGCTGCTCCAGCAGCGCCTCGGACTGTTCCTCGGCGATCAGCGCGCCGGCGCCGCACACCGAGACGCATTCCAGGCAGCCGCTGCACTTGGACGGATCGAGCCCGACCGAGAACAGGCCGCCCTGGCCAGGGGTCTTCTTCTCGACCTGGGTGAAGAAGAGGTGCGCCTTCGTGACCGGGAAGTTCGCGAGCTTGTCGACGATGGCGGCGAAATCGACCGCCAGGCTCTTGTTGCGCTCGGTGATCGCTGCCGCCGCCTCGCCGACCAGCACGTGCAGCGGCCGGCCCGTGCCGCCGTGGCGATAGGCCTCGCGCACCGCTGTCACGATCGGCTCGAGATGGGCCGCGACAGCTGCCCTCCGCTCCTCCGGCAGATAGCTGGCGGCAGTCGCCACGAGATCGGCGATCTCGTGCACGCTCGTCGGCATTGCCGCGTCCGGGCAGACCAGCGTGCATTCCATGCAAGCCGTGCACTTTTCCGCGTCGAACATAGGCACGGTGCGCCGGAACAATCCCTTGTCCTTCATCGCTCCGCTGCCGGCGGGCATGAACAGGCCCGCTCCCGGCAGCACCGGCGCCTCGCCGATCGCGCCGTCGTTGAACGGGACCATCGAGGTGCCCTCGAAATACTCGCGATCGAAGAGGTTGGTCGGCGCGAAGGAGGCGTCGACCTGGCAGAGCGCGGCCGACACCGTTTTGCTGTGCGCCGCCTTGCCGGCGACCCCGCCGGCTATCCGGAACGCCTCCTCGTCGTAGGGGACCGGCCGCGTCGCCTGCAACCCCTCGCGGATGACCGCCATGTTGCCCTCGACGACCGCCTCGCCCTTGCCGCCGAACTTCTTGGTGATCTGCTGGCCGATCTTGTCGAGCACGGCCGTTTCGTCCGCGCCCGACGTGATCCGCTCGTCACAGCCGCACAGCGCGCCGATGAAGGCGATGCCCATCATCCGCGTCTCGAGCTCGGCTGAAGGCGCGTGGCGCCGCGCCACGGCAAACGCATCGATGATGCGGAACTTGATCCTCCTGTCGCGGATCGTCTGGCGCGCCCGCGCCGGCAGCTCCCGCCAGACCTCGAGCGGCGACAGGTTCGACTGCAGGATGAAGGTGCCGCCGATGATCAGCCCGCGCAGCGGGTTGGTGTGCGCGAACACCCGGTGGTCCGGCGAGATGACGATCTCCACGTCCTCGATCTCGGCATTGGTGATCTTCACCGGTTCCGGGCTGAGGGTGATGTAGTAGTTGGTTGGCGCGCCGCTCTTCTCGGAGCCGTATTTGGGCGCCGCCTTCGAATAGAGCCCCAGCACGCGCGCCAGGATGTCGGTGAGAAGCTTGCCGGTGGCGATGGTGCCGTAGCCGCCAACCGAGTGGAAGCGGATGCGGAACGCGCCCTTAGGCAGCAGCTGCGGATTGCCCGTCCCGGTCTCCAGTGCCATCAGCTCGGCGTTCGGATAGGCCGCCTTCAGTCGCGCCTGCACCTCGGCCATGCGCGGGCTCGGATGGTCGGCGTAGAACTGCGAACCGAGATAGACGAGCGGCGAGGAATCGGCCCGCTCCATGGCGTCGAAGCCGGCGACCAGATGGCGCGCCTGCAGGTCGTGGCCACCCAGGCCGAAGATCGCGGTCGTCAGCCTCGGCAGCGCATCGATCGCCATGATTGCGCGATGGCGCGGCGCATCGGCGTTGGCGCGGGCCCTGTAGAGCGCCTGCGTCACCAGCTGGGTGAGCGCGGGAACGTCGGAGCGCTCGAGCACGGTGACCGCGTTCTTGCCGGCCAGCGCGGCGACGAGCTCGGCCTCGGGGAAGGGCTGCAGGAGCTTCACCGCCACCGAGCCGACCTTGCGGCCTTGGCCGCGGAGGTGGTCGACGACCGCCTCGACGTCCTCGGTGACAGAGCCGAGCCCGACCATCACCGTCTCTGCATCCTCGCAGCGATAAGTCTGCACCGGCTGGTAGAGACGCCCGGTCAGCGCCGAATACTCGCTCATTGCTTGGCGCACCAGCGCAGGCACGTCGGCAGCGAAATGCGCCATGTGGTCAGCCGAGCCAGCCTGGAAGTCCGGCTGGTTCTGGACGGCGCCGGTGAGGCCGGGGTTGTTGACGTCGACCAGCGCCGGCACGAGCTGGCGCGTCCCCTTCTCCCAGGCGTTCAGCCATTGCCGCCGCCACTTGGCCTGCATCGCCGGGGGGACATGCGCCAGCGTTGCGGCGATCAGCGCGCCGCCGTTGTCGCGCTCGACCGCCTCCGCCCGGTCCGCCAGGAACGCTTCCAGCGCGGTCAGGTCCTCGGCGGCGAAGGCGGCGCGGTTGAGCGACAGCCAGTGACGCAGCTGGACGAGGCGCCCCTTCGCTCCGAACAGGACCTCCTGGGCCACAGTCGGCGCCTTGATGCGTCCGGCCGGATCGCCGAGATATTCCTTCAGAAGCTCCGGCTCCGGTAGCCGCGCCTCGCTCATCATGTGGCTGGTCGCAAAGCCATCCATGCAGTTGGCGACCGGGATCAACGACAGAGCCGCGGTCCGGTAGGCGATCGCCGCAAGGTCGGCTGCCTCCTCCGGGTTGGAGCCGAAGAGGATCGTATAGCCGGCCGGCAGCAGCGAATAGACGTCGTCGTGTCCGGCCATGACGTTCAGCGAATGGCGCGAGACCACGCGGGCGGCGACCTGCAGGACGAAGCCGCCGACCTTCTTGCCGACCGTGACGTAGTGCGATTCCAGGCCGTAGAGGATGCCCTGGCTGGAGGAGGCGTTGGATATGAACTTGCCACCCGTCAGCGCCGCCCCGAGCGCTCCGGATTGGGCGGAATGCTCGCCCTCCGGCTCGTAGAAGAACGGATGATGCCCCCAGACATTGAGGCCGCCGGCGGCGCGATAGGCCTCGAACGTCTCGCTGATCTCCGTCGACGGCGTGATCGGATAGCCGATCACGCCCCCGCAGACCTGTCCCATCACATAGGCGACGGCGCCGTTGCCGTTGATGATTTGCGGCTTGCCCGGGTACCGAAACACGCCCCCGACCGTCAGCTCGTTCAGTGCGTCCATTTTGCACGTCTCCGATGGCTCTAGCGTTTGCTGGAGAAGGCGATATCGTCGAGGCTGACGAGGGCGCGTCCGCGCGGTCCCTCGCTCGTGAAGACCTTGAACAGTCTTTGTTCGCCTGGGCTTGAATCGATGAAGTCGCGATAGGCCCGCTTGAGTAGGCGCCTGCCTTCCAGAAATATCTCGTCCTCGCTGAGGCCGGCGAAATCGGCCGCCGCGAGATACTGACCCATCCGCCGCATCACGTGCAGCCGGGCAACGTTGATGACATGCTGGTCGTAGGGCAGCAGAAAGTAGAGGAAGAAGTCCTCCGCCGAGGACAGCGCCTTGATTTCGCGGAGGACCGAACGGGCGGCGCTTCGATGCATCGTCGTTTCCTTCATGGCTATTCGGCCGCGTGCGCGGGTGGAAAGGCAGCGCAGTAGAGACGGATCAGCTCGTCCGGCGAAATGGCGCGCTTTGTCCGCATCGCTTCCTTGCGCAGAAGGGAGAGCATCCTTTCGGCGACCGCGCGGTCCGCCGGTAAGCGCGCTTCGGCCAATGCGTGGGAAACCCCGGCCAGCCCCGAATGCTTTCCCACGACGAGCCGATGGCAGCGCCCGAACAGGGCCGGAGAGAGAGCCTCATAGGTCGCTCTGTCCTTGAGCAGGCCGTCAACGTGAATGCCCGCTTCGTGCGTGAATACCGCTCCGCCAACGATCGGCTTCGAAGCCGGCACGGGGCGGCCACTCGCCCCCGAGACGAGGGCCGAAAGACCCTGCAGTGCGGCGAGATCAATGCCGGTCTTCCCGCCGGCAAAAGCGATCGCTGCCGCGACCTCCTCCAGGGCGGCATTTCCGGCTCGCTCGCCGAGCCCGTTGACGGTGACGCTCAAGTGGCTCGCACCGGCCGACGCGGCCGCCAGCGTATTCGCTGTCGCCATGCCGAGATCGTTGTGGGCGTGGAACTCAATGTCGATCGCTGCGCCCGCGCGAACCGTCCCGACCAGAGCGAAGGCAGCGAAAGGATCGAGAATGCCGAGGGTGTCGGCGATGCGGATGCGGATCGCTCCGGCGCTTGCGGCGACGCGGGCAAGCTCGGCGACGAAGGTGGGATCGGCGCGCGAGGCGTCCTCGGCGCCAACCGACACGATAAAGCCGCGCGCCCGCGCCTCACACACGAGTTCGGCCGTCCGGGCGAGCGCCCAGGCGCGATCAGCACCGAGCTTATGCTCGAGCTGACGATCGGAGGCCGGCACTGCGAGATGGATGCGCGCCACGCCCGTCTTGCTTGCGGCATCAAGATCGCGCGCGTTGAGGCGGCACCAGACGGAGGGCACGGCGCTCGACGGGACGGAGGCGATCGCCCGGATGTCGGCGATCTCCTCCTCGCCCATAACCGGCACGCCGACCTCGATCTCGGCGACGCCGGCCCGGTCGAGGGCCTGGGCGATCGCCAGCTTTTCGGTGCGGTCAAAGGCGACGCCGGCCGTCTGCTCGCCGTCGCGCAGGGTGGTGTCGCACATTGCGAGCGGCTGGCAAAAGGTCAAGCGGGTCGGCCAGGACATTGGTCTCTCCTTACGCGCGGGGTTGCAGGGCGGACTGAGGGGCGCCGTCCGTTGGCCAGAAAGGCGAGACCCCGCGCAGCCGCGCGACGATACCGGGAAGGACGTCGAGCACACGGTCGACCTCCTCGCCGGTCGTGTCCTCGCCGAGGGAGAAGCGGATGGCGCCGTGCGCGGCCATGAACGGAACGGCCATCGCGCGCAGGACATGTGACGGCTCGATCGTACCTGACGCACAGGCCGATCCCGCCGAGGCGGCGATGCCCTGCCGGTCGAGATGCATCAGGATCGCCTCGGCATCGACGAACTCGAAGGCGATGCAGGAGGTGTTGGCGAGCCGATCGTAGGGATCGCCAAGGATCAGGCAGCTCCCGACCCTGCGAACGAGTTCCGTCTCCAGCCGATCGCGCAGCCGGGCGACGCGCCGCATCCGTTCGGCCAGTCCTGCCTGCGCCAGTTCGGCGGCCTTGCCGAGCCCGACGATGGCCGGCACGTTCTCGGTCCCGGCGCGCCGGCCCCGCTGTTGCCGGCCCCCGCGGATCAGCGGCTCGAAGGCGACGCCTCGTCGCACATAGAGGGCACCGACGCCTTTCGGCCCGCCGAACTTGTGGGCCGACAGCGACAGCATGTCGATTTCGGTTCCGGCGAGCGCGACCGGCACTTTGCCGACCGCCTGGACCGCGTCGGTGTGGAACAGCGCGCCAGCGGCGTGCGCGATTTCGGCGAGACCCTCGACGGGAAAGATCGTGCCCGTCTCGTTATTCGCCCACATCAGCGAGACGAGCGCCGTCTTCGGGCCGAGCGCGGCGCGATAAGCGTCGATGTCGAGCCGGCCCTGCCGATCGACAGGAACGACGCGGACGCTGACGCCCTGCTGTTTGAGCGCCGCGCAGGGCCGCAGAACGGCCGGATGTTCGACCGCCGAAGTGACGATCTCGGTGCGCCCGGGATCGATGCAAAGGGCGGCACGGAGCACGGCGTTGTCGCTTTCGGTGCCGCCGGAGGTGAAGAGGATTTCGTCCTCCCGCGCCGCCCCGATCAGCGCCTGCAGCGATCGGCGCGCCTTCTGGACGGCGTCGGCCGCCGCCGCACCAAATCGATGGCCGGAGGAGGGATTGCCGTAATCCTCCGTGAAGAAGGGCAACATGGCCGCGACCACCTCGGGACGAGTCTGGGTCGTCGCGTTGTTATCGAGATAGACGCGCCGCATCGGGTCCGCTCCTTCAGGCATGACTGACCGGGATGACGCGGATCGGCCGGCACAGCCGGTCGCAGATGCGACGGCGCAAGCCTCCGAGTGTCAGCGAGGCGATCTGGCAGCCGGCGCAGGTCCCGCTCAGGCGGACCTGCAGCGCCTTTCCGTCGAAGGCGACGAACTCGACATCGCCCCCGTCGGCGCGAAAGACCGGGCGCATCTCTTCGATGATGCCGGTGATGACTGCGAGCTCCTCCTCGGATGATCGAGGGACTGCCAGCGAGACGGCGTCGGCCCTCCGGTGCTCGGCGGCCGGGCGGTCGCCCGCCGTGACTGGCCGATGGCGAACGACGATGGTGTGAAGCGGCCGCGCCGGCCGGGGGGGCTGCGGAGCCATGGACAGGCCGTGCCAGGTCCGCAGCGCCGCCGCCAACGCCTTGGCGCCGAGCGCCAGGCAATACTCACGCTCTGGCGGCAGTCCGCCGAGGACGTCAGCGATCTCGGCGGGGGTGAGGTGCTGCGCCGTCTCGACCGAGCGGCCGATGACGAGTTCGGTCAAGGCGGAGGCGACGGCGATGGCAGAGCCGCAGCCGAAGGCTTGGAACCGGGCCTTCTCGATCGTCCCACGCGCGGGATCGACGTTCAGCATCAGCCGAATCAGATCGCCGGCGGCCAGCGAGCCCGCCTCGCCAACCGCGTTGGCCTCGGCCAGCGCCCCGGCGTTGCGCGGATTGAGGAAGTGATCCTCAGCCTGTTGCGAGAGCTGCAGCATTCCCCGCTCCTTCAGCAGAAGGACTTGCCGCAGCCGCAGGTCGAGGCGGCGTTCGGATTGTCGAAGACGAAGCCGGAGCCGTCGAGACGGGTGACGAAGTCGACAGTGGCGCCATCGAGGAAATAGCGGCTCTGCGGGTCGAGCAGCACCATCACGTCCCCCGCCTCGATCACGACATCGTCCTCGCCCGCCACGAGTTCGAGCGCCATCCCGTAGCGCAGGCCGGCGCAACCGCCACTCTGCACCATGATCCTCAGGCCGGCGACGGGCTGGCCCGCTCCGTCGATGGCGGTGCGAATTGCGGTACGCGCTGCTTCGGTCAACTCCAGCATCTCTCGTCTCCACTGGATCGTGTTTCACAAGCCATCAAGCAATCGCCGTGCCAAGTGATGTTTTCTTTTATTTTCAGAGACTTGTATGACTATCTCGGCAAAGTCCGACAGGGCGCCTTTCCGACATTGACTGGTTTGCGACAGAGGCGGCGCGACGGACAGGAGCCGACCGTCGCCTGCTCCTGGCAACGGATCGGGAGCGGCGGCGCGGTAAGGTCAGGTGGCGGGGAGCGTCGGCGCCGCCCCCTCGGGCGGGAAACAGAGCGAGCGCTCGGGGCATTCCTCGCAACTCGGAGCCAGGCAGAGCGAGAAGGAGGCATCGGCGCAGATCTGGCGGGAGAAGAACTTCTTCCACCGCATGTTCGCGGCGTTGAGCGCGACGAGACGGGGAAAGCGCCGCTGCATCAGCGCCGTCAGGCGCGGGCGCTCGGGCAGCCCGAGGTCTTCCCACAGATGATGCGGTTCCATGGCGCGGCGCGCCAGGATATCGGCGAACCAGAGGCTCTCGGTGGAGTTCGGCGCGCCGCGCCAGCGCATCAGGAGGGCGAGAGAGCGCTGGTCGGCCGACGGCTCGATGCGCTCGCAATCGAGATCAGGCAGATCCGCATCCAAGAAATAGGCTTTCGCCAGGGCATTGAGGCTGGCCCGGTCGAGTCCGATCAGGTCGGGCAGGGCGCCGCGGCCCTCGGCCCGTTCGGCGAGAGCGCGGGCCAACATCGCCGCGAAGTCCACGCGGTCCGCCCCCTCGACCTGGTTCTGCGGACTTTTCAGCAGGGCGTCGCGGAACCGCTCGGCGCGCTGGCCGAGTTCAATCGGCGGCGGCATGGCTTTGGCAGCCCCTGGTGCAGACCCGGGCACAGGCGCCGCAGCCGATGCAGGCGCCAGCGCGGGCGAGCGTCATCACCCTGCGCTCGACCTCGTCGTCGTCCTCGTCCTCGATGTTGATGAACTGGCCATCCTCATCGACACCCTTCAGCGTCATCACGCCTTGGCCGCAGACCTTGAAGCAGCGGCCGCAGCCGATGCATTGGGCCGGGTCGATGGCGATCAGATATTTCGGCAGATAGGTCGTTCCGTCGCGGGTGTAGGCTGTCACGGGCATGGGCTCGTCCTTTCAGGCTCGCGCGGCGTCGGGATAGATCTCAATTGTTCCGACCGCCTCGGCGACCAGCGCTTCGCCAGTTTCGGCGAGCCTGGCGAAGCTGTCGAAGCCGAAACGATGGACGTCGCGCAGGTGCTTTGACAGCACCACCAGCCGACCCGCGATCAGCACGATGCGCCCGAACCCCTCATGGTGCATCTTCATCATCGGGGCGGCCATGCAGCCGGTTTCCTTCTCGATCCGGAGGCCGACCGCCGCGTAGAACTTTTCGAGCCGCCACAAGGTCTCCGGCTCGGGATCGCCCATGAGTGGAATGTCTCGCCCCTTCTCCTTCGTGACGACGTACTCGGCAAGAAGCTCCGCGTTGGATTTGTCCTCCCAGGCGCCGTAGCTGTCCTCGGCGCGCAGCACCTGAACGAGCTGCATCAGGAAAGCGCTATCCGGCAGTACGCCGCCGCGCGGGTTCGGGTCCTCGACGATGCTCACTGCCGTGTCCTCATCTGCCTGCCGGCACGATCTCCCCGCCGGGGACATGAAAAGCGCCGGGACGCTGTTGGATCGTCGGCCGGGGCTGCAAGGCGGGGCGCCATTCCTCTCGCGCTTGCGAGAGAGGATGGCTGGCGTAAAGCGTCGGCTGGGCAAGGGGCGCTCGTCACGCGGGTTCCTCCTCGTTCATGAAGTTTGGGCGGGCCGACGATGCACCGATGATCTTGCGCAGCCAGGGCGGTGGTGCCGAGCGCAGCATCTCCTGCACGCGCTCGATCACGGTGGCGATCGGCTCGGCCTCCTTGACCTTGATCGGGTGGATGCCGGCGCGCACAACCTTGGCGGCGGAGGGCCCGCCGATGGCGAGCACAAACAGAAGCGCCACGCCGGCAAGCGCCTCCACCTTCGGCGTGATCCGGTCCTCGCTGTCCGTATGGGCGCTGTCCTCGCTGGTCACGTCGTCGAACGCCAGTACCTCGACGAGGCGGCAGTTCTCGGCCGTAACGTCGTAGAGCGCGAATTTCATGGCGGAGCCGAAATGCGCGTCGAGGCGCTCCAGATCGTTGGTGGCGACGGCGATCCTGAGCGGGCGTGCCGCCACGGCATCGGTTGCGTCGGTCATGGCATCCTCCGGTTCAATGAGACGCAGTCTGCGAGCGTGCATGTTCGAACTCCTGCTCGATCGGCGCGGCGCCGAAGTCGGACGGATGTGGGCGATGGTCCCTTGCCAGGACCGCATTCGCGATCTCCGTGAAAAAGGCGCGGGTGCCGCGATAGCCGACGCGGCAAACGTCCTGGGTCCCGAGCCGGTCGAAGATCGGAAAGCCGGCGCGCACCAGCGGCAAGCCGAGCCGGGCCGCAGCCTGACGCCCGTGGCTATGGGTGATCAGAATCTCGGCCTCGGCGGCGGCGGCTCGCGCCTCGAGTTCACCCAGATCGGCGACGGCGACCTCCTCTGCCGGGACACGATCGAGCACGGGATTGGTCGCCGCGGTCGCTACCGCTGCGACGATGTCGGCGCCCAAGGAGGTGAGCGCCCCGCTGAGCGAGAACAGCAGGTCGGGATCGGCGCCAATGGCGACCCTGAGGCCGCCGATGCTGAAATGGGCGTCGAGCGAGGCATCGACCAGCCGCGAGCGGTCGCGCTTGACGCGCTCCGGCACGTCGCGAACAGCGGCGATCGCCATCAGCGTCTCGATGAAGGCATCGGTGCATTTCAGCCCGGTGAGCGAGGGGAAAACACTGGAGGGAACGGCGGTCCTGCGCTCGAGCATCTCGGCCGCCGGGCGCAGGCTCTCGCCGATGACCAGCGTGTGGCGGCTGCGGCCGAGCCTCGAAATGTCTGCCAGCCTTGTGCCGCCGAGCGAGGTGCCGGACCAGGTGTCTCCCAGATGGCCGTCGAGCGAGGTCGAGATGTCGGGCAGCACCACCGGTTCAAGCCCGAAGGCGCGGATCAGGCTTACAATCTCCTCGACGTCGGCCGGCGTCAAATGGCTGCCAGCGAGCAGCGTCACCTGGTGGGATCGGCTGCCGACGTGCTCCATGCCGCGGTCGGGGACCAGCGCATCGATGATCGCCGCGACGGCGCGCGCCCAACCCTCTTCGAGACCGCCTGAAAAATCCGGCGTCGCGGCGTAGACGATGGCGGTGTCGTCGAAGTCGCGCCGGCGCGCGCGCATCGCCCTCAGTTCGCCGGCGACGTCCTCGCCGCGCGTCTCGGTCAGCGCCGTCGAGGCGATGCCGATGAACTTCGGCGCTGATTTCTTCCTCAGATTCTCGATGGCCTCCTCGATCTGCTCGGCGCCGCCGAGAATGGTCGAAACCTCGTTCATCGCCGTCGTCTGGAGTGGAATCGCCTCCTTGAAGTGGCGAACGAGGCTGACCAGCGCGAAGGCCGTGCAGCCCTGGCTGCCGTGGAACAGTGGAATTGAGCCCTCGATGCCGAGATAGGCGAGCGCCGCCCCGAGCGGCGCGCTCTGCTTCAGGGGATTTGTGGAGAGCGCTGAGCGCGGATGGAAGATGCGGGCCATTAGCAATCCTCGAAATCGGTGGCGTCGCCCGATGCCGCGCGCCCTGACGGGACCTGGCCGGGCGCGGCCCGGGATTCCCAGGGCGCGGGATCTCGGATCTCCGCCCACATCGGATTGTTGATCGCCCGGTCGATGGCGGAGACGAGCTTCACCATACCGGCATAGCCGGCATAGGGCTTATGCTTCTCCTGGTTGACGTCGACCCAGGGGGTCTTGGCCTTCAGCGCCACGAACTGGCTGCGCCCGCCCGACATCAGCACGTCGGCGCCGGCGCTCTTGAGGACCTGGTACATCTCTTTGGGCGCCATGTTTTCAAACATGTGGCTGTCGTCGCCCATGATCGTCTTGACGCGGTCCTTATCGGACTCGGTCGACTTGCGCATTGAGGTGCCGACGACCTCCATGCCGAGCTCCTGGAGGGCGGAGACAACCGACCAGCTCTTGTGCCCGCCGGTATAGAGCAGCACACGGCGTCCCGCGACGCGCGGGCGCAACGGCTCGAGCGCGGCCCGGACGCGAGCCTCCTCCGCGGCGATCAGTGCCTCGCAGCGCGGCAGAAGATCGGCTGACGCGCCGCGCTCGACCAGCATGCGGCAGAGCGTGCGCAGCGCCTGCGACGTGTCGGAGATGCCGTAGAACGAACCTTCGAACCAAGGAATATCGTAGCGTTCCTCCAGCTGGCGGGCGAGCGAGACCAGCGCCTTGGAGCAGACCAGCATGGTGACGCGCGCCCGGTGCGCCATCGCCACCTGCCGGTAGCGCGCGTCGCCGGTGATCGAGCCGAGAATGCGGATGCCGAGCCGGTCGAAAAGTGGCTTCACCTGCCACAGCTCGCCCGACAGGTTGTAGTCGCCGACGATGTTGATGTCGGTGGTGGTGGTGCGCTCTGGCTCGATGGTGCCGATGACGTGGTCGAGCAGCGCTTGGCCGGCAAGCTTGTTGCCGAGATTTTTCGAGCCGACGAAGCCCGGCGCGTTGACCGGGATCACCGGCGTGCCGAACTTCTCCGCCGCTGCCTTGCAGACGGCCTCAATGTCGTCGCCCACCAGCGCCGGCACGCAAGTCGAATAGACGAAGACGGCCGGCGGCGAGTACCTGTCGATGACCTCGCGGATGGCGCGGAAGAGCTTCTTCTCGCCGTGACCCATGACGATGTCGAGTTCAGAGAGATCGGTGGTGAAGGAAGTGCGGTAGAGTGTCGGGCCGGAGGACGCCGAACTTCGATTGTCCCAGCTGTTGCCCTCGCAGGCGAGGGCGCCGTGAATGAGATGGGCGGCATCGACGATCGGCTGCAGCGCGATCTTGGCGCCGTCGAAGGCGCAGCCGCCGGCCGCCGCCCCCGGCGTCAGCGCCTTGGCGCAGCCTTTCCTGCGCTGGGTGTCGCTCTTCGACCGGTTGACGCCGCAGGCCGGCTCCACGAAGGCGGCGTCGATGCGGGCCTGCAGCGCTTGGGCCATTGCTCTTCCTCGCATTTCCAGACGGAATGGAAAAAAGACGGCGCCCCCGGACATGCCGGGGCGCCAGAGCGCTCAGCGGGTCAGGTCGAACGATATGTCCTGACCAGGGGCGCCCGATTCGGCGTCGAGGCGGTCGAAGATCTTGTCGAGGATCTTCACCAGCACGTTGATCGCGCCCTGATAGCCCCACGTCGGGAAGCGGTGGTGGTGATGCCGGTCGAAGATCGGGAAGGCGAGCCGGATCAGCGGCGTACCCAGATCGCGCTCCAGATACTTGCCGTGCGAATTACCTATCAAGAGATCCACCGGCTCTGTCGCCATGATCGAGCGCAGCGCCCAGAGATCCTTGCCGGCCCAGACTTGGCAATCCTTGCCGAAGGGCGACGAGGCCAGAAGCTCGCGCATCTGCTTTTCCCACGCCTTGCCGCCGTTGGTGGCCAGGCAGTGGCGCGGCTCGCCGCCGGTCTCCAGCAGGAAGCGCGCCATCGCATAGACGAAGTCGGGATCGCCGAAGATCGCGTAGGTCTTGCCGTGCAGATAGGACTGGCTGTCGGCCAGGGCGTCGACGAGGCGGCCGCGCTCCAGCTTCAGGCTGTCGGGGATCGTGGTGCCGGTGAGATCGGTCATCGCCATCAGGAACTCGTCGGTCGCCCGCACGCCGAGCGGATAGTGGAAGGACGCCGTCGCCTGGCCGTGCTCCTCGCAGAACTCCAGCGTCTTGCGGCTGCAGTATTCCTGCATGGAGACGGTCGCCTTGGCGTTCAGCGCGCCCTTGACCTCGTCGAGCGAGGTGCCGCCCGCATACATGCGGAACTCGCCGTCCGACGGGGTGTCGTAGACGTCGGAGACGTCGGAGAGGATCGTCGTCTCGACCCCCATCAGGGCGAGCATCCGCTTCAGTTCGCGGATGTTGCCGACGGCGAAGCCGTCGAAGCCGGGGATAATGTTGATGCCCTCGCCGGGCACCCGCTTGGCATCCTTCCAAAAGGTCTCGAGGATGCCCTTCTGCATGTTGTCGTAGCCATCGATATGGCTGCCGACGAAGGCCGGCGTATGGGCATAGGGCACCGCGAAGTCCTGCGGCACCGACCCCTTCTCCTTGGCTTGCAGGATGAAGGAATTGAGATCGTCGCCGATCACCTCCGCCATGCAGGTGGTGGAGACAGCGATCATCTTCGGTGAGTATAGCGCGTAGGCATTGGCGAGGCCGTCGATCATGTTGTTGAGGCCGCCGAACACCGCCGCGTCCTCGGTCATCGAGGAGGAGACGGCCGAGGACGGCTCCTTGAAGTGACGGGCGAGGTGCGAGCGGTAGTAGGCGACGCAGCCCTGGCTGCCGTGGACGAAGGAGAGCGACCCCTCGTAGCCGGCGCCGGCGAACACCGCGCCGAGCGGCTGGCAGGCCTTGGCCGGGTTGATGCACAGCGCCTCGCGTCCGAGATTCTTCTCCCGGTACTCCCAGGACTTCGTCCAGTCGCCGATCTCCTTGACCATCGGCGCCGGCGGGGCGTTTTCGAATTCGGCACGCTTGCGCTCGAACATCTCGACGTATTCGGGCTCCTGGAACAGCTTCGCGTGGTCGAGGACCTTTTCCGCGGACTGGGGCATGGGTCTCATCCTTCTCCGGGCCGTCCGCATTCCGAGACGCGCCGTGAGCTGAAACAAGGGTGGCTTTTTAAGAAGGGCGGCCGCCGATCGGCCGTCCCGAAAGGTGCGGCGCCGCTAGGCGGCCTTCTCGCCCCAGGGCGCCGAAAACAGGTCCCACACCGGATTGTTGATCGCCAGATCCATGTCGCGGGCGAAGATCGCGAAGCCGTCATAGCCGTGATAGGGGCCGGAATAGTCCCAGGAGTGCATCTGGCGGAACGGGATGCCCATCTTCTGGACCGGATACTTCTCCTTGATGCCGGAGCCGACCAGGTCGGGGCGGATCTTCTCGACGAACTTCTCCAGCTCGTAGCCGGTGACGTCGTCGTAGATCAATGTGCCCTCTTTGATGAACTCGCCCGTGCGCTTGTAGTCGTCGGCATGGGCGAACTCGTAGCCCGTTCCGGCGATCACCATGCCGAGGTCGTCATAGGCGGTGACGACGTGGCGGGGCCGCAGGCCGCCGACATAGAGCATCACCGACTTGCCTTCGAGGCGAGGCCGGTACTTGGCGAGCACGGCGTCGACCAGGGGTTGGTACTTGGCGATGACCTTTTCGGCATTCTCCTGGATCGTCTCGTCGAATTTCTGCGCGACGGCGCGCAGCGACGCGGCGATCTGAGACGGCCCGAAGAAGTTGTACTCCATCCAGGGGATGCCGTACTTCTCTTCCATGTAGCGGCAGATGTAGTTCATCGACCGGTAGCAGTGGATGAGGTTTAGCTTCGCCTTCGGCGCGCGCTCCATCTCGGCCAGCGTCGCGTCGCCCGACCAGTTGCCGACGACGCGCAGGCCCATCTCCTCGAGAAGCCGCCGGCTCGCCCAGGCATCGCCGCCGATATTGTAGTCGCCGACGATGTTGATGTCGTAGGGACCGGGCTGCGGACCCGTGGCCGTACCTTCCTTCTCCAGCACCCAGTCGCGGATCGAATCGTTGGCGATGTGGTGCCCCAGCGACTGCGACACCCCGCGAAAACCTTCGCAGCGCACCGGTACGATGGTCTTGCCGATCTCCTTGGCCTTCTTGCGCGAGACCGCTTCGATGTCGTCGCCGATCAGGCCGATCGGACATTCCGACTGAACCGAGATGCCCTTGGCGAGCGGGAAGAGCTCCGCGATCTCGTCAATCACCTTGTCGAGCTTCTTGTCGCCGCCGAAGACGATGTCCTTCTCCTGGAAGTCTGTGGTGATCTGCATCGTCACGAACGAATCCACGCCGGTCGTGCCGGTGTAGTAGTTGCGCCGCTGCGACCAGGAATATTGGCCGCAGCCGACCGGGCCATGGCTGATGTGGACCATGTCCTTGACCGGCCCCCAGACGACGCCTTTGGAGCCGGCATAGGCGCAGCCGCGGATGGTCATGACGCCCGGCAGCGACTTGATGTTGGACTTGACGCCATCGCACTTGGAGGCGATCGCGGGATCGTCCGCCGGGGCCGGCTGGGCGACAGCCAGATGCTTCTGGCGCTTCTTTCTGGATTTGTCGGGATAGGCGGCGAGCACCTCTTCGATCAGTTGCTCGCGCATCTCCGCCGTGTCGGCATTCATCGAGTCCATGGCAGGGCTCCTCTGACGATGAAAAGGGAGAGCGCCGGCGTCGCGCCGGCGCCGCGCGCTCAGGCGGGAACGGCGACCCGGGCTTCGGACTTGGCGATGGCGGCGAGGCGATCTTCCTCGCTCTGCATGATGCCGAAGTCCATCAGCATCTGTTCCAGCTCTTCCATGGTGATCGGCGTCGGCACGACGCCCTGGCCGGAGTTGGCGTGGATCTTCCTGGCGAGCTGGCGGTATTCGTCGGCCTGCTGGGAGTCCGGCGCGTACTGGATCACCGTCTGGCGCCTGAGCTCGGCGTGCTGGACGATGTTGTCGCGCGGCACGAAGTGGATGAGCTTTGAGCCGAGCTTGGCGGCCATCGCCTCGGCGAGCTCCAGCTCGCGGTCGGTCTGGCGCTCGTTGCAGATCAGCCCGCCAAGCCGCACGCCGCCGGAATTGGCGTATTTCAGGATGCCCTTGGAGATGTTGTTGGCGGCATAGAGCGCCATCATCTCGCCGGACATGACGATGTAGATCTCCTGCGCCTTGTTCTCGCGGATCGGCATGGCGAAGCCGCCGCAGACGACGTCGCCGAGTACGTCGTAGGAGACGTAGTCGACGTTCTCGTAGGCGCCGTTCTCCTCAAGAAAGTTGATGGCCGTGATGACGCCGCGCCCGGCGCAGCCGACGCCAGGCTCTGGCCCGCCGGACTCGACGCATTTGATGTCCTTGAAGCCGACCTTCAGAACGTCCTCGAGTTCGAGATCTTCCACCGAACCCATCTCGGCCGCGAGGTGCAGCACGGTGTCCTGTGCCTTGGCGTTGAGGATCAGGCGGGTGGAATCGGCTTTCGGATCGCAGCCGACGATGAGGATCTTCTGCCCGAGCTCGACGAGAGCCGCGAGCGTGTTTTGCGAGGTGGTCGATTTCCCGATTCCACCCTTGCCGTAGAAGGCGATCTGTCGAAGTGCAGCCATTCGAACAATCCTTTCAGCCATTCGCGTCAGGTGAGAAAGGCGTGTATCGCCGTCTCTACCCAGGGACTTGCAGGAACCGTGCCAACCAAAGAAAGGGCAAAGAAATCATTTTAAAACAGTGTGTTACGGAAAGTTTCTCTGGATCGTGGGCTTCTGTCGGCCATGTGACGAAGCCGACAAAACAACGACAAAGCTCACATTCTTTCTGGGGCGATTGGCAGATCCGGACGCCTTGGCCGTTCATGTCGTTGCGCCTGCGGCCAATCCGTCGCGAACCTTCGTCGAGACAACGTTCGTAAACTCGTGCCGTCACGAGCGGCGAGGCGGCATAAAAAAAACCCGCCTTTTAGGCGGGGCGAGGCGATAGGGGGATCGAGGGTTCAGGCTGCGACTGTCAGCGCCTTGGTCGCGGCGGTGAGATCGAGGTCGATACGTTCGATACCCTGCTCGTCGAGGAAGCGGCGCTCCATGCGGGTCAGGTCGCCCGCGATGAGCGCGAAATGGGGGCCGGCGGAGCGCTTCATGATCTGGCGGGCGAAGATGCGCAGCATCTGGTCGTCGAAGCGGCAGCCGAGGAACAGGAAGCCCCGGCGTTCGCGGCGCGCCTTCACCTCATCGGGGATCGGCGTCTGGATGTCGATCTCGGTCAGGACCTCGACATAGTCGCTGTCGGACATCAGGAAACCGAGGCCCTTCTTCGCCACGCCGTGCGGCTTGTAGATCAGCGAGTTCCAGCGCGGGTCCGGCCCCTCGGGGCAGAGCTCACCGGCTGCATCGTAGGCTCTCGTCCACACGGGCGTCCATTGGCCGTTGCGGGTTGCACCCTGCACCCAGCCCCAGCTCTCCGCCCGTTCGGCGTAGGCGGCAAGCAGGCCGTCGTCGTACCAGGTGTCGATGACGAGCGGCGGCGCGACCGCCGCAAGCCAGTCATGAACGGGGTTGTCGCGGATGCCGCCAGCGAAGGCGCGCTCGACGATGGCATCCAGTGTCCCGCGAAATCGGCGGCTCTCGACGAACTGGGCCACCGCCCAGAGATTTCCGGAGGCTCGTTTCGGTGCGCGGACCTCGTTTTCGAGCAGGGCGGCGAGCGCCGTTGGTGCGGATGGCACCGTGGACCGGCCGAGCGCCGCCACACCGGCTCCGAGATACGGAATAAGCGTGCCGCCTCGCACCGCGTCGAGGCAGGCATCGAGACTCGCCGTCCCGCACATGCCTCAGTCCTCCACGGCGCGCCGGCGCGCCTCGACCGTTACGGGCAAGCGCGGCGCGGGGTCCATCGCCGGCAGGTCAAGCACCCAGCCATTCGCCAGACGCGCCCATCCACCCCAAAGAGCCGGCGTCTCGGTTTGGACAATCAGTTCCTCCAGATCCTTCTTGGCGACATAGGCCTGAAAGCCCTTGGGAGTTTCGCTGATGATGACCTTCATGGCACCCTCTCCGGATCGGGCTCGGCGGCGAGTTCGCGTGCCCGCATGCCCACCACCGAGTGGTGCTCGGCGAACTCGACCGCATAGACATAGAACTGCTGCAGGAAGGTGCCGACGTCTCTGACATAACCGACGTCGCCCTTCCTGACGACGATCTCGCCGATCTCCCGGCCAGCCATCGTGCCATCATTCTTGACGTTTTTCGTCGAGCGAACCTTTTCGCCTGGCCGGAAGCGGGGCGGTCCGTACACTTCGATCGGCGGATCGTCATCGCGCATTGCCGCCTCCCTGTCGCTCGTTCCGCGATTGATCCTGCTCATGCGGCGGGGCGCGCCGGCACGCAGGTGTCCGGCACCGGGCAGACCTCGACGCATTGCGGCGAGTCGTGGAAGCCTTCGCACTCCGTGCAGAGGCTGGGGTCGATGCGATAGGCGCCCTTCTTGAACTTGATCGCCGCGTTCGGGCACTCGAACTCGCACGCACCGCAAACGCTGCATTGCGCGGCAAGGATCTGCAAGGCCATGGCTTTTTTCCTTTCGCTGGCGGAATTCCGGGATCAGGCTCGGGTGGCCCGGCGCTCGGCTTGTCGATGTCTCTGCCGGTAGAGGTCCAGAAGCGACGTCTCGATGTAATCGTGGGCGTAGGCGTCGATCGCCTCGATGCCGGCGGCCGCAAGGCTCGCGCACGGGCAGTCGCCGATCTTGGCGCACAGGATGATGGGAACGCCCGCGAGCGTCTCGATCACGGCGTCGAGCCGGTCCTCAATGCCTTCGCCGCCGATGCAGTAGTTGTCGGCGCGGCGATGGGTGATGAAGCGCACGCCCTTGGCGTCCACTTCGAACAGCTGGAACTCCTTGGCGTGGCCGAAATGTTGGTTGATCCGCCCGCCGCCCCTGGTGCAGACGGCGGCAAGCATCGGCGGCGTATCGGCGGCGACGGTTCCGCCGGTTACGGCCTGAGCCTGGGTGGCCGCGCTGCGGCGGTCCTCGCGCTCCCTTGCGACCCATTCCCGATAGGCCTGGCGCTTGGACGGATCGTAGCGGATCGTCTCGGGCACGAGCTCCATGGTGAATTCCTGGCCGCGGTCCTCGCCGAGCAGGCCGACGGCGTCGGCACGGCACTGGCGGCAATGGCGCATCAGATTGGCGCCGCCGGCGCAGGCATCCTGCAGCGCCTTCAGCTCGGCCGCCGTCGGCCCGCGCTGGCCGGCCATCCCGTAGGCCGTGCCGTGCTCGGGCGCCGAGATCAGCGGCATGATGTTGTGCAGGAACGCGCCTTTTGCCTTTACCACGCGGTTCACCTCCAGGAGGTGGCGGTCGTTGATGCCCGGGATCATCACTGAGTTCACCTTGACCAGGATGTCGCGGGCGACGAGACCTTCCAGGCTCTGCATCTGGCGCTCGTGAAGGATCCTTGAGGCTTCGAGCCCCGTGCGGCGCTTGCCCTTCCAAAAGATCCAGGGGTAAATCGCTGTCCCGATTTGCGGGTCGATCATGTTGATCGTCAGGGTCACGTGGCCGATCGCCATTTCGGCCAGCTCGTCGAGGTGGTCGGGCAACGACAGGCCGTTGGAGGAGAGGCAAAGTCTGATGTCGGGGAGGGCCGCGCGGACAAGGTCAAAGGTCGCCCTCGTCTTGCGCCAGTCGTAGGCGCCGTCGCCGGGACCGGCAATGCCGAGGACGGAAAGCTGCGGCACCTCGTTGGCTACGGCGATCACCTTGCGCGCCGCCTGTTCAGGCGTGAGCCTCTCCGAGACGACGCCCGGCCGGCTCTCGTTGGAGCAGTCGTACTTGCGGTTGCAGTAGTTGCACTGGATGTTGCAGGCGGGCGCGACAGCGACGTGCATCCGCGCGAAATAGTGGTGCGCCTCCTCGGAATAGCACGGATGGTCCTTCACTTTCTCCCAAATCTGGGGTGGCATATCCGCCGGCCCGGCCGCCGAGCCGCAGGTCGAGGACGAGCAGCCGCCGGCAACCGAGGCGGCGAGCGTTTCGCGCGATCCGATCTTCAGGGCGTCGAGGGAGATGACGGTGTCGTTCATCGGCGCAAACCTCTCTTTGCCTTCGCTGCAATGGAGGCTATGCAGGCGCCGTGCCAAACCGAAATCACCTTTCGGGCAAGGGCTTTGGCTCAATCGGCGGCCGTCGATGTGTTGTAGGACCCGCGACAGGCGCGTCGCGAAACCGACAGGCCAAGGTCAGAACCGGACGACGTCGATGCCGTGCTTCTTCAGGGCATAGCCGATCTGGCGGGGCGTCATGCCGAGCAACCGCGCCGCCTTCGCCTGCACCCAACCCGAGCGCTGCATCGCGTCGATCAGCTCCTCGCGCTGGCTGCGGGGGGGCTGGCTTTGGTGATCGGCGGCCGCGGCCGGCGCGGCGCTGGGCGCAGCGCCTGTGAGTGGTGGGGCGGCTGGTGGCTGCGGGGCACGCGGGGCCGCGTCGTTGAACACCGGGAGCGGCACCGAGCCGAGCCCTCCGACCGGAGCGCGGCCGGCGGCCCTCAGCCGCCAGAGCTGCGGTGACAGACAGGCATCCTGTTGGCAGGCCATGTCGATGGCCTCGATCACCGGGCCGGCGGTCAGCGCCGCAGCCCGGCTGACGCAGTTCTCGAGCTCGCGCACGTTGCCAGGAAACGAACAGGCCTGCAGCAGGCCGAGCACCGCGCGGCCGAACCTGAGGCTCGCGCCGTTCTCCTGATTGAAGCGATCGAGGAAGGCCTGGGCGAGACGGGGAATATCGCCGGGGCGCTCGCGCAACGGCGGCAGCACGATCGGGATGACGCATATGCGGAAATAGAGGTCGGCGCGGAATTCGCCCCGGGTCACTGCTTCCTCCAGGTCGCGATTCGTCGCCGCGACAAGGCGCACGTCCACCTTGACGGTGCGCGTGCCGCCGACCCGCTCGAACTCGCCCTCCTGAAGTGCCCTGAGCAACTTGGCCTGGAAAGAACTCGAGATCTCGCCGATCTCGTCGAGAAACAGCGTGCCGCCGTCGGCGAGCTCGAAGCGCCCCTTCTTCTGCCCCATGGCGCCGGTGAAGGAGCCCTTCTCATGGCCGAAAAGCTCTGATTCCAGCAGGGTCTCGCTCAGAGCGGCACAGTTCAGCTTGACAAAGGGCCTGTCGGAACGGTCGCTCAGGCGATGGATGGCCCGCGCGAACAGCTCCTTGCCGGTGCCGCTTTCGCCTCGCAAAAGCACCGTGGCGCGGGTCGGCGCCACCTTCCGGACGCGCTCGTAAACCGCGCGGATCTCCGCACTCTCGCCGATAATCTCGCCAATGCCGTCGGCTTCGACGGCGCCGCCCACTCGGACCTCCTTGAGCGCCTTGGCCGCCTGGCTTGCCTGGGCTAACAGGCGCTCGCGATCGCGCAGCACGATGCGCCGGAAACGCAGTGACTGGGAAACCAGCGCGGCGACCATCTTCAAAAGGCGCAGGTCCAGATCGAGCTCCCAAGGCTCCCCGTCGTGGAAAACACGGTAGGCGCACAGCACTCCCGTCGGCGTTGGCGAGGGATCGCGCTCCAGAATGGGCGCCGCGATGAGCGCCACCGGCGCCTCCGCGGCGATGTCGCGCGGGATCGCCGCCTCTCCGAGTTCTGCACGGACGTTCTGTACGACGGTGGCTATGCCTGTGCGAAGGACCATGGCCGCGACCGCTTCCGGGATCGCGCCGCAGGACGCCGGCTGGGCTTCCTCGGCGCGCCACGTGGCGGCAATCACGTAAGGGTTGACGGCGGCGCTGGCCAGCGGATGGCGAGGGTCGACGAGCAGGGCCACCGCGCCGCAGCGAAGTCCCATGAAGGAGGAAAGCACGCGTAGCACGGACGAGAGCATCTGCTCGGGGTCGACCGGACCGGCGAGGATCTTGCCGGCTTCGTAAAGCACGTCTAGCGAACGATGCTCGTGGATCTGTGAAGGACTGCTGCGGTAACCGGGACGCGAGATCGTTCCGACCATCGAAATCTCCATCGATGTGAACGCATCCTCCTCTTCTTGCTAGAAGAGCAGGTGCAGCGTTCCGAAGCAAGGCATCCGGGTAATCACACTTTGAGGACAACGGTCGGCACACCGGGAAGAGCGGGTGCATAGTGAGGGGAATTCCTTGAACGGCCCAATTTCACCGAGCCAGTTCCGACAACGCCAACCTATGCCAAATGCCTTTGGGCTCAGGAGGTTTCGGACTAAACCGCCACAGAACTTTGCCGTCCCCTTTCGGAAGAGCGATTGGATCCAGATATTTCTTTCGATTATATTATAAAACTAATGAATAGATTGATGACGTGCACTGCGCCGCATTTGTTTTGGAAATTATAAATCGTACCAATATTGCGATTTATACGAGTATAAATGTGTATTTTTCCGTTCTGCACTGGACAAAAACAGATAATTACTGATCCGGTTAATCATCGAGTTGGAATGAAAGATGATGGTTCGCGGCGTGTCGCGATCTATCGACCGATGAAGGCCGCCGTCGAGGCGCTGACCCGTCACGTGGCTTTGGAACCGGGGGAGCGCCGCATCGCCATGAACGTTGTCGCCCCTGGCGCTATAGCCGCCGACTTCAGCGCTCCTGAAATTCCGCGAGGCTCAGGGCGCCCTCGACCTGGTGGGCGCCCTGCAGCACCATCTCGGTGAATTCGGCCGACTTCTCGTCATTGATGCGCGAGACCGGCGCCGCGATGATCAACACGGCAATGACCGAGCCGGCGGCGTCACGCACAGGGGCGCCGACGGCGAACGAATCCGGATCATTCTCCCCGACGCTGATGCAATAGCCCTGCTTGCGGATCTCCACGAGCTTCTCGGCGAGGCGTTCGGGACTGGCGATCGTCTTGGCTGTCTTTGCCTGCAGCGGCCCGGACAGAACCATCTTCTGGACCCGCGGCGAGGCATAGGCCAGGAGCAGCTTGGAGGTGCCGACGTGGATGGGCGACAGTCGGCCCTCCTCCGCGTGGTGGCGGATGGTGCGGTCGGGCTCGCGCGCCAGCACACAGCAGCTGTTCGTTCCCTGACGCACACGGACCTGCACCGTCTCATTGCAGCGGGCGGCGATCCTTTCGACGATGGGAACTGCAGCCGCCACGATATCCACCTGATCGCGCGCCTGCTCGCCCAGCCGCCGCGACCGATCGCCGAGCCAATAGCGCGGCTCGTTGTCGGACCTCAGGACGAAGCCGGCCGCCTCCATCGTCTGCAGAAGACGATAGGTCCGCGCCTTGGAATTTCCCGAAGCGCGGGACAGCTCGGACAGGCCCCGACCAGGCATGTCTCCGATCAGCGACAAGAGTTGCAATGCCTTCTCGACCGATGAAATGGTATAATCCAAGTTCTGCATCCATCATCGAGAGATGTCTCCGGCGCGCGAACAAGGTTCGCAACCGGGGTCATCTCGGAGGACAACCGCAACCGCCGGCCCGTCACCCGGGTGACGGGCCGGCGGTGATACGTGCACCGAATGAAGTTCGAGCGCAACAGGACGAACGGCCGCCTTTCGGCGTCGGCGTCAGCAGCCCGCCAGCGTCTCGCAGGCGGAGCGCAGCGCATGCGCCATGCGATTGGCCGCGCGCCGGGCGCTGACATAGCAAAGGGCGGCCTCGGCGCCCTCCGGCGCGCTCCGGGCCAGGGCGCGCAACGGCTGCAGTACCGGCCAGGCCGCCTGGGCCAGCGCCGGGTCGTGCACGAAGCGATCGCCTTGCGTGTAATCCATCGGCACGAGCGCGCGCGAGGTCCGCAGCAGCGCCCGATTCAGCCGCTCGGCCTGTTCCGACGAAGCGCTCCGCTCCGCCGTCGCCGCTGTCCGCTCCGCAAGCACCGAGAACTCGTCGAGCCGCGCCATCAGCTCGCTCATGTCGAACCGATCCCCGAGCTCCTCGCCGAGGCCCGACAGCACGCTCCTCAGATCGGCGGCATGGGCCCGGTAGTCGAGCGGCAGGACCGGCGAGAAAAGAAGCCTGGAGACGACCTGGACGAAGATCCTGGTGTCGCGCACCAGGTTCTGAGCGTCGATCTTGTCGAGCGTGTCCTGCGGCGTGTGCCACCACCAGCCGAGCTTCATCGCGCCCGGCTCGGCCCCGACGTTCTGGGCATGATGGCTGATGCTGTTGAAAATCGATGGCACGCCGACGCCCCAGAACGACTCGTCGCCCTGCCGGCCGAAGCGTTTGCCCTTGTAGGTCTGGCCCGCCTGATCGCGGATCGCGTCGATCGCCACCTGGCGCAGCTCGGCGGCGCATCCCGAGCCGGTCAGGATGTTGGCGTCGCGGCCGCCGGTCGAGTCGACGTTGACATGGGCGACGCAGCGCCGCTCCAGCTCGTCCCAATGGTGGTCGGCATACCAGGCCGATCCCGAGTAGCGGCCATGCGAATGGCCGGACCAGAAGGCAAAGCGAAGGCCGCGCTTCCAGTCGGCGTGCCGCGAGGCCATCAGCCGGGCCACCTCCAGCATGGTGGCGTTGGCGGCGCCGTTGTCCATCACGCCGTAGTACCAGGTGTCGTGGTGGCCCGAAAACAACACGAAGGGCGCGTCCTCCGGCGCCTCCGGCGCCTCCATCTCGGCGATTAGGATCGGCGTTTTGCGCCAGCCGGTATCGACCTCGGCAAACAGCGTGACCTCGCTCAGGCGCCCGTCCCGCAGCATGGCGCGGAGCTCTTCGCCGTCGTCCAGGCCCACCGTGACGACGACCGTGCAGGGCAGCCGGTCGACGGTTTCAACCGACGGGCTGCCCCAGACCGGCGATACACACATCTCGTGGATGTGGCCGTCGCGCGTGAAGTGGATCTGTCCGGCCGCCCCCGCCGCCGATGCCCGGGCGGTCACCGCCGGGCTGGCCAGGCCGGCGACCAGCACGACGCGACCCCGCACGTCGGCGGCGTCGAAATCGGCCTGGCTTCCCTCGCCGACGTCGACGAGCGGCGCGGTCAGTCCGCCGGCCGGCGTCGGTCGAGCGTGCGAGTGGGTGATGCATGTCCAGGTGCGGCCGCCGGTCTCCAGCCGCGCGGCGCCGGGCAGACTGATCATCGCGTCGTGGAGAATGATTTCGGTGCGGTAGCCGTAGGTTTCGATCCGCTTGCGGACGAGTTCGAGACTGGTGAGCTCCTCCGCCGATCCGGAGAGCTTCACCCAATGCTGAAGCTCGCCCAGGGCCTCCATCATGAGATCGGCGGAAACTTGCTCACAGAGCGCACGAGAGACGGCATCGGGCATCGGCATCGACCTTTCCACGGCTCGGTCATCGGGCTCCCCGATCCGAACACGGACAGTTTCGTTGTGCAAACCGATTCGATTCTATTTGAGTTCACGCGCCGCAGCAATAGAAGACTGAACTATGTCGAGAGGTGACAGAAAAGTGCGGAGATGGTGCATTAATCGACAGGATGATGCCAAAATAGACATTTTGGTCGATCATTGATCGGTCGAAACTGCAGATTTATGTTTTCCGCACAGTGAACCTCTATTGACCGCTGTACAATCCTATGCAGACTGATCTGACCAGGACGGGGGGAGCGATCCTGTCGCGGAAGATCATCGATCCGGCGCTCTGCCTGGAGAGCGTTCACAACTCAGGAGAAGCATGATGACCATACGCTTGCAGGCTGCGCTTGCCTTGGGGTGTCTGCTGGCAGCGGCCGGCTTGACGCAGTCGGTCACGCCGGCCCTTGCCGAAGACCTGACGGTCGCCATCAAGGCGCCGATCACCGGCGCCGATCCGCATCTTCTGTATTCGCCGAACCGCAATATGCAGCTGCATGTCTACGAGGCGCTGGTCGCCCAGGACAACAACCTGCGTCCGGTTCCCGACCTCGCCACATCCTGGAAGGTGATCAACCCGACGACCTGGGAGTTCCAGCTCCGCGATGACGTCAAGTTCCAGGACGGAACGCCGCTGACGCCCGAGGACGTGATTTTCTCCATCCACCGCGCCCAGACCATCGAGGGAGTGCGCACCTTCCACGCCTATGTGGCGGACGTGGCATCGGTGGAGGCAAGCGGCGACCACGCCGTGCGGATCACCACCAAGGTTCCCTCGCCGGAACTGCCGGCCAATCTGGCGACAATCGCCATCGTCGCCAAGCACGCGGTGGAGGGCGCGTCCTCCGACGACTTCAACGGCGGACCGGCCGCCATCGGAACGGGTCCCTATCGTTGGGTCCGCTGGACGCCCGGTCAGGACGTCACGCTGGAGCGCAGCGATACCTACCGCGGCGATCCGGCCCCGTGGGATCATGTGAAATTCCGCTTCATCACCGACGACAGCGCCCGCACCGCCGCCCTCCTGTCGGGTGATGTCGACGTGGCCGACGCCATTCCGGCCTCGCTCTTCCAGCGCGTCAACAACAGCGGTCGGGCCAAGATTGTCTCCGGCACGTCGGTCTTTCTGCACTACATGACGATCGACCGACGCGACAACCCGCCCTTCGTCACCGATATCGACGGCAAGCCTGTCACCAAGAACCCCTTCAACGACCTCAAGGTGCGCCAGGCGGTCACCCATGCGATCAACCGCGACGGCTTGGCCGAGCGCATCATGGGCGGCGGGGCCGAGCCGGCCGGGCAGTTCACGCCGGACGGGTTCGACGGCCACAATCCCGACCTGTTACCGGCCAGCTACGATCCGGATCAGTCGCGCAAGCTCCTGGAGGAGGCCGGCTATCCCGACGGGTTCGGACTGACCATCCATTGCCTGAACGACCGCTTCACCGGCGACGTCCAGACCTGCCAGGCGATCGCCCAGATGCTGACAGCGGTCGGCATCCACACCAAGGTCGAGACCATGCCCTCCTCGGTGTTCTGGTCGAAGGCGACGGGCGAAAACCCGCAGTTCAGCAGCTACCTCGCGATTTTCGGCAGCGCTGCCGGTCTTTCCAGCAACGCCTTGGACGTGCTCGCGGCGAAATGGGACCCGGTCGCCGGAACCGGCCGCAACAACGCCGGCGGCTACGACAACCCGGAGCTGAACGCGTTGATCAAGAAGGCGACCTCGACGGTCGACGACGACCAGCGCCAGGAACTCCTGCAGCAGGCCGCCAAGACCGCGATCGACGACGTCGCCATCGTGCCGATCTTCTTCCTGAAGGGCGCCTGGGGTGTGCGCGACGGGCTCACGCTGAAGCCGCGCGGTGACATGTACACCATGGCCACCAACATCGAGCCAGCCGCGGAGTAGGCGCCGCCGCCTTCTCCAACGCCGCCTCGGCGAGAACCCAGCTTCCAGTGGATGAACGGATGAACGATCTGACTGCCCTTATCGACGACTTGACGCCGGCCTTCGCCGCGGTGAGCGACAGCATCTGGGACTTCGCAGAGCTTCGCTTTTGCGAGGCCAGATCCAGTGCGGCCCAGGCCGCGCTGCTGGAGCGCCACGGCTTCCGCCTGACGCGGAACCTGGCCGGCATGCCGACCGCCTTCGTCGCCGAACGTGGCGAGGGCGGTCCGGTCATCGCCTTTCTCGGCGAGTTCGACGCCCTGGCGGGCTTGAGCCAGAAGGCCGGCGTGGCGGCCGAGGAGGCGCTGGAGCCGGGCGGCAGCGGCCACGGCTGCGGCCATAACCTGCTGGGTGTCGGCGCCATGCTGGCGGCGACCGCCCTGGCGCGCCACCTCGACAACAAGGGCATCGCCGGCACCGTGCGCTATTATGCCTGCCCCGCCGAGGAAGGCGGCTCGGGCAAGACCTTCATGGCGCGGGAAGGATGCTTCGACGACGTCGACGCCGCCTTCACCTGGCATCCCGCGCCGTTCTGCGGTGTGCGGTCGACGACGAACCTGTCGGTCCTGGGTATCTACTATCGCTTCAAGGGCACGGCCGCGCACGCCTCCAACGCACCGCACCTCGGCCGCAGCGCGCTCGACGCGCTGGAGTTGATGAACGTCGGGGTGAACTTTCTGCGCGAGCACATGCCGAGCGACGCCCGCGTGCACTATGCGATCACCGACCCGGGTGGCGCGGCGCCAAACGTCGTCCAGGCCCAGGCTGAGGCCTTCTACTACATCCGCAGCCCCGAACTGCCGGGTGCCATCGCGCTCCGCGAGCGGATCGACCGGATCGCCAAGGGCGCGGCGATGATGACCGACACCGAGGTTGCCATCACCTTCGATCGCGCCACCTCCAACCTGCTGCCCAACCACGCACTGGAGACGGCGCTCCACGCCACGATGAAGGACCTCGGACCGGTTCCGTTCGACGACGCGGATCTGGAGTTCGCCCAGGCGATCCGCGCGACGCTCAGCGATGAGGCCATCCGCAGCAGCTACAAGCTCTACAAAGTCCAGGGCGACGCGCTTCTCAACAGTCTCGACCGGGACAGCCCGCTGCATCGAGGCCTGCTCGCTTTCGACGGGCATTCGCACTTCCGCGCCGGCTCCACCGACGTGGGCGACGTGAGCTGGACCGTGCCGACCGCGCAGGTCTGGACGCCGTGCTGGGCGATCGGCACGCCGGTCCACACTTGGCAGGTGGTGGCGCAGGGAAAGAGCCCTGGCGCCCACAAGGCGATGGTCCACGCGGCCAAGGCTTTGGCGCTGACGGCGCTGCGGGCCTGCGAAACTCCGGAATTGCTGAGCGACGCCAAGGCGGAGTGGGCGCAGCGCACCAACGGCCAGCCCTATCGCTGTCCGCTGCCGCCGGAGATCATGCCTTCCGTTCCGAAGGAATTTGCAGCGGCTTGAGGGAAAGGGTCGAGGCGGTACGCAGGAAGATCATCCATGCCCTTCTGGTTCATCAAGCGCCTGTTCGGAGCCCTGTTGATCGTCTTCGCCATGACGATCATCGTGTTCGTCGGCGTCAGTGTCATCGGCAACCCGGCCGACATCCTCGTGCCGCCCGACGCCGATCAGGTCGAACGGCTGCGTATCGTCACCGCGCTCGGCCTCGATCAGCCGCTCTGGAAGCAGTATCTCAGCTTCATCGGCAACGCCCTGCACGGTGATCTCGGCACCAGCTTCGTGTTCGGCGAGCCGGCCCTGAAGGTCATCCTTCAGCGGATGCCGGCGACGTTCGAACTGGCCTTCAGCGCCCTCATTCTCGCCATCCTCTTCGGCATTCCGCTCGGGCTCTATGCCGGTCTCAGGCCGCACGGCCTGCTGTCCCGCAGCATCATGGCGGGCAGCATTCTCGGGTTTTCGCTGCCCACCTTCTGGGTGGGCCTGATGATGATCATGCTGTTCGCGGTCCAACTCGGCTGGCTGCCGAGCGGCGGGCGCGGCGAGACGGTGGACGTGCTCGGCGTCCGGTGGTCGTTCCTGACGGCGGATGGTCTGCGTCACCTGATCCTGCCGGCCCTCAACCTGGCGCTGTTCAAGATATCCCTGGTGATCCGCCTCACCCGCGCCGGCGTCCGCGAGGTGATGCCGCAGGAATACATCAAGTTCGCCCGCGCCAAGGGATTGACCGAGCGCCGGATCATCTCGGTCCATGTCCTGAAGAACATCCTGATCCCGATCATCACCGTCATCGGCCTCGAGTTCGGGTCGTTGATCGCCTTCGCGGTGGTGACCGAGACCATCTTCGCATGGCCGGGCATGGGCAAGCTGATCATCGACAGCATCAACTCGCTCGATCGGCCGATGATCGTGGCCTACCTGGTGATCATCGTGATCTTCTTCACGACCATCAACCTGATCGTGGACTTTCTCTATACGGTGCTCGACCCGCGCGTCCGTCTCGAGAGCGGGGGCTGAACGATGACCATGACCATCGAAACCACCGCCGAACGCCGGCCCGCCGTGGAGACGCCGCTGCGCCGCGTCCTTCGCGAATTCACGCGCTCCAAGCTGGCCGTACTCGGCCTGCTCGCGCTGGCGATCGTCATCCTGTTGGCGATCCTGGCGCCAGCCATCGCGCCGCAGGACCCCTACGATCTGATGCAGCTCAGCATCATGGACGGACGGCTCGCTCCGGGCGCCGGGTCGATGGACGGCAGCATGGTGTTCACGTTGGGGACGGACTCGCAGGGCCGCGACATGCTCTCTGCCATCCTCTACGGCCTGCGCATCTCCCTGCTCGTCGGCTTCCTGTCGGCCATGGCGGCGGCAGCCGTCGGCTCGGCGCTGGGGCTGATCGCCGCCTATGTCGGCGGCTGGATCGAGAGCATCATCATGCGCATCGTCGATCTCCAGCTGTCCTTTCCCTCGATCCTCGTCGCGCTGATGATCCTGGCCTTCCTCGGCAAGGGCGTGACCAACGTCGTTCTCGCCCTGGTCATCGTGGAGTGGGCCGCCTATGCCCGCACCGCGCGCAGCGGCGCCCTCATCGAGCGACGCAAGGAATACATCGAAGCCGCCGAGTGCCTGGCGATCCCAACCTGGCGCATTCTTTTCCGCCATCTGCTGCCCAATTGCCTGCCGCCGCTGATCGTCATCGCGACGGTTCAGATCGCCCGGGCGATCACCCTGGAGGCAACCCTCTCCTTCCTCGGCCTCGGCGTCCCGGTCACCGAACCGAGCCTCGGGCTGCTGATCGCCAACGGCTATGAGTACATGCTGTCCGGCGAGTACTGGATCAGCTTCTATCCCGGCGTCGCGCTACTCGTCATGATTGTATCCATCAATCTCGTCGGCGATCAGCTTCGCGACGTCCTGAACCCGCGGAGCCAGGCATGACGGCGGTGCTCGAGCAGACAGCCGGGGTCGCCGCTTCGTCGCGGCGAGGCGCGATCCTCTCGGTGCGCGACCTGAAGACCTATTTCGCCACGCCGGCCGGCGAAGTCAAAGCCGTGGACGGCCTGTCGTTCGATCTGAGAGCCGGCCAGGTACTCGGCCTGGTTGGCGAGAGCGGCTCCGGAAAATCCGTCACCGGCTTTTCCATCGTCCGGCTGATCGAGCCGCCTGGCCGGATCGTCGGCGGCGAGATAAGCTTCAAGGGCCAGGAACTGACCGGCGCCTCGCTGGAGGAGATGCGGCGGCTGCGCGGCCGGCACATCGCGATGATCTTCCAGGATCCGATGATGACGCTCAATCCCGTGCTGCGCATCGACACCCAGATGATCGAGGCGATCCAGGCGCACGAGCGGGTTCCGATCGCCGAGGCCCGCGCCCGCGCCCGCGACGCCCTGGGCAAGGTCGGCATCCCGAGCCCGGAGGAGCGTCTCAAGGCCTATCCGCACCAGTTCTCCGGCGGCATGCGGCAGCGCGTGGCGATCGCCACCGCGCTGCTGAACCAGCCGGACCTGATCATCGCCGACGAGCCTACGACGGCGCTCGACGTCACCATCCAGGCCCAGATCCTCGCGGAGGTGCAGAAGCTCACGCGCGACACCAATACGGCGGTGATCTGGATCAGCCACGATCTGTCGGTGGTCTCCGGCATGGCCGACGAGGTCGCCGTTATGTATGCCGGCCGCATCGTCGAAGCGGGCCCGGTCGCCGAGGTCATCAACGCGCCGCGGCACCCCTATACTGCGGGCCTGATCGGCTCGCTGCCGAGCCGGAACCGGCGCGGCGAACGGCTGCGCCAGATCCACGGCATGACGCCCAATCTGCTGGACCTTCCGGAAGGCTGCGCCTTCCGCACCCGCTGCGACCACGCCGACGAGGCCTGCCGCCGCGAACCTGGCCTGTTCGCTCGGCACGGGCATGTCCATCGCTGTTTTCATCCGTGCAGAGAGGATGCCTGATGGTCGAACAAGCGCTCGCTCCCGAGGTTCTCGAGCCAACCGTCGCGAATCGCCAGCCGGTGATCACGCTGCGCGGGGTCTCCAGGACGTTCGGCACACCGCCAAGCGCCCTGGCCCGTTTCGCCGAGCGTTTCGGCGGGGCCAAGTCCAAACCCACCATCGTGCACGCCGTCGATTCGGTCGACCTCACGGTGCGAAAAGGCGAGGTGCTGGGTCTGGTCGGAGAGTCGGGCTGCGGCAAGTCCACGCTCGGGCGCATCATCGCCGGCATCATGCCGCCGTCCTCGGGCGAGGTCCTGTGGCGGGGCCGCCGGCTGTCCGAGCTTTCGCCGCGGGAACGGCGCGCCGCCAAGCTGCGCATCCAGATGATCTTCCAGAATCCGTTCGCCTCGCTCAATCCGCGCGCCTCGGTCGCCGAGATTGTCGGCGAGGCGCCCCGCATCCACCATCTGATCGAGGGGGACGAGGGCGCCTATGTGGACGAACAGCTGCGCCGCGCCGGTCTAGACCCAAGCTTCAAGAGCCGCTTTCCGCATCAGTTCAGCGGCGGCCAGCGCCAGCGCATCGGCATCGCCCGCGCCCTGGCCGTGCAGCCGGAATTCCTGGTGTGCGATGAGGCCGTGGCGGCGCTCGACGTCTCAATCCAGGCGCAGATCCTCAATCTGTTCATGGACCTGCGTGAGCAGCTCGACCTGACCTACCTGTTCATCAGCCACGATCTCGGTGTCGTCGAGCATCTCTCCGACCGGGTCGCCATCATGTATCTCGGCCGGATCGTCGAGGAGGCGACGGTGGAGGAGATATTCTCCCGGCCTAACCATCCCTACACGCAGGCGCTGCTGGAGGAGATCCCCCGGATCGAGACGCAGAAGCGCGCCTACACCGCCCTGAAGGGAGAGTTGCCGAGCCCGCTGGCGCCGCCGCCGGGCTGTCCGTTCCATCCGCGCTGCCCGAATGCTTTCGACCGGTGCAAAATGGAAAAGCCCGCCCTGCGAGACGTGGCGGCGGACCACCGCAGCGCCTGCCACCTGAACGACCGCTGACGAGGCCGGCGACCGCTGCGACCATAGTCGATCGGTTGACCCACCACTGCGACATCATCGAGGCCGGCAACGGGCTGGGCGGGTGGATTGTTCTAGGGAGTCGTCCGGCAGAGCTCGGCGATTTTCTGCCGAAACCATCGGTGAGCCGGGTCTGCGTCAAGGCGCGGGTGCCACATGAGGCTGATCGTCAGCTCGGGAGTGGGGACGGGAAGATCGAACCCTTTCAGGCCTTGCGCAGCCACTTGCCCGTCGCGAAGGCAGGAGCGCGGCACGAGGGCGACGAGGTCGGACTGACGTGCAATCGACATTGCATCCAGGAAACCCGGCACGATCGTGACGACCCTGCGCGTCACCCCGATGTCGTGCAGCGCCTCATCGACCGGACCTGTCCATGAACCCCGGCGCGATGCGACGACATGACCGCAATCGGCGTACCGTTGCGGCGTCATCGGCCGCTGAAGCAAGGGATGCCCGAGCCGGGCGGCGCCGATGAAGCGATCGCGCAAGATCAGCAAGCTACGCATCTCCGGGGCGGAGGCGCCGGTTGTGCCGACTTCCAGGTCGATCGTTCCCTCCCGCAACGGTGTCGCGTCCTTGTCGGGCTTCGGAGCAAAGCGGAACCGGACATGCGGCGCCTCGCGTGTAATCGCCGTGACAATCGCGGCGGCAAACAGTGACACGAAGCCTTCGTTGGCGCGGATCGTGAAGGTTCGGTCGAGAGAAGTCAGGTCGAGCCCCTCTGTCGGCGGTGTCAGCACCGAACGCGCGTCGCGAGCGAGGAGATGGACGCGCGTCGCCAATTGCTCGGCATGCGGAGTTGGAACCAGTGTGCGCCCCGCCCGCACCAATAGAGGGTCGCCTGTCGCGACCCGCAGCCGCGCCAGCGTTCGGCTCATGGCGGAAGGGCTAAGCCCGAGCCGCTTGGCGGCAGACGTCACGCTGCGCTCATTGAGCAGGATATCGAGTGCCGTCAGCAGATTGAGGTCGATGGGGGTCATGGCGCGATCATACCGCAGCCTTCCGCCATGCATAGCGTTTCACGCAACAACACTTTGAGCATGATGCGTCTGGTGCATCTTCAGGGCCGCTGCATAATTGGAGGCAAAGGGCAGCCAGATGAACCGCTTCCACGAAGCGCGGTAGGCTGCGCGTCATTGATCAGTCCGGCGAGAGCGTGCCGTGGTGATCGTTCGAAAATCGGAGCGCGACCTATGAAACTGATCGGCATCGAGGAACACACTCTGACGGCAGAGGTGCGCGACGCCTGGAATGCCATCGACCTGGCGTCGGCAGATCCCAGCGTTTCCATCCACTCGGGGGGGATCGAACGGCGCCTGCTCGACCTTGCCGACGAGCGAATCGCGCTGATGGACGAGACCGGGCTCGACGTCCAGGTGCTGTCGCTGACGACGCCCGCCCTGCATGACCTGGGGGTGGAGAGCGTCGGCCTTGCGAAGCGCGCCAACGACATGGTGGCGGAGGCAATAGCGCGGCGGCCCGATCGTCTGGAGGCGTTGGCGACGCTGCCGGTGGCGATGCCGGACGAGGCCGCGCTGGAGCTGGAGCGCTGCGTTCTAAGCCTTGGCTTCAAGGGCGCGGTCCTGTGTGGCCGGGTAGGGCATCGAAATCTCGATCATCCGGATCTTCGTCCCATGTTCGAAAGCGCAGCCGCGTTGGGCGTTCCCCTGCTTCTCCATCCCCGCACGCCGGCCCCGGAGGTTCGAGCCGCCTACTATTCCGGCTTCTCGGCGGAGATCGATGCCGCATTCTCCATGTTCGGCCTCGGCTGGCATTATGACGCGGGCATCCAGTTCCTGCGTCTGGTGCTGAGCGGGACGTTCGACCGGCTTCCCGGATTGCAGGTGATCCTCGGTCACTGGGGCGAGGTCGTGCTCTTTTACGCTGAACGCTTGGCGGTACTGGACCGCTTTTCAGGGCTTGAGCATCCAGTCGCGACTTATCTGCGCCGCAACCTCTATGTCACGGCCAGCGGGATGTTCTCGCCGGAATATCTGGCGAGAGCGGCGGCGATCGTCGGAGCCGATAGGCTCCTCTTCTCCACCGATTATCCCTACCAGTATCGTCCGGGCTGCGACGCGCGGCGTTTTCTGGCGGACTGCGGGTTGGACGAAGCGGACCGCACCGCGTTTGCGCATGGAAACTGGCTTCGCCTCACCGAAAGAGGGGGCGGCCCGACGATTTCAGGCAGCCGAATCACAGACCACCGTTAGCCGGCGAATCCAAATAATCGAGGCGCATTGGTGGACTCGCCTTTGGGCACAGCCTCGCGTCCGGTTAAGGGAATTCCGATCGGCCACCTCCCAAAGATGCTATGGAGGCCCCCCCGCGATTCTTTATGCGATCCTAGATGCCCGCCAGCGCCCTCGAAATCCTTAAGACCGTTTATGGCTACGATGCGTTTCGGGGGCCGCAGGCGTGGATCGTCGAGCATGTGATTTCTGGTCACAACGCCTTCGTGCTGATGCCGACGGGCGGCGGCAAGTCGCTGTGCTACCAGATCCCCGCCATTGCCCGACCCGGCATGGGGCTGGTCGTCTCGCCGCTGCTTGCGCTGATGGCGGACCAGGTGGCCGCGCTGCGCCAGGCCGGCGTAAGGGCGGCCGCTCTGAATTCCGATCTGCCGCCCGACGAGCGGCGCGCTTTGTGGCGAGACATCGGGGCAGGGGCGCTCGACCTTCTCTATGTCGCGCCGGAGACGCTTCTGCGTGAAGGCGTCCTCGAAAGGCTCTCCCGGGCGCGGCTGTCGCTGATCGCCATCGACGAGGCCCACTGCCTGTCGCAATGGGGCCACGACTTCCGCCCCTCCTACCGCCAACTCGACGTCCTCGTCCGCCAGTTTCCCGACACGCCGCGCATGGCGCTGACGGCGACCGCCGACGAGCCGACCCGTGCGGAAATCCTGGCGCATCTCGAGATTGCCGAGGCCGACGCCTTCATCGCCGGCTTCGACCGCCCGAACATCCGCTACGCCATCGCCGAAAAGGACAATCCGCGCGCCCAGCTGAAGGACTTCCTCAGGCGCCATGACAGCGAGAGCGGCATCGTCTACTGCCTGTCCAAGCGCAAGACCGACGAAACGGCGGCCTGGCTCCGCGCCGAGGGGTACGACGCGCTCAGCTATCATGCCGGCATGGACAAGGCCGCCCGTGAGGCCAACCAGCAGCGCTTCCAGCATGGCGAGGCGGTGATCATGGTCGCCACCATCGCCTTCGGCATGGGCATCGACAAGCCCGACGTGCGCTTTGTCGCGCATCTCGACCTGCCGGCAAGCATCGAGGCCTATTACCAGGAAACCGGGCGCGCCGGTCGCGATGGCCTCCCGGCAGAAGCGCTGATGCTCTACGGCGCCGAGGATATCGCGCTGCGCGCCCGCTTCATCGAGGAATCCGACGCGCCCGAGGAGCGCAAGCGCACGGAACGCCAGAAGCTCGACGCGCTCCTGGGGCTTTCCGAGACGGCAAGCTGTCGTCGCCAGGTGTTGCTCGGCTATTTCGGCGACCATTGCGAGCCGTGCGGCAATTGCGACACCTGCGCCGAGCCGCCGGAACTCTTCGACGGCGCGATCGCGGCGCAGAAGGCGCTGTCCTGCATCTACCGCACCGGCGAGCGCTTCGGGCAGGCCTATATCGTCGACGTGCTGCTCGGCGCCGACAACGAACGCATCGCCCAGTTCGGCCACGACAAGATTTCCACCTTCGGCATCGGCACCGAGCACGACAGCCGGATGTGGCGGGCGATCCTGCGCCAGCTGATCGCGTTGCGCCTCGTCGATGTCGACCTTGCTGGCCATGGCGGCCTGTCGATCGCGCCGGCGGGCCGGGACTTTCTGCGCGACAAGCCGACGCTCATGCTGCGGGTGCCGGCCCCCCGCCGCGCGCGGCGCGGCAAGGTGGAGCGCAGCGCGGCGCAGGCGGCCGTGCCTGAGGCGGATCAGAACCTGTTCCAGATGCTGCGGCAGAAGCGCCTGGAGATCGCGCGCACGCAGAATGTACCGCCCTACGTGATCTTTCACGACAAGACGCTGGCCGAATTGGCGGCGGCGCGGCCCACCTCGCGGGCCGAGATGGCGAAGGTTCCTGGCGTCGGCGAAGCCAAGCTCGACCGCTACGGCCCGGCGTTCCTGTCCGTCATTGCGGGGCATGGAGGGGCGGGCGCCTCCCGGTGAACGCGTCTCGTTCATCGGGAAGCGTCGTTTACTGGTTCGCGGTTTCGTCGGTGGGGATGAAGCGCAGAATGCCGGCCTGGCGCGCGGGCTGGCCCGTATCGTTCGGATGCCGCACGCCGTCCACGACCGGCACCGCTTCGAAGTCGAACGGACTCAGGCCCTCCAGACACGCCACGTTGACGCCGTACTGAAGCGGGTCGGAGCGTCGCTGATGGTGCGTGTAGATGCCACAGCGCGAACAGAAGAAGTGTTCGGCGGTCCTGGTGTTGAACCGGTAGCTGGTCAGGACTTCCGCGCCCTCAAGGACCCTGACGCCGCCCGTCACTGCGGAGACGACCACCGCGCCCCGCATCCGGCAATAGGAGCAGGTGCACCGGCGGATCGTGTTGAGGTCGTCGACGAGCTCGGCCTCGAAACGGACGGCGCCGCAATGGCACTGCCCTTTCCGTATCGTGCGTTCTCCAGCCATGTTCCAATCTCCATGAAAATCCGGTTCAAGCCTTTCGATCCAGCGCGGGCCGCAGGGCGAGGACCATGGGAATGACCGCCGCGGCGGTCAGTGCGGAGGCCACGACCCCCGTGAACTGACTGCTGTGATCGGCGATGGCGCCGTAGAGGATGGGAGCGATACCACCCGATCCAATGACGCTCGTATAAAAGATCGCAAATGCGTGGCTGGCATCGCCGGTCGCAAGTTCCGGGACGGTGCCGTAGAGGATCGACGACGTCCCGTTGAGGAAGACGCCGAGCGGAAACAGTACGACCAGCGTAGCGCCGAGCGGCGTGAAGAGGGTGAGGCCGATCAGAAGCGCGGTCGCTGCCTCGGTCGCGACGACGCTTCCGACGACGCCAAGCCGCTCGCTCAGCCAGGTGGACGTCACCTTGCCCAACGCTCCACCGACAAAGAGCAGCGCAAGGGCGACGCCGACCGAGGCCGAGCCGCCGTCCCGCTCCTGAACAAGAAAGGGCAGGAAGAGGAGATATCCCATGCGGGTCGCCGTATCGAGACCGCCGATCACGGTCAAAAGGACGAAGCCTCGCCTCCGTGCGTGACCAGCGTGAGAGCGCTCTTCCCGGAGCCGGCTGCGGCTCGCGACGGTGGGCGCAAGCACCATGAGCGCGCCGGTTGTACCCAGTCCGACCAGCGCCATGAGCGCGAGGATCGGCCGCCATGCAAGGAGCGGAAGAAGCAGCGCGGCGAATGCCGGGAGAACGGCTTTGCCGAGATCGCCGGAGAAGTTGTAGATGCCCAGCGGCCGGCGCGATGCCTCGCCATAGGTCTCGGCGACGAGCATTGATCCGCGGGGGTGCTGAATGCTCGATCCGAATCCGGCGATGACGAGACCGACGCACAAGCCGGTGAAGCCGAGCGGCAGAGCCATGATGAGGAAGCCGGCCGCCGCGACCAGCGTCGCGATGGCGAGAGCCGCGCACGGCTTCAAGTGCCGCAGCAGCCGGTTGGCCGGAATCTGCAGGCCGCCCATCGTGGCATAGTAGAGCGAGCGGATGACCGCGAGGCCGGCATAGGACAGTTGGAACTGCGTCTGCCAGATCGGCAGAAAGGCGTAGAGGCTGTCGGTATAGCCGTCGTGCAGGGCGTGAACGATGCAGGCCGCCCAAAGATTGCGCGACTTGTCCCGCCCGGATGCAAGCCACGTCTCATCATGGGTTTCGCGATCGCGCGCAATGTCCAAGGGCAGCCTCCGGTCCTGCCCCACGCATAGACCCGAGAGGTTTTTGGAGCCAGAGGCCGCTTGCTCACGATACCCGTGAGCTTTATTCAAGGATTGATGCGCCAGTTACCGCCTCTCAATGCCTTGCGAGTCTTCGAGGTCGCCGCCCGAACGGGTAGCTATGCGGCCGCGGCGGCGGAGCTTGGCCTCACTCATGGTGCGGTTAGCCGGCAAATCGCTGCCCTGGAGGCTTGGCTCGGGCAGAAGCTGTTCCGCAAGGATGGCCGCCGCATGGTTGCGACGCCCATCGCCGCGATGTTCGCCGACGAGGTCGCCCATGCCTTCGACCGGATCAGCCGCGCCGCCGAGGCCTGCGGCCGGCCGGCGACGCGCCGCATCCTTCGCGTCAGCGCGCCGACGAGCTTCGCCATGCGGTGGCTCATCCCCCGGCTGGGCCGCTTTCACGCGGACCACCCGCAGGTCGAGGTCGAGGTCGGGACGGTCTCGACCGTCCTCGAGGATCTGCGCGGCGGCTTCGATGTCGCGATCCGCCGTGGCGTGGCGCGCGAAGGGGCGTGGCCGGGACACCGCGCGGTGCCGGTCCTCGAGGATGTCGACACGCTGATCGCCAGCCCCGCTCTGCTCGAACGCCGCCCGATCGAGCGGGCCGAGGATATCGAGGGACATGTGCTGCTGGCGAGCGAGACGCGCCCGGGCGACTGGATCGACTGGCTGGAAGCGGCGGGATTGCCCCATCTGATCGGCCATCCCCGTCAGGTCTTCGACCATTTCTTCGTGACGCGGCAGGCCGTCGAGGACGGGCTCGGCATCGGCATCGGCCCCATGCCGATGCTGTTGATCGACGTCGCCGCCGGCAAGCTCGCGATGCCGTTGCCAAAGATCCGCGTACGCCGAACCGGCTATGTCGCGCTCGTTCCCGAGCACGCAGCACAGATCCCGATCCTCGCCACCTTCGTCGACTGGTTGGCGAGCGAAGGGCGGGAGGCGGGCGAGACGGCAAGCTGACCGCTAATTCAGGGTCCGTTCGCCGCCTTTTTACCGGGCGCACCACATTGGAAATGTTTCGGGCTCATTGCCGTTGGTGAGCGCCTCGAGGTAGCGCGGCTTCCAGACCGTTCGGATTAAAGCCTCCATGGTGGTCGGAAGGGCAGGGCGCACGCCGTCTCCCCCGTGGAAGCGCACCACGCCGCGGTTCAGGGCGTCGGCAGTCCGGGTGTCGTCCAGCCATTGTTCGGGCGTGCCGAACCTCTTGAGGAATTCGTCCTCGACGTCCTTCCGCGATCGATCGACGAAGCGGTATTCCACCGGCTTGCCGATCTCGCGACCGATGATCGCGGCGAGTTCGCGCATGGTCAGATCTTCCGAGCCGACTTCCAGGAACGCGCGATGCCCACGGGTGGGGCCGGTCAATTCCCTGGCCGCGAGGTCGGCAATGTCGTCCGTCGCCACCCAGGGCGTCTTCAGATCCGGCTCGAAATACCATGCGAGACGCCCATACTTCGCGACGGAGCCTGTCCAGGCCAGGGTGTTCTCCATGAACCAGGCTGCCCGAAGATGGACGAGGTCGACGGCGCCCAGCTCGTTGAGCTTTTGGTCGAGATGGTGAAACACCTCGAAGTGGCCGGTCTTCCCGTCCACTTCGGACCCCATCGCCGACAGGCTGACGGCCCGCTTGACGGGGGAGGGCCGGAGCGCATCCACGAAGCGCTGCGCAACCGCCGGATAATGTCCCTCGATATTGTTCCAGTCGGTCTTGACCATCAGGAACGCCGCATCGGCATCCTCGAAAAACCTGCCGAGGTCTCCGGCCCCCGTGTCGAAGCTTCCGACAAATGGCTCGGCGCCGTCCCGAACCAGAGCCTCGAGGGCGGGGCCACCCCTCGACAGCGCCTTCACCTGATGACCTTGAGCAAGCAGGGTTCGTGTGAGCTTGGCGCCGATCCGTCCGGTCGCGCCGACAACAGCAATTCGCATGGCGATCTCCATCGTTTGTCGATCACCAGCGGTAGCGGATTGCGCTGCGCCTGTATTTGGAGATAATGCCATATGATCTCAAAATCGGGCCAATCGCAAACGAAGCCTCGTCCGTGCAGCGACGACTTTGATCCCTGCCAATTGGATGGGCCGGCGAGGGCGCTGCGCGTCGATTTTAGTGAGTATGAAGCCGAGGTGCCTTTTCACCAGCATCGGCAAGGGCAGCTTATCCTGGCCTTGCACGGCGCTGTCACATGCACGGCCGCCGACGCGCTGTGGATCGTGCCGCCGGGTTTCGCAGTGTGGATTCCAGGCGAGGTGCCGCACAGCAACCGAGCCACGCCCAACGCGCGCCTGTCCTATCTGTTCGTCGAGCCAGACGCGGTGGAGCTGCCGCGGAAGTGTTGCGCGCTGTCCGTGTCGCCGATGCTCCGCGAGATGATCCTGCGCCTGGCGGACTCGCCGGAGCGATATTCTCCGGATGATCATGTCGGCCGGCTTGTGCGGGTGTTGCTGGACGAGCTGGCGCTCATGCCGGGCGGCGGGCTGGAGCTGCCCGTGTCCGGTCATCCCAAGATCGCCGTGATCGCCGCCGCGTTGGCTATCGACCCGAGCGACCGTCGCACCCTGCGCGAATGGGCTGAACACGTCGCCATGAGCGAGCGATCCTTGAAGCGGCTGATCGTGCGCGAGACCGGGCTGACGTTCGGCCAATGGCGGCGGCAACTTCACCTCATTGTCGCGCTGCGTGAACTCGCCAGCGGCGCCACGGTGCAAAAGGTCTCGAGCGACCTGGGCTATGAATCGCCAACGGCGTTCATCGTGATGTTCAAGAAGGCTCTCGGAACCACGCCGACACGCTACTTCGCTAGAACATGATCCGATGGGCCACGATCGATCAAGGAAGCGCGTTCGCGCGCAGGAGGGCGGCGTCGATGTTCCCAGCGTCAACTCGACAGGAAGCTGGCCAGATCCTCGGGCGCGCCTTGCGGAAAGGATTGCTGCAGGAATTTCAGGAAGGCGGAGACGCGCGAGCTCAACAGTCGTCGTGACGGGTAGAGCGCCCAAAGCGCGATGTCGGAGCCTTCCACGTCTCCCCACCGGACCAATGCCCCGGTTGCGATGTCGCGGCTGACCAGCGAGATGGGGAGCTGCGCGACGCCGGCTCCGGCCCGGGCCGCGTCCCGCAGCATGATCATCGACGACAGGCTGAGCACGGGGATGGCGTCCAAGACCAGCGGACCGGCGTCGGTGGCGATGGTCCAGGATCGCGCGGGCTCGAGCGCGCCGCGAACCAGAGCGTTGACCGCCTCGCCCTCGTCTGGACGCGGCACATCCGGGCTTGCGACGACGACCAGCCGATCCCGGAGGAAGGCACGTCCGACAAGACTGGTATCGGGCGCGGGATTGACGCGGATGATGAGGTCGTAGCCCTCCTCGATCATGTCCACCTCGCGATCCTCTGCGCTGATCTCCAGCCGGATCTGAGGGAAGAGCAGCGAGAACTGGGCCGCCAGCTTTCCCATTGCCGTCTGCGCGAAGAGGAGCGGCACGCTGATCCGCAATTTGCCCTTTGGACGATCGCCGCCCGACGTGATCATCGCCGCCGTTTCGTCGATCTCGGTCAGCAATGCCGCGGTTCGTTCGTAAAGCGCCTTGCCCTCCTGGGTGAGTTTGATCTCCCGCCCACCGCGCTCGAAGAGTCGTAGCCCAAGCGCTGCCTCCAGCTCGGCGACACGCCGCGACAGCGTCGCCTTCGGCCGCCGTGCCGCGCGGGCGGCGCGGCCGAACCCGCCATGTTTGGCGACGAGGTTGAAGTCGGAGAGCGCGAGAAGATCCATGTGTTTCACCCGTGGGACGGTCCGTCCAGATATCGCGGCTATCGACGCACAGGTAGATCACTCATTCTCCCTCCTGTCAGCAAGTTTGCACCAAGGAGGCAATCAAATGACCATTCTCGTGATCGGCGCGACCGGCCGTGTCGGGCGCCACGTCGTCGACCAGCTCGTCTCTCGCGGCGCCGCCGTGCGCGTCCTCACCCGCGATCCGTCCAAGGCGAATTTTCCGGCGGGCGTGGAGGTGGCGCAAGGCGAGCTCCTGGACCTCGACGCGCTGCGCAGGGCCTTCACCGGCATCAGAACGCTGTTTCTCCTGAACGCCGTGTCGGGCGACGAATACACCCAGGCCATCATCACCCTCAACGTCGCTCGCGACGCCGGGGTGGAGCGGGTGGTCTACCAGTCGGTTCTGCACGCCGACCGCTCCGTGAACGTGCCCCACTTCGCCGTGAAGCTCGGCGCGGAAAGGATGCTGGAGATGATGGACTTCAGCGCCACCATCCTGCGCCCGTCCTACTTCATCGACAACGAGGCGATGATCAAGGACGTGGTGCTCGAGCACGGGGTCTATCCGATGCCGATCGGCAGCAAGGGCGTCGCGATGGTCGATGCACGCGATATCGCCGAGGTCGCCGCCATCGAATTGATCCGGCGCGACCAGGCGCCGGGCAAGCTCCCGATCGAGACGATCAACCTCGTCGGTCCCGATACGCTGACCGGCGAGGACGTGGCGAACATCTGGTCGCAGGTTCTCGGCCGGCCCATCGCCTATGGCGGCGACGACCCCAGCGGGTTCGAGCAGACCATGGCGGGCTTCATGCCGAAATGGATGGCGTACGAGATGCGTCTGATGGCCGAACGGTATGTCAGCGACGGCATGTTGCCCGAGCCGGGTGATGTCGAACGGCTTACGGCGATGCTCGGCCGGCCGCTTCACTCCTATCGCGAGTTTGCGGCGGCAGCAGCGCCCGCCCCGCGGCCGGCATGAACGAAAGCCGGCGAGCGCGGAGCATCCATGCTTTCGCGCTCACGGCCATCGGGGATCGTCCGATGCTCCTCGACGGGCGGCGGCGCCCGCCCGTTCCCTTCTCGTCCCGCTTGAGCATGATCGCGCTGCGACGTGGACGCGCAGGATGGCAATGCCCGCTGTCGTCATGGTAGCGTTCCTCTTCATCCGGGCACATCCAGGCGCCATGAAGAAGCGAAGTCCTCTCCCGCCCCGCACGCCGGCCCATCGGGCCGATGGCCGGCTTGCCGGGAAGATGGGCCGCATGTACGGCGTGGAGGCCCAACCGCTTCAGGACCACGCCGTGGACGTCCATTCGCAGCCTCCCCTCATCGCGCGCATCCGCTCCCATGCGCCCACCATGACGCGCGCCCTCGAGCGGGTCGCCTCCTTCGTCCTCGCCGATCCCCACGCGGTTCTCTACAAGAGCATCACGGAGCTGGCGGACGAGGCCGAGTCCTCCGAAGCGAGCGTGATCCGCTTCTGCCGGGAGCTCGGGTATCACGGATTTCAGAACTTCAAGCTGGCGCTCGCCCATGAGCTGGCGACGCTCCAGCAGCCCGCGCCGAGCGGCACCCCCGGCGACATCGTCCAGGAACTCGTCGAAACCGCCCAGACCGCGCTTCAGGAAACGGAACGCCTGCTCGACCGTAAGACCATCGAGGCGGTGTCCGCGCTTCTCATGTCGGCGCGCCATGTCGAGATCTTCGGCGTGGCGGCCTCCGCGATCACCGCGCAATACCTGGAATACAAGCTCTCCCGCCTCGGCATCCATGCCCACAGCCCGCGCGACGCCCATCTGGCCACGATGACCTCCGTCTCCGCGTCGGCCGACGACCTCTATATCCTGATCTCGAGCTCGGGATCGACCATCGACACCTTGCGCGTGGCCGAGAGCGCCCACGGGCGGGGCGCCCGGCTGGTGGCGATCACCAACCGAACGAAGAGCCCGCTGGCGGCGATCTGCGATTTCAAGCTTCTTGCCTCTTCGCCCGAGACGCCGCTGACAGGCGGGGCGTTTCCCTCCAAGATCAGCCAGCTCCTCATCGTGGATGCCCTGGCGAACACCATCACCAAGCTGGATCCAGGACGACTGAAGACGATCAAGGAAACCGCCGAAAGCGTCAGCGACCGCAACATCTGAAGGAAAGTTCTGAAGATAATTTTCAGACGAAGAAACTTATTGACGGATTTCGTCACAGCGCATACCGTCGTGTCATTCAGGGAGACGCGGCGTTCATGGACATCCTGGAAAGTTTGAGGGGCAGGCTCGTCGTATCCTGTCAGGCGGCCGAAACCAGCCCCCTCCACGCCACACAGCATATCGTCGCGCTCGCCCGCGCCGCCGTTCAAGGCGGCGCCCATGGCGTCAGGATCGAGGGCGTGCGCAATGTCGAGGCCGTCCGTCAGGCCGTGGAGGTGCCGATCATCGGCATCACGAAGATCGCCCAGACCGGCTCCGACGTCTACATCACCCCGACGCTGGACGATGTGCGCAGCATCGCGGCGGTGGGCGCCGACATCGTCGCCTTCGACGCGACCAGCCGGACCCGCCCCGTGCCCGTTGCCGAGATCGCCCGTGAGATCGCCCGGCTCGACAAGATCAGCATGGCCGACATCAGCACGCTGGAGGAGGCCCGGCAGGCCATCGCGGCCGGGGCGAACCTCGTCGGCACCACGCTCTCCGGCTATACGCCCTATACGGTCGATGCGCCCGCGCCCGATTTTGCGCTGATGAGCGCTCTTGCGGCGGAGAATATTCCCTTCGTCGCCGAGGGGCGGATCTGGGAGCCGGGCGAGGCGCTGCGCGCCCTCGAGATCGGCGCCCGCTTCGTCGTCATCGGCTCCGCCATCACGCGTCCGGACGAGATTACGCGGCGTTTCGCCGACGCCATCGCCGGCGCCGCGCGCTGAGAACTGGAGGTTGGAGTGATGAGGACAATCAAGGTCGCCGTCATCGGCGCGGGTTTCATGGGCTCGATGCACGCCTCGATCTTCGCCGGCGATCCTCGGGCCGAGCTGGTGGCCGTGGTCGATCGGGATACGGCGCGGGCGAAGGCGGTCGCCGACGGCCTTGGCGGCGGCGTTCGCGTCTACGGATCGCATGAAGAGCTGCTCGCCAATGAGACGCTCGACCTCGTCAGCATCTGCACGCCGGACCATCTGCATCTGGAGCCCGCTTTGGCGATCGCCGCCAAGGGTATCAATCTCTTCGTCGAAAAGCCGATCGCGTCGACGCTGGAGGAAGGCCGCAAGATCGTGGCCGCCTGCCAGGCGAGCGGTGTGAAGCTCGGCGTCGGCTATCTGCTGCGCTTCGATCCCCGCTACTATAAGGCGCGCGAGCTGATCGAGACCGGCAAGATCGGCACGCCCATTCACGTCTATGCCCGTCGCAACAGCGCCCGCACGGAGGGGCCGAAGCGCTACGCCGGCACCTTGCCGCTCGCCATGCACGTCACCGTCCACGACGTCGACATGGTGCTGTGGATGTTGAAGGGGCAGACGCCGGTCACCGCCTATGCGCAGCAGACCGAGATCCTGCTCGGCGAGATGGGCACCCAGGATACGCTGGCCGGCGTCGTGCGCTTTTCCGGCGGCACCGTCGTGACGTTCGAGAGCGCATGGTCGCTGCCGGCGGGCGCCCGCCACATGATCGACGCACGGCTTGAAATGATCGGCACGGAGGGCTCGTTCGAGGTTCAGTGTGGCGACAGCGGCCTCTACTTCGCCGACAACCAGACCTCGCGCGAGATCGACACGCAGCACTGGCCCGAGATGGGCGGCAAGGTGGGCGGCGATCTGCGCATCGAGCTTTCCAGCGTTCTCGATTGGATCGGCGGCGCCGATTGCCATGTGGCGACCGGCGAGGAGGCGCTCCTTTCGCTGGAATTGACGCAGGCGCTGGTTCGCTCGGCCGACACCGGCGAGGTTCAGCGGTTCTCGTGATCCGCGAAAAAGGAGTTCAGGCAGACGCGGCGCCCGGCGCCGCTGGCGTAGGCAACCGGCTCGTAGGCGAGCGACATCAAGAAGGGGAATGACATGAAAAGGCGTGACTTCATCGCACTTGCCCTCGCATTATCCTCGTCCGTGGCGATGCCGGCTTTTGCCGAGGATGCGGCCCAGCCCTACAAGGGAGCCCACCTGGCCGTTCTCATGGAGGGCCATCCGACCACCGACGGCATCCAGGCGCTGCTGCCGGAATTCACCAAGGCGACAGGCATAGAGGTCGATCTCGAGGTCGTGCCGGAATCCGACATCACCGCCAAGATGCTGCTCGAGTTCTCCTCCGGCTCCGGCCGCTATGACGTGGTCCAGAACAACATCATCTACATTCCGGGCTTCGTTCAGGCCGGCTACATCGTGCCCCTCGACGATCTGGCGGCCAAGCTGCCCGACAATTACGATAAGGCCGACTTCGTGCCGGGCTACCTCAACACCAGCATCGTCGACGGCAAGCTCTACGGCCTGCCGGTCTATGGCGAGAGCACCTTCCTCATGTACCGGAAGGATCTCTTCGAGGAATACGGCCTGACGCCGCCCAAGACCTTCACCGAGGTGGCCGAGGCGGCCAAGACCATCAAGGAGAAGTCGAACGGCGAAATCGCGGGCATCACCATGCGCGGCGCCCAGGGGATCCAGAACGTCTATGTCTGGGCGGGCTGGCTGTGGGGCTATGGCGGTCAGTTCATCACCGAGGACGGCAAGTCCGCGCTCGGCTCCGACGAGGCGGCGGCCTCGCTCGACGCCTACGCCAGGGTGCTGCGCGACTATGGCCCGGTCGGCGTCGCGAATTTCGGCTGGGAGGAGAACCGCGTCCTCTTCCAGCAGGGCAAGGCGGGCATGACGATGGACGCCACGGTCAACGGCGCGTTCAACGAGGACCCATCGATCTCCTCCGTCGTCGGCAAGGTCGGCTATACCCCGGTGCCGGTCGAAACCGACAAGTTGAAGGGCGGTTCCTCCTCGCTCGCCGTTCACAGCCTCTACATCGCCGAGGCCTCGCAGCAGAAGGAAGCGGCCTGGCTCTTCGCCTCCTGGGCAACGGCCAAGGAGCAGCAGATCAAGTCCTTCGGCATCGCGCCGAATTCGGGCGTCACCTCGCAGGCGGCGCTGAATTCCGAGGAGTTCAACAAGCGTTACGGCGCCTTCAAGGATGCCATGCTCGCCTCGATCGCGCGGGGCAATCCGCAGTATCTGCCGACCGTCGAGGCCGCCAACGAGATCATCAACAACGCTGGCATCGCCGTCTCCAAGGCGCTTGCCGGATCGGCCTCCGCCAAGGATGCCCTGGCCGAGGCCAACGCGGCCAACGACGCGGCCCTCAGCCGATGACAACGAGGCCATGCCCGATCCGGCGGGCATGGCCTTTCGACAGAGAGGGCGGCATGCACGACACGACACGATATTTCTATCGGCCGGTTGTCCTGTTGTTCGGGGCGATCTCAGCGGTCCTCACGCTCTACGTGGTGTGGCTGACCCTGCACAACATCAGCCTTCTGCGGCCAGGCCGGGAAAGCTTCATCGGTCTCGACAACTATCTGCGCCTCCTCACCGACGGTCGCGCCATCAACGCACTCGGGCGCACGGTCTTGTTCACGGTCGCGGCGACCGCCGCCGAGCTCGTCATCGGCCTCGCGATCTCCCTGCTGGTCGATCGCGACTTCAGGGGCAAGCGCATCGTGCGCGCCATCCTGCTCGTTCCGATCGTCATGACGCCGGTGGTCGTCGGCCTCACCTGGCGCTTCCTGCTCAATCCGACCAACGGCATGATGAACTACGCGCTGTCGATCGTCGGCCTTGGGCCGGTCGATTGGCTGGGCGACCCCAATGTGGCGCTGTTCTCGCTGCTTCTTGCCGACATCTGGCAGTGGACGCCCTTCGTCGTGCTCCTCGCCATGGCCTCGCTCGAATCCCTGCCGGAGGACCCGCAGAACGCCGCCCGCGTCGACGGCGCGCGGGAATGGCAGGTGCTCTGGCACATCACGCTTCCGGCCTTGAAGCGCGCGCTCTTGGTGGTCGCCTTGATCCGCGCCATCGACGCGGTCAAGGCCTTCGACATCTTCTACATCATGACGCGCGGCGGCCCGGCGCTCTCCACCGAGACGCTCAACCTCTACGGCTACATCTCCGCCTTCACCAATTTCGACATCTCGTACTCGCTGACGATCGCCATGGTGCTGACCATTCTGACGAATGTCGCCCTGCTTCTCCTTTACAACCTCGCCTTCAGGGCGCCGAAGCAAGGACAGGCCTGATGCGCCGGATCGCGTTCTGGATCGCCCTCGCCATCCTCCTCCTCTGCGTGCTTTTCCCGCTCTACTGGGTTGTGGCGACATCACTGAAGATCCAGCGCGACGCCTTCGCCATGCCGCCGGTCTGGTTGTTCTCGCCGACCTGGGAGAACTATGCGAAGGTCTTGAGCAACGGCGTCTTCATCCGCGCCTTCCTCAACAGCGTGATCATATCCCTGTCGGCAAGCGTGATCTCGGTCGGGGTGGGGGCCCTCGTCGCCTACGGACTGGTCGCGCAGGACGAGGCGATCAAGCGCCAGAACGAGAAGTTCGTCCTGAGCCTGCGCATCGCGCCGCCGCTCATCTTCATCATCCCGACCTATTTCCTTGCGGCGCAGATGAAGCTGCTCAACAACCACTGGATCATCATCGGCGTCTACGCCTTCGTGAACATCCCCTTCGCGATCTCCCTGCTCATTACGTTCTTCGAGGACATTCCGCGCGAACTGCGGGACGCGGCGAAGGTCGACGGCGCGCGCGAATTCACCATTTTCCGCGAGATCTTCCTGCCCGTGGCGCTCGGCGGCATCGTCGCCACCTTCATCCTGTGCGTGCTCTTCACCTGGAACGAATTCTTCATCGCGCTGGTGCTGACGGGCCGCGACACGCAGACCCTGCCGGTCAGCATCACCTCCTTCCTCACGTTCCAAGGCGTGCAATGGGGGCCGCTGATGGCGGCGGCGACGCTGGTGATGTTGCCCATGCTGGTTCTGGGAATGCTCGTTCAGGGCCAGGTCGTGCGCGGCATGTCGCTCGGCAGCATCAAGGGGTGACATCATGACGGACAAAGGCAAACGCTCCCTCCTGCTGAAAGGCATCCGCAAGTCCTATGGCGCCGTGCCCGTGCTGAAGGGCATCGACATCGCGGTGGAGGAGGGCGCCTTCATCGTTCTCCTCGGGCCGTCGGGGTGCGGAAAGTCGACGCTGCTCCACGCTATTGCGGGGCTTCACCCGATCGACGAGGGGCTGATCGAGATCGACGGGCGGGATGTGACGAGCGTGCCGACGCGCGAGCGGGACGTGGCCATGGTCTTCCAGTCCTACGCGCTCTATCCCAACATGACGGTCGGCGAGAACATCGCCTTCCCGCTGAGGATGCGGGGCGTCGGCGCGGCGGAAAAGGAAGGCAAGGTGGCCGAGGTCGCGCGTCTTCTGCAGATCGAGCCGCTTCTGGACCGCAAGCCGCGCGCGCTTTCCGGCGGCCAGCGCCAACGCGTCGCCATCGGCCGGGCCCTGGTGCGGGACCCGAAGGTCTTTCTCTTCGACGAGCCGCTGTCCAACCTCGACGCCACGCTGCGCGTCGAGACGCGGGCCGAAATCAAGCAGCTCCACGAGCGCATCGGCAAGACGATGATCTACGTCACTCATGACCAGATCGAGGCGATGACGCTGGCCACGAAGATCGTCGTGATGAACAAGGGCGAGGTGCAGCAGATCGGCAGCCCCTACGAGATCTATCACCGTCCGGCCAATCTCTTCGTCGCCAAGTTCGTCGGCTCGCCGGCCATGCATTTCCTTCCCGGCGCGCTCAGCCGCGAGGATGGCAGGCTGATCTTCGACGACGGCAAGGGCTGGCGCCAGGAACTGGCCCTTTCAGGAGCGGCAGGCGTTGGCGGCGAGGTTTTGCTCGGTATCCGGCCGGAGCACATCAGACCGGCGCGCGACGGCCAACCCGCCATCGAGGCGCGGGTCGAGATGGTGGAATCGACCGGGCCGGAAGACAACGTGACGCTATCGCTGCACGGTCACGCGCTGGTCGCGCGCATGGAAACCGGCAGCGTCCGGCAAGGGGAAGTCGTGCCCGTGACCATCGCGACCGACAAGGTCTCGCTGTTCGATGCCGCGAGCGGCCGGATGATCGGCACGGAGGCCGTTCGATGATGGGAGGCGCCGGGGTTCTCGCCATCGATCTTGGCGGCACCAAGACGTTGGTGGCACTCGTCGAAGGCTCCGCCGTGGTGGGCGAAGCGACGGTTCCAACGGAACGGGGCGACGGCCCGGACCGCTGGCTGCAGGCCGTCTTCGATGCGGCAGCGCCGTGGCGCGGGCGGTTTTCCGGCGTCGGGCTCGCGGTCACGGGCTTCGTGCGCGACGGATGCTGGTCGGCGATGAACCCGGCGACGCTTGGAATTCCGTCGAATTATCCCCTCCTGCATCAGGTCGAAGCGCTGTTCTCGCTGCCCGCCATGGCGGTCAACGACGCGCAGGCCGCGGCCTGGGGCGAGCACGTGCTGGGAGCGGGCGAGGGCGAGGACCTCGTGTTCCTGACCATATCGACCGGGGTCGGCGGCGGCATCGTCTCGAATGGCCGTCTTCTGGGAGGGCTCGCCGGCCATTTCGGGCTGCTGGCCGGCGAAGAGGACGATACGTTCCTGGAGGAACGGGTGTCGGGGCGCTGGATGGCTGCCGAAGCCGCGCGCCGGGGTCACGCGGCGGACGCGCGCGAGGTTTTCGCGCAGGCGTCCTCGGGCGAGGCATGGGCAAGGGAAATCGTTTCGGCCTCCGCCGGGCGCGTCGCCCGACTCTGCCGCAACATTCAGCTCGCGCTCGATCCGCCTCGCATCGTGCTGGGCGGCGGGATCGGTTTGGCGGATGGCTTCATCGACGCGGTGAGCGCCCTGATGCCGCCGCTCGGCGCCGTCCCTCCGGTGGCGCTCTGCCGCGCCCGGCTGGGCGTGCGGGCCGGCATTCTCGGCGTGGGCGATCTTGCGCGCGCCGCCTTTTCGGCGCCAGCCCGATAGGCCGCGCCCGTAACCGGGGGAGGAATACGCCATGATGGTTCGACCGGCGACGGAGGCGGACCTGCCGTTCATCGTCGATGCCTATCGGCTCGCCTTCGCCTTTGGCGAGGCGCGGACCCGCCGCTATGTCGAGACGACGGGCCTCGACTGCTTCCGCATCCTCGAAACTGGGGGACAGCGGGCGGCGGCGTTGGCGATCATCGCCTGCGGCCACTGGTTCGGCGGACGGATCGTCCCGGCGGCGAACATCGCCCATGTCGCGATCCAGCCCGAGTTTCGCGGCACGGGCCTTACCGGAGATCTGCTTGAACTGTCCTGCGAGGAGGCTCGCAAAGGTGGCGCCTCCATCGTCAGCCTCTTTGCCTCGACGCGTCCGGTCTACCGCCGGGCCGGCTTCGGCCTCGCCGGCGTCGAATCCGTCTACGAGGCCGAGACGGCGGAACTCTACAAGGTTCGCCAGGAGGTTCGCTGCCGGCGTGTGCCCCTGACCGAGGCGCGGGCGGCGCTGGAGCCTATTCACCAACGCGCGTGCCTCCATGAATCCGGCGTCCTCGCCCGCCATGATGCCCATTGGAATTCGCACCTCGACGAGGGCAGGGGCGAGCCCCACGTCTTCGTCTTCGGCGACGAGGAAGGCTATGCGATCATCGACACGTCCGATTCCGGACGCGTGGAGCTGCGCGACTGGACGGCGCTGAACGGAGCGGCGGCGCGCCAGATCCTCAAATTCATCGGCACGTTCTCCACCGTTTACCCGAAAGTGCGTTGGCACGGCGCGCCCCATGACGCCCTTGTCTTCGCCATGCCGGACAAGGGATGGGCGCTGGTCCACCAGGAGGAGTTCCTGATGAAGATCCTCGACCCGGAGGCGGCCTTGAGCGCGCGCGGCTATGCCTGCGCGGATGCCGCTCTGACGCTGGCGATCGAGGGGGAGCGACGTCGTCTCCTGCGCCTTTCCATTCAGGCTGGGCGAGGAAACTGCACGACGGGCGAGGAGCATGGCGCGGCCGATCTGACCATCGCGCAATCCCAGTTGCCGGCACTGTTTTCAGGGTTCCGCTCGGCGACCTTTCTGCGACGCGCCGGCCTCGCTTCCGGCTCGGACGACGCGGTTGCCATGGCCGAGCGCATCTTCAGCGGCCCGCCTCCGTGGGTCGGGGAGCATTTCTGAACGACGACGCCGAAGGGCCGCTGGCGCGATGATCAGGCGTTGCCCTCATCTGCCGTGAGTGAGACGGAAGCCGAGCCTTCGCGCTCCAGCGCGGCCTGAAGGCCGACGCCGCTGAGGCCCGCCTTGATCATGCCGGCGCATAGGTCGGCGATCGACGCGGCTGCCCGCTCGATCGTGAGGCCGCCCTCGCGGATATTGGAAAGGCAGTTGCGACGGGAATCCGGCGTGCCGGGTTCGGGCGCGAAAGTCAGATAGGCGCCGAGACTGTCGGCGGCAGATAGCCCCGGCCGTTCGCCGATCAGTATCACCACGACCTTCGCGCCGAGAGCCTTGCCGATTGGATCGCCCAGCGCGACGCGGGCGCGCTCGGCGAGAATGATCGGCGCGAGCGTCATCCCGCGGGCCTTCAGGCGCTCGGCGAGAGCGGTCGCGAGCGGGGCCGCGTTGAAGTCGACGGCGGTCGCCGACAAGCCGTCGCCGATAACGATCGTAATGTCGGGCGCAACTTTGAAAGAGCCAGCGAGCCGGTCGAGCGCCTCGGCTCCCTCCGCGCACAATTGGCGGCCGAGATCGGGCCGGCGGACATAGATCTGCCTGTCTGCCGCAGCGCTGGCGACCGGGAGGCTGGGAAGCTCCGAAGCGTTCAGCGCGGCGGAAATTCGAGTCCAATCGACTTCCGACCAGACGGCGGCCCGCGCACGGGCATGATCGAGAAGGAAGGTCTGCTCGGCCTTCGTCGGAAGGGCCGCGCCAGGTCGCCCGAGCGCGATGCGCGCCTCGGTCAGCTCGCGGAACGCTCCGATATCGAAGCGCCTTGGCCGTGCGACGTCCTCCTTGCTCATTTCATCAGTTCCAGAGGCGCGACGCGCCGAGGGTTTCGAGGAAGGCGTCCGGCGACGCGACCAGGCGCCCTTCCTGATCCGTCAGTCCGACCCGATCGAGCCAAGCGGCGAATTCCGGAGCCGGCCTCAGGCCCAGCGTCTGCCGCGCGAAGACGACGTCCTGATGCGAGAGCGACTGATAGTTGAGCATGACATCGTCGGCGCCCGGTACCGTGATGACGAAGTTGACGCCGGCCGCGCAGAGCAGCGTCAGCAGCACGTCCATGTCGTTCTGGTCGGCGTCGGCGTGGTTGGTATAGCAGACGTCGACGCCCATCGGCAGGCCGAGCAGTTTGCCGCAGAAATGATCCTCCAACCCTGCGCGGATGATCTGGCGGCCGTCGAACAGATACTCCGGCCCGATGAAGCCGACGACGGTGTTGACGAGAAGCGGGCGGAAGGCACGCGCCACCGCATAGGTGCGTGCCTCCATCGTCTGCTGGTCGACGCCGAAATGCGCATCGGCCGAAAGGGCAGCACCCTGACCCGTCTCGAAATACATGAGATTGTCGCCGATCGTCCCGCGTTTGGCGGCGCGCGCCGCCTCGTGCGCCTCCTCGAGCAGGGCAAGGTCGATGCCGAAGCCGCGATTGGCCTTCTCGGAACCGGCGATGGACTGGAAGACGAGATCGACCGGCGCGCCACGCTCCAGCGCCTTCAAGGCCACGGTGACATGGCCGAGGCAACAGGTCTGGGTCGGGATGTCGAGCCGGCTTCGCAGCTCGTCGAGCAGGCGGACGATGCGGATGTAGTCGTCGAGCGTGTCGGTCGCGGGGTTGACGCCGATCACCGCGTCGCCGGAGCCCATCAAAAGGCCGTCTATGGCTGAGAGCGCGATGCCGGCGGAATCGTCGGTCGGATGGTTGGGCTGGTTGCGGGCCGAAAGATGGCCCTTCAGGCCGATGGTCGAGCGGAAGCGCGTCACCACCTGGCGCTTGGCCGCCACCGCGATCAGGTCCTTCACCCGCATGATCTTGGAGACGGCGGCGACCATCTCCGGCGTCAGGCCGAAGGTCACGGATTCCAGCGCCTCGTCGTCGGCGTCGAACAGCAGCCACTCGCGAAACTCACCGACGGTGAGCGAGGCGACAGGCGCGAAGGCGGCCTCGTCATGCTGGTCGGCGATGAGACGGGACACCTCGTCCGTCTCGGACGGGATCAGCTCCTCGGCGAGAAAGGTCTTCAAGGGAAGGTCGGCGAGGGCCATCTGCGCGGCGAGGCGCTCGACCGGCCCTTCGGCGGCCAGGCCGGCGAGCTGGTCGCCCGAGCGCTCGGGACTCGCCTTGGCCAGCAAGGTCTTCAGATCGTCGAAGCGAAAGCGCGTGCCCTCGATCGTCGTGCTGTAGCTCATGGGTATTTCGCCTGCGCGAGCGTATCGAGCGCGGCGCGATGGAGCGCGGGGCTCGTCGTGGCCAACACCCGGCCATGGGACGAAAGGGTAAGGGGGCGTCCCGTCCAGTCGGTGTTCATTCCGCCGGCTCCTTCCACCACGGCACCATCGCCATCGAGACACAGGGCTCCAGCCCGCATTCGAGGATGATATCGCAATAGCCGGAGGCGGACAGGTCAAAAAGTAAGGCGGTCGCCGTCGAAACGGCGAGGGCGGAACCCGTCCACCTGCACCCTTCCGGCGCGGATCAGTCGCGCGCGACCATCTCAATTGATCCGGGCATCACGCATTCGGCGACACGCTCCCACAGCACGTCGACAAGCGCGTCCACGACCGGATCTGGATCGTCGTTGCAGTGGCGAATGACGCCGAAGGCCACCCATCGCGCCGGATGCAGCGGCCGGGTGGTAACAAGCGCCGGATCCATCGCCAGTACGCTCAGCCGGTCGATGATGGCGAGGCCGGCGCCATGGGCAACTAGATGCTGGGTGATCTGCGAGGTGCCCGCGAGAAGCTCGCGTTCGATCTGAATACCGCTCGCGTCGAACATCGCATCGGTCTGACGCCGCAGCAGCATTCCAGGGAAATTCTGCACCAGCGTTTCGTCTGCCAGCTCAGCGAGCGTGACGACTTCCTTGTCGGCAAAGGGATGATCCTTCGGCATCAGCACCTCCAGAACCGCGCGAACCAGCGGGGTGCTCTGCGCGGCCCAGTGCGAAACCGGCACGTTGCCGAAGCACAGGTCATACTCGCGGCCGTTGATCCAGCTTTCCAGGTCGCGGTGGGAGCGCACGTCCAGCGACATCTTCACGTCCGGGCGCTGGCGGGAGAAGCGCGCCACTGCCGGTGCGACCACCGAAAGCGATGTGCGCGGCATCGTGACCATCCGCAGGCGCTTGGGCCGGTGGGCGCGAATCTCGTCCGCGATTCTCGGAATCTCCGTCAGTGCGGCGAGGATGCGACGCGCCTCGCGATTGAACGTCGCTCCTTCCTCGGTGAGGTAAAGCCTCTGCTTTTCGCGCTTGAACAGCGTCAGGCGCAATTCCGCCTCCAGGAGCGCGATCAGGCGGCTAACAGCAGGTTGCCCCAGATTCATCGATCGGGCCGCCGCGCTGACCGAGCCTTCCAACACGACCGCGTTGAATGCCTGCAGGGCCTTGATGTTCATGAGGTGCGCACCGTCAATGCAAGATCATCATAAATTTCGATAATCCCATATAGGGTATGCATTATCAACATAGAAGCGTTTCAACTATGGTCCTTGTCAACGGCGGTCGATCGGTTGAGGGGCCGCCGAACAGGCGCAGCGAGGCTTTTCAGAAAGTACATCGTATAGATCTATTGTTTTAAAAATATATAATTCAATTATTTATAATAACGAACGCCTGACGAGGCGGGTAAGCTTCCGATCGGCGCCTGGAAGCGGGAAATCTCGATAGATCAGGCTGATCTTATAAAGCCGCGCTGATGGGCCGGGCTCCTCGCGCTGGATGCTGTCGGTCAACGTAACGGCAATGAAATCTAGATCGGATGTAATTTTCTAGACGGAGGGGAGAAGAGTATATTATGCTAGGTTTTCTGGTGGGGTTCGCGGTTACGATAGCGGTGGCCTGGCTCATCATAAGAAACTATCAGCCGCACACCGTACTTATTGTCGCGGGGCTGCTGCTGCTGGGTCTCACCCTCGTCATTTCCCCGGAAACATCGATCCTTTTCGGAAAGTCTGATTCGACGGGGCTGGCCTTCTTTGACATCTTCAACTACGCCAGCGAGAACCTGTCCGTCAGGACGGCCGGCCTTGGCATGATCATCATGGCGGCTGGCGGCTTCTCGAAGTACATGGACAAGATTGGCGCGACCGATGCCATGGTTGACATCGCGATCCGCCCTCTGAAGTTGCTCAACGCGCCCTATGTGGTTCTGGCGCTGGGATATGGCGTCGGACAGGTCCTCAATATCTTCATTCCAAGCGCGGCCGGACTTGCCATGCTCCTGCTGGCAACCTTCTTCCCCACTTTGGTTCGTCTCGGCGTCAGTCGCGCGGCCGCCGCCGCGATGATCGGCACGACGGCCATGCTCGATCTCGGTCCGGCCTCCGGCAACGTCAATCTCGCGGCCAAGACCGCCGGGCTCGATGTTTCGGTCTATTTCGTCCAATATCAGCTTCCGGTCAGCATCGCCGTCATTCTGGTGGTCATGGTCCTGACCTATGTCAGCGGCCGCTATTTCGACGGTCGCCGCGGACACGTCGTCGAGGCAGAGGCTCTCCATGCGGGTGCCGATGAAAATGACGGGGGATCGCGAGCACCGACCTACTATGCCCTGCTGCCCATGGTGCCGCTGACGCTGATCCTGGTCTTCAGCAAGCTTTTGGTCAGCTCCATTAAGCTCGACGTCGTCACGGCCATGCTGATCGGCGTGCTGCTGGCCTTCGTGTTCGAACTCATCCGCCATCGCAATGGCCAGAAGGTGTTCAAGGGCTTCATGGCCTTCTTCGACGGCATGGGCCACATGTTCGGCCGCATCGTGTCGTTGATCATCTGCGCGGAGGTCTTTGCATCAGGCCTGAAGACCATCGGCATGGTCGGCTTCCTGATCGACACTGCGCAAAACGCCGGCTTGGGCGTTACCGCGATGACCCTGGTCATGTGCCTCATCGTCATCGTCGTGACGGTCATCGTCGGCTCCGGCAACGCGGCCTTCTTCTCATTCGGACATCTGGCGCCCAATGTCGCCGCCGGCTTCGGCGCCGCTCCCGTGTCGATGCTGCTGCCGATGCAGCTGACGGCCGGGCTGGCCCGCTCGATGTCTCCCGTCGCCGGCGTGATCATCGCTGTGAGCGACGCCGGTGAATGCACACCGTTCGAGATCGTTCGCCGGACCGTCCTGCCGGTCATGGGCGGGATCGTCACCGTCCTGCTTTTCGCCGTGTTCGCCTGAGGACGAAACGCGTTCGATACCAGGCACGGGCGGCCTTGGATCCGCCCGTGCATCATCGTCAATCGAGACGTGATACTGAAAAGGCGTTTTCAATGGCTCTCCGCCCACTTGATATCCAGGGCTACCTCAAGGACCTGGAATTCATCGTCAACATCGACAGCGGCAGTCGTGACCGGGAAGGCGTTGCCAAGGTCGCCGAGTTCTTCAAGCGGCGCTTCAGCGCGATTGGCTGGCAGGTCCGGGAGAGGATCGTCGAGCCGTCGCTCGGCCCTTGCCTGGAAGTTCTGAGCCCTGGTTGCGCGGATCATTACGATATTCTGCTTCTCGGACACCTCGACACGGTCTTCCCGAAGGGAACCGCCAAGGCGCGACCGTTCAGAACCGAAGGCGACCGGGCATTTGGCCCTGGCGTCATGGACATGAAGTCCGGCAGCCTCTATGCGCTTCATCTGGCCGAGGCTCTTTCGCAGGCCGGCGGCACCATTCCCTCCATCTGCATTGCCCTCAACAGCCATGAGGAGATCGGCTCGGTCCATGCCCGCCCGTGGCTCGAGGAAATCGGTGCCAAAAGCCGCTACGCGCTGGTGCTCGAACCCGCTCGTGCGAACGGAAACCTCGTCAACCAGCGCAAGGGAAGCTGCCGCTACGCGATTTCCTTCCACGGCAAGGCCGCTCATTCCGGCGTCGATCCTGAGAAGGGCGCGAGCGCGATCGAGGAATTGGCTCATTGGGTGGTCGCCCTGCATGGACTGACCGATCTGCAAAAGGGGCTGAACCTCAATGCGGGCCTCGTGTCCGGCGGAACGGCGGTCAATGCTATCGCCGACAAGGCGGAAATGGCGCTGGACGTCAGGCTGGTGTCGCTCGATCAGGCCGAACTGGTCCAGGCCACGCTCGACGAGATGGTCCGCCGCCCCTTTGTCGCCGGCGTCACGGCCAGCGTCTCCGGCGGGCTGACCCGGCCGCCGATGAACCCGACGGAGGAAACCATGGCCCTTTGTGCCAAGGTCGATGCCATCGCCGCACGCCTCGGGGTGAAGATCGGGTGGCAGGCGACGGGCGGCGGCTCGGACGGCGCCTTCACCGCCGCGCTGGGCATCCCGACGCTCGACGGCATGGGGCCGATCGGCGGCGCGGCCCATAGCGAGGCGGAGTATCTCGAATTGGACAGCCTCGCACCGAGGTTCTCGGTTTTGGCTGAACTGGTCCACGAACTGACCGGCCGTTGATGTCTTTCGGCGGGAGCGTACCCGTCGTTGTTGCTGCCGGGGCAAACGGGAACTGCTTATCCAGGTGCGTCGGCCGCCCCGGCACTCGACCAGGATCATTACTGCCGTGACCGCCACCGATCGTTCGAATGAAGAACACGCGGGTCCTGTCGGACCGAGACCCGCGAAGGAGAAAATCATGTCTGGTTCAGGGTTTCGTACCGAGCACGACTTGCTGGGTGACATGCCTGTTCGAGCCGATGCCTATTTCGGCGTCCACACCGCGCGCGCGGTTGAGAACTTTCCGATCACCGGCATCACGATGAAAACCTATCCCGACTTCATCGTGGCCCTTGCCGCGATCAAGCAGGCGGCGGCGCTCACCAATCAACGCCTCGGCCTCATCGATGCCGAGCGAGCCCGCGCCATCGCCCAGGCCGCGACTGAGATCCGGCAGGGCGCCCTGCACGACCATTTCGTCGTCGACGTCATCCAGGGCGGTGCCGGCACTTCTGCCAACATGAACGCCAACGAGGTCATCGCCAACCGCGCGCTCGAACTGCTCGGCCGGCAGCGTGGTGAATACGCGCATCTTCATCCCATAGAACACGTCAACATGAGCCAGAGCACGAACGACGTGTACCCGACGGCGATCAAGCTGGCGCTGCACGGGCTGATCGGGCGTCTCGTCGAGGCGATGGGCGAGCTGCGTCTGGCGTTCGAGGCGAAGGCGGACGAATTCTCCGACGTGCTCAAGATGGGGCGCACTCAGCTCCAGGACGCGGTGCCGATGACGCTCGGGCAGGAGTTCCGCACCTATGCCGTCATGCTCGGCGAGGATCAGGAGCGGCTGCGCGAGGCATCGGCGCTGGTCAGCGAAATCAATCTCGGCGCCACCGCCATCGGCACGGGCATTACCGCTCATCCCGACTATGCCGCTGAAGTCTGCGCCACGCTTTCAAGGATCACGGGCGTCTCGCTCAGTACGGCGGGGAACCTGATCGAGGCAACCCAGGACTGCGGCGCTTTCGTTCAGCTCTCGGGGGTTTTGAAAAGAGTTGCCGTCAAGCTCTCGAAGACCTGTAACGACTTGAGGCTTCTCTCCTCGGGCCCGCGCGCCGGACTCGGGGAGATCAACCTGCCGCCGCGCCAGGCGGGGTCCAGCATCATGCCGGGCAAGGTCAATCCGGTGATCCCGGAAGTCGTCAACCAGGTGGCCTTCGAGGTGATCGGCAATGACGCCACCGTGACCTTCGCGGCCGAGGCGGGCCAGCTCCAGCTCAACGCCTTCGAGCCGGTGATCGCCTACAGCCTGTTCAAGAGCCTCACGCACCTCAGCGCCGCCTGCGATACCTTGCGCGAGCGCTGCGTCGTCGGCATCACCGCCAACCGCGAGCATCTGCGCCGCACCGTCGAGAACTCCATCGGCATCGTCACGGCGCTCAACCCCTATATCGGCTATACCAACGCCACGGCGGTGGCCAAACACGCGCTGGCAAGCGGGCTCAGCGTCTATGATGTGGTGCTGACGATGGGGCTACTGACGCGCGAGCGTCTCGACGAGATCCTCCAGCCCGACGAACTGACACGGCCTCACGCCTTCGTGCTCCACGCCCATGCGGAGACGGTCCCGGCCGCGACGTCCGCCGCTGAGTAGCCGCGTCGGAAAACACGAGGGCCGCAGCGTCTTGCCGTGCCCGGTGCTTCGGCGTCGGGCACGGCCGCTGTCGGAGGGCGCGGCTCCTCGTCAGGCGCCGATCTTGACCAGCGTATCGTCAACGAAGGCCTTGGCGCGCGGAACATCGTCCTCGTCGAGATGCTCGATGATCAGCGGAATGTTCGGATGAAGCCGGCTGAGACGCTTGAGATAGAGCTCGTAGTTCAGGACGCCGAGGCCGGCGGCCGGAAGCTCGACGGCGCCGGCGCCGCGGAAGGTGTTGGCTTCCGGCCCCTCGATCTCGACATGCTTCTCGCCCTGGTCCTCCGCCCGCTTGCAGTCCTTGGCATGGGCGATCTTGATACGTTCTCCGAGCGCGTCGAACATCTCGTTGATGGTGGCCTCGACATTGTCGATGTTGGTGCCGTCGAAATAGTTCGTCGGGTCCATCAGCAGGCCGAGGCCCGGATGCGGCAGGTCGGCGAACAGGCGCAGGACCTCCTTCACCGAGCCGACGACGTTGTTGACGTAGTTCTCGACCAGGAAGATCGCCCCATGGTCGTAGGCCTCCTGCGCAAGGCCGGCGATGACGTCGAGTGCTTCCTGGTAGCCCTCCGGCGTCTTGTTGCGCGGATGGTCGACCCAGTCGCTCTCGGTGTTGAACGTGCCCGTCTCTGAGATGACGTAGGGCGTGCCGAGATCGCGGGCGCTGCGGATGATCTCCGTCAGATAGCCGACCCGCCGCTCGCGTTCGGCGCGATCGGGGTGGACGATGTTGGTGTAGCCCGAGATTGCGCAGATCGGCAGATTGGCGCGGCGGAAGGTATCGCGCACCTTGTGGCATTTCTGCCGCGTGACATTACCCGGCGTGAAGTCGAGGTCCTTGAAGGACAGGTCCAACTGGACCGTGCTGAAGCCGTGCCCCCTGACCTTGTCGATTACGGTGGCGAGGTCGTAGGGGAAATATCCGCTGAAGATTCCGACCGGTATCATTGTCTCTCTCCCACTTTTTCGTTGAGTTTGATCAGGCCAGCATGTCCCGGACGATCTCGCCGAGACCCACCGTTCGCTCCTCGGCGATCGAGCGGTAGCAGGCCTCCACACAGGCAAGCGTCGTCAGGTTGTCGCGACCCGAAATCTCGGGCGTCGTGCCGCTTTCGACCGCTCGCAGCAGCTGCGCCATGGTTCCGACGAAGGCGTCGGGAAACCACACCTTGTCCCAGCTCGGGCTGATCCAGCCGCGCCGCATGAGATTCGAGGTGAAGGTGAGGGTGCTCGGCGTGCGGATCGGATATCTGGGCCAGCCGATGGTGCCTTGCGCCAGGCCCTCCGTGCCGACGACCCGCCACTTGATATAGATGTCGGGTTCGCTCTCGCCGCCCGGCCAGGCCCAGACGTCGTCAAGGCTCGTGGCCATGAAGTCGTCGGCATATTTGAAGGTGTATTGCGAGATGCCGTCGATATGCCTGAACCGCGTCCGCGGATCGGACCGGGTGATCGCCGTGACCTTTTCGGGATCGCCGAAGAGATAGCGGAAGGCGTCGATGTGGTGGATGCCCATGTTGAGGATTTCCACCCGGTCGTAGACGCGCCAGAAATCCTGCCAGTGCGGGATCGCCCGCATCTCGATCGTCGCCAGCACACGCTCGCCGAGAGCGCCCTGGTCCAGCAGGGACTTGAGCCCCCGGATCGACTGGTCGTAGCGCATGTTTGAATTGACGGCGAGCGTGATGCCGGCGCGCTCGCAAAGCTCTACCATCTCACGGGCACCGGCGAGCGTCATCGCCATCGGCTTCTGGCAGAGAATGCCGCGTATGTGGCCGGCTTCCTTGGCCGCCTCGCGCACCACCTCGAGCTGCGCATCCGGCGGCAGCGCGATGTCGAGAATCTCGATGTCGCGGTCCCTGACCAAATCTTGCCAACTGTCGTGAACCTTCCCGATGCCGTGACGCTCGGCTACGGCGGCCGCGTTGTCGCGGGTGCGCGAGGCGATCGCTACCGGGTTGAAGCCCGCTTCCCGGTAGGCGACGAGATGGCAGTCGCGCATGATGAAGCCGGAACCGATGCAGCCGATGCGCGCGTCCTTGCGCTCCGGCAGAACCGGGTCGATCGCGAGATTCAGTCCCGCGAAGGGATTGCCAAACATGACGTCCTCCCTGTCATGGTTGTCGATGGTCGATTTTTGGCGTTCCGGCGCTCCGGCGCCGGAACGGCTGTCGTCGTAAGGCGGCGTCTCCCCCCCCCTCAGGCGAGAGCGGGAACGACCTTCTCCGTCATCAGGCGGCGCCGCTCCTCATAGGCAGGCAGCACCTTGGTATTGGACTCGGGGCTGAACCAGGCGAAGGGATCGGTGCTGGCGATGAGCGCGATGTTGGCCCACGGATTGAACGATCCCGAACGGATGATCACCTTGGCACGCTTCGCATAGTCGGCACACAGCTCCTCGTGCGTCGTGCCTTTGAAGACGGCCCCGGCGCCGGTGTAGATCTCCTGGAGGTTGGCGTAGAGGTCGGGATTGCGGTCGCGCACCTCCGTCGCGAAGTGGACCTCCTCCACGAAAATCTCCTGGCGCAGCACGCGCAGGATGTCGCAGATGTCCGGCAGGCCCTCGTAGAAGCCGAGATCGATGCGGTTGGCACCGGCGGGAATTGGAAAGCCCGCGTCGGTGACGAGCACGATGTCCGTATGGCCGAGCGTCGCCAGGGCGCGCGCCAGCTCAGGGTGAAGAATGCGGTTTGGTCTCACGACGTGATCCTCCTCATGTCGCCTCGCCTGCCTGTCTCAGGCGGATTCCTTCAAAAAGCGCTCGACCTCCGCCCGCGTGTGATACGAGGGCACCGTCTCCCAGCGGGTGCAGCAGAGGGCCGCTACCGCCGATGCGAAGCGGGCGGCATCGGGCAATGCCCGTCCCTCGGCGAGGGCGACGGCGAGCGCGGCGTTGAAGCTGTCGCCGGCGCCGTTACTGTCGACATGGTCGACCTTGAAGGCCGGCAGGGTCAGAGTTTTCTGCCCGTCATGAACGAGAACGCCATCCTCGCCGCGCGTCATGACAACGGCGCCGCAGCCGGTCTTCATCAGTTCGGCGGCGATTTCGGCGTTGTCTCTCGGATCGTCCGGCGAAAGACCGAGCGCGACGCGCGCCTCGGTTTCGTTCGGCGTCAGAATATCGACCATGGAAAGGTCCTGGCCGATCAGGGGCAGCGCCGGGGCGGGATTGAGAATGGCCGTCGCGCCCTTCGCGCGGGCGGCAGAAAGGCCGTACAGCGCGGTATCGAGCGGAATTTCAAGCTGGGCGAGCGCCACTTTGGGCGCGGCGAGCCCGCCAAGCGCGCGATCGACATCGGCACGACCGAAAAGGGCATTCGCGCCCATGTCGACGACGATGATGTTGCGGGCCGCCTCGTCCTTGATGATGAAGCCGGCACCCGTGGGCTGTTCGCCCGTCACCCTGAGCCCGGCGATGCCGATGCCCTCGGCCTTCATGAGTGCGATGAATTCGTGGCCGAAGGCGTCGTCGCCGACGACGCCGACGAATTCCGTGGCGCAGCCGAGCCGGGCCGCCTGCACCGCCATATCCGAGCCCTTGCCGCCGAAAGTCTGGCGAAAATCCTTGCCGAGCAAGGTCTCGCCGATCGTCGGAATGCGCGCGGCGGTCATCACCAGCGCCTTGGCATAGCTCCCGAAAACAAGCACTGACATCGTTGATCCTCCCGACGAACGATGATTGCGAAAGATCGCGTCAATAGGCGTTCGGATTGCCTTCGATGCCGTCGACGATGGCCGGACCCGAACTCGTGCCGACCAACTCGGCGCCGGCTTCGAACAGCGCCTTCATCTTCTCGCGCGTGTTGACCTTGCCCGACACCTTGACCTTGCACGGCGCGGTGATGTTTGCCTTGAGAATTTTGACGTCCTCGACGGTGGCCTCGCAGCCGCCTTTGCCCCAGCCACTCGACTGCTTCACCCAGTCGATGCCGGCCTCGCTGGCAAAGCGGGCCGCCTTGGCCTTGAGATCAGGCGTGGTGATGTAGCCGAACTCCAGCATGGCCTTGAGTACCATGCCTTCTTCGTGAGCGACCCGCGTCACTTCACGCAGCTCGGCGGCGTATTCCTTTTCCTCGCCGCCCAGCAGCAGACCGGGATTGGGCGGAAAGTCGAACTGGTCCGCGCCCTCCTTGGCGAGCAGCCGGACCACCGCGAGCTTCATCTCCAACGTGTCGTTGGCCATGGGGAAGTTGACGGTCGAGGCGACCTTGACTCCAGTTCCCTTGAGCTCTGCCTTGGCGAGCCGCACCCAGCAGGGCGGCACCATCGCGGCGTCGAACCCGTACTCCGCACAGGTTTTGACGTGCGCGAGCAGCCCCTCGCGGGTCAGATCCGGATTAACGTTGGTGTACTGGATGGCCTTGGCGACCTGCGCGCGATCCGAAAAATCGATCATCGCCGCCTCTCCCTCTTGTTTCGATTGGTGGGATCGTACGGCCGCTCGCCGGTGCGGAGGATAGCGTGGCTTCTCAAAAGTATGGACAGGATTCTCATCGCGGTCGGGCGGGAATGGCATGAAGGCGGGGCTCACGGCGAAGTCACCGACAAGAGGTTCGTCGGCGCGCCTTGGGTTCTTTGCCGTGCAGCCGGACGGCCAAGGAAGCCGTGCCGGGCAGGGGGGCGCGATGATCCACCTCAACCGTTCGCTGGCGAGCAGGCGATTTCCGCCGAGGTCTCTTCATCCCCCGAGAGGAGGAGAGGAAAATGACGCCTCCTCGCATTTTTCCGGCTCTGCGACGGCGCCGCATATCTTCGTTAGGGGCAATGCGGAGCGGTTTGCCGCAGCGCCCTCTCTTGCACTTCGCTCAAAATTGGTAATACATATTATATATTACTAACGGAGGAGTGAGGGATGTCCATTCCCAACATAACCAGCGACGCCTTGCGCTATGAGGAGGCCGACACGCCCTTCGTCAGCGGGCGGCGCCGGTGGACGCTGCTGGTTTCCCTGCTGATCAACAATTTCGTGCTCCTGGCCCTCTATTGCGGGGTTCTCGGCGTTCTGCTGCCCAATCAGATCGCCGCGCTGGACCCGGAGAACAAGGCCGCCAACCTCGCCATTCTGTTCGCGATCACCTCGGTCTTCTCGACGCTCACGACGCCCATCGCCGGCGCCCTCTCCGATCGGACGCGCAGCCGCTGGGGGCGGCGGTCGCCCTGGATCGCCTTCGGCGCACTGGTCGGCGCGGCCGCGCTCTTCGGCGTGTCGTTCATGACGACGCTGGTGTCGATCACCGTCATCTGGGTGATGGCGACGGTGGCGCTCAACTCCATGCAGCCGGCCTTGACGACCGTGGTGGCGGACCGTTTCGCCATCAGCTCACGCGGCATCGCCGGCGGCTTCGTGGGAGCCGGCATGACGGCGGGCGTCGCGGCAGGACCCTTCATCGCCGGACGCTTGGCCAACCAGATGGTGGCCGCCTACGGCCTCTTCGCGGCCGCCATCGCCGTCACTTGCGTCGCCTTCGTGCTGATCAACCGCGAGGCGCCGTCGCTGGACGCCAAGCGCGAGAAGTTCGACTTCGTCAGCTTTTTGAACGGCTTCTGGAAGCCTTTGACCTCGCATGACTTCGCCTGGGCCTTCGCCGGGCGCTTCGTCATCTACATGGGCTATCAGGCCATCGCCACGTACCTGCTCTACATCCTGCAGGACTACATCAAGCTGTCCAACGAAGAGGCGAACATCACCATCGGCAATCTTGCCAGCTTGACCTTCGTCTTCGTCGTCATCGCTTCGCTCGGCGGGGGCTATCTCTCCGACTGGATGAAGCGGCGCAAACCCTTCGTCTTCTTCGCCAGCCTGTTCATGACGGCCGCCATGGTCGTGCCGCTTTGGATGCCGACCGTGGAGGGCATGTACATCTATGCCGCGCTCATCGGCATCGGGTACGGCGCCTTCATGTCCATCGACCTGGCGCTGATGACGCAGGTCCTGCCGAAGACCGACGAAGACAATGCCGGCAAGGATCTCGGCGTCCTGACGACGGCCATCAACATTCCGCAGATCATCAGCCCGCCGATGGCCGCCATTCTCCTGAGCATGTTCGACCACGACTACCGGGTGCTCTTCATCGTCGCCGTGATCTTCGTCGGCCTGGGCTCCTTCTTCGTACTGCCGATCCGCTCGGTCAAATGAGCGAAGCGGCTCGCGGGCGGTGGTGCCCGCGAGCCGCTTGCCGCGCAGTGGCGGTTTCGCGCACCGCCGCATCACTGGCATTATGGGAGAACCTCATGGGCACCGTCCGCAAGTGCTTCGCCGTCGACATTCACGACGATCCCGAACTCATCGCCCGCTACCGCGAATGGCATCGGCCGGGTGGACCGCCGGCGGCCGTGACCGCCGCCATTCGCGCCGATGATATCCGCGCCCTGGAGATTTATCTCGTCGGTGACCGCATGTTCATGCTCATGGAGCAGGGCGACAGGTTCGACGCGGTCGCCAAGTCGAAGAGCGATGCGGAGAACGCCGAGGTCCGCGCCTGGGACGCTCTGATGAGAAGTTTCCAGAAGGCGTTGCCCTTCGCGCCCAAGGGCTCGACCTGGGTGGAGATGGAGCGCATCTACTCCCTTTCCGAGCAGCCTTGACCGGGCGCGATGACAGAATCCGCGGGCGGGCCGCTACGCCGGCGGTGCATCCGCAGGCTTCTCCCCGGTTCTGCGATGATGCCAGGATATTTCGATGTGGTGGCGCATCTCCCGCGCCGCCTCCGCACTGTCGCGGCGGCAGATCGCCGCGACGATGGCCTCGTGGGCGCGATGGGTCTGGGTGATGTCGGTCGGGGTCGGCCGCCCGTTATACTCGCGGCTGGTCAGGGCCTGGCCCTGGATGCCGTTGATGATCGCGCGGCCCAGCTCGTTTCCCGACACGGCCATGATGAAGTTGTGGAGTTCAACGTCGGCGCGACTGTAGGCGGCCGGATCGCCTCGCAGTTTTTCCATGTTGCCGAGCATCGATTTCATTCTTTCGATGTCGTCGTCGCTGATCCGCGCCGCCGCCTTGGCCGCCATCGCGCATTCGAGCAGCAGGCGGATCTCGATCAGGTTGTCGAGATAGGAGATGCCGTCATCGCGATGGAACAGCGCTCTAAGAACGATCGAATCCAGGAGGTTCCAGTGGGACTTGTCCTGAACGATGGTGCCGCGCCCCTGCTGGCTGACGATCAGCCCTTTTTCCGCAAGCGTGGTCGACACTTCGCGAATGACCGTGCGGCTGACCTTGTACATTTCGCACAGGACGGCTTCGGTCGGCAGCGAGGTTCCTGCCGGATAGACTTCGGTGACGATCGCCATCGTCAGATGCTCGACGACGGCTTCCGCGAGGCGCCCGCGCCGCGCGAACACGATTGGCCGGGTCAATCCGGGCACGACCGACGGTTCCTGTGGATCACTCAACCGCGTCATCTCCTGTCGGCGCCGTTCATGCCCGCGTCCGGTGCTTGCGAGGGCTCGCAAGCCACCGGGGAAGCAGCCCACGACCCAGGGCACCTCAAAACATCTCTGGCGATGGATAGCACGATATTCAGCGGCTTTCGCTGCATCGGATGGAGGCGGATGGCGACTTCGCCGATGGCGCAATCTGACGCATCGACAACCCTAGCGGATAACTAAAAGATCGTACATAATATGTATTATCAATTTTCGCATCGCAGCCGTTCGTCCTTTGGACGCGCTGAGAAGAGGTCCCGACCATGAAGATTACCGGCTATCGCAGCCTCACCACAACGGTCGACTGGGGCCGCCCGATCGGCGATGTCAACGGTGTCATCGAAACGGGCGTCACCGAGGTCCCGATTCTGATCCTGGAAACCGATATCGGGGTGACGGGCGTCGGCCTTGGCGGGCATGCCGACATCGCACGGGTTTTTCCAGCTCTCGAAGGAGAGGACCCGCGGGCCGCGACCGCGCTCTACGACCGCATGCAGGCATTTGTGTTCAAGAGCGGCCATGGCGGCTCGGTCTTCGGCGCCATCGGCGTTGCCGACATGGCTTTATGGGATCTCAAGGCCAAGCTCGCGGGCGAGCCGCTTTGGCGACTCCTCGGTGGTCGGGATCGCAAGGTATCCGGTTATGCCTCGGCGCTGGATTATGGCTTGGGCGACGATGAGCTCGTCGCCCTTTATGAGACCTGGGCCGAACGCGGCTTTACCGCCGCCAAGCTGAAGGGTGGGCGGGAGGCCGGGGCGGACGTTCGGCGGCTGCTGGCGGTGCGCGACGTTCTTTCCCGCAACAGCCGGGCGCCCGCCATGATGCTCGACGTCAATGAATCGCTGTCGCGAAAGCAGGCCGTGCGGCATCTCGCGCTTATCGAGGAAAAGGTCGATCTCAGCTGGATCGAGGAGCCAGTGCGGCGCTGGGATGTCGATGGTCATCTCGCCGTTGGCCGGGGCGCGCGCGCTGCTGTCGCGACGGGCGAAAACCTCACCGGGCTCGAACAGTACCGCCCCTTCCTCTCGGCCGCCGCCGTCGACATCGTCCAGGCCGGAAGCTGCTGGGGCATAACCCATTTCCTGCGGGTCGCAGCGCTCGCCCATGCCTACGATCTGCCGGTCAGTCCGGTCGGCTACAACACCAATCCAGTTGCCCATGCGGCGGCGGCGGTTCCCAACCTTCTCAGTCATGAGATTCAGGATCTCGGCGCGCCTTTCGGCGTCGACGTCGACCAGGAGATCGTCGACGGGAGCATCATTCTCGGCGATCGGCCGGGCCTGGGTCTCGAGATCGATGAGCGCGCGATTGCCGCCCGATCCTGCGACGCGTCCTGGACCACCGTCGCCGGTCCGCATGTCCGGCCGCCCCGAGCGGGCCTCAGGCTGGTGCCAGACGGCGGGGAATGAGACGGCGCGGATGCCGCGCCAAGACAAAAGGGAGAGAAACATGATGAACCGATTCCCGTTGGGAGAAACCGGAATCCAGGTGCCGGCGCTGTCCTTCGGCGCGGCCTCGCTCGGCAGCGTCTATCATCCAGTGTCACAGGACGAAGCCAACGCCGCCGTCGAGGCCGCCCTTGGGTGCGGCCTCGATTACTTCGATGTTGCGCCCTATTACGGCCTCACCACGGCCGAAGCGGCGCTCGGCAAGGCGCTATCAGGTGTCCGGCGCGAGAGCTATCACCTGGCCACGAAGGTAGGCCGCTACGGCGACAAGGACTGGGACTTCTCGGCCGACGCCACGCGGCGTTCGGTCGAGGCCAGCCTGAAGCGCCTCGGCGTTGATGTGATCGACGTCATTCAGTGCCATGACATTGAGTGCGGCGACCGTCGGCAGCTCGTCGCGGAATGTCTGCCGGCGCTGCGCCGGCTGCGCGAGGAGGGCGTCGTCCGATTCATCGGCATCACCGGCTATGAGCTCGATGTTATCGAGACCGTGGCGATCGCCGAAAAGGTCGACACGGTGATGACCTACTGCACCTATACGCTGCAGGATCGCCGGCTCGCGCCGGTGGCCCGGCGTCTGGCCGCCGCCGGCATCGGCGTCCTCAACGCCTCTCCGCTCGGCATGGGTCTCTTGACCAACCGCGGCGCGCCGGACTGGCACCCCGGCAACGAGCGCGTCATCGAACTCGCCAATGCCGCCGCGCGCCTCTGCCGTGCCGCAGGCGGCGACATCTCCGATCTCGCCATGCGCTTCGCCCTCTCGACGGCTCATGAAAGCGACATCGCCACAACAGTGGTCGGCACCGCCAACGCCGGCAATGTTCGCGCCAACGCCGCAAGGGTCGGTCATGCTCCCGATCCGCAGCTTATGAAGGCGGTGGAGGCCGTCCTCGAGCCGGTGATGAACGCGGGTTGGGATGTGCTGCCGGGCAATGGCGGCAAGGCTGGCCGCTGAAGTCGCGACGAGTCGGCGGCCGGCCCAAAAGGGCGCCCTCCCGCCAAGCGCCTCCGTCGAAAGATCGATTGTCATGCTTGAAATCGTGGATTCACACCTGCATCTCTGGGACCCCGCCAGCCTTGTGCCGCCATGGCTCGGGAAGGCGCCGCAACTGTTGCGTCGCTTCGACTTCGACGATTGGCGCGGGGCGGCCGGCATCGGCGACGGATGGTGCCTGAAGCGCGCCGTCTATGTCGAAATCGATGCGGCGCCCGCCGACCGGGCAAGGGAAAACGAGCTGGTTTTCACACTCGCCCGCAAGCCGGCGAGCCCGATCGCGGGTGTCGTGATCGCCGCCGATTTGAGCCGATCTGACATTGAGGCGGACCTTGCGTCTTGGCTGGGTGAACCGCGCCTCAAGGGCGTTCGCCACGTCCTGCACATGCCGGCAAGTCCAAGAGGCGCCTGTCTGGCGCCGGATTTTCTTGCCAACATGCTGGTGCTCGGCCGTCTCGGCCTGACCTTTGACGCCTGCATGCGGCGCGACGAACTCGGCGATCTCGCCCGCCTCGCCCATGCCTGCCAGGAGACGACGATCGTGCTGGATCACGCTGGCAATCCGGGGGAGGCACTGTTTTCGGCGGGTCTGTCCGCGCCCGAGCTTCAGGAATGGCGCAGCGGCATCGAGGCGCTGGCGCGCTGCCGCAACGTCTCGTGCAAGATCTCCGGTTTTCCGGTGCCGGCGGCAGCGGAGCCTGAGCGCATCCGCGCCGGGATCGATTTCTGCCTGGATGCCTTCGGCGAGGATCGGGTGATGTTCGCCTCCAACTATCCGGTCTGCGAACTTGGCATTCCGTTCCGACCCTGGCTCGACCTCCTGCTGGAGACGACGCGGCGCCGCCCCGCGCGATTCCTGGAAAAGTTGTTCGGCGCGAACGCCGTTCGCCTCTATCGCCTCGACCCTTGATCCACCCGCGAAGGCGCTGCTCGCTCGCCCTTTCGTCCGATTTTCCCGCTATGCCCGAGTTGCTGAGCGAGCGCACCGCCGGGCGATTTACAGGTTCGCTGCCATGCCCCAGTTCCACGGCGTCATTCCGCCCGTCGCCACCCTCTTCACCCCCGACGGCCGCTTCGACCCGGCGGCGCAGGGAAAGCTCATCGATCATCTCGTCGATGGCGGGGTCCATGGCTTGTTTTTTCTTGGAAGCGCCGGCGAGGCCGCGCACATGTCGGCAGAGATGCGCCTGGAAGTGGCGGAGTTCTGCCTGAAGTATCTGGCGGGGCGCCGGCCCGCGCTGATCGGCATCTCCGTGCCGAGCACGGCCGAAACGATCCGCTTCGGCCACCACGCTGCCGACCATGGCGCCGACGGGGTGGTGGCAATCAATCCGTCTTACGCGGCCCTGTCCGAGGATGGCATCTACCGCTACTTCCGCGATGTCGCCGCAGCCGTGAGGCTGCCGCTGATGGTCTATAATTTTCCTGGCGTCACCAAGCAGGATCTGCGGCCGGAACTGGTTCTGCGCCTGGCCATGGACTGCCCTTCCATCGTCGGCTTGAAGGATACCGTCGACACCTTGAGCCACATTCGCCGCGCCATTCACCTGATCAAGCCCCAGCGGCCGGACTTTCGCGTCTTCGCGGGCTACGACGAGTATCTCTTCGGAACGCTGATCATGGGCGGCGATGGCTGTGTGCCCGCCTCGGCCAATTTTGCGCCCCAGCTTACCTGCCGCCTTTACGAGGCCTATCGCGCGGGTGACTATGGGGCGTCCGTCGCCTGGCAACAGAAGCTCGTCCACGTTCCCCATCTCTATGCGATCGAAAGCCCGTTTTACGCCGTCGTGAAGGAGGCGATGCGCCAGGCCGGCGTCTGCGACGCCACGACAGTTCTGGCGCCGGCGACCCCGCTGCAGCCCGAGCACGCGGAGGTGGTTCGGCGGGCGCTGTTGGCGAGCGGCGTTCTTTGAGCCCGCGTCCTGCGTTCCAATGGGCCGCTGTTGCAAAGCGGTCGGCATCATGTTCGATAATTCGAGGGCGGAACGACTCGATGGGGTGATGGCACCTGTCGCGTTGCGTACCGAAGGGTGGTCGTAGGAGGGGGCGACGAGGATGCCGGCGAGTGCGGAGGGCGCCTTGCGCCGCAGCCTGAGGGTCACCCGGATCGTCAACTCCTACTATTCCGGCCTCGACAACCGCACCAATCCTTTCAACTATCGGCTGCTCAGGGCCGGGTGGATCATGGCGGGGGCGGACTACCGGATCGAGCGCGCCAGCGTGCCCGGCCATGAGTTCATCTTCTGTCTGGAGGGTGCCGGTTATGTGCGGATCGCAGCGACGCTTGCCCGTGTCGAGGCGGGGCAACTCGTCTGGCTACCTGTCGAGCGCCCCCATGCTCATTATCCCGATCCGGCCAATCCCTGGGATATTCTGTGGCTGCGGATTGAAAGCCCGAACCTCGGGCGGCTGGCGACGGTACTGTCGGTGGACAGCGACCCGGTGTTTCGCTTCGCCACACCGGATGACGTGCGCCGGCTTTTTGAGGAGGCGCTCGGTCAGATCCAGCAGCATTCCCTGGTAGCTGCGGCCGCCACGGAGCGGACCGCCGCGGGGCTGATGGAAAGGCTGATCGACAGCCGCAGCACCCGCGCCCTGGAGCCGGCCGTCGCCGGACATCGCGGCCTGGCCGGGCTCATGCAGGAGATGCATCTCCACTACAATGATGTCTGGACCACGGAGCGCTTCGCCGAAACCTGCCGGGTTAGCAAGTCCCATCTCTTTAGACTGTTCAAGCTGGCCTTCGGCCAGACCCCGAACGCTTGGCTCCGCGGATACCGAATCGCCCAGGCCAAACGGCTTCTGGTGGAGACGGACGAGTCCATCGGCGTCATCGCGCGGCGGGTCGGCTACGAGGATCCGCTCTATTTTTCACGTGATTTCAAGCGCGTGGTCGGCCTGCCGCCGAGCCGATTCCGCGATCTGGAGCGATAGAGCGCCACGGGCGGCGCGCCGGCAATGGTCGCTGCCGCGCCGCCAGGTTCGTCTGCGCCTAGAGCAAATCCAGCAAAAGCGTGAAGCGGCTTTGCGTCCGGAATTGCTCATGGGTCAAAGGCCTAGAGCATTGAAGGTGAACCTATTTTCACCGGAAAATGCTTTAGCCGGCGGCGCGCATCAGGCCGCGAATCTCGCGGTCGGCATCCTGAAGCAGGCAGAATGCCTTGAACTTCGCCTCATGGAACGCCGCGACGCTCCCGCCTGCTGGCGAGATCGTCTCCTTGATGCGCGACATGGCGCCTGCCGCCGCCTCGATCGAGGGATAGGCGCCGGCGGCGACCGCGCCGACGATCGCGCCGCCCAGAAGCACCGGCTCGCTCGTCTGCGGCAGCGCCACTGCAAGGCCGGTCGCATCGGCGAGGATCTGGCGGAAGAGCGGGCTCACCGCCGCCCCGCCGCTGACGACCAGCGTGTCCAGCGGAACGCCCTTCGCCTGTTCGGCCGCGACGATCTGGCGCGTGCCGTAGCAGAGGCCGCAAAGGCCGGCGACATAGAGGCGCACGAGGCTCGCCGGGCTCGCGTCGAGGCCGAGACCATCGATCACGGCCGTCGCCTCGGGGTCCGCATAGGGCGCGCGGTTGCCGAGGAATTCCGGCACGACATGGACGGAACGCGCCAGGAGGGCGGCCTCCTCCAGGGAGCCGGCGAGCGCCAGAGCCTGTGCTTCGAGATAGGCCGGCAGCGATTGGCCGGCGGTATCGGCCGCCGCCTTCACCGTCGGGTAGGCCGGATGCAGCGTGACGAGATGGTCGAGCGCCGCGCCATAGGCGGACTGTCCGCCCTCCAGCAGCCAGAAGCCGGGAACCATCGCGCCGGAATAGGGGCCCCAGACGCCGTCGACGAAGGTCGCCTCGCGCGACAGCGTCATGGCGCAGGCCGATGTGCCCATGATCAGGGCCATCTGGCGCTCGGGGGCGAGCGTCGTGCCATCGGCCCGGCGGCCGGCGAAGGTGCCGACGCCCCCGCTATGGGCGTCGATCAGCGACGCGCCGACGGGCGTTCCCGGCGCCAGCCCCAGTTCCTCGGCGGCATCAGTCGTCAATCCGTTGCCCAGGGGGGTCGCAATGTCGACGACCTCGGTGCCGATGCGAGCAAAGTCGTTCTCGGCGAGCTCGCCGAGGCCGATGGCCTTGAAGTAGCCTGCGTCCCAGCGCTTCTCGTGGGCGAGATAGGTCCATTTGCACGTGACGGTGCAAACGGAGCGGTTGGTCGAGCCGGTGGCGCGCCAGGAGAGATAGTCGGCAAGATCGAAGAAGTGCGCCGCCGCGCCGAAGACCTGCGGCCGGTTCTCCTTGAGCCACAAGAGCTTGGGCGTCTCCATTTCCGGCGAGATTCTGCCGCCGACATAGCGCAGGACGTCGTAGCCGCCGGCGTTGATGCGCTGCGCCTGATCCAGGGCGCGGTGGTCCATCCACACGATGATGTTGCGCTCGGGGTCCTCGGAGGGGCCGACCGGCAGGGGGCGGCCCTCGCCGTCCAGCACGACGAGCGAGCAGGTGGCATCGAAGCCGAGGCCCTTGACGTCCTCAGGCGCGACGCCTGACTGGCGCATCGCTTCCCGGACCGAGAACACCACGGCCTGCCAGACGTCGTTCGACGACTGCTCGACGATGTCGCCTTCCTCGCGCCAGATCGAGATGGCGCGCTTGGCGGAGGCGAGTAGCCGGCCTTCGCTGTCGAATACGCCCGCCCGCGCGCTGCCCGTGCCGACATCGATTCCGATGAAATGATCCGCCATGTTCAGGTCCCCCTTCGCTGTCCCCACAGTCTCCTGGAGCGCACTCTTGAAGCCGATCCGCCCGAACGGCAAGTCCTGTCGTTCGGGCGGAGGGTCGTCGGTTGGTCAGCCCGTCAGCCGCGAAGCGGCGAGCCGTCGGCGGCGGTGCCGCAGAGCGCCACCTCGAGGCCGAGTTCGGCGGCCAGCGCGGCTTTTGCGCGCATGGCCTTGTCGGCCGCCGCCGCGTCCGTGGCGTAGACCACCTGGATGTGGTTCGCCTTGTGACGGGCCATCATCTGATCCCTGGAGACGCCGTAAAGGACGCCGTGCATGATCGGCCAAGCATAGTCCGTCAGCTTCCAGCGGCGCTCGCTCTCTTCCTCGGGCAGGGTGACGGCCTTGCCGCGGCCGATATCCATCTTGAGCTGGCCGTTCTCGATGAAGATGCGCGACCAGACGAGCTCGCCGGCCTTCGCGACGCCTCGCAGCGTGCCGCCGCCGAAGGGGAAGAACATCGGCGGCTGGCGCATGGAGGAGGAGCCGGCATAGCCGCCCTCATGATGGGCGGCGGGCACGGCGCCGGAAATCTCGAACACCCAGACGTAATCGTCCGTCGAGCCGGAGCGATCGACGTCGCCCCAGCGCAAGTCGTGCAGCGTCGTTTCCACCGGCTGGCCTAGCGCGCGGTGGATGCGGTTGGTCATCAGCGCGTCGAGGCCGGCGCACTCGTCCACCTCGTTGAAGTGGACCACCGCCTTGCCGTCACGGATGATCTTGCCGTCGGCGCCCGTCACCGGCGGGCGGTCGTCGTTGTTGAGGAGGCCTTCCACCAGGTCGGAGGCGGGGAGAAGGTCCTTGAGGCCCTGCTGATACTGGATGCCGATGGTCTCGCAGCCGAAGGTCTCGGCCATGCGAACGGCGGCAATGTACATCTTGCACTGGGTCACGACCTGGTCGGGCGTCAGCTCCTTGGCGCCGTCTGTGCCGAAGTGGAACTTGAGACCCTTCGCCACCAGCCAGTCGAAGGCGGCCTTCGCCTCCTCCTCGGGCACCTGGGTCGTGGCATGGTAGAGCGCCGACTGCGACAGCCGCTCCTTGAACACGCCCAGCGGGAAGAGCAGCTCGTCTGGGATGATGGCATTGTACATGCCCATGCAGCCCTCGTCGAAGATGCCCATGATGGAGCGGCGGGTCCTGAGATCGTCGGCGATGGTCCTGGCGAGCGCCGCGGCCTCTGCGTCCTGCGATCCCGCATAGGCATGCACATGGCTGGTGTCGTGGCCGACCTTGCCGACCTCGAGCCACTGCTTGAGCTTGCCGACGAACCATTCGTCCTCGAATGTCTCGCTCCACAGCGTGGAGTATGCGACGCCAGCCTTGGTCAGCGAGCCGTTAAGGTTCAGGAGGCCGACGAGGCCGGGCCAGGTGCCGGACCAGTTGGCGACGGTGAGGATCGGGCCCTTGTGGGCGATGAGGCCGGCCAGGACGTGCTGGGAATACTGCCAGACCGACTCGGCGACGATGAGCGGCGCGTTCGGGTCGATCTTGGAGAAGACCTCCAGCCCTTCCTTCTGGCTGGCGATGAAGCCGTGCTTGCGCACCGGATCGTAGGCGTGGCCACGCTCGACCTTGCCGCCAAGGCGCTCGATGGCGGCCGTGAGCTGTGCCTCCATTGCTTCCTGGGTCGGCCAGCACGTCTCGTTCGCGCTCGGCCTGAGGTCGCCGCTGGCCACCATTACGATTGTCGTTCGGTCGTTCATTGGCTTTGTCCCATGAGGTGAATTGCCGGTTTGAAGCCTTCCGAGGCCGCCTCTCGCGAGGTTCGCCGGCATTGATCGAGAAGGGAGGCGGCGCGCCAGGCGCCGGCCATTTTAGGTCAGACGCCGGCCGACGGGTCGCCGGCGGTGTTTCCGCCACGCAGGCGCCACCACGCCTTGATGCGCGGGCCGACGATCGGCAGGAAGAGGGTCAGAAGGGCGATCGTCAGGAAGGTCGCGCAGACCGGGCTGCGGACGAAGATCGAGAAATCACCGTCGGACATGGTCAGGGCTCGCCTGAGGTTGCTCTCCGCCATCGGTCCGAGAATGATGCCGATGATGATGGGAGACATCGAGAAGTCGAGCTTCAGCATGATGTAGCCGAAGATGCCGGCGATCATCATGACGAAGACGTCGGTCATGGTGTTGTTGACCGAGTAGGAGCCGACCGCGCACAGGACCAGGATGATCGGCACCAGGATCTGGCGCGGCACGGCCATCACCCGGGTGAAGATGCGGATGCCGGAGAAGCCGAGGATTCCCATCATCAGATTGGCGAGGAAGAGCCCGATGAAGATGGTGTTGACCTCCACCGGATGCTCGGTGAAGAGCAACGGCCCGAGGGAGAGGCCCTGCACCATGAACGCGCCCATCATGATAGCGGTGGCGCCGTCGCCGGGAATGCCGAGCGTCATCAGTGGCACCATGGCGCCGCCCGCCACGGCGTTGGCGCCGGCCTCCGGCGCCGAGACGCCCTCGATGGAGCCGTGCCCGAACTCCTCGGGGTGCTTCGACCAGCGCTTGGCCTCCGTGTAGGAAATGAAGGAGGCGATGTCGCCGCCCGTGCCGGGGATGGTGCCGATCGCCGTGCCGATCACCGAGGACCGCAGATAGGTGGGCAGGACGCGCCTAAAGTCCGCCCAGCTCGGCAAAAGCCGGCTGATCCGCGCCGTCACCTTGCGGGCGCCGCCCGGCTGCCTGCGCTCGATCCAGTTTTCCTCGATGCCGAGCAGCGCCTGGGAGAAGGCAAAGAGGCCGACGAGGATCGGCACGAACGAGATGCCGCCCATCAGGTAGTACGACCCGAAGGTGAAGCGCATGCCCGCCGTCATTGGATCGAGTCCGATGGTGGCGATGAACAGCCCGATGCAACCGCCGATCAGTCCCTTAATCACCGAGGAGGAGGACACCGAGGTGATGATGGAGATACCGAAGACGCCGAGGGCGAAATAGTCCGGCGCGGAGAGGCCGGTGGCGACCTTGGCCAGCTGCGGCGCCACGACGACCAGGGCCACGGCGCTGAAAAGGCCGCCGAACATGGAGCTCGCCGTCGAAAGGCCGAGCGCGCGCCCCGCCTCGCCCTTCAGCGCCATCGGATAGCCGTCGAGCACGGTGGCCGCCGATGCCGGGGTGCCCGGCGTGTTGATGAGAATGGCGCTGATCGAGCCGCCATAAATGGCGCCGCAATAGACACCCAGCAGCATCAGGATGCCGCCCATGCCCTGGAAGGTGAAGGTCAGGGGCATCAGCAGGGCGATGCCCATGTTGACGGTCAGCCCCGGCAGCGCTCCGATGATGATGCCGGCCAGGGTGCCGAGAAAGGTGAGAAGCAGCGCCTCGTAGCCGAAGACGACGCCGAGAGCTTGGTAAAGGTCGCTCATGACTTTCGGGCCTCCGGCGCGCTTACTCGAAGAACACTGCCACCGGCAGCGTGATGTTGAAGAAATTGACGAAGACGAACCAGATGACCGCGACGATCGCCACCGTCGCGCCGACGATCAGCAGTGGCCGGCGCTCGCCCATCAAGAGCATGATGGCCGGAATGAAGAGCACGGCGCCGATGATGAAGCCGAGCCAGGTCATGATCGTCGCGAAGACGAGCGCGACGAGCGCGGCGACGTAGCTCGTGCGCACCGGGGCCGAGTGAAGATCGACCGTGCGCCCCGCGTTGACCGAAGGGAAGAAGACCACTTCGGCGAGCTGGAGCAGCCCGAGCAGGATGAAAAGGCCGGCGATCATGCTCGGCCAGAAGGCCTCTCCGGGCACGCCGGTTTCGCTGAAACCCGTCAGATCGCGCGATAGCCAGAAGATTGCCCCGCCCATCAGGATCGATAGGCCTGCAACCATGATGTTGTAATGTCTCATTGGCCGCTCCGAGGGAGTCTGCGGCGCATGGCGCGCCGCAGATCCCGGTGGTGTCGCTGTCGCTTACTGAGCCTTCTGGGACTCGGCGATCAGCTTTCCGTAGAGTTCGTGGTCCTGCTTCATCATGGCGTCGACGTCGTCGCCCACCATGTCGCCGGGAACGATACCCTGCTTCTTCATGGCCTCCTGGAACTCAGGATCGGCCGCCACCGCCTTGAAGGCCGCGTCGAGCTGGCTGCGCACGTCTTCCGGCAGCTTGGCCGGCGCCGCGAAAGCGGCCCACGCGCGCATCTCGGTGTTGGTGCCGGCGCCGAGAGCCTCGTTGAAGGTCGGCACGTCGGGGAAGAGGGCGAAGCGCTTGGAGTCCATGACGCCGAGAATCCGCAGCGCGCCGGCGTCGACCTGCGGCTTGGCGGCACCCGGGGTGGTGATCACCGCGTCGACATGGCCGCCGACCAGCGAGGCGATTGCGGGGCCAATGCCATCCGAATAGGGGATGTGCTTGAGCTTGATGCCGAGCTGGTTCTCCATGTTGATGGTCGCCAGATCGTAGATCGCGCCGGTGCCGGAATTGGCGACCTGGAGCTCACCCGGCTGCTTCTTCGCCGCGTCCACGAACTCCTGCAGGGTCTTGTAGGGGCTGTCGGCCCGCACGACGATGGAGCAGGGATCGGCGATCGGCGCGAAAAGGCCGGTGAAGTCCTTGTAGGTCACGGGCGACTTGTTCTGGTGCGGGAACATCGCCAGTTCGACCGTGGTCATGACCAGGGTCTGGCCGTCCGGCCGCGCCCGCGCCGCCTCGATGAGACCCGTCACGCCGTTGCCCGCCGGCTTGTTCTCGGGCACGAAGATCACGCCCGACGGCAGATACTTCTTGGCGTATTCAAGCGTCAGGCGCGCGGAGGTGTCGGTGCCGCCACCCGGGTTCTTCGGGATGATGACGGTGATGTTCTTCTTGGGGTAGGTAATTTCCTGCGCCGAAGCGCTGACGCTGCCCAGCGCCAGCATTCCGCAGAAGACCAATCCGAGTGTCTTGAGCATGTCTTCTCCTTGGGTGTTCTTGTTGGTTTCCTCTCCGCATTGTCCGCAGAAGAATTGCGGCGCGGAGGGGCATTTTGTTATCTTAAAACGACGCTACAGTAGACAATGTTTTTCCTGTTAAAAGTATAGGTGACATGGAGCGTCTCCCCGTCCGCGATGATCGCGGGATAGGAGAACTCGCCCTCCTGGGTTTCGAGGTCTAGAAGGCGCTCGAAGGCTTCGCCGCCATCGCCGGAGAGGGAGATGGAAAGTGGGCTGCGCTGCGCCCAGTTGCCCGTCACGGGGTTGAAGGCGAGGGTCAGCGTGCCGTCGTTCAAACGGGCGAGATCGATACCGCTGTTGTTGTTCGGCAGTTCGGTCGAGTAGGCACTCGTCCAGCTGCGGCCGAAATCGGTGGAATCGGTGCGGTAGAGGAAACCGCGCGTCGAGCGCATCAGCATATGGATGTGCCCGGCGGGCGCTTCCCAGGCGGAGGGCTGGATCACGCCGTCCCATTTGAAGACGGTCGCCGGATCGCTCTCCCAGAGTGCCTCCTCGGAAAGCCCCGACCAGATGGCCTTGCCGCTTTCGGCCGTTCCGCCCGCGCGGTGCTCCAGGGGGATGTCCACCCGCCGCCAGGAGCGGCCACGGTCGCCGGAGATGTCGACGAAGGCATCCCAGCGGGTCGCCGTTTCGACCGAGGCCGGCGCCAGCCACTCGCCATTCGACATGGCGAGAAGCTTGTTCTTGACCGGTCCGCGCGGCGCGGGATCGCCGGGCACTAGCGCCTCGGGCGGCGACCAGCTTTGGCCGCCGTCGTGGGAAACGCTCCAGCGCGTTGTCCAATCGTGGACCGTCGGGCCGACCTTGTAGAACAGCCAGACTGTCTCGCCCTCTGCCATGAGAACAGGGTTCCAGTGGGCGAGGCCGTCCTCGGCCATCAGGCGGCGGGGCGGCTGCCAATTCTCGCCGTCACCGCGCACCAGCCAGATCGCCACGTCGCCCGCGGCTTCCCGCTCCCCGCCGAAGAAGGCGACGAGGCGCTCGCCGTTCGGCAGGAGGACGAGCGTCGAGGCGTGGCAATTCCTGAAGAGCTCGTGATCCTGCGGAACGACGAAGCTTTTCTTAAGGAGGCTGACGGAGCGCTGCGGCATGAGTTGGCTCAATGTCTCGTTGGCGAGGGAAGGGCGGCTTGTCGAAGGGCGGTCAGCCGATCGACAGCAGCTGCTTCATCTCGTTGCCGAGGGCGATCATCTGGCGGATGGTCGTGGGGAAGTGGTTGGCGTAGTAGCCGCCGATGGGGCGCGTCCGGCAGCGATCGGTGGTGAAATTGCCGATCTCCTTCTGGAACGCCTTGGCGCACACCGGATAGTCGAGCGACTCGGCGAGCGCGGCGGTCGTGAGGTAGTGCGACAGGATCTCGGCCTTCTCCGGCTGCGACTGCCAGTTTTCCACGAGCCAGACGTAGAGCTCGGGGTGGAAATTGGCCATCACCCCGCTGTAGCCGTGGACGCCGGCCTTGAGGCTGTCGAGCAGCGTCTGGGCATTGGCGTTGGCGATGTGGAGCTGGGTGCCCTCGACGATGGCGGCCCGGCGCTTCAGCGTTTCGAGATTGCAGCACGTGTCCTTGATGAAGGTGTACCGCCCCGACTGGGCGCACCACTTCGCCATCTCGTCCGAGATCAGGCGCTTGTAGGGATAGGGGCACTCGTAGATGCCGATGCCGACCGAAGTCGGGATCTTCTCGGTCAACGCGATCAGGCGCTTGAGGGCGGCCGCATCGCTTTCATCGGCGGTGGCGAGCCGGTTCGAGATCAGGATGACGCTGTCGACGCCGGTTTCGGCGATGGCCTGGAGCTGCTCGATCTGGCGCGAGGGCGCTCCGGCGGTGTGGCCCGAGGCGACGACCGGAACGCGGCCGGCGGTGTAGTCGACGACGAAGCGCGTCAGCTCGACCGACTCCTTGTCGGTGAGGAAGAACATCTCGCTCGATTGGCAGTCCGCGAACAGCCCGTGGACGCCCGCCCCGATGTACCAGTCGATCAGGCGCTCCAGCGACGCCCAGTCGATCTCCATCTCGTCGGTGAAGGGCGTCAGCATGACGGGCCAAACCCCCGAATGGCGATCCTGCGGGGTTTGAGACTCGTTCGACATGATATTCATCCTTTGTCTCGCTGTGCGCCGAAGGCGGCAGGGCCTTCGGACCGGCGGCGTGAGACAGGACGCAGGACCGTCAAGAGATGGCGGAAAGACAAATTGTCACGCGTCCCGATCGGGCAGGTCCCGAAGAAGCCTCCGCTGGCAGTTCGCCAAACTGAAAACCCCTCGATCCCTGCCGGGCCGCGCTGTTCCTCCACTCCCTGGACGCCATTCGTCAGACCAACGCCGAGCCGTTTGCTCTCTTGTATTCGTTAGCTGCTACGAGTTAGCATCGAGATATGGATAGCTTGAAACTTTCGGCGAGGCAAGCCGGCCGGATCTCTTTCCTCCGCTTGCCCGAGGCCCAAATCTGCGTGATCAGCGGAATCAACAGGCCAAATTTCGCGGATGCGGCATTTTGTCAGGCGGCGAATCTCGGCCGTGACGACATGCCCTGGGGCGCGGGAAAAGCGGCTTCCTGCCCGTTGGGCGAAACGCGTTTTGCGGTCAGGTGGGTCGACGCCCGACAGGCTCTCCCGCGTCCTGAAGGAGAAATGTCGTTTGATGCGCGGCAGCGCTCGCTTCATAAGGGCTGCGTATGGTGGGTGGCGAGCGTTCCCGCTCAGGTTGATTCAGGGTCCTGATGTCCAAGACGATTGACGAGATCGCCCGCGAGACGGGCTACTCACGGACAACCGTGACGCTGGTCCTCAAGGGGCAGGCCGATCGCTACCGGATCAGCGGACGCACCCGCGAGATCATCGAGCGCTACGTCGCCGAGCACGGCTATGTGATCAATCAGACGGCGCGCAACCTGAAGCTTCGGCGCAGCCACGTCATCGGCTTCGTCGTTCCGGACCTTTCCAACGCCTTTTTCGCGCGGCTGATGGCGGCGCTCGAGGTGCGATGCCGCGCCGAGGGGCTCGTGCTGGTGACGACGTCGACATCCGAGGAGCCGGCCATCGAGCAGCGCGCCCTGGACAATCTCGTGACCCGGGGCGTCGATGGATTGGTGATCGCCCCGTGCTGTCCTCGCGGCGACCATGCGCTGCCTCTGCGCAAGAAGCGGCTGCCGCTGGTGCTGATCGACCGGGTGTTCGAGGGCGACAAGGCGATCGCGATCCTGAGCGACCATTTCGACAGCGCCCGCACCATCACGCGCGAAATGATCGAGGGCGGAGCGCAGGACATCGCCTTTTTGTGCGGCAATCCCGCCAATCCCAGCATCCAGGAGCGTATTCGCGGCTTCGAAGCCGCTTTGGCCGAGACAGCGGGCGGCACGGGCAAGGGCCGCGTGATCGCCGAGGGCGCCGATACGATCGATGTGGGCATCAAGCTGGTCACGCGCCTCTTTGCCGAAGAAGGCGTGCGGCCGCAGGGAATTCTGTGTTCCTCGCTTTTGATCCTCAAGGGCGCGCTCCATGCCATCAAGTCCCGTTACGGGCGGATTCCCGCCGGGCTGGTCATCGGAACCTTCGACTACGATGCGATCCTCGAAGTCCTGCCCAACACCGTGCGGGCTATCCGGCAGGACGAGCAGCAGTTGGCCGACGCCGTGTTCGACTGCCTCCTGGCGCAGATGAACGGGCAGGATGCCGGCCCTTCGCGCAGGATCATTCCGACAACAATGATCCGGCTCGGCGAGGGCGCTCTGGAAAGCGAGGCGCCGGCCTCCCCCGCGATGGCGGCTGGTCCCGCCTCCGTCGAACGGCGCTAGCGCGGCAGGGGATCACCTGCCTTCGCCGGGAAATCTGCCGGTCAACCATACAAATTTCCGGCATCGTGGCGTCAATGCCTTGCATCGGCAGCGGCGAGGCGGTGTTTTCCGGGCTGCTTCGGCCTTCCCCGCAACGCCATCCCGAATGGAGCCCGCCCGATGATCCACGCGCCGCTCACCCGCCGCCGCCTGCTGCTCGCCTCGGCGGGACTGGCCACCGCCCCCCTGCTCGCGCGCCATGCCGACGCGGCGCCCGGCGAGGCGGACAATCCGCTGTCACGGGAGGCGGTGCTGCGCGATCCTCGCATTCCCGTGCTCGGCAATCCGAAGGGCGACGTCACCATCGTGGAGTTCTTCGATTACCAATGCCCCTACTGCAAAAAGGCGCATCCCGACCTGGAAAAGGTCGTCGAGGAGGACGGCAATATCCGTCTGGTCATGAAGGACTGGCCGATCTTCGGCCCGCCCTCGATCTATGCCTCGCGGCTGACCCTGGCGGCCGGCAGGGGGTACGCCAAGGCGCAGGCCGCGCTCATGGCGACCAAGGGGCGCCTCTCGCCGCAGGAGATCAACGCCGTGCTGGAGAAGGCGGGCTTCGACCCGGACGCGCTGAACGACGCCTATGTCAAGGACAAGGAGCGCATCAACGCCGTCCTCCAGAGGAACAGCACCCAGGCCGAGGGCTTCGGCCTGATGGGAACGCCCGCCTATGTCATCGGAACCACGCTGTTTCCCGGTGTCGTCGACCCTGCCGCCATGAAGCAGGCGGTCAGTCAGGCGCGAAAAGCGTAACGCACGTGAGACGGCTGGGGAGGCGGTCGTAGCGGCCGCCGCCTGTTTTGAGACAAGACGCCACCGTGCCTTTGCGCATGCCCGGTTCAGGGAAGCCTTAGCAGAACCGGCAAAATACTTTTGTCCTGAAGGATCTCGACGAACTCCAGCACGGGCATCGCCGCAAAGAAAACCAGCCCGTCGTAGAGCGTGGCATAGACCCGCCGCATGTTGACGTTGAGCTCGGGGGAATCGCGGAAAAGCGATGGCTTCGGCCAGAAGCGGGGCACCCGCTCCAGATAGCTCCTGTAAGGCGCTCCGAATTTTTCCGAGAGGAACTTCTCCTCGCGTCGGATGACGACGTTGAAGGCGATATAGCATCCGATCGCCGTCAGAAGGGCGATGGTGAGGCTGCCGCTCTGCGCGCCGAGTCCCGCCGCCGCCAGCGTCGAAAACACATAGAGCGGGTTGCGGGTGACAGAATATGGCCCAGCCTCGACGATCTCTGCCGATTTGCGCCCGCCGATATAGAGCGTGCACCAGATGCGCCCGACAATCCCGACGACGATGATGCCGAGGCCGATCTGCTCGATCATCTCGTGAATATCCTCGTCCTGCCAGCTGGAACGCACGAAGAGGAGCGCGAGGAGGACGAGGAGAAGAAGGAAGGCGAGAACGAGCCGGCGCAGTCTCTGGTATCGTGCGAGCGACATGGTCAGGGGGCCTCCCTCAAAAAAAACCGCCATCTCTTAGGCGTGTGGCGCTCGCCGCGCAACAAAGAGGCCGGCGGCGAACCGCCGGCCCTGGCGCGAAGCCGGCCGCGCATCAATTCCAGCGAGCCTGGCGGAACTCCCAGGGCGTAACCTGGCCGTCGCCGTCGGTGTCGGCGGCACTGAAGTGAGCCCTGGCGCCCTCGATGAACTCGGCGCGGCTGACCCGTCCGTCATGATCGGCATCGATGACGGCGAAGCGGTCCTGTTTCAGGGTCTGCCGGGCGGCCTGACGGGCGGTGTTCCAGCCGTTCCCCGGACCCATGCGCACGGCCATGTATTCGTCCTTCGTCAGGGAGCCGTCGTCATCGGCATCCATGGTGGCGAAGACCTCGTCCGCCGCCGTGGCGGCTTCCTCCGCCGTGATCGCGCCGTCCCGGTTCGTGTCGATGGCGGTGAGTCTTCCGCCGCCGCGACCGGCTGGATTACCGGTGGCCATCATGCCTCGTGGGCCGGCGCCGTTCATCATCGCCGCGCGACCATATCCGCCGCCCCGACCCATCATGAAGCCGGGGCCGCCGCAGCCTTGCGACCAGCCGTAACCCGCATTGGGGCCCCGTCCGGGGCCGAACGCCTGGGCGGCGGCGGGGATGGCGATGGCGGTGGCGCCGAGGGCGGCGATTGCTATCAGCAGGCGTTTCATTGTCTGGTTCTCCTCTTGCCGGGATGGCCGGGGAGGCCGCTTGCGCGGGTCCTCCACCCGGTTGATCCGTTCGCTCCGAAAAACCGCTCACGACCGGTCTTTCACCCATGACTTAGGAAAAAACCTGCATCGAAGTTTGCCGCCGGAAGGCCTTTTCGTCATGAGATGTCATGAGGGCCGGCGCCGATACATCTCGATACAATTATGTCGCGGCGGGCCGTCTGGACTTGGAGCGCGGCTCGGACGACGCTCTTTCCCGCATCGGCTTCCTGCGATCCGCGCGGGCTCGTCAGCATGGTGGAACCGGCCTGATGGAAAAGACACCGCACATTCTCGTCGTCGACGATCATCGCGAGATCCGCGAGCTACTCGCCAAGTATCTCGAGAAGAACGGCATGCGGGTGAGCGTCGCCAATGGCGGCCATGCCATGCGACAGGTCATGAAGGCGGCGGCCATCGATCTCGTTGTGCTCGATATCATGATGCCGGGCGAGGACGGCCTGTCGCTCTGCCGTGGTCTGCGTCAGACCGGCGACATCCCGATCGTGCTCCTGACCGCCGTTTCGGAGGAGACGGATCGCATCGTCGGGTTGGAGCTCGGTGCCGACGACTACGTCACCAAGCCGTTCAACCCGCGCGAGCTCCTGGCGCGCATTCGCGCCATCCTGCGACGCGTTGGCGGCCCGCCGGATGGCGAGAGGCCAAAAACGCCGGCGCGCTATCGCTTCGATCGTTGGACGCTGGACCCACAGCAGCACGCGCTTTTCGACGAGGCCGGACAGAGCGTCGACATGGGGACCGCCGAATTCCGTCTGCTCCAGACCTTCGTGAGCCATCCCGGCGCCGTGCTGACGCGCGACCAACTGCTTGACCTCACGCAGGGACGCGCCGCCAAGGTTTTCGACCGCAGCATCGACAATCTTGTAAGCCGGCTAAGGCGGAGGATCGAGCCCGATCCGCAGCACCCGATCCTCATCAAGACGGTCTGGGGCGACGGCTACACCTTCGCCGCGCCGGTTGAAGAAGAGCGATGAGTCGCCTCTGGCCCCGTGGGCTGGCGGCGCGCCTTGTCCTCCTGATCGTGGCGACGTTGGCGCTCGCGCAAGGGGCCCTGGTCCTTGTTCTGCGCGACGAGCAGGACGCGGTGGTCGAGGCGATGCTCCACGGCCAGGCGGTGGCTCAGGCGGTCACGCTGGTGCGCCTCGTCGCCTCCTCGCCGCCGGAGGAACGGGGGCGGCTGGCCGACGCGTTCTGGTCCATGCACTCCTGCGCCCGCGTGGCGGATCAGGCGCCCGAGCCGCGCGCGATGACGGATGCCGAGAAGCAGATCGCCGAGGTTCTGCGGACACAGCTGGCGGACGCCGGCGGCGCGCCGACCGTCGCGATCGAGCCGTTGGCCGACCATCGTGATTTCTGTGCCGATCTCGTTCCAGAGGGGATGCCGGCCCCCCGTGGCCAAGGACTTGGCCGCCTGCGGCGAGGCGGCGGAGGCGGCGCCGGGATGGGCATGGCGGGGCGCGGAATGGGCTCCGGGATGATGGGCGGGCCGGGAGCATGGCTCGCGCGCCAGCCACCCAACGCTGCCGTGAGGATGACGGTGCCGCTCGCGGATGGCCATTGGCTGGAGGTGCGTGACGCTGTCGCGGTGCCTGATGCGGGCGGACGGCTGGTGCTGCCGTCCTTCCTGATATCGTCGCTCGCCGTGGCGCTCGTGGTCGTGTTCGCGGTTCGCGCACAGACGCGCTCGCTGCGGCGCCTTGCCGATGCCGCCGAGCGTCTCGGCCGAGGGGAGTCGGTGGAGCCCCTGCCGCTGACCGGACCGGCGGAGGTCGTCGTTGCGACCCGCGCCTTCAACACCATGCAGGATCGTCTCGGGCGCTTCGTCAAGGACCGTCTGCGCCTGTTGGCGGCCGTCAGCCACGATCTGCGCACGCCCCTCACCACGCTGCGCCTGAAGGCGGAGTTCATCGACGACGAGGAGGCGCGCGCCGGCATCGTCGCGACGATCGACGAACTGGCGGCCATCACAGAGGCGACACTGAACTTCACGCGGGCGGAAGCCCGGGAGGAGGAAACCAGGGAAATCGATCTCGCCGCCTTCGTCAAGGCCGTCGCGGAGGAGTTCGCGCTCGCCGGGAGCAAGGTCGTGGCCGCGCCCGCTGAACCAACGCCCTACCCCTGCCGGCCCATCGCGCTCAAGCGGGCGCTATCGAACCTTGTCGACAACGCCGTCCAATATGGTGGCGGTGCCGTCATCAAGTTGACGGCAGAGGCGGACGGACCGGTCATCGTCGTCGAGGACGATGGTCCCGGCTTGCCGGAGGAGCGGATCGAGGAAGCGTTTCAGCCCTTCGTCCGGTTGGAGACTTCCCGCAGCCGCGATACAGGGGGACTTGGTCTTGGACTGGCGACGGCGCTCGGCATCGTGCAAGCCCATGGCGGCTCGCTGACGCTTTCCAACCGGGCCGAAGGCGGCCTTGCGGCGACGATCCGGTTGCCGCCGCGCGGCGGCCATTGAGTAAGGCCATCCAGACGCGAGATGGGTTGGGCTTCTCGGTGTAATCTCGACGGGCGACCATCGCGCGCCACAAGAAGGCACCATTAAACGTCATAAATCGCTAAAAGCTATCATTGACAGTCATAAGGCGTCATTATACCGTCGGATCATACCGACGCGAACCAGCGAAACCACAAGCAGGAAGACGGTGTCGGGGAGGATCATGGTCAACAATTCGATGCGCGACTGGGCCGAGGCTTACGCGGCCCTGCTGATGCGCGCGCCCGAAATCATACGCCGGTCGCGAGTGACGCTGTGCGGGATGAGTGCGTGCATCGACGCCCGCATTTCCATGCACGATGTCCCGGCCGATTTGACGCTGGACAGCGCGGCGGCGGCGGATTTCATGGCGACCATCATCGGGCGGATGACGAACGGCGTTGGCGGCGAGATCCGGGTGGAGTGGCCCGAGGGGCCAGCATGGCTCGCTGAGCATTTGCCCGTCGACCACGCCTTCGGCGGCACCGGCCCGCACGCCGCCATGGTTCTGACGGCGCTTGGCGCGCCGACGCTTCTCGCCTTGGAGGACCGCAGCGCTCACATGCTGCGCTGCGTGCCGGGCGACCTGACTTTAGCCGAGGCTGGCCATAAGGTCGCCGTGCGGGATGTTCGGCCGGCCGGCGTCGCTCGCCCCGACATCTTCATCTTCGAGTTCACGGCCGGTCGGCCGGCGGCGGGCGTCGTTCCGCCGCGTTCCTCACGCATCATCGTGCGCTTCGGCGATCCAGGGCTGGAGCGGGACGACGCCTTCGAAGCGCTGAGCACAGGGCTCGCCGGCGAGGCGGGCGCCGGTCTGATCGCCGGCTTCGGCTGTGTCCCCGACAACGAACTCGATCAGGAGGTGGGACGGATCTCGGCGCTCGTGCATCAGTGGCGGGCGCGTGGCCTTGAGACCGTCCATCTCGAGCTGTCGACCTATGCCGATCCGGCGCCATGCTGGAGATTGTTGGACGGCTTCGCCTCCGTCGTCACCTCGGTGGGGATGAGCGAATCCGAACTGCGGTCCTTGACGAAGGGCCAGGAGACGGCCTCCGCCATGAGGGAGACGGCGGTGCGCCTCGGGCTGCGGCGGCTGTGCGTCCACGCCGATCACTGGGCGGCCTCGGTGACGCTCGACGATCCCGCGGTCGAGCGCGATGCCCTGATGATGGGGTGTCTGCTCGCCTCCGCGCGCGCCGAGGCGGGACGGCCCGTTTCGCGGCCGAGGGTGCCGGACGGCGCCTCCTTTGCCGAACCGCCTCTCGCCGACGGCGCGCTCTGCGATGGATGGCATCTCGTTTCCTGCGCGTCGCCCAATTTGCGGGCTCCGGCGACGACCCTCGGCCTCGGCGACACGTTCACCGCCGGCTGCCTGCTCGTGCTGGGAGGCGCCCGCGAATGAAGCGGGGCCGCCTTGGCTGAGGCCTTGGCGATCCGCCCCGACGATGACTTTCAGAAAAACAATGAGGAGGAGAGACAAGTGATGAAACGATGGGTGAATCTGGTTGCCGCCTCAGGCGCCATCCTGCTGTCGACGTCGGCCATGGCCGAGACGACCTTGACGATCGCCACCGTGAACAACAGCGACATGATCGTCATGCAGCGTCTCTCCAAGGCGTTCGAAAAGGAGCATCCAGACATCAAGCTGAACTGGGTCATTCTGGAGGAGAATGTTCTCAGGCAACGCTTGACCACGGATATCGCCACCAAGGGCGGTCAGTACGACATTCTCACCATCGGGCTCTTCGAGGCGCCGATGTGGGGAAAGCAGGGGTGGCTCGTCCCCTTCGACAATCCTCCTGAATCCTACGACATGGACGACGTGCTCCAGGCCGTGCGCGACGGTCTTTCCTATGAAGGAAAGCTCTACGCCGTCCCGTTCTACGTAGAGAGCCAGATGACGCTCTACCGCAAGGACCTGTTCGAGAAGGCGGGCGTCGCCATGCCCGACCAGCCGACATGGGACGAGGTGAAGGAGCTCGCGGCCAAGCTGAACGATCCCGAGCATGGCGTCTACGGCATCTGCCTGCGCGGCAAGCCGGGTTGGGGCGAGAACATCGGCCAGATGACGACCGTGGCCAACAGCTATGGCGCCCGCTGGTTCGATATGGATTGGCATGCGCAGCTCGACACGCCTCAATGGAAGGAGGCGCTGGAGATGTATGTCGGCCTCCTGCGGGATTATGGCCCTCCGGGCGCCTCCTCCAACGGCTACAACGAAAACCTGTCTCTCTTCGCCAGCGGCAAGTGCGCCATGTGGATGGATGCCACCGTGTCGGCGGGCTTCCTGGAGAACCCGAAGGAAAGCACGGTCGTCGGCAAGGTCGGCTATGCCCCTGAGCCGATCGGCAAGTTCGAGAAGGGAAGCCACAGCCTCTGGGCATGGGCGTTGGCGGTCCCCGTTTCGTCCCAGCATCCAGACCTCGCCAAGTCGTTCATCTACTGGGCGACGTCCAAGGACTACATCAAGATGGTCGCCGAGGAGACCGGCTGGGCCAGTGTGCCGCCGGGAACGCGCAAGTCGACCTATGACAACCCGGAGTACCAGAAGGCGGCGTCCTTCGCGAAGCTCACCATGGATGCCATCAGCACGGCGAACATGATGGACGCGACGCAGGAGAAGGTGCCCTATCGAGGCATTTCCTTCGTCGGAATCCCTGAGTTCCAGGCGATCGGGACCATGGTCGGACAGTACTTCGCCGCCGCCGTCGCCGGCTCGACCTCGATCGATCAGGCGCTCAAGGACGCGCAGGCCGCGACCGAGCGCGCCATGCAGCAGGCCGGCTACGTCAATTAGCCTGAGGCATCGCCCCGCTTTGGCGGGGCGGTGCGCTCGGCCGTCGCGGCGGGACCTTGCGAGCCACTGTGCCCCTTGCGCCGGTGCCCCGCCCGCCGCGATCGAGGGGACCGGCGCCGCCGCGTTCGGCGCGCCCGAAGGATGGAAGGCAGGCCCATGGAAGCCTGTCGGTCGCGGGTGAGGCGAGCCGAGGCGGTTCGCCGAACCCTCTTATCGCGTGCGAGGCCTCGTCATGTATCTGGAGAAATTCAATCTCAAAGGAAGGACCGCCTTCATCACTGGGGGAGGGCGCGGCATCGGACTTTGCTCCGCCCGAGCCCTGCTGGAGGCGGGCGCGGCGGTTGTCATTTCCGACCGGGACCCGGCGGTGCTGGAAGAGGGCCGGCGGGAGCTTGCCGAGCTCGGCCACGAGGTCGATGCTGTCGTTCTCGACGTCACGAGCTCCAAGGACGTTGCTGAGGCGGCGCGGCAAGCCAATGAGCGCCATGGCGCCATCGACATCCTGATCGCCAACGCCGGCATCGCCTGGCCCGACACGCCGGGCGAGGAGATGGCGGACGACGTCTGGCTCAAGGTCATCGATATCGACCTCAACGGCGCCTATTGGTGCTGCCGCGAGTTCGGTCGGGCGATGCTTGAGCGCGGGCATGGCGCGATCGTCACCCTCGGCTCCATGTCGGGCCTGATCTCCAACAAGCCGCAACGCCAGGTCCACTACAACGCGGCCAAGGCGGGTGTTCATCACATGACGCGCTCGCTCGCGGGGGAATGGGCCCATCGGGGCGTTCGGATCAACTGCGTCGCGCCGACCTATGTCGACACCGTCATGTCGAACCGCAGCTTCGGCGACCCCTCGCTGTATCCGATCTGGATGGAAATGACGCCGATGAATCGGGTCGCCCGGCCCGACGAGATCGCGTCCTCCGTGCTCTTCCTGGCATCCGACGCCTCGAGTGCCATGACGGGATCGCTGGTGGTGGTCGATTGCGGCTACACGATCTGGTAGCCGCCCGCCATCACGCCGGTGGTTCCGCACCATCGACCGGCGGCGATGATCCGCAGCCGATCGACGGCGAACGCAGGTGGCGGCGGGTGACGGCCTATGGCATAAGATGACCTCATGTGGCGAAGGCGCGGGGAGCGCCGGGCGGCCGCGGATCGACCATCGCGGCGTGTCGAGCGGCCTCCCTCCCGGTCCCGTCCGGCCCGATCGGATGCCGAACGGCCTCACTCTTGCTCCCGGGTGACGTGTCTCGCGGGAACGAGGAATGGCATGGAAGCGTCTTCGAAGCGGGTTGAGCTCATTCCGGCAAAGCGCCGCGCCCTGATCCTGGAGCGCATCCGGGTCGAGGGCGCCGCATCCATCCAGGCACTCGCCGAGGAGACCGGCGCTTCCATTTCGACGATACGGCGCGATCTCGAGCAGCTGACCGAGGAAGGCTATCTCGAGCGGACCCATGGCGGCGCCCTTCTGGTGCCGCCGTTGCGCGCGACCTTCGAGCGCGAGCCGACCTTCAATGCCGCCTTTCAGCATCGCCAGAAGCAGGCGATCGGCGCCGCCGCGGCCCAGAAGATCAAGGCCGGCGAAAGCGTCATCTTCGACAGCAGCTCGACGGTGATGGAGGCGGTGCGCGCCGCCCTTGCGCGCGACCTCGCCCTCACTGCCGTCACCAACAATCTCGACATCGCCAAGATGGCCTCCGAGGCACCCAACTGGAAGGTCATCGTGCCGGGTGGCACCGTGCGGCCGCGCTCCAGCCTGATCTTCGGCGAGCCGGGCGAGGCCTTCATGCAGAACATCCATCCGGATCTGTGCATCGTCGGCACCTACGCCGTCAGTGGTCGCCTTCTCACCGACGCCTCTCTGGAAGTGGCCTCCGTCAAGCGCTCGATGATCAAGGCGGCCCGACGCGCCATTCTCCTGGCCGACAGCTCGAAATTCCAGGCGCCCGCCTTCTGCACCTTCGGGGAGGTGTCGGATATCGACGAGATCATCACCGACGAGGACATCTCGCCGGAGCACCTCTCATTGCTGCGTTCCCTCGACGTCAACGTCACGGTGGTGCCGCTTCCCGCCGAAGGCTGAGGACGGCCGACCGTTCCCCCACGTCCCAGGTCTGCATTCCATCGTGGGAGTGCGCTACATTGACTGACGCATCACGGTCGGCTGCTTTCGACCCTTTCAAGTCGTTCTCTAAGATAAAGGGTTGCCCCGAAAGCCGTCATCGAACGGTATAAAATCGTGGCAAGTTGTTGCCACTCCCAATCTGCCGATTACTAGCGCTTCTGCGCCTTGTCGTAAGCGTGGCGGTTTCGCTCGATAACTCGCATGTTGCTCTGGACCCAGTGGCTCACGCCTTGCAGTGCATCGAGGATGCCGATGCCCAGCCCGGTCAACTCGTATTCAACCCTTGGTGGAACTTCTGGATAATAGTGGCGCGTCACCAGTCCGTCTCGCTCCAGGTTGCGGAGCGTGAGCGTCAGCATGCGCTGCGTGATCCCCTCGGTTTCCCTCTGCAGAGCCGAGAAGCGGAGACGCCGCTCACCAGCCCGCGACAGGCGCCACAAGACCTGTACGGTCCACTTGTCGCCGAGGCGTTCGCATATGCCGTTCGCCGGAATCGGGCGGAAGGTCTCGTCGAGGTTCGTCTCCTCGGTTCCACCATTACCGGAATAATCTGCCGAAGGTATCATTCGTGTGCCTCGCGCTGACGAAAGTGCCGTCTTCTCCCAGGTTTTAGCTTCTATACAATGCCGACTTTCGCAACATTGGTTCTGGCCATGGCACACAAGACTATACTCGTATTGGGCGCAACCGGGCGCCAGGGTGGATCTGTCGCGCGAGTGCTGCTGAACCGAGGATGGAGTGTCCGCGCGTTCGTGAGGGACTCGTCGAAGCCAGCCGCTGCCGAACTTGCCGCAGCCGGTGCTCGCCTCGCACGGGGGACGTTCGATGACACGGCATCTTTGCGTGCCGCGATGGATGAGGTCCATGGCGTCTTCAGCGCATTGCCGGCTACTTTGTCAGCAGAAGACGAAGTCCGTCATGGAATCGCCATCGCGGAACTGGCGGCGGACGAGGACATTCCGCATTTCGTCTACTCGTCCGGTGCCAGCGCCGGAACGGTGCCTACGGGCATTGCGCGGTTCGACGCCAAGCCGCGGATCGAGGCACATGTTCGCCGCATCTTGCCCGAGGCGACGATCCTCCGTCCCTCGATCTTCATGGACATGCTCGTACGGCCGGGAACGGGCCTTGACAAAGGGCGCTACACATCACTGGTCGAACCCCAGGGGTCCATGCATGTCGTTTCCCTGGCAGATATCGGCCGGTTTGTTGCCGCGGTCTTTTACGACAGGGAGCGTTTCGCCGGGCAGGTTGTGCCGCTGGCCAGCGATCGCCTGACGGGTCTAGATCTCGCCGCCGCGTTCTCGCAGGCGAGCGGGCGACCCATTAGCTATGCGCGCCTGCCCGACGCCGTTCTGTCGACCAATCCCGACCTGGCACACATGGCAGAAAGCCTGGAGCGTGGCCCCCTCTCGCAGCCGATCGACCTGGATCTGATGCGGGCCATCAACCCAGACCTCACGAGCTTTCGCGCTTGGCTGGCGACGCAGGGACGGCCTCTTCTCAACGAAGCGTTGCGAGGGTGACGGCGGTCTGGAGACCGCACTCAATCGACCAGACTGCGCAAGAAGCGATCACAACGTGAAGGACAGACGCTCGCCACTGGCAAAACACAGATGAGGCGTTCGACGTAATTGTCGTTGCAGTGCCATCAAAAGCGATGAACGGCAGCTATCCAGCCGCTCAGTCGAGAAGCTGCCCGACCCCTTTCCACCCACCGCGTCACGGTGGGGTACGCTACGCGGCGCAAAGCCGGGGCCGCGCTATGCTCACGTTTTGCCCGCCTGACGTTGCAGGGCCGGGCGGAAGAAAGTGCGCCACCATCTCATTCCAAACTCGGTCAAAGTTCCCTTCTTCCCACCCAGCATAGCGTTCATATTGCCGAGCACACGCTCCATGACGCCGAATGGAGTATTGCAATGAACGAAAATGGTGTGTTATGAACGGTTATGACCGATTGCGAAGCGAGTCGGCTGTGAGGTGGAAACCAGCATGACCTGATCCTGCCCGATCGGACGCAGCGTCGGTCATCGGCAGGAGGATGGAACTTGGTGCGTCTCGAACAGAAGCTGGAGAACATTCGCGCCGGGCGCTACACGCCCGCCGACTTCATGATCGCCGACGCCAAGGACGGCGACATGGGGTCCGGCGTCTCGGCGTCGGCACCGAGGCGCAACGCCGATGGAAGCTGGCAGCGCTATAACACCCGCTCCGAATTCCTCGACAACATCCAGGCGATCATCGAGCAGGATATCGTCGATATCATGCTCGTCTCGGCCTCCAACCTGGAGCTGCTTCACGAGCGCGGCGCCTTCGCGGGCAGTGCCGTCAAGCCCGCCATCCGGGCCAACGACACCACGGATTGCTGGGGCGGCGTCCGCCATGCCATCTATCCGAAAAGGCCCTCCCGACCGTTCCGAACGGCCAACCTCTCGCAGGTGATGTACGGCACCGACACGCCGGAGCCCGGCGCGCCGATCACCGGCACGGACCTTGGGCTCTACTCCATCACCTTCCTCAACGACGTGGAGGCCGACGCGGCCGCGCTGGAAGCCTTCACCGCCTTTCGGGCCGACGCGGCGGCAAACGGCTTCAAGTACTTTCTCGAGGTCTTCAACCCCAACGTCCCGTGCGGGCTGGAGCCGGAGCAGATCGGCGCATACGTGAACGACTGCATCCTGCGCTGCCTCGCCGGCGTCCTGAAGGCTCACCGGCCGCAGTTCCTCAAGATCCCCTTCAACGGTCCCGAGGCACTGGAGGAGCTGGCCAGCTTCGATCCTTCCCTCGTCGTCGGTGTGCTGGGTGGCGGCGCCGGCACGACGCGCGACACCTTCGAGTTGATCGCCCAGGCCGAGCGCTTCGGCGGCCGCCTGGCGCTTTTCGGCCGCAAGATCAACCTCGCGGAAGATCCGCTGGAGGTCGTGCGGCTGATGCGCGAGGTGGTGAACGGCGCGGTCGCGCCCGAGGAGGCCGTGCGGGCCTATCACGGGGCTCTTCAGAAGAAGGGCATCCGCAGCCATCGCGAGCTCGCCGACGACCGCAAGGTGACGGAAGCGCCGCTGATGCGCGCCGCAAGCCAGCAGCGCGCCGCCTGACGATCCGGCCGAAACCTCGAAGGAGGGCGAAAACAACGAAGCCGTCGGCGCCGGAGGACGCGGGAAGGAGGATCCGCATTCGGCGCCGCACGATCTGACGATGGCCGTTGTTGACCCTCTTTCAAACCTCAATGCCGCGCTGCGTACCCTGATGCGCCTCGAATTGGCGAAGCTCCACCAGGAGCTGGATGTCACTATGATTTTCGTAACGCACGACCAGATCGAGGCGATGACAATGGTCGGCTGCATGGCTGTTCTATCGCCGCGCGGTGACGCTCGAGGCCCGGCGGGAGCCCGCCATCCGCCGGGCCTCGCCTCTCCTCAATCGAGGAGCAGGAACGGCTCGGGATCGCTGTCGCCTTCCAGCTTCAGCCCGGTCCAGTCGCGGTTCGACGTCAGGAGATCCCACCGATATTCGATCCGCAGGCTCTGCTCGTCCTCGTTCCACACCGGCATGCCGTGATAGGGCAGCACGTCCGCCGGCTCGGGCAGGGGACGCACGCCGATCCGGCCCGGCCGGGGTGAAACCGTTAGCCCCAGCGCGCCGGGAGCGAATTTTTCCAGGAGCTGCACCTTGTCGCGAGCCTCAAGGAAGGCGCGATACTGGATCACGCCCTCGTCGCTGCGCCGTTCCAGATCCGCGCGCAGAGCGGCGGCGGCCGGATCGCCGAGATAGGCCAGGCGCAATTCCTCCTCCGATACGCCGGGCGTCGCGCAGAGATGGAATGTCACCGGCCGGGCCTCGCGCAGCGCGGTGACGGTCTTCTCGTCTCCGGCCTCGGCCCGGGCGCGGATTTCCTCGGTGGTTTCCTTCCACACGTCGAGGAAGCTGGGCGTCTCGTCGGCGATCCGCGAGGTTTCGTGGAGAACCAGTGTCTTGCCGCATCCCGCTGCCTCGGAGAGCGCGACAAGAGCGTCGAAATAGTCGTCCGAATCCTTCTGCGGCATGCCGTTGACCCGGGCGAAGGCGCCCTCGGCGAAAATGTGGACGCGGGCGCCGGGGGCATGGAAGCGCTCGACGGCGCGCGCGAATTCGTGCAACCGGCGCAGCATGACCAGCTCTCCGAAGTCGGGCAGCTTGCGCCGCGTCTTCAGGGGAACCGGCGCCTTGAAGGGGAAGCCGAGGATGGTGAACTCGATGGGCTTGCCGGCGGCGACGAAGGGCCGGGCCATCGCCGTCCAGTGATCCTTGAGGTCGCGGATCCATTCCGGCAGGCCGAACACGTTGCGCGGGTCGCAGCAAAGATCGATGAGACCGTCCTCCCAGGATGAGGAGGCCGCATCCTTCCCGAGCTTCGGCGCGAGACGCTCGAGCTGGGGGGCGAGGTCCGCGATGATGATGGGTCCGCCGTCACGAAAGCGCGCGGTCGGCCGGGCACGGTCCAGATGGCGGAAGGGGCGGAAGGGAAAGACATAAGCGCTCGTCCGGTTGGACATGATCGGATGGCCTTCTGTTCGATGGATTTCGGGAAGAGGGTCGGCTCAGGCCAGCCCGCGGCAGGCGGCGGCCTCGAGGGTGCTGACGCGCACCGCCTCCGGCTGGCAGATGGGCTCGAGGCGCTCGGCGAGGATGCGCTTTGCACGGTCGAGAAAGAGCGGGGCGGCTCGGGCGACCGAGCCCGCGAGCACCACGGTGCGCGGATCGAAAATCCGGCACATGGTGACAAGGTAGGTGCCGAGGTGCTCGGCGAAGATATCGAAGACCCGCGCGGCCTCGGCATCGCTTGTCGAGCGCTCGGCGATCTCGGCCCCGCTGAGCTCCTTGCCGGTCAGACCGCGATAGAGGCGCGTCAGGCCACGCCCCGAAAGCAGATAATCCAGCGTCACGGTTTCGCCGATCTCGGAAACGTGGCGCACCTCCTGGCTGACCAGGCCGGCGCCGCCGGTGAAGCCGCGCATGAGCGTGCCGTCATGATAGGCGAGGCCTGCTCCCGAACCGAGGTTGATGAGCAGGATCGGCGCGGCGGCCGGCCCGACGCCGAAGCGGTATTCGCCGAGCGCCATGGCGTGAACGTCGCTCTCGACGCGGATTTCGCGCCCGGGGAAGCGGTCGCGCAGACCCGCGCCGAGATCGAGCTCGATCGGACCACCGAGAAGCGAGCTCTGGCGCAGCCGGCCCTCGTGGACCGGCGCGTTCCAGCTTACGCCGACGCGGCGGTCGCCCGGGCCGACATGGGCGTCGAACAGCGCCAGGGCGCGGCCGAGAAACGACGGCTCGCCGGGCCGCAGCGAGGCCGTGGCTACCGTCTCGCGGCTCAAAAGCTCACCTGCCGGCGTCATCCGGCAGATGTCGATCTTGGTGCCTCCAAGGTCGAAGGCAATCGTCGTGTCTGACACGGCTCACGCCTCACGATAGACGAACGGGGCGGGGTCGGCGTCGCCTTCGAGGTGCAGCGGCTCCAAGGTGCCGCCACCGTGCCGCAGATCCCAAAGGTAATCGATGCGCAGGCTGGCGCCGCCACGCTCGATCACCGGCACGCCATGGTAGGGCAGCTTGTTGGCGGGGCGTGGCAGCGGCCGCACGCCGAGCCTGCCGGGTCGCGGCGAGACGGTCATGGACAACCCCCCCGGCACGAGGCGCTCGAGCAGGCCGATCCTGTCCCGCGCCTCCAGAAAGCCGCGATAGGCCACGACGCCGGCCTCGGCGCGCGCCGTGATGGAGCGGCGGAGCCCGGCGGCGTCCTCGTCGCCTCGGTAGGCGCGGCGCAGTTCGTCCTCGGAGACGCCGGGGTTGGCGATGTTGTGGAAGCGAACCGGCAAGGCATCGCGGATCGCCGTCAGCGTCGCGGGATCCCCGTCCTCGCGGCGGCGGCGGATGTCGGCGGTGGCTTCCTCCCAGGCGGGGCGGAAGTCGGCCTCATCGTCGAGCACGACATCGAGATCGTGCAGCTTCAGATGCTTGCCGATCCCGAAGCGCTCCACGACCCGGCCGAGCGATGCGAAATAGCCGTCCGCCCAGTCGCGCGAGATGCCGTTGAGCTCGTGGAAGGGGCCCTCCGTCAGGACATGCACCCTCGCGCCAGGCTTGTGATGCGCGGCGATGGCCTCGCCGATCCGGTTCAGGCGGCAGAGGCTGACGACCTCGCCGAAATCCGCGTCCCTTCGATTGGTCTTCAGCGGCACCGGCATCTTGAAGGGGAAGCCGAGAATGGTGAACTCGATGGGCTGGTCGGCAGCAATGCGCGTCTCGATGGCGGCAAGCCACTCCGCCGAGCGCGACGTCACGAATTCGGCTTGCCCGAAGAGAACATCGGGTTGGACGAAGAGCGCCAGGATGCGCTCTGCCAGGCTGCCCTCGGCGGGCAGGGCGAGCGGTGGCGCGAAGCGCTCCACCAGCGGCTGCAGATCGGCCGTGCCCACTGTGCGCGCGGGCAGGAACGTCGCGCTCTCCTCCGTCCGGTCCAGATGCTGAAAGCTTTGGAACGGAAAGATGTAGGGACTCGTCTTGTCGGTCATCAGGACATCCATTGGGGAAGGGTGAGAACGATCGCCGGAACCGCCGACAACAGCAGCAGAACGATCGCCAGGGTGAGATAGAAGGGCGCCATTTCGCGCAGGAATTCGCCCACCCGGCAGCCGGTCATGGAGCAGATGGTGAAGAGCACGATGCCGACGGGCGGGGTGAGGGTTCCGATGGTCAGGTTCAGCGCGACGACGACGCCCATGTGAACTTCGTCGATGCCGAAATGGCGCGCGATGCCGACCAGCAGCGGCGCCGCCAGGATCATGATCGCCGCGCCCTCGACCAGCATGCCGAGCAGCAGGAGAGCGATGTTGAGCAGGACCAGGATCAGAAGCGGGCTGTCGGTGATCGCCGAGAGCGCCGAGATGACATGGGCCGGCACCTGCTCGACGGCGAAGATGTAGGAGAAGGCGGACGAGGCGCCCATGATGATCAGCACGGTCGCCGTCGTCTCGGCCGTCTCCTTGAGGATGGCCCAGAGCTCGCTCCAGCCGACCGAGCGGTAGATGAAGGCGCTGACGACGAGCGTATAGAGCGCCGCCATGACTGAAAGCTCCGTGATGGTGAAGGTGCCGATACGCAGCCCCACGATCAGGAGAACCGGCATCATCAGGGCGAAGGCGCAGCGGCGCAGCGCTGCCAGCCTCTCCGCCCGGCTTGAGCGTCCGGCCAAAACCGCGCCATAGCTTCTGCGCCGTGCGATGATGGCGACCGTGACCATCAGCGCCAGGGCGATCAGCAGCGCCGGAACCACACCGCCAAGGAAGAGCTGCGCCACGGAAACCTGCCCCAGCAGACCGAACAGGATCAGCGAGGTGGAGGGCGGCAGGATCGGCGCGATGACGGCGGAGGCCGCCGAGACCGCCCCGGAGAAGCCAAGAGAGTAGCCGTGCGCGCGCATCTGCGGCACGAGAACGCGGCTGTCGATGGCGGCATCGGCGACGGCCGAGCCCGACATCGAGCCGATGATCAGGCTGTTCAGCACCGCCACCTGCGCAAGGCCGCCGCGCCAGTGTCCGACCATGACCTGGGCGAAGGAAATGATGCGTTCCGCGATGCCGCCGCGCGCCATCACGGTTCCGGCGAAGACGAAGAACGGGATCGCCAGAAGCGGGAAGCTGCGCAGCGAGCTCTGGACCTGCTGCATCATCACCAGGGCAGAGGCATCGGCGTGGAAGAGGAAATAGATCAGCGCCGCGCCGAGCACGGCGAAAGTCACCGGCAGGCCGAGAACCATGGCCACGACCATGCCGGCGAGATCCAGCATGAGGAAATCACTCATCGGCCGGCCCGCTGCGCAGCAGCCCGACCATGCGCGTGAGATACGACAGGGCCATCAGGGCGAAACTCAAGGGAAAGATCATGTAGAAGTACCCCAGGGGCATCTGCAGCCCTTCGGAGGTGCGGTTCCAGCTTCGCATCGTGTAGTCCCAGGAGATGTCGGTCATGACCGCCGCGATGACGACGCAGGCGAGGTCGAGCACGACCTGCAGCGCCAGCCGCACCCGCGCCCCGAGCTTCTGATGCAGAATGTCCACGTGGAAGTGCCGCCCGCGGCGCGCCGCGCCCGCTGATCCAAGAAAGATCATCCAGACGAAGGCATAGGTGGACAGCTCGATGCCGTAGGGCACCGTGCGGCCGAACGCGTTGCGCAGCAGCACGTCGGCGCTGACCATCACGATGGTGAAGGCCACCAGCAGGGCTGGCAGCACTTCATCGAGAAATTTCCACAGACGCAGGAGAAGAAGTCGCCCCATGGCGCGATCATTTCATCGCGGCGCGGACTTCCTCGAGCAGGCCGGCCGGCCATTCGGGGAACAGGCTGTAGAAGGGCTCGGTCGCCTTGCGATAGGCGTCCTTGTCGGCATCGACGAAAGTGACGCCTTTTTCCTTCAGCGAGGCGACCCGCTTCTTGGTGATCTCGTCCATGCCCACGGAGTAGGCCTCGCCCTTGGCGGCGAACTCGTCCTTGAGGAGCGTCTGGCAGGGCTCCGGCAGCTTGGCGAAAAGGCTCTCGCTCATGGCGAAGCCGTAGAAGACGCGGAAATGGTCCGTGACGGTGACGGTCTTGGCCACCTCCATCAGATTGGCGTCGGCCATGCCGTCGATGCCGCCCTCGGCCGCGTCGACCACACCCTGCTGGAGCGCGAGGTAGAGCTCGGAGAAGGGTAGGGCCATCGGCGCCGTCTGGAGCGTCTCGAAGGTCCGCAGATAGGCCGGCGCCTCTGGCACGCGCATCTTGATGCCCTTGAGGTCGGAGGGCTCAGGATAGCCCTTGTGGCCGAGGATCGAGCGCGGCGCGTCAAACCAGTTGAGGGCGAGAATCCGCAGCCCCGCCTTTTCAGCCAGACGATCCTTGAGGCCGCTGATCAGCTCGGACTTTTCCAACTTCTGCGCGCTTTCCAGCGTCGGCGTCAGGAACGGGCCGTTGAGGATGGACAGCTCCGGAACCCCTGCCGTGGCGAGCGCGCCGGCGGTCGTATAGAAAATGATGTTCTCGCCGAAGGAGGCCTGTTCGAGAGCCTGCATCTCGCCGCCGAGCTGCGCCGAGGGAAAGACCGCCAGTTCCAGCTTTCCATCGGTGACTTTGGTGACGTCCGCGACAATCTCCTCGAGCCGGGGATGAATCGGGCTGGTGGTCGAGTTCTGGTGCGAGATGCGAAACGACACCGGAGCGTTGAGCGCGGCCGAGCAGGCAGGGCCGGTCTCCTGGGCGCCGGCGGCGCCGGCGGATGCCAATACGACAGCGATGGTGGCGACTGCACTGTTCCTGAGCATGCGGACGTTCCTCTCTCTTGTCTGATTGGTGCCGGACCGCTTGCGGCCGGGAATGATCGAAGGTGGCATGTCGTGCGTGCCTCATTCTTGAACGTTTGTGAGAGGCGACCACGCAAGGTGCAGTCGCGCGACTGGCAGGCTCGCGCCAAATGCATCTAAGATGCTGAACTGCAAGGCATTCCGTAGGCGGTCCTTGCGAGCGTCATGCGTTTGTCGGGCTGTCTAACGCGCCGTGACGGCGGTGTGGTCGCCCGATGAACCGGCTGTTCTGGCGGCGGCTTTTTTGACGTTTGCGAAGGCGAGCGCGCGACCGGGTGAGCATGCATCATCCCAAAATGGGCTCTTGTCATCGACCGGCGTCTGTGAAGACATTGCCCTTCGGCTAAGCGGATGGACGAATGGCTCGGAGGACATCGCCTTTCATGAAGACCGACAGGACAGTTGCCCATTGGCGGATCGGGGACCTGATCGATGTGCTGGACATCGTGTCGCCGCCGGAAAGCGGAACGATGCACTGCCACCCCACCTACAATATCGGCGCGGTCCTCGAGGGACATGCCACCGTCGAAAGCGACGGAACCAGCCACGATCAGCCCACCGGCTCCATCATCCTGTTCAATGTCTTCGACGCCCATGCCAGCGCATGGCATGGCGAGCGGAACCACTACTTCGTCATGAACATCGGGGAAGAGGCGTGGCGGCGTCTGTCCGCGCCTTTGGGAGGCGGGCGGGCACGGCTGATGATGCGCGGCCCGATCGCCCAGGACAGGATTCTCTTCCACATGATGCTGGGCTTGCGCGGCGAGTTGCTGACGCGCCCCGAGGGTGTGGGCTTCGACGATGTCGCTGCCATCGTCGACGCCGTCGCCCGGCGGGGATTTCTCAGCGAGGCGGACACCACGCCCGCCGAAACCCTCGAGGCCTTCCGCGAGCATCTGAACGAGGCGGTGGAGCATGGCGAGGGGCCGATCCGCATCGAGGACCTGGCCGAGCATCTCGACCTCAGTCGCTTTCAGCTCTCCCGGCTTCTGCGCAACGCCATCGGCATGCAGCCGCGCCGGCTAAGATTACAGCTCATGGTGGCAACCGCTCAATCGGAGATCGCCGCCGGGGGCGCGCTGTCCTCGGCTGCCATGCGGGCGGGCTTCTCCGACCAAAGCCACATGAACCGCGAGTTCCGGCGCACGCTCGGCATCACGCCGAAGGAGTATCAAAGAGTGGTGCGCCTAGAAGCGCCCTGAGGGGCGCACAAACATACAAGAAGCCGAAGGCCGGCTGCGACATGCTCTGCCCATCCTTTGCAGCGGATGGAGCAGTCCCCGTGAATTTCACCCAGAGCATCGACAAGATCCCGGCCTGCCTCGACACGGCGGTGGCGCTCGCCTCCCGCACCGCACGTGCCATTGGCGCGGACGGCTGGTCGGGCGAGACCATCGCGTTCACCGGGGTCGGTGCAAGCCTCCATTCATCCGAGGTCGCGGCAAGGCAGTGCCGCGCCCGGGGCATCGTGGCCTATGCGTTCAGCCTGGATGAGATGGCGGAGGCGGGTCTGGCGCTGGCCGACCGGGTGGTTATCCTTTCCGCATCGGGCAGAAGCACCGAGGCGCTCGACCTTCTGGACAAGCTGCACGGCACCCGCGCCGTGGCGGTTTCGGTGCGCGCGGATACGCCGCTCGGGGCAGCCGTCGAGGGGGTGATCGAGACGGGAAACGCCCTCGAAAGCAGCCCCAGCGCCCCGAGCTTCGTCTCGACCTTCGTGGCCACCGCCATCCTGGCCGACATCATCGCCGGAAGAGAGGCGTCCGACTGGTCGGGGCTCGGCGAGCGCGCCGGGAAACTCCTCGCTGAAGCCGCCGGGAGAGCCCGCGAGCAGGCGGCCCGCATGGCCCGCTGCACCTCGATCGATTGTGCTGCGCCGGGGCTTCTTTATGGCGTCGCCGGAGAGGTGGCGCTGCTCCTGCGTGAGGCGGCCCGCGTCCCGGCGGCGGCCTTCGGCACCCGCGACTATCTGCACGGCCCGCTGGAATCGCTGGAGGCGGGGCAAGGGCTCATCACGCTGGGCGGCGCGCGCGAGGCACAGCTCGCCCGCGATATGGAGGAGGCCGGGGCGGCGGTCTGGCATGTCGGCTCCGCCGGCGAGGCGCTCTCTCATTCGGTCAACCTCGCCGCAAGCGGGCACCCCGACATCGATGCGCTCATGACGATGCTTCCCGTCGAGCTCTTCATCGCCGAGCTTTCGGCGCTGCACGGCCACGCCGACGCTCCGTTCCGCTACCGACAGAAGGATACGAAGCGGCGAGATTGACGCGGAGGCATCGGTAACGGGCTCGTTTGCGCTGGGAACGCTGGAGCCCGTGGCGCTTGCGGATCGATGGCTCGCCGTCGAAGCCTTAAGATCGCTCGCCACGGTGCTCTGCGCCACCACGACGAAGGCCGAGACCCTCGATCATCGCCCGATTCCCGCGCTTGATAAGCACGGCCCGGTCCGCCATAACGCCAGCCGCACTATCGAGGCCGCCGTTTTCGCAGGCGGACCATGGAGTCGTCGTCAAATGAACGAGTTCGAGCCGCGCATCTTTTCGGGCGTCCAGCCGACGGGCAATCTGCACCTTGGCAACTATCTCGGCGCGATCAAGCGCTGGGTGGCGCTCCAGACGAGCTATCCCTGCATCTATTGCGCCGTGGATCTTCACGCTATCACCATGTGGCAGGAGCCGGCCCAGCTCGAACGCTCGACGCGTGAAGTCACCGCCGCGCTGCTCGCCGCCGGTATCGACGCCAAGACGCATATCCTCTTCAACCAGAGCCGCGTGCATCAGCATGCCGAGCTGGCCTGGGTGATCAATTGCGTCGCGCGCATGGGCTGGCTCAACCGCATGACCCAGTTCAAGGACAAGGCCGGGAAGGATCGCGAGAATGCCTCCGTCGGCCTGTTCACCTATCCGGACCTGATGGCGGCCGACATTCTGCTTTATCGAGCCACCCATGTGCCTGTGGGCGAGGATCAGAAGCAGCACCTCGAGCTCACCCGCGATGTCGCCCAGAAGTTCAACAACGACTTCGGATCGCGCATCGCCGAGCTCGGCCTCGGCGTTCCCATGCAGGTGGGCGAGACCAAGGTGGACGGTTACTTCCCGCTGACCGAACCCTTGATCGGAGGACCGGCAACCCGTGTCATGAGCCTTCGCGATGGCTCGAAGAAGATGTCGAAGTCGGACCCGTCCGATCTGTCCCGCATCAACCTGACCGACGACGCCGATCAGATCTCAAAGAAGATCCGCAAGGCCAAAACCGATCCCGACGCCTTGCCGAGCGAAGTCGCGGGGCTGGCGGGCCGGCCGGAGGCCGACAACCTCGTCGGCATCTATGCCGGGCTTGCCGAAGCCTCCAAGGAGGCGGTCCTCAGCGAGCATGGCGGCCGGCCGTTCTCGGACTTCAAGCCGGCGCTGGCAGACCTTGCGGTGGAGAAACTGGCGCCCATCGCCGATGAAATGCGGCGCATCCTGGCCGATCCAGCCGAGATCGACCGGACGCTCGACGCGGGCGCCGCGCGCGCGGCCGAGATTGCCGGGCGGACCATGGCGGACGTCAAACGCATCGTCGGCCTGCTCGCCTGATGCGGGAAGCCTCGCGGCACGGCGGCTCTCTTGCCGCCGTGGCTGCGACCTGCCATTAAAAGGTCATGGTCTCCAAACGAATCGGCCGGGAAGCCGGCGGCAAGCGCAAGTTTCTTGCGATCATCGACGAGACGCCCGAATGCTCGCGTGCCGCGAGCTATGCCGCGCGCCGCGCCAAAGCGAGCGGTGGGGCGGCGGTTCTCCTTTATGTGATCGAGCCCGGCGATTTCCAGCATTGGCTGGGCGTCGAGAAGATCATGCGGGCCGAGGCGACGGAAGAGGCGGAAGCCAAGCTCGCCAAGGTCGCCGCCGAGCTGCGCGAGTCGGTGGGCATCGAGCCCGAGCTGGTGGTGCGCGAGGGCAAGATGCGCGACGAGATCTGCGACTTGATCGAGCTCGATCGCGAGATCGCCATTCTGGTTCTGGCGTCGAGCGAGTCCACGGAGGGGCCGGGGCCACTGGTCTCTTCCGTGGCTGGGCGCTCCGCTGCTTTCCCGATTCCCGTCACCATCGTGCCCGCCACCCTCTCAGACGAGGAGATCGCCAGCCTTTGCTGACATCAAGCCATTTTGGCTTGCGGCGGCTGGAGGAATTTCTTACCTGAGAGGGACATAGCGGGCGCCTTGCGCTCGCTCGCGCGAGGTTAGACCGCCATGTTCATCCAAACTGAAGCCACGCCGAACCCGGCGACCATGAAGTTTCTGCCCGGCCGCGTCGTCCTCGACGCGGGCACTGAGGAGTTTCTGTCGGTCGAGGAGGCAGAGGACCGCTCGCCGCTCGCGGCGCGCCTGATGGAGATCGACGGCGTCGAGGCCGTCTTCTTCGGCTACGACTTCGTCTCCGTGACCAAGAATGGCGCGGATTGGGCGCACCTGAAGCCCGCGATCCTGGCGACGATCATGGAGCATTTCATGTCGGGCCAGCCGGTGATGGCGCGGCCTGCCGCCCTCGGCGCCGAGGATGGTCAGGAGTTTTTCGACGCCGACGACAAGGAAGTCGTCGACACCATCAAGGAACTGCTGGAAACGCGGGTGCGTCCGGCGGTCGCCCAGGATGGCGGAGACATCACCTTCCGCGGATTCCGCAACGGCACCGTCTATCTCAACATGCGCGGCGCCTGTTCCGGCTGCCCGTCCTCGACGGCGACGCTGAAGCACGGCATCCAGAACCTGCTGCGCCATTTCGTGCCGGGCGTCGAGCAGGTCGAGGCGGTCTGAGAGCGTTTCGCCTGATCTCTTGCCGTGAGCGGACTTCTTCTCGCCCTTGATACGGCGGCCGCGCGCTGCGCCGTTGCGCTGTCGCGCCTCGATGACGGCCGCCTTCTCGCGCGGCGCGACCCCCTCCTCGGCAAGGGGCACGCCGAGGTGCTGATGGGCCTTGTCGGCGAGACGCTGGCAGATGCCGCCGCCGATTACGCCGATCTCGCCAAGATCGCCGTCACCGTCGGTCCCGGTTCCTTCACCGGCGTTCGGGTGGGTGTGTCGGCAGCCCGTGCGCTGGCCTTGGCGCTGGGCGTACCGGCGGTCGGCGTGACGACGCTGGAGGCGCTCGCCTTTCCGCATTTTCGCAAGGGGCGGCCCGTTGTCGCCGCCATCGACGCCAAGCGTGGCGAAATCTACGCCGCGCTCTTCTCGCCGGAAGGCATGCCGCTCGCCGCTCCCCTGGTCACGGCGCCGGACGCCCTCGCCGAGCATGCCGCCTTCCGTGAACTGGCCGGTGACGCTCTCTTCGTCGGCAGTGGCGCGGCGCTCGCCGCCGAGGCGCTGGGTCTGCCGGCGGCAGACCGCGACACCGATGCGGAATGGGACATCGCGTCCGTCTCGGCCTTGGGCGCTCAGAAGGTTCCGGTGGCCGCGCCCGTTCCACTTTATCTGCGGGGCGCGGACGCCAAGCTCGCGGCTAACTCGGGCATCGTCGCGCGGGCGTGAAATTCGTATCCGCCAGATTCTTTACCGCCAGATTCTTCACCGCATTGACATGTCGATCGGCTATCATGGCCTCGACATCACGACGATACCGATTCCTGCGAAGGCTTGGCCGACAGAGGTCGTGACCTTTTGTCGTGATGCGCGGACGAATGGCGCGAGTCCGGAGACAGGCTCGCCGGGTAGAACAGGCGAGGAGGGGGATCTTCGCTTATGCAATGGTGTTGGCCTTGGTCATGGACCCTATCGCTCTGGGACAGCATGACGGCGGGTGATGAGATCATCGTGACGGCGATGGAGCCCGGCGACGCGGACGCGGCCGCCGATCTTCACGCGCGCACCTTCGACCATGGCTGGTCGGCGGACGAGATGGTCTCGCTGCTCGCCCAGCCGGGCACCTTCGGCTTCGTCGCCCGGCGGATCGGCCAGCCCCGGAGCGAAGCGGTCGGCTTCATCCTCGCGCGGCAGGCCGCCGACGAGGCGGAGATCCTGACGGTCGCGGTCGATCGCTCGGCCCGTGGCCAGGGCACCGGTCGTCTTCTCATGGACAACGCCCTTCAGCGTCTCTACGCAGAGCGCATCCGCCACCTCTTCCTTGAGGTCGACGAAGGCAACGGGCCGGCGCGCGCCCTCTACCGCCGCCTGCGATTCGAGGAGGTCGGCCGCCGCAAGGGGTATTATACCGACGCCGGCGGCTCCCACAGCAACGCCCTTGTGCTTCGGAGGGCCTTGAGTTAGCGCCATTTCAGACAAGTCCGTCGCGCAAGCCTGGAGCCTTGATGATCGCCTGGGGTCGCATCGCCTTCACCGTGGTTGCCCTTGCGCTTCTGACGGCGGTCCTCCTGCCGCTCCAGCTTCTGGCGACCCGGTTCGGCTGGCGCATCGCCCGGCGCCTTCCTCTCCTCTGGCATCGCATCGCCTGTCCGCTGATGGGGCTCAGGGTCCATATTCGCGGCGTTCCCGCCTCCTCACGGCCGCTTCTCCTCGTCGCCAACCATTCCTCCTGGGCCGACATCCCCGCCCTCGGCCGGATCATGGAGCTGTCCTTTATCGCCAAGTCCGAGGTGCGCGACTGGCCGGTCTTCGGCTGGCTCGCGAGGCTCCAGCGCTCAGTCTTCATCGACCGGGGCGAAAGGCGCTCCGTCGGCCTCCAGGTGGACGCGGTGGCCGACCGGCTCAACGCCGGCGAGGTCATGGTACTGTTCGCCGAGGGAACAACGTCGGACGGCAACGAGGTTCTGCCCTTCAAGACCTCGCTCTTCGGCGCGGCGCAGGCTGCGCTCAGGCTTGCCGAGGCCGACGAGGTCTCGATCCAGCCGGTCGCCATCGCCTATACCAAGGCCAACGGAATGCCGCTCGGGCGCTACTACCGCCCGCTGCTCGCCTGGCCGGGCGACGTTCCCCTCGGCCCCCATCTTCTCGCCGCGCTGAAAGAGGGGGCGCTGGATGCCGAGATCGTCTTTGGCGAGCCGATGCGGATCACCGCCGAAAGCGACCGCAAGAAGGTCGCGCGCACGGTGGAAACGGAGGTTTCGCGGCTTCTCACCGAGGCGCTCAGGGGCCGCCCGACCTCGGCGATCGGAGCCACGAACAATCATGCACGGGCAAGGCCGCTTGCGTCCGGCGCGACGCCAGCCGATATAGTAGGCTGAGAGGCGGGTTTCGGAAGGGGCGATGCCTGGGCATGGTTCCAAGGCGGACTTTGCGGATCAGGCCATGCCGAAAAGAAACCCGGAGCGGGAATAGCGGGCCGGCTGGGCTCCTTTCCCTCCAGCATATGAGACGGTCTTCAAAGAAGGGCGCATGACCGAACGACGCGAAGATGCATCGAACCCGGACGTCGGCGGCGCCCGGCGTCGGGTCTATATCAAGACCTACGGCTGTCAGATGAACGTCTATGATTCGCAGCGCATGAGCGACGCGCTGGCGAAGGACGGCTATGAGCCGACGGAGGTCATCGAGGACGCCGACCTCGTTCTTCTCAACACCTGCCACATCCGCGAGAAGGCCGCCGAGAAGGTCTATTCCGAGCTCGGACGCATTCGCCTGCTCAAGGCCGAACGGGCGGAGCAAGGACGGGAGATGCGCGTCGGCGTCGCCGGCTGCGTGGCCCAGGCGGAAGGCCAGGAGATTCTCGCCCGCGCGCCCGCCGTCGACCTCGTCATCGGACCGCAGACCTATCACCGCTTGCCCGAGGCTTTGGCCCGGGTTGCCGCCGGCGAGAAGGTGGTGGAAACCGACTACGCGGTGGAGGACAAGTTCGACCATCTGCCGACGGCCGAGGAAAAGCGCATCCGTGCCCGCGGCGTCACGGCCTTCCTGACGGTTCAGGAGGGATGCGACAAGTTCTGCACCTTCTGCGTCGTGCCCTATACGCGTGGCGCGGAGGTGTCTCGCCCCCTTGCCAGGATCGTGGAGGAGGCGCGACGGCTCGCCGCCTCGGGCGTGCGCGAGGTGACGCTGCTCGGCCAGAACGTCAACGCCTGGTCCGGCGAGGACGAGGCGGGCCGGCCCGTCGGGCTCGGCGGCCTGCTTCACCGGCTGGCGCGGATCGAGGGCATCGCCCGTCTGCGCTACACCACCTCCCACCCGCGCGACATGGACGACGAGCTCATCGCCGCCCATCGCGATCTCGACATCTTGATGCCATATCTTCACCTTCCAGTGCAGTCTGGTTCGGACAAAGTGCTGAAGGCGATGAATCGCAGGCATGACGCGGCGGAGTATCTGAGGCTGATCGAGCGCATTCGCGCGGCGCGCGGCGACATCGCCCTTTCGGGCGACTTCATCGTCGGCTTCCCCGGCGAGAGCGACGCGGACTTCGAGGACACGATGCGCCTCGTCTCCGAGGTCGGTTATGCCTCGGCCTTTTCCTTCAAATATTCGCCGCGTCCCGGAACGCCGGGTGCGGCCATGGACGATCATGTCTCCGAGGCGGTCAAGGCCGGACGGCTGGAGCGCCTCCAGGCGCTGATCCGCGACCAGCAGACGGCCTTTGCCGCCTCGCTGGTCGGAACCACCATGGATGTCCTCATCGAGAAGCCGGGACGCTATGCCCATCAGCTGGTCGGGCGCTCGCCCTATCTCCAGCCTGTCGTGCTGTCGTCGGAAAGCGGCGCCGTTGGCGACATGGTGCGAGTCGAAATTGCCGCGACGCTGCCGAATTCGCTGATGGCGCAAGGGGCGGACGCGCCGTCGAGGAGAACGGCATGAAGATGACCGCCGAGCCGACCCAGGCCGCCGGGGCGTCGGATATGGCGCACATCGTTCTTTCATTCGAGGACAACCGCCTTGCCGGCGCCCTGTTCGGCCAGTTCGACGAGCATCTCGCCCTGATCGAGCAGAAGCTCGGTGTCGACATGCGGGCGCGGGGCAACGAGGTCGAGATCAGGGGCGAGGCAGGGGCGACGGATCAGGCGCGCCGCGCCCTCGATCACCTCTACGAGCGCCTTCAGGCGGGCCACGAGATCCACGTCTCCGACGTCGAGGGGGCGATCCGCATGGCCATCGCCCAGGACGACCAGCTCGTCCTGCCGACCATGGAGAAAAAGGGCCGCATGGCCCTGGCGCAGATATCGACGCGTCGGCGCACCATCCACGCCCGCACGCCCACGCAGGACGCCTATATGCGGGCGATGGAGCGCGCCGAGCTCGTCTTCGGCGTCGGCCCCGCCGGCACCGGCAAGACCTATCTCGCCGTCGCCCACGCGGCGCAGCTTCTGGAGCGCGGGCAGGTCGATCGGATCATCCTGTCGCGCCCCGCCGTCGAGGCGGGCGAACGCCTGGGCTTCCTGCCCGGCGACATGAAGGAGAAGGTTGACCCCTATCTGAGGCCGCTCTACGACGCGCTCTACGACATGATGCCGGCCGAGCGCGTCGAGCGAGCGTTGGCCGCCGGCGCGATCGAGATCGCGCCGCTCGCCTTCATGCGCGGGCGTACGCTGGCCAACGCCGCGGTGATCCTCGACGAGGCGCAGAACACCACGGCCGTGCAGATGAAGATGTTCCTGACCCGCCTCGGCGAGAATGCCAGGATGGTGGTGACGGGCGATCCCTCGCAGATCGACCTGCCGCCGGGCCAGACCTCGGGCCTGATCGAGGCGCTGCGCGTGCTCGCCGGCGTCAAGAACGTCGTTACCGTGCGCTTCGAGGCCAAGGATGTGGTCCGCCATCCCCTCGTCGCGGCGATCGTCGAGGCCTATGATGCCGATGCCACGCGTCGGCGCGCGGCGCAGCAGGGGGCTGCCTCGTGAGTTCGGTGGAGAAGCCGGCCGGTGGGCCGGGCGAGGGCATAGAGATCGAGCTGCTGATCGAGGACGAGGGCTGGGCCGACCCGCAATGGGGCGATCCGCTGGCGCTGGTGCGCCGTGCCGTCGCCGCCGTTGCCGCGCGTCTTCCCGCGCTCTCCTCCGCCACAAGCGAGTTGTCGCTGGTTCTTGCGGACGATGCCACCGTCAAGGCGCTCAATGCCCAATGGCGCGACAAGGACAAGGCGACGAACGTTTTGTCCTTTCCGGCGGTCGAGCTGCAGCCGGGAGACGCGCCGGGGCCGCTGCTCGGGGACATCATCGTCGCGCGCGAAACCGTCCTCGCCGAGGCTTCAGCCGAGCAAAAGGCGCCGGCCGATCATTTCTGCCATCTTGTCGTCCATGGGCTTTTGCACCTTCTCGGCTACGACCATATCGAGGAGGCCGAGGCCGAGGAGATGGAGGCGCTCGAGGTCGCCGTGCTGGGGGATCTCGGCATCGCCGACCCCTATGAGGCCGGCGACGGGGCGCACATCGACTGAAACGACCCTCGGGCGGACCGCTTGACGCCTGGGGAGCGCGCAACAGAACAAGCGATCGAGCCACCAGGGTGCTCACCCAGCGGCGCGCCGCCGCCGCGTTTTGAAGACATGGGAACGATGGACGTAATGAACCAGGCTGAGACGAACGGAGCGAGCCTGCGAACGGACGCTCCCGCCGAGGCGGCCGAGGGCGACCTTTCGCCCGATCGAAGTCGATCCGACGGGGCCGGCGAGGCCCATGCGGAGGGCGGGCTTCTGAAACGCCTTCTCGGCGGACTTCGGCCCAAGGTGCCGAGCCTGCTGCGCCAGGACCTCGAGGATGCGCTCCTCGATCATGGCGAGGACCAAGGCGCCTTTTCGCCCACGGAGCGGGCGATGCTGAACAACATTCTGAGGCTGCGCGAGCTCAAGGTCGAAGACGTCATGATCCCGCGCGCCGACATCGAGGCGGTGGAGATCACCATCACCCTCGGCGACCTCATGAAGCAGTTCGAGAGCAGCGGGCGCTCGCGCATGCCGGTCTATGGCGAAAGCCTGGACGACCCGCGCGGCATGATTCACATCCGCGACATCCTCGCCCATCTCACCCGTCAGGCACGCGAGTCGAAGGCCGACGCGCTTCGGCGCGGCGCGGCCTCGCGCCCCCTGGCCAAGGAGCTCGACCTTACGCGGGTCGATCTCTCCCGCACCGTCGGGAACCTCGGCATCATCCGCGACCTCCTGTACGTGCCGCCCTCGATGCTCGCCTCCGACTTGATGGCGAAGATGCAGTCGACGCGTACCCAGATGGCGCTGGTCATCGACGAGTATGGCGGAACGGACGGGCTGGTCTCGCTGGAGGACATCCTCGAAATGGTGGTCGGCGACATCGGCGACGAGCACGATGACGACGAGATCATGATCACCGAGAGCGGCGACGGCATCTATTACGCCGCCGGCCGCGCCGATCTCGAGGACGTGTGCGCGGCCATCGGCAAGGACTTCGATATCTCGGAATACGAGGACGAGGCCGACACGGTGGGCGGGCTCTTGTTCTCCGAGCTCGGCCGGGTCCCGGCGCGCGGCGAGGTGGTTCAGGCGGTGCCGGGCTTCGAGTTCCAGGTTCTGGATGCCGATCCGCGCCGCGTCCGGCGCGTCAGGATCGTGCGCATCCGCCAGGGCGACAGGCGCCGGCGCATCGTCCAGGGGCTGGCCGAAACCTCCTGAGAAGGCCTCAATCCACCCGCCGGGGGATTTGCGCGTCGTAGGCGCGGCGCGCTTCCTCCACCTCGGCGAGATTGGCCATGGTCCAGCCATAGAGCGCCTTGAACGGGGCTTGCAGCCCGCGCCCGAGAGGCGTGATTTCGTACTCCACGGCCACAGGGGAAACGGGGATGACGCGGCGGGAAAGGAGGCCGTTGCGCTCCAGCCGCCGCAGGCACTGGGTCAGCGCCTTTTGCGAAACCCCCTCGAGGCGCCGCTTGATCTCGTTGAAGCGCAGCGGGCCGTCGTCGAGGACGGTCAGAACCATCATCGTCCACTTGTCGGCGATCTGATCGATCAGAACCCTGCTCGGGCAGTCGACCGCGAAGCGCTGGTGTCTGCATTCGACCATCGCGGTTACCTCCAGGATACCTAGGCGATTCAAAGTGCGTGGTTGACCCTAGGTCGCCAATGTATACCTAGAGGGCCTCTGATCCAATGGAGTCCCTGCATGTCCTCCCAGACAGACATTCTCTTTCGGCCCTTTCGCCTGAAGTCGCTGGCGCTCGAAAATCGCATTGTCATGGCGCCGATGACGCGCACGAAAACGCGCGACGGCATTCCTGGCGAGCCCAACGCCGCCTATTACCGCCGCCGCGCCCTGGGCGGCGTCGGCCTGATCCTATCGGAAGGCACGGTGATCGATCGGCCGGCCTCGCGCAACCATCCCGGCATTCCCTTTTTTCACGGTGAGGAGGCACTCGCCGGCTGGAAAGGCGTGATCGACACCGTCCACGAAGTGGGCGGGCGCATGGGGCCGCAGATATGGCATACGGGCTCGACGGTCGGCCCTAGCGAATGGGAGCCCGAGGCGCCGGTCGAGAGCCCGTCGGGCCTGCTCGCGCCGGACCAGCCGCGCGGCGTCGCCATGAGCGAGGAGGCGATCGCCGACACCGTGGCGGCCTTCGCCCGCGCCGCCGCCGACGCTGAACGCCTCGGCTTCGACGTCGTCGAAATCCACGGCGCGCACGGCTATCTCATCGACGAGTTCTTCTGGTCCGGCACCAATCGCCGCGAAGACCGCTATGGCGGCGCCACAATTCGCGAGCGCTCGCGCTTTGCCGGCGAGGTGGTCAGCGCAATTCGCGCCGCTGTCAGCCCCGATTTCCCGGTGATTCTGCGCCTCAGCCAGTGGAAGCAGCAGGATTATCGCGCGCGCCTCGCCGAAACGCCCAAGGCCATGGAAGACTGGCTGATGCCGCTAGTCGAGGCCGGTGTCGACATTCTCCACTGCTCGCAGCGTCGATTCTGGGAGCCCGAGTTTCCCGAGATCGACGGAGAGAAGGGCCTGAACTTCGCCGGATGGGCGAAAAAGGTGACGGGTGCCGCCACCATCTCGGTCGGCTCCGTCGGTCTTTCCGGCGAATTCCTTGCGGCCTTCGCGGGCGAGAGCTCTACCGCCGTCGGGCTCGACCGCCTGATTGAACGCATGGAGCGCGACGAGTTCGATCTCATCGCCGTCGGACGCGCGCTCATCAGCGATCCCGAATGGGTGTCGAAGGTGCGCGCGGGCGACCGCGCGGGCCTCAGGGACTTTGATCCCGCCGCGCTCGCCGAGCTGGTCTGACGGCCTGGCGCCGCTGACATTCGCGCGGCGGCGCCGCTTCTTCCGTCCGCCACGGATTGCCCCCGTGCCCTCCTTGCCCTATCGGCTGGAGCGGAAAGGCGAGCGCGGCGGAGCTCGCCATCGGCACGGAGCAGGGAGAGGCGCGTTGAACGAATGGCCTTTCGGTGATGGGCGGGCAGCGGGATATTCGGGCGCGGCGGCGTCATCCCTGGTGCGTCGACCGCCCTTTCTGGCCCGCCTAGCCGGTGGCGTCATGCTTCTGGAAGGCTGGCGCCGCGCCCTGCTGGCTATCCTGGCTGGCGCCATCGCGACGCTCGCCCTTCCGCCCTTCAACCTTCCCGTCTTCGCCTTCGTCTCCTTTCCCATCCTTCTCTGGCTGATCGGCGGCGTGGCCGGCGCGCCGGGCGCTGGCCTCCTCGGCCGCGCCGCGCCGGCCTTCGTTGTGGGCTGGCAGTTCGGCTTCGGATACTTCGTCGCCGGACTTTGGTGGCTTGGCGCGGCGATGATGGTCGACGTCGGCGAGTTCTGGTGGGCTATTCCCTTCGCCGTCCTGGGCCTGCCGGCGATCCTGGCGTTCTACTTCGGCTTCGCCGCCGTCCTGGCCCGCCTGTTCTGGAGCGAGGGCGCGGGGCGGCTCTTTGCCTTCGCGGCGGCCTTCGCCCTTGCCGAATACGCGCGCGGCGTTCTCTTCACCGGCTTTCCATGGAACGAGATCGGCGTCATGGCCGCGCCCATCCCGTTGATGATGCAGTCTGTCAGCGTCGTTGGCCTGCATGGCTTGACGCTGGGTGCCCTTCTTGTCTTCGCCGCGCCCGCTCTTCTCGCCGACCCGGCCGGCAGGAGCCGCGCGGCGGCTCTGGCGCTGGTCGCACTGCTGGTCGTCGCGCATCTCGGCTTCGGCGCCTGGCGGCTGTGGAACAGCCAGGAAGGCACGGTGGCGGACGTCTCGCTTCTCGTCGTCCAGCCCGGCATCGAACAGAGCGACAAGTGGGACGAGGCCGAGGCGGATCGCATCTGGCGCCGTCTCGTCGGCGTGACGCTGCAGGGCAAGTCGAAGATGGGAACGCCAGGCCGCGATGCGCCGCGCTCCAGGCTGATCGTCTGGCCCGAATCGGCTTTTCCCTTCATCCTCACCCACCATCCCGAAGCGATCGCCGATCTCGGGCAGATGCTCCAGCCGGGGGAAAGCCTGGCCGCGGGCGCCACGCGCCTCGAGGGCGACGACAACAGCCTTGCCTACAACTCCGTCTATCTCATCGATGACGAGGGGGCGATCGTCGAGGCGAGGGACAAGGTTCATCTCGTTCCCTTCGGCGAATATCTGCCGCTCGGCTCGCTCCTGTCGCGATTCGGCCTTCACCAGATCGTCGAGATGCCGGGAGGATTCACGCTCGGAGCCTCGCACGGCTCTGTTCCCTTTGCGGGAACGGCCGGCTTCCTGCCTCTCGTCTGCTACGAGATCATCTTCCCGAGCGAATACGCGGCCATCGTCGCCGGCAAGAATCGTCCTTCTTTCATCCTCAACGTCACCAACGACGCCTGGTACGGGAGGACGCCCGGTCCCTATCAGCATCTGCGGCAGGCGGAACTGGCGGCGGTGGCCCTTGGCCTTCCCCTGGTGCGGAGCGCCAACACCGGCATCTCCGTCGTCAACGACGCCTATGGCAGGACGATCGATTCGCTCGCGCTGGGCTCTACCGGTAACGTCGAAGCGCCGCTTCCCGATGTGCTCACAGCGCCATTTTATGCGCGCTATATCGATTTGGCCTTCTGGTGTGCGTTTGTTGCCACATGTGCGGTTGCAATTGCAACGGCATTGACGATGGGTAAGAGCAACTGATTGACTTCAACCGTATGCAGCGCCTACGCACGGTCCCATTGTTGTTGTGTTGATATCCTTCTCCGGGCGTCAGTGGAGCGGTGCGGCGCGCCCTGACACACCCGGCGGGATCTTTTTTGGGTCGCGTGAAAGACTATGGCGGAGAATAAGAAGAAGCCCAATCCGATCGACGTGCATGTCGGATCTCGGGTGCGCTTGCGCCGTACCATGCTGGGAATGAGCCAGGAGAAGCTCGGAGAAAGCCTCGGTATAACGTTCCAACAGGTGCAGAAGTACGAGAAGGGCTCGAACAGAATAGGGGCCAGCCGTCTTCAGCGTATTTCCGAAGTTCTTTCTGTTCCGGTAGCATTCTTCTTCGAAGATGTTCCTGGCGGGAGCGAAAGCTCTTCCGACGGCAGCGGCATGGAAGAAACGTCCGGCTCCGACTATGTCGTCGATTTCCTGTCGAGCTCCGAGGGCCTCCAGCTGAACCGCGCTTTCGTCAGGATCAACGATCCGAAGGTTCGCCGGCGCATCATCGACCTCGTCCGCTCCCTTGCAGAGATGGCCGAGGCAGACCGCTCCTAAGTCGTTATCTCCACGATTTCGCCGATATTAGCCCTGTTTTAGGGCTTTTGTGTCCTATTGTCTCTTGACGAAGGCGTTGTCGGTCTGTCAAGCCCGCGCCAGCACGAGAGTCCTTCGTGCGGGCGGGTCGGATTGGGCCTTGGTGACGGTTTTCCAACACATCATCCGATGATTTTTGCGTGGTCGCGGCTCGATCGCGGCGGCGGATGAGGCCGGTCCATGTGGCGTTCAGAAAGAGAGTAACGATGGCGCGCAGCGAGTATCTCTTCACCAGCGAAAGCGTTTCAGAAGGTCATCCGGACAAGGTTTGCGACCGCATTTCGGACGAAGTGGTCGATCTGTTTTATCGTGAGGCCAAGAAGACCGGCATGGACCCGGCTCTCGTCCGCGTCGCCTGTGAAACCCTGGCCACGACGAATCGCATCGTCATAGCGGGCGAGGTGCGCTGCTCAATCGACGAGAAGAAGATTCGCTCGAAGGTCAAGGCGGTCGCCCGGCGCGCCGTCAAGTCGATCGGATACGAACAGAACGGCTTCAGCTGGAAGACGGCGAAGATCGACGTTCTTCTCCATGCCCAGTCCGCCGACATCGCTCTGGGTGTCGACGCCTCGGGCAACAAGGATGAGGGCGCTGGCGATCAGGGCATCATGTTCGGCTACGCCTGCCGCGAGACGCCCGAGCTCATGCCCGCGCCGATCTACTACGCCCACAAGATCCTGGAGCGGCTGGCCAAGGCGCGCAAGGATGGCGAGGGCGAGGCGGTCAAGCTCGGGCCGGATGCCAAGAGCCAAGTGACGATCCGTTACGAGAACGGCCAGCCGGCCGAAGTGGTCTCCCTCGTTCTTTCCACCCAGCATCTCGACCCCGACCTGACCTCGGAAGACGTGCGCCGCATCGTCGAGCCCTATGTGCGCGAGGTCTTCGGCGAACTTCGGATCGCGGAAGACTGCAAGTGGCATGTCAATCCCACGGGCAAGTTCGTCATCGGCGGCCCGGACGGCGATGCCGGCCTCACCGGCCGCAAGATCATCGTCGACACTTATGGCGGCGCGGCGCCGCATGGCGGCGGCGCCTTCTCCGGCAAGGACCCGACCAAGGTCGACCGCTCGGCCGCCTATGCCGCGCGCTATCTCGCCAAGAACGTTGTCGCCGCCAAGCTCGCCGAGCGCTGCACCATCCAGCTCTCCTATGCCATCGGCGTCGCCGAACCTCTGTCGATCTATGTCGATCTCCACGGCACGGGGGCCGTGCCGGAGGAGAAGCTTGAAAAGGCGCTGCGGGAGGTGATGGACCTCAGCCCGCGCGGCATTCGCGAGCATCTGCAGCTCACCAAGCCGATCTATGCCAAGACCAGCGCATACGGCCATTTCGGTCGCCGGAGCGGGCGCGACGGTTCCTTCTCGTGGGAGCGGACAGACCTGATCCGCGACCTGAAGGCGGCGCTCTCCGCTTGAGTTCCGAGGACGAGACAGGGGCTGGCGAGCCGCGCCGGCCCGACTACCCCACGCGGGCGCGCGAAGCGTTCTTCGGGCGCCTGAAGGGGCCGAAGCTGCGGCCGCACCAGGCCGCGCTTCTCGAAGACCTTCTGCCGCGCTACCGTCTCGATCTTCCGCCTCAGGGCGAGGAGGTCAGCACCGACCGGCTCTTTGCCGCGCCGGTCACCGAGCTTCGCCTGGAGATCGGATTCGGCGGTGGCGAGCATCTTTTCGCCGATGCCGCGCGCGAGACCGGATCGGGCTTCATCGGCGCCGAACCCTTCGTCAACGGCATGGCGAAGATGCTGGCGGCGCTGGACAAGACGCCGCTCGCCAACCTCCGCCTTTTCCAGGACGACGCGACGCAGCTTCTCGACCGCCTTCCAGCGGCAAGCGTCAGCGAGATCGACCTGCTCTATCCCGATCCCTGGCCAAAGCGGCGCCACTGGAAGCGCAGATTCGTCAGCGAAACAAACCTCGATCGCATGGCGCGCGTCCTGAAGCCCGGCGGCCTCTTTCGCTTCGCCTCCGACATCGAGAGCTACGTCGACTGGACGCTGCTCAAGACGGCCGCCCACCCTGCCTTCGCCTGGACGGCGCGACGGGCGCAGGATTGGCACCAGCCGTTTCCGCACTGGCAGGGAACGCGCTACGAGGCCAAGGCCATCCGGGAGGGGCGGCGCCCGGCCTATCTGACCTTTGAGCGCATGGCGTAGAATAGCCTTTACGGCGCGAGAGCACCGGGAGATGGGGCGCGGCATGGACGTGATTTCGAACTTCGACCTGACGGACCACAACACCTTTGGCCTTGGCTCGCGCGCTCAATACGGCGCCGTCGTCGCAGGCACCGAGGATATCGAGGCGATCGTCGAATTCGCCGCATCGGAGCGCCTGCCGCTCCATGTCATCGGCGGGGGCAGCAACGTTCTGCTGCGCGAGCGGATCGAGGGCGTCGTGGCCCTGATGGCCATCAAGGGGCGGCACGTCATCGGGCGGCAGGATGGCGGCGTTCTGGTAAAGGCCGAGGCCGGCGAGGACTGGCCGGACTTCGTCGAATGGGCGGTGCGGCAGGGGTTCGGCGGCCTCGAAAACCTTGCCGGCATTCCCGGTACGGTTGGCGCCGCGCCGGTCCAAAACATCGGCGCCTATGGCGTCGAGCTGAAAGACCGATTTCAATGCCTCACGGCCTATGACTGCCTGGAGCGGACGGTTTGCTCCTTCGGGCCTGAGGACTGCCGGTTCGCCTATCGCCACAGCGCCTTCAAGGAAGTCCCCGGCCGCTACGTGATTCTCGACGTCACGCTGGTCCTGCCCGAGCCGTGGCAGCCTATCCTCGGCTACAAGGGCCTCGACAGTCTGCCGGCTGACACCGATGTTTTGACCGTCATGGAGCGAGTGCTCGAACTGCGCCGTGGCAAGCTGCCCGACTGGCGGGTGCTCGGCAATGCCGGCTCGTTCTTTCACAACCCCATCGTCGCCGCGGAGGTCGCGGAGGGGATCGCCGGGGGGCCGAGGTACCCGCAGGCCGACGGCCGGGTGAAGCTGTCGGCCGCCTGGCTGATCGAGGCTTGCGGCCTCAAAGGGATGCGGCAAGGGGAGGCGGGTGTCCACGAGGGCCATGCCCTGATCCTCGTGAACCATGGCAAGGCCACCTATAGCGACCTCGACCGCCTCGCCTCGACCGTTCAGGCGGCGGTGAAAGAGCGCTTCGGCGTCGATCTCGTGCGCGAGCCGATCGCCGTCTGAACGGTTTAGGTTCTGAGGCCCAGCCAGCGGCGAACGGCGGCGACATCCTCAAGGCGGAATTCGGCGCAGGTTTGCGCTATGCCGACCTTGATCGAAACTCCGCCCTGTTCGCGCACGAAAGCCAGGGCGTGCTCGTCGGTCAGGTCGTCGCCGATGAAGACCGGACGCCGCCCGGCAAACGGCGGGCGCTGCATCAGGGCGGCAACGGCGCGGCCCTTGTCCATACCGGCGGGGTGAACCTCAATGACTCGCTTGCCGTCCATCACCACCAGATCGTCGCGCCCTGCGATGGCATCGCGCATGATCCGCTTGGCGGTTTCGTCGAGCTCCGGCGCGGTGCGGTAGTGCAGAACCAGCGCGGTGCCCTTGTCCTCGAAATTGAGGCCGGGCACGGCGGCGATGGCGGCGCGGATGCTCTCCCGCGCCTCGTCCAGCATCTCGGGCCCGCAGATCGGCTCGCTGGCGCCCTCCGGCTCGAGCCGCTGCTCCAGCCCATGCACACCCGCCGCCGAAAAGCGCAGCGGCGCGAGGAAGCGGTCGAGATCGACGATGCGCCGGCCGCTCACCAGCGCCAACGCGCCCGAGCAGGCGCGTTGCAGTTCGCCGAGATGGGCGATGAGCTCGCTCTCGACAGTGACGAGATCGGGATGGTCGGCCATTTCGATGAGGGTGCCGTCGAAATCGAGAAACAGGGCATCGCCCGAAGGGTCGATCACAGGAGGCTGACCGGAGGTTCGCACCGGATTAAAAAACATGGCAGAAAACCGCATTTGAGGGAAAGATCGTGGGCGAAGGCTTGGTCCGTCCACCGTTCAGGGAAGGCTCGAAACGGCCATGAAAACACTGTCTTCCAACCGCCCCGCGCGGGTCGGCCTCATCGGCTTCGGCTATGTCGGAAAGACGTTCCACATGCCGCTCTTGATGGGCAGCGAGGGCTATGAGATCCGCGTGGTCGCGTCCGGTCGGCCGGAGGCGGTGAAGGTCAGCCTGCCCGAGGTGCGCGTGGTCGCCGAGGCGGGCGAGGCGGTGACGCATCCTGACGTCGACCTCGTGGTCATCGCCACGCCCAACGAGACGCATGCCCCGCTCGCCGAGGCGGCGCTCGCCGCCGGCAAGCATGTCGTCGTCGACAAGCCGTTCACGGTGACGCTCGCCGAGGCCCGCCATCTGGTCGAGCTCGCCACGGCGAGCGATGGCCTGCTCTCCGTCTTCCAGAACCGGCGCTGGGACAGCGACTTCCTCACCGTCAAGGCCGCGATGGAATCCGGCAGCCTCGGCCATGTCGCGCTCTACGAGTCGCGAATCGAGCGCTATCGCCCTGCTGTGCGCGACCGCTGGCGTGAGGATGGGCGGCCAGGCTCCGGCCTGCTCTATGACCTCGGGCCGCATCTTATCGACCAGGCGCTGACCTTGTTCGGGCTTCCCGACGATCTGGAGGCGACGGTGCTGGCGCAACGGCCGGGCGCCAGGAGCGACGACTTCTTTCGCCTGACGCTGCGCTACGGCGCGCGGCTGGCCGTGCTCCAGGCGAGCGTGCTGGTGGCCGGCGGCGGGCGCCGCTTCGCCATCCACGGCGACAGGGCGAGCCTCGTCAAGGCCGAGCCGGATATTCAGGAAGACCAGCTCAAGAGCGGGATGATGCCGGGAACGAAGGGTTGGGGCGAGGACTCCGACGATGCCTGGCTGCACGTCGGAGAGACCGGCGAGGCGCGCCGCGTCAAGACGACGCCGGGCGATCAGCGCGGCTACTATGCCGCCTTGTTGAAGGCTCTGCGCGGCGAGGCGTCGAACCCCGTGCCGCCCGAGCAGGCCTCTGCCGTGATGGCGCTGATCGAGGCGGCGCTTCGCAGCCAGGATGAGGGCCGCCGCATCGTGCCGGAGCTGACCGTGGCTGAGCGAGCGGCCTGGAAATAGGACGGGGCAGGCCGCCGCTTGCGACCCGCCCTGCCATAAATTCATCTGGGTAAGGGGCGGGGCCGCCTTTCGCGACCCCGCTGTTTCTAGAAGGATCACGCCGCCAGGGCCTCGGCGACCTGAGGTGCGTCGTCGCCGATGATCAGCTGGTAGCTGCCATTGCCGAGCGTGGCGATGGCGCGGACCCCCGCGACCTTCGCCTTGGCCTGATTGAACTTCTTCGCGTCGGCCACCTCGATGCGGATGCGGCTGCCGGCCACCGCCTCGTAGGAGATGAAGTTGTCCCGGCCGCCCAGCGCCTCGATCAGGGCCTGGGCCTTTTCGATCGAAACGGCGGTGGGAGCACCCGCGACGTTACGGTTGGCCGCGCCCGGCGTGGGCACAGGACCCTCTGCCACCCCGCCATGGGCGGTGCGCAGATACTCCTCCATGTCGGTCTTCATGTTCTCCGACTGGGTGCCGAAGATCACCTGCAGCCCCTGGCCGACCACCATGACGCCGGCGGCGCCCATTTCCTTGAAGGTGGCCTGATTAACCTTGCCGATCTCTGCGACACCGACACGAAGCCGGGTGATGCAGGCATCGAGGTTGGTGATGTTGCCGGCCCCACCGAAGGCGTCGACCAGCTGGCGGGCGACGGCGAAGCGATCCCCAGCGCCGGCGGCGGCGCCAGCAACCGCGGTGCCCGCAGTCTCGTCCTCACGCCCCGGAGTCTTAAGGTTGAAGCGGCGGATGGCGAAGGTGAAGACGCCATAATAGACCGCAGCGTAGATCGGGCCGAGGATCAGCGTCATCCACCAGTTATGGGCGTTGGTGCCGAGAACGTTGAAGATCAGGAAGTCGATGCCACCCTGGGAGAAGGTGAAGCCCATGTGGATGTCGAGCGTGTTGGCGATGAACTGGGTCGAGGCGGCCAACACCGCATGGATGCCATAAAGCACCGGGGCGACGAAGAGGAATGAGAACTCGATCGGCTCGGTGATGCCGGTCAGGAACGAGGTCAGCGCCGCCGAGATCATGATGCCGCCGACGCGCACCCGGTTTTCCGGCTTGGCACAGCGCCAGATGGCGATGGCCGCCGCCGGCAGGCCCCACATCTTGAACAGGAAGGCGCCCGACAGGATGCCGGCGGTGGGATCGCCCGCGAAGAAGCGGTTGATGTCGCCATGGACCACTTCGCCGGCCGAGTTGGTGTAGGAACCGATCTCGAAGAAGAACGGCACGTTCCAGATGTGGTGGAGGCCGAAGGGCACGAGCAGGCGCTCGACGAAGGCGTAGATGCTGGCCGCCGTGCGCGGATCATTCTCCGCCGCCCAGTGTGAGAAGACGTCGATGCCGCCCTGCACCGTCGGCCAGATCAGCGACATGACCCCGCCCAGAACGATGGCGGCAAGGCCGGTGACGATGGGCACGAAGCGCTTGCCGGCGAAGAAGCCGAGATAGGACGGAAGCTGGATGCGATAGTAGCGGTTGAACATCACGGCGGCGAGAATGCCGACGATGATGCCGCCGAAGACGCCGGTCTGCATCGAGGGCATGCCGAGGACGTTGACCGGCTCGGCGCCGAGAACCGGGGCGAAGACGCCCATGGTTGCGAGCATCACCACGAAGCCGACGACCGCCGCCACCGCGGCCACGCCGTCATTCTTGGCAAGGCCCAACGCCACGCCCACGGCGAAAATCAAAGGCAGGTTGTCGAACACGGCGCCGCCGCCCTTCGCCATCACCGCCGAGACGATGGAGGGCATCCAGGAGAAGTTGGAGGCGCCGATGCCGAGCAAAAGGCCCGCGACGGGCAGCACGGCGACCGGCAGCATCACCGCCTTGCCGATCTGCTGGAGAATTCCAAATGCGGATTTGAACATGATGGTCCTCCTCAGACCTCGGGCCAGACGGTCGCCACCAGATGGCGGACGGCCTCACCCGATTCACATTTCAGGGCTTCTTGGGCGATTTCGGCGCAGCGCTTGCGATCGAGCGTGCGCACCAGCGCCTTGATTTCGGGAATGGCGCCGGCCGTGGCCGACAGCTCGGTGACGCCGAGGCCGATCAGCAGCGGCGCCGCCTTCGGGAAGGAGGCGAGCGAGCCGCAGACGCCGACCCATCTGCCGTGCGCCTTGGCGCCTTCGGCGGCCAGTCCGATCAGCCGCAGGACGGCTGGGTGGAACGGGTCGAGCTGGTCGGCGAGATGCGAGCTCATCCGGTCCATGGCGAGCGTGTACTGGGTGAGGTCGTTGGTGCCTACGGAGAAGAAGTCGGCTTCCCTTGCGAACTGACTGGCGGTCAGCGCCGCGGACGGCACCTCGACCATGATTCCGACCTCGATCGGCGTTGTCCTGCCGAGCGACTGCATCTCCTCGTCGATGACCCGGCGTACGCGGCGCAGGTCCTCGAGCGTCGCCACCATGGGCAGCAGGAGCTTCGCCTGACCGAAGGGTTCGACCCTGAGGATGGCGCGAATCTGCGTTCTGAGCAGGTCCGGCTGCCACAGGCTCATGCGCACGCCGCGCATGCCGAGCGCCGGATTGTCCTCTCTCGGCAGGCCGACATAGGGAACGTCCTTGTCGGCGCCCGCGTCGAGCGTGCGGATGATTAGCGGGCGGCCTTCGAGACCTGTGGCGATGGCCTGATAATGCTCGAGCTGCTCGTCCTCGCTCGGCGCCGTTGCGCGGTCGAGAAAGAGGAACTCCGAGCGCATCAGGCCGCAGCCCTCCGCGCCATTCTCCAGCGCGGCCGCCACATCGGCCGGACCGCCCAGATTGGCTACCACCTCGATGCGCGTCCCGTCGGTCATGAACGCAGGCTCGTGGCTCGCAGCTCGACTTGCCGCGAGGCGCGCCTTCCGGCTGGCGACCCCTTCCTTGATCGAGGCGAGGTCCCCGGCCGGCGGGTTGATGCGCGCCACGCCCTGATCGGCGTCGACGACGACCGGCTGGTCATCGGGAACGCTGAGAGCGGCGGGGCCGGCCGCGACGATCGTCGGGATGCCCTTGCTGGCGGCCAGGATCGACACATGCGCCGTGGTGCCGCCCTCGGCCAAAACGATGCCGGCGATCCGCGAGGCATCGAACTGGGCGAACTGCGAGGGCAGGATGTCCGCGGCAAAGAGCACCGCCGCCTCGGGCAGACGCGCGGCGCTGCTTTCCTTGCCGAGGAGAACGGCCAAGACCTGATGGCGGATGTCCTCGAGGTCGGCGACGCGCTCGGCCAGAACCTTGTTTCCGAGCTTGCGAAGCGCGGCGGTCTGCTGGTCGATGGCGGCCTTCCAGGCAAAAGCGGCGCTCTTGCCCTGATGAATGAAGCCTTCGGCATCCTTGCGCAGGTCGGGATCTTCCACGAAGGAAAGATGAGCTGCCATGATGTCGGCCTGCTGACCCGTGCTCGACGCCATTGTGCGCCGGATGGTCTCGGCGGTCCTGGACAGGGCGGAGTGCAGCGAGGTCCGCTCGGCCTCTATGCCGGCGCCTTCCTCCTCGATGTCGAATTCCTCCAGGGCGACGCGCACCGACGTGCCGAGCGCAAGGCCCGGCGCGGCCGTCATGCCCCGAACTTCGAGCGCCTCACCCGGTGCCAGCGGCACGATGGCCTCGTCCGCCGGCTCGGCTTTTTGGGCCGTCGCCGGCTGTTCCTTCCCGGCCACCGAGGCGTCTTTTGCGGACGCATCGGCCTCGCTGGCCGCGCCGAGCTTTTCGGCGATGGCGCGCACGGTCGCCTCGGCGTCGACGCCGTTCGCCTCGATGGTCAGAACATCGTCGAACTGGGCATCGAGCAGCATCAGGCCGACGGGGCTTGCCGCGCTCGCGGAGCGATCGCCGAAGCGGATGATAACCTCCGAGGAGGCCGCCTTGGCAATCTCGGCGACCATGCCCGCCGGGCGGGCATGAATGCCGTTGGGGTCGCGAATGCGCGCCGACATGCGGAAGGAGGGCCCCCCCGCTGCCTGACGGGTCCCGATGCCCGCCGAGATCGGCGCGATCCGCGCCAGACTCTCACCGGTTGCGACAAGCCGATCTGTGGCTGGCGGTGTGAAGGAGAAATCCTCGCCGTTCGTCAGAACGACCGGCACCACCAGGCTCCGGACGAGCTGCGCCAGCACGTCCATGTCGAAGCTGATCAGCCGATCGCCTTGCCGCACCCGGTCGCCTTCCGCCACATGGGCGGTGAAGCCTTCGCCCTTGAGCCCGACGGTATCGAGTCCCAGGTGCATCAGCACCTCGGCGCCGTTGTCGGCCTTCAACGTGACGGCGTGGCGGGCGCGATGCAGGGACGTCACGCAGCCGTCGAAGGGCGCCCTCAGCGTTGCCTCCGTCGGGTCGATCGCGAAGCCGTCGCCGAGGATCCGGCCGCTGAACACCGGGTCCGGAACCTCGGTGATCGGCATCAGCCAGCCGGCGAGCGGCGCTTTCAGGTCAATCGCTCCCATCGCGTCCTCCGGTGTTGTTCCGGCGGACACGGCCATAACTTTCTGGTCCATGTATTCCCCTTGAATTATGGGGCCGCCGGCTTCATGGGTATTCCGCCAAGAATCGACACTCCACCCGGCCCTGTTTTTTAGGTTCCTTTGAGCACTATCGGCTTGATCGTATTCCTTTCAGGGCTCCGCTCCGCGCGCCGTTCCTCAGAGGGATCGGCGAGGCGGCTGGGCGCTATCACGAAAAATCAGTTCGACGGGGCGCACTTCCTGCAGATCGGCGATCTCGCCCCCGTCTGCGAGGGCCGCGGCCATCTCCGCGACCCGCAGCCCAGCGCCGCGCACCGAGGCAGCGGTGGCGGTCAGCGACGGCTCAAAGGCTTCCGGCCGGATCACCGCCATGCCGTCGTCATGGGCAACGACCGAGATATCCGCGCCCACGGCGAGGCCGCAATCGCGGATAGCGCGCACGCAGCCGGATGCGAGATACATGCTGGCGCAGACGAAGGCCGTCGGCCGACGCTCTGCCGCCAGAAGGCGCCGAGCCCCGCGATAGGCGGCTTCCTCGGTCGCCGCGCCGGTGACAACGAGATGCTCCGGCACCGTCAGCCCATCCTTGGTGAAGGCGCTCAGCCAACCCACATGCCGGTGCTCGGCCGCCGTGAAGCGCGTATCGCCATTGATCAGCGCGATATCGCGATGGCCGAGCCCGATCAGGAGCTTGGTGGCGCGGCGGCAGCCGCTCTCGTTGTCGATGTCGAGATAGGCATAGGGGATGGAGCTGGCGGTGCGCCCGAACGCCACCACCTGAAGCCCGAGATGCGACAGGAGGCGGATGCGCAGATCCTCGACCTCGAGAGCCCCGAGGATCATCACGTCGACCGCCTTGCTGCGGGCGAGGCGCCGATAGGCCGCCTCCTCGCCGTCGAAGGCAGAAGATACGAAAAGGTCCCGCCGGCACTGGACGGCGCCGTCGGCGACGCCCGCGACAAACTCCGCGAACAGCGGATCGGCGAAGGGGTTCTCGGCGATCGGGAACATGATGCCGAGCGCGCCCGTCCGTCCCGTCGCAAGACGCTGCGCATTGGCGTTGGGCGCGTAGTTGAAGCGCCGGGCCGCTTCCATTACCCGGTTGCGGGTTTCCTCGTTGACGTCCGAAAAGCCGTTGAGCGCGCGGCTCACCGTCGTCTTCGACAGTCCGAGGTGCTGGGAGAGTTCCTTGAGGTTCATCGCCGCTCTCAGGCCCGGACTGAGGCGGCCGACCGGGTGAACGTTGCGGTGAGGCTGTGCGGGCCGCGCCGTGTTCCCCTGTCGATGTTGGTTGATTGGGTCATGGTGCCTCCCAGCACTCCGTGCGGAAGAGCGCCTTGCTGCTCGCCGCAGGAAGTCTCGTAGCAGAATCCAAACCGGTTTGGAAGGCGGTTAGCGCGCCGCAAGAAGCGTACAAGAGCGCGTCCAGAGCCGGCTTCGGGGAATTCGACCGGATCGCCTGCGGCAATCTTACGCATGGCGCCAGCACAAAATCAGCACGAGAGGCAAGTGACGGCGCCTGATGCCGCTGCTTTGCTGGCAGATGGTCTGGGGAACAGGATCGGCGCACGGCCACGGCGCTCAGTTTTGCCCGGCAGGGAGCGCCAAAGGCACCGTGATCGGCGTGAGGAGTGGGCGTCCAAATCGGTTTGGATGCCGATAAGCTCAAGGAGCCAGGTTGGATGACGTTCAGGGCCGCCTGAAGGCGCGGGGGCGGCGCGCGTGCGACCGGCATGGTGTTGCCGCGCGAACCCTAAGCGTGCCGGACATCGCCGGGAGGTTCGCGCTGGGTGTAAGTCGCGGACATCATTGGACAATCCGAAGTAGGGCCTGATCCAGTGGCCGAGGCGGCGCGACCGTCTCGTATCGTTCGCGCAGCCGGGATCATTCCGCCTGGCGTATCAAAGCGCTATTTAAAGGCCGTCGCCCCCCGCACGGGGGCGTGGATCGAAACCGTCCTTGGGCGCAGGGACGGGAAAACAGCCAAGCGTCGCCCCCCGCACGGGGGCGTGGATCGAAACGTACGTCAGCGGCTGCGAAGCGGTCCCAAAGCCGTCGCCCCCCGCACGGGGGCGTGGATCGAAACGACTAGACGGGCATACCAGGCCGCCGCGTCTCCTGCGTCGCCCCCCGCACGGGGGCGTGGATCGAAACTGGCGTCACAACGAACTGAGCGTTGTTGCCATCGCGTCGCCCCCCGCACGGGGGCGTGGATCGAAACACGTAAAAGAAATAATACTCCGTCCACCAACCGAGTCGCCCCCCGCACGGGGGCGTGGATCGAAACAAGGTCCGTTGCGGCGGAGGATCGTGCCGGTGCGTCGCCCCCCGCACGGGGGCGTGGATCGAAACACGAAAAGCTTCGAAGGCTTGGTCTTCGAGGGAGGTCGCCCCCCGCACGGGGGCGTGGATCGAAACCGCTCCTCCTTGGGCGGCAGCGCACCCTTCTTCCGTCGCCCCCCGCACGGGGGCGTGGATCGAAACTGGATAGACGATGTAATGATCTGCTCAATGTAATGTCGCCCCCCGCACGGGGGCGTGGATCGAAACGGCCAAGGTGCCAGCCGAGCAGCAGGCGGCGACGGTCGCCCCCCGCACGGGGGCGTGGATCGAAACACGAAGATCGAGAACGCCCTGACGCGCTATATCGTCGCCCCCCGCACGGGGGCGTGGATCGAAACTCGTCGGCCGGGCGATCGGCGGCATGGTCACGAGGTCGCCCCCCGCACGGGGGCGTGGATCGAAACGCCTACAGCCGGGTCGCAGCCTGACGACAAGCAGGCGTCGCCCCCCGCACGGGGGCGTGGATCGAAACGCTGGCCGATGCCATCGATGTTCAAAACATCACTGTCGCCCCCCGCACGGGGGCGTGGATCGAAACTGCTCCGCGCGGCTCATAACGGCCCCAGCAACGCGTCGCCCCCCGCACGGGGGCGTGGATCGAAACTGAGAAAGCCGAATTTGTTGAAGCGAACAAGGCGTCGCCCCCCGCACGGGGGCGTGGATCGAAACCATATTTTGATACATGAGGTGTTGCTCGGGCTTGGTCGCCCCCCGCACGGGGGCGTGGATCGAAACCGCAGGGCGCATTTTCCATGGTTCGCAAGCCGCGTCGCCCCCCGCACGGGGGCGTGGATCGAAACGGGGAGCTTGACGGGAGTCTTGCACTCGGCGGTGATGTCGCCCCCCGCACGGGGGCGTGGATCGAAACCATCCAGTCATTGGCGCCGTTGTCCGCAATATCTAGGTCGCCCCCCGCACGGGGGCGTGGATCGAAACGTCAGTACCTAGTGCGTCAAAATCAACACCCTGACGGTCGCCCCCCGCACGGGGGCGTGGATCGAAACCAGAGCCCGTCAGGCGCTCGCATCCGCTACCCGGTCGCCCCCCGCACGGGGGCGTGGATCGAAACTGCTCAAACGGCGTCGCGATCTCGCCGACAGCGGGGTCGCCCCCCGCACGGGGGCGTGGATCGAAACCGAAGACGCGCCGATCAGTGAGACGGCGTTCTGCGTCGCCCCCCGCACGGGGGCGTGGATCGAAACACGGCCTACACCTCATCCGACAACATCGGCACCTGTCGCCCCTCGTACGGGGGCGTGGATCGAAACAGGATATCTGCGCCGCCGGGCGCGCCGTACCCCTGGTCGCCCCTCGTACGAGGGCGTGGATCGAAACCCAGGCGGCCCGCTCGGTCGTCTGCCCCTCGGCATGTCGCCCCTCGTACGGGGGCGTGGATCGAAACGTCGCTCGACCGCCAGCACTACCATTTGATCATCGTCGCCCCTCGTACGGGGCGTGGATCGAACCCTGCTAGGCCCTCTCTGGCCATTTCAGTGCGTCGTCGCCCTACGAGACGCGCCATGCGCATCGCGGGAAATGGCTTTCCATTCTCTGGGCTGGATGCGCGGAATGCATGGATGTAATCTATGTACGGACAAATAAGCCCAGGGCCCCATGGACCGTATCGATCGCACAGCAGCGACCCCCTATTACCAGCAGCTCGCAGACATTCTGTTGCGTCAGATCAATGAGGGGCGCTACGTCCCCGACGATCGTCTGCCGTCGGAGAGCGAGCTTTGCCGGGAGTTCGACCTATCGCGATCGACCGTGCGCGAAACGCTGCGCAGCCTGCAGGATCAGCGCATCATCAAGATGGTGCCGCGCCGCGGCGCCTTCGTCGCCAAGGGCATCGATCGCGGCTGGATGCTCCAGGTCACCAGCGGCTTTTTCGATTACGAGGCCCACCAGGGAGGCAAGCGGGTGGCCACCAGCGTCATTCGTGCCGCCTTCGAACAGTCGTCCCCTTCCGTCGCCGATCTTCTGGAGTTGGAGGGACAACCGACGATCTTCTCGCTGGAACGCGTGCGCGCGCTGGACGATGTTCCGGTTCTGCGTTCGATCAACTACATGCCCGCAGCCGTGGGCGAAGCGCTGATCGGAAAGCCGGTGCTGCAAGGAAAGGACTCGCTCAACCGGACGCTGCGCGCGCTCGGCTACTCGATCTCCTCGGCGCGGCGCGAGGTGGAAGCGGTGACCGTGCCGGACGAGATCGCCGAGAGCCTGAGGCTTGCCCCCGGCTCGCCGGTTCTTCTGATCCGTTCCATCTCGCGGGATGAAAACGGAGTGCCGTTCGACTTCTACCGCTCCTATGTCCGCAGCGATCTCGTCACGATCGCGGTGGATGCGAGAGCCCTAGAAGACGGCTGATCGGCTCCTTGGCGTCGCGATAGCGGGCCTCGTGGATCTCGGCCGCGGCGCGGTCCGGCGGGAACAGCGCGGTGTCGAGCGTCCGGGCGATGGGGTGTCCGCTTCCCCGCGCTGCCAGAAACGCCGCGCCCAGCGCCACCAGCTCCGGCTCGTTGACCCGGTGGATGGTCTGGCCAAGAACGTTTGCTCTGAGGCGGACAAATGCGTCGGACCGGCTCCAGCCTCCGGTCGTGTAGAATGCGCCGGCAGGGATGCCTGCCCGCTTCATCTCCTCGACGATCCGTCGCGCGGCAAAGGTCACGGCTTCCAGAAGCTGCCAAACCGTGCCCGGTTCGCCTGACTGCAGCGCCCCGGTCAATGCCTCGGGTCTCGCCTCTCCGCCGATCAGCGCCGCGGCCTGCTCCCTGCCGCTGAAGGCGTGCTCCGGCCAGCCACGGTCGAGAAGATCGCGCAGCGCAGGGCCCGGCACCGCTCGAAGCTGGGACGCCAGTTCGAAGACGTAAAGGCAGGCTTCGCCAGCGGGTGCGAGCAAGGCCGTCGAACGCACGAGAGGGGGATGGTGCTGCACGCACGTTCCCGTTTCCGCGTGAAGCAGCTCGGCGGTTCCGAGCGAGTCGACGATCGCATCCGGAGCGCCGGCGCGGATCAGGGCCGCCGCCACCGGGTGGTCATGCCCGCCCGCAATGAGCGCCGCGCCGGGCGCGACGGCGCCGCGCAGAACGAGTGAACACTGCCCGCCCACGGTTCCGATCCGGCTCCCCGCCAGCGCCACGTCGGCAAGCGAGGGGGCGCGAGAGGCCTCCAGAAGTTCGGGAAGGAAGGCGCGCCGGGAAATGTCGTAACATCCGCTGCGCACCGCCAGCGACTCGCTGAAGAATGGCCGATGGGCCCACTTGGCCAGGGGGTAGTCGGTGAGCGAAATCCACCACCGCCCCCGCGCGAACTCCTGCGGACGGTGGCGCGCCGACCACAGCCATTTTGCCGCCGTCCTCGTCGGATCAATGGCAATGCCCGTCCTTCCTTCCAGCGAGTGGTGTTCGGCTAGAAGTGCTGCCTCCGCCTCGGCCCGGCGGTCGAACCAGGGAATCGAATAGCCGACCGGCATGATGTCGCCATCGACCATGAGCCCATCCTCGCCAACGCCCGCGGCGCTGATGGCGAGGATGCGCCGGGGGGTCGAAAGACGCCGCCAGGCCCGCACGATCATGTCCTCGAGGACCGACGTCAAATAGGCTGCGTCTGTTTCGACCGCTCCCTCGGCCATGATCCGCGGCGTCGGGCGCGCCTCGGCGGCGAGCGTGGCGCCGCCAGCGTCGACGATCGCCACCTTGACGTTCGTCGAGCCGATGTCGATGCCGCAGAAAAGGCCGTCCATCTTCTGCCTCACCAGGCGCGCTTGAACTTTTCCCGGCTGACGCGCGCCAGCTCGCCGATCACGCGCTTGGCCTCGGCTTCCGGCCGCTGCCAGACCTTGCGGCCCACGACGAGACCCTGGGCTCCGGCGGAGATCGCCGCATCGGCATCCTTGATCGTGGAATCCGAGTCGCCCGACAAGGCGCCACCCGCCACGACGATCGGCACGCCAAGCTCTGCCACCAGCTTGCGGGTGCCTTCCGCGCCCGGGAAGGTGATCTTGATGATGTCCGCGCCGAGATCATAGGCGACGCGAGCAACTTCGAGTTCGGCTTCCAACACCTCTTCGCTGCGGGGAGCCGCGAGCAGGACCGGCTCGACCATCACCGGCATTTCCCAACGCGAAGCCTCGGAGATGACCCGGCCGATGCGCTCGCAATAGAGGACCTTCTCGGCGTCCGAGACGTTCCAGGGCAGCAACAGCTTGACGCAATCGACGCCAAGACGGACCGCGTCTTCCACCTGGGCAACCAGCGTTCCGGTCCCGGTCTCGGGCTTGCCGGTCGGCCAGAATGCGTCGATGGCCAGAACGCGCACCAGGGCAGGGTGCCGCGCAAGGTCGGCTTCGGTGGCGCGGACGATGCCGGTCGTCACCATGAAGCCGGTGATGTCTTCGCCCATGAAACGATGCATCACGTCGACCGGCGACTCCAGCGCCGGCACGCGCCCCCAAACGACGCCATGGTCGACGGGGACGATCAGGCACGCCCTGTCCGGCCGGAAGATGCGGTTCATGCGGTAGTTGGTGGAAAGGCGGTGCGCCATCGCTCGCTCCCAAATTGCGGACCACTTCGAAGATACCGCGACTGCAGCATCCAAATTGACCGTATTGTACGGACAAAAAACTTCTATGCTCTCGTTGTGTCTCCGTCAACGCCCTTGACAATGCGCCGAATCCACTCGTATCGTCATGTTTGTACGGACAATAACGGCATGCCGAGGCGCTGGACGCGCAACGCTGCGCGTGTTGCATCCGGCGGAGAATGACGGGAGGTCCGATCGATCCGACCAGTCGCGGCTCGTCCGACGGCATCGTGTCATCGGGAGTTGGTCTGTCCCCGTTTCGGGCGCAGATCGACAGGGCGGGATTGCGCTGATCGTTCAGATCGCCTCGCCATGGCGAATGCTCGTCTCGCAACCGGCGTGGGCGCGAGACATCCAACGGAAGTGGAGGAACATGATGCATAAACTGAAACTGCTGGCGGCAGCAGCGCTGGCGGCGGCCTCCTTCTCGAGCGGTGCGCTCGCCGATGGCCCCGATCGCGTCGGCATCACCGTCGGAACGCTCGGCAACCCATTCTTCGTGCCGCTTGTGCAGGGGATGAAGGACGCCATTCTCAAGGCCAATCCGAGCGCCGAGATCACGGTGGTCGGCGCGGACTACGAGCTCGCCAAGCAGTCGTCGCAGATCGACAATTTCATCGCCGCGGGCGCGAAGATGATCATGCTGAACGCTGTCGATCAGGTGGCCATCGCCCCCGCGGTCCAGCGCGCGAAGGCTGCGGGGATCGCGGTCGGCGCGGCGGATGTTTCGGCGGCCGGGGCGGACGTCACGGTCATGACCAACAATGTCCAGGCCGGGCAGATCGCCTGTCAGTATCTGATCGATCAGCTCAAGGGCAAGGGCGATGTCGTCATCATCAACGGCCCCCCGATCTCCTCGATTCAGGATCGCGTCACGGGCTGCAAGAAGGCCTTTGCCGACGCTCCCGGCATCAATGTCCTTTCCGACAACCAGGATGGCAAGGCGAGCCGCGAGGGTGGCTTCGCCGTGATGCAGGGGCTGCTCACCCGCTTCCCCAAGATCGACGGTG
>NZ_FUXL01000023.1 GCF_900167365.1 Consotaella salsifontis | reverse complement strand
TCGGCCAGATCCTCTCCACCATCTCCGCCGACGAATGCAGCAACTACCTCGTCAACTCAGGATATGGACGATCCTAATCTCATCCCGCTCTAGCGGTTGAGATCGATCTCGGGAACTGGCGGCAGCTTCCCACAGCTTCCATTCTGGCGCTCGGGGCGGTCGCTGTCCTCGCCCTGTTCGCGTCCGCCTATCAGGTGGTCAAATCGGAGTGGCTGTTCGTCTATCACGAGCCCCTGCCGCTGCCTGACAAGGCCGCTTTGATCTCAGGTTCCGAGCTTGACGAGGAAGCCCAGGAGCGGACAATCCTGGCGGCGAGCTATGCCGTGGCCTACGAACAGTATCTGGCGGGCAACGCGGTTAGCGCCCGCTGCCGAACCTGGGCATTGCGGCTGATCCTCGTCTCGTTGCTGCTCCAGGCCGTGGCCTTCGTCATCCTGCCGTTTCACTAGCGCATCGCCAGTGAAACCAAGTTCACCGCCATTGCTTTAACGGTTTCGTTGTCTGCGCGATTGCCAACGCGAAGCCGCATCGCGCTTTTGTTGAACTTGCTCGAGGGAGCTCGACGGATGCGCCTATTCGACAGTGTTCTCACCCGGCGTCGCAGGCAACCCCGCTTCACGGATCTTGCACCGTGGGTGCGCCACCGCCTGGCCCTGGCGTGCCGGGAGCTCAAGGAAGCGGAGGAAGCAGCGGCCGAAAAGCTCGACCTTCCCGAGGCGCCACGCCTCGTCATGGTGGACGAGGAAGAGGCGGTGATCGTGCGCCCTGGCGACCGCGAAGCGATCACCTGAGCCACTCTTATCCCGTCTCCTATTCCACCGTCTCGGCGACCGTTTTCGGGGTTGCGGGGCGCGTCTCCACTTCGCGGGCGGCCGCAATTTGCGTCGTCGGGGCCTGATCGCGATCCGCAGTCACCAGACCGGCGGAAATGATGAGTTTGGCGGCTTCCTCGATCGACATAGTGAGCACTTTTACGTCGGTCTTCGGAACGTAGAGGAGATAACCGGAGGTCGGGTTGGGCGTTGTCGGTAGGAAAACGGCGTAGGCTTCGATCCCGTCCTCGGCAAAGATCGATGCGATCTCTCCTCGCGCATTCGTCGCGATGAACACCAGGGACCACAAGCCGGGGCGAGGATATTCGATGAGCCCGGCCATCTGGAACGATGACGATCTGTCGGAAAGCACCGTCTCGAAGATCTGCTTCAGGCTGGTATAGATCGTGCGCACCAGCGGCATCCGGCCGAGAAGGCGCTCGCCCCAGTTGAGTATGGTCCGCCCGATGAGGTTGGCGGCAAGGAATCCCACCAGGGTGATCATCACCAGCGCCACCAGCAGGCCAAAACCCGGTAGCGGAAACGGCAGGTAGGTGTTGGGATTGTAGCGCCCCGGAATATAGGGCGTGACCCAACCATCAACCCACTGAACGAAGGACCAGGTGAGCCACAGCGTGATAGCAAGCGGCGCCAGGATCACGAAGCCGGTTAGGAAGTAATTGCGCAGCCGCATCATGTGAGGTGAACCCCTGTTCAGCGGCACGCCGCGAGGACATCCGAAAAAAAGCGGACGACAGAATCATCTCTTGCTCCTTCCCGGTAATTTCAAGACCGCGCAGTCTATGCGACGGCAATCACAGTTGCGCTACTCGACGGTCACGGACTTGGCGAGATTGCGCGGCTGATCGACATCCGTCCCCATGTGCACCGCCGTGTGATAGGCCAGCAGTTGCAGCGGAAGCGCGTAGACGATCGGCATCAGAATTTCAGGCATATCCGGAAGCACGATCAGCTCGGCATCCTTGACGACGCCGCTTGCCGCGCCTCGCTCGTCCGTGACGAGAATGATCCGACCACCCCGCGCCGCCACTTCCTGCATGTTCGAGGCGGTCTTCTCGAAGACGCGGTCATAAGGGGCGATCACGACCACCGGCATCGTATCGTCGATCAGCGCGATCGGCCCGTGCTTCAGCTCACCTGCCGCGTAACCTTCCGCATGGATGTAGCTGATTTCCTTGAGCTTTAATGCTCCTTCCAGAGCCAGGGGATAGTTGAAGCCACGGCCAAGGAAGAGCGCGTGGCGCTTCGTCGCCATGTCGTGCGCCAGCCTCTCGATCAGGGAATCGAGCTTCAAGACAGCGTTGGTCAGCCTCGGCGCCTCGGACAGCGCCTTGGCCAGCGTCAGCTCGTCATCGCGCGAAAGCACGCCGCGCTGAACACCCGCCGCCACGGACAGCGCCGCCAGCGCCGTCAGCTGGCAGGTAAACGCCTTGGTAGACGCGACGCCGATCTCCGGCCCCGCCAGGGTCGGCCAAACGATATCCGCCTCGCGCGCGATGGTCGATTCATCGACGTTGACGACAGCGGCGGTAGTGAGGCCTTCCGCCTTGGCATGGCGCAGGGAGGCCAGCGTGTCGGCTGTTTCGCCTGACTGCGACACGAACAATGCGAAATCGACGCCCGACAGCGGGCTCTCTCGGTAACGGAACTCCGAAGCGACGTCGATATCGCAGGGAATGCGAGCGTAGCGCTCGAGATAATAGCGCCCGGTCAGGGCCGCGTAATAGCCCGTCCCGCAGGCCGAAAGCACCATGCGGTTGATCTTGGAGAAGTCGACCTCCTGACCTCTCGGCAGGCGCGTCCGGCCGTTCGCCATATCGAAGAAGGACGAAAGCGTATGCGAGATCACGTCGGGCTGCTCGTAGATCTCCTTCTGCATGAAATGCCGGAAGTTTCCCTTGTCGACGTAAAAGGTGCGCCCGACCGCGCGCCGTGCCGCGCGCTCGGCAGGAGCCCCATTCTCGTCGAAGATTTCCGCACCCTCGCGGGAAAGGATCACCCAGTCGCCGTCTTCCAGATAACGGACGGACTCCGTGAAGGGCGACAGAGCGATTCCGTCCGAGCCGAGAAACATCTCGCCCTCACCGTCGCCGACCGCGAGCGGCGAGCCGCGCCGCGCGCCGATGAGGAGGTTCTCTTCTCCGGGGAAAAGAAAGGCGAGCGCGAAGGCGCCATCGAGCCGCTTGAGGCTCCTAAAGACCGCTTCCCGAGGGCTCGCGCCGCGATCGATCTCGCGCGTTACCAGCTGGGCCACGGCCTCGGTGTCGGTCTGGCTTTCGAAGCGGTAACCGTCCGCCTCGAGCTCCGCTCTCAGCTCGCGGAAGTTCTCAATGATGCCGTTGTGGACCACCGCGACGCGATGCGTCGCGTGAGGATGGGCATTCTCTTCGGTCGCGGCGCCATGCGTGGCCCAGCGCGTGTGGCCGATCCCGATCGATCCGTTGAGAGGCTTTTCCGCGAGCAGGCGCTCCAGCGCGACGAGCTTCCCCTGGGCCCGGCGGCGTGACAGCGCGCCGTCGTCCAGGGTCGCCACCCCGGCGGAATCATAGCCCCGGTATTCGAGACGCTTCAGCGCGTCCACCAACCGGTTGGCCACCGGCTTCCGGCTCACGATGCCAATGATGCCGCACATCGCGTTGGCTCTCCTTGCTCTCGAAAGGGCAGAATTTCGGAAGCCACCTTAATGCGAATAGTCCGGCTTCCTCATCAAATTCGATGTCTATCGGTGAACCAAGTCCTGATACGCGGCTGGTCAGGCTTCTTTGGCTTCGGCCTCGCGCCGCTTGCGCTCCGCCTTGGCGGCGGCGTTGCGCTCGCGGATCAATCGCCCCCGGTCATCCTTGTTCACCTGTCGGGCCCGCCCGAGAGCCAGCGCATCGGCAGGAATGTTTTCCGTGATCACGGAGCCTGAGGCGATATAGGCGCCGTCGCCCACGCTGACGGGCGCGACGAGCGCCGTGTTCGAGCCGACGAAGACGCCCGCGCCGATCTCAGTGTGATGCTTCAGGGCGCCGTCGTAGTTGCAGGTGATGGTGCCGGCACCGATGTTCGATTTCGCGCCCACCGTCGCATCGCCGATATAGGTGAGGTGATTGACCTTGGCGCCCTCGCCCACCTCGGCATTCTTGATCTCGCAGAAGTTGCCCACCTTGGCATCGGTGGCGAGAGTGGCGCCAGGCCTTAGGCGCGCAAACGGCCCTATGGCACACCCCACCCCGACGCGGGCGCCTTCGAGATGGCTGAAGGCGTGGATCACGGCTCCGGCAAGCACGGACACGCCGGGGCCGAAGACGACGTTCGGCTCAACGACAACGTCAGCGGCGATCTCGGTATCGTGGGAAAAGAAGACGGTATCCGGCGCAACGAGAGTGACGCCAGCGAGCATCATCTCGCGCCGCCGGCGCGACTGCCACAATGCTTCAACATAGGCGAGCTCCACGCGCGAGTTCACACCCGCGACCTCGTCGGCCGGAGCCTCGATGGCGCGGACGGTTTGGCCCTTGGCGCGCGCGATGGCGACGATATCGGTGAGGTAGTACTCGCCCTTGGAGTTGTCGTTTCCGACCTTCTCGAGCAGATCGAGAAGGACGCCCCCCCGCACCGCCATGACACCGCTGTTGCAATAGCCGATCAGACGCTCAGTATCCGAGGCGTCCTTGTGCTCGCGGATGGCGAGAAGCTCGCCGCCACCTTCGATCAATCGACCGTAGCCGGTGGGATCGCTTGGTCGGAAGCCGACCACGCAGACATCCGCTCCCGCCAGCAGCGACGCGCGCGCCCGCGTCAGCGTCTCCGGCCGGATCAGCGGCGTATCGCCATAAAGGATGAGCACGTCGTCCCACCCCTCTTCCAGCGCCGCACGTGCCGCGAGTACGGCATGGGCCGTCCCCAGCCGTTCCATTTGAAGATGCGTGGAGACGCCCTCGCCCTGCGTCTTTTGCACGCTCGCCTCGACCTCCTCATGGTCGCGTCCCAGAACGAGAGCGATGTGTGAAGAGCCCGTCGCGGCGGCAGCTTTGGCGACGTGGCGGATCATCGCCAAGCCTGCCACTTCGTGGAGCACCTTGGCGCGTCGCGATTTCATGCGCGAGCCTTCGCCGGCAGCCAGGATGATCGACAAACAGGTTCGGGCCATGGGTCAGCTCGCTACAAATTTCCGTGCGATTGCGGCAGTCGGTAGAGGAGATTGGCGGCTGCGTCTAGCCGATGCTCTGGAGGGCGGGGAAGGTTTCGAGCAGCCAGAAAGACAAGGTCTGCATGCCGCCAGTGAGGAAAAGGACCCCGGCAACCACCAGAAGGCCTCCCATCAGCTTCTCGACCAGCCCAAAATGCGCCCGGAAGCGGGCCATGAGTTTGAGGAAGCCGCCCGAGAAGGCGGCAGCCAGGATGAAGGGCACCCCAAGCCCGGCGGAATATGCCGCGAGCAGAAGCGCGCCCTCGCCGGCCGTGTTGTGAGCGCCGGCCAGTCCAAGGATCGTTCCGAGCACAGGACCGATGCAGGGCGTCCAGCCGAAGGCGAAGGCGAGCCCCATGAGATAGGCTCCTGCAACGCTCCTCGGCCGGTCGGGAGCCTGAAGCCGCGCCTCGCGTGACAGGAATGACAGGCGGAAGACGCCGAGGAAGTTTAGCCCCATCACGATGATAAAAATCCCCGCGACGACGCCGAGCCAGTCGAGGTTTCGTCGGAGCGCGAAGCCGATGGAGCTGGCGCTCGCGCCCAGCAGGATGAAGATTGTCGAAAAGCCAAGGACGAAGGCAAGCGCCGTGACGAGAAGACGAAGATATCCGACTTTCATCGCCGGCCCCGCCTTTAGGTCATCGACGGTGATGCCTGCCATGTAGCAGAGATAGGGCGGCACCAGCGGCAGGACGCATGGCGAGAGAAACGACAGCGCGCCGGCAACGATCGCCGTCGGATAGGATACGTCAGAGATCATCCGGAAAGCCTTCTCCTGCGATCTGGCAAAGACATTTCTCCGCCGCTCCGCCGCTCCGCCGTCGTTTCACGGGTCGCCGCGATGCGACCGTTGGTGCGGGCGGCGGGACTCGAACCCGCACGGGACAGCGCCCGAGGGATTTTAAGTCCCTTGCGTCTACCATTTCGCCACGCCCGCGCCGGCAATGTGGATGAGGGGATTTTCGACACGGGTCAAGCCACGAGACTCCTCAAGCCGCTTTTGTGGCTGTGAAACTGCTCCGGTGCGTCACTTGGGCGAACGCCGCCATATCACCTTTTGCGACGTCGGGCTCTTCTCGAGCTCGCTGCGGAACTCATGCGGTGGCACAAACTCTTCTCGAAACCACGGATGGGCGTTCGGATCGAACACATCGACCAGCCAGTCGACGACGGCGCGTACGCGTCGCAAGCCCGCCGAATCAGAGTGATAGGCAAGCCATAGAGGCACGCTCATGGGCAAGTCCGTCGCTACCGGCAGAAGATGGTCGCGCAGGGCAGCGGCATAGGTTGGCAGGGCGCCAACACCCACTCCTTCGGCGATCATCATCGCCTGAGAGCTCGATGTGTTGACGATGACCTGAGCGAGCTTGAGCGGTTGGCCGGACGATTCGCACCCATCGAGAACAGCCTTCGGAAGCTGGTCGGCCATGAGATGGACCAGGCGATGCGACTTCAGGTCGTCGAGGGTGCCAGGCAGTCCGTGAAGACGGATATACTCCTCGCTCGCAAAGACCATGATGTGCAGCGTGGCGATCCTGCGGACAATCAGACGCGGGTCTTGGGGCTCTTCCAGCTGGATCGAGACGTCGCATTCGAGCCGGGAAACGTCGGGAACCCGCATCCCACATTTGAGATCGAGACGAAGCTTCGGATAGCGGGCGATCAGATCGTTGACCCGGGGCGCGACCCAGAAGGCGCCGAGGCCTTCGGTCACGGAGAGGCGCACGAGCCCCTTGGCGGCAGAGGATTTACGCGCGGCGAAATGATCCAGGAAGCCCACATGCTGCTGGATCTCGGCGGCGACCGAATAGACCGATCGGCCATCCGGCGTCATCTCGACGCCGCGCACGGAGCGGAGCAGGAGCGCCGTACTGAGCTCTGTTTCCAGCGCCTCTATCTTCCGTCGAACGACATTCGTCGAAACGCCCAGGTGCTCCGCCGCACCGCGCAAGCTGCCGGTATCGCAGACCGCCAGGAAGTATTTGAGATCGTCCCAGTTGAACGATTTCGAGCGGATCGGAGCCGGTTTCGACAACGACCGATGTTCCGCCGCGAATGCCGCAGCGTTCCGTTTCATGCGGTAGTCCATTTGAAACCTGCCCCTTAGCTTCCCCGTTGACCTCAACGTCAAGGGAAGCGTGACGGCGTGTTTTTTGCTGATGACACGACGCCTGTTCCCTTACGGCATGTCGGTGTGTTTGTGGAGTTCAGATTTGGCAGATTTCGTCGACGCGCATATCGGATCGCGCCTGAGAAAAGCTCGTCTCAAGAAGGGACTTTCTCAGACCGAATTGGGCGAGGCGCTGGGCACGGCCTTCCAACAGATCCAGAAATACGAGAAAGGCATCAACCGCATCAGCGCGTCGAGACTTTTTCACGCAGCGCATCTACTCGATGTGGACGTCGAGTACTTTTTTACCGACCTAAAGCCAGGAAATTTGTTGAAGAGCATCCCGGCAGATGCGGATAAGGTCGCGTCAATACGGCCGAGCCCGGACGACATTCGTCATCGCCAAACAAGAGTGGCGCTTCATAATCTCATCGCCGCAATCCAGCAGACGGAGCACGGGGCGATGCAGGCAGTTTCGCCGGCAAAGCAGTCGGGCAGGAGCGCTTCGGCCGCGGGCGACTGAGAAACCGGCGCCTGATCGTCGCAGGCGACGGAAAACGCTGCATACCGCTCCCCGCCCCTAAAATGCGTCGAGCGGCGCTTCGGGCGCCGCTCGCAAAGCCGGTCGTCAGGGAGTCGCCCCGGGTGGAGCGACATTTTCGACGCCTCAGGCGACCACCTTGGCCGCGACTTCGGCGATGTGCTTGCCCTGGAAGCGGGCACCGTCGAGTTCAGTCGCGCTCGGCATGCGCGATCCGTCGCCGCCCGAGATGGTCGTCGCGCCATAGGGCGAGCCGCCGACGATCTCGTCCATGCGCATCTGACCCTGGAAGGCGTAGGGCAGACCGACGATCATGAGGCCGTGGTGCAGAAGCACGCGGATCGCTCCGAAAAGCGTTTCCTCGTTGCCGCCGTGCTGGGTCGCGGTCGAGGAGAAGGCTCCGCCGACCTTGCCGACCAGCGCGCCGGTTGCCCACAAGGGGCCGGTCCGATCCCAGAAGGACTGCATCTGCGAGGACATGTTGCCGTAGCGGGTCGGCACGCCGATCACGATCGCATCGTAGTTCTTCAGATCGTCGGGCTGGGCTTCTGGATGATCAGGGTTGAAGCGGAAGCCGGCTGCCTTGACGACCTCGGCGGGAGCGGTCTCCGGCACCCGCTTGATATCCACCTCGGCGCCGGCGCTCTTGGCGCCTTCAGCCACGGCTTGAGCCATCGCCTCGATATGTCCGTAGCTCGAATAGTAGAGGACCAGCACCTTGGCCATGAAAATCCCTCGCGTTTATTGATTGATCGTTGAACTGGGCGTGGGCAATCCTACGCCTCTGTCGCGAGATATAGAGCATTCCAGATGGAACGGCGGGTCCCCTCTTTTCGACACAGCGTTCACCGAACAGGAACGCGCCTGACCCAAACGCATCGCATCTGTCTTTCCTGGCGCGATCGTGGTTCCATCTTTCCGTCAAGAGAGCGTTTTCAGGACAGGCATGGACCATGGCCTATCAACCGAGTTTCACCGCAGCCATGCTGGTCATCGGCGACGAGATTCTCTCGGGCCGCACCAAGGACAAGAACATCGGCCCGCTCGCGGAAGCCCTGACAGCGGCTGGGATCGACCTGAAGGAAGTCCGCATTATCGGAGATGAGCCGTCGGTCATCGCCAACAGCGTGAACACACTGCGCCGCTCCTACGATTTCGTCTTCACTTCGGGGGGAATCGGCCCAACCCACGACGACGTCACGGCCGATGCGGTTGCCGCGGCCTTCGGCCTGCCCATAGGGCCGCATCCGGAAGCCTATCGCCGGCTCGCCGGACATTATGCGGCGCGAGGCATCGCCTTCACCGAGGCGCGGCAGCGCATGGCGCGCACGCCCGAGGGAGCGGAACTCATCGACAACCCGATCTCGATCGCGCCAGGGTTTCGCATCGACAACGTCTTTGTCATGGCCGGCATTCCGGCGGTTTTTCAGGCGATGTTGACCGCCGTCCTGAGCGCCCTGCCGACAGGCATGGCGGTGATCAGCGTCACCATCCCCTGCCCGTTCCCCGAAGGCGATATCGGCGGCCCGCTCAGCGACATTCAGGCGCGCTACCGCACCGTCGCCATCGGCTCCTATCCCCGGTTCGACGAGGCCGCGCCGACGACGGAAATCGTTCTGCGCTCGCGCGACGAAGCCCTGCTGGAAGCGGCCCGGATCGAGGTGGAGGAAATGATCGCCGCGATGAGCCGGGGCGCGCCTCTTCCGTCTCTCGGCCAATGAGCCGCCGGTCATAGGGTGCGTCGATTCGCCCAGGTGGTTGCCCGGCGAAGCGTGTCGGTCTATTGGCACCACCTTCTTGCCTGATGGAGTGCTAAGAATGTCGAGCGCCGAGAAGTCCTTCCCGGTTTCGTGGGATCAGTTTCATCGCGACGCGCGCGCCCTCGCCTGGCGTCTGTCGAGCCAGCGCGCGGAGTGGAAGGCGATCGTCTGCATCACGCGCGGCGGCCTTGTCCCCGCGGCCATCATCGCTCGCGAGCTCGGCACGCGGCTCATCGAAACCGTGTGCGTCGCCTCCTATCATGAGTACACCAGCCAGGGTGAGCTCAAGGTGCTGAAGGAGATCAACCCGGCGCTGTTGGCGGATGGCGGCGAAGGTATTCTCATCGTCGACGACCTTACCGACACCGGCAAGACGGCGGGCATCGTCCGCGCAATGCTGCCCAAGGCGCACTTTGCGACCGTCTATGCGAAGCCGAAGGGCCGGCCGCTGGTCGACACCTTCATCACCGAGGTTAGCCAGGACACCTGGATCTATTTCCCGTGGGATCTCGGCCTCTCCTTCCAGGCGCCCATCGGCAAGGAAACGGCGGGATAAAACACCCTCGCCAGTCGCGCACTCTCCTCAAGACGCGGCAACCAGGCCGCGCCTTCCGCGCCGCAGAAGAATCGGTGGAGAGCTAGCGCTCTTCCCGAGCCGCGGATCATGACGACAATCGGAAATGGCGGCCCCCCTTGGCCGGAAGACCTGTATTCCGGCGGCATCCGCCCTTTCACCGCATCTCCTTCCCGATTCGCTCTTCTTCGTTACTCTTCCCGCTATCCACATGAGAATCCTTCTGGTTCTCTTGACTCCGGGCGTGTGCGCCGTTGCGCTTGACCGCCTTTCCAGACTCGCCTTAGCTTGCCCCTCATCAGGATGAACCGTCGGTTAACGGCACTCGCCAAGCGCGTAGCCAGGATTACGGCCGACGACGCTGCGCTTATCGGGCAACAGGTGACGATGATGCGGACCGCGCGTGTCGCGAACCTGTGGGTAACTGTTCCTTAACGGTGAAAACCACTATATGTAGTGGTACGAAGAACCCGCCGCACAAAATGTCGACGCATGGCGTCGACATATCGCGGCTTTGGCAGATTTAACGGCGGCGGCGGACCGCCATAAGCGAGGGCATCATGGGACTGAAGATCGACCGCCGATACACCACGGCAGGCGCCGGCGCCTACGGGGGTATCGAGTTCCGCAAGGCGACGAGCGAGATCAAGAATCCCGACGGGTCCATCGTCTTCCGGCTGGAGGGCATCGACGTCCCGGCGCAGTTCAGCCAGGTCGCGTCCGATATCCTGGCGCAGAAGTACTTCCGCAAGGCGGGAGTGCCCAAAATCCTGAAGAAGGTCGAGGAGAATGGCGTTCCCTCGTGGCTTTGGCGTTCGGTGGCCGATGAGAAGGCTCTTGCCGCCCTGCCCGAGGACGAACGCTATGGCTCCGAGATGGACGCCCGCCAGATCTTCGATCGGCTGTCCGGCACGTGGACCTATTGGGGCTGGAAGGGCGGCTATTTCGATTCGGAGGAAGACGCCGCCGCCTTCCGTGACGAACTCGCCTACATGCTGGCGACCCAGAAGGCCGCCCCCAATTCTCCCCAGTGGTTCAACACCGGTCTTCACTGGGCCTACGGCATCGACGGCCCCGGCCAGGGCCACTTCTACGTCGATCCGTTCACCGGCGAGCTGACGGCCTCATCCTCGGCCTACGCTCATCCCCAGCCCCATGCCTGCTTCATCCAGTCCGTGGCGGACGACCTCGTCAACGACGGCGGCATCATGGACCTTTGGGTCCGTGAGGCGCGCCTGTTCAAGTACGGCTCGGGCACCGGCTCCAACTTCTCGGCGCTGCGCGGCGAGGGCGAGAAGCTGTCTGGCGGCGGCAAGTCCTCGGGCCTGATGAGCTTCCTCAAGATCGGCGATCGCGCGGCCGGCGCCATCAAGTCGGGCGGCACCACTCGGCGCGCCGCAAAGATGGTGGTGGTCGACATCGATCACCCCGACATCGAGACCTACATCTCGTGGAAGGTGCGCGAGGAAGAGAAGGTGGCGGCGCTCGTCACCGGCTCCAAGATCATTTCCAAGCACCTCAAGGCGATTCTGTCCGCTTGCGTGAACTGCGAGGGGCCGAACGGCGACTGCTTCGAGCCGATGAAGAACCCCGCGCTGAAGCGCGCGGTCCGCGAGGCCAAGAAGGCTCAGGTTCCCGAGTCCTATATCAAGCGCGTCATCCAGTTCGCGCGTCAGGGCTACACAGATATCGATTTCCCGGTCTACACGACCGATTGGGACTCCGACGCCTATCTCACGGTCGCCGGCCAAAACTCCAACAACTCCGTCCGCGTCACGGACACCTTCCTGCGCGCGGTTGAGACGGATGGCGATTGGTCGCTCACGGCGCGCATCACCGGAAAGCCGGTGAAGACGCTGAAGGCGCGCGAGCTATGGGAGAGCATCGGCTACGCCGCCTGGGCCTCGGCCGATCCCGGCATCCAGTTCCACACCACCATCAACGACTGGCACACTTGCCCCGAAGCGGGCGAGATTCGTGCGTCCAATCCGTGTTCGGAATACATGTTCCTTGACGACACGGCCTGCAATCTCGCCTCGCTCAACCTCCTGCAGTTCCGCCAGGAGACGGCGGACGGCGGCAAGCCGTTCGACGTCCCCGCCTTCGAACATGCGGTGCGGCTGTGGACCATCGTTCTCGAAATCTCGGTGATGATGGCGCAGTTCCCTTCTCGGGAGATCGCCCGCCGTTCGTTCGACTATCGCACCCTCGGCCTCGGCTTCGCTAATATCGGCGGCCTGCTGATGACCGCCGGCACGCCCTACGACTCCAAGGAAGGGCGCGCCATCTGCGGCGCCATCTCGGCCATCATGACCGGCATCGCCTACCGCACCTCGGCGGAGATGGCGAAGGTGCTCGGCACCTTCCCGGATTATGAGCGCAACGCCAAGTCCATGCTGCGCGTCATCCGCAACCACACCCGCGCCGCCGACGGCCTCGCCTCCGGCTATGAGGGGCTTTCCATCGATCCGGTGCCGCTCGATCATGCCTCGCTGGAGGACAGCCGGCTGGCGACGCGTGCCAAGGAGGCCTGGCACGAGGCTCTCGCCCTCGGCAAGAAGCATGGCTTCCGCAACGCCCAGGTCTCGGTGATCGCGCCGACGGGCACCATCGGCCTCGTCATGGACTGCGACACCACGGGCATCGAGCCGGACTTCGCCCTGGTGAAGTTCAAGAAGCTCGCCGGTGGCGGCTATTTCAAGATCATCAACCGCGCCGTGCCGGAGGCCCTGGCCTATCTCGGCTACTCGCCGAGCCAGATTGCCGAGATCGAGGCCTATGCCGTCGGTCACGGCAATCTCGATCAGGCTCCGGCCATCAATCCGGGCTCGCTCGCGGCCAAGGGCTTCGGCGAAAAGGAAATCGCCGCGGTCAACGCCGCGCTGAAATCGGCCTTCGACATCAAGTTCGCCTTCAACAAGTGGACGCTCGGCGAAGCGTTCTGCAAGGAGAAGCTCGGCCTCACCGACGCGCAGCTCAACGACTTCTCGTTCGAGATGCTGCCGGCGCTCGGCTTCTCCAAGAAGGACATCGAGGCCGCGAACATCCACGTTTGCGGCGCCATGACGCTGGAAGGCGCGCCATTCCTGAAGGAAGAGCACTATCCGGTCTTCGACTGCGCCAATCCTTGCGGGCGCATCGGCAAGCGCTATCTGTCGGTGGAATCGCACATCCGCATGATGGCGGCGGCCCAGCCCTTCATCTCGGGCGCCATCTCCAAGACCATCAACATGCCCAACGACGCGACCGTCGAGGACTGCAACTCGGCCTATATGCTGTCCTGGAAGCTGGCCCTGAAGGCGAACGCCCTTTACCGCGACGGCTCCAAGCTGTCGCAGCCGCTCAACTCGGCGCTCATCGAGGATGACGGCGAGGACGATCTGGTGGAGGAGACGGCGGCGGCGCTTCTGGCCGCGCCCGCCTCGGAGCGCGCGACGGAAGTGGCCGAGCGCATCGTCGAGCGCATCGTCGAGAAGGTGGTGCGCGAGCGCGAGAAGCTGCCGAACCGGCGCAAAGGCTATACCCAGAAGGCCAAGATCGGCGGCCACACCATCTTCCTTCGCACCGGCGAATACGACGATGGGCGCCTTGGCGAGATCTTCCTCGACATGAACAAGGAAGGCTCGGCGCTCCGAGCCCTCATCAACAACTTCGCCATTTCGGTCTCGCTGGGCCTCCAGTTCGGCGTGCCGTTGGATGAGTATGTCGAGGCGTTCACCTTCACCAAGTTCGAGCCGGCCGGCATGGTTCAGGGCAACGAGGCGATCAAGAACGCCACCTCGATCCTCGACTACGTGTTCCGCGAACTCGCCGTCTCCTATCTCGGGCGCCACGATCTCGCGCATGTCCAGCCGGAGGATTTCTCCACGGCCGCCAGCAAGCGCGCAAAGGGCGACGGCCCTGCCCCGCTGCCGATCTCGACCGGCATGGTGCGCGGCCAGACGGCGCGCTTCCGGCTGGTGACCGGCGAGCCCGTTGGCTCGGCCGACGGTGCGCCGCGCGCCAGCAAGCCGACCACGGCGGCGGCCAGTGCGCGGGTGGTGGCAACGGCACCCAGCGGCGGTCGTGTTGTGGCCTCAACCGGCGCGACGCAAGGCGCGACGGCCTTCAAGCGCGACTATGAGCAGCCCGCGCCGGCCGCCAACGCGACGCCTGCCCAGGCGCTCTTCGAAAACGCCGAGACGGCGCCTCAGGCAAAGACGGAAGCGGCAGTGAAAGACGCCGCCGCCGGCCGCCGCGCCGAGGCGCTGATCAAGGGCTATACCGGCGAGAGCTGCGAGGAGTGCGGCAACTTCACCATGGTCCGCAACGGCACCTGCCTGAAGTGCGACACCTGCGGCGCCACCAGCGGCTGCAGCTGACCAAAACAGTCGTTTTGCCGCCGCCGCCTGCCCGTCTCCAGGACGGGACCGGCTTAAAGAACAATATCCTGCGCGCCGATCGGTGCGCAGGAAATACAATATAGAACAAAAACAGAACATAAGGCGATGAAGGGCGATTGCTCTTCTGTCACCCGGCGGCGACTTTCGGCCTGAAATTGGTGAGGTCCTCGTCCGCGAGCGTGACGGTTCGGCCCTCTTCGGCGGACTTGTAGAGCGCCATCAGCATCTCGACGACCGCGACGCCGTCCTCGAAGGTCTCCGACGGCGCGCGCCCCTTGCGGAAGGCTTCGACCATCTCGCGATTCTCGTCGGTATAGCCGTAGGCGCCCGCCTCGTCCTCCAGGACCGGCATCAGTCCCTGCTCGGCATTCTGCTTTTCGACGAGGTCCTCGCCCTCGCCGCCCGTCACCTTGCGCGACATGAAGACCTTGAGGCCGGTCGAGAGCGAGGAGAACTCGAGGGCGTATTCCGGCCCGAGCAGCTCCAGCTCGATGCGCAGGCCAGCCCCGACATAGGCCCAGGAGGTCGTCGCCTCCACCACGACCTCCTGGCCTTTCTCAGCCTCGAAGGTCAGCATCCCACGCGCGAAATCCTCGGATGGCTTGCGGGAATAGTCGACCGCCGCGCCCATTCGCGCCTTGAGCTCGTCGGCATAGTGCGATTGGCCCCACTTCAGCACGGCCACGGCGCCCGTCGCCTTCTTTAACTTCAAGGACGATCGCGGCGCGCCCGGCGCGGTCAAAAGAAACCGCGCCACCTCGACGGAGTGGCACATCATGTCGAGGAGCACGCCGCCGCCCTGCTGGCTGCCTTGCCAGAACCACGGCTCGTGCGGCCCGGAATGCTCTTCGGCGGCGCGCGCGAGATAGGGCCGGCCGGTAGCCGGCACCGCGCGGCGCCAGATGATCTCCTTGCCGCGCTGGACGGCGGTGGAGAACAACTGGTTCTCGAGATAGCCGTGATTGAGCCCAGCTCGGCGGACCAGGGCGAGCATCTCCCGCGCCTCGGCCAGCGTTCGCGCCAAGGGCTTTTCGCAGGCAACCGCAAACACCGACGAGCGCCCTGCCTCGACCTCGCCGGCGATCGTTCGCATGACGTCGAGGCGAGTAAAATTGGGCGACAGGATCCAGATCGCGTCGACGTCGCCTGCGCCAAGCAGCCCCTCAAGGCTGTCATGGGCGCGGCATTGCCCGAGGTCGAGCCGCGCCACTTCATCGGCAAAGGCCTGGCGCTTGGCCGGCGTCGGCGAATAGACACCCGTTACCTCGACATTGCGGACGCCGAGAAGCGATTTCAGGTGGAAGTGGGCGATAAAGCCCGATCCGACGAAGCCAACACGCAAAGGGCGGCCGGCCGCCGGCTGGGTCATGGTCATCTAGATCTCCGTTTGTTCGTGGGGGCTGGAGCCGTGCTGCGGCGAACCGCGAGGTCGACGTCGGAAAGCAGCGGCTCGCGCGAAACCTCCTCGCCGTCGAGAATGGCGATCATCAGGTCCATGGAGCGCGAGCCAATCTCCCGACGCGGCTGGCGCACCGTTGTCAGCGGCGGATCGGCCGCAAGCGCATAGACGGAATCGTCGAAGCCGAGGATCGACACGTCGTCGGGCACACGGCGCCCACGAGCCCTCAGCGCGGCGATAGCGCCGACCGCCATTTCGTCATTGCTGGCGAAGATGGCGGTAAACTTGGCGCCCGACGCCAGCAGCCGCTCCGTCGCCGCCGCTCCGCTGGAAAGGTGGAAATCGCCCTCCAGCACAAGAGCGGGATCGGGCTCGACGCCCGCCGCATCAAGCGCATCGCGCCAGCCGGCAAGGCGATCGGTCGCCATCTTCAGATGCATCGGCCCGGTGATATGGGCGATGCGCCTGTGGCCTAGGGAGACGAGATGCTCGACGCCGAGGCGGGCGGCGGCGCGGTTGTCCACCGCGACCGTCGGCAGGCGAACCGAATCGATCTCCTCCAGCGACACCACCATGGGCGGCAGCGGCGCCGCCAACGCCTGCTTGGGAAGACGGCTGGTCATCAGGATCAGCCCGTCGGCGAGGCGATTGCGCACCATGTCGATGTAGTGAAGGATGCGCTTGTCGTCGCCCGCTCCGTCGCCCATCAGAACGTGGTAGCCGCTGGCGAACGCCGTCTCCTCCACACCGCGATAGACATCGAGATAGAAGGCATTCGAGATGTCGCGGACCAGAAGGATAACGCTGCGGGTCGAACGCCGGCGAAAGTTCACCGCCTGGCTGTTCGGGACGAAGCCGGTTTCGCGCACCGCCTTTTCCACCTTTTCGCGTGTCGCCTCGGTGACGCGCTCGGGATGGGTCAGCGCGCGGGAGACTGTCGCGATGGAAACGCCGGCAATCTCCGCGACGCCCCGGATCGTCAGCCGCTTCATGCCATCAGACCCGGAGGCGCTTGGTGCGCCCATAGAGCAGCATCAGCCCCAAGAGCACCGCGCCGAAGATCAGTTGCCGCCCCCAGAACTCCAGTTGAAGGGTCGTCAGCACGCTTTGAAGAAGCGTCAGCGCGATCGCTCCGAGGACGACGCCGAAATAGCCGCCCGTTCCGCCGGCGAGGGAGACGCCGCCGATGACCACCGCGATCACCGACGGCAGGACATACTGATCCCCGACGCTGATAAAGGAATTGCCGGTGTAGCCAATGACGCAGACGCCGGTGAGGCCCGCCATGAGGCCCGACAGGCCATAGAGCAGTGTTCGGACGAGCCCGGTTCTCACGCCGCAAAGCCGCGCCGCACGCTCGTTGGCGCCCATGGCGTAGATGGCATAGCCGAGGGCCGTGCGCCGCAGGATGAACCACATCGCGAGAGCGACCAGCGCCCACACAAAAAGCACGCCCGGCAGGCCAAACACCAGCGGACGGTTGATGAAGGTCATCAAGGCAGGCGCGGCGTTGCCCGAGGGAATGCCGCGCGAGAGGACGACGAGGCCGCCCTGAATGACGCCCATCATGCCGAGCGTCATCACCAGTGGCGGGATGCGGACCAGAGTTACGCCCATGCCGTTGACGAGGCCGATGACAAAGGCGAGGCCGCCGGCGGCAAGGATGGCCGAGAATATCGCGCCGTTCTCGCCGCTCATGACGTTGCCGGCAACGAGCGCCCCGAGCGAGATCAACGCGCCGACGGAAAGGTCGATTCCCTCGCGCCCGCCGATAACCACCAGCGCCTGTCCGGCGGAGACGAGGCCGAGAATGGCCGAAACCGTCAGGATACGGGCGATCTGCCCGCCTCGCGCGAAGCCCGGCGAGAGGAATTCCCCTACACCCAGCAGCACCAGGATGGCGAGGCTCGCGAGCACCAGCGGTTCGGTGAGAAGGCGGCGAAAGCGTTCCATGCCCTGCCTCCTCAGCGCCGCGCGATCACCACGCCGCCGGCGAGCGCGGCGAGCGTGATGACGCCCTTGACCAGGGTCTGATATTCGAAGGGCAGACCGGCGAAGAAGATGACGTTGCCGATCATGCCGATCACCAGCGCGCCGAGGACCGAGCCGAAGGCGCTGCCCGAGCCGCCGGAGAGAGCCGTTCCTCCGAGAACGACGGCCGAGACGGAGCCGAGCGCAAGGCTCCCTCCCATCAACGGATCGCCGCTCGCCGTCTCACCGGTGAGGCAAAGGCTCGCCACGGCGGAAAAGAGCGCGGCCAGAACATAACCCCCAATGCGCACCCGCGTGACGGCAAGGCCGGTCTGAAACGCTGCCGCCCGATGGCCGCCGACGGCGGTCAAATGCCGGAGGAACGGCCGCGCGCCGAGGATGCCAACCGCAATCAGCACGGCGATGAAGATCCAGAGTACGACGGGCAAGGCGAAAAGGCCGCCGGCATAGGTCCGCCAATACGGCGCGGGAACCGGAAGGCCGGCTGTCGGCAGAACCCTCAGCGCGATGCCGCTGAAGAGAATGCCCGTCGCAAATGTCGCGACGATTGGCTGAAGCCGCAGGGCGGCGACGAGGAAGCCGTTGAAGAGGCCGCAGGCGACGCCGGTCGCCAGCCCTGCAAGGATCCCCGCAAGGACTGCGGCTGCATCCTCTGTTCCGATGCCGGCGATCACCGTCACTGTCACAACGTTGACGAGGGCGACGATGGCACCGACCGAAAGATCGATATCGCCCGCGAGGATGACATAGGTCTGCCCGACCGCGATCAGGACTAGCGGAAGGAATACCGTGAGGTTCGACTTCAGCACGCGCGGCGTGAAGAGATTGCTCTGCAGGTAGGCGTTGACGATGACCAGCACGATCAGCGCTGCCAGCGTCACCAGCCAGACCCGCCCTTTCAGAGCATTCGCAAGAGTCATGCCGCGCTCCCATAGGCTGCGCCGGTGAGGTTGAAGGAGGTGAGTTCGGCTCGCTCGAGCTCCGCGACGATCCGGCCGCTGTTGAAGACGAGAACGCGATGGCAAAGGCCGATGAGCTCGGCATCCTCCGAACTGTAGAAGAGGACAGCGGCGCCCGCCGCCGCGAGGTTGCGCACCAGGCGGAAAAAGTCGGCCTTGGCGGCGAGATCGATCCCCTTCGTCGGATCGTCGAGCAGCAGAACCACCGGATTGGTCGCTAGCCAGCGCGCGATGAAGACCTTCTGCTGGTTGCCGCCCGAGAGCGCGTCGATGGGCGCGTCCAGCGAGGGATATTTCGTGTTCAGCGATTGGGCTATCTCGGAAAGTCGGGCCTGAAGCCGGCCGGGCCAGACAAGTCTGCGACGCTCGGCGACCCATTCGGCGATCGCCATGTTCTCGAAGATCGATCGCCCCTGAAGCGCCGAGTCGCGGCCCCGATCGCCGGAGACGTAGCCAAACCCGTGGCGAACAGCGGCCCGCGGGGTGCGCACGACGACAGGCCGCCCCTCGATGAGCACCCGCCCCCCCGTCAGCGGCTCGGCGCCGAACAGGCTCTGCAGCAATATGGACTGGCCCTGCCCCTGAAGGCCGCCGAGGCCCAAAATCTCGCCCGGCCTCAGCGAGAAAGAAACGTCTTGCAACCGCTGCCCGCGCGCGCCCTGCACCACGAGCCGGGCGGAGGCCGAGGTAAAATCCGTGCTTGGCGCGGGATCGAGATCGTGAGCGATATCCCCGACCATCGCTCGCACGACGGTGTCCATGTCCGTCTCCGCTGTGACAAAGTCGTCGACGCTCTCGCCGTTGCGCATCACCGTGATCCGGTCGCAGACGGCAAAGACCTCCGCGAGCCGATGCGAAATGAACAGGAAGGAGACACCCTTATCCTTCATCTCTCCGATGATCCGAAAGAAAAGCTCAACCTGACGGTGATCCAGCGCAGCCGTGGCCTCGTCGAAGATGACGACATCGGGATCTCGCGCCAACACCTTGACGATCTCGACGATCTGACGCTGATCGGGACTGAGATCGGAAACGCGGGCCTTGGAGTTAAGGCCCCGTCCCGCGACAGGTGCGAACCTCTGAAGCAGCGCATCGGCCTTTTTGGCCAGCGCCTTGCGATCAACGAAGCCGGCTCCGTTCCGCGGCTCGCGCCCAAGGAAGATGTTGTCCTCGACGCTCATCTGCGGGATCAGCGATAGCTCCTGATAAAACAGGGAGATGCCGTTGGCTTCCGCCTCGGCCGGCGAACTGAGGACGAGAGGCGCGCCATTGACGACGATGTCGCCGGAATCGCGCTGAACAGTGCCGGCGATGATCTTCGACAGCGTGCTCTTACCGCAACCATTGGCGCCGACGAGCGCATGGACCTCGCCCCGCTCCAGGGTGAGAGCAGCGTTCGACAGGGCGACGGCCGCGCCGAAGCGCTTCTGAACCGATCGGGCCGTAAGGGCAGCCGTCATCATTCGTCTCGCCACATGGAAGAAAGCCGGATTGAGCGCGCGAAACGGCGCCGCCCGCCAGGGGCATGCCAGTTCGTCGGAGGCTGGCGCGGGCGCTCTTGTCGCCCGCGCCACGCCGGCTCACTTGAAATAGTTCTTCTCGGCGTCGTCGATCGAAACCGTGTCCGTGATCGACCAATAGCCCGGCTTGCCTTCGGCCGCCTTCAGGTTGTCGGCGAGGTTGTCGTTATCGACGAAGGGAATCGGAATGTAGATCGCGTTCCCGTACTTGCCGGCGAAGATGCCGTCCTTGAACTCCTTGCCCTGGAGCTTGAGCACGGCGACGTTAAGGGCTGAGGCCATCACGCCCGGAGGATTGACCGAGGCGCCCGAGTTCAGGTGCTTCGACGACCACAGGTCCATGAAGTCCTTGCGGATTTCGCCGGTGGCCGCGATCGTGTCGGTCTTACCGGCCGCGTCGATGGCCCGCCACGCGCCGGCCGCCATGCCGTCCTGCACCCAAACTCCATCGATGTCGGGATAGGTCGCGAGCAGGTTCTGCATGGTCTGCTGCCCCTGCGCCTGATCCCAATTGGCGTTGGCCTCGTTGAGGACCTTGATGTCAGGATACTTGGAGAAAACCTCGCGATAGCCCGCGACGCGCATTTCGTTGGCCGGATTGCCGGCGACGCCGTTGATGGTGACGATACTGCCCTTGCCTTTCAGTGTATCGGCCAGCCACTGCGCCGACTTGCGGGCCCAATCTGTCTGGTCGATACCGACATAGATCGCGTCGGAAGAGGAAACCTCCGCGTCGGTCGCCACGACCAGGATACCGGCGCCGGCGGCTTGCGCGAACACAGGATCGAAGGCCGTCGGGCTGTTGGGGTTGATGATGATGGCATCGACGCCCTGGTTCATCATGTTGCGGACGGCACCGATCTGCCCCTGCACATCGACGTCGGAGCTCTGGATGACGAGCTCGATGTTCACGCCACGTTCCTTCCAGGCCTCGGCCGCCGCCTTGGCCTCGTCAATCATCTGGGTGCGCCACTCGCTGCCGACCCAGCCATTGGACAAGCCGATCGTGTAGTCCTGCGCCAACGCGCTTGCCGTCATCAGCGCCAGAGCGCCGACGGCCGCCATAATAGTCTTCATCTAAAGCTCCTCCCTCGCCGGCGAACCGGCGGCTGCTCCTCTCCTCAGGAGCGACATCGACAGTGGAAACCGGTTACATTGTCCTGTCAAGAGGAGTTGGGGGTTTGGCTGCCCTATCGGGAGGTTGTCGCCAACGTCTCATTGGCTCCACCACTGCCGGTGCGGTGTACGAATCCAAACCTTCACATATCTGTCGCGAGCCAAAAGTAGGACCGGGTTGTCACACACCCCGGCTTTATGCATTCTCGCGCAGCCGGCTCTCGAAGGAGAACAACAATGTCGAAGCCGCACGAATGGGAGGAACCGCGAATGATCCGCAACATGCTGTTATCGGCATGCGTCCTTGGCGCGGCCGTGTCACTGACCACTGAGAGCCTGGCCGCGACCGAGCTTCAGTGGTGGCACGCCATGACTGGCGCCAACAATGAGGTGGTGGAAACCCTCGCCAAGCAATTCAACGAAAGCCAGAGCGACTACAAGATCGTTCCTGTGTTCAAGGGCACCTATCCCGAGACGCTGAACGCCGGTATCGCCGCCTTTCGGGCCAAGCAGACGCCGGCGATCATCCAGGTCTTCGACGCAGGCACCGGCGTCATGATGGGCGCCGAGGGCGCGATGATGCCCGTTGCGGACGTGCTCGAAGCCGGCGGCTACAAGTTCGACAAATCGCAGTATCTTCCGGGCGTCGTATCCTATTATTCGAAGCCCGACGGGACGATGCTGTCGTTCCCCTACAATTCGTCCTCGCCGATTCTCTACTACAACAAGGACATCTTCCAGAAGGCCGGGCTCGACGTCGACAACCCGCCGAAGACCTGGCAGGAAGTGTTCGACGCAGCCCGCAAGATCAAGGACTCCGGCGCGGCGTCCTGTGGCTACACCTCGACCTGGCTGACCTGGATTCACCTCGAGAACTTCGCCGCCTGGAACGACGTTCCCTATTCGACCAAGGAGAACGGTCTGGCCGGCTCCGACGTCGAACTCGAGATCAATGCGCCGATCTATGTCGACCACTTCCAGGCGATCGCCGATCTCGCCAAGGATGGCGTCTTCCGCTACGGCGGTCGCACGTCGGAGGCCAAGCAGCTCTTCCTTTCCGGCGAGTGCGGCATCCTGACAGAATCTTCGGGTGGGCTCGGCGACGTCGTGAAGTCCGGCATCAACTACGGCATCGGCCAGTTGCCCTATGACGCCAATGCCAAGGGTGCGCCGCAGAACACCATTCCCGGTGGTGCGAGCCTTTGGGTTTTCGCCGGCAAGTCCGATGAGCAGGTGAAGGGCATCGCGGAGTTCTTCCACTTCCTCTCCGGCACCGACGTTCAGGTGTTTCTGCATGAAAATTCGGGCTATTTGCCGGTGACCACGGCGGCGTATGACGCGGTCAAGAAGACCGACTTCTACGATAAGAACCCAGGCCGTGAAACGCCGATCACCCAGATGATGGGCAAGGAGCCGACCGAGAACTCCAAGGGCGTGCGCCTGCCCAATCTGCCCCAGGTCCGCGATATCGAGAATGAGCAGTTCGAGGCGATGCTGGCTGGCAAGATGACGGCCAAGGAAGCGCTCGACAAGGCCGTAGAGCTCGGCAACGCTGCGATCAAGGACGCCCAGTAAGGGCTTCCCAGTTCCGGGGAGACGCCGCCGAGGCGTCCCCCGTCGCTGGAGGGCGCTCCCCGCGCCCTCCGTCATCTTCTCCCTCGTTGGCGTTCCCTCCTTGCCCAGAGCCGTATTTCCCAACCGCATCCTGCCCTATGCGCTTCTCGCGCCGCAGGTCGCGATCACGTTGGTCTTCTTCTACTGGCCCGCGAGCCAGGCGCTCTACCAGTCGACGCTGCGTCAGGACCCCTTCGGCTTGAAGACGCGCTTTGTCGGCCTCGAGAATTTCGAGGCGGTCCTGAGCGATCCCAGCTATCTCAACGCCATCGAGACCACGCTGATCTTCAGCCTTGCGACTGCGGCTCTCGCCATGGCGCTTGCCCTGCTCTTCGCCAGCGCCGCCGAAAAGGTGATCGCGGGCAAGGGGCTTTATCGCACGCTGATGATCTGGCCGTATGCCGTCGCCCCGGCCGTGGCCGGCCTTCTCTGGCTCTTTATGTTCAACCCGACCATGGGCACCTTCGCCTACATCCTGAGGCGCAGCGGCATTCCCTGGGACCCGCTCCTCGACGGCAACCAGGCGATGCTCCTTGTCATCTTCGCCGCCGCCTGGAAGCAGATCAGCTACAATTTCCTGTTCTTCGTCGCCGCCATGCAGTCGATTCCGCGCTCGCTCATTGAGGCCGCAGCGATCGACGGCGCCCGCTCCACCAAGCGGTTCTGGACCATCGTCTTTCCGCTGATCGCGCCGACGACCTTCTTCCTCCTGGTGGTGAACACCGTCTACGCCTTCTTCGACACTTTCGGCATCATCGACGCCGTGACGGCCGGCGGCCCCGCCAAGGCAACGGAAACGCTGGTCTACAAGGTCTACAACGATGGCTTCGTCAATCTGGACCTCGGCGGCTCGGCGGCGCAGTCGGTGATCCTCATGGCCATCGTCATCGCCCTCACCGCCATCCAGTTCCGCTACGTGGAGCGGAAGGTCCATTATGGTTGAGCCGCGCGCCGGAGCGAATCCATGATCGAACGCAGTCCTCTCGGCCGGCCGCTGGCGCATCTCCTGCTGATCGTCGGCATCCTGATCGTCGCCTTTCCGATCTATTACACCTTCACCGCGTCGACCCAGACGATCCAGACGATCCTGCGCCCACCGCTCCCCCTCACGCCGGGCAGCGAGTTCGCCAACAACTACGGCGAGGCACTGTTTGGCGGCATTGGCCGCATCGGTGGCGTCGGCGTCGGCACGCTGCTGTTCAACACGACCGTGATGGCGCTGGGTGTCGCATGTGGCAAGATCGCCATCTCGATCCTCTCGGCCTTCGCCATCGTCTTCTTCCGCTTCCCGCTGCGCATGGTGTTCTTCTGGCTGATCTTCATCACGCTGATGCTGCCGGTGGAAGTGCGCATCCTCCCCACCTACAAGGTGATGGTCGATCTCGGGCTCATCGACACCTATGCCGGCCTGATCCTGCCGCTGATCGCCTCGGCGACAGCAACGCTCTTGTTTCGCCAGTTCTTCATGACGATCCCAGGCGAACTGGTGGAGGCCGCGCGAATCGATGCGGCCGGTCCCATGCGGTTCTTTCGCGACATCCTGTTGCCGCTGTCCAAGACCAACATCGCCGCGCTCTTCGTGATCCTCTTCATCTATGGCTGGACGCAGTATCTATGGCCGCTGCTCGTCACCAACAACAACCAGATGAACACCATCGTCATCGCGCTGAAGAAGATGGTTTCCTTTGCCGATGCGGACACGCCCTGGCACCTCGTAATGGTGACGGCGATCCTGGCCATCGTGCCCCCTGTCCTGGTGGTCGTACTGATGCAGCGGTGGTTCGTGCGCGGCCTCGTCGAAACGGAGAAGTGAGTTGGCTGGCATCGAACTGAAGGACGTGCGCAAGGTCTATGCCGGCGGCGTCGAGGCGGTGAAGGGCGTTTCCCTGGACGTGCAGGACGGCCACTTCGTCGTGCTTGTCGGGCCGTCAGGCTGCGGGAAGTCGACGCTGCTGCGGATGGTGGCGGGGCTCGAATCCATCACCTCGGGCACGATCGCCATCGGCGGCCGGACGGTCAACGAGCTGGAGCCGGCCGAGCGAGACATCGCCATGGTCTTCCAGAACTACGCGCTTTACCCGCACATGACCGTGCGTCGGAACCTCGAATACGGCCTCAGAAACCGCCGCATTCCGAGCGATGAAATCACCCGGCGCGTCAACGAGGCGGCGGCGATCCTCGAAATTGCGCCGCTGCTCGATCGCAAGCCCGGCCAGCTCTCCGGCGGACAGCGCCAACGCGTGGCGATGGGCCGCGCCATCGTTCGCGAGCCGGCGGCCTTCCTCTTTGACGAGCCGCTGTCGAATCTCGACGCCAAGCTGCGCGTCCAGATGCGCGCCGAGATCCGGTCGCTCCAGCGCCGGCTCGGCACGACCAGCCTCTATGTCACGCATGATCAGCTGGAGGCGATGACGCTGGCCGACCAGCTCGTCGTTCTCTCGGCGGGCCATATCGAGCAGGCTGGCTCGCCCATGGAGATCTACGAGCGCCCCGCAACGCTCTTCGTCGCGACCTTCATCGGGTCCCCCGCAATGAACCTTTTGCCGATCGAACCGGAAACGGCATCACAACTCGCGGGCTCCTCGGCCGTACGCGACAGCCTCTCGGTCGGAACGACGATCGGCATTCGCCCGGAACACATGCGTCTCGTGGGGGATGAGGGCATTCAAGATGATGAAATAGCAGCCGATCTCGTTGTGACGGGCGTCGAGCTGGTCGGCGCCGAAAGCTACGTCTATGGCGTGTTCGGCGCGCAAAAGGCGGAGATTGCCGTTCGTGTGCCAGGTTATCGGCACTTCGATGGGGGAACACCCATCAGGGCTGCCGCCGGCGCCACCAGCCTGCATCGCTTCGATAGCAAAACGGGTCTTCGGCTGGATTCACCGGTCTAGTCTCCCCGCCCCTTCAATGTCGGGCCCTTTGCCGCCGAAGGAGAAAAGTCTCCCTCGGCAGCAGCCGCGCACATCCAATCAAATTGATGCCGCACTATGTGCGTTTATTAATCGCCGCACTATGTGCATCTTTGATTGAAAAAGTCGGATCTGGACATGTCGACGGCCAATGTCCTCATCAGCCTCGGAGGCGGCGTTGCGTTGCTCCTCTGGGGCATCCACATGATCTCAGGCGGCGTACAGCGCGCGCTGGGCAGCCGGCTGCGCGGTGTTCTCGCCTTCGGCCTCTCCAATCGCTTCAGCGCGTTCTCGCTGGGCCTCGTGGTGACGGCGCTGCTTCAAAGCAGCACCGCCACGGCGTTGATGACCACATCCCTCGCCGCCGGCGGCGCGATGGATCTCATCGCCGCTCTCGCCGTGATGCTCGGCGCCAATGTCGGCACCACGCTGATCGTCCAGGTGGTCGCCTTCGACATCACCATGGTGTTTCCCGCGCTGATCCTTTTCGGCTTCATCATCAACCGCAAGGCGCGCCAAGCCACTGCCCGCGATGCGGGCTCGGCGCTTGTCGGGCTCGGACTGGTCCTTCTATCGCTTCACCTTCTGACGGAGGTCATGCGCCCCGTGGAGAACTCGCAGGCGCTTCGGCTGCTGCTGCAGTCAATGACGTCAGATGCCCTCCTCAGCGCCATTCTTGCGGCAATCCTGGCCTGGGCCGCGCACTCGAGCGTCGCGGCGATGCTCTTCATCATGTCCCTGGCCGGTTCCAACGTCGTTCCGGCGCCAGCGGCGTTGGCCATGGTCATTGGAGCGAATCTCGGCAGCGCGCTCAATCCCCTGAGCGCGGCGATGGGCGGCGATCCGACGAGGTTGCGCGTCCCCGTCGGAAATCTGATCACGCGTCTGGTCGGCGCGGCGGTCAGCCTTCCGCTGATCGGTCCGATCAGCGACGCACTTCTGGCACTGGACCCCTCGCCAGTTCGCGCCGCCGCCCACTTCCATCTACTCTTCAACGTCGCGATCGCCGGCCTTTTCCTCGGGCTGTTGCCGCTGGAGGCGAGGCTTCTCACTCGGCTCTTCCCCATGAAAGTCGAGTCGTCCGACCCCGGCGCACCGCTGCATCTTGATGAGGCGGCGCTCAGGGTGCCGTCGGTGGCGCTCTCCAATGCGGCGCGCGAGGTGCTGCGCATGGCCGATGTGGTGGAAGAAATGCTGCGGGGATCACAGGATGTGCTTCATCGTGGCGACCGGGACCGCATCGCCGAGATCAGCCGAATGGACGACAGTCTCGACCGGCTCAACCGGGCGATCCAGCGCTATCTCGGTGCCATCGACCAGGAGAACCTGCGAGAGAGCGATACGCGCCGCCTGTCGGACATTCTGGCGCTCGCCATCAACCTTGAGCATATCGGCGACATCATCGACAAGAACCTGATGGAGCTCGCGAGGCGGCGCCTCAAGAGCGGGCTGCAATTCTCGGCGGAGGATAGCGCCTCGATCGGCGAGATGCACAGCCGTCTGCTCGATCACCTTCAGCTCGCCGTGAGCGTGTTCATGTTCGGCAATGTCGAGGCAGCCCGGCGTCTCGTCGCGGAAAAGGAAGGCTTTCGCGACATTGAGCGCCAGGTGACGCAGCGCCACGTGCTGCACATGCGCTCAGGCCGGCGAGACGAGATCGAGACGGGCTCTATCCATCTGGACGTGACGCGAGATCTGAAGCGCATCGAAGCGCACATCGCGGCAACCGCCTATGGTGTGCTCGAAAAGCACGGCGAGTTGAGAAACTCGCGCCTCACGTCACACGCCGCTGGCGAAGCCGGCTGATGCGGCTCGGCCGAGGCTGCGTTTTTCGGCGCGTGAGGCTATAGGGTCATCCAGCCGCAACGTTTCGAGTCTCGGCGCGGAGCTGCCGCGACGGAACCGCCTGATCCCGCACCCGGATGCGGCACCGGTCCCCATTTCACGAAGAGGATGCCGCGAAATGTCACGATGGAAGGTCGACGGGTTCGTCGTTGCCCTCGCGGCCGTGGTGGTCGCGGCACTCATCTTCCCTGAACCCGGTCGAACCGATGGGCCACTCCATTGGGAGCTGCTGACGACCTACGGCGTCTGCATCGTGTTCTTTCTCTACGGTCTCACCCTCGCTCCCGAGCGGCTGAAGCAGGGCGTGACGCGATGGAAAGCGCATCTTCTCGTCGTTCTCACGACCTTCGGCCTGTTTCCCTTGGTTGTTCTGGCCGGGGAAGCGGCCTTCCCCAACGCCCTGCCCGATCCGGCAATGATAGGCTTCTTCTACGTCGCCGCCCTGCCCTCGACCGTCTCTTCCTCGGTCGCCATGGTCTCCCTGGCCCGAGGCGACGTCGCGGTCGCTATCTTCAACGCGACGCTTTCCAGCATCCTCGCCGTCTTCGCTACGCCCGCCTTGATGGCTTGGTACCTCCAATCCACCGGCGTGCCCGTCCCGTTGCTCCCGACGGTCCTGAAGGTCGTTGTCCTCGTCCTGGTGCCGATCGTGCTCGGCCAAATCGCCCGTCGCTGGCTGGCAGGATGGGCGGCGCGTAATCGGACATGGATCAAGCTGGCCGACCGCGGAACGATCCTCGCCATCGTCTACGGCACCTTCTGCGATTCCATGGCCGAGGGGTTATGGAAGCGGACCGATCCCCTGACGATCATCGAGATCGGAGTGCTGTCGATCGCATTGTTCTTCGTCGTCTATGTTTTGACGGGGGTGTTGACGCGCCTGTTTGGGCTGTCGCGGGAGGATCGCATCGCCGCTCAGTTTTGCGGCTCTAAGAAATCGCTGGCCACCGGGGTGCCTTTGGCGCCGATCATCTTCGCCGGCCGCACCGACGCAGGCCTCATCATTCTGCCGATCATGCTCTTCCACTTCTTCCAGCTTCTGATCGTCAGCGTGATTGCCACGCGCCATTCCCATGAGGCGGCGGCCATGGAGGCGCGCTCGGCCGAGCAAGCCACTGCAGTGGAAGGCTGAATTGGCGAGATCTGCCCACGCCCCGCATGCGTGGCAGTATGACGCGCTTGACCGCTTGGAGGTTTATTCCTGGTCCAAACGCTACGCACCGCAAAAGGAGAGGCAATAGAAGGTGTTATCTGACATCAAGTCCAGTCTTGTATGACTATTCAGAAATTTATCTAAATTTTACTATCGGAAATTTCCCTCACGTTAACTGTTGAACTTAAGGGAGAAGAAACATCTCAACGCTTATTGTCTAATCCGACCCAAGGAGATGTCGCGCTATCGGCCCCCTGGGGGACACTTGGTCAGAAAGGATCAGTTAATGGCTCAGTTTCTTCGCCGCTTCTCGAATGACGAGTCCGGTGCAACCGCAATCGAGTACGGCCTGATCGCCGCGATCATGTCCGTCGCGCTCATCACCGCGCTCGGCTACATCACCGGCGGTCTCGACACGGCGTTCACGAACATCAAGACCACTCTCGAGAAGACCAGCTAATCGCATTCCGAGTGTGATGCATTGACGACCGGCGCCCTAGGCCGGCAGGACATCCTGATCTTCTAACGATGTTCGAACAAGACCACCACGCAAGATCAAGGGCCGCGACGCTTCGGAAGCGGCCTTCTTCTTCAAAGGTGATATGAATTGACTATTCCACGGCGTTGCGCCGGCGGGGGGTGCCCGACATGAAGACCCTTAAGCGGTGCATCCACGACAAGACCGGCGCAACCGCCCTGGAATATGGCCTCATCGCAGGAATTATGGCATTGGCCGTGGTATCCGCGTTCACACCCCTGACTGGCACTTTAGGGTCATCCATTGAGGCGGTGGGCGATAGACTCGTGTCGTCCGGCTCCCACGACTGAACAACGGTTGCCCCGACTGCCGCTTTTGATGTCAGGCAAGGCTTAGCTCCGTCCGCCGCATTGTTCCTGTCCGCGACGAGCTCTACTGGCCAGTATCGTGCAGAGGCAAAAGACGGCATTCCGATGCATTCGCATCAATGCCTGCGCCTCAAGATTCTTTCTCCCAAGCTTTCCATGCCGACCGCAGAAATGCGGGAGCGGCGCTTTTGCGATTCTGGAACGGTGCGCGCAACGCATCAAGTACGGGGCGCGGGGCCGGGACGGATAAGCAGCCAGCACCGAAAACAGGCGCCTATCCCTCGCTCACCACAATCATATGGACGTTGGTCAAGCCGGACCAATGCACCGGTGCGGCCTCTAGATGAGTGCGTGCCGGGCGCGAGAGTGATAGCGGAACGCATTTCGCATCTGATCGGAGACGTCGCAGCGGGCAGCACGTGCATCAAATCCCGCGCCTGCCGATGGCTTTGGCCTGTTGAAGCCGTTCCCGTTCACCGACATTGGCTTGCAGCGCTTTGGAGGGAGCTCAGAGCAAGCGTCCAAGCTCCCACACGCTAATCCGCCGTTACTTGTTCACAGCATCCTTGAGGCTCTTGCCGGGAGCGAACTTCGGCACGTTGCGAGCCGGAATGTCGACCTCGGCGCCGGTCGAGGGATTGCGGCCCTTCGACGCCGCGCGATGGGATACAGAGAAGGTGCCGAAGCCAACAAGGCGAATGTCGTCGCCCTTGGCCATAGCGCCACTGATTGCGTCGAAGACGGCGTCCACTGCCTGCGTCGCCTGCTGCTTGGAAAGGTCGGCCTTTTCCGCAACCGCGGAAACGAGCTCGTTCTTATTCATGCCTCATTCTCCTAACTCGGCCAAGTTCGTTCGGCTCGGGAGGGACGATGGTGCAGACTCGTCCATCATTCAAGGCTTCGTGAGTGCCGGACCCTCATTTTTCGCCTCCCAAAACAAAAAAACCGCCCCGAAGGGCGGTTTCCTGGGCCTCACGGCCTGTTTTCGCTAGTGAGCGACAGCGACCGCGCCGTCATCATCGCTGGCCGGCCGTGGTGCCAGAGGCTCCTCGGCTTCCGACCATTCGATCGGCTCGGGCACCCGAACCAGAGCGTGACGCAGCACCTCGCCCATGCGGGCGACGGGCACGATCTCCAGATTGTTCTTCACGTTATCCGGGATGTCCGCGAGGTCCTTCGCGTTTTCCTCCGGGATCAGAACCTTCTTGATGCCGCCGCGCAGCGCCGCCAGGAGCTTCTCCTTGAGGCCGCCGATCGGCAGGACGCGCCCGCGAAGCGTGATCTCGCCGGTCATGGCGACATCCCTGCGCACGGGAATGCCCGTCATCACGGAGATGATCGCTGTGGCCATCGCGACGCCCGCCGACGGCCCGTCCTTCGGGGTTGCCCCTTCAGGAACGTGGACGTGAATATCGCGCTTGTCGAATAGCGGCGGCTTGATGCCGTAGTCGACCGCCCGCGAGCGCACGTAGGACGCCGCCGCCGAGATCGACTCCTTCATCACCTCCTTGAGGTTGCCGGTCACGGTCATCTTGCCGCGTCCTGGCATCATCACCCCTTCGATGGTCAGCAGCTCGCCGCCCACCTCCGTCCAGGCAAGACCGGTCACGACGCCGACCTGGTCGTCCAGCTCGGCCTCACCGTAACGGTAGCGCGGCACGCCGAGATAGTCCGATAGATTGTCGGCGGAGACTTCAACCACCGTCTTCTCGCCCTTGAGGATCTGCGTCACCGCCTTTCGCGCCAGCGTCATCAGCTCGCGCTCGAAGTTTCTGACGCCCGCCTCGCGGGTGTAGCGGCGCACGATCTCGCGCAACGCATCGTCGCCGACCGAGAATTCCTCGGCCTTCAACGCGTGATCGCGGATGGACTTCGGCAGAAGGTGCCGCTTGGCGATCTCCAACTTCTCGTCTTCCGTATAGCCGGCGAGACGGATGATCTCCATGCGGTCCATCAGCGGCGCAGGAATGTTGAGCGTGTTCGCGGTGGTCACGAACATCACGCCCGACAGATCGTACTCCACCTCAAGGTAGTGATCCATGAAGGTCGAGTTCTGCTCGGGGTCCAACACCTCCAGCAGCGCCGACGACGGATCACCCCGGAAGTCCATGCCCATCTTGTCGATCTCATCGAACAGGAAGAGCGGATTGGCCTTCTTCGCCTTCTTCATCGACTGAATGACCTTGCCGGGCATCGAGCCGATATAGGTGCGCCGGTGGCCGCGGATCTCGGCCTCGTCGCGCACGCCGCCCAGCGACATGCGGACATATTCGCGTCCCGTCGCCCGGGCGATGGAGCGCGCCAGCGAGGTCTTGCCGACGCCCGGAGGCCCGACGAGGCAGAGGATCGGGCCCTTCAGCTTCGTCTGGCGGCTCTGCACGGCCAGATACTCGACGATCCGCTCCTTGACCTTTTCGAGGCCATAGTGATCGGCGTCCAGGATCTCCTGGGCCTTGTTCAGGTCGATCTTCACCTTCGAACGGTTGCCCCAGGGAAGCCCCAGCAGCCAGTCGAGGTAGTTGCGAACCACTGTCGCCTCGGCCGACATCGGGCTCATCTGACGCAGCTTCTTCAGCTCCGCCTGAGCCTTCTCACGGGCCTCCTTCGACAGCTTGGTCTTCTTGATCCGCTCCTCGATCTCGCCGGCCTCGTCGCGGCCCTCCTCACCGTCGCCGAGCTCCTTCTGGATCGCCTTCATCTGCTCGTTGAGATAGTACTCGCGCTGAGTCTTCTCCATCTGGCGCTTGACGCGCGAGCGGATGCGCTTCTCCACCTGAAGGACGGAAATCTCCGCCTCCATGAAGGCCAGCGCCTTCTCCAGGCGATCGCGGACGCTAACCAGCGTCAGCATCTCCTGCTTTTCATGGACCTTGATGGCGAGATGCGAGGCCACGGTGTCGGCGAGCTTGGAGTAGTCGCCGATTTGGCCTGCTGCACCAACGACTTCCGGCGAAATCTTTTTGTTGAGCTTGACGTAATTTTCAAACTCCGCAACGACGGAGCGCGCCAGCGCCTCGATCTCCACCGGGTCTTCGTCGGCTTCCTCGATCACCTGCGCGACCGCCTCGTGCCACTCGGTGCGATCGGTAAAGCGGTCGATCTTGGCGCGGGAGACACCCTCGACCAGCACCTTTACCGTGCCGTCAGGCAGCTTCAGGAGTTGCAGAACATTGGCGATCGTGCCCACGTCGTAAATCGCGTCGGGAGCGGGATCTTCGTCGCCGGCGTTGATCTGCGTCGCCAGCAGGATCTGCTTGTCCGCGCCCATGACCTCTTCCAAGGCCTTGATGGACTTCTCGCGCCCCACAAACAGGGGAACGATCATGTGCGGGAAGACTACAATATCGCGGAGCGGCAGCACTGGGTAATGCTGCTCCTCGGCGTAGGTCTTCTGGAAGGTCGTGTTGGGCATGTCATTCCTTTCTGCGGCAACGCCGCGTCAGGCCGTCAAGCATCAAGCCTCAATAGCGAGCACTCGATGCGACGCCTCGATCCGGCGATATGTGGGCCGGATGGTGCAACGCTTCAACCTCGGCCAGTTCCACCATTCCCTCGGCCATCCCGTCGCGGCCCATAAATGGCAACGGCCCGCCCGGTGGCAAGATGCGACCGAGACGGGCCGTCAGGCACTTCGACGGGGCCAAGGCGTCAGGCGCTGACGTTTTCCTTCTCGTCACCACGATCCGCATAGATGTAGAGCGGCCGCGCCTTACCATCGATCACGTCTTCGGAAATCACGACTTCCTGAACGCCTTCAAGCGTCGGCAAATCGAACATCGTGTCGAGAAGCATCGCCTCCATGATCGAACGCAGCCCGCGCGCGCCGGTTTTGCGTTCGATCGCCTTGCGGGCGATAGCCTTCAGCGCCGCTTCCTGGAACGACAGATCGACGCTCTCCATCTCGAACAGGCGCTGATACTGCTTGACCAGAGCATTCTTGGGCTGAACCAGAATCTGCATGAGCGCAGCCTCGTCCAGGTCCTCGAGCGTCGCGATCACCGGCAGTCGCCCGACGAACTCGGGGATCAGGCCGAACTTCAGCAAATCCTCGGGCTCCACCTGGCGGAAGAGCTCGCCCGTGCGGCGGTCCTCCGGCGCGGAGACGGATGCGGCAAAGCCGATGGACGTCTTGCGGCCGCGATCGGAGATGATCTTGTCGAGACCGGAGAACGCACCGCCGCAGATGAAGAGGATGTTGGCCGTGTCGACCTGCAGGAATTCCTGCTGGGGATGCTTGCGGCCACCCTGCGGCGGAACCGAAGCGACCGTGCCTTCCATGATCTTCAGCAGCGCCTGCTGGACACCCTCGCCCGACACGTCGCGCGTGATGGACGGGTTGTCGGACTTGCGGCTGATCTTGTCGATCTCGTCGATGTACACAATGCCACGCTGCGCGCGCTCGACATTGTAATCCGCCGACTGGAGCAGCTTCAGGATGATGTTCTCGACATCCTCGCCAACATAGCCCGCCTCGGTCAGCGTCGTCGCATCCGCCATGGTGAACGGGACGTCAATGATGCGCGCCAGCGTCTGCGCGAGAAGCGTCTTTCCGCATCCCGTCGGCCCGATCAGCAGGATGTTCGACTTCGCCAGTTCGACGTCATTGCCCTTTTGGGCATGGGCAAGACGCTTGTAGTGATTGTGAACCGCGACGGACAGAACCTTCTTGGCGTGCGACTGACCGATGACGTAATCATCGAGCACGCTGATGATATCCTGTGGCGTGGGCACACCCTCGCGAGACTTCACCATCGAGGATTTGTTCTCCTCGCGGATGATGTCCATGCAGAGTTCCACGCACTCGTCGCAGATGAAGACCGTCGGCCCGGCGATCAGCTTGCGGACTTCGTGTTGGCTCTTTCCGCAGAAAGAGCAATAGAGCGTGTTCTTGGAATCGCCGCCGCTCACTTTGCTCATTCGTTGTTCCTTCCGGTCCTGATGACCCAGGGGTCCGCTGCATTGCCAAACTATAGTTCTAGGATTGGCCTAGGCCTATGGCAACCGTGGCGAATCTCCTGGATCGGAGGGTGCGAATGTGACGCTTTTCAGGAGCTTCACATTAAAGCCCATCCCTTGAGTGACAATTAACACGTCTCACGAGCAGCGAGTCTCCCCCTGGGAGACTGTTTCCGACGACAGCCACGGGAAAGCTCCCGTGGCGTCACGGCGCCCTACTCGACGCCCGATCGACCTCTCCGCCCGATGTCGGATCAGCTGGCCGGGGTGGCTTCCAGAGCTTCACGCGAGGAGTAGACCTTGTCGATGATCCCGAACTCGCGCGACTCTTCGGCGGTCATGAAGTGATCACGATCGAGGGTCTTTTCGATGGTTTCGTAGTCCTGCCCGGTATGCTGGACATAGATCTCGTTGAGGCGCCGCTTCAGCTTGATGATGTCCTGGGCATGGCGCTCGATGTCCGACGCCTGCCCCGAAAAGCCGCCGGACGGCTGGTGCACCATGATTCGGGCGTTGGGCGTGGCGAAGCGCATATCCTTGTGGCCGGCGCACAGCAGGAGCGAGCCCATGGAGGCCGCCTGGCCAATGCACAGGGTCGACACCGCCGGCTTGATGAACTGCATGGTGTCGTAAATTGCCATGCCGCTGGTGACGACGCCGCCGGGCGAATTGATGTAGAGGGCGATCTCTTTCTTCGGGTTCTCGGCCTCGAGGAAGAGGAGCTGCGCGCAGACGAGCGTCGACATGCCGTCCTCGATCGGCCCTGTGATGAAGATGACGCGCTCCTTCAGGAGGCGCGAAAAGATGTCGTACGCGCGCTCTCCCCGGTTGGTCTGTTCCACCACCATCGGGACGAGGTTCATCGCGGTTTCCACGGGATCTTTCATGAACGTGCTCTCGGTACTTGATTTGGGGAAAACGATCGGACCTCGCCGGGCCGACTCAGTTCGTGCCATCGCTTGTTAAATAGGGTGCCGCCGAGCCTCTATGCAAGCGCGCTCGGTGCGTTAATAGCGGGAAGGGTTTACGGTCGAACATCACCCGCCCCCTTCCCTTCGCTCTCACCCGCGCTCGTCGCCGACACCATCTTCGTCCGGAGGAATGGGCAAACCCTCGCGATCCACCGAGCCGTGGCGCGAGGGATCGGACTGGTCGCCCACCGGCTCGGCTTGCGTAACGGCACGCAGATCCGCACCCGGCCGGGACAGACGCACCGGAGGCGCGCTGCCATCCTTGTTTTCGCCGAACCAGATGGTCATGTGCGGGAACGGAATCTCGATATCGCGTTCGTCGCACAGGCGCTTCACGATTTCGTTGAAGGCCCGTCCGATGCCCCACTGCTTGCCCGGAAGCGTCTTGATGCGTCCGCGCACAACGACAGCCGAATCGCCAAGCTTCTCGACGCCAAACATCTCGAAATCCCCCAGGATCTCCGGCCCGTGCTCCCCGGTCTGCAGCTCGTTGAAGGCGTCCCGCATGACGATTTTCACATCCTCGACGTTCTCGCGATAGGCGACGCCGAGGTCTGCGACGAACTGCGAGAAGCCCTTCGTCATGTTGGCGACCTGATCCACCGAGGAAAACGGGATGAGATAGTAGGTGCCATCCAGGGAACGCAGCGCCACGGAGCGTATGGTCAGCCGTTCCACCACCCCCGAGACGCCGCCGACGGAGACCACATCGCCCTCGTTCATGGCGTTTTCCAGCTGGATGAAGGCACCCGTGATAATGTCTTGGACGAGCTTCTGCGATCCGAAGCCTACAGCCAGGCCGACCACTCCGGCACCGGCCAGCAGCGGGCCAATGTCGATCCCCACCTGCGAAAGCACGAGCATCGCGATGATCACGACAAGGGTTATCGTAAAACCGTTGCGGAAGAGCGCGAGGAGCGTTCTCTCGCGCGCCGTGGGCACTTTCCCGAAGTTGGGATTGAGCCGATACTCGACCCACGAGGAGATCACGAGATAGACGACAAAGCCGATCAGGATGACCAGCCCGGCGCCGAAGAGGCCCCCGATGAAGCGCTGGCCCGTGGTCGTGGCGACCCAACCCGAGAAGTTGAGCAGCCGCCAAGCCTCCAGGATCACCGACAGAACGACGATCACCACCAGCACGCGAATGACCGTCAGCAGCGTCGGGATGAAGGCGTTGATGCGCCGCTCGAGCAGCGGGAGGCGCTCCTTGGCCGAGACCGGCACCGGGATTCCATGGGCGATCAGCCAGCTGAGCAGCGTGGTGACGAGACCGCCGATCGTCATCGCGGCGATGGTTTTCAGGCTTGCGGCGACGATGAACTCAAGACCTCTCGTCGGGCTGGTGAGCCAGGCGGAGAAGACCGTCACGGCGTAGACGATGGCGATGAGCCACCAGACGCGACCCAGCAGCCAATTGAACTGAGCGCTAACGGAGTGGTCGCCCTGGTCGTAGGCGCGCGCCAGCCGATCCCGAACCCAGACGCGGTTCTGAAGAATCAGGATCAACGACGTAACGAGAGAGAGCAGCGCCACAATGACGCGCACAGCCCTTGCGGCGGCATAGCTGGAATTGCTTTCGACGATCGGCGCCAAAAACAGGAAGGTGTAGCCGATCACGGAGATCAGCCGCGAGATCCAGAAGTACCAGTATTTCGCCTGCCGGTCGCTAAACGGCGTCAACCGCAAGCCCGGCGTGTTCGGCTGAACGAAAAGATTGAGAACGAGCTTGATTCCCTCGATCAGCAGAAAGGCATTGAGAAACAGCGCCTGGTTGAGGCTTGGCGCTCCGCCGTTGAAAATCGTCGCCGCGACGTGACCGACGGCCCAGGCCGCGAGAATGGCGACGGCATCCACCAGCGCTGCGATGGCAAGCACCATGAGCTTCTGGAACGGCCCTGAGCGGGAGGCCCGCCGGGCGAGTCGCCCGAGCAGAGGCGCCTTGAGAAATCGCGTCAGCGCAAGCACGGCGAAGACGACGATCATGACCACGGCGACAGGCAGGATGGCCGAGCTGATCCGAGGCAGATCGAGGCTGCCGACGCCGGCCATCAGATCCAGCGAGTGCCCAGCCGTATCCCAGAGATTCTTGCCGACGCTCAGCGCCAGCGCAACGACACCGCGGCTATAGGCCGCCACCTCCCCCGGCAGGCCCTGGATGATCTCAGCCGGCATATTCGCCGGTGCGGCATTTTCGCCCGCCTGATCTCCGGCCGAATTTTTCAGAGACTCGATGAGGTGAGCCCTCGCCTCATCGTTTTCGAGAATCTTGATGAGGTCCTGGACTGAGGCGTTATCGGCGTCCGATGCCTCGGCCGGAGCGGTCGTCGCGGCCAAGGATGGAAGACCGGGTGTCTGGGCGACCGCGGGAAAGGCGGCCATGGCCGAGAGGATCGAAAAAACCAGCCAGAGCCGGATCTTCGTCAGAAAAGTCATGGTCATAGTCATTGCGCAGGCGATCGCGTCCTGAAATTGGCCGAACAGCCGGGGACCTCGATCGTCTTCCGTTCTCTGGAGCCAAACAAAAAGGGGCCGGCGATCCGCCAGCCCCGATGTTTATAGATCAATCAGCCAGGAAGGGAATCAGGCAGCCGAAACTTCTTCTTCCTCCTCCTTCATGAGCTCTTCCTTGGACACCGTCTTGTCGGTGACGGAAACCGTCGACAGCAGGTGATCGACGACCTTCTCCTCGTAGATCGGCGCCCTGAGGCTCGCGACCGCTTCCGGATTCTGACGGAAGAAATCGTAGATCTGCTGTTCCTGACCAGGATAGCGGCGGATCTGGTCCATCAGGGCCCGCTGCATCTCCTCGTCGCGCACTTCGACGCCGACCTTCTCGCCAATGGCGGAGAGGACAAGACCAAGCCGGACGCGCCGATTCGCCAGACGCTGATACTCCTCGCGCGCCTTCTCCTCGGTCGTGTCCTCGTCCTCGAAGGACTTCTTGGCGTTCTCGAGCTCGCTCGTCACCTGCGTCCAGATGTTGTTGAACTCGGCCGCGACCAGCTTCTCGGGCAGCTCGAAATCATACTGGGCGTCGAGGGCGTCGAGCAGCTGCCGCTTCACCTTCTGGCGCGTCATCGCGCCATACTGGCCCTCGATTTGCTCGCGCACGATCTCGCGGAGCTTTTCAACCGACTCGAGTCCCAGCTTCTTGGCCAGCTCGTCGTCGATCGCCAGATCGTCGGGCTTGGCGACTTCCTTGACCTTGACGTCGAAGACCGCTTCCTTGCCGGCCAGATGAGCCGCGCCATAGTCCTCGGGGAACGTGACCGTCACGGTCTTGTCCTCGCCCGCCGCGGCGCCCTTGAGCTGGTCCTCGAAGCCGGGAATGAACTGCCCCGAGCCGATAACCAGATTGGTGTTCTCCGCCGAGCCGCCGTCGAAGGGCTCCCCGTCGATCTTGCCGACGAAGTCCATGGTCAGGCGGTCGCCGTCCTCGGCCGCGCCTTCCTTGGGGGAGTAGGTGCGGGCGTTGTCGGCGATGCGCTTCACCTGCTCCTCGACCTCCTCTTCGGAGATCTCCACGACCGGGCGCTCGATGGCGATCGAGTCGGTTTCCTTCAACTCGAAGTTCGGCAGCGTCTCGTAGGACACCGTGAAGCGGAAATCGCTCTCGCCCGCCAGAACCTTCTCCGCCACGCCCTCGTCCTCGGACATGCCGATCTCGGGCTGCATCGCGGACTTCTCGCCGCGCTCGGAGATCACCGAACGCGGCGTCTCATTGATGATCTGATTGACGATCTCGGCCATCATCGAGCGGCCATAGACCTTGCGAAGATGCGCGGCCGGCACCTTGCCGGGCCGGAAACCCTTGAGGCGCACCTGCCCTTTGGCTTCATCGAGCTTCTTTTGAAGCCGTTCTGCGAGGTCTGAAGCAGGCACGACGACCTCGATCTCGCGCTTGAGCCCCTCGGCCTTGGTTTCCGTTACCTGCATTTGTCCTTACCACCTTTGCGATGCCGGATGCGCCGAGGTCCGCCGCACCCCTCACTCGAAACCTGGAAACGGCGAATTGGTGCGGGTGGAGGGACTTGAACCCCCACGGCTCACGCCACAGGAACCTAAATCCTGCGTGTCTACCAATTTCACCACACCCGCTTAGCGACGCCCTTGTGAGGCCGTCGCGAGGCGCGCGCCTCTATATCATCCGTAAAAGCTGCGTCAAAGCGCAATTTCAGTCGATTCCGACATGAAATCAGGCCGCTTTGCGGAACCCGCTTCTCCGGAACTTTCAGTCGGCAATTAAGCGTGATGTGGGCTTTTCAAGTCAGGATTCCCGCCCCTTTTAGGCAACTCATTGAAATGCCTCAATTTACACAGCTCGAGGCAATGCGGGCGCCGCAATGCTGCCATGCGCCACCCCTGCTAGCGCCGCATGGGGAGTGGGCCTATCTTTCGCTCAACAACAGGGACGGCCTTGGCCGATCTCTTCAATCGATTAAATCGTGGAGTGGAACGATGAACCTCCTTCGCACTTATAGCAGCTGGCGGCGTTACCGCGAGACCTTCAATGAGCTGAACCGCCTTTCGCAGCGCGATCTCGACGATCTGGGCATCGCTCGTTCGGAAATCTCGGAAGTCGCCCGCCGCGCGGCCCGCTAATAGCGGCATCTTGGTTTTATACGGTTTCGCTGAGGGCCACTCCTCCTCCCAAGGCCCAA
>NZ_FUXL01000025.1 GCF_900167365.1 Consotaella salsifontis | reverse complement strand
GCGCCGTTGAGCACAAGGACTCCGACAAGCGGGAGGGCTGGCGCCGGCGCGGGGCCGAGTTCTTTCAGCGGCGCAACCGCAGGAAGGAAAACGGCGCCGGCGACACTGCTTCGAGAGCTGACGGCGACACTGGCGGCGCTGCGCCGCTCGGCGGCGGCTCAGAGGCGAGCTGAGGCACGGCGCGCGCGCATGGACACGCGGGATTGGGCCAAGGCGCGCCGCGATCGAACGCGCCACCTCATCGAGCTGGGCGGCCTCGTCCAGAAGGCCGGCCTGGTCGAGCTGACCGGCGACGATCGCGCGACGCTGCTCGGCGCCTTCCTCGACCTCGCCGGTTTGCTGAAGCGCGGCGGAACCGAACACCTCTCGGCCGACGAGGTCATTGCCCATTGGCGGCGGCAAGGACGCGCCGCCTTCGACGCCGACGAGGCGATGCCGGCAGCGGCAGCCGAGGCCGGCAAGCGCTGACGCTCACGCGTCGGAAATGAGTGGAATCCAAGATGACCGTCAGGGACAAACTCCCCAACCTCGTCACCGCCATCATCTACGGCTTCGCGGCGATGGGCGCCGTCCGCTACCTGACCCTCCTGCCCGTCCTCGACGGCTTCAGGACCGACGCCGGCGCGGCGATCCTGGCCGTCCCGCTGATGGGTCTCGGCGCCGCCCTCGGCTGGGTCTTTCCGCTCTTCCCCAATGCCGGCCAAAGCACCCTGTTCGGGTCCGCTCGCTGGGCCTCGAAGAAGGAGGCTGACGCTCTCACCCGGAACAACGGCGGTCTGCTCGTCGGCCGCCAGCAGGGCGGCTCCAAGCCGATCCGCTATGACGGGATCTCGCACCTCATCACCCTCGCCCCGACGCGGACGGGCAAAGGCGTCGGCACCGTCATCCCGAACCTTCTTGACGCCGATCGCTCGGTCCTCTGCATCGATCCCAAGGGCGAGAACGCCCGCATCACCATGCGCGCCAGGTCCCGCTTCGGCCCTGTCCATCTGCTCGACCCGTTCGACGCCACCGGCCTCCCCTCGGCCGCCTATAATCCGATGGACACGCTCGATCCGGCCAGCCCCGACGTCGCCGAGGATGCCGCCACCCTCGCCGAGGCGCTGGTGCTCGATCCGCCCGGCCAGGTCGCCGAAGCGCATTGGAACGAGGAGGCCAAGGCCCTCCTCGCCGGCATCATCCTGTTCGTCGCCTGCGAGGAGGAGCCCAGCCGGCGCACCCTCGCCACGGTGCGCGAGCACATCACCGCGGCACCGGACGCCTTTGCCGCCCTCCTCCGGCGGATGCAGGACAGCCCCGCCGCCGGCCAGCTCGTCGCCCGTGCTGCCAATCGTCACCTCGGCAAGTCCGACCGCGAGGCCGCCGGCGTCCTCTCCTCCGCGCAGCGTCATACCCACTTCCTCGACAGCCCGCGCATGGCGGCCGTCATGGGCCGCTCGGATGTCCGCTTCGCCGATCTGAAGGAGGGAACCGCGACAGTGTTTCTCGTCCTGCCGCCCGATCGCCTCGACGCCTACTCGCGATGGCTGCGCCTTCTCGTCAGCCAAGCCGTCACCGACATGGCGCGTTCAAGGACGCGACCGGCAAAGCCCGTGCTGTTCCTGCTCGATGAGTTCGCCGCCCTCGGCCATCTCGCCCCTGTCGAGCGCGCTATGGGCCTCATGGCCGGATACGGCCTCCAGCTCTGGCCGATCCTCCAGGACCTGCATCAGCTCCGTGCCACCTACGGGCGACGAGCCGGCACCTTCTTCTCCAATGCCGGCGTCATCCAGACCTTCGGCGTCAACGACTACGAGACCGCCGAATGGCTCTCCAAGACCATCGGCCAGGAAACCGTCGAATACGAGACCGAGAGCGTCAACCGCTCCACCGGCTCGCGCAGCATCGGCCGATCGCAGCACTTCCACGGCCGCAACCTCCTCAACCCCGACGAGATCATGCGCATCCCGCCGGACATGCAAATCCTGCTCATCAAGGACATGCACCCGCTCGCCGCCCGCAAGCTGCGCTACTATGCCGATGGCGAATTCAAAGGGATGTTCGATCCGGCATGAGACGGTCCCAGCGCTGACGCGCTGGGGCTTTGTCACTGGCAGCCCTCCGGCTTCACTACGGCGCAGTTTGGAAGCGCGTTCGCCTTCGGGCCGGACGCGGCTTCGGCCGCGTGGCACGGCGCCAGCTCCCGGCCGGCCCGCTCTCTCACATTGACCCGATGACGATCACTTGCCCCGAGCCTGGGCTTTCTGAGTGTTGCGCTGATGAGGTTTGCAACAGGAAGGAAGCTTTCATGCCGTCAGGAAAGAAATTCGTCGGTCTCGACGTTCACCAGGACACGATTGCCATCGCAGTCGCGGAGGAAGGCCGTGAGAAAGAGGTTCGCTTCTTTGGTACCATCGCCAACACGGCGGAATCATTGCGCACAGCATTGGCCCAGATTGGCAAAGGCGGATCGGAGTTGAGGGTTTGCTATGAATCCGGCCCCTGCGGGTTCGTCATCTACCGATACCTCGCGAAAATCGGCATCGAGTGCATGGTGATCTCGCCATCCTCGATGCCGCGTCGGCCGAACGATCGGGTGAAGACTGATCGGAGAGACGCCCAGACGCTGGCTCGCCTGCTGCGCGCCGGCGAGCTGGTCGCGGTGTGGGTTCCGGACGAAGCCCATGAGGCGATCCGCGACGTGGTGCGCGCCCACCGCCAGGCCAAGCAGGACCTCGCCGCCGCGAAAACTACCCTGAAAAGCTTCCTGCTGCGCCACGATCGCCGTTTCCCCGGCAAGGCGATCTGGGGCGGCCTGCATTGGCGCTGGCTGGCCGAACAGGTCTTCCCCTTCCCGCACCAGCAATTCGTCTTCGAGGAATACAAGCGCCGCATCCATGAACTCGAAGGCCGCTGCAAGCGGCTGGAACAGGTGCTCGCTGAAGCTCTTGAAGACTGGCCGCTCGCCCCGATCGTCATGGCCCTCCAGGCCCTGCGCGGCATCAAGCTCATCGCGGCCGCCACGCTCGTTGCCGAAATCGGCGACCTGCACCGCTTCGACAGCCCCAAGCAGCTCATGGCGTGGATCGGCCTCGTTCCCGCCGAATATTCCAGCGGCAAGCGGATCAAGCGCGGCGAGATCACCCGCGCTGGCAATGCCGCCGCTCGCTCCATGCTGATCGAATCCGCATGGCACTATCGCTTCCCTGCCCGCGAGGGCCGGGCGCTGCGCGAGCGCAACGGCAGCATACCCGACAACATCCGCGCCATTGCATGGAAGGCGCAGGTTCGCCTTTGCGGCAAATATCGACGGCTGGCGAGTGCGGGAAAGCAGACGGTCAAGGTCGTCACGGCCGTCGCCCGCGAGCTGGTCGGCTTCATCTGGGACATTGCCCGCAATACGCCCCTCGCAGCCATGGAGCCGCGACGGTAGCGCGCGTAGGGCGGAGCTGGTCGGGGTTGCGCAGCCCGGAGCGCGCGGGCGGCAGAGCAGGAGGGAAATAAGAACGTGACAAACTGAACCTGGCTGGCGTGCTGCGCGCCCTGATTGACGCGGACAATCCTCGATACGGCCCTGGGGCAGATTTATTCGATGCCCGCCACTTTGACGGAGGAAGGTCCACGACGGAAAAGGGTCGTGCGGTAGCCAATCCGCGTATAGGTGCTTGATCAATCGTCGTCAGACAACAGGCGCGCAGCACGCCAGTCAGGTTCTACAAGAACAGCTTGCCCCGGCGATCGCCGCGGGTAATTATAGCCATGCGCACATCCAGTCGTGATCGTCATAGGAGGAGACATGCTTGCAGGCAATCATGTTTCCCTACCCTATCCGGCTAAGCCCGTTTATCGGCGTTTCGGTCGGCAGGGACCATCTCTCCAAGGTGCCGGGCCGTGATTTTCTCATAGGTCCCCTCATCCATGATCCCGAGGCGGCGCTGCGCGCCCGCCATTTCCGAAATTTCACGGGCAAGGCGGCTAGGCTTCGTCGTCATGCTCAAGCAACCGCAAGTGTCAAATGACCGACTGGATCGGCGGCCGGCTTCACGGTGATCTCAATGTCGTAACCAAGGCGATTCAGGCAGTCCATGAGCTTGCGTTCAGACAGGTTGGTGAAATCGCCACGCATCATCCCCGACACCTTCGGCTGCGGGATGCCCATGCGTTTCGCTGCCTCTTGCTGGTTCAACCCAAGAGCACGCATCGCCTTCCTGATCTCGACTACCAAGCCGGCCTTGATCTTGAGCTTTTCAGCATCGGGCAACCCAAGATCGGCAAAGATGTTGCCTGAGCTGCGGTGAACCTCGATACCTTCAACGATCCTTTTTTTCATTTCGCATCTCCTGCGCCAACGCTTCGGCCACCTTGAGCCGAGTGCGGATAATGTCCATGTCTGCCTTGGGCGTGGCGATTCCGCTTTTGCTCTTCTTTTGGAAGCAATGCAGGACGAAGACCGCTTCCGCAAATCTCACCGTGTAGACGGCCCGATATGTGCCGCCGGCATCGTTCTCGACGACCTCCAGCACACCGGCCCCGCCAAAGCCCTTGAGCACCTTTGCCGTATCGGCCTGGTCGCCTGCCTGGGCCAGCGACAACGCAAAACCGAAAAACCTGCGCACGACTGGCGGCAGCGCCATCAAGTCCTTGTAGCTGCTCGCAATCCATTCGAGCGGGCGCTCGCCTTGGTTCATGCTCATCTTATACCTGAACAGGTATAGATTGCAACCTGATTATCGTTTTGGGAATCATGCTTACATGAAAGCATGGTTTCTCCTACTCGCCGCCCTCTCGAACGACCGGGAAATTGTATTTGGCGAAAAGCAGGTTCAACGCCTCGGCCACAAGCCGTTCCTGCGGAATCCGTTTGCCCTGCGGATCGCGCGTTCGGAAGCTGAGTTCTTCCAGCGTCTCCCAATAGACCGGCGGCAGGTAGTGCGTCTTGGCCGTCTTGTTCGCCCGCGAAGGCGCAACATAGCTTCCGGCGGGCTGAGGGCTACGGGCGCGGCGCTTCGGCTCGGCCGGCGTCTCGGGAGCTGCCGGCGTGGGAGCCGGCTGTTCTCCGGCCTTGATGGCGGTCGCCAGGAGGGAGGGCTTGCGGCTCATGCTTTCATCCTTTCATGATTACCTGCAACCATGCTTGCCTGCTCTGAAAGGAAGGTGAACAGGCCGGCGACTTCCTGGGCGGCACGTCCCTGCGGTTCCAGTTCTTGCGGCGTCTGCCCCAAGGCCGGTGCGTCCTCGTAGGCTTTCAGGCGTGAAAGGTGGATGGGGGCGACCGGCACGTTGAACCGCTCCGTGATTGCGGCGGCATCATCGCCCGCCCTGCCCCCGGCGTTTGGATGCACGAGATTCAGCACCACGAAGGCCGGCGGATTGCCCGCCATGTCGAGAAGCCGCTTTAGCGGCTCCAAGGTGTCGATCGCGAATATTTGCGCCTGCGTCGGGATCAACACCATGTCGGCATGCTTGGCCGCTTCGGTCGAGGCGCTGTCCATCTTGCCGGGCGTGTCGATGAACACCCAATCCATGCCAAGGCCGCGATAGGCGTCGAGCGAGCGCCGGATAGCCCCCGGCTGGATCGAGGCGACGTCCGGACCATCGCCTTCTCGCCTGTCAAACCAGTTGACGGCGTTCGTCTGCGGGTCGAGGTCGAGCAGAGCCGATTTCTTCCCGGCCAGGTGCGCCGCGACCGCAAGCGCCGTCGCGATCGTCGTCTTGCCGGTCCCGCCCTTCTGAGTGCAGAAAGCGACTGTAATCATGCTTGCATCCTTTCATGCAAAGAAGCCTACACGCTTGCCTGCAAACATGAAAGCATGTCTGCATTGATGCGAGGTTAAGGCTCCGAATCCTCGTCGGCTGCCATGGGCTCGTCACACTCGCCGCAAACCAGGCGCACCCCCGGTTTCGCCCAGGCGTGCAGCTCGCAGCTCGGGCAGGTGTAGCGGGTCTTGCTGGCCGACTTCGCCTTGCGCTTCTTCCGCGCCTCGGCGTCGTCCCAAAGCTCGACATAGAGGGCCGAGAAGTCAGGTTGCGCGGCCAGCTCGGAGAAGGCGCAGACGTAGGGACCGCCCTCGATGATGTAATGGCTGCACGACTGGCCGGTCTCCTTGCCGCCCGGCTGGCCGGTATCAGAGGGGTGCAGGCCGATCGCGTGCATCTTCGCCGCCCATTCCTTGTTGTGGTAGCCCGCGCGCGACGGCTTGCCGAAATGATGCTGCCAAAGGTGCGCCATCTCATGGGCGAGGGTGGAAAGGCTCTGCTCGTCGGTGCGGCTTTTGAAATGCGACGGGTTTAGCGCAATCTCGTCGGTGATCTCCGTGCCGTCCTTTGATCCGAACCGGCCGCCGGCGAAATAGCCATAGGCTTTGTTCTTGCGCTGCAAGGTCACGAGGCAGGGCGGCAACTCGCCACCGAACAGCCGATCGTTGAAGAAATCGAATGCCCGATTCAGCGCGGCATAGGTTCTCGCGGTCGGATTGGCGGGGGACATGACGGCCTTTTGTGTATCGTACGAAACAAAAATCGCATATTTCATGCTGTCATGCAAGCATAATTGCATGCTTTCATGTTGAGCGCCGCCCTTGCCGCCCGCTCCCTCTCGAAAGCCATAGGACGATGGCCGCAGGCGCACGCGTTGCGGTTTTGTTGTGAGGGTTCCGCTTCCCGGCCCGCACTTAACGCGGGCCGGAACCGCCGCAGGGCCGCGAAGCGGGCCGGTGCGCGGCGTCCGAATCTATCTTTCTGGCATAGATAAAGAATGAGATGGGGATTCAGTCTGCTTGGCGGACTCACGCTTTTTCACTGATTTTCCAAGGGCGGCGAGAGCCCGCCCAAGGGGTGTGTCGCCCAGCTCGAACAAAGCCAGCTCGTCGGGCGGTAGAGCATCCTTGTGGGCTTGCAGCTCGGCCGCGCGAACCTCCTGGGCGTGATCGTGATCGTCCGGCGGGGGAGGGGCCTCGCCCATGCGCCCGAGGAGCCGCAGCGCGCGCGGCGGCAGCGACAAGCGATAGGCATTGCTGGTCTGCTGCACCTGCGGGCCTCGCCCCTCGTTCCCGGTCGGCATGTAGCGCCTGAGCCAGTCGAGGAAGCCATGCATGCGCAGGTTCTTCAGCGCCCGCACCACGGCGTCACGCGACCGCTTCAGGTAGCGCATCAGCGTGTCGATCGACGGCTCCAGCCGCCCCGTCCGGAAGTCGACCAGGTTGCCCAGCAGCTCCACCAGCTCGATCGCCACGGCGCCGAGTGGCCCGTTGCGCTCTCCCGGCCGACGCGCGGCCAGCTCGTAACGCCGCGCGGCCAGGAGGATCTTGCGCACTTCCCGGCGATCGGTCCGCCGCCAGAACACACCCTCGCATCGCCCCGCGGCACGGCTTTGCCGTCGAACGGGCGTGCGCGCCCGTCCGGTCGGCGCTCCTGCGAACGCCGCCCCAATTCTTTCAAACATCGTCTTTCGTCCTCCGTCCTGGAGGGCATCTGTGGACGGCGGACAAAGCTTCCCCGTTCCCGGCAAGACTCTTCTTGCCGGGCGGATCGCGCTCGACTATGTTGGGAGCCTGGTTCTAGGAGCTGCCCAACAAAGCCGGTTCCATCATCCGAAAGGCGCTCGATCGCGGCAAACGATCGGGCGCTTTTCGCTTATGCCCTCTGCTGCTGCTCGATATAGAACCTCAAAGCTTCCTCGATGATCGGCGCGCGCGCTGACGCGCCCCGCTGCTCCTTGATCCGGTCGATCGCTGCGACCAGTTCACTCGGAACATAGATGTTGAGCAAGGCGCGTCCGGCCGCGAGCTGCCGCTCTCTGTGAGCGATAACTCTCTTTCGGGTGCTCTCCGGGTCCGCGCGTCGACTCATGTGTTAAATGTAACGCTGAGTTTTCTGATTCTGCAATCCCCTCAATCAAAACCGCTGAAATCGTGGGGTCTGGCCACTGCTGCCCGTCCTGCCGGCTTCGCGAACCGGCGCGACTCAGGGCACTGGCCGACAGGCAAGGCACAATGCTTACTTGCAATCATGTAAGCATCGGCCCCGGCCGCCCCCTGTATCTCATCGGATCAGCCGGCGGAACCCCGACCCTCCGAGGCTCACTGCGAGATATGCACAACTCAGGAATTCTGCATCAAACCCACCTTCCTGAGATCATTTCGCTTTTTTGATGCGGATATCTGATGCACAATAGCTGGCATGATCTACGGCTATGCGCGCGTCTCCACTAGCGGCCAGGACCTCGCCAACCAGCTCGCCCAGCTCAAGGCCGCCGGCTGCGAGATGGTGTTCCGTGAGAAGATCAGCGGCTTCACGATCGAGCGGCCGCAGCTCAAGCGCGCGATCGGCAAGCTTGAACCTGGCGACGTGCTTATGGTCGCCGCCGTCGACCGCTTGGCGCGCGACACGCGCGACCTCCTCAACATCCTGCATGAGGTGAGAGAAGCCGGCGCCGGCTTCCGTTCGCTCGCCGAGCCGATCGTGGACACCACGTCCGAGCTGGCCGACATCGTGATTGCCGTGCTCGGGATCGCCGCGAAATGGGAGCGCGGCCGCATCCGCGAGCGCACCGCCGCCGGGCGCGCCAGGGCCAGGGAACAGGGGGTGAAGTTCGGCCGCAAGCCCAAGCTCACGCCGCACCAGCAGCGCGAGGCGTTGGAACGCATCCTCGCCGGCGAGCCGCAGCGCGCCGTGGCCCGCTCCTACAATGTCAGCCAGAGCACCATTTCAAGGCTCACCCCATGATCGCAGCCTTCTCGGCCTATCTCGAAGCCTGCGACCCAGAGCGCAACCGCTGGCGCTCCTACCACGTCGAGGCGGGCCGGGATCTCCTCGGCGATTGGCTGGTCGAGGTGACGTTCGGCCGGATCGGCGCGCGCGGCCGCACTGTGCGCTATGTCACCGACGACGAGCTGGCGGCGCGTCGTCTCGTTCGGACTTGCCTTCGCCGGCGTGCTTCGGCGCCGAAGCGGATCGGGATCGGCTACAGGACGTGCGAGCTGGTCGACCCCGCCGGCTGGCTCCAACGAGCATCGCGAAAGTCTCTATCGTCCACGGCAAATGACGGTTGCGGAAGTCTCATCTGACTTAGGATTGCTGTGACATCCTGTAGTTTTCGCAGGCTTTGACGCCGCAGGCAGTCTCCCTCAGCAGTTCGCCGACGAGCACAAGCAGATCATCCAGGCGCGGATCACTCAAGCGATAGTGAACGAAGCGGCCGCGCTGCTCACCAACCACAAGACCGCATTCGCTGAGACACCGCAGATGGTTCGACGCGTTCGACTGCGACAGGCCGGTCGTCGCGACGATCTCGCCCACGGATAAGGGTCCTGCGCGCAAGGCGTCCAGGATCGACAGCCGCGATGCATCCGCCAGCCCCCGAAACAGCTTCGCCCGCAAGGCGAGGGTCGGGACATCAACCCGCTCGATCAGTTCAGCATCGCTCGACATATCAGCCACGAATGATATATAGCTCTTCACGATTAGGGAAGATGGCCATGAGCGTAGCAGCTTCAACGAGTGAAGCCGAGACGACGCACTGCCGCGTCACCGGAATGGATTGCCCCTCCTGCGCGGCGAAGATCGAAAAGGCCGTGCGCTCGGTTGGAGTCGAGGACGTGAAGGTCTCGACCGCCACGCAGATCATGACGCTGCACGTCGATGATCCCGATACCCGTCTTCCGCAGGTCGAACGGGCTGTGACGGGCATCGGCTACCAGCTCAATCGGCTGGATCGCCCGGCAGCGGAGGCAGGCGACGATGATGACGACTTGCCGAGGGATCTCAGCCATATCACCCCGGCCTACAAGCGGGCGCTTTGGACCACCGGCCTCGTGCCGACGCCTTGGCGCGATCGCTGGAGATGTGAATATGCATGAAACGCGTACCGGCCACTTCGTCGAGAACCAACCGCTCCGAGGCGCCAAGTCGTCACCGCTGGTCGCCGGATTCTTTGATGAACGGACATCGAGTGTCCAGTATGTGGTCACCGATCCGGCAACGAAACGCTGCGCGCTGATCGATCCGGTGCTCGATTTCGACGAGAAATCCGGCGCGACCTCTACCCGCTCCGCGGAAGCGCTGCTCGACTATGTCCGGCAGAACGGCTGCACGGTTGAGTGGATCCTCGACACTCATCCTCATGCCGATCACCTGTCCGCCGTCCAATACCTGCAACGGATGATCGGTGCGCCCACTGCGATCGGCGAGAAGGTGATCGAGGTTCAGAAGCTCTGGAAAGAGATCTACAACCTGCCCGATTCCTTTCCCATCGACGGCTCGCAGTGGGACAGGCTCTTCGCCGACGGAGAGCACTTCCGGATCGGCGATCTGGATGTCGAGGTTCTCCATTCGCCAGGTCATACCCTGGCTTCTATCACCTATGTCGTGGGAGATGCCGCTTTCGTGCACGACACCCTGTTCATGCCGGACTTCGGCACGGCGCGCTGCGACTTTCCCGGCGGCGATGCGCGTGATCTGTGGCGCTCGATCCAACGAATCCTCGCATTGCCTGCAAAGACACGCCTGTTTACCGGCCACGACTACAGACCGGGAGGCCGGGAGCCGGCCTGGGAGAGCACCGTTGCGGAGCAGAGGGTGAGTAATATCCATCTGCAGGAGGCACTATGCGAGAACGCGTTCGTCTCCTTCCGGGACGAACGGGATGCTCAACTGCCCCTTCCAAAGCTGATGCTCCATGCGCTGCAGGTCAACATCGCCGGGGGTTGGCTCCCGGATCCGGAAGCGAACGGGCGTCGATATCTGAAGCTCCCGCTTGACGCCCTGACTGAGGCGGCGTGGCGGTAGCTCCCGCCCGCTCCCTTGCCATCCGCTCCAGCGATAGCTCCCCTTGACCCTCGACAGTCAGTGGAATAACTGAACACCTGTTAAAACGTTCATGGATGCAGCATGCCCGACATCAAGCTGACCGAAGACCAGGCCGTTGAACTTGCCGAGATCTTTCGCCTTATGGGCGACGGCAACAGGCTGCGCATTGCCGTGGCCTGCCTCGGCGATGCACTCTGCGTGAGTGACATCGCCCAGCGCGTCGACCTCTCCCCATCGCTCGTCAGCCATCATCTCCGTCTTCTGCGCGCGGCCCGCTTCGTCAAGGCCGAGCGACGCGGCAAGCAGGTCTTCTACGGCGTGGTCGACGAGCACGTGGAGTGCGTCATCCGGGATATGGTTGGCCACGTGGCCGAGCAACGCGGCGGTGCCGAGGAGGAAGACGATGAACGTTAATGTTCCAACGGCCGCTGGTGCAGCGCCTGATCGAGAAGACATGCCCATGCGCGCCAAGGTGGCCGGGCTGGACTGCCAGAACGAGGTGCGTCAGCTCAAGGCAGCCGTCGGGCACTTGGTCGGCGGTGAGGACCGGCTCAGCTTCGATACAGCCAACGGCGTAATGACGGTCGTATCCAAGGAAGCCTCCGCGGACGCGATCGAAAGAGCGGTGGCTCAGACCGGCATGCGGGTTCTATCGTGGCTTTCGGGCCCGGAGCCAAGGCCCCGGCGCTTCCACGTCGAGGGACTCGACTGCCGAAACGAGGCCAGGGCACTGACGGCGGCTCTCTCGCAACTCGTCGGCGGCGAGAGCAATCTCTCCTTCGACACCCGAAAAGGCCTCATGGTGATCGGCTCACAAGCGAACGCCTCTCTCGCGGATATCGAGCAGGCGGTAGCGAGCACCGGCATGCGGGCCCGGCTCCTCGCGGATGAGGTCGCGGACGAGGAGCCGCTGAGCTTCGAAATCGAAGGGCTGGACTGCCAGAACGAGGTGCGCCAGCTCAAGGCAGCCGTCGGGCCCCTGGTCGGCGGTGAGGACAAGCTCTCCTTCGATGACAAACGCGGCCTGATGACCGTTGCCTCCGGATCAGCCTCGGTCGCGCTGATCGCGCAGGCAATTGCAGGAACGGGAATGCGTGCCCGCCTGCGTTCCCAGGGCGATACCACTTTTGCAACCGGAGGCCCGTTGCGCTTCAAGATTCATGGTCTCGACTGTCAGAATGAGGTTCGGCAGCTAAAGGCCGCCGTCGGACCTATTGTCGGCGGCGAAGACAAGCTTTCTTTCGATACCAAGCGCGGCCTGATGGAGGTCGCGCCTCAGGCGCTCGCCTCGGCCGCTGCCATTACGGAAACCGTATGGCGCACAGGCATGGCGGCTGAGCCGTGGACGGATGGAGCGGAATCTATGGCGTCCGCTCCGGTCCAGGCGCCGTCCTGCTCTGCGTGCGGGGCTGAGGCTCTGACCGCTCCCGTCCCGGCTGTCGAGCCGGGGCACGCGGTCTTCAAGATCCATGGCATGGATTGCGGCGATGAGGTTGCCGTGCTCAAGCGCGAGGTCGGCCCAATTGTAAGCGGCGACGACAAGCTGGCCTTCGATCTGATCAATGGCCGGATGTCGATTGCCGGCAACCCGGATTCAACCGTTCTTGCGCAGGTCGAAAAAGCGGTTGCCCGGACCGGCATGCGCGCCGAGCCTTGGACCGAAGGCTCGACCGAAGGCAGCGCAGCAGAAGAGCGGCGCCGGCGCACCCAGTCACTTCTCACCGCCGCAAGCGGCATCCTCGCTGCTTTGGGCTTTGCCTATCACGCTTGGGCAGCCGGCAGCCTCGTCGCGGCCGTCAGCGAAACGCCGGACCCAACGGCAGCGGGAGTGCCGGCGCCGGCGGTCATCGCGTATGTGTTCTCAATCCTGTGCGCTGTTCGCTATGTTGCGCCCAAGGCCCTACTGGCAGCCCGTCGCCTTCGCCCCGACATGAACCTCCTGATGGTCGTGGCGGTCGCGGGCGCCGTTATCATAGGCCAATGGTTTGAGGCCGCGACCGTCTCGTTCCTGTTCGCCGTCTCTCTGGCGCTGGAAGCCTGGAGCCTGGGACGGGCCCGTCGCGCGGTTGCTGCGCTCATGGAACTCGCCCCCACGACAGCTTTGGTGCGGTTTCCGGACGCGACCGAGCGCGAAGTGCAGGCATCCGAGGTGGCGATCGGGGCTCATGTGATCGTCCGTCCGGGCGACAAGATCCCGCTCGACGGCCGCGTCATCTCCGGTGAAAGCGAAGTCAATCAGGCACCGATCACGGGCGAAAGCGTGCCCGTTGCGGTGTCGCCCGACTCAGAGGTCTTCGCCGGGACCATCAACGGCGAAGGTGCGCTCGCGATCGAGACGACCAAGGCCGCTGGGGACACGACGCTTGCTCGGATCATCCGCATGGTCGGCTCGGCCCAGAGCCGGCGCGCGCCGACCGAGCAGTGGGTCGAGCGCTTTGCACGTATCTATACGCCGGCGGTCATGGCCATGGCACTGATTGTGTTCCTGGTGCCGCCGCTTCTGTTCGGTGGTCTTTGGGAGGTGTGGTTCTATCGCGCACTGGTCCTGCTCGTGATCGCCTGCCCCTGCGCGCTCGTAATCTCGACACCGGTAAGCATCGTCGCCGCGCTCGCCGGCGCGGCGAAGCAGGGTGTTCTGGTGAAGGGCGGCGTTCATCTCGAGACGCCGGCGCATCTGACTGCCATCGCCATGGACAAGACCGGCACCCTCACGGAGGGCCGACCCCGGGTGGTGGAGCTTGTGCCGCTGGGCGGGCGCAGCGAAGACGATCTCCTCGGTCTGGCGGCGGCGCTGGAAGCCCGCAGCGAGCATCCGCTCGCCCGGGCGATCCTGGAGAAGGCGGCGGAGCGCAGTGTCGCCGTTCGAGCGGCAGACGCGGTGCAGGCAATCCGAGGCCGCGGCGTCATCGGTCGGGTGCAAGGTCGGGAAGCCTGGCTCGGATCGCGGCGCTTGCTCGAGGAACGGGGCGCAACCCTTTCCGAGGCTGGCATCCTGGACAAGGCCGATGGATTGGCCGGTGCGGGGCGCACGGTCGTTGCGGTTGGCGATGGCGATTCGGTATGGGGCCTGATCGCGACGGCCGACGCCGTCAGGCCGCAGGCTCGCCGTCTTGTCGCGGATCTCCACGCCGCTGGGATCCGCCGGGTCGTGATGCTCACCGGCGACAACCGCGCTACGGCTGAGGCGATCGCCCGTGAGACAGGCGTGGACGAGGTCCACGCCGAGCTCCTTCCCGAGCACAAGGTCGAGGCCGTCGAGAAGCTGGCCGAGGACCATAAGGCCATTGCCATGATCGGCGACGGCGTCAATGACGCGCCGGCGATGGCTCGCGCCAATCTGGGCATCGCGATGGGTGCGATCGGCAGCGATGCCGCAATCGAGACGGCCGACATCGCGCTCATGCAGGACGACCTGTCACGGCTACCATGGCTCATTCGCCATTCCCGCGCCACGCTTGGGATCATCCGGCAGAACATCGGCTTCTCGCTCGGCGTGAAGCTGCTGTTCACCGTCCTGACGGTGATCGGTCTCGCCTCACTCTGGGGTGCCATCGCGGCCGATGTCGGAGCCTCGCTGCTCGTGGTCCTCAACGGGTTGCGGCTGCTGGGCCGTGACCAGCACGCAAACGCCTGAACACGGGATCGGAAGCATGAGCGTCTGGATCTGGATGGCGGTTCTGCTAGCGGCGGTTTACGCGGCGCACTGGGAGTCGAAGCACCTCGCGAAGCCCTTCAAGAAAGTGCGCCGGCAGTGGGGCATCTCGGCCGCAGCGAACGGCTCGTTAATCGGCATCGCGACCGCCGCCTCTTATCGGCGCCTATGCAGCTTACGTGCTGATCGTCCTCTTCGGGGTTCTGGGGGTGCTGTAGACCATCAACTCGCCAGTGTGCGGCTGATGATCGGCTCGAAAGGTTGGCTTCTGGCCCCGCCACGCGAAAGGACAACCAAAAGGAGACAGGTATGACATTGCGACTTGGCGACATCGCACCGGATTTCGAGCAGGACTCGACCGAAGGCCGGATCCGCTTCCACGAATGGGCCGGCGACAATTGGGTCGTGCTCTTCTCGCACCCGAAGAACTTCACCCCTGTCTGCACCACCGAACTCGGCGCGGTGGCTAAGCTGAAGCCCGAATTCGATCGGCGCAACGTGAAGGTGATCGGGCTGTCGGTGGATCCGGTCTCCGAACACGGCCGCTGGGCTGCCGACATCGAGGAGACGCAAGGGGCGGCGCTGAACTTCCCGCTCATCGCCGACCCCGACCGCACGGTGTCGGACCTCTACGGCATGATCCATCCGAACGCGAGCGACACGCTGACTGTGCGCTCGGTGTTCGTCATCGACCCGCAGAAGAAGGTGCGGCTGATCCTTACCTATCCGGCCGCCACGGGCCGCAACTTCGACGAGATCCTCCGGGCCGTCGACTCCCTACAGCTGACCGACGGCTACAGCGTTGCGACCCCGGCCGACTGGGAGCAGGGTGAGGATGTGATCATCGCGCCATCGCTGTCCGACGAGCAGGCCCGCGAGAGGTTCCCGCAAGGCTGGAAGACGCTGAAGCCCTATCTCAGAGTCACGCCGCAGCCGAACCGATGAAAGATCAGGCCGGAGCTGGACTGGCGCCCCTCGCGCCAGTTCAGCTCCGGCAACGAGGACCCAAGGATGCAGCTAACGGAAGGTTCGGAGCCAACTCGAACAGGGGTGACATCTACAACCCGACGCTACGTTCCAGCAGCCGGCCTGCGGGCGCTGACCCGGCTCTACGATCCGGCTCTCGCCTTGCTTTATCGGGAGCAGACTTGGAAGCACCGTCTGGTCGAACAGGTCGCGCCCCTCGTTGGGCAACGGATCCTGGATCTTGGCTGTGGCACCGGAACGCTGATGCTGATGCTCCAGCAGGCGTGCCCCAAGGCCGGAATCGTTGGCCTCGACCCCGACCCACAAGTACTGGCGCTCGCAAGAGAGAAGTCAGAGACTGCAGGCATCACAATGACGTTCGTTCAAGGTTTTGCCGATGCTCCGCCGGAGAGCGAAATCCTCCAATCCGGAAGCTTCGACGCAATCGTCTCAAGCCTGGTCTTCCACCATTTAAGCCCGGCTCAGAAGACAGCGGCTTTCGTCGAGGCGCACCGACTGCTTCGGCACGGCGGTGCGATGCACGTGGCGGATTGGGGCTCGCCTCAGAACCGGCTGATGCGCCTCCTGTTCTACCCGGTGCAGGTCCTGGACGGGTTTGGCAACACTGCCGACAACATCCAGGGTCGCCTACCCTTGCTCATGCGGAATGCCGGGTTCCGGGACACCGCCGAGACATTCCGGTTTTCAACCGTGTCCGGCACGCTCGCATTTGTTCGTGGGCAAAAGCCTACCCAATGAGCGCTGGAGGATTGATTGCCGTGAGAAGATCGAACGGCAGCGGCGACTTGGACAATTTGGCGGTGACAATGACCACTACGAGATCGAACGGGAGCTCATTGTGAGGAACGCTCAGGGGTTTAAACCCTCGACGATCGGTGTTCTGGCGTGAGCGCCCGGGGACCGGAAGCAGACCGATGAGCGCGCCGAGCGCAACAAAGGACGTCGGAAAACAGCGCAATAAGCCGCGACGCTTGGTCCTCTTCATGCCGCTTGCGGCATTCATGGCGCTGACGGCTGTCTTTGTTTGGGGTCTCGGCCGCGATCCCAACCAGATCCCCTCGCAGCTCATCGGAAAGCCTGTTCCGGAGTTCACTCTGCCGCCCGTCCAGGGACGGATGCTCGGGCTGTCGAGCGCGGACCTGAAAGGCGAGGTGTCGCTCGTAAACGTCTTTGCATCCTGGTGCGTCGCCTGCCGAGACGAGCACCCGCTGCTGATGAGATTGAAGGAGAACGGCATCGTGCCGGTTCACGGCATCAACTACAAGGATCGTCCCCAGGATGCCGCACGCTGGCTCGGCGCCCTTGGCGATCCCTACACTCGTACCGGCGCCGATATCGACGGCCGGGTCGCGATCGACTGGGGCGTCTACGGCGTGCCGGAAACCTTCGTCGTCGATAGTGACGGCACGATCGTCTACAAGCAGATCGGCCCGATCACCAAGGCGGCGTTGAAGGAAACGATCCTCCCGCTCGTGGCGCGGCTGCAAGCGGAGTGAGCCGGATGCGCATGACACGGGGCCGCCTGTGGCTCGTCCTCCTCATCATCTGCCTCGGTCTGGCGGGCGCCGGCGCGGGAACGCTTCTACTCAATGCGGAGACCTCCGGCGCAGCGGGCGCAATCGCGGACCTCACCTTTGAGGATTCCGAAGGCAATTCCGTCAGCTTGGCGGACTTCCGTGGCAAGGCCGTTTTGCTGAACGTCTGGGCCACGTGGTGTCCGCCGTGCCGCGAGGAGATGCCCTCGCTCGACCGGCTACAGGCCGAACTAGGCGGGCCGGATTTCGAGGTTGTGCCCCTGTCGATCGACCGCAACGGTCTCGATGCCGTTCGCCCCTTCTTCGCCGAGATCGGCATTGAGAACCTGGACATCTATCTCGACCAGCCTGCCGCTAGCATGAAGGCCCTCAATGTTCTCGGCCTCCCCACGACCCTGCTTATCGACAGCAGCGGCCGCGAGTTGCAGCGCTGGGCCGGGCCGAAGGAGTGGGACAGCCCGGAGGTGATCGCGGAGATCCGCGGCTATCTCGATCCCACTGACACGTCTTCGCGCTCGGGAACGGCATCACAATGAAGGACCCGAAGCTAAATCCCCGCGTTCGCACTCATTGTGCCAAGTTGGGCAACCGAAGTTAACCTCATGTCCAAACGAACTATAGGCTCTGCTGTTTCGCTTGCGCTTTCGGTGCTGGCTGTCGGCCTGTCCGGAGCAGCACTCCTTTTTGCAACCGGAACCCTGGATGCCGAGAGGCCTGTCTCTGCCGACTTCGCGTCGCAGGCCCGGAGCTACCTGCTCGAGAACCCCGAAGTGCTAGTCGAATCCTTCCGTCTTCTCGAGGAGCGCCAACAGGCCGCCGAGACGAACGAGCTGCAGGTCGTCATCGCCGAACGGCGTGACGAAATCTTTCATGATCCGGCTGCGCCCGTCGGCGGCAATCCACAGGGCGCGGTCACGCTGGTCGAGTTCTTCGACTACAACTGCCCCTACTGCCGCAAGGCGATCCCCGTTCTGGCCGAGGCCGAAGAGGCCAACGACGAACTGCGGGTCGTCTACAAGGAGTTCCCGATCCTCGGGCCCGGTTCGGAGTTCGCGGCGCGGGCGGCACTCGCCTCCCAGAAGCAGGGCAGATACGAGCCGTTCCACGAGGCCATGATGGCCTATTCGGGATCGATCGACGAGAGCTCCACGCTGGAGATCGCGGCCCAGGTCGGCCTCGATGTCGAGCAACTCAAGCAGGACATGCAGGACCCGCAGATCGAGGAGGCGATCGGCCGCAACCTCGCGCTGGCGCAAGCTCTGCGGATCACCGGCACGCCGACCTTCATCGTTGGCGACGAAATCGTGCGTGGTCTCGTCGACGCCGCAACCCTGCAAGAGATCATCGCCGACGCGACAACGCCGGGCGAGCGCTGAGGGATGCTCGAGATCTCCAATATCGGCGTCCTGACGGCGCTTGCGGCGGGCGCCATATCGTTCCTCTCGCCATGCGTGCTGCCGCTAGTGCCGGGCTACATCTCGTATATCGCTGGCAATTCGGCAGGCAGCGGCGAACTGTCCCGCTCGCGTGGCGGCCGCCTCTCCACGCTGTTGCTGAGTGCGCTCTTCGTGCTCGGCTTCTCCACCATCTTTATCGCCCTTGGCGCGAGCGCCACTGCCGCCAGCCGTCTTCTCCTAGCCTATCGCTACGAGACGAACATCGTCGGTGGCGCGATCATCATCCTGTTCGGCGTCTTCATGACCGGACTGGTGCGGCTGCCTTGGCTGGAGCGGGACGTGCGCTTTCATGGCGAGGTACGCGGCGGCCGGCCTCTCGGGGCCTATCTGCTGGGGCTGGCCTTCGGGTTCGGCTGGACCCCCTGCATCGGCCCGATCCTCGGCGCGATCCTGACCGTGAGCGCTTTGTCCGCGACGGCCTCGGACGGCATCGCCCTTCTCAGCATCTACTCGGTCGGGCTCGGTCTGCCTTTTCTAGCGGCGGCGCTATTCACAGACGGGCTGGCGAAACGCTTGAAGTCGATGCGGCGCGCCGGGCGGCTGCTCCAGATCGGAGCGGGTGGGATCATGATCGCCATGGGCCTCGCCATGATCACCGGCAAGATGTCGATGTTCGCCTTCTGGCTACTTCAGCGCTTCCCCATTTTTGGGAGTATTGGGTGAGAACCGCGACGCACCACGACGGAGGGAGATCTTAGCTAGTGGAAAAGTACCCCGCCCGCATGACCAGGAGGGAGCTGTTTGCAGCTCTGGCTGGCGTCGCTTTGCTATTTCCTCCACAGGCCGCCACTGCACACAGCTACAAGCTCGGCGATATCGCCGTCGGCCATGTCTGGGCGTCTCAGCCCGAGAGCGGCGGGGGCGTCGCGGTGTATGGGCCAATCTTGAACCAGGGAGATGCGGCGGTCCAGCTAATCGATGCTTCAACTCCGGTTGCCGAAGACGTGCGCATCCGAACGGCGGCGGACGGAGAGGAGCGCTGGTCCGATACGATCGATCTCGAGCCCGGCAAGCCTCTCGCATTGGCGCCTTGGCGCCAACATCTCTGGCTGAGCGGCCTGAAACGTGAGCTGAAGGAAGGCGACGCGTTCGACCTGACCCTCGATTTCGGAGGTGCAGGGTCGTTGACAATGCAGGTCGAGATCGAGCCGGGTGGTGGCAATTGATCCACGAGCTCCCGCCCCGCACCGAACGGCAATTCCCCACGATTGCGGACGTTTTGATGACAGCCTCGGGAATGCTCTTCCCGGCGCTTGGCCAAATCGGCTGAGCTTTTAACAACCCTTGCGGAGAAAGCTTGCGGCATGCTGCGGCTCGGACTTCCCATCGCGCTTTTCTGGTTCGTTGTCGATCAGGCGACGAAATGGTGGATCCTGAACCACGTTATGGATCCTCCTCGCGTGATCCCGATCACCGGCTTCTTCAACCTTGTCCTCGGACGCAACACGGGTGTGAGCTTCGGCCTCTTCGGCGACGCACCCCCTTGGGTTCTGATGGCCTTTGCGCTCGCGATAGCGGCCGTGATGGTCGTCTGGATGGCGCGTGCCGAAAGTCGGCTGACGGCGATTGGCCTCGGGCTCATCATCGGGGGTGCAATGGGTAATGTTCTCGATCGGCTGCGCCTTGGCGGTGTGACGGACTTTCTGGACTTTTATATCGGGCAGTGGCACTGGCCATCGTTCAACATGGCGGACGTGGGCATCGTCTGCGGCGTCGGGCTTCTGCTGCTGGACAGCTTTCTGCCAAGCAAGCGAGCCGAGCCTTCTCGGACGTAACGAGGCGCGGGCCGGTGCTCCATCTCAGCCGCAAGACCGACGTCTGGCCCCGGACACGGGATCGCAGGGCCGCTTACAGCGCACCCTCGCTGGCGTTGCGATGCGTGCTGGCGGCTAGCCTCGGTGGGTTCGCCGCGCTTTCGCTTGCGCCGTTCTTTCTTACGCCGCTCCTCTTCGTCGCCTTTGCCGGTCTCTTCCGGCTGGTCGATCAGACCCGAACTTGGCGCGGCGCATTGCTTGCGGGATGGCTTTTCGGGCTCGCCCATTTCCTGGTCGGCCTCAGCTGGATCGCCGAAAGCTTCTATGTCGATGCCGAACAGTTCGGTGCCCTCGCAATTCCCGCTGTGGCTGCCCTCAGCGCATTCCTGGCGTTCTTCCCGGCTGCGGCCTGTGGTGTGGCGAAATCGATCAGCGTCACCGGCTGGAGGTTGCTCCTTGCATTCGCCGTCTCCTGGACCGCTGCCGAATGGCTACGGGGACATGTCCTCACGGGCTTCCCGTGGAATCTGATCGGCTATGCCTGGGGCGTTGCCGACGAGCCGCTCCAAGCGGCTTCGGTCATCGGCATCTACGGTCTTAGCTTCCTGACCGTCCTTCTGGCCGCAGCACCGGGGCTCTGCCTTCGCGAAGCTGCCCCTCCGGGTCTGCGCCGCTGGGCCCCGCTCGTCATTGCAGCCGTGGGTGTTCTTGCGTTGTGGGGCTTCGGCGCCGTGCGCCTCGCGGGGCCGACGGCCGCAGATGTGCCCGGTGTGCGCTTGCGCATCGTGCAGGCCAGCATTCCGCAGACCATGAAATGGGACCCCCGCGAGAGCCAGAGCATTCTCGACCACTATCTAGCCCTCAGCGCACGACCGGCCCCGGTTCAACCGACCCATATCATCTGGCCGGAGACTGCCGTCCCCTACCTAATTGCCGAAGACGCAAGCATCCGTAATGCGATGGCGGCGGTGGTTCCGTCTGGAGGCGCGCTCCTGAGCGGAGCCGTCCGCCGCGTAGCGGATTTCGAAGAGCGTCCGGCCCTGCTCAACAGCCTCCTGGCTCTCGATCCCTCCGGCGACATCATCTCAGCGTACGACAAAGTCCGACTGGTGCCGTTTGGTGAATATACCCCGCTTCGCCAGGTCCTGCCGCTGCAGAAGCTGACAGAGGGCAGCATCGATTATGTCCCGGGCGATGCACGCACCGTGCTTGCCGTGCCCGGTTTGCCGCCAGCCGGCCCGATGATCTGCTATGAGGCGATCTTCCCAAGCGCCGCGTGGCGGGGAGGGCAGCCCCAGTGGCTCCTCAACGTCACGAACGATGCCTGGTTCGGCACCTCGTCCGGCCCTTACCAGCACTTCCTTGCAGCACGCGTGCGGGCGATCGAGGAGGGGCTGCCGCTCGTGCGCGCGGCGAACACCGGGATTTCAGCCGTCACAGATGCCTATGGACGCATCAGGCACTCGCTGCCGCTGGGCGCGGTCGGGATTATCGATGCAGCCCTTCCTGCCGCTTTGGGCGGCCAGACGCTGTACGCCTTCTTTGGAGATGCGCCGCTCGCCCTGACCATGCTGCTCAGTCTCGGACTTATTGCCGTCAGTCGGCGGCGCGAGGCAACTGCGCCGCAGCCTCCGTAAGATCCATCCAGCCGATAGCACAGATCCCGTCTGTCATGCCCATCGAGTTGCGAGGATGCTTCGTGAACGCAGCAGAGCAAAAAGACCAAAAAAACATCATTGATCTCGACTCCGTTCAACGTAGGCGGAAGGTAGCGCTCCGGATTGCGGTGATTCTGGTTCTTGGAATCCTGCCAATCATGCAATCGACTTGGCCCGTTGAGAGGACCACCCACGAGACAGTCGAGATTATCAGTCTGATCCTGATCTCAATTGCAGTTCTCGGCCGGGTGTGGTGCACCCTCTACATTGGAGGGAGGAAAGTGCAAGAGATTGTCGACACCGGCCCCTACTCGATCAGCCGAAATCCCCTCTACATGTTCAACTTTCTCGGTGCCGTCGGCGTCGGTGCCCAGACCGGAAGCATGTTGGCTGGGCCGCTATTTGCGCTGGCGACTTTCCTGATATTTTTTCCGGTAATCCTAAGCGAAGAAAAGGCGCTTCTGAGAAAGTTCGGCGAAGCATTCGAAACCTATAGGCAACGTGTCCCGCGCTTTGGCCCAAGCCTGAGGGGGTGGCGGGACATGGAAGCGGTCCTCATACGGCCCCCATTGCTCTGGCGTACTCTTCGTGACGGTTTGGTGTTCTTCCTTGTTGTTCCTGCCTTCGAGTTGATCGACTGGTTGCAGGTTCTAGGATTTGTCACCCCGCTTTTCCATCTGCCCTGATGAGGCGCCGACGATTTCAAAAGCCTTGAAAAGACCTTCAGCACCCGGGCGATCATGACATGGAGAACATGGTGGATGGGTGCATCGATCAAGAACACGCTGGAGCTTTGGTTTGGGCGGCGTCGTTGCGTGACGTGAAGGCGCGGATGCGGCTTTGTGCGCTCGGTCGGGGTGACGCTCGTGGAGCTGTTCGCCGGTCTCTTCATCATCCGTCAGCTCGCCTGAGATAGGACGATTCCATGCCCTTCCACCCCTCCGGAACCCGGTTTGTCCAGTTAGCCCGAAAAGAAATCGGACCTCTTGCAGCGCTACTGGTAGCCGCAGCCCTCATTCTATCCTTCAGTTATCTTGCGATGGAGGTGCTGGAGGGAGATACGGCCGCGTTCGATCGTGCCTTTATCCTCGCCCTGCGCACAAGTGGTAGTCTCGCAGACCCGATCGGTCCCGCCTGGCTGGAAGAGATGGGTAGGGATGCGACTGCTCTCGGCAGCTACGCGTTTCTAGGTTTCGTGTTCTTCTCCACACTTGGTTACCTCATCTTGCTGCGCAAGCGTTCGGCCGCCGTCCTCATGACGGTAGCGGTGCTCGGTGGCGCCGTCCTCAGCATGATCTTCAAGCTCGGCCTCGATCGTGCCCGACCCGATCTTCCCCATGCCGCACGGGTTTTCACCGCCAGCTTTCCGAGCGGCCACACGACGCTCTCTACCGTCACCTTCCTGACCCTCGGGGCGCTCCTGACGCGTGTCCACGCCGAGCGTCGCTTCAAGATCTACTTCATGACCCTCGCCGTGATCCTGACTATCTCCGTCGGCCTCAGCCGACTCTATCTCGGCGTCCATTATCCGACCGACGTGCTCGCCGGATGGTCCCTCGGTGCGGCCTGGGCCATCTTGTGCTGGATGGTGGCGTTGTGGCTTCAGCATCAGGGCGAGATTGAACTACCGAGCGAGTCGCATCCCGGCCAGCCCTTCGAGGAGTCCCCATGAAGACCGCTCTCGCTTGCTAGCAATTTTGTGCGCTCACGTCGGCGACGTCGGCACGCTCTCAGCGGTATTCGCCACGATCGGGTGAAAAACCTCAATTCCGATTTTGCCACCTTCATTTGCACCATCGCCACCTGATCGCTTCGGCGCGCTTCTGGCAGCGACTGAGCAGTTCGAGCCGCCTGGCTCCTCATCGAGCGGAGTTATGCACTCTTCTTTCTCTCTGGCTTGGCGACGGACGGTTCGTGGAACCGGATCGTGGCGCAGATCGTCGTGGTCGATCAGATCCTCGTAACCAGTGCCACGGCGAACACCCATTGGCGATCAGCGTGTGCACATCATGCAACTTCCGTGCCGTCGAGCGCCGTCCGTGAAGCAAGCGCAAAACCGATCCACGCCGGACAGCATTAACCCGCTCGATCAGTTCAGCATCACTCGACGTATCAGCCGCGAATGATATATTGTCCTGCACGATCAGGGAAGATAGCCATGAGTGTGAGAGCTTCAACGGAGGATGGGGCGCGCTAATCACCAGCTTCGTGATCTGGCTACTCCAGAGTTCCCGGCGCCAGGACGCATTGCATGAATGAGCTTGGACAACGGAAACATACAGATTGCAGCTCCGCTTCCTGCCGAAGAATCGAGTATGAGTTATGAGCAATTTGCCCCACGACAGTTCCAATTCATCAGAACAGAGCGAACGAAAGGCGCTTAGATGGGTTCTTGCGATCAATATTGCTCAAGTCGCCATTGCAGGAGGATTAGGATGGTGGGCACAGTCAACAGGGCTGATGGGTTCTGCTCTCGATAATCTTGGTGATGCATGTGTCTACGCCATCAGCCTCTTCGTCGTGGGTCGTGGTCTATTAGCGAAGGTTCGAGTTGCGCGATTGTCGGGTATCCTTCTGATTATATTCGCTGGTCTCCTTTTATTTGAGGTCGGCCGTCGGTTCTTCACCGGATCCGATCCAATAGGACCAGTCATGATTGTCGTAGCAATCGCGAACGCCCTGACGAACATGGTCTGCATGCGGTTGTTAAAATCTCATCGAAAAAGCGGCGTACATCTACAAGCCTCATGGATTTTCACGTCAAACGACATGCTCGTGAACGCCGCGATCGCTCTTTCGGGTCTTGCCGTAATTCTTTTCAATTCGCCTTATCCAGATTTGATCATTGGCTTGGGTGTGGTCGTCATCGTTGTCAGAAGCGGCTTTGAAATCCTTGAGAAAGCCAACGAGGCTGGAGCAATAGGAAACCCATCTTGACTAACTTGCACGCCTTACCCGTGACCCAAGCTTTACAGAAATCGACATTCTGGTGGTCGGTGCGGGACAGCCGGTTCCGCAGCCGGCAATCTGTTTGCAGCCGTGTATGCTGCCGATGGAGATCGGAGCATCTCGCTGATGTGGCGATCGTCAGCGGCGTCGGCCTTCTCCTGCTCGAAAGTGTATGGCCGAGAAACGAGATGAGGGTCCGAAAGGCTGACCCGAAATCCGTCCGATGAAGGCGCCTTGATGCCCCAGGTTCCCCGCGACAACAGGCCAGACGCAACGCTGGCACTCCTGGCTGACCCCTACAGGTTCATCTCGAAGCAGTGCCGTGCCTATGGATCGGACCTGTTCGAGACCCGGCTCATGCTTCGCAAGACAATCTGTATGACGGGGCCGGAGGCGGCCCGGCTGTTCTACGATCAGAGCCGGTTCATGCGGCAGGGCGCCATGATCGGGCGCATCCAAAAGACGCTGCTCGGAAAGGGCGGCGTACAAGGGCTGGACGACGAGGCCCACCGACACCGCAAGCAAATGTTCATGTCGCTGATGACCCCCGAGCGGATCGAAGGGTTGATGGCGACAACCGCGGAGGAATGGCAGGCACGCGCTCGCCTGTGGGCGCTGAGGGACGAGATCGTCCTATACGACGAGCTTCACGAACTTCTGACCCGAGCCGCCTGCGCCTGGGCCGGGGTGCCGCTTCCCGAGTCTCAGGTTCGACAGCGGACGCACGAGATCACCGCGCTGTTCGACGCCGCAGGATCAGTCGGCCCCGCGCACTGGCGGGCGCGTTGGGCGCGCAAGCGGGCCAATCGCTGGATCGAGAATATCGTCGGGCAGATCCGTTCAGGGCAAATCCGCCCGCCGGAAGGATCGGCTGCTTCGATCATTGCGGAGCACCGGGACTTGAACGGCGAGTTGCTGAGCCCGCACGTTGCCGCTGTGGAAGTCCTCAACGTGATCAGGCCGATCGTCGCCGTCGGCGTCTATGTCACCTTCGTCGCCCATGCCCTCCACCAGTTTCCTGAATGCCGGCGCAAGCTCGAAGCTGGCGACGACACGAGCTATACGGAAATGTTCGTCCAGGAGGTTCGGCGCTTCTACCCCTTCTTTCCCGCTGTCGCAGCGCTGGTGCGCGGCGACTTCGAGTGGAGGGGATACCGTTTCCCCGCCAGAAGACGCGTTATCCTAGACCTTTACGGGACAAACCACGACGCCAGGACGTGGGACGCGCCTGAGGTGTTTCAGCCAGAGCGATTTCGCGAATGGGACGGAAGCCCCTTCAGCCTCATTCCCCAGGGCGGCGGGAACCACGACGTGAACCACCGCTGCCCGGGCGAGTGGATCACGATCGGGCTCATGAAGCAGGCGGCGGACGTTCTGGCCAGGCGCATCAGATACGACGTGCCGGAGCAGGATCTTCAGGTTGATTATTCCAGGCTGCCAGCCTTGCCCCGAAGCCGGTTCATCATCTGCCGGGTGAGGGAGGCTACGAGCGCTCCTGCCTAGGCCGAGCCTCGCAGCTCATCACTGTCATTTAGTGAAGGCTCATTTTCAGCTATCGTTTTCTCACAATCCGCCCTCGAAAAAGCGCTTTAATGGCCGCACCTGACCCGAAAACACCCGCCTGCCGGCCCGACAAGAGCCCGGAAGCCATCGAGCGCCGGCGCCGTCTCCTTCAGGCCGCCATGCACGAGTCCGAGATGGAAGGAATCCGCGCCAGGGATCCGGAAACCGACTATCTCCAAGACGCATACATCGCCGGCGATATGACCACGGATGAGATGATCGCGGCGCTCGACAGGCACTATAAGCCACAGGTAAAGCGCAGCCACGAATCCCCCTGCGAAACCGCCGCGCGGCTTCGGGCTGAAATGGGGATCGAGCTGAAGGAGGGCGTGAGCAAACCCCTTCCCAAAGCTGCCTACGACGAAATGTGGGGCGAGGATCAATGCCCGTCGGCGCCGACAAGGGATTGAGCTGTCCGGCGTGGGCGGTCAGCCACGCCTATTTGCAGCTCCGTCCTCATCCATCGCCCATTCCTCCGAGCCTTCCAGCTCAGTCGCCAAGGCCTCGATCGCGTCGGCCTCGGCCTCCGTCATCTCCTCGATGCCGATCGCGGCCCGCACGCCATGATCGCAGCCGCAACGCGGGCAGACCAGCTCGCCATGCCATTCGGCATGACCGTCGAATCCGCACTCGTGACACTGAAACCGCGCCATACTCTCTCCTGGGCACCCGTCTAGCGGCCCGGCCTGACGTTGACGGTGCAGCTCTGCGCCTCGCCCGTTTCCCTGGCCTGGGCGCGACAGGCGTCCAGCGCCTCGCTGTTGCTGTCCGCCAGAGTCCATGCCTGGGCAATGAAGTTCCAGCTCTCGGGGCTCTCGGCTCCCATCATGCTCATGCCGGCGTTCCAGCGCGTGTCGCCCATCGTGAGCGCCGCCATGCGGGTGCCGATCGCTTCCGGCAGAACGCGGCCGAGAAGGGGAAACAGGACCAGACCGGCGACAACGCCGGCGGCGGCCGCCCCGATCAGCCACTTGCGCTGCTCGCCCCGGTCCCGGATCGTCTCTGCAGCCATGCTGAGCCTGTTGGCCGCATCCAGCACCCGGCGCTCAGCCTCGCGCATGTCGCTCTGGATCGGGCGGAAGATCTCCGAACGGGCATTGTGCATCTGTCGCCCGAACGCCTCCGGCGTGAGCTGCGCGCCCGTGTGCTTCTCCAGAGCGTCGATCCGCACCACGGCTGCGTGCAGGTTCTTGGCGATCTGGCCGAGCGTGGAGCTGTAGTCCGGCGCCCGCTGCCCTTCCAGCGCCGCCGGCAGCTCCTCCATCGCCTGCCGCATCACCGTCACCTCGGCCCGCAGACCCTCAAAGGCGCGCGTGGCGGGGTCCTGTGGCGGCACGCGGCCGCCGGCGTCTTCGTCCTGCCGCATGGGCCTCCTTTACCGTTCCATGCCGTAGTCCCGGCTCAAGCCGCGGCTTAATGTCCGCTCGATCGCTTGAGCGACGTTCGGCTCGCGGAGCACCCGATCCAGGCTCGACCCCTGCGTGATACCAAGCTTCTCGGCACTGGACCGCATCACCGCTTCAAGCTGAGGATTGCCCTTGATCTCTTGGGCAAGCCCTTTCATCTGCGCCTCGATCTGGCCGCGCGTCTTGTCCTGCCAGCCTGCCAGTGCCCCATGCGCCTGCTCCAGACGGCCCCATTCCGTCGCGATACGCTCGGCCTTCAGCTCGGGATTGTGGCCCAGCCGGACGCCTCGTTCGCGATCGATGCCGGCGACGAGCTGCGCGCCCTGCGCTTCGCCTGGTCGCTCCAGGGCATCGCGCCTGAGATGGGGATCGTGTTTCAGCGCCGAGGCAAGGTCCTGCGCCGCGCTCGGGCGCACCTTGTCGAGCGCGGCCGCGGCCCGATCCAGGGCTTCGCTCTGATGCGGCAGCACGGGGAGGTCCTGAGCGCGCATCCGCTCGGTGTCGGCCCATGCCCGGCCGTAACGCTCCGCCGCCTGGGAAAGGCGATCCGGCGCCTGCCGCATCGCCGGCGCGCGGCTCTGCTCAGGCTCGGGCTCGGGCTCGGGCTCGGGCTCGAACCGGACGCCGGCGAACATGCCCGGCTGATCGAGACGCCGATCGGCGGCTTGCCCGCGCTCGGCCGCGCTCTCGATGTGCTCGCCAGCACTGCGCTCGCCGGCGGCATGTTTGCCAAGCTGGAGACCGGCGAAGATGCCGCGCGGCGGCTCCTGCCCGGTCCTCTCCCTTTCCGGCGCCGCGGCCTCCCGCAAGACGCGCTCCGGCACCCGGATCTCGTTCTCCGGAGTGATGCCCCGCCGCTCGGCAAAGCTCGTCGGATAGTCGAGGGTGACATCCTTCGCCCGCTCACGGGCAAGCGTGCGCACGAGCTGGCGGTGGTCGGCCATGTCCTCACGGCCGTAATGCAGCTCCACCCCCTCGCGGTGCCGCGACAGCCCGACATAGGCCGCGTGCCGGTCCATATGGCCCGTCGCCAGCACATGCGCCCGGTCGACCGTGACGCCCTGCGCCTTGTGAACCGTCGCCGCATAGCCGTGGTCGATGTGGTCGTAATCGCGCAGCTCGAACGCCACCCGGCGCCCTTCCTCACCGTCCAGACGCACTGTGAGCTGTGCGGAAGCCTCCTTGCCTTCGCCCGCCCGTTCGATGCCCTCCACCGTGCCGAGCGTGCCGTTCTTCACCTCCATTGACCGCTCGTTGCGCAGGAACATCAGCCGATCGCCGGTCGCAAAGGATCGCTCGCCGCGCTCGGTCTGCATCGCATGATCCGCGCCCAGCTCGCCGGCGTCTTGCAGCTTGGACCGGGCGCCGGCGTTCAGCTCGCGCACGTCGGCCCGCGTATAGGCCAGGATCACCTGGGACTGGTCCGGCTGCGCCTGGCGCGCCTCGTTCCAGCGCTCCACCAGGGCCGTCCGAGCGTCCTCGCGCGTGGCATGGCCATGCACCATGCCGGCGGCCTCGTAGCGGTCGAGCGCCTGGCCCGTGCGCCCCGTCGCCAGCTCGCGCGTGGCGTCCCGCTGCCAGTCGACGCGCTGCCGGCGGATTTCCGTGATCTCGGCCGCCCCGTGCCGCTCGCTGAGCGCCCGGAACGCCGCTCCCGCCTCGATCGCCTGGAGCTGTTCGGGATCGCCCACGAGCACCACCTTGGCGCCGGCCTTTTCGGCGTGCTCAAGCACGCGCGCCATCTGCCGCGAGCCGATCATGCCGGCCTCGTCGATCACCAAGACGTCGCGGCTCGTCAGCTCGTCGCGGCCGCGCTCCCAGGCGTATTCGAGACTGGCAATCGTCCGGCTCGCGATGCCCGATCCGCCTTCCAGGCCCTCGGCCGCGATGCCCGACAGGGCCGCACCGCGAACGATATAGCCTTCCCGCTCCCATGCCTCGCGCGCCACCCCCAGCATGGCGCTCTTGCCCGTGCCGGCATAGCCGACGACAAGCGCCAGGCCCTGATCGCCCGTGACATGCGCCAGCGCCGCGACCTGATCCTGGCCGGGCACCATTCCCCGATCGTTCGCCGCATCCAGCGCGTGAGCGAGCGAGGCTCGGCTGACGCGATGCCCGCGACCATCGGCGAGGCTGTCGGCCGACTGCTCCATGCGCTGCTCGACAGCCATGATCTCGCGCGTGGTGAACCGCTCACGGCCGCGGCCGTCCTGCCCGAGCTGCACGATCTCCGGGCTCGACTCCACGCGGCTCATGACGGCCTGGAACTGATCGGCTCCGTCCGTCTGCCGATGCACGAACCGGGCGAGGTCCTGACGCGTGAATGTGGAGTGCTGATGCGTCAGCGAGCGCAGCGCGACCCCCGGCTCGGCGAGAAGACGTTCGCCGTTGCGGCGCGCGACGTCGCGATGCTCCTGCGCCCGCTCGGCATCCTCGCCGCGCGTCTCCCGGCGCATCCCCGCCGGTCCGATCTTGTGTTGCGGCTCCAGCTCGACACCCTGCGCGGCCAGCGTGCGGTGGTCGATCCGAACATCGTGCCCCAGCTCCGCGCAGCGCTGGTTGACGTGCTCGGCCCAGCGTTCTCGCCAGCCGGTCAGCTCCGGCGTGGCGTTCCACTCCCGCACCTTCTTGCCGAAGCCGTCCGGCCCCACTTCGCGCATGGTCAGCATGACGTGCGCGTGCGGCTTCGCTTGGCCCTCCGCGTCGAAGTCCCAATGCACATTGAGGTCCGCCACCATGCCGCGGTCGACGAACTCACGTTGAACGAAGTCGCGGGCGAGCTGCACGCCCTCTTCCCGGTTCAGCTCGCGCGGCAAGGCGAACTCCACCTCGCGGGCGAGCTGCGCATCCTTCCGTTTCTCCGTGGCTTCCACCTCGTTCCACAAGGCCGCGCGATCGGAAAGCCGCTCCGGCGCACCGTCTGGAGCCAAGATTTCGGAATGAACGACGCCGGTCTTGGCGGTGAAGTCGTGGGCGCGGCCAAGGCGCTCATCGTGCAGCTCCGACGCGGAGCGATAGGCAGCGGCCGCCACGGCGCTGCGGCCTGCGCCGCGCGAGATCACTTTGGCCGAGAAATGGTAGATCGCCATGCCGGCGCCGCGTCCCCCCGCAAATCACTCAGCAGCCTAGCTGCGATTTGCCTCAAAGGCCAGACCAGACCGCGCCGCCTAAGCGCACGTTGCGCAGCAACGTATAAGCGCGCACTCAAATCCTGACGGCTTTGAGTGACAGGCGCCGTGCCGGTGGCTAGGTTGGTGGCGAGTCGGGGACGTGATGACAGGAGGGACCATGCGGAGGCCACGCGATATCGATGCCGAGCTGAAGGCGCTTCAGGAGAAGGCCAAGAGCCTCAAGGCACGGCAAAGAACGCAGCTTGGCGAGCTGGTGATCGCGACTGGCGCTGATCAGCTCGACATGGAGACGCTGGCGGGTCTGCTACTT
>NZ_FUXL01000031.1 GCF_900167365.1 Consotaella salsifontis | reverse complement strand
AGCGTGAAGGGCTTCTCCGTGCAGCGCCGGCGCAGCCACTCGGCATGCGCGCCGGCGATCTTCTTCGGCTTGTGCCCACCCATCTGGCCGGGCGCCACACTGCCCGTCTCATGGTGGCGCTGCAGCCATTTGACCGCCGTGCTCACCGCAACCCCGAAGCGCTCCGCCGCCTGATGGCGCGACAGCCCGCCCTCAAGCACCGCCGCAACCACCCGCTCGCGCAGATCCATCGAATAAGGTCGACCCATCCATGCTGGCCTCCGTCTCCAGCCAGCATGTTGAATCAGATTGGCGCCTCCGATGGAATCCTCTTCCGATTCTGCCGAACTTCATCCCGCTCTAGCATCCGACATTCCGCTGCTGGCCAATCTCGGTGGGGCGCAACTGGCGGCCGGTTTTGGCCTCGACGAGGCGCGGCGGGCGTTCGATATGATCGATGCGGACGCGCTAATCGTCCATCTGAACCCTCTGCAAGAGGCCGTTCAACCGGAGGGTGACCGGAATTGGCGCGGCGTGCTCGACCGTCTACAGCGGCTGATCGCGGATCTGGAATGCCCCGTCGCGGTTAAGGAGATCAGCGCCGGGATCTCCAAGGAAGTCGACGACGCCATTTGGCTCGTCAGCTTCATGAGCTATGATCTGGGATATATCGACCTGGAACAGAAAACCCTGCAGACCATCGACAACCCTCATCTAGCACGAGGTTGTCACCTATGCCTTACGTACGTTCTGTTACCCATGTCTCCGGGTCGGACAGAGAAGGCTGGTCGGAGTGGCAGGATTTGAACCTGCGACCCCCTCGTCCCGAACGAGGTGCGCTACCAGACTGCGCTACACTCCGCGACCCGCGGGCGGGTATATAACCGGCATGGCCGCGGGCCGCAAGCACCCAAAAGACAGAATTGCACAGCCTCTTCGATCATCCGCCAGAGGCCGAAACCCAACGGACAGAAACAAGCCCGCAGCGAGGCCAAACACCGGTCGAGTCTTTTCCCTCGAACAAAGCGACAACTGGCGCCGAGCGGAGCGGCGGCTTATGGTGACAGCGGCGTCGCTTCGTCGCTCGGTCGAGGCGGGTCTTCGAAACCTGAAACCGTTCGCGAGGACGGAATGCCGTCCATGTGATGGGGAGGCACCTTGGCTGATTTCCTCCAGCCTTCGAGGCCCTTTCAGGTGATGGCCAAGCCGATCGGGCCACGCTGCAATCTCGACTGCACCTACTGCTATTATCTTGAGAAGGAACGCATCTATCCCGAGACCAAGCGTTTCGACATGGCGGACGCGGTGCTCGAGACGTACATCCGCGACTATATCTCCTCTCAGGCCAGGCTTGGCGCGTCAGAGATCTGGTTCAACTGGCAGGGCGGCGAGCCGACGATACTCGGCGTCGACTATTTCCGCCGCATCGTCGCGCTCGAACAGCGCCATGCGCCGGCCGGTAAGACCATCCGCAACGCGTTGCAGACCAACGGCACCCTCCTCGACGAAGAATGGGGCGCCTTCCTCAAGCAGAACGACTTCCTGGTCGGCCTGTCTATCGACGGGCCACGGGAACTCCACGACCGCTACCGGATCGACAAGGCAGGTCGGCCGAGCTTCGACAAGGTCATGGCGGGGCTCGATGTGCTGCAGCGCCACGGCGTCGAGTACAACACCCTGACGGTGGTCAGCCGCCACAATTCCTCGCACCCGGTGGAGGTCTACCGCTTCCTGAAGGAAATCGGCTCCGCCTTCCACCAATTCATTCCCATCGCCGAGCGCTCCGCCGACGGCACGACCCTTGCCGCCGTCCCTCAGATCGACGAGGACGGCATCGACTATAAGGTGACGCCGTGGAGCGTTCTGCCGCGCACCTATGGCGATTTCCTGTGCGGCATTTTCGACGAGTGGATCGTCCGGGACGTCGGCTCCATCTTCGTCCAGTTCTTCGACGTGCAGCTCGGGCTTTGGGCCGGCGCGCCGGCGAGCCTCTGCTGGTTCGCGGAAACATGCGGCTCAGGGCTGGCCATCGAGCACAATGGCGATCTCTTTGCCTGCGACCACTACGTCTATCCGGAATACCGTCTCGGCAACATCATGGACGCGCCGGTGGGCGAGCTTGCAGGCCGCCCCGAACAGATCACGTTCGGCAGGGACAAGCGCGACACCCTGCCCCGCCAGTGCCGGACATGCGACATCCGCTTCGCCTGCAATGGCGGCTGCCCCAAGCACCGTTTCCTGACCGCAGAGGACGGCGAGCCCGGGCTCAACTATTTCTGCCGCTCGACCACCCGCTTCACCAAACATGCCGGGCCGGCGTTGCAGGCCATGGCCTCGCTGGTGCGAGCCGGGCGCCCGGCAAGCGACATCATGCCGATGGCACGGCGCGGCGAGATCGAGGGCGGAGCCGCGGCGGCTGCCGCCAAGATCGGCCGCAACGCCCCCTGCCCCTGTGGCTCCGGCCTCAAGTTCAAGACCTGCTGCGGCCGGAGAGCCTAGAGCATCAGTCGCACAGACCGACAACGCCGAGGAAGGCGGCAAGCCCCGCCTTCAGTCCGCGAAGGCTGGTCTCCGGCTCCACGTCGATCCATTCGGCAAGGGTATGGGCGCGCCCGCCCTTGCCACCCGTTCCGATCATCACGGCGGGGACGCCGAGGCTCATCGGGATGTTGGCATCCGTCGACGACGCTCTGAACCCCACCTCGAACCCGAAGGCGGCAAGTGCCTCGGCGGAGGCCGTAACGATCAAGCTGTCCCTCGGCGTAGCCCCGGCCGGGCGGTCGCCGATCAGCACGGCTTCGGCCGTGATGGCGCCGCTCTCCGTCGAGCCTCTGGCGTTTTCGTTCGCCACCGCCGTATCGACCAGGCGATGAAGCTCTGTGTCGATTCGGGCGAGATCCTCGGGCGAGATCGAGCGCAGATCGACATCCACGAAAACCTCCTCCGGAATGGCGTTGATCGAGGTGCCGCCGCCAAGAACGCTGGCCGAGAACGTTGTCCGCGTCTCGGACGAAACGGACATGCGCGACAGACCGAGGACGGTCTCCGCCAGCGCATAGGCCGGGTTGACCGTGCCGAAGGCGGAGAAGCTATGGCCTCCGGGGCCACGGAAAACGACGTGATAGCGCCGCGAGCCGACGGCAGTGACGACGAGTTCGTCCATGTCGGGGCTGTCGAATGTGAAGAAGCCCGTGATGCGATCGCGGAATTCGCCCTCCGTGAAGAGGTGGCGAATGCCGCGAAGGTCGCCCCTTCCCTCTTCGCCGACATCGGCGACGAAAAGGAGATCCGCCTCCGTCTCGATCGCCGCAGCATCGAGCGCGCGGGCAAAGGCAAGCAGGGCGGCAAGGCCGCGCGTGTCGTCCCCGATGCCGGGGGCGAAGAGCTTCGTTCCCTCGCGCCGAACCGAAACATCCGTGCCTTCGGGGAAGACCGTGTCGAGATGAGCGGACAGCACGATCATTCCGCCACCGCTCCGCCCCTTGCGCAAGGCGACGACGTTGCCGATCGCGTCGAGCTTGGCATCGGCAAAACCCGCCGGCCGCATCATTTCGAGAAAGGCAGCCGCTCGCCGCTCTTCCTTGAAAGGCGGGGCAGGAATTTCCGTAAGCTGGATGATCTCCTCGATCAGGCGATCATGCGCACCCTCGAGATACGCGGCGGCGGCCGCAAATTTCGGGTGAGCGAGAAGAGCGGGAACGGCGATAGGCATAAGATCGACCTTCATCTAGCCAAACAGGGAGGAAGGCAGCGCGGACGCCGCGCGAGGAGAATCACGCGACGCACGAAGTTGCGCCCCCTCATACACGATCTCGACGGCGTGGATCGTCCTTGAGCGCCGCACATCCGTCGACGGGCCGTCGAGATAGGCGCGAGGCAACAGGAACTATTGAGTAACCGGTTTCATCGGCTGTAGCCATATCGAAACGTAACCTGCATTCATCCGTCCGGAATGTTTCGAGGAATTGTCTTGATGTTCGACGGCAACTCTTCCGCGGGACGCCAGAACTGGGCGGTCGCATTCATGCGCCGCCGCCGATCAGCCTACGCAATCAAAGTCTTTCCCAATCAGAAGATTCCCACCCAGCTGGCATTTTGCGAACACGTTTTGTCTCTGTCGAAAATCAACATGGCAGCTTGCGCAACCTCGTTCTTGCGTGTTGAAAATCGGACGCAATGGCAGGGCGGGACGCCAGCTGCCTCGTCGTTCCAGTCTTGTCCCGATTGACAAGCACCCCCCAAAGACCTATGCAACCGGTTACATAAATGGTGCGGACAAGCACCGCTCATTGGCCAGAGGTCCACCCTCTGCCAGCAAATTCAGCGTTGGCGTCCTTCCGGCTATACCATCCAGCGGGCGGGGCAGGCTTCGCGCCGGGAACAAGAGAAAGGCGATCGATGCTCGACATATTCGTCAACCTCAAGCGCTTCGAAGTGTCCCGCGCTCTTGGCGGCGTTTGCGGCGAGGGCTCTCCCAAGGTTTGGATCGAGAACGTGATCGGGCAGATCGCGGCCTGCGGGCTGGGTAAGAACGCCGACACGCCCCTGACGCTGTTTCTGCCGGAGGCTCTCGTCATTCCCGCGGTCGACGCGCTGTCGCGCGTTCCGGCCGAGGAGCGTCGTTCCCTCGCTATAGGGTGCCAGGGCGTTCACCGCGAGGACATCCGCAAGGGTGGCAATTTCGGCGCCTTCAGTTCCAGCCGTCCCGCCACGGCGATGAAGGCGATCGGCTGCACCGCCGCGATGATCGGCCACTCGGAGGAGCGACGCGAAAAGGCCGGCGTGATTGCCGCCCATCTCGGCGGACAGACGGATGCCGCCGCGATCTCCGAGACGGTGAGCCGCCTGATCAATCAGGAGGCGCTGCGCGCCCTGGAGACGGGCCTCGACGTGCTGATCTGCGTCGGTGAGACGGCAGAGGAGCGCAGCACCGGCACCCCCGAGGAACAAATGCGCCGGGTCGAGGTGACGCTCGGTCGACAGATGGAAACGAGCCTTGCCGGCACGGCCGCCTTTCTTGGCGAACGCCGCCTCGTTATCGGCTACGAACCCATCTGGGCCATCGGCCCGGGAAAGACGCCGCCGGCGCCCGAGGCCATCGAACAGGTGACGGCCTTCGTGAAGAAGGCGTCGAAGGCCATGTTCGGCCAAGAGCTCCCCGTGGTCTATGGCGGCGGTCTGAAGGAAGAGAACGCCCGGGCGATCGCAGCGCTCCCCTCCATTGATGGCGGGCTCGTCGCCCTCACCCGCTTCACCGGCGAGATCGGCTTCTATCCGGAAGAGCTCGCCACCATCATCGATCAGGCCCGCGCTGGCGCCGGCTGCTGAGTTTCATCGCGGCGCCCTCGCGGCGTCGCCCATGCCCATGCCGGGGACCTCAAGTTCCCGTCCCGCCCAGGAAGAGTTGCCCCCGGCCCCTTCCCCCGGCGCTTTCAATCGGAGTTCGAGACAATGCAGGACGTCCTCCTGGACTATGGCGACAGCCGCATGAAGGTGGAACTGCCCGACACGGCAACGGTCGTGCGCTTCGGACAGAGCTATCAGGACCCGCCGGCGGTAGACCCTGTCGAGGCGACGCGCAACGCTCTGCGCAATCCGCTGGGAACGCCGCCGCTGCGCGAGATGGGCGGCCCGAACAAGAAGGTGGTGATCGGCTTCCCCGATCGGGTGAAGGGCGGCTCGCAGAAGAACAGCCACCGCAAGACGGCCATTCCTCTGATCATCGAGGAGCTTCTGGCCGGCGGCACCAAACTCGAAAACATCACGCTCCTGTGCTGCATGGGTCTGCACCGCCAGAACACGCTGGCCGAGTGGTACGACTATCTCGGCCACGAGATCGTGGACCAGTTCTGGCCCGACCGCATCATCAACCACGACGCCGAGGCGCCGGATCTTCTCGACTTCGGCGTCGATGGCATGGGCAATGCCGTCCAGTGCAACCGCATGATGGCGGAAGCCGACCTTCCCATCGTCGTCGGCCATTGCGCCGGCAACCCCTATGGCGGCTATAGCGGCGGCTACAAGATGGTCGTCACCGGCATGACAGGCATGAAGTCCATCGCCTCGCACCATGCCCCGAAGACGATGCACCGGGACGACTGGCTCGGCGCCTCGCCCAAGCAGCACATGCGCCATCAGTTCCGCGCCATCGGCGAGGCGATGGAAGCGGGCATGGGCAAGAGGTTCTTCGGCGTCGACGCCGTGCTCGGCCAGAAGTCGCAGGTGCTCGGCGTCGCTGCCGGCACGCTGGCAGAGGTCGAGAAGGCGACCTGGCCGCTGGCCAAGGAGCGCACCAACGTCTTTCTCGACATGGAAGAGAAGGCGGACGTTCTGGTGATCGGCCTGCCGCGGAATTTCCACTACGGCCCCGGCATGGGCACAAACCCGATCCTGATGAGCCTTGCCATCGGCGGGCAGCTTTCGCGCTCCTGGGGCGCCTTCCGCGAGGGCGGCGTCATCATCGCAGCGTCGATGTGCGACGGCTGGTTCAACCCGGATTGGTTCCCGTCCTACGAGCCGACTTACGAGCTCCTGCAGAAGTACAATTCCGCGCCGGAGTTCCTCGCCTCGGACGATGCGCGCACCATCTCGCAGGACCCCGGCTACATCTACAAGTATCGGACGGCTTTCACCTATCACCCGTTCCACGCCATGTCGATGATCTCGGGCGGGTCCGTGCCGGCCAACCGGACGTCGGCGGTGTTCATCGTCGGCGCCAAGGCTCCGCGCTATGCCAGGGGCATGGGCTTCAAGCCGGTGTCGACCTTCGAGGAGGCGCTGCGCCAGGCAGAGCGTTATGTCGGCAAGAACCCGCGCGTCCTCTGCACGCCCGAGGCGTTTTCCGGCGGAACCGCCGTCCACCTCCAGCTCAAGAACGGCGCGTGAAGACCTTCCTCGCGGCCACCCGGCGATAGCATAGAGACCCTGCCATGACCGACGATCTCCAGGCCCGACTCGTATCCGTCCTTGACCGACACGACGCGTTGGCGATCGCGGTCAGCGGCGGGGTCGATTCCATGGTGCTGTCCTTCGTCGCGCACCGCTTCTCGCGCGCCGACATCACCGCCGTGCATGCGGTTTCCCCGGCCGTCCCCCTGGCGGCCACGACGCGCGTCGAGGCGCATGCCGCGCGCCACGGCTGGCGTCTGAAGCTGCTCGACGCCGGCGAGATGAACGATCCCGATTATCTCGCCAATCCGATCAATCGCTGCTACTTCTGCAAGTCGAACCTCTATTCCCGCATTCGCGAGGCGACGGCGCTCGCCATCGCGTCCGGCATCAACACCGACGATCTCGGGGACTTCCGTCCGGGACTCGAGGCGGCAAAGCTCAATGCCGTGCACCATCCCTTCGTCGAGGCCGGCATTTCCAAAGCGGACATCTACGCCCTGGCGGAGCGTTATGGGCTGGACGATCTTGCAGCCCTGCCGGCCCAGCCCTGCCTTGCCAGCCGCATCGAGACGGGCATCGGCGTGCGCCGTCCGGACCTCGCCTTCATCGAAAAGGTCGAAACGGAGCTGGCGGTGTTTCTCCCCCAGGCGGCGGCTCTGCGATGCAGGGTGACGCGTCAGGGCATCACCGTCGAATGCGACCCCTTCCCCAAGGGCGAGATCGTGGGCGCCATGTCGACGCTCGTGGAAAAGCTCTGTGTCGAGGACGGCCGCAGCTTCGCCGGCGTTAAGCCTTACCAACGGGGATCGGCATTCCGCCATGATCTTCATGCCTGATACCGTGCCGCCCAATCATCAACGGGCGGGGGACGGCAAATCCCGCCCCTCGGCCAAGTCCGCCCGTTGGCGCCTCCGGTCCTCGGCGGCGCCTTCTTTCATACGCGATCGCCATTCGACGAAAACGCCGGACGATGCGGCAACCGCGAGGCGGGACCTTCCTTGACCCTTTATCTTCCGATCGCCGAGATGTCGGTGAATGTGTTCGTGATCGTCGGGATGGGTGCGGCGGTCGGGTTCTTGTCTGGGATGTTTGGGGTTGGGGGCGGGTTTTTGATCACGCCGCTGTTGATCTTCTACAACATCCCGCCGGCGGTGGCGGTGGCCACCGGCGCCAACCAGGTGATCGCGGCCTCGTTCTCCGGGGCGCTGGCGCACTATCGGCGCGGCACGGTGGACCTGAAGCTCGGCACGATGCTCCTGGTCGGCGGCGGCATCGGCTCCTTTGTCGGCGTCTGGGTGTTCACCCTGCTGCGGCGCCTCGGCC
>NZ_FUXL01000032.1 GCF_900167365.1 Consotaella salsifontis | reverse complement strand
TCAGCATGCTCAGCGCCGCCGGTGCGTCACCCTCCCGCGGTCACGGCCACCATGCCTCCGACCCAACGACACCAACCGCGCCCCACACGGCACAGGCCATGGCCGCGTTCGGATCGGCCACGCAGATCGCAGGTCGAATGGAATGCGGCCGAAACCTTCGCTTTGCTCGCCGTTCCGGGTCTTCCCCGGCGTGAACAAGCAGTTCGAAGGAAAACACGGTGACAAAACGAAAGCGCAGACATCGCCGGAGCGTCGATGTCCGGATCAACTGGCTGCAACCGCATGCCGATGGCTTCAAGGATTGGCTCGCCCAGAGGAAATACTCGCCGGCGACGATAACGGAGCTGGTGCGTCTGCTCGCCCTGTGGGGCGATTGGGTGCGCAGCTCCGGCTTCGAAATCGAAACGCTCGCTTCCGGTCTCACGGCTTCGGCGTTGGTGTTCCGGGGCAGCAAGACAGCTCGGGCCCCTCAGGGCGCCGCCGCGCTGTTCATCTCCTATCTGCAGGAAACGAACGTCCTGCCCCCGGAGCGGTACCCGTCGCTGGAGGAAACCTGGCCGGCACTTGGCGCCTTCCGTTGCTGGATGCAGGAGCAGCGCGGCATCCAGGACTCCACGCTCGACACCTACCAGGCGATCCTTGTCGACCTGTTGGTGTCGCTCGGCACCGATCCGACAGCATACACGGCTGCCGCGGTGCGCGACTTCGTGCTCGATCGGGCAAAGCCGCACGGCCGTGGCCGGGCGCAAGGCATCACCGTCGCCACGCGCGCCTATCTCAAATATCTGGTGGCGACCGGCCAGTGCCCGGTCGGGCGGGAACGGGCGGTTCCGAGCTTCGCGAACTGGCAGTTGGCGACGACGCCGCGCGGCCTCGGGCAAGCGGACATCGACCGCCTCCTTGCCACTTGTGACGGCGAGGAGCGCCTGCGCGACCGAGCCGTCATCCTGCTCCTGGCCCGACTGGGCCTCAGGGCCAGCGAAGTCGCCAACCTCACCTTCGACGCGATCGACTGGGCAGCCGGCCGCATAACTCTTGCCGGCAAGGCGCGGCGTGAGGAGCGCCTGCCGCTGACCCAGGAGATCGGGGACGCCATCCTCGCCTATATCGAGCGGACACGGCCACACATCGTGTCGACGCGCGTGTTCCTGACGAGCGCGGCCCCTGTCCGGCCGATCAACCGCATCGCCGTGAAGTGCATCGTGCGCCGCGCCCTCGACCGGGCCGGCGTCAAAAGTGTCCATCGCGGCGCCCACGTTCTGCGCCACTCCGCCGCGACGTCCATGCTGCGCAACGGCGTCAGCCTCGCCGGCGTTGGCGCCGTGTTGCGGCACCGCTCGCCATCGGTCACGGCGCTCTATGCCAAGGTGGATATCTGCCTCCTGTCGGAGATCGCGCAGCCCTGGGGCGGGAGGCTTCCATGCTGAGCGGCGACGCAACCCGCTACATCACTTTGCGCCGCGCGCTTGGCTACAAGCTGGTCAAGGCCGAACGGCATCTTCGCGCCTTCGCGCGCTTCGCCGCCGGGCGCGGCGAAGCGCATATCAGTGCGGCATCCGTTCTCGCCTGGCTGGCGACAGTCGCCCGGACGCCAGACGCCCGTGAGCGGCGTCTGACAGACATGATCCTGTTTGCGCGCTTCCTCAATGCCGAAGATCCTCGGCATGAGATCCCGCCCGCCGACCTCGCACCAAGCCGGAAAGCGCGGCCGATCCCCTATATCTATACGCCGGATGAGATCGCCCGCGTCCTCGATGCCGCCGGCAGGCTCCGGCGTCAGAAACCCAATCCCCTGCGGCGCCAGCTCTACGTCATGCTGTTCGGGCTGATCGCCGCCACGGGATTGCGCGTCTCGGAGGCCCTTGCGCTCAGGCTCGACGACATTGGGACGGATGGTGTGCTGCACATCCGCGAGACCAAGTTCCGCAAGAGCCGGCTCGTGCCGCTGCACGCGACGGTCATTGGGGCGCTCGAACGCTATCTCGAGGCCCGCCGCCAACGCGCCGGCGAAAGCGACTGGTTGTTCCCATCCGTCCAGCACAGGCAGCTGTGCCCGACGACTGTGAACTATACCTTCCGTTGCATCCTGCGCCGGGCGGGGATCGCGCCCGAGCGAAGCCGGCAGCCTCGCATCCATGATCTTCGTCATACCTTCGCAACCCGGGTGCTGGAACAATGCGGCGCCGAGCGTGGTGTGGTCGCCCGGCACTTCGTCGCCCTGTCGACCTATCTGGGCCATGCCGATATCCGGAACACCTACTGGTATCTTGAGGCGACGCCGGAAATGATGGCGGATATCGCTTCGGCCGCAGAAATGCTGGTCGGGGAGAGCGTCGCATGACGAAGATCGCCCCTCTCATCACCGCCTTCCTGCGCGATTACATGCCTCGCCAGAGAGGCTACAGTCTACAGAGCTGCGAGACATATGCGTTCAGCTTCAAGCTGCTGTTCGACTTCGCCGCGAAACGGCTGGGCACCCGTCCGTCACGGCTGACGATCGAAGACCTCGACGCGCCGATGATCGTCGCCTTCCTCGGCCATATCGAACAGGAGCGTGGCAACGGCGCTTCCACACGCAACCTGCGGCTCGCCGCCATCAAGACGTTCATGCGCTATGTGGAGCACAAGGTGCCCTCCGCCCTGGAGCAGATCGGCCGGATCCATGCGATCCCGGCCAAGCGCCATGACCAGAGGCTCATCCGTCATCTGACAATGGAAGAGGTCCGCGCGATCCTCAACGCCCCCAATCTTGCGACACGATCCGGCGTGCGTGACCGGGCCATGATGCACCTGTGCTTCGCAGGGGGCTTGCGGGTCTCTGAGCTGGTCGGCGTTCTGACCGAAAACCTGTCGCTCCTGCACGGCGCGAACGTGACGATCCGGGGCAAGGGCCGCAAGGAACGCTGCCTGCCGCTCTGGAAGGAGACCGCGCGGGATCTCCGTGCCTGGCTGAGCGTCAGGGGCGCGGTCCGCGTGCCGGAGCTCTTCGTCAATGCGCAGGATGAGCCGATGACCCGCGCGGGCTTCGAGTATGTGCTCGACAAGCACGTCGGCAAGGCAGCCGAGACCTGCGCATCGCTGCGCGGTCGGAGCGTCTCGCCACATCAGCTCCGGCACAGCTGCGCGGTCGTCATGCTGCAGGCCACCCATGACATCCGGAAGGTCGCCCTGTGGCTTGGTCATGCCGATATCCGCACGACGGAGGTCTATCTTCGCATGGACCCCTCCGAAAAGCTGGAAGCGATCGAGGCCGTTGTCCCGCCGGAGCTCAGGCGCGGCCGGTTCAAGGCCCCGGATGCGCTGATCGCGTCCTTGCTCTCGGACCTGGAGGCACCGGCCTGATCGGAACGGTCCGCAACTGAAGTGGCTTCGTCGTCCCAGCCGCCCCGGTCCTGCACCTGCATCGTGCTCGCCATGGTCTGTGCCGTGTGGGGCGCGGTTGGTGTCGTTGGGTCGGAGGCATGGTGGCCGTGACCGCGGGAGGGTGACGCACCGGCGGCGCTGAGCATGCTGA
>NZ_FUXL01000033.1 GCF_900167365.1 Consotaella salsifontis | reverse complement strand
GCGAGGCGCTCGCGCTCGACCTCCTGGCGCCGGCGCGTCTCCTCGGCCTCGGCCTCCAGCTGCTTGGCCTTGATGCCGTTGTCCTTGAACACCTGAACGGCCTCGGCCATGGCGCCGATTTCGTCGCTGCGGCCGACGCCCGGAACCTGTGTCTCGAATTTCCGCTGCGCCAGAAGCCGCATCGCCTGCGTCATTTGGATGATGGGCGACGCGATGGAGCGGGCAACAAGCCACATCAGGATTGCGCCGGCGAGACCGATGACGGCGGCGACGGCGATTTGCACCATCGAATCCGTGGCGTTTCGGTCCGAGAGATCCGCATCCAGCTTCGCCGCATCGGCGAGAGCTATGGCACGCGGAACCTTGATGACGATCGACCAGGTCAAGTCCGTGCGGCCAAAGTTGATGGGAGCCGAAACCGCTATGGATTCGTCTGTCGAGTCCAACTGCTCTTTGCCGCTCTCAATGCCGGCCCTCAGCCTTGAGAGCGCTGGATCGACCTTTTCGAAGGGACCGCCGATCGCTTCAGGATGCTCGCTGGAGGCAACCGTCAGCCCCTGCCCACTCACGATGGTTACGTCGGCCTGGGAAGAAAAGATCGAGCCGTCCACCTTTTGGGCGAGCTGCTGCACGAAATCGAGGTTGTAGTCAGCGCCGACAACGCCCCGGAACTTGCCGTCGATCATGATCGGAACGGACATGGTCGCGAGATAGACGTTCTTGCCCTGAACGATGTAGGGCAGGGGGGAGAGAATGCTCTCACCCTTGCCGGTCTGCGGACCAATGTACCAGCCGCCCTTCATCACGCCGTTCGGGTGGAGGTCCTGGCTATCGTACTCGACGAGTGGCTGAAGGGCGATCTTGCCGGAAGCGTCCCTCGTCCAGTAAGGCAGAAATCGTCCCGTCGCATCCGAACCGGCATCTGCGCGGTTCCGGAAAGCGGCGTCATTGCCGTCGATCGCATCAGGCTCCCAGGCACTATACGTTCCGTTGAAGCCCGGATTGTCCTTCAGGACATTGAGAAGAATGCGGTTGAACTGGCTGCGGCGCTCGGCTGGCGGCGTTGAATCCGGTCCACCGGCTGCCGCGACCTCAAACGAACGCGCCATGTTGCGCGCCGCGTCAAACGCTTGATTGATCGTTGCCGCGATCCTCTCCGCCTGGGTATTGGCCAGCCGCTGAAGGCTCTCCGATGTCTGGCGCTCGATGAGCGTAGAAACGGAATTTGCGACATAGGTTCGGCTGTTGCCCGAGGCGTAGAGCGAGTAGCCAACCAGACCCGCCGTCGCGCCCAATATGCAAGTTACGGAAAATACCGCGATTTTCATCTGGATGGATTTGAACGTCATGACGGCCGAACTTCTTCGGGTTGTGGAAGAGCTGGAGCTTATCGTTCGAGTATTTAAAAAGTATAAAGTTCCAAAAATCGTCTTAATATGACTTGGGCGGTAGGAAAAATAACAGGTATGTGTAACTTACATAAGGTGCAATCATAGGTTATGCGGTCGCTATGCATCACGACCGAGTGCGGGTATCCCTGGACGGTATAATGTAATCAATTCCGGGTCGACGTATTTCGCATGGCGAGAGACTGTGGAGGCATCCTCGACGTGAGCGACTGATCTTTCCTTGTTGAAGTCGTTTATTGGCTGAGGAGGCGAGATTGCGTTCCCGGTCTTGGCTATGTGAGAACAAAATGAAGGGGCGGCGGGCGATGATCGCCGGCCGCCCCTCGTCTTGTTTGGTCCGTTCTGGTCAGAACTCTTCCCATCCGTCGTCGCC